>NZ_AUFB01000009.1 GCF_000426285.1 Rhizobium leucaenae USDA 9039 | reverse complement strand
AGCGCTGATCTCGGAGACGAGTTCGGCCGTCTTGCGGATGTCCGGCACCAGACGGCCCAGCATCTCGCCGGCTTCGGCGGCAGCCTTGACGGTATCGCTCGACATCGAGCTGATCTCGGCAGCCGCCGATTGGCTACGTTCGGCAAGCTTGCGCACTTCCGAGGCGACGACCGCAAAGCCCTTGCCGTGTTCGCCGGCACGCGCCGCTTCCACCGCCGCGTTCAGAGCGAGAAGGTCGGTCTGGCGGGCGATTTCCTGCACGATGCCGATCTTTTCGGCAATGGTGCGCATGGCGCTGACGGCGCGGGTCACCGCATCGCCGCTTGCTTCCGCATCCTTGGCCGACTGACGAGCGATCTTTTCCGTCTGGGCGGCATTGTCGGCATTCTGCTTGATGTTCGCCGCCATCTGCTCCATCGAAGCCGAGGCTTCTTCAGCAGATGCCGCCTGCTCTGTCGCGCCCTGCGACACCTGCTCAGAGCTTGCCGAGAGTTCCTGGCTGCCCGAGGAAACGTTGTCGGCCGCGCCCAATGCATCGGCAACGACGCCGCGCAGGCGTTCGATCATGACATTGACGTTGCCGAGCAATTCGCCGATTTCATCGTGATTGGTGATCTCAGCCGTCTTCGTCAGATCGCCCTCGGAAACTTCTCGAACGACGGTGTTGGCGCGGGTAAGACCTTTGCTGATCGTGTTCGCGATCCAAAAAGCGGTTGCGGCGGCGATCAGCAGCGCCACACCTGCGGCAACCAGCATGGTGAGGCGGGAGCCGGCATATTGCACATCGGCGCCGTCATCCGCTTCCTTCATTTTCTGCTTCTCGGTGGCGAGCAGACCGTCGAGAGCGTTGCCGATGTCATTGGCGGCCTTGCGGGCGTCGGTAACGGAGATGTTGTTCGCGCCTTCCTTGTCGCCTGCCTTTAGCAGTTGCCGGATCTGATCGTCCGCCTGGATGAACTTCGCCGCAACGGCTTCGACGGCATCCCAACGGGTACGGCTCTCTTCGGTCGCGATCTTGTCCAAGGCGGCGAATGTGTCGGCGAGCTGCTTGCGTGCCACGTCGCCGGCAGCGAGCGCAGCCTTGGCGTCTTCGTCGCTCTGCGCAGCAAGTAGGTTCTTCTGCTGACGGACGACCTGAAGCTGGGAGATGTTGACCTGCTGCGTCAACTCCAGACGCGCGACAGGGCCTTCGAGAACGTTGCTGATGGTGTCGTTGAAAGCGCTGAGGCTCATGATGCCGTAGCCGGCCGTGCCTATCAGCATGAGGATGATGAAGGCGAACGCCCCCACCAGCTTGGCTTTGATCGTTAGACGCATCGTCTTGATTCCCTCGAAAATTCGGCCACGCAATGGTCAGGCGGAAAGCGCCTTGTTTTGCCGGGCGGAAAAAATCGCCTGCAGATTGGGGAGAATGATGAATTCCCCACCGCGCTTGACCAGGCAGTTGATGTAGTCGGGACGCCAACGCATCCCCACGCTAGGCGGTGCTTCGCTGGAAGCTTTTGCAAGTGTGGTGACTTCATTCACCCTGTCGGTCCGCAGACCCACGAGCGTGGGTTCATCCTGCAGGTCAAGTTCGATAACGATGATACGGCTATCGATAGTCGCTTCCGCCGCTTCCATGCCGAAAGCGAGGCGGAGATCGGCAAGGGGGATCACCTTGCCGCGAAAGTTGATGACACTACCCACGAAGGGCTGGCTGCCGGGAACGGCGGTTTCCGGCAGAATGTCCAGGATTTCCTGAACCATGACCGCCTCGAGGGCGAAGGTTTCACCGGCAAGATCGAAGGTCAGGACTTCAAGCTCGCCGTTTTCATTCCAGTGAATGCCATTCCAGAGATTGTCGGATTTCATGGCTGTTCCGCTCATCCCGCTGCACGCAGATGCGCCTCCTGTTGCTGTCCGGCTGCGACCAGATGCACGACATCGAGAATGAGGGCGACGCTGCCGTCACCGAGGATCGTCGCCCCGGAGAAGTGGGCGACGTCATTGTGCAGCTTCGACATGGATTTGATCACCGTCTGGTGGTCGCCGATGATCTGGTCGACGACAAGGCCGACCCGCTCGGTGCCGGTGGAGATGACGACAACCTTCTGATGCACATCCGGCTTGGTGCCGGTGCGGAATACGTCTCGCAACCGCAGGAACGGCACCAGGCTGTCGCGCAGCGAAATGAAGCTGCGGCCGCGCGAACGCAGATCCTCTTCCAGCGACAATTCCAGGCATTCCTCGACCGCCGACAGCGGAATGACATAGCGCCCTGCGCCGACGCGCACGAGCAGGCCGTCGATGATGGCGAGCGTCAGCGGAATGCGCAGCGACACGTCGGACCCCTGCCCCGGCTGGCTGACGATATCGATGGCGCCCCGCAGCGCTTCCACCGTCTGCTTCACCACATCCATGCCGACGCCGCGGCCGGAAAGATTGGTGATCTGCGCCGCCGTCGAAAATCCGGGCGCGAAGATGAGCTGCAGAAGCTCGGCATCGCTGAGTTGCTGTCCCGGCTGGATCAGCCCCGACGATTCCGCCTTGGCGCGAACGCGTTCGCGATTGATGCCGCGGCCGTCATCCTTGATCGAGATGATGACCTCGCCGCCCGATTGCCGGGCTGACAATGTAATCGTTCCGGCTTTGGCCTTGCCGGCAGCAAGACGTTCTTCCGGTGGTTCAAGACCATGGTCGATGGAATTGCGCACCAGATGCACCAGCGGATCGGCAAGCCGTTCGATCACGGTCTTGTCGACCTCCGTCGTCTCGCCTTCGGTGACGAGTTCGATAACCTTGCCGGTCTCGCGCGCCAGATCATGCACCAGACGGCGGAAGCGATTGAAAAGGCTCGCGACCGGCACCATGCGCAGCACCATCATCGTATCGCGCAGTTCGCCAGATAGGCGCTCGATCTCTTCCGACACCGACCTCAGCCCGATATCGGCGCTGGCACTCGCCAACTGGCTGAGGCGCGATTGCGCTATGACCAGTTCGCCGACACGGTCCATGAGTTCATCGAGGCGATCAGCCGGAACGCGAACGCTTTCCGCAACTTTTGCCTGACGCTGGTCGGCAACCGACGCCGCAGATGCCACCGCCTCGCGTTTGACGGGGACAATCTCGGCAGCAGCCGGCGCGGCCGATGCGGTCGCCTGCGGGACGGTCGAGACGACAGGCTCATCGGGCGCTCCAACAACCGCATTGCCATCGATTTCCTCCACATCGAGCTGCATGTCGTCCATAACGAAGATGAAAACATCGTCGATGGCTGAGCGCGGCTGCTCGGTCGTAACAGTCACATCCCAGGAAAGATGCAGCTCCGTCGGCGCTAGCGCGCTCAGCGGGGGAATGGCCGAGGTGTTGGCGAGAATGCGGCATTCGCCAAGATCGCGCAGTTCGTCCAGCAAACCCAGCGGATTGGTGCCGTTGATCATCGCGTTCAGCGGCAGGCTGAAACGGATATGCCAGGTCTTGCGCTTGTTCGCGACGGGCGCAGTCGCGGCGACCGCCTGCACAGGCTTTGCAGCATCGCCGACGCCGCCGACCGCTGCTTGCAACTGCGCCAGAAGGCGCTGGCTGGTGGCGTCGTGATTGCCGTTGGGATCGTCGACGAGGGCGCGCATATGATCCTGCGCGTCCAGAACGGCAGCGACGAGCTCGGCCGTTGCCGGCGCCTGGCCTTTGCGGACGCGGTCGAAGGCGGTTTCGCAATGATGTGTAAAGGCAGCAAGCGCATCGAAGCCGAACATGGAGCCCGAGCCTTTCAGCGTATGAAGGCTGCGGAACACGGCGTCGATCAAAGGCCTATCGTCTAGCCGATGCGTGAGATCCAAAAGGCCTGCCTCGATCTGCTCCAGGCATTCTGCAGCCTCGGTACGGAAGACAGCGATTGGATCGATCGAGCTCATCTGCCCAGCACCTTCCTGGCGATCTTGACGAGATTTTCCGGATCGAAAGGCTTGGTCAGCCACCCGGTGGCGCCGGCAGCCTTGGCGCGCGCCTTGAGATCGGCATCGGATTCCGTCGTCAGGAAGATGATTGGAACGCCCATGTGAGCCGGTAGCTTGCGCAGTTCCTCGATCATGGTCAATCCGTCCATGACAGGCATGTTGAGGTCCGTCACGATGAGATCGAATTGCCCGGCCTTGGCCTTGTCGAGGCCCTCGGCACCGTTCGCCGCCTCGATGACCTCGTAACCGGCATTGGTCAGCGTCACCTTGGTTGTCAGACGGATGCTGGCGGAATCGTCGACAGTCAAAATCTTCGCACTCATGAATGTACCTCTTGATGGAGCCAGAATTGCGCGTCCTCCGCCGTAAAGGCCTCGACGAACCCGCCCCTTTGCAAGACTTTCAAAACAGAACCGCTGGCCGGAGAAGAAAGACGAAGTGTTTTGCCGGAAGCCTTCGCCTCGGCCCGAGCCGACTCGACCAATTGCACGAAGCTCAAATCAGCTTCCGCATCGTCGGCGACTTCGAGGATAAGCATTTTGCTGTCGCGAAACTTTAAAGTCATACTTTGATAGATTTCGGAAATGTTCCTGATGTTCAGGATATCAGGCAGGGAAATAGATTCGGAATATTGATCATCCATTTCAAATCCGGCTCCGCTACCACATGAATACTTGAGCAATAACTACTGAATCTCATGTCAGCCTTAACAGGCAGTAAACACAGGTTGTATAATTCTCCGTTTTCTCAGCTGTGAATTCTCACCTGACATAAATGACCGCAGAAGTTTTACGATGAAAAATATGTTTGAGATTCAGCCGGTTAAATCGAAAAGATCAAAACCGCGGCTTTCCGGTGAGTGAATCTTAACTCTGCTGGGGAAAGCCCGGCATGCAACGTCCACGAGTCCTGAGAATTTACCGGAATTTTCCATCCCACATTTAAGAGTTGAGTCGAACGGGCCTTTCTCCAAGTAAAGGGACACACATGCAAAATGGAACAGCTCTGGCACGCCGCATCGATTGCCCACGGGGACTCCCGCGGGCCATGGATGTCAGCCGCACCCTGGAAGCGGCGCGCACGGAGGTTGAGAAACGCTTTCTCGACGGCGGCGCTGTTCTTCTATCTGTCATGGAAGTCCTGAACCAACTCCTGTCATCCCTCGACCGGCTGACCAAGGCGCTCGACAATGACGGCACCAGCGACACCACCGCCGATCTGTTGCTGACGGTGAGCGGCTTGTCGGACCTGCCCGGTCTCGAAGCACGGCGCCAGGAGAATTTCGCTGTTTTGGCCGAGGCCGGCACTAAGCTGCACGCGCATGTCACCGATATGCAGGAGACCATGCGTTACCTGCGCACTTTCGCGGTCACGGTGAAGATTACCGGTGCGGGCATTGCCGAATTTGCCGGTTTTGCCGAGGAGATCCTGGAGCGCATTCACTCCGGCACCAATGAAGTCAACACCTTCGCCCAGCAGCTCGGCGCCCTCGAACGCGACCTCAAGGTCGCCATGACCTTTGGCGCCACAACCGCGAAGGCCTATGACCGCAATGTTCCGCAAGTGGTCGCAGCACTCGAAAAGGATGCCCGCACCATCGCTGCCCACCGCCGGGAACTCGCAGTAATCGCCGCCGAGGTCGGCGCCATTGCCCGCGGTGTGCAAAACAAGGTCGCAACCACCCTTTCGGCTTTGCAGATCGGCGACATCACCCGCCAGCGCATCGAGCATGTGCAAAGCGCCTTCGCCTTTCTCGAAGAATTTCTTGAAGGCGAGGAAGGCAGTAGGCTCGATGCCGATGCCAGCCAGCGGCTCGAAAATGTTATCCACCACCTGACGGCGGCGCAGATGCGCGACATGGTCTCGGATTTCCAGCGGGAGTCTGGCAGTGTCGTCAAGATCATCGCCAGCTTCAGCCATGACACGCAGGAAATCCTGAAGCTGCGCGACGCCATGAAGCCCGAGCATGGAAACAGCGACGGCAATGTGCTGCGTGCGCTGGAACAGAGCGTCTCGGCTGCCCACACCATCGTCAAACAGGTCGAAACCGCCCGCGTTCAGGCCGATGGTATCAGCCAGTCGACGCTCGGCACGGCCTCGAACCTGTTGCATCGCATCGAGACCATCCGCGCCGTCAAGACCGACATCCACTACATGGCGCTCAATACCAATCTGCGCTGCAGCCGTATGGGCGAGGAAGGCCGTTCGATCAACGTCGTCACCGCCGAACTGCGCATCTTTGCGGCAAAACTCGATGAATCCGCCGATGCGATCGTCTCCGGTCTCGCATCCCTCGAAACGGCGGCCGGCCACGTTGCCTTCGGCCAGGAGGCCTCGGACTACCGCCTCGACGAGCGGCTAATCTCGGCCGTCGACGCCATCCGCACCGCCGCCAATATCATGGATGGCGAGCTGGAAACGCTCTCGGCGCATGGCCGTGAAGTGGCGAACAAGATCATGCTGTCGATCGGCAAGCTCGACTTCCAACGCGACCTCGGCGAGATCCTGGCAAATTGTGCCGACACGCTCGAAGTTATGGCCGGCAGCTATATGGCCGACGTCAGCGATTTGGAGGAGACCATCGCGCCGCTCAGCGCCCGCATCTTCAAGACCTACACAATGGCGCAGGAGCGCAATGTCCATCGCGATATCATCGCCATGGATGCCAGCGCGGCACCGGCTGCTGCACCGGCCAAGGCGGACGAATATCTTTTCGCGGACGCTCTGTTCTAACGGAATGGAATTCGCTTAGAGCATCCGGCTTTCAGGTGAAATCACCTGTAAGCGGATAAGATGCTCTAGATTCAAAAGACAGCGTTACTGCGCCCTGCGAAATTTGTTCGCGGCGTCGATCGCGGCCTTTTGCTGATAATCCTCGATGCCCTGGTAAAAATCCTCAAGTTCCGGATCTTTGAGGCCGGCGCGGCGCGAGATGACATACCAGGTCGCCGCGGCCACCGGATCCTGCTTCGTGCCGAGCGCGTTGATATAGAGATGCGCCAGTTTGTTTTGCGCAACGACATTGCCGCGATAGGCGGCAACCCGCATCCAGTTGAAACCGTTTTCCAGATCCTGCTTGCCGCCAATACCGTTGATCAGCCAAACGCCCATGTCGAGCTGGGCGGTGTCGAAGCCTGCATTGGCAGCGCGCGACAGCCATTCACGCGCCTGTGCCTTCTTCTCCGCAGGCAGGTCGGGCAGATTGAGATAGAGCTGGGAGACGGCATATTGCGCATCGGCAATGCCCTGCTGCGCCGCCTTTTCATAATACGGGAGAGCCATCTGCAGACCCTTGATCCCGGGATTGTCTGCCGTCAGGCTCTGCCCCCAGTTGAATTCGGCGGATGGCTGGCCGGCATCGGCCGCCTTCTTCATCCACTCGTCCGCCTTCTTCTCGTCGCGTGGCAGGTCACGCCCCTCCATCAGGAGCAACGCGTATTTGAACATCGAAGTTGCATCGCCGCCTTCGGCTGCCTTACCGTACCAGAAGGCAGCATCCTTGGTGTCGCGCTTGACGCCCAGGCCCTGCGACATCAATTCGGCAAGCAAGGTCTGCGCCGCGGGGTCTCCGAGCTGTGCCCGCGGCAAGGCTTTCTGAAACGCGGTCAGATAATAGCCGCGCTGGAAAGCGCCGTATGCTTCGTCGACCTTGCCAGTGAACGCCTTTTCCGGTGGCAGGTCGGGGAGCTTCGCGCCCATGCGGTCAAAGACGCCGACGCCTTGGGAGGGCTTGATGGCATCCTCCGTCTTCGGCTCAGCGCCGGGCGCGGTCTTCTCGGTCTTGAAAGTGCCGGCCGCAGCATCCAACGGCCGCGTCACCACGCTGTCGCCGGGCGGCGGCGGCGCGCTATCGTCGGGCGCAGCAGCCTCATCGGCCGGCGCGGTATCGTCGGATTGTCCGCTGTCGGTCGGCCGCGCGCCCTTGTCCGGCTGCGTTGTCATGCCGGGAAGCGACGTCTCGCTATTTTTCGATTGCGCCACCGCAAGCGGCGGCAATGCCGTCAGCCCAACGGCGAGCGCAGCAAGAAAAAACCGGTGACTGAATCGAGGCGTGAGCGACATGGATTGCTATCAATCTTCAAACCGTGGCGCTTTTTCGTCGAGAAGCGCATTCACTTCCGCAACGATGGATGGGGCCGCCGAGGGGTCTGCAAAAACGGCGCCGCGCAGCGCCACGAATTCGGCGCCCGTCAAAGCGACTTCCAGCGCCGATTTCGGATCGGTGCCACCCATGATGATACAGGGAATCTCGATCATCGATGCCCACCATTCGCCGAGCGCCAGGTTTTTCGGGTGCGCCTCCGGCTTGATGTCGCCATCGAGCTTGCCGAAGAAGATGTAGTCGGGACGCAGCTCGCCGATCTCCAGCGCATTGTGCCTGTCTGTGGCATTGCCGCCGCCGACGATCAGCTTCGGTACGAATTTCTCCACCGCTTCAGTGAATTCGGCAAGACTGCCGGTAATGTGCAACCCGTCGGCCTTGGCGCGGCCGGCGACACGGCTATCTCCGGCAATCAACGCCGCTGCGCCAGCCGCCTGCACCACCGGCACCAGCTTTTCCGCATGTTTCTGGAAGGTGCTGTCGTCGAGACCATATTGCGGGATGATGACCGACGCCACATCCCCGCCCCTCAGCGCATCGGCCACCGCCTTCGCCTGCTCTTCGATATCGGCAATATCGGGAACGATGAGAACGAGGCGGCAACGATCTTCGGGCACGGTCATGCGGGTTTCCATATTTGCGTTCATTTATCAGGGGATGGCGCACCCATTCGATGCTTGTGAGTAAATCCGTTAGAACTTGCTGACAAGGGGGCAACAGGCGCTGATTTGCTCATTGCCTGCCCCACAACCAAAGACCGATGTGAATACAACCGTAAAGTTGATATTTACCGCAGTACCAAAGTAAAGCTAGAGGACTGATCGACGACTGGCCGGGGCAGATAAATCACATGAAACTAGCGCGCATAATATTCGCACTGACGTTGAGCATTGCGTTCTGCACGGTTCGTACGGTCGTCCTCGCCGATCCAGATGAAGCCTTCATGGCCTATCAGAAGTCGGATTATGCCACCGCCTTCAAACTCTATCATGAAAGAGCACTAAAGGGGGTCGTGAGCGCTCAGGGTGTGGTCGGCACTCTCTACGCTTTCGGACGAGGCGTTAAGCAGGACGACAATCAGGCGGCCTTCTGGTTCCAAAAGCTGGCGGAACAGGGCAATGCCAAGGGGCAATTTGCGCTTGGGGAGATGTATCTCGCAGGCCGCGGCGTACCTCAGGATTACACCAAGGCGGCCGAATTGTTTCGCAACGCTGCGGAACAAGGCGAACCATTCTCCGCATTTTGGCTGAGTATGCTCTACGAACAGGGACAAGGAGTCCCCAAGGACCCACAGCAAGCCACCTACTGGAAGAGGAAATCCGACGAGAACATGCCAGACATTTCCGATATTTTACCTCCGCCACAACAAAAGTAGGCCACGACCGAAACAACGCATCATTGCGGCGCACAATTGACTTGCCGCTCTTGGGCGTTTGACGTAGCTTTCGGCCCATGTCGACCATGGACCCCTTCGCAGCCATCGCGGATCCGAACCGGCGTTACCTGCTGGAGGAATTGCGCCGCGCACCCAAAACGGTCAACGAACTGGCGCAGGGCCTGCCGATCAGCAGGCCGGCCGTGTCGCAGCATCTCAAGGCGCTGCTTGACAGCAATCTCGTTTCTGTCACCACCGAAGGGACGAAACGCATCTACGCGGTCAACAGCCGCGGTTTCGACAAGCTCAATTTGTGGCTGGATCAGTTCTGGGGCTGAGATCAGGCTCCTTTGCGCGCTCTGCGGCAATTCCGATCTTTATCAGGCCCAATCTTTCTCAGGAAAGTTGCGCCAACTCCCACTCCTCACGTTTTGAAGTTGGCGCATCCTTATCGACTGGGAGCAGTCACCGTCTCTTACAAGGGAATTGTTTCAGGGCCTTCCGGCCCGCCTGTCTTCCTTGCCACGATCGATGGCTTCCGTCCTCTGGAAGACGTTGCGTCAGTGAACTGACGATCGCAGACGTTGGATTTCGTCTTTGAGGCGCAGCTTCCTGCGCTTGATATCGGCTATTTCAGTATCATTGATAGAGGGAGACGTCAGTGCAGAATGCAGCTCCTCCTCGAGAGCGACATGTTTCTTTTCGAGCGATTCAAGATGAGCTTGAACAGTCATATGACCCTTCCTTCCTCTTACGATCCCTGGCCATCCATCGCCAAGGCTCTAGGTGTCAACCCTACCAGTGTGCCATAATATCGAACCCTTGTCGAAGGCGAAAACGTGGCCTATGAGCGGCAAATTCGTGATGAGGGATAACTTCCCGTTACCATCATTTGGTGATAGGAGCTTGCGGGATTCACGTGGCGGAACGAACAAGTCTCCGCAGGGCATTGGGGAAATGAGCATGGCCGATCAGGAACAGGCGGAAATCAGGCTGATCGTGGCGCGGTTGCGCCAGGAACATGAAGACTATGACGCCGCGATCGACGCCATGATCCAGACGGGCTGCGACGCGCTTCGCATTCAGCGCATGAAAAAGAAGAAGCTCGTCATCAAGGACAAGCTCACCAAGCTGGAAGACCAGATCATTCCCGACATTATCGCCTGAGGAGCAAGACGCGACGATGATGACAGAAAGACCACCCGTCGCCATCATCATGGGCAGCCAGTCCGACTGGGAAACCATGAAGAACGCCGCAGATACGCTGGAGGCGCTGGAAATCACCTATGACGCGCGCATCATCTCCGCACATCGCACGCCGGACCGGCTGGTGAGCTTCGCCAAGGGCGCACGCGACGAAGGCTTTAAAGTCATTATCGCCGGCGCAGGCGGCGCCGCCCACCTTCCGGGCATGGCCGCGTCGATGACGCCGCTGCCGGTCTTCGGTGTGCCGGTGCAGTCGCGTGCCTTGTCCGGCCAGGACAGCCTTCTTTCCATCGTGCAGATGCCGGCAGGTATTCCCGTCGGCACGTTGGCGATCGGCAAGGCCGGCGCGATCAATGCCGCCCTTCTTGCCGCCGCCGTCCTGGCGCTCGGTGATGAGGATATCGCTGAACGGCTGGACGAATGGCGGGCCCGGCAGAGCGCTGCGGTCGCTGAATATCCAATGGACGACCTATGACCGCGAAAACGATCGGCATCATCGGCGGCGGCCAGCTCGGCCGCATGCTGGCCATGGCGGCGGCTCGCTTGAACTTCCGCACGATCATCCTGGAGCCGGAGGCCGATTGCCCCGCCGCGCAGGTGGCGAACGACCAAATCGTAGCCACCTATGACGATCCGGCCGCTCTCGCCGAACTGGCGAAGCGCTGCGACGTCGTCACGTACGAATTTGAAAACGTGCCGGTCATCGCCGCCGAGAGGCTCGCCAAGGATATCGCGGTCTACCCGCCGCCAATGGCGCTGGAGATGGCGCAGGACAGACTGACCGAAAAGCGCTTCATCAACGATTGCGGCATTCCGACCGCTCGTTTTCACGCCGTCGACAGCCAGGCCGATCTCGAAACGGCGCTTGCCGATTTCGGCGGCCAGGGTGTGCTCAAGACCCGGCGCCTCGGCTATGACGGAAAGGGGCAGCGCGTCTATCGCTCGTCCGCCGACAGTGCTGAAGGCGGCTATGCCGCGCTCGGCGGCGTGCCGCTGATTCTCGAAAGCTTCGTGGCATTCGAGCGGGAGATCTCCATCATTGCCGCCCGCGGCTTGGATGGCACCATCGCCTGCTATGATCCGGCGGAAAATATCCACCGCAACGGCATCCTCCACACCTCCACCCTCCCCGCCAGCATCTCCGCCGAGACGGCGGCGGCGGCGCGGGTGGCGGCGGAAAAGATTGTGGCCGCGCTCGGCTATGTCGGCGTCATCGGCATTGAGTTCTTCGTCCTCGCCGACGGCAGTCTGATTGCCAATGAAATGGCACCGCGCGTTCACAATTCCGGGCACTGGACGGAAGCCGCCTGCGTCGTCTCGCAATTCGAGCAGCATATCCGCGCCGTCGCCGGCCTGCCGCTCGGCAATCCCGGACGCCATTCCGACTGCGTAATGCTGAATCTGATCGGCGACGATATCCTTTCGGTTCCCGATTGGCTGAGCCAGGACGATGTGCTGGTCCATCTCTACGGCAAGACAAAGTCGCGTCCCGGCCGCAAAATGGGGCATATTACACAGCTTCGTCGCTAACAGCGCAGGGAAAAAACCCCTGACGTGGTTGACAGGGCTAAGGCGACAGGGTATTTGCTGCCCACCCTAAAGAGCGCGCCCCGAGCGCGCTTTTGATTGTTAAAGATACCGGGCGAATGTGACATTCCCCCTCAAACATCGCGGATCAGAAAAATGAAGATCAAGAATTCGCTCAAGTCGCTCAAGGCGCGTCACCGTGACAACCGTCTGGTCCGCCGCAAGGGCCGCATTTACATCATCAACAAGCTGAACCCGCGCTACAAGGCTCGTCAGGGCTGATTTTGCGTGGCGCCTGGCTACGGCCGGGCGGACCGTTCGCGGTCGTTTGAGATGATCACATCAAAATTATTTTGATCTTCGACATTGGCGGGCTACTATGCCCGCCATGCGCATTTTTGCTTCGTCATATCTGGCCCTGCCGATTTTCCTCGCCCTGACCGCCGCCACACCGCATCTCGCCATGGCGGACGATTCGAACATCGTCGAGAAGAAAGATCCGAACGCCGACTCCGGCACCCTGTCCTCGAAGCAGCAGATCGACAATCTCTTCACAGCTTTGAAGCGTCAGCGTAATCCTGATCAGGCGAGCCTCATCGCCGACCAGATTCGCATGGAGTGGAGCGATTCCGGCAGCGCCACCATCAATCTGCTGATGCAATGGGCTGATAAGGCGATCCAGGAAAAGCGCAATGCGGCCGCCATGGATTTCCTCGACCAGGTGATCTCGCTGAAGCCCGACTATGCCGAGGGATGGAACCGCCGCGCGACACTCAATTACGCCATCGGCGACTATCGCAAGTCGATGGAAGACATCAATCAGGTGCTGCGGATAGAACCGCGCCACTTCGGCGCGCTCGCCGGCATGGCCGCGATCTTGAGCGAAACCGGCAATGACGAGCTGACCCTGAAGGCTTGGGAACGCTTCCTTGAAATTTATCCGGCGAATCGCGCCGCCCAGGAGCAGTTTAATACCCTCTCCGAAAAAATTGCCGGTAGCCGAACCTAGCGAATCCCGTCCACTTACTGGTAATTCCGCCTAAAAGCGGAATGGTCTAGGATTTCTCAACAAAGGGCATATCTACGACACACGAGAGATCGTGAAAGTCGCATAGACCAATAGTCCCCATTATCTGCTTCATACCGCAATGATCGATATTCTGCTTTGCGCTCTTGTTTTAATTCCTGCCGCCGCGGCCTGCTTTTCGGCCTATAAGACGCGCGCGATCGAGCAAGCCCATCCCAATATCGGCAAGCTGACCGATATTGGCGAATTCCGCATGAACGCCCTGCATCTGCCGCGCCCGGCCACCGCCGATCTGCCGCCGCTGATCTTCATCCACGGCGCCAGCGGCAATCTGCGCGACCAGTTCGAAGCCTTTGCCGGCCCGCTCGCCGGCCGGGCGGAAATGCTGTTCGTCGATCGCCCCGGCCATGGCTATTCCGAACGCGGCGGCCCGGAAAATGCCCTGCCCTCCGGCCAGGCCGACGCGATTGCCAAATTGATGGAGAAACAGGGCATCGAAAACGCCATCGTGGTCGGTCATTCCTTCGGCGGCGCCATCGCCGCAGCCTTCGGCATGCGTCATCCCGACAAGACGGCCGGTCTGCTCTTCCTGGCGCCGGCGACCCATCCGTGGCCGGGTGGCATCGACTGGTACTATACACTTGCCGCCATGCCGGTCTTCGGCTGGCTCTTCGCCCATCTGCTGGTAATGCCGATCGGTCTGCAGCGTGTCGAAAGCAGCACGCTCAGCGTCTTCCACCCCAATCAGCGTCCTGCCGATTACGTGGTGAAAACCGCACCGGAGCTGGTGCTACGGCCAAGAGCTTTTATCAATAATGCAGCCGACGTTGCCAATCTCTTACCCTATGTCGTCGCCCAAGCACCGCGCTACCGGGAAATCACGGCACCGACCGTGATCATCACGGGCGACAGCGACGACATCGTCATGGAAGAACTACATTCGCGCGGCCTAGCGCGCGACATCGCCGGTGCAGAGCTCGTCACCATCCGCCATCTCGGCCACAAACCGGACTATGTCGCAACCGATGTCGCCATCGCGGCGATGGAGCACCTCGCCGGCCAGGCACGCGATCTCCAGGCATTCGCTCAGGAGGCAGAAGCCCGCCTCGCGCGCCTGAAGATCACGCTGCCGACCGAGTCCACGGCTGCTCAGGCAGTGACGAGTTCGTAGTCCGGCGCATCGGCAAACACCCGCCCCTGCGGCGTGGCATCCACCGTTTGCCGCACGGCTTGCAGCATGATCGAAGCCAGCCGCTCCGTCGCCGGATTCGCTTCCGCTTCGGCGCGATGCAGTACGAGATCGAGCTTTGGCAGCGGCGGGAGGCCGGCTTCACCTGGCATCATGGGCCGCACCTTATCCGGCAGACCCAACGGCGTGCGCACCGTCACGCCCAACCCTGCGGCCGTCGCCGCCCAGAGCCCGCCGAGGCTGGGGCTGACAAAGGAAATGCGCCAGCCTATGCCGGCATGGTCCAGCACCTTGGTTGCGATTGATCGCAGCAGGCAGGGCGCTTCCAGTGACGCGAGCGGCAGCGGTTCGCAGCCATCGGCATGCCATTGCGTGGCACCATGCGCCGGCCCGACCCAGCACATCGGCACTTCGGCAATGCGATAGGTATGGGCCGTGCGAAAACCGTCGCTCCAGGCGAGCGCCAGATCGAGTTTGCCGGACGTCACGCGCTCGATCAGCTCGGCATTTCGCACCACGCGCGCCTCGATCCGCACTTTCGGATGCGCGCGGGCAAAGCGGCCGAGGACCTCCGGCAACAGCGTCTCGCCGAAATCCTCCTGCAAGCCGAGCCGAACCCAGCCCTCCAGATCCGCACCATGGATCGCAGTTGCCGCCTCGTCGTTGAGATCCAGCAGTCGCCTCGCATAGCCGAGCATCGTCTCGCCGGCCTCCGTAAGCGCCAGCCCGCGCCCGGCCTTGCGGAAGATCGGCGTGCCCGCCTGTTCCTCCAGCTTCTTGAGCTGCGCGCTGATTGCGGAGGTCGAGCGCCCGAGCCGTTCTGCTGCCTTGGCGAAGCTGCCAAGCTCCATGCCTGTCACGAAGCTGCGCAGGACGTCGAGGTCGAAGATAACTTTCCGCATGATCAATCGTCCATATTTTTGGGACTATTATTCAAATACTATCTGATTTTCCGGACTATTATCCCGTGGTATGGTGTACTCGTCAAGTAGACCCGATGACAGGAGCACCCCATGCCATTCACTCGTATTTCCCTTCTCCGCGGCAAGTCGCCGGAATATTTGCAGGCGCTTTCGGATAATTTCCATCGTGCCATGGTCGAGACCTTCGACGTGCCGCCCACCGATCGCTTCCAGGAGATTCATCAGTTGGAGCCGAACGAGCTGATCTTCGACCGCACCTATCTCGGCGGCCCACGCTCGGACAATTACGTCTTCTTCCAGATCACGATCGGCAAGCCGCGCTCGACCGAACTCAAGAAGGCCTTCTATCGCCGCCTCGTCGCCCTGCTTGCGGATGCGCCGGGCCTGCGGCCCGAAGATGTGATGATCAATATTGTCACAACGACGCGCGAGGACTGGTCCTTTGCGGACGGGATCGCGCAGATGATCGAACAGGCCTGACGATGATGAACCGGACAAGCATTCGACAGCCGCTTCCGATCCACCGCGCCGGCACCGCTATCCAGCGGTCTCCGGAAGGCATCGCCAATGCGCCCTTCTGGGTGGAAATGCTGGTGCAGGACAACGAAGACGGTCGGCTCACGGCCATGCGCTGCACGCTCGAACCCGGCACTATGACACGCTGGCACACCCATCCGCACGGACAGATCCTCTATGTTCTGTCGGGTGTTGGCCTTGCGCAGCGCGACAACGAACTGGCCGAGGAACTGCGCGCCGGCGATTGCATCACTTTCGCACCCGGCGAGCGTCACCGACACGGCGCAACGCTGGACAGCACTTTCGCCTATATCAGCATCCAGGCTCAACAGAACGGCGACGCCGTGACCTGGCTGGAGGATTGACCATGATCGCCATGCAATACAGCTTCACCCTGCCTGCCGACTACGACATGGCGATCATCGATCGCCGCATCCGCGGCAAGGGGCCAATGCTCGACAACTTTCCGGGTCTGAAGTTCAAGGCCTATCTCTCCGCCCGGAAAGGCGATGCCAGGACGGGAAGTCGCGAGAATCTCTATTCGCCCTTCTATGTCTGGGAGAAGGACGAGGGCTTGAGCAACTTCATCTGCGGTCCGGGCTTTGCCGGGGTGACGCAGAGTTTCGGCTGGCAGCAGGTGAAGACCTGGGTCGTCTGGCGCGCCGACATCTCGCCCGATATTCAAAATGCCCGGTTCGCCATCCGCGAGATCTTTCAAACGGGGCCCTATGTGCCGCTTGCCGAGATTCGTCAGCGCGAAAGCGATGAAGCGGCTGGCGAAGTCGCCAGCGGCGAAGCGCTTGCCTCCGTCGTCGCCTTCGAACCGACCAGTTGGACGCGGGTGCGTTTCCGTCTGCTTGCCGATCTGCCAAAAGACGTTCTGAGGCCGGGCGTCCAGGCCTACGATGTCGGCCACCTATCCTTGTCGGATGCCGGTTGAAGTGTCACCGGGACAAAGTCGTTGTTTTAAAGCGGACCGCGGCGCTTTATGGATTGAACAGCCTTTCCGCAGCAGAAGAGTGTTCCCTCCATGGTCGATATTGCAATGATTGAAGCCGCGCGCGACCGCCTCGACGGCCGCGCCCGGCGCACGCCCCTGCTTTCCTCTCCTTTCCTCGACGAAATCGCCGGGCGGCGGCTGTTCGTGAAAGCGGAATGCCTGCAGCATACCGGCTCCTTCAAGTTTCGGGGCGGCTGGTCGGCGGTTGCGGGGCTGGAGCCCTCCGTGCGCGCCAGAGGTGTCATCGCCTTTTCCTCCGGCAATCATGCTCAGGGCGTGGCGCTCGCCGCGCAACTGCACGGCATTCCCGTCGTCATCGTCATGCCGACGGATGCACCGAAGCTGAAGATCGCCAATACCCGCGCTTTCGGCGCCGAAGTCGTGCGTTATGACCGCATCAAGGAGGATCGTGACGAGATCGGTGCGCGGCTCTCCAAGGAGCGCGGGCTGACGCTGATCAAGCCTTTCGACGAACCACTTGTCATCGCCGGTCAGGGAACGACCGGGTTGGAAATCGCCGAACAGGCAGCCGAAGAGGGCATCGATGCCGCAACCGTGCTCGTCCCCTGCGGCGGCGGCGGACTCACTTCGGGAATTGCGTTGGCTCTGGAATCCCGTGCCCCCGGCTTCAAGGTCCGTCCCTGCGAACCCAAGAACTTTGACGACACGACACGCTCCCTCGCCTCCGGCAACATTGAACGCAACGCTGCCCTGCAAGGCTCGATCTGCGACGCCATCATCACGCCGCAACCTGGCAACATCACCTTTCCGATCCTGAAGCGCCTCTGCGGCCCCGGTCTGGTCGTAACCGATGAGGAAGCGCTGGAGGCTATGGCGCTGGCCTTCACCCGCCTCAAGATCGTCGTCGAGCCCGGCGGCGCCGTGGCGCTGGCCGCGGCCCTCTTCCATGGCAAAGAGATCGACGGCGACACGGTCATCGCGGTGACCTCAGGCGGCAATGTCGACACGGACGTCTTCGAGACGGCGCTGCATCGACACTAAAATTCAACTCGTCGCGCGGCGATAAAGCGCCAGCGAGCCGGCCAAAGCCAGGAGCGCGCCGCCGCAGGCGCGTTCCAGCCATTTCGTGCCTTCCGTCTTGAGGAACCGCACGGCCTGCGATCCGAAGGCGGCATAACCGAACATGATCATAAAATCGAGCGAGGCGAAGAGCAGCGCGAGGACGGCATATTGCGGCATCTGCGGCGCACCCGGATCGATGAACTGCGGCAAAAAGGCCGAGAAGAACAGATAACCCTTGGGATTGGTCACCGCGACCATGAAGCTCTTCATCCCGATGGACAGCAGCGTGCCCTTCCCCTGCCCTGCAGAAGTTTTGAGCATGCCGTCGATCGTTCCCTTGGAACGCAGCATCATGATGCCGAGAAAGGCGAGATAGGCGGCACCCGCCCATTTCAGCACGGAGAACCAGAATTCCGAGGCCGCCAGCAACGCGCCGAGCCCGATAGCGACCGCGCCGATCAGCACAAAGTCCGACAGCACGGCGCCAATCATGCCAGCGAGCGCCCGGCGCACGCCGTAACGCGAACCGTTGGTCAACGCCAGAAGCACAGTCGGCCCCGGCGTGGCGATGCCGATGAAGGAGACAGTGGCAAAAGCAAGCAGCGTGGCAATGTGCATGATTTCCTCTCCATGGTTGTCGGAAACTTGCATGCACCGCCATGCTTGGCAAGCATGTGCTTTGCTATCCCTGTGCTCGCACCCTGCTTACCATCAACATCGAATATGCCGCACCTCTGATACCCCCCTCTGTCACTTCGTGACATCTCCCCCACAAGACAAGGGGGGAGATTGGTAACTCGTAGCAAGTCTTTCGCTTCAAACTATCATCGAGTCCGCTGCAATTGAGGCTGATTGCTTTAACGGGAGGGGCAGCAAACTCCCAACGATCTCCCCCCTTATGGGGGAGATGTCACGAAAGTGACAGAGGGGGGTCCCGCATTCTCCTCGACCTCATCGCCGGAGACTATTCCCCAGCTCCGCAACCCTGGCCGCCAGTGCAGCGACCAATCAAGCTCGCCTCCGCTACAAGATCAACAGCACGGTACCGGTGCCAAGCAGAACCAGCGTCCAAACGAGATCCACATTGATCCAGGCGCTACGCAATATTTCGAGCCCGACCCAGCGATAGACCGCCAGCGCGACGAGACTTGTGACCGCCAACATCGCAAGCGTATGGACGCCCACCGCTGCCACCGTTATCGCCGCGGACGCATCCCCGCCGACGTCATGCAATGGCGATCCCGTAAGACAGAGCGGCATCAGGGCCGGCAGGAGCATAAGCCCCGCACCGTGAGCCGTCGCCATCAGGAACGACCAGAGCACCAGGCCTGCAAGCCCGGTACGCATGCCGATGCGAACGCGGTGCCGGTGTCCATAGAAGTGATGCCAGATAGCCCAAGCGACGAGGCCCACCCCGGTGACCAAGCGCACAGCGCCCTGATCCACGAAAAGACCGACGGCAACCACCGCTCCAGCTACCAGTGCGACGGACACGGCGTGGCCAAGGGCGATGGCAGGGACCGCTTTGACTACCGCGGCGGAACTCTGCCGGTGAACGCCGAGCGCCACGGCAAACAACCATCCCATCGCGGGATTGAGACCATGAAAGGCTCCCAATCCCGCCAGCAGCACCCAAGGCCAGAGTTCGTTCATGGGGCGCCCCGTCCGGCTGACCTTCGCTTACGGATAGCAATAGGAATCCGACGAACAGTCTCCACCCTGCAGGCGGACCTGATGCGGACGGTGCGACTTCGGCCACTCGACGAAGAATTTCTCGTCGAAGGCAATGCCACCGTCCTCTCCCGCATCAAGCTTCACCATCCAGCCGGAAAGGCCTTCGGGATAGAACTGCTCGTCGATCGCGCCGTAAAGCGAGTTAGTGAAATAGACGCGGCGACCGTCGCGACTGATCTCGACCATCTGCGGACCGCCATTCAGCGCACCGGTCTTCGCTCCCGGGTGCGAAGCGCGCGAAATGATGCCACCGATCCGGACCTTGCCCGTCAGCTTCGGCTTGAACGGATCGGACACATCGTATTGATGCAGGTCTCCGGTTCCCCAGCAAGAGACGTAGAGAAATCTGTCGTCCATCGAAAGATCGATATCGGTGACGAGCGGCGGCACGGCTTTGAAACCCTTGAGCATCGGCGGCAACTGCTCGGGATCGGCGGGTTCCGCGGGAATGTCGATCACCTTTGTCACCGCCCACTTTTCACCGTCACGATGCCAGACCCATATCGAGGAGGAGAGATCCTCGAGACTGAGAACGCAATTGACGAAACCATAGGCCTTGGTCGGGTCATGCGCAGGTCTGAGTTCGAATACGAGCTGGTACTTATCGCCGAAATCGATCGTCTGCAGATGCTTGCGCTTGTGCAGATCCCAGAAATGCAGGCGGCGGCCATATTTCGCGCCGAGCAGGATGTCTGGGATCAGGCCATTTTCGAACGTATCCGGCGTGCCCCACTCGCTGGTGACGAGCGTATCGTGACCAAGGTGCCACCAGACGTCATAGGAAAGCTGTTGCGGTCCGCGATCCATTTCCCATTGGCCGCGCACATCGAACGTCTCATGATCCATGAGGAACACGCCGCCCGGCCCCTTCCCCTCGGCATTGCCAAGCGCTGCGACATAGATCCCTTCCGGTCCGCAGTGAATGGTATGGGGTCTCGAATATCCGGCTCGTTCGGCGACTTCGCCAGGTTCGATGACCTTTACGATCGATGGCTTCCGGCCATCGGGCTTGGTGTCGATGATGTGGATGCGCGAGGACCTCAATCCCGGCACGACCAGATAGCGGCGCTCCGCATGCGGATGCGGCGCATTCGGGCAAAGGCAGGATGAGCAGGCGTTCCAGCCAAAATGATGCAGCTCGTCACCGACATTGGGCATCGCGACAGAGGTCACGATCTGACCGTAAGAGGTGGATTTGGGATCGACATCGACGACCGCGAGCTCGTCCGGAACCGCTCGCGTCGGGTCGAAGGCGACGACGTAGGCAAGGGTCTCCGGCGGGGCCTTCATGGCCATGCGCGGTGACGGATAAAAGCTTGGATCGGGTTTCCACGTGACCATGTGAAGTGCTCCTGGCGCGTTTGCTGAACAACGAAAATGTTCGCTGGATGCTTGCCGACAGCAGGCTCATCGCTGCCGACGGGGCAGGATCAAATGCTTCAATGGGATATCGATTTCGAGATCGTTCTCGCGGCTGAATAGCCGCAGACGCAATCCTCCCCACGCGATTATCTCAGATAAAGGCGCGTTTGGGCAGCCTTTTTCACTGCCGGTCTCGCGGTAGCGGTCGGGGCATTCAAGACTTGGATTTGCACCGTGGCTGTAGCGACCCGATAGCGCAGAAAAGCCCGCCACCTTCTCAGGCAGCGGGCTTCGACTCGTAAAATCCGGGGTTATACGCCCGATTGGCCGTCCGAACCGATATAGGCGATGCGCAGCATGTTGGTCGCGCCGGGGGTACCGAGCGGCACGCCCGCCGAGATGATGACGCGGTCACCAGGCTTGCCGAAGCCTTCTTCGGCGACGATGCGGCAGGCATTGTTGACCATGTCGTCAAGGTCTGTCGCATCATGGGTGACGACACAGTGCATGCCCCAGACCACCGATAGACGGCGGGCCGTCTGGATGATCGGCGACAGCGCCAGGATCGGAACCTGCGGGCGCTCGCGCGAGGCGCGCAGGCCGGTCGTGCCTGACGAAGTATAGCAGACGATGGCGGCAAGCTTCAGCGTCTCGGCGATCTGACGGGCAGCGAGCGAGATGGCATCGGCGCCGGTTGCTTCCGGCTGCGCGCGCTGGGCGTAGATGATGCCCGGATAGTGCGGCTCGCGCTCGATGGTGCTGGCGATCGAAGCCATAGTCGACACGGCTTCGATCGGATAGTCGCCCGAAGCGGATTCGGCCGACAGCATGACGGCGTCGGCGCCTTCGAACACCGCGGTGGCGACGTCGGAGACTTCGGCACGGGTTGGAACCGGCGACGAAATCATCGATTCCAACATCTGCGTGGCGACGACGACCGGCTTACCGGAACGACGGCAGGCGCGGATCAACTGCTTTTGGATGCCGGGAACGGCTTCGAGCGGCATTTCGACGCCAAGATCGCCACGGGCGACCATCAGCGCGTCGGAAAGCTCGATGATTTCTTCGATGCGCTCGACGGCCTGCGGCTTCTCGATCTTCGACATGAGACCGACGCGGCCGCGCGAAATCTTCCGGACTTCAGACAGATCTTCCGGACGCTGGATGAAGGAAAGCGCCACCCAGTCGACTTCGTTGGTGGCAAGCACGGCGTCGAGGTCGGTGCGATCCTTGTCGGTCAGAGCGCCAACGCCAAGCAGCGTATCCGGCAGGCTGACGCCCTTGCGGTCGGAAATCTTCGTACCGGAAATGACGGTCGTGACAATGCTCTTGCCGTCGCACTTTTCAGCGCGAAGCGCGAGCTTGCCGTCGTCGATCAACAGCCGATGACCGGGTTGGACCGACTCCAGGATTTCCGGATGCGGCAGGAACACGCGTGTATCGTCGCCGGGCGTATCGTTGTTGTCGAGCGTGAAGGTCTGGCCGGGCTTGAGATCGACCTTACCCTGGGCAAACTTACCGACACGCAGCTTGGGACCCTGCAAGTCGGCGAGAATGCCGATCGGACGACCACAGCGGGCCTCGACGGCGCGGATACGCTGGATCAGCGTGCGCATCAGGTCATGGCTGGCATGGCTCATGTTGATGCGGAACAGGTCGGCACCGGCCTCATGCAGCTTCTGGATCATCTCCTCTTCGGAGGAAGCCGGGCCGAGCGTCGCTAGGATTTTGACTTTTCGGTTGCGTTTCATCAATTCTGGCTTTCTTGGCTGCCCGGGGTATCGGAGAGCTGAACCATCCAACTCGCCTGACGCCCCGTGTCGTATTCCTTGAATCCCATTTTCTGGTAGCCGCGCGCGTAGCAATCTTTCACGCCTGGGATTTTGAATTCATTTTCCGCCACGCACATTTCGATATCGCCCGTCCAGCGGCCGCCGCGAGCTGCATCTTCTGCGTAGAGGTAATAATAGCGGGACTGAAGCGGCCCTTCGATCAAAGTGGCACAAGTGGTGGCCGGAACCTGCCACCATCCCTCGGTCACCCAGCCTTCCTTCGCACGATAGCCGATCGCCACACCCACGAGATTCTGCGTACCGTTGCAGACGCGGAAATCTGCATGGGCTGCATTTGGCATGAAGAAAAACGGCGCGGCGGCGGCAAGGATGAAAAATGCGAATCGGGCAAGCGGCCCTGACCGCGTAACGAAACTTGGCGCGACTTGGCTGGACACGGCTTCCAATGGGCTCCCGGTTATTCGTTGTTGCGTCTTCTTGCGCTGCCATCCCACGAATGTCAACGCAACTCTAATCGATTATATTTTCTTCACGGAATAGTGGCAGCACCTTACGGCCCGCACCTCGCCGATCGATAGGCCGAGCCTTGCACCTTCTGCCCGCCCATGCAATCAAACAACGGGCTGAAAAATGCGGTAATCGACAATCCACATGAATGACTTCACATCTTTTGAAATCATATCCGGCAATCGTGACAAAGGCATGGTCATCCTCGGCGATCATGCAATGCGGCACCTTCCCGAACGCTATGGGCGGCTCGGCCTGCCCGAAACCGCGTTTTCGCGGCATATCGCCTATGACATCGGCATCGAGGGTCTTTGCCGCCAATTGTCGGCGCGGCTCGGCGCGCCCTCGGTGCTCGGCGGCTTTTCCCGCCTGCTGATCGATCCCAACCGCGGCGAGGACGACCCGACCCTGATCATGAAAATTTCCGATGGGGCGATCATCCCGGGCAATCATCCGATCACCGAGGAAGAGTGGAATTACCGCATCGAAGCCTTCCACCGGCCTTATCACCGCGCCGTGGATGAGACGATCTCATCGGTCGCCGAGGCGACGGGCAAGGCGCCGCTGGTGCTCTCGCTGCATTCCTTTACACCGGCTTGGAAGGGCGTCCCCCGTCCTTGGCATGCGAGCGTGCTCTGGGACAGCGACGAGCGCGCCGTGCTGCCGCTTCTTGCAAAGCTCGGTGCCGACACCAATCTCGTTATAGGCGACAACGAGCCCTATGACGGAGCGCTTCGGAACGACACTATGTACCGCCATTGCATGGTCAAGGGCATTCCGCATGCGCTGCTGGAAGTCCGCCAGGATATGATCGGCGACGAAGCCGGCATCCGCGAATGGGCCGAGCGGCTGGCACCGATCTTTTCGGTGATGAACGATGACCCGGCGCTGCACCAATACAAACGCTACCCGTCGCGTACCGGCCCGTATGACGACGCTTGAGGAAACAGAGATGACCGAGCTCACCAAAGAACAGCAGACCGAACTGGAGGCAGCAGCCTTCCGTCGCCTTGTCGCGCATCTGCGCAAGCGCAGCGACGTTCAGAACATCGACCTGATGAACCTCGCCGGCTTCTGCCGCAACTGCCTGTCCAACTGGTATCGCGAGGCGGCCGAAGAAGCGGGTCTGCCGGTGACCAAGGACGAATCGCGCGAAATGGTCTACGGCATGCCCTACGAAGACTGGAAAAACCTGCATCAGGCGGAGGCTTCCGCTGTGCAAAAAGCCGCCTTTGAGCAGAACAAGCCGAAAGAATAGGCCACTTCCATCGAGACGACTTGACCTCGCGCTCCATTCACGGCAGGTCAACGGCCCATCGAATTCAGGCCTCAAGGCTCAAGAGAGGATACGACACATGGAAGAAGTGGCCACGACCGGCGAGGTCAACGTAGCGGCGGCAGAACTCCGCCAGTTCATCGAGCGCATCGAGCGGCTGGAAGAAGAGAAGCAGACGATCGCCGACGACATCAAGGACGTGTTCGGGGAAGCCAAAGGCCGTGGCTACGACACCAAGGCGATGAAGACAATCATCCGGCTGCGCAAGAAGGACGCCAATGAGCGCCTTGAGGAAGAATCCATCCTTCAGACCTACATGGCCGCGCTTGGAATGGAATGATCACTGCTTCGGGCGGCCGGCACTTGGGGCCGCCTGATACCTTCTTGTCAGTTCGACAACACCCAGGCTTGGTGCTCTCCGCAAGACTTCGAATTCTTGTTTTCCTTCGCAGCCAGGTTCTCTCGCCACCCTGCTCACTGCAGCGCGTGGCGAAGATACGTTAGCCGTTCGAGAACCAATTCTTCCCTTTAAGATCGCCTGCTCCGACCGCACTGCCTCTCACAATAGCGGCACCGGTCAGCGGAGCGCCATGGCTGCACGGCAAGGCCGCGAACGCCATTTGGCGTCGATCATCTTGTCCAATTGTGCTGCAAATGCATTGGAATAGGGGGAAACTGCCGCTTCCGCTCCTTAGATTTCCCTAATCTTCGCTTTGTTAATTGATAGTTAACTATAATTGCGCTTAACGTAAATATCGATCTCAGGGGCTTGATTTCAGAAAGCGTCGCGTAATTTGCCCGCGAATATAACGATAAACGGTTGCCGCGATCCCAAAGATGCACTTTGTCAAAATAATAGCGCTCGTCACATTGGCCGTTTTGGGGACCAGTTGCACGACAACGGGCGGAGTGCGGCAATCGGCTGGTGCAGAAACCGTTCCCAACGAGAAAGCATTGGCATTCCCGCCGCCCGGCGGCCCTGCCATCGTCAATGTGGTCGAACGCAAGCATAAGGATGATGTGGAACAGACGATTTCGCTCTCCACGTCATCGTCCGTTCCCGGCCAGAACTTCCTCAAGGTGCAGTTTCTCGGCGGGACCGGATCGAACCCGGGATTGGGCAGCACGCCCTATAAAATGATCAGCGAAGGCGCGATCTCGCGTGAGATGGCTGCGACGATACCTGGCGTCCGGCTCGCTCGCTCCGCAACCTTCGTACAGAACAGCTACGGCCCCTTCGGTTATGCTTCGGGCCAGAGCCGGGCGGGCGATACCTGCATTTACGCCTGGCAGCAAATCCAGGCGGGTCGGTCCGCGCCCGTAGAGCAGCGCAATTTCAGCATGGTCCAGGTCAGGCTCCGGCTTTGCGATGCGCATGAAACGGAGCGGGAACTCCTGAGCACCGTCTACGGCTACACAATCGCCGGCGGCTTCGAAAATGCGGCCCTGAACCCCTACGGTGCCCCGCGAGGAGCCGATGCCTCGCTCGGTCGCCCTGGCGATCCGATTTATCCGGACGCGGGCGGTTACCGCAGCAGAGGGACGCCCATCGGCTACGAACCGCGCCCCGTTGTCGTTCGTCCCGCAATCGTCAGGCGTCAGACCACGGTCCAGCCGCCAGCTGCCGCCACCGTGGCTGCACCTCAGGCAGTCGGTCCTCGCGTGCCATTGCCCGATCCGCAAGGCAGTGTGCCTCAGACAGGTGTCACAACCGTGCCGGCACCGATACCGGGGCGGGTTCAGCCAAGGATGACGGCCCCGAGCGGTACGGTTGTACCATCGCCAGACTGTATCGGCGACGCGGCTTCGAACGCTGCCTGCCAGAGATAATGAATAACTTGGGAGCGTCGACAGGCGCTCGGCTCAGCGCCATTGAAGGGACGTAGATGCATAAAGCGCGAAGCATCTTGATGTGGATTGTGGTTTCCCTGTGCGGAATCGTCCTCATCACATTGCCGGTCAACCTGCAAACTCAGCTCATCGCGAGCACTGCTGTCGTTACCTTCATGGCGATCATCAAGATCCTTAAGGCGCAGGGAACCTGGCGGCTGATCGCGCTTGCTTTCGGCACATCGATCGTCTTGCGCTACGTTTATTGGCGCACGACCAATACGCTGCCGCCCGCCAATCAGCCGGAAAACTTCATTCCTGGTCTGCTGCTCTATCTGGCGGAAATGTACAACGTCGCCATGTTGATGCTCAGCCTTTTCATCGTTGCGACGCCCCTGCCCCCACGCGTCGGCCGCGCATCGAAAGTACAGCAATATCCATCCGTCGACGTTTTCGTCCCGTCCTATAACGAGGACACCAAGCTTCTCGCCAATACGCTCGCTTCTGCCAAGGCGATGGATTATCCAGCCGACAAGCTCAAGGTTTGGCTGCTCGACGACGGCGGCACTTTGCAGAAGCGCAATTCCACCAAACTTTTGGAATCGCAGACCGCGATTGCGCGCCATGACGAACTCAAGCAGCTTTGCGACGATCTCGATGTCGAATATCTGACCCGTGATCGCAACGAGCATGCCAAGGCCGGCAATCTCAACAACGGTTTGAAGCATTCGAAGGGCGACCTGATCGCCGTCTTCGACGCCGACCATGCGCCGGCCCGCGATTTCCTGCTCGAAACGGTCGGTTATTTCGAGGACGATCCGAAGCTCTTTCTCGTCCAGACGCCGCATTTCTTCATCAATCCCGATCCGCTGGAGCGCAATCTTCGGACATTCGACAACATGCCGAGCGAGAACGAGATGTTCTACGGCATCATTCAGCGTGGCTTGGACAAATGGAACGCCGCCTTCTTTTGCGGTTCGGCGGCTGTATTGAGCCGCGCTGCGCTGGAATCCCAGAAGGGCTTCAGCGGGATCAGCATTACCGAGGACTGCGAAACCGCATTGGCCCTCCATGGCAGCGGCTGGAACAGCATTTATGTCGACAAGCCGCTCATCGCCGGTTTGCAGCCCGCGACCTTTGCGAGCTTCATCGGCCAGCGGAGCCGCTGGGCGCAGGGCATGATGCAAATCCTCCGCTTCCGCTTCCCGCTGCTGAAGCGCGGCCTCTCGCTGCCGCAACGTCTTTGCTACATGTCGTCCACGCTCTTCTGGCTCTTTCCCTTTCCGCGCACCATTTTCCTGTTCGCACCGCTCTTCTATCTGTTCTTCGATCTCGAAATCTTCACGGCGTCCGGCGGCGAATTCCTGGCCTATACGCTTGCCTATATGCTCGTGAACCTCATGATGCAGAACTATCTCTACGGCTCCTTCCGCTGGCCGTGGATTTCGGAACTCTACGAATATGTCCAGACGGTGCATCTACTGCCCGCCGTCATTTCGGTCATGCTCAATCCGCGAAAGCCGACTTTCAAGGTTACGGCGAAGGACGAATCGATTTCGACCAGCCGTCTTTCAGAAATCAGCCGCCCTTTCTTCGTGATTTTCGCTGTCCAGATCATCGCGGTTGCGGTAACGATATACCGCATCTATGCCGAACCCTATAAAGCGGATGTGACGCTTGTCGTCGGCGGATGGAACATGATCAATCTGATCTTGTCCGGCTGCGCACTTGGCGTTGTCTCCGAGCGTGGCGAGCGATCATCCTCGCGCCGCGTCAGGGTCAATCGCCGCAGCGAATTCGGCGTCAACGGCAAGTGGAATTCCGCCTCGATCGAGGACGTTTCCGTTCACGGCGCGCGGCTGAACGTCTTCAACAAGGAGCTTGATCCGGTAATCGTTGGTGCGGAGGGAGCGCTTCGCTTTCAGCCCTACAGCGGTGCGGAAATGGAAACGCTGCCGGTTATCGTGCGCAACATCCAACGAACCGGCGAGATAACGACAATTGGCTGTCAGTATGTTCCAAAAGGCGCTCTGGATCACCGTCTGATTGCGGATCTGGTGTTTGCAAATTCCGATCAATGGACGCAGTTCCAGCAGGCTCGCCGTCGCAATCCCGGTATCATTCGCGGAACGATATGGTTTCTGGGCCTGTCGCTTTATCAAACAAGCCGCGGTCTGCTTTATCTTTTCCGAAGCATGCGATCCGAAGGTGAGGCGGAGCAGCAAGGGGTAAAGGCGAGCAATTGATGAAAAGCCTCCTTTCAGCGCTGATTTTCCTGCTTGGCGCCACGATTGCCCATGCTCAGACGGCGCCTTTCGACATGTCTGGCGAACGGCCGAAAGGTGCTAAGCCGATCGTGCCGGAAACCGTGATACCGCGGCCCACGGCACCGCAAACTACCACTCCGCAGGTGACCACGCCAAAGGTGGCCACGCCGCAAGTGGCGACGCCGCAAGCGACCACACCCAAAACAAGCAAGCCGCAGATGGACCCGCCGCAGGCGACCATGCCCGTCATCCCGGCACAGACCATTCCGGCGGTAAAACAGGTTATCGCAACGCCCGCGGCTGCTGATTTTCGGCGGTATGTGGTGCCGTTCACAGATTTTCGACTACAAGGCGAATATGATCGGAAATCCTGGTCGATCTATCTCACGCCCGAACAGGCCGCCGCTCCGGCGAAGTTCAATTTCGCCTATCAGAATGCCGTCGTCGTTGCGCCCGAGGCTTCGCAACTGACCATCTTTCTCAACAATCGCCCAATCGGCCAACAGCAGATCGGATCGCCGGACAGCGCCTCTGCGATCAGTTTCGACATCCCGCACGGTCTGCTGCAGCCAGGCGCCAATGTGGTGACCTTCGAGGCGACACAGCGCCACCGCACCGATTGCAACATCCAATCGACCTACGAACTTTGGTCCGATATCGATCCGGCAAAAACCTATCTGAGCTTTGGCGAACAGGATGCGCAAAGACTGTCGAGTACGGACGCAATCCGGGCAATCGGCGTCGATGGTGCCGGCAAGACCGAATTCAATCTCGTCGTGCCGGCTCTGGCGCAGCCAGGCACCACAAAACCGCTGCTGCGGCTGGCCCAGGGCCTCTCGCTGTTGAGCGGAATGCCGAATGAAACCTTCTCGTTCAGCACGGACTCGCTACCCCCACCCGGTCCCGGAAAGATGACGGTACTCGTCGGGACGCCCGCCGAACTGCAACCCTTGTTTTCGGCACCCGTTGCAGCACAGACCGCCGCATTGGCAACCTTCGTCAAGGACCCACGCACGGGCTCGACGATCCTTCTCATCAGCGGACCATCCTGGCAGGCAGTCTCCGGCGCAATCGATACCATCGTCTCGCCGACAGACCGAGACCCGACCGTCCGCCGCGATACGCTGGTAACCCAGCGCTGGACCGCGCCGGATGCGCCGTTCCTGTTTTCGGATACGAATCTCTCCTTCTCGCAATTGGGTATCAATACGACGGAGTTTTCCGGGCGCCGCTTCCACACCAGCTTCAATGTGGCAATCCCGTCCGACTTTTATGCCAATGCCTATGGCGAAGCGACCATCCTGCTTGATGCCGCCTATGCGAAAAACGTTTTGCCGGGAAGCCATATCGACGTCTATGTCAATGGCAGCATCGCCACGACGAAGCCGATTACCGCGACCGGTGGCGGCATTTTCAGGCACCTGCCCATTCGCGTGACGATGCGCCACTTCAAACCCGGCCTCAACACCGTGACGCTGGAAGCGATGTTGCTGACCAACGAAGACCAAGCCTGCGTGCCCGCCACCACCTCCAGCACAACGCCGCGTTTCGCACTTTTCGACACTAGCCAATTTCATATGCCGGATTTCGCCAGGGTCGCCCAACGTCCCAATCTCGCAGCGCTGGCCGGCACGAGCTACCCTTACAACCGCGGTCTTATGCCGGTGGCTCTTTTCATCGACCGTACCGATACCGATACCTTGTCGGCAACGGCAACATTGCTGGGGCAAATGGCGGTGGTCGCAGGACATCCCATCGACCTGGATCTGATCGCCTCACCGAGTGGCGTCGGAAATCGCGATGCAATCTTCGTAGGCTCGATTTCGCAGATGCCGACGACCGCCTTGTCGCAAATGAATATCGCGACGGCCAGCCAGGCATCCTGGCGCCCGGTCACATCAGGGCAAGGCGGCCAGCCGGAAACGGCAGTTACATTCGACGAGTGGCGATCGAGAATTGGCGGCGGCGTGTTGCAGCACCAGATTTCACGATTTCAGGATTGGATGCGCCGCAATTTCGATATCTCGCTGAGTTCACTGCAGTTCATGCCCGGTGCCGAGCGGGTCTTCACGCCCTCGAATATCAACAGCTTCATGATTGCCCAGGGAACGAGCGCCACAGGTGAATCCTCCTGGACGATCGTCACCGCACCCTCGGCAAAGGACCTCAGAGCCGGTGCCGAAGCCATAACGTCTCAGGTCGATTGGCCGAAGATTGCCGGTCACATCACCGTTTATTCGGGCAAGACCGGAAAGGTCGAGACGGTACCCGTCAGCCGCTTCGACTTCGTCATGACTCAGCCTTGGTCATTTACCAATTACCGCCTGATTGCTGCGAACTGGCTCTCGACCAACATCCTGTCCTACGCATTCCTGCTGATCATTCTCTTCTTGCTGATCGGCGTTGCGACGTCCGGAATTCTCGCAAAGATCGGCAGACGCGGATGAGGCGCTGGCGCACCATGATGGTTGCCGGCGGCATCGCTCTCTTGACGATGTGCCAGCCACTTGCGGCACAACACGCCGCCATCGCTCCCGAGGCTTGGGCTGCCTACAAGGCGAAATTCCTCGATGCGAGCGGCCGCATCGTCGACAACGGAAATGGCAATATCAGCCACAGCGAAGGACAAGGCTATGGCTTGTTGCTTGCCTATCTTTCGAACAGTCCCGCCGATTTTGAACAGATATGGTATTTCACGCGAACCGAGCTGCTGCTGCGCGACGATGGTCTCGCCGCCTGGAAATGGGACCCGGCCGTCACACCCCATGTGACGGACACCAACAATGCTTCCGACGGCGATATGCTGATCGCCTATGCCCTGGCGCTGGCGGGATCGGCATGGAACAAGAAAGACTATCTGCAGGCGGCGCTAACGATAGCGCAGGCGCTACTTTCGCATGCCGTCGTCCATGCTGGCGGACGGACGCTGCTACTGCCCGGCATCGAAGGCTATGGAGCCGCTGAACGGGAAGACGGCCCCGTCATCAATCCCTCCTACTGGGTCTATGAAGCCATTCCCGTTATGGCGCTGCTCGTACCTTCCGATGAATGGCAAAAACTTAACGACGACGGGCTCTCCCTACTGCGGTCGATGCAGATAGGACCGCGAAAATTGCCCGCGGACTGGGTAAGCCTGCGCAGCAAGCCCAGACCGGCTGACGGTTTCGATGCCGAATTCGGTTACAATGCGATTCGCGTCCCGCTTTACCTTGCGCGGGCGGGCATTTCCGACAAGGCGCTGTTGACGCGGCTGCAGGCGGGTATGACGGTCGAAGGCGATGAGCCGGCCACGATCGACCTGGAGACAGGCAAGCCAAAACAGCCACTTACGGACCCGGGTTATAGAATTGTTAACGATGTTGTGGCGTGTGTAACAAGCGGGGCGAAGCTGCCCGCTTCGGTTCGGCAATTCGCGCCGTCACTCTACTATCCGTCGACCCTGCAATTGTTGGGCCTGGCTTTCGTTGAGGAGAAACATCCGGAGTGTTTATAAAATCCTCCCTACTTACGGTTTCCGTGGCAGTCGCAGTGGCAGGGCTTGTCATCGCGATGAAAGACCGTGGCAGCCTCGAAGAGGGATTGGGACTGGCTGCGCAAAATCGTGCGGATAGCCAGATCACCCAGACCGGAAGCATCAAGCCGGTGGATGTAGCCTTCAGCCCGCCGCCGATTGATATGAAAACTGTTGCCGATCGCATCCAGGCGACGGCACCTTCCGCAGTTCTGTCGGACACTCCACCGGCCCCTGCCCAAACGACACCAGATACGTCAGCCGCTGCGCAAGCGGCGCCGGATGCATCGGGTGCCGTTGCTCAAGCAACGCCTCAATCGAACACGCCGCAGCCCGCGCCGCACCCAAAAGTCGACGAGAGCGCCCTTCGCTATTTCGCAAGCCACGGCGACAAGGCCAGGCTTCAAGCAGAAATTTCCCGCCTTCAAGCGCTTTATCCGGATTGGGTACCCCCGGCCGATCCGCTGGCGGTCCCGCAAAACAGCGACAAGCAGCTCGAAGCCATGTGGCAGCTCTATTCCGAAGGCCGTTATGCCGAGCTACGCAAAGCCATCGCGGACCGTCAGGCGGCAGAAACCGGATGGCAACCGCCTGCCGACTTGCTGGAGCGCCTCGACGTCGCCGAAGCGCGTGCGCGTCTCGTCAATGCGTCCGATCTCAAACAATATGCAACCGTGGTCGACATTGGCGCCAATACGCCTAGCCTGCTTACCTGCAGCGACATCGACATTTTGTGGCGGGTCGCGGAGGCCTTCATCAGAACCAATCGGACGGCCCGCGGCGAGGATGCTTACGTCTATATCCTCAAGAATTGCGTCAATCCCCAGGAGAGGCTCGCAACCGTCCAAAAAGCGTCGGCGCTGTTATCCTATCAGCCCATGCAGGATCTTCTTGCGCTGGAAAAGCCCGACGGCAATGGCGGCCGGGAATTCGACAGCATCCGTACGGACCTTGCACGGCGCTTCGTTGCCGAGGGCAACGATGATTCGAAACTATCCGTGGCGTCGGAGTACCTGTCTCAAGTCGAACATGCGGCGGAGACCCAGGGTCTCGCGTCCGATGCCTTGCTCCTTGGTTGGTACCATCTGCGCCGGGAAAATCACGATCAAGCGGAAAAATGGTTCCGGGCAGCGCGGAGCAAGGAGGATACCGCCTCGGCCTCGCAGGGATTGGCGTTGATCCTGATCGCCGATCACAAGCCGCAGGAAGCCGAGGACGCCATGTATAGATGGCGTAACGATTCCAAGGACGCGACGGCAACCTATCTCGCGGCCACCGCCAATGTGATGGCGCTGCAGCCGCCGGCCAATCTCAGCGAAGATATGCTCAGCCGCATGGCCGCCGAAGTCATCGAGCAAAAATACGTGCCGACCGCACAGGAATTCGGCTGGTATGCGCGCTCGCTGAACCAGCCGCAAACTGCGGCACGCTGGTTCGAGACCGCCCTGCGCTGGAAGCCGGACGACGAACCCTCGGCCTATGGCCTGGTCATCACCCGCAACCAGTTGAATGACCGGCAGGGTGTCGCTGAAATTCAACGCCTGTGGGCGGGTCGTTCTGAGCGTATCGCCAGGCTCGGCGAGGTCACACCTCAAGCGCAGATCGGCGCTGCACCACCGCCTTCACCAAATCAGGCGATACCGCAAACGGCAGTTGCTCCGACCAGCTCGCAGCCGCTCACGACTTCACCGGCGCCATCCGAGACCAACGCCAACACGCGTCAGCGCACGACCGCGCGTTCAGGATATGGCGGCCCTGAAACACAAATCACGACGGTTCGACGCAGCGCACGCGGACCGCGGGGTTGCTCCACGACGATCAATGCCGAGCGCCTCAACCCGGCGAATGCTCTGTCCCGCGGCTGGTGCCTCATGGACCTCAACCGTCCGATGGAAGCGATCGAAGCCTTCGAGGTCGCGTTAAACAGCTCCGCCGGCAAGACGCGCGAAGACGCAGCCTACGGGCAAAGCCTCGCCTACCTGCGGGCAGGCCTCGCGAACAATGCGGCGGTTGCCGCTGCCAAGGCTCCTCTCAGCCGCCAACGTGCCGCCGAGTTGCAGGTTGCTATCCTGGCCGATCGCGCGCTTACGGCATTCTCCGCCAAGCGCTATCAAGAAACTCTGATCTATCTGGATCAACGCGCGCAACTGCAGCAGGAACGCATCGATCTTATGGTTCTGCGTGGTTACTGCTATCTCAATCTGAAAATGTACGACGATGCCGAGCGGATATTCACCGCGGTGGCCGCAACCGGTAACAAAGACGGAAATCGCGGGCTTAATGATCTGAGGCTCGCAACACATCCGAGACCCGGCGACTGATTTTGGCAACACAAGTTTGCTGGCCAAATGATAGAGGGGTTCGGCGTTTCCATGAAAAGCTGAACCCCTCCCGATTGCCTCGTCGATTCGCCGATCGTCAAAGCAGCTTCAACAACGCCTGAGCCGCTGCCGTCGAGGATGCCGGATTCTGGCCGGTTACCAGTCGGCCATCGGTAATGGCAAAGCTTTGCCAGTCGGCGACCTTCTCGTACTTGCCGCCAAGGCGTTTCAGCTCATCCTCCACGAGGAAGGGAACAACGGAGGTTAGATGGACCGCCTCCTCCTCACTATCCGTAAACCCTGTGACGCGCTTGCCTTTGACCAAGGGCTGCCCCTGATATTGCACGTGACGGAGGACTCCGGGTGCGTGGCACACGGCGGCAACCGGCTTGCCCGAATTGTAGAAATCTTCGATCAGAGAAATGGATTTCTTGTCTTCCGCCAGGTCCCACATGGGACCGTGGCCACCGGGATAAAAAACGGTGTCGAAGTCGGCAGCGTTGACGCTCGCGAGCTTGACGGTATCGGCCAACACGGCTTGGGCTGCCTTATCGGACTTGAAACGCGTCATCGCCGGCGTTTGATTTTCGGGCTCATCACTTTTGGGATCGATCGGCGGCTGCCCACCCTTGGGGGATGCCACCGTGATCTGCGCACCGGCGTCCTTGAAGACGTAATAAGGGGCCGCGAACTCCTCCAGCCAAAAGCCCGTCTTTCTTCCTGTATTGCCAAGCTGGTCATGCGAGGTCAGCACAATCAAAATCCTGCTCATCAGCATTACTCCTGATTTGGATTTACCGGATATCGTGATGTTCTGTCGGCTGCGAAAGCGTGCGGTAAGCGCGTCGGCTCGATACGCCGACAGGGATAGATGCTTGGGACAATGCGTAATTATGCGGCTGCGAATAAATTACGCGCCAACGCTACGATGATGAACCAAACCTGGCAAGCATTCTATTGTACGACTATCTCGCATATATTCTTGCGCCCACCTAAGCTGCCTTCCCTTCGCAGCGAGCTCCGGCGGCGACGCAGAGAGCGCCGCCCGCCATTCCAAGCACGCTAGCCATCAACTGTCCGCCGTCAACGGCGGAAGCCTGCAGCTCAGGTTTTTGCCCCCGCGGCGCGCTGCTTTCGATATTCCGCCGTCGGAACACCGCCCCAGCCCCAATTGTCCAAATCCACTTCTTCGATAACGACATAGGTGGATTCCAGAGGCTTGTTCAATACGTCGAGCAAAAGCTGGCTGACACCGGCAATGATGGCAGCTTTCTCTTCCGCGGTGACCGAGTTGCGGTCGGGACTCGTTCCTTCACGGGTAACCTGTACAGTAACGATGGGCATGACAATCTCCTTTTAAGACTTGCAACCGAGGACTATTAGGCGACGGCACCCGAGTTGATCGCGCTTCTCCGCTTCAATATTGCCGTTACCAGCGTCCTGCATTTTGACCGCCGTCGACGTGAAGGATTTCGCCCGTTACGAAATTCGCGGTCTCGAGATAAAGCACGGCATCGACGATATCACGGATCTCCCCCATCCGGCCGACTGGATGCAGCCCTGACAGAGCCTCGTGCGTTTCCGGCGAATGCATCGGCGTCTTGATGATCCCTGGCGATACGGCATTCACCCGAACGCCGGTTTTCGCGAACTCTATCGCCAGTTCCTGGGTGACCGAGCTGAGGCCGCCCTTGGTCAAAGAGGCGAGCGCGGCCGGCACGCCGGCAATCGGCTGATTGACCAGGCTCGTCGTGATGTTGACGATGTGGCCGGAGCCTTGCTTCAGCATTTCCGCGGCAACGCGCTGCGTGATGTGGAAGAAACCGGCGACATTCACGCTCATATTATGGTCGAAATCCTGCTGAGTGAATTCGATGAACGGCTTGGCAAGGAAGACGCCGGCATTGTTGACCAGCGTGTCGATGCGGCCGAAGTGTTCGAGTGCCTCGCGCACCACTCGCTCGGCGGTTTTCGGGTCGGCAATATCGCCGTCCACCGCATGGACGCCTGTGTCCGAGCTGGCCTTGATCGACCGGGAAGTGGCGACGACACGATAGTTGCGATCACGGTAGGCCCGAACGAGCGCTTCGCCGATCCCCTGCGATGCTCCGGTGATGATGGCGACTTTCTGTTGATTGCTCATGATGTGCATCCTTTCAAGTGCAGCGGCCGAAGGTTTCGGGCCGCCCGACGCCGTAGGCGTTGGTGCTACTGATTTAGATGCATCCGCCATTCGGGAGAATTGCCGGACTTTGGCAGACAGTCATCCGTATATCGGCATAATCAGGCCAAGGAGCCTGCTTCTCTTGCTATACGATTGAGTTCGACGCGCAGACGAGGCACGGCATAATCGACGAAGGCGCGCACCTTTGGCACGGACATGCGGCCCTGTGGCGAGAGCAAATGAACTGGAAGCGCGGGATGCTCCGCGTCGGCAAGCACGATCTTCAGCCGCCCGTCCCGGACATATTCCGCGACATGATAGGAATAAAGCCGCGTCAAACCGATGCCCGCCGCGGCCGATGCTGCCGCGGCGCGCACGCTGTTCACGATGTACCGAGGCGTGAAATGCACTGTTCTCGGAATTGGCGATCCTTTTGCCGGCGTGAAGCTCCAGGAATCGAGCCCGAAATTGCTGAAAGCCACGATATGATGTTTGGTGAGATCGGACGGCTCGACGATATCCGGATTGCCGGCAAGATAGCGGGGAGATGCGACGACGACGCGCCTGACGTCGCCGCCGATCCGCGTCGAGATATGAGACGAATCCGTCAAGTTGCCGATGCGAAGAGCAATATCGACGCCCTCATCCACGAGGTTGACGAACCTGTCCAGCATCAGAAATCGAACGGAGACACTCGGATGAAGCTCGAGGAAATCATCCAGAATGGGACGTAGAACCTCTTCGCCCAGGATTGGCGGCGCGGAAATGGTGAGGGTGCCGCGCGGCGACGACCGCTCGCCTCCGGCCACCATATCGGCCTCCTCCAGTTCGATGAGCACCCGCCGGCATGCGGCCACGTAGCGCTGACCGGCCTCGCTCAGCTTGAGCGTGCGGGTCGTCCGATGCAGCAGCTCGACCCCGACATGCGCCTCCAGCGAACTCAGCGCCCTGCTGATCGCAGTCGGCGATCGCTTCAGCTTGCGCGCCGCCCCGGCGAGGCTGCCCTCGTCGATCGCCGTGACGAAGACCCGCATTGCGTCGATACGATCCATTCTATGGCTCCGCAGGATTGTGGTTCGGGACGCTCACTTTTTCTCGGATTTTCGGCTGGCGTAAATATACGCGTGTCGGTGTCCCGAAACCGATCCAAGGTATCGGCGACACCATCCTACCAGAGAGAGCTGATGTTTTGATGAGAGCCTTCGGCGCGACAAAGTCGGCCACTTCACCGCATGGGAGCACCGTAAGCGCTTTCGACCGAACTTTGACGTTAGCTCAGTTCGAACCTAGCGGAGACCGCCAGTCGGTCCCGCTGCGGCGGTCTTCCGGTGATCGGCGGCGATAGGCTATTCGACCGAATTGAACTTCTTCACCTGCAGGAAGTTCACCGCCGTACCGCTGAAGCGTTCCGGGTCGATCGATGCGGTCTGCACTTTGAAGCCTTCGGTATAAACGGCAGTCGGCTGGGCGCGCAACGTCGGGCTGACAAAGCGCGGTGCCTTGACCGGGCGGTTGACGATCTCGACGCGGGCGTTGGCGAGCGCCCATTGCGAGATTATTTTCTCGGTCAGCTTCGGTTCGGTGGTCACCGTTGCGCGGCCGGCATCGGCCACTGCTGCATCCTGCTTGTTCGGCCGGCCGCCCTTGGTGGCGATACCGGCAGCAATCGGACGCTCCTGCGGCCGGGCCGGTTCGAAGCTATCGTTGAAGCGGCCACTGCTGACCTTGATGTTGTTGGAGGTGGGCGCAAGCGCCGCTACCTGCATTGGCATTGGCTGTCCCGGCCGCTTCTGCGGCGAGACCGCAGCGATAGCCCGGACGGCGTCATTGTCGCCAACGGCATTGTCCTGCGCCGGCTGTGCGGCATCCGCGACGCTCTTCGGCGGCATCTCATCCTTGGATGCGGCGTTGTTGGCAGCCACATTGACCGGAACGCCGGCATTCGCATCCGATTGATCGACGCGATGCTGTTCGAGAGCCGCCACGATCGACGGCGACAGCGCGCCTTCGTCGGCCGCGTCGTCGATCGCATCCGGATCGGCGTCGGCGGAGGCGAGCAGGCTTTCGGCGACTTCCGGACGCTCGGCCGGAACCGGCACGTCGGCGGTCTGATCCTTCGCGTCCGACTCGGCCGAGGCTAGCTCGGCATCGCCGGGCGAACGGCGATCAAGCAGCGAGGGCACGGGAACGTGATAGGCGCGCAGATCAGCATATTGCTGGTCCTGCTGCTGGCCGTTAGCATCCGGCATGGCTGCGTCAAGCGCATCTTGAGCGGCGTTATGCGGCGGCGACATCAGAGCCGAAACCACTTCGCTGCCCGCCGGCTGATTGCCGAAGGCCGGCCGAACTTGCGGAACAGGCGCGTTTATGCTGGCAACCTGCGTCTCCGGCTGGCTGTTGTCGTCGCCATCATCCGCTGCTGCGGGGGCGGACTGGCCCTTCTTGGCAACGAGCGTAGCCGGCGCTGCCGTTGCGGGTGCGCCTTCATCCGCATTGTCTTCTTCCTCGTCAGCGCCGCCGCCAAACAGTCTGGCGAAGAAGCCGCGATGCGAAGACGAAGAGCTGGCGATCTGGATATCGTCGGAAGACATGCGGCGCTTATAGTCGGCAACCGCCTCCTGATAGCCCGGCAATGGCCGACCGTCGGCCGGAATATGCATCGTCTTGCCATCGGGGAAGAGACGGACGAGATCCTGGCGATCCATGCGCGGCCAGGCGCGCACGCCGCCGACGTCCATGTGCACGAAGGGCGAGCCGGAGGTCGGGTAATAGCCGACGCCGCCGACCTGCAGCTTCATGCCGATCTCGCGCAACTTGGTGAGCCTGACATCGGGAATGTAGAAATCCATCGCATTGCCGAGCATATGCTGGCTCTTCTTCGCGACACCCGTGTGGGCCGAACGCGTGCGCAGCATCTCGTTGGTTCCCGGCGAGCGGAAGCCGCAGACGACATAGATGAATTCATGCGAACCGCTTTCGCGGTAGACTTCCCAAATCAGGTCGAACAAGCGCGGGTTCATCTTGGTCGGCTGGTTTTTACGCCAGTCGCGCAGGATGCGGTTCAGTTTTTCCAAACCGTCCGGATCGAACTTTCCATTGCGCTTGTAGGTGATGACGGCCTTTTCGCCTGTGTGGACATAATAGATCTTCAGGCTGCGGGTTTCGCCGCCTGCCTGGGAGGGGGTGCCAACGAAAACCGGAGTGGAAACAGCCATCGCAAGCAGGCCAACGGCTACGACCTTGGCCACCTTACGAAATATCTCTGAGCACGCAAAAAGCCTGCTCAAGCTATTAAGCTTGGTATTTCCACTCAGATTCGGCAATTCGATCCCCGTCCGACAGACAATGTCGCATCGTGTTCCAAATGGCTGTCAATTGCGGTGACACGATGGCAAAAATGCCACACATGGTCGCCCTCTTCATACATGGTGAACGATGCACTAACAAGTGCTTTACGACAGGTAACAAAATATGCTTGCCTAAACGTTAAAATACTCTCAGGCCGCATGTTTCTGCGGGTCATCCGGGTCTATCCCATAGTCTTTCAACTTGCGATAGAGAGTCGAACGCCCGATTCCGAGCTTCCTTGCCACTTGACTCATTTGCCCGCGATAGAATTTGAGGGCGAATCGAATGAGCTCTTCCTCAACATCTGCGAGCTTTCTGACATCACCGGACGGGTCTGTGCTGGCGATGACATTGTCTGACGCAGAAGCAGACAATGTTTCGACGATCGAAAGCGGCGAAGTTGTAGCCGCATCCGAGGACATGACGCGCATGCCGCGCTCGAACGCTTCACCGGCGTCCGCGCCGATGCTGAAAGCCTCGGAATTATCCACAACTAAGGTCGGATGCTCGGCGGTGAAATAGCCAGGCAACTGTGCGGCGATCTGCGGGAAATCAGCTTCGACCAGTTCCGAACCCTCCGACAGCACGACGGCGCGGAAGATCGCGTTTTCGAGCTGGCGGATATTGCCCGGCCAATCATAAGCCGTCAGCAATGCCAGAGCGCCAGCGCTGATCGACAGCGAATGACCGAGCTTCTGTTCGAGCGCAAATCGGTCGGCGAAGGCGCGGGCCAGGTACGGAATATCTTCCTTGCGGCGACGCAGCGCCGGCATGGTGATCGGGAAGACGTTGAGGCGATAATAGAGATCTTCGCGGAACCGGCCGGCCTTCACCTCCTCGATCAAATCCTTGTTGGTGGCCGAGATCAGCCGGACATTGACCTTCTGGGCAACGCGTGCGCCGACCGTCTCGATCTCACCCTGCTGCACGGCGCGCAGGAGCTTGACCTGCACCTCCAGCGGCAGATCGCCGACTTCGTCGAGGAACAGCGTGCCGCCGTCAGCCTCCATGAACTTGCCGACATGCCGCTCGGCGGCACCCGTGAAGGCGCCTTTCTCGTGGCCGAAGAGAATGCTCTCCACAAGATTGTGCGGAATGGCACCGCAATTGACCGTCACAAACGGCTTTCCGGCGCGGTCGCTGCCAGCCTGGATGGCTCGCGCCACCAGTTCCTTGCCGACGCCGGATTCGCCTTCGAGCACGACGGGGATGTTGGATTGCGCCGCCCGCTGGGCAAGATCGATCACCCGCATCATCGCCGGGCTCGCCGAGACGATGTCGTCGAAGCTGATCGTCGACGTGCGCGATCTACGTCCTGCCCGCGCCCTGGCCTCGCGTTGATCCAGCTTCAGCGCATTGGCGATCGAGGCCCCTATCCGTTCCGGCGATACCGGCTTGACGACGAAATCGAACGCGCCGGCCCGCATGGCCTGCACTACGGTCTCGATACCGCCCTGCCCCGTCTGCACGATGACGGGCAGATCGGTGCCCATATCGCTCAGCGCGCTCAAAAACTCGATGCCGTTCATCTCCGGCATCATGAGATCGAGCACGATCACATTGATCTGATCGCTGTTGCGCTTCAGAATCTCAAGGCCGAAACGGCCATTCTCCGCCAGATGAGCAACGTGTCCGTGCCGCTCGATAGCGTTTTTCAGCAGACGCCGTTGAATCGGATCATCCTCAACAACAAGAATCTGCGCGCCCCCCTTGGCGCTATTAAATACGGTCATTGGTGCCTCACTTCATGCGAAACCTGATCACGACCTTCGCAGAAAGGCTTGAACACGAAGTTTTGCCAAAGCATCGTATTTTAATCATTATGACGAATGTAACGCCGTCTATGAATTCGGTTGTTCGATCTCAAGGAAATCGCCCTTGCCGCGGTCTTTTCAGCCGAATAGACACGGAGAGACCGAACTGGTCCGCAAAGAAAAGCAGAGGAAATACCGCCCATGAGCCCGACCTCGCTCCATTCATCCCATAATTTTTCCGCTGGCCCGACGGCCGCCGCGACCAATGCCGCGCTCGGCGACCTGCCCGCCTGGAAGCTCAGCGACCTTTATCCGTCCGCCACGTCCACGGCCTTCGTCAGCGACATGGAAAAGGCCGGAAAAGCGGCGATCGCGTTTGAGGAAAAGTGGAAGGGCAAGCTCGCCGACGCAGCCGCCAAGACCGGCGAAGCGGGCATCGGTGCCGCGCTGAAAGAATATGAAGCGCTGGACGACATCATGGGCCGCCTCGGCTCCTTCGGCGGCCTCACCTATTTCTCCAACACCAGCGATCCGGCCAACGGCAAGCTCTATGGCGACGTGCAGGCGCGGCTGACCGACTATTCCGCCCATCTGCTGTTCTTTCCGCTGGAACTCAATCGCATCGACGATGCAGCGATGGATGCCTGCATGGCGAACGATCCGGCCGCCGGACACTATCGCCCCTGGATCGTCGACCTGCGCAAGGACAAGCCCTACCAGCTCGACGATAAGCTGGAGCAGCTATTCCTGGAAAAATCGATGACCAGCGCCGCCGCCTTCAATCGCCTGTTCGATGAGACGATGGCGGAGCTGCGCTTCGAGGTGGACGGCGAGAAGCTGCCGCTGGAAGTCGCCTTGAACATGCTGCAGGAAAAGGACCCCGAGGTACGCCGCAAGGCGGCAATGGCGCTCGCCGACACGTTCAAGGCCAATTTGCGTATCTTCACGCTGATCACCAATACGCTCGCCAAGGATAAGGACATTGCCGACCGCTGGCGTGGCTTCGAGGACATCGCCGACAGCCGGCATCTGGCCAACCGCGTCGAGCGCGAAGTGGTCGATGCATTGGCCGCTGCCGTGCGTGACGCCTATCCTCGCCTGTCGCACCGCTATTATACGATGAAGGCCAAGTGGCTCGGCATGGAACAGATGAATTTCTGGGACCGCAATGCGCCGCTGCCTGAGACGTCCAATGCGCTGATCCCCTGGACCGAAGCGAAACAGACCGTTCTTTCCGCCTATGGCAATTTCGCTCCGGAAATGGCTGATATCGCCAAGCGTTTCTTCGACGAGGAATGGATCGACGCACCAGTGCGTCCCGGCAAGGCGCCGGGCGCCTTCGCGCATCCGACCGTTCCCTCGGCGCATCCCTATGTGCTCGTCAACTATATGGGCAAGCCGCGCGATGTCATGACCCTGGCACACGAGCTCGGCCATGGCGTGCATCAGGTGCTTGCCGGCGGCCAAGGCGCGCTGATGTGCCAGACGCCGCTGACGCTCGCCGAAACCGCCTCCGTCTTCGGCGAAATGCTGACCTTCCGCGCATTGCTCGACAAGACCACCGACAAACGCGAGCGCAAGGCGATGCTCGCCCAGAAGGTCGAGGACATGATCAATACGGTCGTCCGCCAGATCGCCTTCTACGAATTCGAACGCAAGGTTCACACTGCCCGCAAGAACGGCGAGCTGACGTCGGACGATATCGGCGAGCTGTGGCTCTCCGTCCAATCGGAAAGTCTCGGACCGGCGATCAAGATTTCCGAAGGCTACGAGACCTACTGGGCCTATATCCCCCACTTCATCCACTCGCCTTTCTATGTCTACGCCTATGCCTTCGGCGACTGCCTGGTGAATTCGCTCTACGCCGTCTATCAGAATGCCGAGCAGGGCTTTCAGGCGAAATATTTCGAGCTGCTGAAGGCCGGCGGCACCAAGCATCATTCCGAACTCCTGAAGCCCTTCGGCCTCGACGCCACCGATCCGTCGTTCTGGAGTAAGGGACTGTCGATGATCGAAGGGCTTATCGATGAGTTGGAGGCGCTTGATAAGAGTGCTTGATGCACACTGATAAAGAATCGCACGTGGCCGATACCGAACCCTACGTCCTCTTCCGGGACGACAGCACAGGACAGGTGATGCTCTTCGCCGAGCCGGCGGAGATCATCACGGCTCGAAGACGCGCGGAATTCTTCGACGCCCTTGACCGGATGCAACGGGCAAAGGCCGGGGGAAAGTGGCTGGCGGGCTATATGGCCTATGAGGCCGGCCATCTCTTCGAGGAAAAACTTGCGCCTTTCGCGGAGGAGAACCGCGAGACGCCGCTGCTCTGTTTCGGTGTCTTCGATGCTCCGGCGACGGATGGCCATCCCCTCGCCCAGCCGTTGCAACGCCTCGAAAACGAAGCTTTTTTGACCGACGCCACGGCCGCGTGGGACTTCCATATATATAAAGAGAGATTCGACCGGCTGCATTGGCACTTGCGCCAGGGCGACTGTTATCAGGCAAACCTCACCATGCCGATCTCGGCTCGCTGGAATGGCGATGCCCGCGCCGCCTTCTGGTCGCTGATCGAGCTTCAGCCGGTGAAATACGGAGCGCTGGTCAATCTCGGCGGCCCGGTTATCCTGTCGCGCTCGCCCGAACTCTTCTTCCGCACCGACGACGACGGCTGGATCGAGACGCATCCGATGAAGGGCACAGCCAAGCGCGGCGCTGACGCCGTCGAGGATGCCGAGATCATCGACGCCATGCTGGCCGACGAGAAGACGCAGGCCGAGAACCGCATGATCGTCGACCTCCTGCGCAACGACATCTCCCGCATTACCGAGGTCGGCACGCTCGATGTGCCGAAGCTTTTCGAGATCGAGACCTATCCGACCGTGCACCAGATGGTCAGCCATGTGCAGGCCAAGCTCCTCCCCAACATGACCATCCGCGATATCTTCGCAGCGCTCTTCCCCTGCGGCTCGATTACCGGCGCGCCGAAAATCCGGGCGATGGAAATTCTGCACGACCTCGAAGACGGCCCGCGCGACGCCTATTGCGGGGCGATCGGCATGATTGCGCCTAGCGGCGCCATGCGCTTTTCCGTGGCGATCCGTACCATCACACTGTTCGAGGATGGCCGCGCCGTCTTCAATGTCGGCGGCGGCATTGTTTTCGATTCGACGGCGGAGTCGGAATATGAAGAATGCCTGTTAAAGGCGCGCTTCGCCATGGGGGACCGATGGATCCGGCGCTAGGGGACTTTTCGCTGATCGAGACGTTACGCTACGAGCCGCAGATGGGCTTCGTGCGCCTGCGGCTGCATCTTGCCCGCCTCCAGCGTTCCGCCCGCCGATTGGGTTTTCCTCCGCCGAAGGATGCGCTGACGAAACTCGATGCCGCGGTTGTCGGCGCGAATGCTCCATTGCGGGTGCGCCTGACGTTCGATCGCGCGGGTCGGACGGACGTGATGACTGCCGCCTTCACGCCCCTCGCTTCCGATGCCATCTGGCGCGTCCGCATTGCCGGAACCCGACTTGATTCCGCCGACACGCTGCTGCGCGTCAAAACCACCCGCCGATCCGCCTATGAGGCTGCCCGCGCCGAATATTCGCTGGCGAAAGCTGAGGAAGTGCTGTTGCTCAATGAGAAGGACGAGGTCTGCGAGGGCACCATTACCTCGATCTTCCTCGACGAGGGTTCCGGCCCATTGCGAACGCCGCCCATCTCGTCCGGCCTGCTCGCTGGCGTGTTGCGCACAGAGCTCATTTGCCAGCGCAAAGCCCGCGTCGGCCGGATAAGGCTGGACGATCTGGAAAAAGGTGAGCTTTATGTCGGAAACTCGCTGCGCGGACTGATCCGCACGCAACTCATATGGAATTGACCCAATGTTCATTCTCGCGCTGACCTACCTCAAGGGCAATGACGAAGCCGACAAGCACATGGAGCCGCATATGGCCTGGGTGAGGGAAGGTTATGCGAAGGGCTGGTTCCTCGCCTCCGGTCGCAAGGTGCCGCGCACCGGCGGCATCGTCTTTGCCAGCGGCGACCGCGCCGAACTGGAAGCCTATGTCGCGGCCGATCCTTTCACCATCCACGGCATCGCCGCCTACGAAGTGACGGAAATCGCTCTGACGACCGTTATAGAAGGGCTGGAGGCCCTGAAGGTCTGATTGAAAACCAGGAGGGCGTCGCCGCGATGGATGACCTCAGTCGGCATCTGAGGGAATTGGAAGAACGACTTTTCGATCCAGCGGTGCGTGCATCGAGACCGGCGCTGGAGGAACTGTTGTCCGCCGAGTTTCGCGAGATTGGCAGTTCGGGCACGCTCTACACATTCCGCGACATCGTCGATCCGCTTGCCGAGGGTGAGCCCGAAGGTATTTCACGAACGCTGACCGGTTTTGAATTGAAGATGCTCTCCGATACGCTTGCGCTCGCTAGCTATCGTGCGACCCGCCGCTATCCGGATGGTCGTGAAGTCAGAACAATGCGCAGCTCGATCTGGCGGCTGGAGGCGGACGAGCGCTGGAGAATGGTCTTCCATCAGGGAACGTTGACGCAGTAGGTTTCCATCCATGACCTTGTTGACCTACACACCCTATGACGGCTCCGCAAAACCCTTCACGATCGGCCTGATGCCGCTCGATCCGGCGCGATGGATCGAGCCGGATGCCGACCTCAAGCGCTACCTCGATGAAAAGCGAGAGCTTCTTCACGACAATCGGCACGAGATTTTCGTTTCCGAAGACGGATCGGAAAATGCGCAGCAGGAATGCCTGGAGCTCCTGGCGGCCTATCTTTGCGAACAGCATCCTGCGATCTATCGCCGAGACGGCAATATCGTCTCCGCTGCCGGTCACTCGATCGATCTCGCCGATCCCTCCCTGCCACCGCTTCTAAAAGTTGGTTCGCTCGTCGCTGACGATCTCGCCATCATGCGGCGCAAGGAGAATGGCTGGCATCTCGTCGCCGGCCATGTCGCCTTTCCCTCCTCCTGGTCGCTCCGGGAAAAATTCGGCCGGCCGATGCAGGCGATTCATGCCGATGTGCCCGGTTTCGGCGAAGGCACCCGAAACGCCGTCCTGATTAACCGCATCTTCGACAATTTGCAGGTAGCCCAGCCCGTCGAACGGATGAACTGGTCGGTGAGCACAACAAACGAACTGTCCCTGCCGGCGGCAAAGCATAGGCGGCCGCCGGCCAGCACCACTCCAACGCTCGAAACCAGCTTTGCCCGTGTCGAGCGCCAGACGCTGCGCAAGCTGCCGGAATCGGGCGATATCCTCTTCACTATCCGCGTCTATGTCGACCCCATCGCAGCGATCACCGGTCATCCCAAAGCCCCGGAACTGGCATTGAGCTTTGCTGCACAACTGCATGCTTTGGATGAACGGCAGACGGCCTACAAGGGCCTCACGCACCTGAAGGCAGAGTTGGTGAGGCAATTGCGGGCGCTTGCGGAAGTTGCTCCACCGGCTTGACATTTGCCCGATAAGCCCGGACGGCTCTTTATTGTGACACCGATTTATGGTTAGAGCCGTTCACTTCGCATTTTCGCGCAAACACTGATTGATTTTTCAGCGACCGAACGGCGTCCTGCCTTTCGAAGGAGAAAAGAATGACGGAACAGAACTATCCGGTATATGCCGAAATTACCGGTCCGATCGTGATGATCGGCTTTGGCTCCATCGGCCGCGGCACCCTGCCCCTGATCGAGCGCCATTTCAAATTCGACAAGAGCCGGATGGTCGTCATCGACCCGCAGATGGACGCCGAGCACCTGGCGATCCTCGAAAAGCACGGCGTCCGCCATATCAAGGAATATGTCACCAAGAGCAATTACAAAGACCTCTTGATGCCGCTCCTGACGGAAGGCGGCGGCCAGGGCTTCTGCGTCAACCTCTCGGTCGACACGTCCTCGCTCGATCTCATCAAGTTCTGCCGCAAGCACGACGTGCTCTATATCGATACTGTCGTCGAGCCCTGGCTCGGCTTCTATTTCGACAAGAACATGAAGAATGCCGATCGCACCAACTACGCGCTGCGTGAAACCGTGCGCAAGGAAAAGGCAAAGAACCCCGCCGGCGCAACGGCAGTATCCACCTGCGGCGCAAACCCGGGCATGGTGTCCTGGTTCGTCAAGCAGGCGCTTGTCAATCTCGCCAACGACATCGGCATCAAGTTCGACGAGCCGGATCAGCATGACCGCGAAGGCTGGGCCAAGCTGATGAAGAAGGTCGGCGTCAAGGGCATCCATATTGCCGAGCGCGACACCCAGCGCACCAAGCATCCGAAGCCGCTGAACGTCTTCTGGAACACCTGGTCCGTCGAAGGCTTCATCTCCGAAGGCATGCAGCCGGCCGAACTCGGCTGGGGCACGCACGAAGAATGGATGCCGAAGAACGCCAAGAAGCACAAGAAGGGCAATAAGGCTGCCATCTACCTGGAACAGCCGGGCGCTAACACCCGCGTTCGCACCTGGTGCCCGACCCCCGGGCCGCAATACGGTTTCCTCGTAACGCACAACGAGTCGATCTCGATCGCCGACTATTTCACGGTCCGCGACAAGGATGGCGACGTCACCTTCCGTCCGACCTGCCACTATGCCTACCATCCGGCCAACGATGCCGTGCTTTCGCTGCACGAAATGTTCGGCAACGGCGGCACGGCGCAGCCGGTTCATCACGTTCTGGACGAGGACGAGCTTGAGGACGGCATCGACGAACTCGGCGTGCTGCTCTATGGCCACGACAAGAACGCCTATTGGTACGGTTCGCGCCTGTCGCTCGAAGAGACCCGCCGCATCGCTCCATATCAGAATGCAACGGGCCTTCAGGTAACCTCCGCCGTGCTCGCCGGCATGGTCTGGGCCCTGGAAAATCCGACCGCTGGCATCGTCGAAGCCGACGAGATCGACTACAAGCGCTGCCTCCAAGTGCAGTTGCCGTATCTCGGCCCGGTTGAAGGCCACTACACCGATTGGACGCCGCTTGACGGCCGCCCTGGCCTCTTCCCGGAAGACATCGACACCAAGGATCCTTGGCAGTTCAAGAACATCCTGGTTCGCTGATCGGCAGATCGTCCGAACGTTAGAAATTCGAATGCCCGCACAGGTCGTGCGGGCATTTTTGTTACGCTCGGCGGATAAATCGAAGTGACGGGTCCTGGAGCCTTGCTTTCGACAGATCGCCGCGCCATGGTTCCCGCAACCAATATGACATTAGTCCGCCTTCAAATCGCGGGAGATATTTATGAAGATCAGAACCAGCATTGCCCTTCTCGCCGCCGCTGCAGCATTGTCCGCCTGTGTCGATTTCGGCGGATCGAGGCCTCCGCCTGCCATGCGCGCCAGCGTGCAGCCGCAGACAGGGGTAGAAGGCAACTGGAGCGATGCGAACGGCCTCATTTCGACCTTCCAGGCCGGCACCTTCACGACGCACACCACCGACAGCAATTCGGTTCTGGCTTCGGGTACCTACAGTATGGTTTCCGCCAATTTGATCGAGATCAACATGACGTCGCTGGTGCGCAAGACGCAGTCGAAGATCAATTGCGCCCTGATCAGCCCTTCTCAGCTCAACTGCACCTCGGATGCCGGCAAGCAGTTTTCCCTCAATCGCCGATAGAGGCTGAAACAGGCGCGGCGGATAACATGCCATGCACAGAATGGCGCTCTATCTCGTTCTCGTCGCCGCGCTGCCGCTCGCCATCTTGGCGGCGGCTCTGCCTGCCAACAGCTATAAGGCACAGGGCATCACGGCGCTCGATTGCGACGGACCGATTGGCGTCGTCATCATCGCCCTGCCCGCCATACTGATCTACGCTGTCGGCACGATCCTGCTTTACCGCGATGGGAGCCGGCGCCTTCATCGCATTGCAGCACTTTGCTGCCTGCTCGTCACTCTTGCCGTCGGCTGGAATTTCATTGCCGCCGTGCGGGTATCCTATGGCGATGCCTCCATCGAAGCTTGCGCCTGACGTAACGACTTCTTTCCCGTAGTTTTGCAAAATCCTAATAAACCCAACAGCTTTTGCTTGCGCTCGTTCCGCAGCGATGAAAAGATTCAACGCGGGGTACCGCTGCGGGACATGGGCGGGCCGGATATGGTGAGCAACAGGAGAAAGAGATGACGAAGCCCTTTGGTATGGGTCTTTTGGCCGCCGCGGCCTTGGCGCTCAGCGCCAGCACCGCCTTCGCGGATTACCAGCTCAACATTCTGCATTTCAACGACTTCCATTCGCGCGTGGAACCGATCAACAAGTTCGACGCCACCTGCTCTGCCGCAGAAGAAAGCAAGAATGAATGCTTTGGCGGCGCAGCGCGGTTGAAAACCGCGATCGACCAGCGTCGCGCCGCACTTGCCGGCCAAAATGTCCTGCTGCTCGATGCCGGCGACAATTTCCAGGGCTCGCTATTCTACACGACCTACAAGGGGGCTGCCGAGGTCGAATTTCTCAACGATATGAAGCTCGACACCATGACCGTCGGCAACCACGAATTCGATGATGGCGAAGGCCCGCTCGCAGCCTTCCTCGACAAGGCGCAATTCCCCGTCGTCACCGCCAATCTCGTCGTGGACGACCAATCGAAAATTGGTGATCGCATCAAGAAATCGATCGTGCTCGATATCGGCGGCCAAAAAATCGGTATCGTCGGCGCGGTCACGGCCGAGACGCCAGAACTCTCCTCGCCCGGTCCGCATGTCAAAATCACCGACGATGCAGCCGCCATCAGTGCCGAAGTGGATGCGCTAAAGGCGCAGGGCGTCAACAAAATCATCGCGCTCACCCACGTCGGCTATCCGCGCGATGTTGCCCAGATCGCCAGGATCGCCGGTGTCGATGTGGTCGTCGGCGGCCATTCGCACACGCTGCTGTCGAATACCGATCCGAAAGCGGCCGGCCCTTATCCGACCATGGTCGACAATCCGGCGGGCTATAAGGTTCCGGTGGTCCAGGCCGCCTCCTACAGCAAATATCTCGGCGACATTGTCATCACCTTCGACGATAACGGCGTCGTCAAGGAAGCCAAGGGCGATCCGATCCTCCTCGATTCTTCGATCAAACCGGACCCCGCAATCGCTGCCCGTATCCAGGAAATGGCCAAGCCGATCGACGAACTGCGCCATAAAGTCATTGGCTCTGCGCAAGCCCCGATCGAGGGCGCGCGCGAGATTTGCCGCGTTCAGGAATGCTCCATGGGCAATCTCGTCGCCGATGCCATGCTCGACCGCACGAAAAACCAGGGCATCACGATCGCCATCCAGAACGGCGGCGGCTTGCGTGCCTCGATCGGCGCCGGCGACGTGACCATGGGTGACGTGCTGACCGTGCTGCCTTTTCAGAATACGATCGCCACCTTCCAATTGACGGGTGCCGACCTGAAGGCGGCACTGGAGAACGGCCTTAGCCAGATCGACGACGGCGCCGGCCGTTTCCCGCAGGTCGCTGGTCTCAAATATACCTTCGACAAGTCAAAGCCGCCCGGCGACCGCATCGTCTCCGTCACGGTGCAGGAAGGCACGGAGTTCGTGCCGCTCGATCCCAACAAGACCTATGGCGTCGTCAGCAACAATTATATGCGCGCCGGTGGAGACGGTTACGTCGTCTTTGCTAAAGACGGCAAGAATGCCTATGACTTCGGCCCTGATCTGGAAGGAGTCGTCGCCGATTACCTGGCATCGCACAGGCCCTACAAGCCCTATACCGATGGCCGCGTGACGCAGGTCGGCGGCACCGCAGCCATGGCCCAACCGGAGGCAGGCAAGCCGGCGGAAACGCAACAGGCAGCATCATCGGATCAGAAGCCCGCCCCGGCTGCAGCCGATAAAAGCGCAGCATCCTCTGCAACGGCTCCTGCTGCTTCGACCCCGACTGCCACCACGACCCCAGACACGTCCACATCTCAGACGACCGCCGCTCAAACAACGGCGGCGCCCGCCGCCACCGCCCCGGCGACAACGACGCCTGCGCCCACCACGACCGCACCTGCTGCTTCAACACCCGGCACCACCACGACCCCAGACACGTCTACGTCTCAGACGACGGCGCCTGCCGCAACCCCGCCGACGACGAACACTGCTCCCGCAACAACGGCGCCCGATACCAACGCTCCAGCCACAACGGCGCCCGCGCCAACTACGACCGCGCCTGCTGCTTCAACCCCCGGCACCACCACGACCCCAGACACGTCCACGTCTCAGACGACAGCGCCTGCCGCGACCCCGCCGACGACGAGCACGGCTCCTGTAACAACGGCTCCCGCTACCATCGCGCCCGCCACGTCGACGCCTGAGACCACGGCGCCGGCAACGACTGCTCCCGCAACGACAACCCCCACGCCGACGACAACGGCTCCCGCCGCGCCAACCACGGCACCGGAGACCACCGCACCGGCGCCTCAGGCCAGCGAGCCGCCGAAAACGCCGGCTTCCCACGTCATCGCCGCCGGCGACACGCTTTGGGATCTCGCAAAGACCTATTACGGCGACGCCGGCGAATGGCGCAAACTCGCGGCCGCCAACCGCAATCTCAAGCCGCGCCACCTCACCGTCGGTCGCGAATTGAAGATTCCCGCCAAGTAACGCCGATTGTCTCGAAAAAGTCAGCCGGTCCGGGCTTTCCCGGGCCGGTTTTTGTTCCTATGTGAGGTGCTCCGTTTCGTTGAGAGGACCACCATTGATGATCGCAGAAGTCCCGGCCGGCCAATCGCAGCAAAAATCTGGCAAGATCGGCGTCCTTCTCGTCAATCTCGGCACGCCTGACGGCACCGACTACACGTCGATGCGACGCTATCTGCGCGAATTCCTGACCGACAAGCGCGTTATCGAGTGGTCGCCGTGGAAATGGTATCCGATCCTGTTCGGCATCGTCCTCAACACCCGCCCCGGCAAAGTCGGCAAGGCCTATGAGACGATCTGGAACAAAGAAAAGAACGAAAGTTTTCTGCGCACCTACACGCGAAACCAATCGGATTTGATGGCCACGCGGCTGGTGGACCTACCGGACGTGATCGTCGATTGGGCCATGCGCTACGGCAAGCCATCGATCGGCGAGCGCATTCAGGTGCTGAAGGATCAGGGATGCAACCGTATCCTGCTGTTCCCGCTTTATCCGCAATATGCGGCCGCCACGACCGCTACCGTCAATGACAAGGCGTTCGAAAAGCTGATGGCCATGCGCTGGCAACCGGCATTGCGCACCGTTCCGGACTATCACAGCGATCCGACCTATATCGAGGCGCTTGCGAACTCCGTCACTCGGCACCTCGCCACGCTCGACTGGCAACCGGAGAAGATTCTGGCCTCATTCCACGGCATCCCGCTTTCCTATTCCGAGAAGGGTGACCCCTATTATCGGCAATGCGTCGAGACCAGCCGGTTGCTGCGTGAAAAGCTCGGACTGTCCGAAGACCGGTTCATGCTAACCTTTCAATCCCGCTTCGGACCGGAGGAATGGCTGCAACCCTATACCGACAAAACGGTGGAGCGCCTTGCCAAGGAAGGCACGAAACGCATCGCCGTCCTCAACCCCGGCTTCGTCTCGGATTGTCTGGAAACGCTCGAGGAAATCGCCGAACAGGCAGCCGAATCCTTCCACCACAATGGCGGCGAGAAGTTCACGCATATTCCGTGCCTCAACGACAGCGAGGACGGCATGTGGGTGCTGGAAAAGGTGGTGAGGCGGGAATTGCTGGGCTGGGTTTGACGCCCGCCATGCTCTTGAGGCGCCGGATGTTCCGGGCGCCGCGACGGCCGTGCGCTACTGCAGTTGCGGCTTCCTGAGAAAGCTGCTGCGGTCGGCCGACTTCACGCGCAGCCATGCTTCGCGCCCGTTGCGTAATATCCTCATCGGGATTTCTGAGCCGGCGGGGCCGCTTTCCCATACCTTGCGGTAAAAATCGGCCAGGCTATCGACTTCGCCGTCCCGGATCTCGGAAATGACATCGCCTCGCTGCAGCCCCGCCTGAGCGGCCGGGCCCCCTTCCGCGACGCTCATGACCACGACCTCGCCATTGCTTTCGGCGGAGAAAGCGCCGAGCCACGGCCGCGGCGGCTTGTTGACCTGGCCTCGATTGAGCAGATCATCGAGAATAGGCGGCAACAAATCGATCGGCACGACCATGTTGATATCGGCAGTCTCTTGGTTTTGGGAGGCCATCTGCAGGTGAAGCGAGCCGATGCCCAAAAGCTTGCCGTGGGCGTCGAGGAGCGCGGCGCCTCCCCATGAAGGATGGGCGGGCGCCACGAAGATCGCCTCCTCCAGCAGATATTCCCAATAGCCGGCGAATTCCTGCTTGGCCACGATGTTTGCCCGAACGAACTGGCCGATTCCGTCGGCAATCACCACAGGATCACCAATCGCAGCCCTCGCAGCATTACCAAATTCCAGTGCGGGCACGCCAAGCGAACCAAGCGCCTGGACCAGACCGAAACCGGTCTCCTGATCATAGGCAAGCGCATGAGCGGGGACCACATGGCCTTCATTGGTCGTCAGCCAGACCTCTTCCGCTTCGGTGATCAGATAGCCGATCGTGACCACCAGCCCGTTGTCCCTGATGACCACACCGCTGCCTTCCCGCCGGATTCCCAATGCCCCAGCCGTAAAGGCATCTTCCGGAATTGAAGCATGCACGGCCACGATTGACCGCAAAGTTCTATCGATATTCATCATCTCACCCTGGTGTAGCGCCATGCCATGGCTCAAAGGGCCGCACGGCGGCAGAAACCGGATATTTTTCCTCTCCTTAAGGTATGAACATGTGTGGTCAGGTGCAAGGCCTTGGAGCGAGATTGAGGGGAGCGCCGGGACCATCAATACGGTCCGGAAACGCGAGTTTTCGCGCTGCGGAGCGGAGCGAAAGGTTGGATGGCGCGGCCCATTCCGCCCTTGCCGGGAACATGCTAACCCACCACATCTGATTGATCTGCTGCGTCGCTTGTTCGCCCGAATGCGCAGGCATGGCGGCAGTGTTTCGAAGTGACGCAAACCTGCATCGTGCGGGAGCGTCGATGGAGGATTTTATGGTCGTCGGTGGTTTCAGCATCGTCGTGGTCGCTTTTGTAATTTTGGTCATCCTCGTGCTGTTTGCCGGCATCAAGACCGTGGCACAGGGATATCGCTATACGATCCAACGCTTTGGACGTTACACGCGCACACTCGAGCCGGGGCTCAATCTGATCGTACCCTTCATTGAGTCTGTTGGCGCACGCATGAATGTCATGGAGCAGGTGCTTGTCGTCCCGACCCAGGAGGTCATCACAAAGGACAATGCGAGCATCGCTGCGGACGCCGTCGCCTTCTATCAGGTGCTAAACGCCGCGCAGGCCGCTTACCAGGTGACCAATCTCGAAAATGCCATTCAGAATCTGACCATGACCAATATCCGCTCCGTCATGGGCTCGATGGACCTGGATGAACTGCTTTCCAACCGTGACGCCATCAACGACCGATTGCTGCGCGTCGTTGACGATGCGGTGCACCCCTGGGGCATCAAGGTCACTCGTGTCGAGATCAAGGACATACAGCCGCCAAAGGATCTGGTCGACGCGATGGCGCGGCAGATGAAGGCCGAGCGCGAAAAACGCGCCCAGGTGCTTGAGGCGGAAGGCATGCGCAACGCGCAGATCCTGCGGGCCGAGGGCTCCAAACAGGCTGCGGTGCTGCAGGCGGAAGGTCAGCGCGAGGCAGCTTTCCGCAATGCGGAGGCGCGCGAACGCCTGGCCGAAGCGGAAGCCAAGGCGACACGTATGGTGTCGGAAGCGATTGCTGCAGGCGACATCCACGCCATCAACTATTTCGTTGCGCAGAAATATACGGAGGCACTCGCATCCATCGGCACAGCCGGTAATTCCAAGATCGTGCTGATGCCCATGGAAGCCGCTTCGCTCATCGGTTCGCTCGGCGGTATCGGCGCTATCGCCCGCGAGGTCTTCGGCGAAAGCAATGACGGCAGTATGCCTTCGCAGTCGTCGCGTCCGCGTGCGGGCGCAACGCGCTCGACCCCCTCCATCAATCCGCCGCCGCGGGAGAGCTAAGCATGCTCGACAATCTCATTGGCGAACTTGGGCCATGGAGTTGGTGGGTAGCCGGATTCGTGCTTCTGGCTGCCGAACTCATTGCACCCGGTTTCTTCCTGGTCTGGATCGGCCTTGCGGCCGTCATCGTCGGCGCGCTCTCGCTGGCATTTTGGGACAGCACCTTCTGGATCTGGCAGGTGCAACTGCTGATCTTCGGGGCGTTCGCCATCATCGTCGCCCTGCTCGGCCGCCGCTATGTCTATAACAACAGGCAGATAACGGACGAACCCTTCCTCAACCAGCGCGGCGCAAGCCTGGTCGGCCGTACGGCAACGCTCAAAGAACCGATCACCGAAGGCCGCGGTCGAATCCGCCTCGACGATACCTATTGGACGGTAATGGGGCCGGACCTGCCCGCCGGAACCCGCGTCAAGGTCGTCGCCAGCAACGGGCGTGATCTGACCGTCGAAATGGCTTGATCAGGCGACACCGATCCGCAGCAGATCGTGGAAATGGACGATGCCGACAGGCCGCCGGGCATCGTCGACGACGATCAGCGCCGAAATATTGTGGCGGTTCAGCACCGCCATCGCGCCGGTCGCCAGCGTCGTTTCCTTGACCGTCTTCGGATTGCGCGTCATCACCTCGTCCACCCGCATCTCCGCAAGGCTGGTACCGAGATTACGAGCGATATCGCCATCGGTGACGATGCCGCAGAGACAACCGTCATCATCGATTACGCCGACGCAGCCGAAACGCATTTTCGAGAGCGTCATCGCCGCTTCCGGCATGCCGGTGCCAAGGCTAACCAGAGGCACACGGTCGCCCTTGTGCATGATATCGGCGACATGGGAGAGGCTGGCGCCCAGCTTGCCGCCCGGATGGAAGGTGCGGAAATCCTCGGCCGTGAAGCCGCGTGCCTCCAAGAGCGCTACGGTAAGCGCATCGCCGATGGCAAGCTGCAGCAGCGTCGATGTCGTCGGCGCCAGCCCATGCGGGCAAGCTTCCTGCTCCTTGGGGAGCAACAGCACCACATCCGACTCGCGCGCAAGCGTAGAGGTCTCGCCGGCCGTGATGGCGATCATCGGGATCGAGAAACGGCGGGAATAGCTGATAATGCCGCGCAGCTCGGCACTTTCGCCGCCCCAGGAGATGGCGATGATGACGTCATCCTGCGTGATCATGCCGAGATCGCCGTGATTGGCTTCGACCGGATGCACGAAGAAAGCCGGTGTTCCGGTGGAAGCCAGACTTGCAGCGAGCTTATTGCCGATATGGCCGCTCTTGCCGACACCGGTGATGACGACGCGGCCGCTGATGTCGCCGATAATCTCCACCGCGCGGCTGAAGGGCTCGGCCAGACCATTGGTGAGTGCGCGTTCGAGCGCCTCCATGCCCAGTCTCTCGGTCTCGATCGTTCGCATTGCGGATTCGATCGCACCGTTCTCGATGAGTCTTACAGCTCTCTTGTTCATGAGCGAGGCCTAACGCTTTTCTTTATTTCTGTCCACCCGAGATCGATTTTGTGCAGCGGAGATGGGTCGTCGCATCATCAGCGCCAGTTCCGTCACCATGACTCCTTGTAGTCGGCTGGCAAGGAAGCGTTAACCATGGGCCTTTACGCTTGGGTAACGATTTAAAGCATTTCGAGTAAGGTCAGACATAAATCAAATGAACATCGGCAAGAACAAGGCGGGTGGTGGCTCCCTCCGGCTGACGGCATGCGCGGCATCCGCTCTGCTGGGCTGGGTTGCACTCGCCATGCCTATGCCGGTTCAAGCGCAATCGCTCACCGCCAGCCAGAGCTCCAGCACGGATCTGGCGGCGACATCGACCGACACCGACAGTTTGGATCTGCCCGGTTCGGATGCGACGGCCACGACATCCTCGAAATCCAAGACGACCAAAGCCGCGAATCAGACGGCAACGGATACATCGTCCAGCACTCGCCTCTGGCTCGGCGGCATCGATCCGACGACGACGGGCTCCACGCTGGATGATGATCTGCGCCGCGTCAATCTGCGCGAGACCAGTGTCGATGATCTGAGGGCGCGGCAGCATCCGGATCGAGAGGATGTGCAGGGCATACCGCTCGGCACCTTCACCCTCCGCCCTTCCGTCAACCAGTCCATCAATGTCGAGCGCAACCGCACCGGCTCGACCAATGACGACCGCAGCTTCCTGCAAACCGATCTGCGCAGCACCTTGACGTCGGATTGGGACCGCCATGCGCTGACCGTCACCGGCGAAGGCGTCTGGCAGAAAAACCTGAGCGGCAGCGGCGCCGAACAGCCGAATGTCAATATCAACGCCGATCTGCGCCTCGATCTTCCCGCCGATACCACCGCGCACATCACCGCCGGTTATCAGTTCTTCCGCGAAGACACCAGCGATCCCAACGCCATTGCCGGTGCCTCGAAGCAGTCGGCTGTCAACCAATTCAACGCCGGCGGGTCGCTGGAACGCGATTTCGGCCTGCTGCGCGGCACGACAGCCCTGGGGCTGACCCGCACCGTCTATTCCGACGCCACCCTGTCGGACGGCACACAGGTGACGCTCAGCGACCGCAACCAGACCGCCGGCACCTGGCGCGGGCGACTCGGCTACGAGCTTTCACCTGTGCTCATCCCCTTCCTTGAGGCAGATCTCGGCCGCACCTTCTACGACCAGTCGCACGACAGCAACGGCTACGCCCGCTCGAACCAGAGCTACGGCGGCAAGGCGGGCGTCGAGTTCGATCTCGGCGACAAGATGAAGGGCGAGTTGGGCTTCGGCTATCAGCACACGGAATTCGACGATTCGCGTCTCGCTTCAATCGATTCGCCGACCGTCGACGGCAATCTCGCCTGGTCGCCGCAGCGCGGCACCGATGTCAGCATCGGCCTTTCGACAACTGTCCAACCCTCCACGACGGCGGGCGAAAGCGGCTATACCGCCTATCAGTTGACGAGCACGTTGAGCCAGGAACTGCGCGACGATCTCACCGCCAAGGTGACAGGCGGCACGATCTGGCGAGACTATCCTTCCGGCAGCACCATCTCCGATGAAACTGAATATGACGCAGCGCTCGGCCTCACCTGGGGCATCAATCGCTATCTCGATCTGACGAGCAACGTCGGCTACCAACTGACGTCGAGAAGAACGGGCGACGATACGCGGCAGATCCAGGCGGGCGTGGGCTTGACGGTGAAGAGGTAATCCCAGTCGCTCCCTCGCCCCGCATGCGCGGGGAGAGGGTACTTTTGATCTTTTTACGACTTCAGCGCCTCGACGAGCGCTTTGAACCCGTCCTCGATCGTCGGACGGATGTCCGCACGGGCAAGTGCAAAGGCGACATTGGCGAGGATGAAGCCATCCTTGGCGCCACAGTCGAAGGTCTGGCCGCGGAAGTGATAGCCGGCGAAATCCTGCTGCTGGGCGAGCTTCAGCATGCCGTCCGTCAACTGAATCTCGTTACCCGCACCGCGCTCCTGGCTTTCCAAAATATGGAAGATCTCCGGCTGCAGGATGTAGCGGCCATTGATGAAGAAGTTCGACGGAGCCGTGCCCTTGGCCGGCTTTTCCACCATTTCGGTGATGCGGAAGCCGCTCCCGATGGTCTCACCGACGCCGACAATACCGTATTTATGGGTCTGGTCCGGAGCGCATTCCTCGACGGCGATGACGTTGCCGCCGCTATGCTCGTAAAGCTCGATCATGCCCTTCATACAGCCCTTTTCGGCACGCATGACCATGTCGGGCAGCAGCAGCGCAAAGGGTTCGTCGCCAACGATCTCGCGGGCGCACCACACCGCATGACCGAGGCCGAGCGGCTCCTGCTGGCGCGTGAAGCTCGCCGTGCCCGCCTTCGGCAGCAGGCCGTTCAGCAGCGACAGTTCGGCATTCTTGTTACGCTGGCGCAACGTCTGCTCGAGTTCGAACTGAATGTCGAAATAGTCCTCGATGACGTGCTTGCTACGGCCGGTCACGAACACGAAATGCTCGATGCCGGCTTCCATCGCCTCATCGACGACGTACTGGATGACCGGCTTGTCCACGACGGTCAGCATCTCCTTCGGCACCGCCTTGGTCGCCGGCAAGAACCGCGTCCCAAGTCCGGCGACCGGAAATACTGCCTTACGAACCTTCTTATGCTGTCCCACTCATACCTCCTGGGGAATTACGCCGCTTGCGCCAAAAGCTATACGGAGGGTCAGTAGTATAAATTTGCTACTGTTTTGCAAATGATGACTGACCCCAGCTTCCATGGTAAAGAATTTGTTGACTTCGTTCCTGTAGTGTCACGCTTGGGCGAATGCCATGGGCATCGCCGCACCCGAAATCCAACTATCGATGGACACGGCTGTTGATGACCCCAAACCGCAAACACTCCCTTCGTGGTCTCGCTTTGGCGCTCGCGCTCGGTGCCTTTGCGGGACTAACTCCCATTAACGCCAATGCGGACCCTGGGTTCCAGAAATGGATCGCGGGCTTCTATGATACCGCAGCCAAAAGCGGCATCACGCAGTCAACCTATCGCAAAGCATTTGCCGGCGTAACGGACCCCGACCCCACGGTCCTCGAAAAAGCTCAGTACCAACCGGAATTCAAATCCCAGATCTGGGATTATCTGGATTCCCGCGTCAATCCCTATACCGTTGATGTTGGCCGGAAGATGGCGGCCAAATACGGTTCCACACTCCGTTCTCTTGAACAGCATTTCGGCGTTGATCGCAATATCATCCTGGCGATCTGGTCGATGGAATCGAATTACGGTGCCGTACTCGCAAAGGACGAGAAGCTGCACTACGTGCCGCGCGCGCTGGCGACCCTCGCCTATGCCGATCCGAAGCGTTCCGGCTATGCCAAGAAGCAGTTGATCGCAGCGCTGAAGATCCTGCAAAGCGGCGATGTGCCGCGCGACGAGCTCAACGGCTCCTGGGCCGGCGCCATGGGCCATACGCAGTTCATCCCGACCAGCTACCTGCTCTATGCGGTCGACGCCGATGGCAACGGTCATGCCGACATCTGGAACTCCATTCCCGATGCGCTGGCAACGACCGCCAATCTGCTGGCAAAGAATGGCTGGAGCACCGGACGCACCTGGGGCTATGAAGTGACCGTACCGCCGGGCGGCGCGGCGCAGGCCGGCAAAACCCACACGATCGCGCAATGGGCTGCCATGGGTTTCGTGCGCCCGAACGGCAAGGGTTTCCGCCTCACTTCCGACCGCGCCCAACTGAAAATGCCGGGCGGAGCTGACGGCCCCGGCTTCCTGATGGCCGGCAACTTTTTCACCATCAAGCGCTACAATGCCTCGGACAGCTATGCGCTCGCCGTTGGCCTGCTCGCCGATCAGATCGGCGGCTATGGCGGCATGCAGCAATCCTGGCCGCGCCCGAGCGGCACGCTGGATGTGAAGCAGAAATTCGAGCTGCAGACCCGGCTGAAGGAGCTCGGCTATTACGACGGCGTTGTCGACGGCAATTTCGGCTCCGGTTCCAAGGCCGCCATTGCTGCCGTTCAGCAGCGTTTCGGCATGAGCGCCGACGGCGAGCCCTCGATGAACCTGTTGAACGCCCTGCGCAAATAGGTTGCTGCGGTCGCGATGAGCCTTGGATTCGCTAGACGGCGGCGCCGCTTTCATGCGACCATGGCGCAGCGAGCGGAAAAGAGCCCGATGAAAAACCGACCTGCCCGCGCGTCCATAATTGCCGCAAAAGCGATCCTCACCTCGCTTCTTGCAGCCTGCCTCGCGTTTGTCTTCCTGCTGACGGCGGCCGAAGCGCAGGAGCGGCCGCGCAAGACATTGCTTGACATGCTGTTCGGCAGGTCGGAACCTGATCTTCCCGAGCAGCCTGCGCCGAGACGCACCATGCGGCCGCGCAAAAGAACCGCTCCGCCGCAGCGGCAGGTCGTGGTGGCCCAGCCGGATACGCCGCCGGAAATTCAGAAACTGCCCGATGCCAAAACGATCCTCGTCGTAGGCGATTTTCTGGCCGGCGGCCTTGGCGACGGGCTCGGCAGTGCCTTTTCCACCTCGCCCGGCGTCGTCGTGCAGACGCGCAGCACCGTCGCCTCCGGCCTCGTGCGGCAGGATTATTACAACTGGCCGCAACAATTGCCCACGATGATGGATCAATTGAAGCCGGCCATGGTCGTCGTCATGATCGGCGCCAACGACCGCCAGCAGATGACGGGTGACGGGCTTAATGAAAAATTCGGCACCGACCCATGGTACCTCGCCTATGAGGAACGGGTGCAGCAGTTCGGCAAGCTGGTGACGAGCCGCCATATCCCCCTGCTCTGGGTCGGCCTGCCACCCTTCGGCTCAAGCCAAATGACGGCCGATGCCGTGAAACTCAACCAAGTCTATCAAAGCCAGGTCGAAAGTATCGGCGGCGAGTTCATCGATATCTGGGACGGCTTCACCGACGAGAACGGCGAGTTCATCATCACCGGCTCGGACATCAACGGCCAGCAGGTGCGGCTCAGAACTTCCGACGGCGTCAATCTCACGGCAGCAGGAAAACGCAAGGTCGCCTTCTACGTCGAAAAACCGACGCGCCGCCTGCTCGGCGATCAGGCAAGCCCGGATATCATCCGCCTCGACACCGGCAATCAACTGCCTGCCGAACAGGTCAACCTGCCGCCGTCGGAGTTGGAAAAGATCACCCGCACCCAACCGGTAAGCCTCTCTGATCCCAATCTCGACGGCGGTGCACAGCTTCTCGGCGGCGCCCCCGCCCGCGCTTCCGTCACCGAGTCTCCTCGCGACCTCCTGGTCAAGAAAGGCCAAATGGCCCCGGCGCCGACCGGACGCGTCGACGATTATCGGCTGCCGACTGCTACAACTGCTCCCTGATCACCATCGGGTACAACATAACAAGGGCAATTCGCATGCTGGAATCGCACGAAGACCTTGGCCTGCCGGAAGTATCTGCAAACGGATGGGCGTTATCTATTCCTGAGGACCATGATTTCGACACGGAAAGACTACGAACCATCGGCCCACATTTCGAGGCATGGACGGCGGCAAATGCCCATGCCATCCTGATCGCCCGCCACGGCAAACTGATCTACGAGCGATATTTCACGGGGGAGGACCGGGCATGGGCGACTCCGCTTGGCCGCGTCGCCTACCATGCGGGACTCAGACACGATCTTCGCTCAATCACCAAAAGCATCACCTCTATGCTTGTCGGCATCGCCGTCGAAAATGGCTGGATTGCCGACCTCGACGTGCCGGTTTTCTCCTTCTTTCCTGATCACAGCGATCTCCGCACGCCGGAAAAGGATAGGATAACGCTTCGCCACCTGCTTACAATGTCCGCTGGTTTTGCTTGGAGCGAGGACCTTCCGTACAGCAATCCAGCCAACAGCGAGCGCCGGATGATGGAGGCTGCTGACCTGCACCGCTATGTTCTGGAACAGCCAATCGCCAGGCCGGCAGGCGTTGCCTACAACTACAACGGCGGATTGACCGCGCTGCTCGGCGCCATTTTGCACAGGGCATCGGGGCGACCGCCGGATCAGCTTGCCAAGGAATACCTCTTCGATCCCCTTGGCATCGATGACGTGGAATGGGTTTACTACCCGGACGGAACAGCCAACGTTACGTCCGGTTTGCGTATGCGGCCCCGCGACGTCGCCAAGATCGGCCAACTTGTGTTGAACAAGGGCGCCTGGAACAACATCAGGATTCTCTCATCAGCCTGGATCGACCTAGCCACGTCACCGCAAATACAGGGAGAAGGCTTATATTTCTACGGGTTCCAATGGTGGCTCGGACGCTCGTTGATAGACCGGCAGGAGATTGGCTGGACTGCAGCCGTTGGTTGGGGAGGACAAAGACTCTATGTCATTCCGAGCTTGGACATGACGGCTGTCGTACTGGCAGGATTGTATGATAATCCCATACTGCAACCGGCTGTCGGAGATACGTTTCTCCGGCGCTTCCTGCTTCCTGCTGTAACGAACCGCTGAAAGAAAGGCTCCGCCGAAGCAGAGCCTTTCTTGACCTTCGATAATGCCGAAGCTTTTACCGCGGCAGCACCGTTGACCCCATCAGGGCCTCGTCGATTGCGCGGGCGGCCTGGCGGCCTTCGCGGATGGCCCAGACGACCAGGGACTGGCCGCGGCGGACGTCGCCGGCGGTCCAGAGCTTGTCGACGGACGTCTTGTAGCCCTTGTCGTCGGCAACGACATTGGTCGAGCCGCGCTTGTCGGTGTTGAGCGTCAGCTTGCCGTCGAGTTCCTTCAGCACGCTATCGGTGAACGGGCCGCGGAAGCCGATGGCGATGAAGGCGAGATCGGCACGGATGACGAATTCCGTGCCGGCGATCGGCTTGCGGCGCTCATCGACTTCGCAGCACTTTACGCCAGTCAGCACACCGTCTTCGCCTATGAACTCGAGCGTTGCCACCTGGAATTCGCGCACAGCGCCCTCGGCTTGGGAGGAGGAGGTGCGCATCTTCGTCGCCCAGAAGGGCCAGACGGCAAGCTTGTCTTCCTTTTCCGGCGGCTGCGGGCGGATGTCGAGCTGGGTCACCTTGACGGCGCCCTGGCGGAAAGCGGTGCCGACGCAGTCGGATGCCGTATCGCCGCCACCGACGACGACAATATGCTTGCCACCCGCCAGGATCGGGTCGGACGGCCAGCCGATGCTGTCGATGTTTTCGCGGCCAACGCGGCGATTCTGCTGCACGAGATAGGGCATGGCGTCATGAACGCCGGCGAGCGTCGTGCCGGGAATGCCGGCTTCGCGCGGAGTTTCCGAGCCGCCGCAATAGAGCACAGCATCATAGTCCGCCAGAAGCTGCTCGACCTTGACGTCGACGCCGACGTTGACGCCGCAATGGAAGGTCACGCCTTCGCCCTTCATCTGCTCGACGCGGCGGTCGATGAAGTTCTTCTCCATCTTGAAGTCCGGAATGCCGTAGCGCAGCAGCCCGCCGGGCTTCGTCTCGCGCTCATAGACATGGACTTCATGGCCGGCGCGGCCAAGCTGCTGAGCGGCTGCCATGCCGGCGGGGCCGGAGCCGATGACGGCGACCTTCTTGCCCGTATGGACCGTTGCCGGCTCCGGACGGATGAAGCCGAGTTCATAGGCCTTATCGGCAATCGCCTGTTCGACCGTCTTGATCGCAACCGGCGCGTCCTCGAGGTTCAGCGTGCAGGCTTCCTCGCAAGGCGCGGGGCAGACGCGGCCGGTGAATTCCGGGAAGTTATTGGTCGAATGCAGGTTGCGGATCGCCTCTTCCCAATTGTTGTTGTAGACGAGGTCGTTCCAGTCCGGAATCTGGTTGTGAACCGGGCAGCCGGTCGGGCCGTGGCAATAGGGAATGCCACAGTCCATGCAACGCGCGGCCTGTTTCTGGACTTCCTGGTCCGACATGGGGATCGTGAATTCGCGGAAATGCCGGATGCGATCAGACGCCGGCTGATACTTGCCAACCTGCCGGTCGATTTCCAAGAAGCCTGTTACCTTGCCCATGCTTTCGTCCCTATTCATCAAAACGCTACTAACGCAGCCAGTTTTCCACCTTCAATCCCGGCACGCGGGAGAATTCACCCTCATTGTCCGTCACCAGCACCGCATCCAGCGCTAGGGCGTGGGCAGCGATCCAAAGATCGTTCGGACCAATAGGAGTACCTTTCCTTTTGAGATCCGCCCGCAGCCATCCGTAATGACGATAGACCGAATTCTCCAAAGGCATCACTCTGATGGCCTGTAAGATCGCCTCCATATTCAGGCGTAACCTTTCAGACCCTTTCGACTCCAAACCAAACTCAACTTCACCAGCAACAATGACACTCGTAATCACATCATCGACGTCGAGCTCAGCGATCTTTCGGCTAACATGACCATGTGGGTCATTGGAAAGACGTGAGAGGATATTTGTGTCAAGCAGGTAAAACATTAGAAATTCACATCTTTCAACGGCGGCAAGTCGTCGTCGTTGAGCTCAGGCATCCAATCTTCTGGCGGCAGCGGTTCTAAGCTCGCCAAAACTTCCAGCAAAGTTCTGCGTTTCACCGGATGAACAATCAGATCGCCATCTTCATCCATACGAATCTCAACTTGATCCGCATCGAATTCGAACTCCTTCGGAATCCTAATCGCTCGGCTCCGGCCATTGTTGAAAACCTGGGCAATTTTGATGACCTGTGAGTGCTCGTTCATAGGCGCCTCCAATCCGTGATATGACATGTCATATCACGGAATTGCCCAAATCCAAACTATTCCGCCGCAACACCCATCCGGCTACGCTCCATCTCTTCCAGCGCACGACGGTACTCGACCGGCATGACCTTGCGGAATTTCGGGCGGTAGTCGGCCCAGTGATCGAGGATTTCCTTTGCCCGCGTCGAGCCAGTGTAGTGGAAATGGTTCGAAATCAACTGGTAGAGGCGCTCTTCGTCGTGGCGGGTCATGTCACCGGAGACGTCGACGCGTCCCTTGTGCATGAGGTCGCCGCCGTGATGATGCAGCTTCTCCAGCAACTCGTCCTCTTCCGGAACCGGTTCCAACTCGACCATCGCCATATTGCAGCGGCGGGCGAAATCGCCCTTCTCGTCGAGCACGTAAGCGACGCCGCCCGACATGCCGGCCGCGAAGTTGCGGCCGGTTTCGCCGAGCACGACGACGACACCGCCCGTCATATATTCGCAGCCATGGTCACCCACGCCCTCGACGACGGTGATGGCGCCAGAGTTGCGCACCGCGAAACGCTCGCCGGCGACGCCACGGAAATAGCATTCGCCTTCGGTCGCACCATAAAGCACGGTGTTGCCGACGATGATCGAATGTTCGGCCGAGATTTGCGAGTTTTCCGGCGGACGGATGATGATACGGCCGCCCGAAAGCCCCTTGCCCACATAGTCGTTACCATCGCCGACGAGGTTGAAGGTGACGCCGCGCGCGAGGAACGCGCCGAAGGACTGGCCGGCGGTGCCTCTCAGCGTGACGTTGATCGTGTCATCCTTCAGGCCGCGGTGACCGTAGCGCTTGGCAACCGCCCCGGACAGCATCGCACCGGCCGAGCGGTCGACGTTCTTGATATCGACTTCGAAAGCGACGGGCGTCTTGCTGGCAAGCGCCGGCTCCGCCTTCTCGATCAGCTTGCGGTCGAGAATGTCGACGATCGGGTGCTTCTGCACGGTCGTCCAGTAGGTCTCTTCCTTCGGCGCCTCGACCTTGTGGAAGATGCGGCTGAAGTCGAGCCCCTTGGCCTTCCAGTGGGCGAGCATATCGTCCTTCTCTAACAGTTCCGAAGCGCCGATGATGTCGTCCAGCTTGGTAGCACCGAGCGAGGCGAGGATTTCGCGCACTTCCTGCGCAACGAAGAAGAAGTAGTTGATGACATGCTCCGGCGTGCCCTTGAAGCGCTTGCGCAGAACCGGGTCTTGCGTGGCGACGCCGACCGGACAGGTGTTGAGATGGCACTTGCGCATCATGATGCAGCCGGCCGCTATCAACGGCGCAGTGGCAAAGCCGAATTCGTCGGCACCGAGCAGCGCGCCGACGATGACGTCGCGGCCGGTCTTCAGGCCACCGTCCACCTGAAGGGCGACGCGTGAGCGCAAGCCGTTCAGCACCAGCGTCTGCTGGGTTTCGGCAAGGCCGATTTCCCAAGGCGAGCCGGCATGCTTCAGCGAGGTGAGCGGCGATGCGCCGGTGCCGCCATCGAAGCCGGCGACGGTGATGTGATCGGCGCGCGCCTTGGCGACGCCGGCGGCGACCGTGCCGACGCCGACTTCCGAGACGAGCTTGACCGAGACATCGGACGAAGGGTTGACGTTCTTCAGGTCGAAGATGAGCTGCGCCAGGTCCTCGATCGAATAGATGTCATGGTGCGGCGGCGGCGAGATCAGGCCCACACCCGGCGTCGAATGCCGGGTCTTGGCGACGGTGGCGTCGACCTTGTGGCCGGGCAACTGACCGCCCTCGCCGGGCTTCGCACCCTGCGCGACCTTGATCTGCAGCACGTCGGCATTGACCAGATATTCCGTCGTCACGCCGAAGCGACCGGAGGCGATCTGCTTGATCGCCGAGCGTTCCGGGTTCGGCGAGCCGTCGACGAGCGGCATGTAACGGTCGGATTCCTCGCCGCCTTCGCCGGTGTTCGACTTGCCGCCGATGCGGTTCATGGCGATCGCCAGCGTCGTATGTGCCTCGCGGCTGATCGAGCCGAAGGACATGGCGCCCGTCGAGAAGCGCTTGACGATATCGGCAGCCGGCTCGACCTCGTCGATCGAAATCGGCTTGCGGCCGAGCGCTTCCGCACCCTTGATATTGAAGAGGCCGCGGATGGTGTTCATCCGAAGCGCCGACTGGTTCACCATCTCCGAAAATTCGCGATAGTGGTCTTCGGCATTGCCGCGCACGGCATGCTGAAGAGCGGCGACGGCATCCGGGGTCCAGGCGTGGCTTTCGCCGCGCATACGGTAGGCATATTCGCCGCCGATATCGAGCGTGCTTGCCAGGATCGGATCACGGCCGAAGGCCGACTTGTGACGGGCAACGGTTTCCTCGGCGATGGTCTCGAGACCGATGCCTTCAATCATCGTCGCCGTGCCGAAGAAATATTGATCGACCAGTTCCTGCCGCAGGCCGATCGCATCGAAGATCTGCGCGCCGCAATAGGACTGATAGGTCGAGATGCCCATCTTCGACATGACCTTGAGGATGCCTTTGCCGACCGCCTTGATGTAGCGGTAGACGACTTCGCTCGCGTCGACTTCCTTCGGGAAATCGCCGCGCTGATGCATGTCGAGCAGCGTGTCGAAGGCGAGATAAGGGTTGATGGCCTCCGCGCCATAGCCGGCGAGCAGGCAGAAATGGTGCACTTCGCGCGGCTCGCCGGTTTCGACGACGATGCCGACCGATGTGCGCAGCCCCTTGCGGATCAGATGATGGTGGACGGCCGCAGTCGCGAGCAGCGCCGGGATCGCGATGCGGTCCGGGCCGATCTGACGGTCCGACAGCACGATGATGTTGTAGCCGCCGCGCACGGCGGCCTCGGCACGCTCGCAGAGACGGTCGAGCATTTCCGGCATGCCTTCGGCGCCGCGCTCGACATCATAGGTGAAGTCGAGCGTCTTGGTGTCGAAACGATCTTCCGTGTGGCCAATCGAGCGGATCTTTTCGAGATCGCCATTGGTCAGGATCGGCTGGCGGACTTCCAACCGCTTGGCGTTGGCCATGCCGGTATGATCGAGCAGATTCGGGCGCGGGCCGATGAAGGAGACGAGGCTCATCACCAGCTCCTCGCGGATCGGGTCGATCGGCGGGTTGGTGACCTGCGCGAAGTTCTGCTTGAAATAGGTGTAAAGCAGCTTCGGCTTGTCGGACATGGCCGAGATCGGCGTATCCGTGCCCATGGAGCCGATCGCCTCCTGCCCGGTCGTTGCCATCGGCGACATCAGGATTTTGGTGTCTTCCAGCGTATAGCCGAAAGCCTGCTGGCGATCGAGCAGCGACACATCGCGGCGCAGCGCCCGCGGTTCCACCGGCTTCAGGTCTTCGAGGATGAGTTGCGTGCGGTCGAGCCAGCTCCGATAGGGATGCTTGGTCGCAAGCTCCGACTTCACCTCGTCGTCGGAGATGATCCGACCCTTTTCCATATCGATGAGCAGCATCTTGCCCGGCTGCAGGCGCCACTTCTGAATGATCTTTTCTTCCTCGACCGGCAGAACGCCGGCTTCGGACGCCATAATGACGCGATCGTCGTTGGTGACGAGATAGCGGGCCGGACGCAGGCCGTTGCGATCGAGCGTCGCGCCGATCTGCTTGCCATCGGTGAACGCAACGGCAGCCGGACCATCCCACGGCTCCATCAGGGCGGCATGATATTCGTAGAACGCCTTGCGCTCCGGCGCCATCAGCTGGTTGCCCGCCCAGGCTTCCGGGATCAGCATCATCACGGCATGCGCCATGGAATAGCCGCCGCGCACGAGGAATTCGAGCGCGTTATCGAAGCAGGCAGTGTCCGACTGGCCTTCGTAGGAAATCGGCCAGAGCTTGGAGATATCGTCGCCGAACAGCGGCGAAGACACCGATGCCTGGCGTGCCGCCATCCAGTTGACGTTGCCGCGCAGCGTGTTGATTTCGCCGTTATGCGCAACCATGCGGTAGGGATGCGCCAGCTTCCACGACGGGAAGGTGTTGGTGGAAAAACGCTGGTGCACGAGGGCGACCGCCGATTCGAAACGCGGATCGGAGAGGTCCTTGTAATAGGCACCGACCTGATAGGCGAGGAACATGCCCTTATAGACCACGGTCGAGTTCGACAGCGAGACCGGGTAGAAGTTGCTCTCTTCGCCTTCATATTCCGCATAGATGCGGTTGGAGATCACCTTGCGCAGGGTGAACAGGCGACGTTCGAATTCCTCATGTGTGCCGGCGTCGCGGCCGGCGCCGATGAAGACCTGCACGTGATGCGGCTCAGTAGCAGCGATTTCGGGCGCCTTCGAAAGTGAGGAATTGTCGACCGGCACGTCGCGGAAGCCGAGCAGAACCTGGCCTTCTTCGGTAACGACCTGCTTGATGGCGGTCTTGAAATGCTCGATCAGCGCCTCATCGCGCGGCAGGAAGAAATGGCCGACGCCATATTCGCCCGCCTTCGGCAGGGTAATACCCTGCAAGGCCATTTCCTCGCGGAAGAAACGGTCCGGAATCTGTACGAGAATGCCGGCGCCATCGCCCATGAGCGGATCTGCGCCGACGGCGCCACGATGCGTCAGGTTTTCGAGAATGAACAGACCGTCGCGAACGATCTGGTGCGACTTCTGACCCTTCATATGGGCGACGAAGCCCACGCCGCAGGCATCATGTTCATTGCGCGGATCGTAAAGGCCCTGTTTCGGCGGGATGCCGACAGCGCGTTTCGACGTATTGACCGTAGCGGCAGCCTTTGCTGCGGCGATGTGATCAAAAGTCATGGACGGCGTCCTGTTCGTCATCGTTTTCCCTCCGGTAAGGCCCGCATCGCGGGCGATCCTTCGTCCCGCGCCGCCCCATTATTGGGTCCGACGCGCGACAGCGCTGTTGCATTGTGAAGATCGGGCCGCAGACCATGACCCCTTGGTGGGGCCCGTCGTCAGCGTTCCGCGCCTTGCTTATTCCACCGCCGCTCCACCTGGTCGCCTGACGGCCCCATAGGACATGCTCGCGATAACTATAGCCCGAAATCCCGATATCGTCAGGACCCTCTAGCGCATCTTCGGCCTTGGCAGCCAAAATAGGACAACAACCCTGTCCTAATTCATCAGCTCTATGCCAGAAAGTGATGGGTTTCGCAAGAGCAAAACGGCAAAATCTCGCTGCTTCAAGACGGAAGATTGCCTATGCCTCAAAATCCAAGCAACAAAGTTTCGCTGCGTCGCATCATTTTGTTTGTTGATTGCGTAGATCAATTTCTGTGATGTGTCCTTCGGCATGGCGCTCTTGATCCCCTGCTCGATTGGATTAATGTCCGCCGATCTCTGCGAACCCTCCCCGCAGTCCTGTTGATTCAGTTGGTGCACATCCATGTTTTTTGCCTCCGATAATTGGGCAGGCGCCCATCCCAAGATCGCGCAACGCCTTTTTGCCGAATCCGGCGGTTTTGCCGCAGCCTACGGCACTAGCGATCTCGACCAGAAGATTGAAGCCAAGTTCTCCGAAATCTTCGAGCGTGACGTCGCCGTCTTCTTCGTCGCGACCGGCACGGCCGCCAATTCTCTGTCGCTCGCCAGCGTTCAGAAGCCGGGCGGCATCAGCTTCTGCCACCCAGAAGCACATGTGGCCGAGGACGAATGCGGGGCGCCGGATTTCTTTAGCGGCGCACGGCTGGCAACGGTCGAGGGCGTCCTCGGCAAAATCGATCCAAAGGCGCTGACGACGAAGGTCGCCCGCTTCCCGCAGGATGCCCTTCATCATGGCCGTGCCGCGGCAGTGACCATTACGCAGGCGACCGAGATCGGCACGGTCTATTCGCTCGCTGAAATCGATGCCATTGCCACCGTCTGCAAAGCAAACGGTCTGCCGCTGCACATGGATGGCGCCCGTTTCGCCAATGCGCTGGTCGCGCTGGGGGTCAGCCCGGCGGAAATGACCTGGAAGCGCGGCGTCGATATTCTTTCCTTCGGCGGCACCAAGAATGGCTGCTGGTGCGCGGAGGCAATCGTCTTCTTCAATCCGGAGCAGGCGAAGGAGATGCATTTCATCCGCAAACGCGCTGCCCAGCTTTTCTCGAAATCGCGTTTTATCGCCGCTCAGTTCGATGGCTATTTCGAAGATGGCCTATGGCTCGACCTTGCCCGCCATTCCAACCGCATGGCCGATCGCCTGCGCGCCGGCATCGAACAGGCGTCTACCGCGCGCCTCGCCTGGCCGACGGCTTCGAACGAGGTCTTTGCGATTATTTCGAAATCGGCTGCAAAGACCGCCGAGGACAAGGGCGCGAAGTTCTACGAATGGCCGATCCCGGAATCACAGCCCGAACTGGTGAGCGGAAACGAGACCCTGATCCGCCTCGTCACCAGCTTCGCCACGACCAACGACGATGTCACCGGCTTCCTGGCTTGCCTAGCTTGATTTAAAGGAAAAAAGGAGCGCCGTGGCTGTTCCAGTGGGACATAGCGGCGCTCAGCACCTCATTTGGAGGTCAGTTTTGATTTGGGTGCACAAACAATGCGGAATGTGAAACGTCTTGGCCCGGCATGTGGCGGGTTATGACCGTCATCGCCATGACGCAGGCGACCAGTCCGCAAATAAACATCGCACCATATTTCATCGGGCTGATTTCCTCGGCTCAGCTCGTTCATCAACCAGAATCGTACCACCACAAGCTGACTCCAACCTGAATGCGTGAATCGAAAAGGTGGGACACGCTTGAAGAGAATCGGCAGCCGGCGAAGGAACTCCTGCCGACTTTTTGCCCTATCTATTTGAGAGAAAATATTTTTCCGACACCGAGAACCAATCGATCCGACCGATCAGGCAGATCTCAGGCCCCGCACCTTCGCCAGAATATCCTCCGACAGGGCGCTGACCAGCAATTGATCCGCTCCCTTGCGCGGTACCAACACGAATTCCACATCCTCTAGTGCCGGCAGCCATCCGGGCGCAATTTCCGACAGTCCCGTCGGGGCCATGCTGCGGGGCTGAACGAGGACGCCCATGCCGGCCCGCGCCGCCGCCGTCAAGCCGCTGAGACTGCCGCAGGTGCAAACGATACGCCATGGCACCTGCTGGCGGCGCAGAGCCTCGAGTGCCACGGCACGGGTGACGCTTGGGGCCGGAAAGGCGATCAACGGCAAAGGCGCGGCAAGCGTCCGAACGCGCTCCGGATCCCGCGCCAGCCAGACCAGCGGCTCGCGATAGACCAGCTTTCCCCTGGCATCGCCGAGACGGCGCTTGGCAAGAACGAGATCGAGGTCGCCATTGTCCTGCATCTCATAGAGCGTGCCACTGAGAGCGACCGTCAATTCAAGATCGACGGAGGGATGCGAGCGAACGAATTCCTCCAGCACATCCGGCAAACGGCTGGTGACGAAATCTTCCGAGACACCGAGCCGCAGATTGCCGCGCAGGCTGTTGCCGGCAAAGAGCTGCTGCACCTCCCCCTCGATTGACAGCATCTGCCGGGCATGGCCAAGCAGCGCCTCGCCGTCACCCGTCAACACCACCCGATGCGTGTCGCGCGCCAGAAGCTTGCGGCCGAGCGTGGTCTCCAGCCGCTGGATATGCTGGCTGACGGTGGATTGACCAAGGCCGAGCCGCTCGGCAGCGAGCGTAAAACTGCCCATCTGCTCGACGGCAACGAAGCTGCGCAACTGCGTGAGATCAAGCATGGCGCTCATCCTGAATTACGATAACTGTTATTCCTTGCATCGTGGATCACGATAGGTCTATGTGCAAGGACAAGTTCTTCAAGAATTGCAATTGGGGTTGGCACGATGCGCCGCTTTCTTCCAGACACCTTCACCATCCTGCTGGTGCTCACCGTGCTCGCAGCATCCTTCTTCCCCGTGCAGGGGACGAGCGCCCATTATTTCGGCACCGCCACCAATCTTGCCATCGGCCTGCTGTTCTTCCTGCATGGCGCGCGCCTGTCGCGCGATGTCGTCATCGCCGGCCTGCTGCATTGGCGGCTGCATATGGTCATCCTGCTGACCACCTTCGGCATTTTCCCGCTACTGGCGCTTGCCATGGGCGTGCTGGTGCCGGCCGTCCTGCCGCAGGCGCTTTACACCGGCATTCTGTTCCTCAGCGTGCTGCCCTCGACGGTGCAGTCCTCAATTGCCTTCACCTCGATTGCCGGTGGCAATGTGCCGGCCGCGATCTGCGCCGCATCGGCCTCCAACATCTTCGGCATGTTCCTGACGCCCCTGCTCGTCGGCGTGCTCTTCTCGGTCGGCGGCCATGGCGGTGGGTTTTCCTGGGACGTGCTGGAACAGATCATGCTGCAACTGCTTGCGCCCTTCATCGCCGGTCAGATCCTGCAGCCCTGGATCGGCAAATGGATACGTTCCAAGAAGACGATCCTGATGCCGGTCGACCGTGGCTCGATCCTGATGGTTGTCTATTCGGCCTTCAGCGAGGCCGTCGTCGAAGGCCTGTGGCATACCTTCTCGTTGGTCGATATCGCCACCGTCATCATCGCCAACATGGTGCTTCTGGCGCTGGTGCTCTGCATCACCATGTTCGGCAGCCGCGCGCTCGGCTTTTCCAAGGCCGATGAGATCACCATCACCTTTTGCGGCTCGAAAAAGTCTCTTGCAAGCGGCGTGCCGATGGCCAACGTCATCTTCGCCGGTCAGAGCATCGGTGCCATCGTCCTGCCGCTGATGCTGTTCCATCAGATCCAGCTCATGGCCTGCGCCGTCATCGCCCAGAAATATGCAGATGCCGCCAAAAAGCGGGAAGCAGCCAAGGCCAAAGTCGAAACCAGCGGCACCCCGAAGACGAACGGAGCCTCGAACGCAGCGTAGTGGCCGTTTCAACTATTACGGAATGCAAAAGGCGGCGCCCCAACGGAACGCCGCCTTGCTTTTGTGACCTGGGAGGATCGGTCTTCTGGCTATTGTTGAAGCCCATTAATTGATATGGGCTTCGATTGCCTTCGGGGTCTCGACCGGCTCGGCGGCAATGGAGATGCGGCGGGGCTTCATGGCTTCGGGAATGTTGCGCAACAGATCGATGTGCAGCAAACCATTCTTCAGCGAAGCCGCCTGGACCTCGACATGATCGGCGAGCTGGAAGCGGCGCTCGAAGGCGCGCTTGGCGATACCGCGATAGAGATATTCGCTGGCCTCGGCCGGCTCTTCGCTCTTTTCACCCTTGACCTGGAGAACATGAGCATGAGCCTCGATGCTCAGTTCCTTTTCATCGAAACCGGCGACGGCCATCGTGATGCGATAAGTGTTCTCACCGGTGCGCTCGATGTTGTAGGGCGGATAGGTCTGAGCCTGATCCGGCTGCGCAAGGCTGTCGAGCATGGTGAAGAGACGGTCGAAACCGACTGTGGAACGGTAAAGGGGAGAGAAGTCTACGTGACGCATGTTGTCCTCCTGTGAGCGACGATTGCGATTTGGTTTTGCCCCCGCGGCCCCGCTCTGGGCGGCCCTGGGGACGGTTACGCGAGCCCGTTTGGCACCCGCAGAATGGAGATGGTGATCGCTTTTTCGGAGTTCAAGACCCCTGATGACATCTCTCGAATTTCAAAAAAATCCGCGTGAACCGCAGATGAACGGCCGGTTCGGAGCCCGTTCAGGCTGGCGGGACTACCAATGACGTCATCGGATGCATTCACTGTCCGATGACTGAAGTGTATCGTCCCTTCTTCTTCAGTCCTTGCTAGGCCGGCGACGCGGAACTCTCTATCTCCGCAAGCCGGTCTTTTTTCTTTCCTGCGTCAGCGCAACAGCTTCAGCGAGCCTGTCAGCGATTTCACCCATTTCGATGGACCCGCTATGCCCAGACCGTCGATCGCTTCCATTTTGAGATCGCGGTCGGGAAACATTGCTTCATACTCCCTGTAATCATGTAGCGAGCGTGCAAAGGCGGGAAAGGCGACGACCGCCCTTTCGCCCTGCGGAGGCAATGCATTCAGCAGCAGCGAGCGGATGGTATCGGCATCCGCCTGCAGCATCGGAACCGGCATGTTCGAACTGATGTCGATAGCCCGCCCCTCCCTATCGCTCAGTTGCCGCGCGGCAAGCGCAGGAAATCGCGCCCCCAGCCCAATCGCGATGGCGCCGGCGGTATTGGCGATCAGCCCGAGCGGCAGATCCGGATTGATGACGATGGCGAGGCGGATATCTGGAAGCATGGAGACCTGCTGCTGTTGAAACTATGCGCTCAGAAGATATCTCCGATATCCGGGTCAATCTTGCCTTTTATTGCCGCTTATGCCGCCACTGTGGTAAACTCTACCAGATTTTTCCGAATCCAAGGTTGAACATGCCCAATGCTCTTGAACCCATTGATTTACGAATCCTCGGAGCGCTCCAGAAAGACGGGAGGCTGACGAACCAGGCGCTTTCCTCCGAAGTCGGGCTCTCGACATCGCCATGTTGGCGGCGCGTGCGCCAACTGGAGGAAACAGGCGTGATTCAAGGCTATGCCGCCACCCTTGACAGGCGTCAGATCGGCCTTGGCGTCCTCGCCTTCATCAGGGTGAAGATCGACAGCCACAGCGAAGCCGAGGCCGAGGAATTCTCGCGCGACGTTTTGAAGTTGAGCGAAGTCGTGGCGTGCTACAGCATCGCCGGAGACGCGGATTTCCTACTGCAGGTCGTTGCCGAAGACCTCGACAGCTATGCGGATTTCGCTATGGCCGTGGTGCGCCGCCTGCCGCGCATCAAGGAAATGCAGACCACTTTCGTGCTGAAGGAAATCAAGCCCTTCAAGGGTTTTCCGCTGGATGTCGGGCAGCGATGACGGTCCGAGACGCGGACGCCGGATGACACAAGGCAGCCATAAATTGGTCAAGGCTTGGTTGCTGTGCATGTCCTGCCAGCCCTTTACGTTTGGATCGAGGCCATCCTATTCTAGGAGGGTGGCAGCCGACCTGGGGTATTGAATGTCGACGCTCCCTTTCTCGAAGATTTCTGAGCCGCTGAACGCGCTGCTCGTCGCTATCGGCCTCGTGACCGTGGCTGCACTCACGACACCGGACATGGCCGGACAGAGCAGGCTCATTCTCAAAGTCCTGCTTGCCGGCATCTGGGCTGCCTACGTCCTGCAACTGATCGAGACGCTGATCGTGCATCGCACAAAGGCCGTTCGCGACAGAGTACTGGAAATCGCCGTTGATCTGCTCGCTGTTCTGGTCCCCCTGGCGGCGTTCCTGTTCGTTGGCGGGCGCGACCAAAGCCTCTATTGTGCGATCTGGTTGCTGAAACCGCTGCGCGGTTCGACCTTCTTCCGCCTGCTGGGCAGGGTCCTGAGCAAAGAGGCGCGCAACCTGCTCGGCGTCACTTCGATTTTCGGCATCGTTCTGTTCGGTGCCGCGCTCGCGGCCTATCTCATCGAGCGTGACGTCCAGCCCGACAAGTTCGGCAGCATTCCCCTGGCCATGTGGTGGGCGGTGGTGACCTTGTCGACCACCGGCTATGGCGACGAAATTCCGCAAAGCTTCGCCGGCCGCGTTCTCGCTGGGCTCGTCATGATGAGCGGTATCGGCATCTTTGCCCTCTGGGCCGGTATCCTCGCCACCGGGTTCTACGAGGAAGTGCGCCGCCAGGACTTCGTGCGCAATTGGCAGTTGGTTGCGGCCGTGCCGCTGTTCCAGAAGCTTGGTTCTGCCGCACTCATCGAGATCGTGCGGGCGCTGCGGCCGCGCATCGTACCGGCCGGTTCCGTCATCTGCCGCAAGGGCGACACTGGCGACCAGATGTTCTTCATCGTCGAAGGCCGCGTCACCGTCGCGACACCACAGCCGGTGGAACTTGGATCCGGCAGCTTCTTCGGCGAGATGGCCCTGATCAGCGGCGAACCCCGCTCGGCAACCGTCAGCGCCGTCACCGAGGTCTCACTCCTCTCGCTTTATTCGGCGGATTTCCAGATGCTGTCCAGCAGCAGCCCGGAGATCGCCGACGTCATCCGCAAAACCGCGCTCGAACGACGCGGTGGGACACCAAAGGCTTGACAGAAGCGGCGCCTCAACAAACCAGTTGCAATTCCCCACGCCTGCGCTATCCCCTTGAGAAAGGCATCCCTTTAACGAGGTGCGACATCGTCATGGATTCGATCCTCTATTCCACACCAGACAATCCGGTGCCGGAAAACCGCACCGAAGGGTTCTTCGAGAGCTTCGACGGGCGCAGGCTGCGCTATGTCGTCTTCCGCTGCGAACAGCCGGTGGCCAAGGGCACGGTGGTGCTGTTGCAGGGCCGCAATGAGTTCATCGAGAAATATTTCGAGACGATCCGCGATTTGACCGCCAAGGGCCTGTGGGTCGCGACCTTCGATCTGCGCGGCCAGGGCGGTTCGGAGCGGCTCTTGAAGGACCCGTTGCGCGGACATGTCAGACGCTTTTCCGACTACGAACGCGACCTGACCGCCTTCCTCGACAAGATCGTGCTGCCGGATACGCGCCTGCCGTTCTTTCTGCTGGCCCACTCGACCGGCGCGCTGATCGCACTGTCGGCCGCGCCGCGGCTTGCGAGCCGGATCGAGCGCATGGTGCTGTCGGCGCCGTTCGTCGGCCTCACCGGCCAGGGTGTCTCGCCCGGCCTGGTGCGTTTCCTCTCCGGAACGGTCTGCGCGCTTGGTCTCGGCCGGATGCAATTCAGCAAGAAAATCAAGGAAAAACCCTTTCCGGAAAACCCGCTGACCACGGACGAACGTCGGTATCGGCGCAATGTCGCTATCGCAACGGCTTATCCGCAGCTTACCCTCGGACCGCCGACGGCGCGCTGGCTGCTGGAGGCATTCCGTACGATCGAGCGCGTCAACACGCCCGAGCATCTCTTTTCCATCGCCATTCCGACAGTGCTGATCGCGCCGACCCGCGACGGCGTCGTGCCCTATGCCGACCAGGAACGATTGTCGCGCTATTTCCGCGCAGCACAGTTCGTGCCCGTCCACGGCGCAAAGCACGAAATCCTGCAGGAGCGGGACGTCTATCGCAACGCCGCCCTTGCCGCCATCAACGCTTTCATCCCCGGCAGCGATGCCGAGGCGAATACCGATATGGTGGGAGTCGGAATTTAGAGCGCTCTCGAATCGCGTGAAGCGGAAATATCCGGCGCTTTCGGATGCTCAATCAGCTAGCGCGACAGGATCGCCCTTGCCTCATCATAGACCGCGCGGCTGCCGGCGGCGATGATGGTGCCGCCCATTTCCGGCCGGCCGCCGTCCCAGGTGGTGATGATACCACCCGCCTGTTCGATGACGGGAATGATGCCGCCGACATCATATGGCTTCAGTCCACTTTCGACGACGAGATCGACGTGACCTGCCGCGAGCAGCGCATAGGCATAGCAATCCGTGCCGTAGCGGAAGAGACGCACCTGGCTCTCGATTTCGCGGTATTTCACTAGCTCCTCGCCGACGAAAATATGCGGCGAAGTCGTGAAGAGAATGGCGTTCGACAGGCTGCCACAGTCGCGGACCTGCAGCCGTCGATCGCCGTCCGGACCTGAATAGGTCGAGCCGTTGCCGTCGGCAAAATAGCGCTCGCCGGTAAACGGCTGATCGATCATGCCCATGATGGCGCGGCCATTCTTCTGCAGGCCGATCAGCGTTCCCCAGACCGGCACGCCGGAAATGAAGGCGCGGGTACCGTCGATCGGATCGATCACCCAGACATGCTCGCGGTCGAGACCGACATTGCCGTGCTCTTCGCCGAGGATGCCATGGTCCGGAAATTCCGTCTCGATCAAGGCACGAATCGCCACTTCGGCGGCGCGATCTCCCTCGGTCACCGGGTCGAATCCCTGAGCCTCCTTGTTGACCACATCAACGCCGGCGCGAAAGCGCGGCAGGGTCTCGGCCTTGGCCGCCTCGGCCAGACGATAGAAGAAGGCGCGATCAGGAAGCATGGTCGATCCGGATAAATGACGGGGCGGGCGCAGTCATAGCGCATAAACTCGGCGAAGCAAACCAAATGCCGATGCGGCAGGCGGATTGCCCGGAGATAAGGCAAACATTCTGTAATTGCCTAAATATTTTGCACAGCAATAATTTGCTTGACATTTGTGCAATGCAATAGCAACATCTCCCTACAGTCTTCTGACTGTAAATACCCTCCTTGGGTGTTTCCTCCCTAGACTTAGCCGCGCCACAAGCGCGGTTCTTTTTTTGCTGGAGGAGTCCCCTCGCCCCGCGTGCGGGGAGAGGGTTAGAGTGAAGGGCGGGGCACTAGGACGCGACAGCGGAAAACATGCCTGACCATCACCACAGCCAAACATTTCGATAGGTTTTGTTCGCGTGAAAGGTCCGAGATAGCCCCTCATCCGAGGCGTCGACGTTTCGCCCTGCTCAAGTCCCCGCCCCACCTTCTCCCAGCCCGTTCGACAAGCTCAGGACGGGGCGAAAGGGCTTTGCCCTACTCCGCCGCCAGCGCCGGATCGCCTGCGTAGGATTCCACATGCTCGGCCATGCGCTTCATGAACAGGGTGATGGCTGCGGCGACCGCACCGAAATCCGAGCGTCTCTCCAGCGTCGTTTCGTCGACATAGAGCGAACGGTTGACCTCGATCTGCAGGGCGTGAAGTCCACGGGACGGCCGGCCGTAATGCTCGGTAATGAAGCCGCCCGCATAGGGCTTGTTGCGCACGGCGTTAAAGCCGAGTTCGTCGAGGATCTGCATGGCGGCACGCGACAGGTCCGCCGAGGCGCTGGTTCCGTAGCGGTCGCCAAGGATAAAATCGGGGCGCGTGTTGCTGCCGGCGATGCGGATGTTACCCGGCATGGAATGGCAGTCGACGAGCACGCCAAAGCCGAATTTGACATGGGTGCGAGCGATCAGCCGCCGCAGCGTCGCATGATAGGGCTTGTAGATCGTTTCGATGCGCTGCAGCGCATCCTCGACCGGTACCCGGCGAGCATAGATTTCCATGTTTTCGGCAACGATGCGCGGAATGGTGCCTAAACCGCCGGCGACTCGCAGCGAATTGATATTGGCATAGGGCGGCAGCACACCGTCGAACATACGCGGGTCGAGTTCATAGGGCTCACGGTTGACGTCGATATAGGCGCGGGGGAAATTAGCGAGCAGCAGCGGCGCGCCGAGAGCGCTTGCCGCCGAAAACAGCTCATCGACGTAATGATCTTCCGAGCGGCGGATGGCGATGCCTTGCAAGCGGGACTGAGCGATGAAATCCGGGGGATAGATGCGGCCGCTATGGGGCGAGCTGTAGACAAAGGGAATTGTCTGAGAGACGGGCTCCGATACCTCAAAAATCTCGAAATTACGCATTTCTGCGGACATAAACGTCTTTACCATGTCAACAACTTGTCGCAGCATCCATGTTGCCAGTTGCTCGCCCGCAAGTCCATACTAACTTAAGCAAAATGGCCTTATACAAAGGGCCGCAACGGAAATGCCCGAAAGCACGATCCCGAGACAGGCCATGCGGTCTTCGGGTGCGTTTGTGCTGCAACGGACGAACAGAACGGCTTTGTCCTGACCGACCATTCACCGCTTGTTTACGGCCAACGACTAAGTTGGACGCTGGACAAGTCCAACACGACAAAAGTTGATTAGCGAACAGATGATGACCCAGAAGATACTCCTTGCCGAAGATGACAACGACATGCGTCGCTTCCTTGTGAAGGCGCTCGAAAAGGCCGGTTACAAGGTCTTGTCCTTTGACAATGGAGCAAGCGCCTATGACCGGCTGCGCGAGGAGCCCTTTTCGCTGCTGCTCACCGACATCGTCATGCCGGAGATGGATGGCATCGAACTGGCGCGCCGCGCCACCGAACTCGATCCCGACCTGAAGGTGATGTTCATCACCGGCTTTGCCGCGGTCGCGCTGAACCCCGATTCGAAGGCGCCGAAGGATGCCAAGGTACTTTCCAAGCCTTTCCACCTGCGCGAACTGGTCGACGAAGTGAACAAACTCCTTGCCGCGTAAGGCTTCCGGCGGCAACGTCACAAAACCGAAAAAAAGCCTATTGACGGCCACCAAGGTTTTGTGATCTATGCGCCGCCATCGGATGGGCGTGTAGCTCAGCGGGAGAGCACTACGTTGACATCGTAGGGGTCACAAGTTCGATCCTTGTCACGCCCACCATCCAGTTTTGAAAAAGGCCTTTCGAGAAATCGAGAGGCCTTTTCTCATAACTGCCCACCGAATCACTCCATCCTCAAACGAGAAAAGCGCCCTCCCCGGCGGGGAAAAGGCGCTTCCTGTGCAAAGATGATTCGAAGGTGGTCAGCGATCCAGGAAGTGCTGGAATACGGCCGACGTCGGATAGGCGTGGACACCGCGGTCGACAAAGCTGTGTCGATACAGGCACGCTCTCAATGCCAGGATGTACATGCTGCTGTTGGGATCGGGCGAGCCCCGGTACCAGGAAGAGGCCTCCGGTTCGCAACAGCGCAGAGCCCTGTCGTACCTCGCTAAAAGCACGGGATCGCTATCGGCGCGGATACCCTGATATGACTGGTACTTCGAGGGCGCTTCGCCTGCAGAGACGCAAGCGAGGCTTAAGAGAGCCCCTAACGCTAACATCATTCTCATTGCTTTGACCTCTTGTTCATGGCGTCTCGAATTTTCGAACGCACGAGTTGAGAATAATGGTCTTTTCGCCGATATCCAATCACATGCTGATGTTCAGGGCTCAAACACATCGCCGGCGGCGGGGAGAGCAAAACTTCGCCACAAGTCGCTTGACTTCCGATCGCTCTGTCACACTACTGTCATGCTAAAGCATTGATCGTACGGGAGGACGAGAATGGCGGTCGTGAAGAAGCAGTTCTATAAAAATCACAAGCCAAATGGCGACGAATATATGTTTCACCTCGCCCGAGATACCGACAGCGGCGAAGTCTTCGTCATCCGTCAATCCGACTACCTGGTCGACGGCGGCAGCGAAAAGAAGATGACGCTCTACGAGTTCCTGGCCGGTGGCGGCAACCGGCAGAACGCTCTGCTGGAGCTGATCGGCACACTCGTACCCGGGTGACGGGCGCTTCGCCGGACGGCGCATTGGCGCCCCGGGATTGACTGCCACATTTCCATCGGCAAACCTGCGAAGGCTTTGAAAGGACTCCATTCATGCGATTCGCAGGCCTTGCTATTGGATTGACAGTGATGATCGTCGCGGCCGATGCCGCCGCGCAGAATTTTCCGGCACCGGGCGCGGTGGTAGTCAGCGGCACATGCTCCAAGCTGGTCGTCGGCAAGCTCGATGCCTCTAAAGGCTGCAAGGGTGAGATCGCCAGCGTGACAGGGCCGGACGGTTCGGTGACGTTCATCTTTTCGTCCGGCGGCAAGATGCTCGGTTTCCAGGGCAATGGCCGCGGAATCAAGCCCGGCGCGAAGAAGGGAACCGCGCAATTGCCCATCGAGGTCATCTCCACAGGTGCCGGCAACAAGATGACTGGTCAGGTCGAGGCCAAAGGCACCTGCACCTTTGCCAATCCTTATTCGGGCAAACCGGTCGCTATCGAATGCTCGGCGAAATCGACGGAATTGAGCTTCACCGGCAGCTTCCTGTCGAATGGCAAACCGCCACGCGGCAAATAAACGCGCTCGAGGCTATGACGCCTCGAGCGTTGGAAAAACGTCCGGCTTTCAGCTTTTATTTCGAGCGGCCTCTGTTTTTTCCGCCGTGATTGGCGTCGCCGGGTGCTTCCCGCGACAGGTCCGCGCCGCTGACATGGGCCGGCACATGAACATCTTCATGGGTCGCAGGCTGCAGCGTCAGGTCGACCTTATGCGGTGGCAATACCTGCGCCTGACGTAGGACGTTCGAACGCGTTCGTTTCTGACCCGGCTTCTGTTCTTTCGGTCTGTGATGAATGGGATGGGGGCTCATGCGAGGTCCTCCTTGTCCGCTGCTCTCTATCCGACAATCAATCCCGTTCTGGGATCTGCCTTGCAACGGACATCGTCCTGCCCGCCTGAAGGTCAAACGCGCCTCTTTCCGGTTTGGTTCCGGAAATTCCTGTCTTTGTGAGGACGGCAGCATCGAACCGGCGCGGCTCTTGACGGGCGCCGCAATTTCACTAACTAATGGTGGCATCTCCGCGCCTTCTGACATCGGCTGCGGATTGAACTTTGGTGCCGGGCCCCTCTGGCGAGAGTTTTAACGGCGCTCTCGCGATGTCGGTACCGCCTGCAGATGAGCCGGCGGATTTCTTTTCATGAATACTCTGACCATGCCTCGCACGCATGCCGTCTCTGGCATGCGGCTATGCCTCAAGTCCGGATACATTTTCTCCGCTTTTGAGGAGGTGCGTCCATGACGTCCTCCTCCTCCAAATCCATGCTCGGCTATTTCGGCTGGGCCTTCATCGTCACCATCGCCGGTCTTGTCCTGGGCGGGTTGCTCGGCTGGAACATGAGCGGCACCCTCGGCGGCCTCGCGACAGCCTTTTTCATCTGCCTGGTGCTGGCCGTTCTGGAGATATCGCTTTCGTTCGACAACGCCATCGTCAATGCCAATAAGCTGAAAGAGATGACGCCGGTCTGGCAGCATCGCTTTTTGACCTGGGGCATCGTCATTGCCGTTTTCGGCATGCGCATCGTCTTTCCGCTGGCGATCGTCGCCATTGCCGCCCATATCAATCCCTGGGAAGCGCTGAAGCTCGCCGCCGCCGAGCCGGAGCAGTATGCCGCGATCATGCATGACGCGCATTTGCCCATTGCCGCTTTCGGCGGCACCTTCCTGATGATGGTCGGCCTCACCTATTTCTTCGATCGCGAGAAGGATGTGCACTGGATCGCCTTTGTCGAGAAGGCGATGGCGCAATTTGCCACCGTGAAGGGCATCGAGATTGCCTTCGTGCTGATCCTCGTTCTGATCTTCACCTCCCTGCTCGATGGTGAGGATGCGACCACCTTCCTCCATGCCTCGGTCTACGGTCTCCTGACCTTTCTTCTGGTGGAGGTCCTCAGCGGCTTTCTGGATGCCTCGCAAAAGGCGATGAGCGCTGCCGCCAGGGGTGGCCTCGGAGCCTTCCTCTATCTGGAAATTCTCGATGCCAGCTTCTCCTTCGACGGCGTCATCGGCGCTTTCGCACTCACTCAGAACCTCTTCATCATCGCCATCGGCCTCGGTATCGGCGCCATGTATGTTCGCTCGATGACGATCATGCTGGTGGAAAAAGGCACGCTCGCCCACTATCGCTATCTGGAGCACGGCGCCTTCTACGCCATCCTGATTCTTTCGGTGATCATGTATGTCCAAACGCTCATGCATATTCCCGAGGTCATCACCGGTCTCGGCGGCGCGGCTTTGATCGGCATCTCGCTCTTGTCGTCGATCCGCTACAACAAGCGCAACGGCACGGGCCATGATCCCGCCCACCGGGAGCCGCGTGACAGAGCCGAAGCCTGATGAATGATCGAAAGCATGTCGCGCAAACTGTGTCGCGGTTTTGCGACAACGACATGCCAAAACCCAGGACCTGAAGCGCAAGGGGCGAATCCCAGAGATCCCCTGCGCTTTTGGGCGTTGCAGCGCCCGAAATGGCGGCAACGCCTACGTCTTTCGGTGAAAATCCCCGCAACACGGATTTGGTCTCTCGACCGAAGCATGACTGTGTCTATTAGAATTTTCCAACTAAGATCGGCGAATGTTCGCAATCTCTGGCATTTCGCACTGGTGTTTTTCTGAAAAATATCGCAATGGCGAAGTCCAGTTGTTTAAAGGACGAACGCGGCGATCGCATATATTGCAGATGTTCGTGTTCTTGAGTGGGTGTGTAGAAGAGAGGCAGATATGGCAGCCAAAATCGTCCCAGTGATCATGGCCGGAGGCAAGGGAACACGGTTGTGGCCCCTGTCGCGCGCTTCCGCGCCGAAGCAGTTCATCCAGTTCATTGGCGACAAGACGCTCTTTCAGAGCACGTTGACGCGCGTCTCCGATCCCGAGCTGTACGAAGCCCCGATCGTACTCACCAACGAGGAATTCCGCTTTCTCGTTGCCGAACAGGCACGTGAACTCGGGCTGAAGCTGGCTGCCGTGCTGCTGGAGCCGGTTGCCCGCAATACCGCCGCCGCCGTTGCAGCCGCCGCCACGCTCGTCACTGAGCTCTTCGGCAAGGACGCGACGATGCACGTCCTCGGATCCGACTACGAGATCGACGCCAACGCCACCTATTTTGATTGCGTTCGCATCGCTCGCGATACCGCCCTGGAAGGCAAGCTCGTAACCTTCGGCATTGCGCCGACCGAACCGGCGACCGGCTATGGCTACATCGAGAGCGGCAAGGAACTGTCGACCGGCGCCCACGCCGTCCAGCGTTTCGTCGAAAAGCCTGCCCTGGAGAAGGCGGAGGCGATGGTCGCCAGCGGCGGGTTCTATTGGAACTCCGGTATGTTCATGTTCTCCGCCGGCCAGCTTCTCGCGGAAATGAATGAATACGCACCCGAAGTCGAAAAGGCCGCCGCCAAGGCGGTGTCCAAGTCGACGCGAGACCTCGATTTCACCCGCCTCGATGCCGAGTCCTTCGTCAAGAGCCCCGATATCTCCATCGACTACGCCTTGATGGAAAAGACGGAGAATGCCGCCGTTGTCCCATCGCCCTTCACCTGGTCGGATCTCGGAAGCTGGGATTCGGTGTGGAAGGTCGGCAAGCGCGACGAAAACGGCAACGTGGCCGCCGGTGATGCGACGCTGGTCAACACCAAGAATTCGCTTGTCATGACGCATGGCGTCCATCTCGCCGTGCAGGGGATGGAAGACGTCGCCGTCATCGCCAGCGAAGACGCCGTCTATGTCGGTCATCTCAAGGACAGCCAAGAAGTCGGCAAGCTGGTCAAGCTGCTGGCGAGTGAAAAGAAGACGGCCAAGCTCACCGAGACGCATCCGACCTCGTACCGTCCCTGGGGCGGCTATACGTCGGTCCTGAACGGCGAGCGTTTCCAGGTGAAGCGCATCTTCGTGCTTCCCGGCAAGAAGCTGTCGCTGCAGAAGCATCACCACCGTTCGGAACACTGGATCGTCGTCAAGGGCACGGCGGAGGTGACGGTCGGCGAACACGTGCAGATGCTGCGCGAAAACGAGTCTGTTTATATCCCGCTCGGCGAAGTGCACCGCCTTTCCAACCCCGGCAAGATCCTGCTGGAACTGATCGAAGTCCAGACGGGCTCCTATCTCGGCGAAGACGACATCATCCGCCTGGTCGATGAATTCGGCAGAAGCTGAGATCTTCGATGGCATCGATTTCAAAGCGGTGGGCGAAAGCCCGCCGCTTTTGTTTTGGCACCCTTTGGAATGGTCGTGATTGACCACCGAGACGCCTTGCATTCTTCCGCTGCATTGCACACACTGCCGGCGGGAACAGCAAATGCCGCACAACGATGCGAGCTAGGCAAAGAGAAAATATGGCGATCAAGGCAAGCATTTATCATCTCACCCATTATAAATACGACAACCCGGTCCGCCTCGGCCCTCAAATCATTCGCCTGAAACCCGCTCCACATTCCAAGACGCGCGTCCTCAGCCATTCGCTGAAGGTGACGCCATCAAATCATTTCGTGAATTTGCAGCAGGACCCCTACGGCAATTATCTCGCTCGCTTCGTCTTTCCTGATCCGGTGACTGAGCTGAAGATCGAGGTCGATCTCATTGCCGATATGACGGTCTACAATCCCTTCGACTTCTTCGTCGAAGAGGAAGCCACCAAGTGGCCCTTCGATTATCCCGAGACCATTCGCGACGATCTGTCGATCTATATGGAGCCGGAGGAGCCGGGCCCACGACTTGCGGCTTTCCTTTCAACCCTCGACCGCTCGGAACAGCGCACCGTCGACATGGTCGTCGGCCTCAATGCGCGGCTGCAGCACGAGATCGGCTACGTCATTCGCCTGGAAACCGGCGTGCAAACGCCGGAAGAGACGCTGGAAAAGGCAAAGGGCTCCTGCCGCGACACGAGCTGGCTGCTCGTCCAGGTTCTCCGCCATCTCGGCCTCGCTGCCCGCTTCGTCTCCGGCTACCTGATCCAGCTCACGCCGGACCTGAAGGCGCTGGACGGCCCCTCGGGCACGGAATACGACTTTACCGACCTGCATGCCTGGGCCGAAGTCTATCTTCCCGGTGCCGGCTGGGTCGGCCTCGACCCGACCTCGGGCCTGCTGACGGGCGAGAGCCATATCCCGCTTGCCGCCACGCCGCACTACCGCAATGCAGCACCGATCTCCGGCGGCTATTTCGGCGAAGCCGAGACCGAATTCGATTTCGACATGAAGGTCATCCGCGTCGCCGAACATCCGCGCATCACCAAGCCCTTCTCCGACGAAAGCTGGGAGGCGCTGAACGAACTCGGGGAAAAGGTCGACACCATCCTCAGGCAAGACGATGTGCGCCTGACCATGGGCGGAGAGCCCACCTTCGTTTCGATCGATGACTTCCAGTCCGACGAATGGAATACGGCCGCAGTCGGCCCGACCAAACGCGAAAAGGCCGATACGCTGATCCGCCGCCTGCGCGAGCGCTTCGCGCCGAACGGCTTCCTGCATTTCGGCCAGGGCAAATGGTATCCCGGCGAAAGCCTGCCGCGCTGGACCTTCTCCCTCTACTGGCGGCGCGACGGCCTGCCGATCTGGTCGAACCCGGACCTGATTGCCAATGAGGGCCGCAACTACAGTGTCAACGAAGATGATGCCGGCCGCCTGCTGACGGCCATCGCCGGCGAACTCGATATCGAACCGGACTATGTAACCCCGGCCTTCGAAGATCCGGCCGAATGGTTGGTCAAGGAAGCGAACCTGCCGGACAATGTCGACCCCTCCAACTCGAAGCTGAAGGACCCCGAGGAACGCTCGCGCATGGCCCGCGTCTTCGAGCGCGGTTTGACACGCCCGACGGGCTATATTCTCCCCGTACAGACCTGGAATGCGCGCGCCAGCGGCCGCCGCTGGGTCAGCGAGAAGTGGCGCACGCGCCGCGGCCGTATATTCCTCACGCCCGGCGACAGCCCGGTCGGCTATCGCCTGCCGCTGAATTCGCTCGGCTGGATACCGGCATCGCAATATCCCTATATCAACCCGATGGACCCGACGATCCCGCGCGAGGCGCTGCCGGATTACGGTGAAGACAAAGGCCGGCCATTGCAGGCCGCGCACTTCCAGCCCTTCGCCGGCCAGCAGCCGACCATGCCGCAATCCATCGATGAGATCGGCGGCCATGTGCGCACCGCCATCAGCGTCGAGCCGCGCGACGGGCGCCTCTGCATCTTCATGCCGCCAACGGTCAGCGTCGAGGATTACCTAGACCTCGTCGCCTCCGCCGAACGCGCGGCCGCAGCGCTGAACCTGCCGGTTCATATCGAAGGCTATCCGCCGCCGCAGGACGAGCGCATCAATGTCATCCGCGTCGCTCCCGATCCCGGCGTCATCGAGGTGAACATTCATCCGGCATCGAGCTGGAAGGAAACCGTCGATATCACCACCGCGATCTATGAAGAGGCCCGGGCCAGCCGGCTTGGCACCGACAAATTCATGATCGACGGCCGCCACACTGGTACCGGCGGCGGCAACCATGTTGTCGTCGGCGGCCGCAACACCATGGACAGCCCCTTCCTGCGCCGTCCCGACCTGTTGAAAAGCCTGGTGCTGCACTGGCAGCGCCACCCCTCGCTCTCCTATCTTTTCTCCGGCATGTTCATCGGCCCTACCAGCCAGGCGCCGCGCATTGACGAAGCCCGTCATGACAGCCTCTACGAGCTGGAAATTGCGCTGGCCCAGGTGCCGGCACCCGGCCGTGGGCTGCAGCCGCTTCCATGGCTGGTGGATCGCCTGTTCCGCAACCTTCTGACCGATGTCACCGGCAATACCCACCGCTCGGAAATCTGCATCGACAAGCTATTCTCGCCCGACGGCCCGACGGGACGCCTCGGCCTCGTCGAATTCCGCGGCTTCGAAATGCCACCGAACGCCCGCATGAGCCTCGCCCAGCAATTGCTGGTGCGCGCCCTCATTGCCCGCTTCTGGCGCAACCCGATCGACGGCAAGTTCGTGCGCTGGGGCACGGCGCTGCATGATCGCTTCATGCTGCCGCATCACATTTGGCAAGATTTCCTCGATGTGCTCGCGGATCTGCGGGAAAACGGCTTCGACCTTCGTCCCGAATGGTTCCAGGCGCAGCTCGAATTCCGCTTCCCCTTCTGCGGGGAAGTCGAATACGAGGGCAGCAAGCTGGAACTGCGCCAGGCTCTGGAGCCTTGGCACGTCATGGGCGAAGAAGGCGCGATCGGCGGCACCGTCCGCTATGTCGATTCATCGGTGGAACGGCTGCAGGTGCGGTTCGAAACCGACAATCCCTCACGCTACATGGTTGCCTGCAACGGCCGCGCCATGCCTCTGACGCCGACGGGCATGTCCGGCGTTTCCGTCGCCGGCGTCCGTTACAAAGCCTGGCATCCGGCTTCGGGCCTGCATCCGGTTCTGCCGATCGACACGCCGCTGACCTTCGATATTTATGATACATGGTCGAAGCGTTCGATCGGCGGCTGCATCTACCATGTTGCCCATCCGGGCGGCCGCAACTATGACACCTTCCCTGTCAACGGCAATGAGGCCGAAGCGCGGCGCTTGGCGCGATTCGAACCTTGGGGACATACGGCAGGCGGCTATAATCTGCGCACAGAATCAGTGTCGGGAGAATTTCCGCTGACGCTCGATCTGAGGCGGCCGATAGGGGTTTGAAACGGGCATACGCATGGGGAAGAAACCAGCGACGGAACGGCGGGACGAGGTAAGGGCTGGCATCGGCAACGATCCGGCATTTGCCTATTCCGCTTTGCCCGGCGTCGCCGACGAAATGGTCGACAATACCGGTGCGGTGCGGCCGGTCTGGCAAAATCTGCTCGCCGCGCTCAGCCGCATGCCGGAAAAGGAGCTGCTGGAGCGCTTTGCCCGCGCCGACCGCTATCTGCGCGACGCCGGCGTTTTCTATCGCGCCTATGGAGCTGCAGGTGTCAGCGAACGCAACTGGCCGATCTCGCATATTCCCGTTCTGATCGACGAGCGCGAATGGCAGACCCTGTCGGCCGGTCTGCAGCAACGCGCCGATCTGCTCGAAGAGGTCATCGCCGATATCTACGGTGACAATAGGCTGATCAACGAAGGCTTGCTGCCGCCTGCGCTGATTGCCGCCAATCCGGAATTCCTGCGGCCGCTCGCCGGTATAAAGCCGGCAAACGGGCACTATCTCCACTTCCTCGCCTTCGAGATCGGCCGCGGTCCGGACGGCAATTGGTGGGTGCTGGCCGACCGCGCTCAGGCTCCGTCGGGCGCCGGTTTTGCGCTGGAGACGCGCGTCGCCACCACGCGCGCTTTCTCTGATATCTACGCCGAGACGAAGGTGCATCGGCTCGCATCCTTCTTCGGCGCCTTTCGCGATGCCTTGCAGGGCGTAAAACGCGGCGCTGCCGACCGGATCGCCGTCCTGACGCCGGGGCCGGCCAACGAGACGTATTACGAACACGCCTATATCGCCCGCTACCTCGGCTTCATGCTGCTCGAAGGCGAGGACATTACCGTCGTCAACGATCAACTGATGGTGCGTACCGTCGCGGGCCTAAGGCCGATCAGCGTGCTCTGGCGCCGCCTCGATGCATCCTATGCGGATCCGCTGGAGCTGAACCAGCAATCCCATATCGGCACGCCCGGCATGGTCGAGGCGCTGAGGGCGCAGACCGTCACCATCGTCAATGGGCTCGGTTCGGGCATTCTGGAAACCCGCGCGCTTCTCGCCTTCATGCCCACGATCTGTCGGCATCTGCGCGGCGAAGACCTGAAGCTGCCATCGATCGCCACTTGGTGGTGCGGACAGAAGGCCGAGCGTGAGCATGTGGCCGCGCATATCGAAAAAATGGTGATCGGCCCAGCCTATTCCTGCATGCCCTTCTTCGACGACAATGGCCAGTCGGTCCTCGGCTCGACGCTACGCACCACCGCCAAGGAATCGATTGCCGACTGGCTGACGACGGACGGCCACAAGCTGGTCGGCCAGGAGGTCGTGACGCTCTCGACTACGCCTGCCTGGGTAAACGGCAAGCTGCTGCCGCGGCCGATGAGCTTGCGCGTCTTTGCCGCCCGCACCGAAAAAGGCTGGCAGATCATGCCGGGCGGCTTTGCCCGCATCGGCAGCGGCGACGATGTTGCCGCCATAGCCATGCAGGCCGGCGGTTCGGCAGCCGATGTCTGGATCGTTTCCGACAAGCCGGTGGAGCGCCACACGCTGTTGCCGACCGAGGAGACCTTCACGCGCAACATGCCCGGCAGCCTGCCAAGCCGAGCCGCCGACAACCTCTTTTGGCTCGGGCGCTATATCGAGCGCGCCGAAGGGGCGTTGCGCATCCTGCGCGCCTGGCACGGGCGCTTTGCCGAAGCCGCCGACCCTACCCAGCCGCTGCTCGCCGACGTCAGCGACTATCTGGCGGCCGTCGATATCGACACCAGGGAACCCGTGCCGGAAAGCCTGCTGCGTAATATCGATAGCGCCGTCTATTCCGCCAGCAACATCCGCGACCGCTTCTCGCCGGACGGCTGGTTGGCGCTGAACGATCTCGCCAAGACCGCCCGCCGCTTCAAGGAAAAAGTCAAAGCCGGCGACGATGCCAGCCACGCCATGACGATTCTCCTGCGCAAGCTCGCGGGTTTTGCCGGTCTCGTGCATGAGAACATGTATCGTTTTACCGGCTGGCGCTTCCTGTCGCTCGGCCGCTATATCGAGCGCGGACTGCATATGACGCGCCTGCTCGGCCACATGTCCGGTCCGGAGGCCCCCGACGGCGCGCTCGACATGCTGCTCGAAATCGGCGACAGCGTCATGACCCATCGCCGCCGCTACAACGTCAATACTGCCCGCCTGACGGTGACCGATCTGCTGGCGCTCGATCCGCTCAACCCGCGCTCGATTCTCTTCCAGATGAACGAGATCCACCGGGAAGTGGAGCAATTGCCGAACGCCTTCGTCAACGGCCAGATGTCGCCCTTCTACCGCGAAGCCATGCGGCTGCATTCGGGTCTCGCCGTCATGACGCCGGAGACGATGAACGACGAGGTCTACAAGCGGCTGGAACGAGAGCTGGAACGTCTCTCGGATCTCCTCGCCCAGACCTATCTCGGATAATGTGATGCTCTACGACCTGTCGCTGCACATGGGCTATATCTACGACGTGCCGGCCAGCGGCGCGCGGCATATCGTGCGCGTGCTGCCGCTGTCGCTCACCAACCGCCAGCGCCTGATTGCCGGCTCGCTGAAGGTCACCCCCCATCCGGACGAGCAGTCGAACTTCACGGATTTTTTCCTGCATCCCGCGACCTCGATCCTCGTGCGCAACCCGCATGAAAAGCTAGACATCCGCATGCAGGCGCGGGTACAGGTGGAGAGCCAGCCCGTCTCCGCCGACTTCTCGCCGGTACTTGCCAAACTGCCGGATGAGTTAAGCGATTGCTGGTCGATCGAGCCATCCTCGCCGCATCATTTCATCGGCACCAGCCCGCGCCTGCCGGAGACGCCGGAGATCGCCGACTACGCCCGGCAGTGGGCAGCGACCGGTCTGACGGTGATGCAGATTGCCCACGCTATCTGTGCGCAGATTCATAAGGATTTCGTCTACGATCCCAAGGCGACGACAGTCGACACCACGCCGAAGGAGGCATTCCGCCTGAAACGCGGCGTCTGTCAGGATTTCACGCATGTGATGATCATCGCGTTGCGCAGCCTCGGTATTCCGGCCGGCTATGTCAGCGGCTTCCTGCGCACCATTCCCCCGCCGGGCAAGGAACGGCTGGAAGGGGCTGACGCCATGCATGCCTGGGTGCGCATCTGGTGCGGTGAAACGGCGGGCTGGATCGAGCTCGACCCGACCAACAATATCCCTGCCGGAACCGACCATATCGTCGTCGCGTACGGCCGCGACTATTCCGACGTCGCCCCTGTCATCGGCGTGCTGAAGAGCTATGGAACTCAAAAGACCATCCAGGCCGTCGACGTCATTCCCTTAAAGCAGTAACTTCCAATACAACTTTAAATCATGAATATTCGCGTCATTCGCTAAAAATCGAATGATCATCTCAACGGCCCACTCAGAGTTTGCGCCGATAGTCACGTCCATCTGGGGCTTATACATATCTTGGGCGGACGTGATGATCACTTGTTCGAGCAAATTCTGTGTCATTCAACATCTGTTGCGTGATCGCGCAGGTAATTTCGGCATCTTAACCGCACTCGCCATTCCCGTGCTGGCCGCGGCTGCAGGCGTTGCAGTCGATGTTTCCAACATGGCGGTTTCCGACAGCCAATTGCAGGAAGCAACCGATGCCGCGGCCCTTGCCACGGCAACGGCGCTTGCCAACGGCAGCGCGACGACATCCAACGCTCAGCAATTGGCCACTGACTTCGTGACCGGGCAGATGTCGAACTATCTTTCCGGTGATACGAGTGCGATCAGTGCGCTGAAGGCCGGCACCACGGCAACGGTGACGAAAACGACCGATTCTTCGGGTAATGCCAGCTATTCCGTCGTTGTGAACGCGTCTTATGCGATGCAGGTGAACGGCATGACGCGCATGCTCGGTCTCACCACGATGAACGTTGGCGCATCGAGCACCTCGGTCAGCGGCAATGATCCCGCACAAACTCAAAAGAGCCCGCTGTCCATGTATTTTGTTCTCGACCGCTCCGGCTCGATGGACGAACCAACCGACACCGTCAATGCCCAACAGCCGACGACGACGGTTTCCTGCGGCAACAACAACAAAAAGACCTGCACGGTCACCAATTACTACACAAAGATTCAGTCGCTGAAGATAGCGACAGCCAATCTGGCGGCACAACTGAACACCGCCGACCCGAACAGCATGTATGTTCGCACGGGTGCCGACTCCTATAATTCCAACGCCCAGACGCCGACGGCGCTTGCATGGGGCACCAGCCGCGTCACCCAATATGTCAACAACTTGACGGCAAGCGGCACGACGAACTCGGCGCCCGCATTCACGGCTGCGGTGACTGCCCTCACAATGGCATCGACGACGCCGGGACTCACGAACGAACAGTTGCAGCATAAAAATAAGAACGGCCAGACAAACCCGGCCACATACATCGTCTTCATGACGGACGGCGACAACAACGTGGCAAGCGCCGATACGAACACCAAAGCGCAATGCGACATCGCACGCAACGCCGGCATCCACGTCTATACGATCGCCTTCATGGCGCCTGCGAACGGCCAGGCACTGCTGAAGTATTGCGCAACGTCAGCCGCCGATTACTTCACGCCGCAGAATGCCGCAGACCTGTTCAGCGCCTTTTCGTCGATCGCTACTCAGGCGTCAAAGAAAATGACGCTTCTGACTAAATAACAACCGCAGCGCGATGCAGCGGATTAACGAATAGATCGCAAAAAACGAAAGCCGCCCAGAATAATTCGGGGCGGCTTTCGCTTGTTAACTAATCCGCGGATAAGAGCCGGAAAAACAATTGAAATCAAGTCTTTTTAGCGCTTTGAGGGCCTTTGCCCGCTATTTTCGCGTCTGCCTAATTCACTTGTTGCAACGCCTTTACATCGGTGCATAAACTGCTAGGTAAAGGCGATGGCAATTTGATTTATCAGGCGTAACGCCCTGAATATAAATCACAAATGGCGAGACTTGATAGTATGAATAACTTGACCAAGGCCAATCTCCCCGTTCCGGCACCCCGCAGTTCTCAGCCGGAAATCCTTGCGGAAGAAATCATCGAGCGCCTGACCTATCGCATTGGCAAAGATGCGAAAGTGGCCAAGCCGCACGATTGGCTGACGGCGACCATCCTTGTCATTCGAGACCGCGTCATCGACAAATGGATGGAATCGACCCGCAAGGTGTACGAGACCGGTGCCAAGCGCGTCTACTATCTATCCCTGGAATTCCTCATAGGCCGCCTGATGCGCGATGCCGTATCGAACCTTGGGCTGATGGAGGAGATCACCAATGCGCTCTCCTCGCTCGGCGTCGACATCCGCGTCATCGCCGGCCTTGAGCCCGACGCGGCACTCGGCAACGGCGGCCTTGGCCGTCTCGCCGCCTGCTTCATGGAGTCGATGGCGACCGTGGATGTGCCGGCCTACGGCTATGGCATTCGCTACGTCCACGGCCTGTTCCGCCAGCAGATGGCCGATGGCTGGCAGGTGGAACTGCCGGAAACCTGGCTCGCCCATGGCAACCCTTGGGAATTCGAACGGCAGGAAAGCGCCTATGAAATCGGTTTCGGCGGCGCCGTCGAATTCGTCAGCGGCCATGACGACCAGCCTCGCTATGTCTGGAAGCCGGCCGAACGGGTCATCGCCGCCGCCTTCGACACGCCCGTCGTCGGCTGGCGCGCCAAGCGCGTCAACACGCTGCGCCTCTGGTCGGCACAGCCGATCGACCCGATCCTGCTCGATGCCTTCAATGCCGGCGACCATATCGGCGCGCTGCGCGAAAGCAACAAGGCGGAAAGCCTGACCCGCGTCCTTTATCCGGCCGATGCGACGCCCGCCGGCCAGGAACTGCGCCTGCGCCAGGAATTCTTTTTCTCCTCGGCCTCGCTGCAGGACATTCTGCGCCGCCATCTGCAGCAGTATGATGATCTCACCAATCTCGCCGACAAGGTTGCGATCCAACTGAACGACACCCATCCGGCTGTCTCGGTCGCCGAAATGATGCGCCTTCTGGTCGATGTTCACGGCCTCGACTTCGACGCCGCCTGGGATATCACCCGCAACACCTTCGGCTACACCAATCACACGCTCCTTCCCGAAGCACTGGAAAGCTGGCCGGTGCCGCTGTTCGAGCGGCTGCTGCCCCGCCACATGCAGATCGTCTACGCGATCAATGCCAAGATCCTGGTCGAAGCCCGCAAGGCCCGCAATTTCAGCGATGCGGAAATCCGCTCCATCTCACTGATCGATGAAAACGGCGACCGCCGCCTGCGCATGGGCAATCTCGCCTTCGTCGGCTCGCATTCGATCAACGGCGTCTCGGCGCTCCATACCGATCTGATGAAGGTCACCGTCTTCGCCGACCTTCACAAGCTCTATCCCGGCCGCATCAACAACAAGACCAACGGCATTACGCCGCGCCGCTGGCTGATGCAGTGCAATCCCGGCTTGACCGGTCTCATTCGCGAAACCATTGGCGAGGCGTTCCTCGACGATGCGGAGAAGCTGAAGCCGCTCGACCAGTTCGCCCGCGACAGCGCCTTCCAGGAAAAATTCGCCGCCGTCAAACGCGCCAACAAGGTGCAGCTTTCCAATCTGGTCGCCAGCCGCATGGGCATCAAGCTCGATCCCGATGCGATGTTCGACATCCAGATCAAGCGCATCCATGAATACAAGCGCCAGCTTTTGAACATCATCGAAGCCATTGCGCTCTACGACCAGATCCGCTCGCACCCGGAACTGGACTGGCAACCGCGCGTAAAGCTGTTCGCCGGCAAGGCAGCGCCGAGCTATCACAACGCCAAGCTGATCATCAAGCTGATCAACGATGTCGCCCGCGTCATCAATCACGACCCGTCGGTGCGCGGCCTGCTGAAGGTCGTCTTCGTGCCGAACTATAATGTTTCGCTGGCCGAAGTCATGGTTCCGGCGGCAGACCTTTCCGAGCAGATTTCGACCGCCGGCATGGAAGCATCCGGCACCGGCAACATGAAATTCGGCCTCAATGGTGCCCTCACCATCGGCACGCTGGATGGCGCCAATGTCGAAATGCGCGACAATGTCGGTGAAGACAACATCGTCATCTTCGGTCTGAAGGCCGACGAAGTCGCCAATCTGCGCAGCGACGGCCACAATCCGCGTGCCGTCATCGAACGCTCGCGCGAACTGGCGCAGGCGCTTTCGGCCATCGCGTCCGGCATCTTCTCTCCGGACGACCGCGGCCGTTATGCCAGCCTCATCGACGGCATTTACGCCCATGACTGGTTCATGGTCGCGGCCGATTTCGACGCCTATGCCGCCGCCCAGCGCGAGGTCGATACCCTCTGGGCCAAGCCCTCCGAGTGGTATGCGAAAACAATCAACAACACCGCTCGGATGGGCTGGTTCTCTTCCGATCGGACGATCCGTCAATATGCCAAGGAAATCTGGAGAGCCGGATGAAAAAGCCGAAAAGACCCGCTGACGGCATCGCCTTGAGGGACATTTCGGCAGACGAGATTGCTGCAATTCTCGCAGGCACACATTCCGATCCATTCGCCGTTCTCGGCGTACATCGGACGGATGACGGGTTCATCGCCCGTTGCTTCATTCTCGGCGCCGAAGCCGTCACAGCCACCGCGTTGGACGGCTCCGTCATCGGCGAACTGGATTGTCTCGATCCGGCCGGGTTCTTTTCCGGAAATATCACGGTCGCCAAACAACAGCCGGTGCGCTACCGCGCCCGGCGCGGCGATGCCGAATGGGCGGTGACCGATCCCTACAGCTTCGGTCCGGTGCTCGGCCCGATGGACGACTACTTCGTCCGCGAGGGGACGCATCTGCGCCTCTTCGACAAGATGGGCGCGCATCCCTTGAAGCACGAGGGCGTGCAGGGCTTTCACTTCGCCGTATGGGCGCCGAATGCCCAGCGCGTTTCAGTGGTCGGCGACTTCAATGGTTGGGACGGCCGCCGGCATGTCATGCGCTTTCGCTCGGACTCCGGCATCTGGGAAATCTTCGCGCCGGACGTTCCCGCCGGCGTCGCCTATAAATTCGAAATTCGCGGCCATGATGGCGTGCTTTTGCCGCTGAAGGCCGATCCCTTCGCCCGCCGCAGCGAACTCCGACCGAAGACCGCCTCGGTCACCGCCAACGAAATGACGCAGGTCTGGGAAGACGAGGCACACCACGAGCATTGGGCCAGTGTCGATAAGCGCCGCCAGCCGATCTCGATCTACGAGGTCCATGCCGGCTCCTGGCAGCGCCGCGACGACGGCTCGTTCCTCTCCTGGGACGAGCTGGCTTCGCGGTTGATCCCCTATTGCGTCGATATGGGCTTCACCCATATCGAATTCCTGCCGATCACCGAACACCCCTATGATCCGTCTTGGGGCTACCAGACCACCGGCCTCTATGCGCCGACCGCCCGTTTTGGCGAACCGGAAGGCTTGGCGCGCTTCGTCAACGGCTGTCACAAGGTCGGCATCGGCGTCATCCTCGATTGGGTGCCGGCGCATTTCCCGACCGACGAACACGGCCTCGGATGGTTCGACGGCACCGCGCTTTACGAACACGAAGACCCGCGCAAGGGCTTTCATCCCGACTGGAACACGGCGATCTACAATTTCGGCCGCACCGAAGTTCTCGCCTACCTGCAGAACAATGCGCTCTACTGGGCTGAGAAGTTTCATCTCGACGGCGTGCGCGTCGATGCCGTCGCCTCGATGCTTTATCTCGACTATTCCCGCAAGCACGGCGAATGGATCCCGAACGAATATGGCGGCAACGAGAATCTGGAGGCGGTTCGCTTCCTGCAATCGATGAACACCAGGCTCTATGGGTCGCACCCGGGCGTGATGACCATCGCGGAGGAATCGACTTCCTGGCCGAAGGTGTCGCAGCCGGTCCACGAAGGCGGCCTCGGCTTCGGCTTCAAGTGGAATATGGGCTTCATGCACGACACGCTGAGCTATCTCGCCCGCGAGCCCGTGCACCGCAGATATCACCATAACGAGCTGACGTTCGGCCTCATCTACGCCTTTTCCGAAAATTTCGTTCTGCCGCTCTCTCATGACGAAGTGGTGCACGGAAAAGGCTCGCTGATCGCCAAGATGGCGGGTGACGACTGGCAGAAGTTTGCCAACCTGCGCGCTTACTACGGCTTCATGTGGGGCTATCCGGGCAAGAAGCTGTTGTTCATGGGCCAGGAATTCGCGCAATGGAGCGAGTGGAGCGAAGCCCGCGCGCTGGATTGGAACCTCCTGCAATACCGCATGCATGAAGGCATGCGACGCCTCGTGCGTGATCTTAACTTCACCTATCGCAGCAAACCGGCACTGCATGCCCGGGACTGCGAGGGCGAAGGTTTCGAGTGGCTGATCGTCGATGACTTCGAGAATTCGGTTTTTGCCTGGCTGCGCAAGGCGCCCGGCGAAAAGCCGGTCGCCGTCATCACCAATTTCACACCAGTCTACCGTGAGAATTATACCTTGCGCCTGCCAGCAGAGGGGCGGTGGCGCGAGATACTGAATACCGATGCCGACATTTACGGCGGCAGCGGCAAGGGCAATGGCGGGCGCGTGCAGGCCGTCAGTGCGGGCGGGGGCATACAAGCGACGATAACGCTACCTCCCCTGGCGACGATCATGCTTGAGCCGGAATTCTGACATCACAGACAGGGAGGACTGAAATGGTAGAAAAACGTATCCAGCCACTGGCCCGCGACGCCATGGCTTACGTTCTTGCCGGTGGCCGAGGCAGCCGCCTGAAAGAGCTGACCGACCGCCGCGCCAAACCTGCCGTCTATTTCGGCGGCAAGGCTCGTATCATCGATTTCGCACTGTCCAACGCGCTGAACTCCGGTATCCGCCGCATCGGCGTCGCTACCCAATACAAGGCGCACTCCCTCATTCGCCACCTGCAACGCGGCTGGAACTTCCTGCGTCCGGAGCGTAACGAAAGCTTCGACATTCTGCCGGCCAGCCAGCGCGTTTCCGAAACGCAATGGTACGAAGGCACGGCCGACGCCGTCTACCAGAACATCGACATCATCGAGCCCTATGGTCCGGAATACATGGTCATCCTCGCCGGCGACCATATTTACAAGATGGACTATGAATGGATGCTGCAGCAGCACGTCGATTCCGGCGCCGATGTAACTATAGGCTGCCTCGAAGTGCCGCGCATGGAGGCTGTCGGCTTCGGCGTCATGCATGTCGACGAGAAGGACCAGATCATCGCTTTCGTCGAGAAGCCGGCCGACCCGCCGGGCATTCCGGGGAATCCCGATTTCGCGCTGGCGTCGATGGGCATCTACGTCTTCCACACGAAATTCCTGATCGAGTGCCTGCGCCGCGATGCGGCCGACCCGAATTCCAGCCGCGATTTCGGCAAGGACATCATTCCCCACATCGTCAAGAACGGCAAAGCCGTCGCCCACCGCTTCACGCAATCCTGCGTGCGCTCCGATTTCGAGCGCGAGGCCTACTGGCGCGATGTCGGTACGGTCGACGCCTATTGGCAGGCCAATATCGACCTGACCGCCGTGGTGCCGGAACTGGATATCTACGACAAGTCCTGGCCGATCTGGACTTATGCCGAAATCACGCCGCCGGCCAAGTTCGTCCATGACGACGAGGACCGCCGCGGTTCGGCCGTCTCCTCCGTCGTTGCCGGCGACTGCATTATTTCGGGCGCCAGCCTGTCGAACAGCCTGCTGTTTACCGGCGTGCGCGCCAATTCCTATTCCAAGCTGGAAGGGGCCGTGGTGCTGCCAAGCGTCAAGATCGGCCGCCGCGCCCAGCTAAAGAATGTCGTCATCGACCATGGCGTCACCATTCCGGAAGGCCTGGTGGTCGGTGAAGATCCGGAACTGGATGCCAAACGCTGGCGCCGCACGGAAAGCGGTATCTGCCTGATCACCCAGGCGATGATCGACAAGCTGGATATCTGACATATGAAAGTTCTTTCGGTTTCGTCCGAAGTCTTCCCTTTGATCAAGACAGGGGGCCTGGCCGATGTGGCCGGCGCCCTGCCTATCGCACTCAAGCCCTATGGCGTTGAAACGAAAACCCTGATTCCCGGCTATCCCACGGTCATGAAGGCCATCCGTAATCCGGTGGCCTGCCTCGAGTTTTCCGACCTGCTCGGGGAGAAAGCAACGGTCTTCGAAGCCGAGCATGACGGGATTTCCTTCCTCGTGCTCGACGCGCCGGCCTACTATAACCGCAGCGGCGGTCCCTATGTCGACGCCACGGGCAAGGATTATCCCGACAACTGGCAACGTTTCGCCGCCCTGTCGCTCGCCGGCGCGGAAATTGCCGCCGGCCTGCTTCCGGGCTGGCGGCCGGATCTGGTGCATGTGCATGACTGGCAATCGGCCATGGTGCCGGTCTACATGCGTTATTACCCGACACCGGAACTGCCGAGCGTACTCACCGTTCACAACATCGCCTTCCAAGGCCAATTCGGCTCCGATATCTTTCCCGGACTGCGCCTGCCGCCGCATGCCTTTTCGATGGAAGGTATCGAGTACTATGGCGATGTCGGCTTCCTGAAAGGCGGGCTTCAGACTGCCCATGCGCTCACCACCGTCAGCCCCTCCTATGCGGAGGAAATCCTGACGCCGGAATTCGGCATGGGCCTTGAAGGCGTCATTGCCAGCCGCGCCAACAGCCTGCACGGAATTGTGAACGGCATCGACGACGGTATCTGGAACCCCGAAACCGATCCGATGATTGCGCAGACCTATGGCGCCACGACGCTGAAGGACCGCGCCGCGAACCGCAAACTCGTGGTCGAGCATTTTGGTCTGGACGACGATGACGGTCCGATTTTCTGCGTCGTCAGCCGTCTGACCTGGCAGAAGGGCATGGACCTGCTTGCCCGCATTTCCAGCGATATCGTCCGCATGGGCGGCAAGCTCGCCATCCTCGGGGCGGGCGACGCCGCCCTCGAAGGCGCGCTTTTTTCCGCTGCCGGCCGCCATCGCGGACGCGTCGGCGTTTCCGCCGGCTATAACGAACCGATGTCGCATCTGATGCAGGCTGGCTGCGACGCCATCATCATTCCATCCCGCTTCGAACCCTGTGGCCTCACGCAGCTTTATGGCTTACGGTATGGCTGCCTGCCGATCGTTGCGCGTACGGGTGGCCTCAGCGACACCATCATCGATGCCAACCACGCCGCGCTGCAGGCAAAAGTCGCGACCGGCATTCAGTTTTCGCCCATCACTGCCGAAGGGCTGCTGCAGGCTGTGCGCCGCGCCATGCACCTTTTCCAGGATCGAAAGGTCTGGACGCAGATGCAAAAGCAGGGCATGAAATCCGACGTATCCTGGGGCAAGAGCGCAGAACGCTATGCAGCCCTCTACTCCAGCCTTGTCTCGAGAGGCGCTTAATCAAATGATTAAAACCATTCCCACCAAACCCTATGCGGATCAGAAGCCTGGCACGTCAGGCCTCCGGAAGAAAGTTCCCGTATTTCAACAGCCGAACTACGCCGAGAACTTCATCCAGTCGATTTTCGATTCGCTGGAAGGCTACCAGGGCAAATGCCTGGTCATCGGCGGCGATGGCCGCTTCTACAATCGCGAAGTCATCCAGAAGGCCATCAAGATGGCCGCTGCGAATGGCTTCGGCAAAGTGATGGTCGGCAAGGGCGGCATTCTCTCTACGCCCGCCGCCTCGAACATCATCCGCAAATACAAGGCGTTCGGCGGCATCGTGCTTTCGGCCAGCCACAATCCCGGCGGCCCGACCGAAGATTTCGGCATCAAATACAATATCGGCAATGGCGGCCCCGCGCCGGAAAAAATCACCGATGCGATCTATGAGCGCACCAAGGTCATCGAAAGCTACAAGATCTCCGATTTCGCCGACATCAATCTGGATCGCATCGGCCGCGAAGACGTCGGCGGCATGATCGTTTCGGTCATCGATCCGGTCGAAGATTATGCTGCTCTGATGGAAGAGCTGTTCGATTTCGGCGCCATCCGCAACCTCATCAGCCTCGGCTTCCGTCTCTGCTTCGATGCAATGAGCGCGGTCACCGGCCCCTATGCCAAGGAAATCTTCGAAATCCGCCTCGGCGCGCCGGGCGGTTCGGTCCGCAATTTCCTGCCGCTGCCGGATTTCGGCGGCCATCACCCCGATCCGAACCTCGTCTATTGCAAAGAGCTCTACGATGAGATGATGGGCGACGATGCACCCGACTTCGGCGCAGCATCCGACGGCGATGGCGACCGCAACCTGATTATCGGCAAGGGCATCTACGTCACCCCGTCGGACAGCCTGGCGATCCTGGCCGCCAATGCCAATCTGGCGCCCGGCTATTCGCACGGCATTGCCGGCATCGCCCGCTCCATGCCGACCAGCGGTGCCGCCGATCGCGTCGCGGAAAAGCGCGGCATCGGCATCTACGAGACGCCGACCGGCTGGAAATTCTTCGGCAATCTGCTTGATGCCGGCATGGCGACGATCTGCGGCGAGGAAAGCTCGGGCACGGGTTCCAACCATGTCCGCGAAAAAGACGGTCTCTGGGCCGTGTTGCTCTGGCTCAACATCCTTGCGGTACGCGGCGAAAGCGTCATCGATATCGTCACCCAGCATTGGGCGACTTACGGTCGCAACTATTATTCGCGCCATGACTACGAAGGCGTCGATACCGATGCCGCCAACGGCCTGATCGACGCTCTGCGCGAAAAGCTGCCGACCCTACCGGGCACGAAGTTCGGCGATCTCACCGTTTCCGCCGCCGATGACTTTGCCTATCACGATCCGGTCGACAAATCCGTCAGCCAGCATCAGGGCATCCGCATACTCTTCGAAGGCGGCTCCCGCGTCGTCTTCCGCCTTTCCGGCACCGGTACGACGGGCGCGACGCTCCGCGTCTACATCGAACGCTACGAGCCGGATTCGACCCGCCATAACATCGAGACACAGGAAGCGCTCGCCGACCTCATCGCCGCCGCCCAGGATATCGCCGATATCAAGGGCCGCACCGGTCGTGATGCACCGACGGTAATTACCTGACGGCGAATTCTGCGGAGTTCCCCCTCACCCTATCTCTCTCCCCGAGGAGAGAGGGGATTGTGCCATAAGCGCCTTCTCCCCTCGGGGAGAAGGTGGATTTCGGTGGTTGAGCAGAGCGAAAACGCCGAGAGACGGATGAGGGGGTTATCCGAGAGCGGCGGCAAATTATATCACCCCCGTCGTTCCAACGTCCAAAATGGAAAGCCCGCGAGACATGTCCGAGCCGACACCCCGCCGCCTTGGCGCAACCCTCACCGACTCGGGCGTCGAATTTATTGTCGCCTCCAAACACGCCAAGCGCATAGAGCTCTGCCTGTTCGACGCCGAAGGCGACAAGGAGATCGCGCGTCTGCCGCTCACCCGCGACGGCGACGAGCACCGTCTTTTTGTGACGGACGCCAAGGAAGGCACGCGTTACGGCTTTCGCGCCCATGGTTCATACGATCCGGATCAGGGCCTGTGGTTCGATCCGTCGAAACTGCTTGTCGATCCCTATGCCAAGGAAATCGACCGGCCCTTCCACTATGATCCGCGCCTGGGCACGTTCGGCGAGGATACGCAGGATCTGGTGCCGAAGACGATCGTCTCGCGCGACATCCCAGTGAAGCCGGCCAAGCCGTTGTTCAAGCCGGGCGGCCTGATCTATGAAATCGCCGTCAAGCCTTTCACCATGCTGCATCCGGACGTGCCGGCGGAGAAGCGCGGCACGCTGGCCGCCCTCACCCATCGAGCCGTCATCGCCCATCTCAAGCGACTGCATGTCGACGCCGTCGAGCTGATGCCGATCACCGCATGGATCGACGAACGGCACTTGCCGCCACTCGGCCTCACCAATGGCTGGGGCTACAATCCCATCGCCTTCATGGCGCTCGATCCACGTCTGGCACCCGGCGGTGTGAAGGAATTGCGCGAGACGGTGGCAGCGCTGCACGCCGAAGGCATCGCCGTCATCCTCGATCTCGTCTTCAATCATACCGGCGAAAGCGACCGCCACGGCTCGACGCTATCACTGCGTGGCCTCGACAATCCAATCTATGTCCGCCATGACCCGAACCAGCCCGGTGTGCTGATCAACGACACCGGCACGGGCAATACCGTTGCCTGCGATCAGCCGGCGACACGCCAGCTCATCATCGACAGCCTGCGGCATTTCGTGCTCCACGCCGGCGTCGACGGCTTTCGTTTCGATCTTGCCACCGTCCTCGGCCGCACCGCCAAGGGGTTCGACCCCGAAAGCCTGACGCTGCGGTCCCTCTTCGCCGATGACGTGCTTCAGGATCGCATCATGATTGCCGAACCCTGGGATATTGGCCCCGGCGGCTACCAGCTCGGCAATTTTCCGGCTCCCTTCCTCGAATGGAACGATCGCGCTCGTGACGATCTGCGCTGCTTCTGGCGCGGTGACCACAACAAGATCGGCGATATCGCCACCATCCTTGGCGGCTCTTCCTCCGCTTTCGGCCGCGACGGCCGCACCCAGACCCGCAGCATCAACTTCCTCGCGGCCCATGATGGCTTTACGCTGATGGATATCGTCTCCTACGCACACAAGCACAATGAGGCGAACGGCGAAAACAATCGCGACGGCCACAACGAAAACTTCTCCTGGAACAACGGCGTCGAGGGCAAGACGGACGATCCTGTCATCCGCGGCAAGCGCCGCATCGACATCGAAGCCCTGCTGTCGACGCTCTTCGCCACGCGCGGCACCATTATGCTGACGGCCGGCGACGAAGGCGGGCGCACCCAGCGCGGCAACAACAATGCCTATTGCCAGGACAACGACATTACCTGGATGGACTGGACGACGCTGGACGAAGAGCTGATTGGCCATACCGCCTGGCTCGCGAGCCTCCGCCGCCGCTTTGCCGCCTTCAGCGGTATGGAATTTTTCAACGGCAAAGGCGATGTCCTCTGGTTCTCGGCGAAGGGCACGGCAATGACGGTGCCCGACTGGGAGACGCCGGGTGCGAGCATGCTTGGTATGGCGATCGAGACGGAGGACCGCGATAGCGGCAAGATGACCCGCCTCGCCGTGCTGCTGAACCGCGCCAACGAGGAACAACATGTCAAGCTGCCAGCTTCAGGCAAAACCGGCTGGTCGCTGCTGAACCCAAAGGAAACGGCAACGGTTCAAGACGAGATCACCGTGCCGGCGCGTTCGGTCTGCTTCCTCATCGAAAACTGAGCCGTTGACTTTCCGGCTTTATTCGCCAGAAAGATCGCAAGAAGAGCAAAGCCTGACGAGGATGGAATGGCCGGCGATATTTCGCTTGTTGAGATCATGAAGCTGGTCGGAACCGAGATCGGCATCTCCGACTGGATCACGGTCGAGCAGACGATGATCGACACTTTTGCCGACGCGACGCTCGACCATCAATTCATCCATGTCGATCCCGAGCGCGCCAAGGCGGAAACCCCCTATGGCGGCACCATCGCCCACGGCTTCCTGACGCTCTCGCTGCTCTCAGCGATGAACTACAGTGGCCTGCCGAAAATCCGCGAGCAGACCATGGGCATCAATTACGGCTTCGAGCAGATCCGTTTCATGTCGCCGGTCAAATGCGGCGCACGGGTGCGCGGCCGCTTCAAGCTCGCCGATACCCGGCTGCGCGGCGCCAACATGCTGATGCTGACCTATGACGTGACCGTGGAAATTGAAAATGAGCGCAAACCAGCGCTCACTGCGACCTGGACGACTATATCGCAGTTCGACCCGAAAGATCGGCCGGAAAAGGCATAGCAGCTCTTTTCTACTTTCGCCCCAAGGGGGTCCGAAGGACGGGTTGAGACGCGTGGCTCCACCCGGGTCAGGCCGCGCTTCGCGCGGGTTGGGGGGACGTTACCGGGAAAATCGCCCTTTCGCTTGCCACTCCAGCCCTCCCCGCTTCCCGCCCGTCATTCGCCCGATCAGGCGCCTTCTCCTCAAGAGGAGAAGGTATTTTGCGCATCCTCCGCGCCCTCGGCCAACAGCCCGAAGGCGTAGTCGGAGAAGGAACGCCAGACTTCGACGCGGAACGTCTCATCATCAAGACGCAGCAGCACGACTTCGGCCTTGCCGAACAGCGTGCGCGAGCAGGCCCCAACCGGGAAAACCTGCAGCGACAGGTCCTGCGGGCAACCGGCAGCGAGTGTCGCTTCCGCGCCAGGGCCGGAAACGATGATCGCCGTGTTTCGATGAGAGATATTGGCTGCCGAATGCAGAACGCCGGCAGAAGCAGCCAGGCCGACAAGATCCGTGCCGTTCTCGTCGATGACCAGCCATTCGTCGGGGCCTAGCCACAAGGCATAGCGGCCATCGGAGCGGACCGACGTTTTCGGCCGGCGCGGCAGGCTGAGACCGAGCGCTGCCGAAAGGCCGTCGAGCGACGCCGCCGGTGCCCGCAGCGAAATGCGGCTTGCGGACACGGCCGGCGTCAGCCGGACAGTGGAAGAACCGCCATGGCGGCCGGCGAGCGGCAGTTTACGGGTTGCGATATCAGCCATTGATCCGGCCGCCTTCCTTGTCAAAGAACACCAGATCCGTCACTTCGACGGCAATCGTCTTATCGGGCATCGGCACGTAAAGCGTCTTGCCCATGCGCTCGCGCCCGCCTGCGACCAGCGCGAAGGCGATGGAGCGGCCGAGATTTTCCGACCAATAGGCCGAAGTGACATGGCCGAGCATGGTCATCGGCTTCGGCTCATTCGGATCGGCGACGACTTGTGCGCCTTCCTCAAGCACCACCTTCGGATCGCGGGTAACGAGGCCGACGAGCTGCTTCCGGCCCTCCTTGACGAGATCCGGCCGCTTCAGGCCGCGAATGCCGACAAAGTCCGTCTTTTTCTTCGAGACGGCCCAGGAAAGCCCGGCGTCATCGGGCGTGACCGTACCGTCGGTATCCTGGCCGACGATGATGTAGCCCTTTTCGGCGCGCAGCACGTGCATGGTCTCGGTGCCGTAGGCGCAGGCGCCCATCGGCTCTGCCCGAGCCCAGACGGCTTCCAGAACCGACTGCCCATAATCCGCAGGCACGTTGATTTCGTAGCCGACTTCGCCGGTGAAGGAGACGCGGAACAGCCGCGCCGGCACACCGCAGACCTTGCACTCGGCCACGCTCATATGCGGGAAGGCTTCGTCGGAAAGATCCTGGCCCTCGACCAGCGGCTCGACGATTTCACGCGCCTTCGGCCCCTGCACCGCGATGACGGCCCATTGCTCGGTGGTGGACGTCAGCCATACCTTGAGATGCGGGAACTCCGTCTGCAGATAGTCTTCCATGTGTTGCAGCACGCGCGGCGCACCGCCGGTGGTGGTCGTAACATGGAAGCGGTCGTTGGCCAGACGCCCGACGACGCCATCGTCATAAACGAAGCCGTCCTCGCGGGTCATGATGCCGTAGCGGCAGCGACCGGGCTTCAGCGTGTCCCAGGCATTGGTGTAGAGCAGGTTCAGGAACTGAGCCGCATCCGGCCCGACCACTTCGATCTTGCCGAGCGTCGAGGCATCGAACACGCCAGCCACTTCGCGCGCCGTGCGGCACTCGCGATTGACGGCCTGGTGCATCGTCTCACCGGCGCGCGGATAGAACCAGGCGCGCTTCCAGTTGCCGACATCTTCGAAGATGGCGCCATGCGCCTCTTCCCAGGCATGCATCGGCGTCTTGCGGGCGGGATCGAAGAGCGATCCGCGCGAATGGCTGATTAGCGTCCCGTAGGTCACCGGCGTATAGGGCGCGCGGAACGTCGTAAGACCGACCTTCGGAATGTCCTTGTTGAGCATTTCCGCAGCAATTGCCAGGCCATGCATGTTGGAGAGCTTGCCCTGGTCCGAGGCCATGCCATTGGTAGTGAAGCGCTTGATATGCTCGATGGAATGCATGCCCTCGCGCACGGCAAGGCGAATATCCTTGGCGCAGACATCGTGCTGGAAATCGACGAAAGCCTTGGCATTGGTATCAGGCCCGGCACCCTCGGCCGCGCCGATCATGCCGCCAGTCCATTCGAAGGCCTGTTCGGCCTGCAGCAGGATCTTGCCGCCCTCGCCGCTCGCGCCCGCAGCCCGCGCCATCAATTCGCCGGCAGCAAGCGATTCCTCGATCGCCGCCTGCAGCCCGTCCGTGCCATTGCAAGCACCGACGGAAAGACAATCCTGAACATAGGTGCCCGGCAGGAAACGCTGCTTCTCAGTATCGAATTTCAGCTTGCCGCGCGACTGCGAGAACAGATGCACGGAGGGCGTCCAGCCGGCGGAAACGAGCAGCGCGTCGATCGCGATCTTGCGCGATCCTCTGCTGCCGTTGCGCGCCACCGTCATCGAGGCGATGCGGAGCTTGCCCGAAGTGTCGATAACCGCATAGTCGGTCAATACCTCGATACCGAGCCGTTTCGCCTCGGCAAGCACGGCCTCACCGGGATGCGCGCGGCTGTCGACGATCGCCGCGACGGAGACGCCGGCGCGCTTCAAGTCGAAGGCGGCTTCATAAGCAGAGTCATGCGCCGTGTAGACGCCGATCCTGGCGCCTACGGCAACACCGTAATGATTGAGATAGGTCCGCGCCGCGGATGCCAGCATGATACCCGGACGGTCGTTGTTCGGGAACACCATGTGCCGTTCGATCGCACCCGTCGCCATGATGACGCGCTTGGCGCGGACCTGCCACAGACGCTCGCGCGGCAGATGCCGGCCTGGCTTTGCGAGATGATCGGTAACACGCTCGGCAAGGCCGATGAAATTGTGGTTGTAGTAGCCGAAAGCCGTCGTGCGGGTCAGCACTTCGACATTATCCATCGATTTGAGCTTGGCGACGACATCCTGAGCCCAGTCATAGCCCTCGACGCCGTCGATCTTGACGCTGGTATCGAAGCGCAGCGAACCGCCCGCTTCCGGCTGTTCGTCGCAGAGGATGACCTTGGCGCCTGTCTCGGCCGCTGCGAGTGCGGCCGAAAGACCGGCAATGCCGGCCCCGACCACCAGCACGTCGCAATGGGCATAACGGCCGGCATAATGATCCGGATCTTCCTCCGTCGGCGCAACGCCGAGACCGGCGGCGCGGCGAATGAAGGGCTCGTAGATGTTCTTCCAGGCCGCTTTCGGCCACATGAAAGTCTTGTAATAGAAACCCGCGGCGAAGAAGGGCGACATGAGATTGTTGACGCCGCCGACATCGAAGGCGAGAGACGGCCAGCGGTTCTGCGACTGCGCTTTCATCCCGTCGAAGACCTCCTGGACGCTGGCGCGCACGTTCGGCTGGCGGCGGGCTGAGTCGCGGGAGATGTCGAGCAGTGCATTCGGCTCCTCCGCGCCGGCCGAAAGAATGCCGCGCGGACGGTGATACTTGAACGAGCGGCCGACGAGATGAATACCATTGGCAAGCAGCGCCGAGGCAACGGTGTCGCCCTCAAGTGCCGTGTAACTCTTGCCATCAAAGGTGAAGCGGGCGGTTCTGGCCGGCGTCAGACGGCCCTTGCCCGCAATACGGTTGGCGCCGCTCATTTCGCAAATCCCTCTTCTTGTGGTGTTTGTTCTTGTGCCGTTTGTTCTTGTAGTTTGTGGTCTTGCGCCACGGGCTCCGCGGCCGCGGGCAGCAGCGTCGAAATATCCGGCTTCGGCTCACCAGCCTTGTAAGTCTTGTAAAAGCGGTCGCTTACCGTGTCGCGTGCAGCGTTGAAGAAGCGGCCGCAGCCATGGATGTGCCGCCAGCGCTCGAAGATCAGACCCTTCGGATTGTCGCGCAAGAAGAAATATTCCTCGAATTCCTCATCCGAGATTTCGGCAATATTGGCCGGCCGCACGATATGCGCGTCGCCGGCGTTGCGGAATTCGAGTTCCGAACGCTCTTCCTCGCAATAGGGGCAGTAAATCAGCAGCATCGTTTTCTACCTGTGTTAAAGCTCGGAGCTCGAGAGGCTTGTGCCGGGAGGCTGGGCGCAGAGCCGGCCCGGAAACGGGACCCTGTCACAACAGCTATCCCGACCGCCGCCAGCATCAATGCGCCACGGCGGCGGCTGCCGCCTCGTCGATCAAACGACCGGTGCGGAAGCGTTCCAAATTCAGCCCGGCATTGAACCGATGCGGCTCATCGCGGGCGATCAGGTGGGCAAAGAGATTGGCCGAACCCGGCGTCGCCTTGAAGCCGCCCGTACCCCAGCCGCAATTGACATAGAGCCCCGGCACCGGCGTCTTCGACTGGATCGCCGAACGGTCCGGCGTGTTGTCGACGATGCCGCCCCAGGAGCGCATCATCTTGACGCGACGGAACATCGGGAACAGCTCGCAGATCGCATCCAGCGTATGGGTGATGATCTGCAGGCCGCCCGTCTGGCTATAGGAATTGTACTGGTCGGTGCCCGCGCCGATGACGAGTTCGCCCTTGTCCGACTGCGAAATATAGGCATGCACCGTATTCGACATGACGACGCAGGGGAAGATCGGCTTCAGCGGTTCGGAAACCAGCGCCTGCAGCGGGCTCGACTGCAGCGGCACGCGTACGCCAGCCATTTGCATGACGACGGTGGTGTGGCCGGCCGCCGAAACGCCGATCTTCTTGGCGCCGATGAAGCCCTTGCTCGTGTCGACACCGGTGACGCGGCCATCAGGCCCGCGGCGAATGCCAGTCACTTCGCAATTCTGGATGATGTGCACGCCGCGATCCGAGGCAGCACGGGCAAAACCCCAGGCAACCGCATCGTGACGGGCCGTGCCGCCGCGACGCTGCAGGGCGGCACCATTGATCGGATAACGTGCCGTCTTCGAAATATCGAGCGGCGGACAATAGGCCTTGGCCTGCTCCGGCGTCAGCCATTCATTGTCGATACCATAGAGCCGGTTGGCATTGATATGCCGCTTGAAGGACTGCTGGTCGTGGATATTGTGCGACAGCATCATCACGCCGCGCGGCGAATACATGACATTGTAATTGAGATCCTGAGAAAGCCCCTCCCAGAGCTTCATCGAATGCTCATAAATGTGCATGCTCTCTTCATAGAGATAGTTCGAGCGGATGATGGTCGTGTTGCGGCCGGTATTGCCGCCGCCGAGCCAGCCCTTCTCGATCACGGCGACATTGGTGATGCCGTGCTCCTTGGCGAGATAGTAGGCTGCGCCCAGGCCATGACCGCCGGCGCCGACGATGATGACGTCATACTCCTTGCGCGGCTCCGGCGAGGTCCATTGAGCCTCCCAGCCCTTGTGAGCCCGCATCGCTTCTCTTGCCACGGCAAAAACCGAGTATTTACGCATTCGCCCTCAACTCCTTCAGGCAAGACGCCCTTTTCTGGGCCATACAAATCGCAAATCAAAAACCGACACAACGGCTCTTTTGCGACGCATTGGGGACCGGCTTTCGACACGGTTAAAAAGAATAGTAAAACGGCCGCCGCATTCCATATGATTCTGTGGTTGTTTTGCCGTCAGCTATGGATGCTGAGGAACAAACCGCAGGTCTCCAACGGGGGCATTCTCGCTGGCTTGCACTCTGCCGGCTGCGGCGGGCGCGGCGTCGCCGGCTCAATTCATGCTCGACAAACTGCTTTTTCCTCTGCAAACTCACGATCTGGCTAGACTTTGACAAACCGATCTGCTATCCCGCCTTACCAATCGCAAGGCTGCGGCCGCGCGAACGTTATTGTTTTGTCTCCTGGCGCTGCAGTCGCCGCTGGCATCAACCAAACCAAAGGAACGTGATTCTCGTGCAGGTACTTGTCCGCGATAACAATGTCGATCAGGCTCTCCGCGCTCTCAAGAAGAAGATGCAGCGCGAAGGCATTTTCCGCGAAATGAAGATGCGCGACTACTACGAAAAGCCGTCGCAGAAGCGTGCTCGCGAAAAGGCTGAAGCTGTTCGCCGTGTTCGCAAGCTGGCACGCAAGCGTGCGCAGCGCGAAGGTCTGGTCGCACGCTAATCGTCGTTTTTTCGACGTTTTCAGATGCATGTCTGGCGGGGGCGAGTCGTTTCGCCGCCGCCTTTTTGATTTATTGTCCGGGCAAACGGAATTAATCAAAACAGCCTGATATAACGCATGGGGAAAGCGAACCCGATAATGGCAATCACGACGTCCAAACAGTTCCGCTCTTCGAAACTGTCTTTTTTTGTTTCGAAGCGCGCCGCTGCCGTGCCCGCTTTGGCTCTTCTCACTGCAATCGGCCTGTCCGGCTGCCAAACCGCCTCCACAGATACGGTGATCCGCATCGATAAGGCGCAGGGCTCTTCGGAAAACATCGCCTCGTTGACCTCGGTCATCAATGCCAATCCGCAGGATCCGGAAGGCTATAACGTCCGCGGCACGGCCTATGGCCGCGGCGGCGAATTCAGCCGTGCCCTTGCGGACTTCAACCAGGCGATCCAGCTCAATCCGAAGTTCTATCAGGCCTACGCCAACCGCGCGCTCATCTATCGCAACATGGGCAAGCTGCCGGAAGCGGTCGCCGACTATAACGCTGCGCTGCAGATCAATCCCAATTATGACGTCGCCTATATCGGCCGCGGCAATCTCTACCGTCAATCCGGCCGTGACAACGACGCCTTCAGCGACTACTCCAAGGCAATCAGCCTCGGCACGACGGATGGGCGCGCCTATAACGGCCGCGGCGTGATCTATCAGAAGCGCAATCAGCAGGATAAGGCGATCGACGATTTCTCCAAGGCAATCTCGCTGTCGCCGAATTCGCCCGAGCCCTATAACAGCCGCGGCATCTCCTATCTCGCGCAGAACGACGACGACAACGCGTTTGCCGATTTCAACCACGCGATCGACCTCAACAACAAGGTCGCCGAATCCTGGGCCAACCAGGCCTTCGTCTATGAACGCCGTGGCGACAAGGCCAAAGCCCGCCGTTCCTATCAGCACGCCGTCAACCTCGATCCGAGCTATCAGCCGGCCAAGGATGGCCTGGCGCGGGTCGGAGCGGGCGCGTAAGACATCCGCAATTGCCAGAGAACAACAGTGGGCCGCCGGGCGATCATACGTCCGGCGGCTTTTCTTTGCGCTGTTGAACGCATAGTCTCTCTCCGGCCCCACATTCGGACAAGAGACACGGCATGCCTTCTCAAGAAATCATCGTCGTCGGCGCCGGCATTATCGGCGCTTCCATCGCCTGGCATTTGACGCGCAAGGGTGCATCCGTCACCGTGATCGCGGCAAAGGCTGGAGGCGAGGCGACGCCAAGCTCTTTCGCCTGGATCAACGCGAGCTGGGGCAGCCCCGAATTCTATTTCCATTTCCGTCGCCGCTCGATGGCGCAATGGTCACGGCTGGCGGCTGACCTTCCCAGCCTGCCGCTTTCCTGGTGCGGCGGGCTCTGCTGGGATCTACCGGACGCCGAATTGGAGGCCTATGCGGCGCGGCAGAGCGGCTGGGGCTATGGGCTGCGGCAGGTCGACCGCGAAACAAGCGCCGCCCTGGAACCAAATCTCGCCAATCCGCCCGCGGTCGCGCTGCATGTTGCCGAAGAAGGCGCCGTCGAACCGGTTGCCGCCGCCAATTTGCTGTTGGAGGATGCTGCCCGTCACGGTGCGACGCTGTCCTATGGCGTGGAGGTCAGGCGTCTCTTGCGGGAAAACGGCAGGGTTACGGGCGTCGAAACGGCTGAGGGAGCGCTGCTTGCCGATCATGTCGTTCTTGCCGCCGGCGCCGGCACGGCGGCACTCGCCGCATCCGTCGGCGTCGATGTGCCCATCGAAACGCCGCCGGGCCTGATCGTTCATTCCCGTCCCAGCCCACGATTGTTGAATGGCCTCGTCATGGCGCCCGAGCTGCACATGCGCCAGACGATGGAAGGCCGGATCATTGCCGGCGGTGATTTCGGCGGTACCGATCCGGGCGACAAACCGCAAGACGCCGCGGACGAACTTTTTACCAAGGTCAAAGCCATGCTGCGCGGCGGCGACAAGCTCGACCTCGATTTTTATACGGTCGGCTATCGCCCCACTCCGAAGGATGGCTTCCCCATCATCGGCAGCGTCGATGCCGCCCCGGGCCTCTATCTCGCCGTCCTGCATTCCGGCGTGACTTTGGCGCCGCTGATCGGATCAGTCGCGGCGGCGGAGATTCTCGACGGTGATCCGGACCCTCAGCTTGCGCCATTTCGCCTATCGCGATTCGCATCGACGAGCGAATGACTGCTCTGCCTCCAAAGTGTCTGGTATCACTTACGATTTAACGGCGGTGACTTTTCATATGTTGCAACGCAATTTACCGAGCCCTAACATGGCACTTTCGAGAGCATGCTGCTCGGGTAAAAGCATGGGGGCGCTCGACATGGTGATCAAGACCGTTATTCCCGTTTCGGTAGATGCTTCTTATTCCTGTGGTGATCCGATCGGTTGATCGCGCCATGAATAAGACGCGTTTCCCGAAAGCTTCGATTGGGGCCTATCTGATCGCCATAGCGCTGGCGATTGCTTTGCCGATTCTCGCTTTCGTGGCATTGCTGCTGGTGCAGCTCGAAAACAACGAACGCGATGTGCTGAAGCGTGATACGGTTCAAGACGCCCAGGCCCTGGCCCGTACCATCGACCGGCAATTGCAGGACATGGCAACGACACTGCGACTGCTCTCCTCCTCGCCGGAACTGGAGCGCAACGATATCGTCACTTTCTTCGACCGGACAGAGACAGTACTGCGTACCGATTCGCTGTTCGTCCTGCTTTTGGACAAGGACGGTCAGATGCGGCTGAACACGCGCTGGCCGCTCAGCAAGCCGCTGGGCAAGACCGGTAATTTGGCCGCCTTGCAATCGGCACTCAATTCGGGCCGCATCGAGGCTTCGGACGTCTTTGTCGGATCGATCGTTCGTCGCTGGGTCTACAACGTCACCCTGCCGCTCGATCATTCGCCGGCCGGTGCGGCCCTAGCCATGACACAGGATGCCGATGAACTTGCCAAACTCGTGACGACCGATGCCCTCGCGCCCGGCTGGTCGGCCGCGGTCATCGACAGTTCCGGCCACATCGTTGCCGGCAGCGGCCCTGCCAATCTTTCCCCCGGCGATCCCTTCAACAAGGATATCCTGCCGAAGCTGATCGCCTCGAGCGGCGTCTATCAGGACGAGAAAATCCTGCCGCACTCGCTGCTCGGTTATGCGCAGATTCCCGGCTGGTCGTGGAAAGCCGTCGTCTGGGGTCCCGTCGCCTCGGCGCAGGCCTCGCTGATGAGCACCTGGCGCTTTCTGATCTATGGTGGCGTCACCCTGTTGTTGATCGCGCTGATTGCAGTCTATGCACTGGCCCGCCAGGTGCGCACCACCATCCAGGACATTGCCGATATGGCGGACCGCATGGGCCGGGGCGAAATCGTTTCGCCGATCGAGACCAGTGTCATCGAGGCCAATCAGATGGCCATGGCGCTCTCCAACGCATCTTTCGACCGCAGCGAAACGGAGGACCGCCTGCATTTCGTCATGCACGAGCTTGTTCACCGCACCAAGAACCTGCTTGCGCTCGCCCAGGCGATGACCCGCCAGCTTGCCCGGCAAACCGACAGCGTCGATACTTTCCAACGCGCCGTCGCCGACCGGCTGGAAGGTCTGGCACGCTCGATCGAGGTGCTGACCAGCGAACAATGGTCCGGCGTGTCGCTGCGCCGGGTGATCGATATTCATCTCGCCACCTTCCTCCAGGGACCGCAACAGCTCGACATAAAGGGTCGGGATTTCCTGCTGAAGCCGGAAGCCGTGCAGAATCTCGGACTGATTCTGCACGAACTGGCGACGAATTCGGTGAAATACGGGGCACTCTCGGCTCCCGAAGGCAAGATCACCATCGAATGGACCGCCGCCGACGGTGAAATCGGGCAAATGCTCCGCTTCACCTGGACGGAAAGCGGCGGCCCGACCGTCAAGACGCCGACTATCACCGGCTTCGGCACGACGGTCACCAAGGCCCATGCAGCCGCCGCCTTCAGCGGCAGCGTGGAGATCGACTTCCGTCCGACAGGGCTCCTTTGGGTGCTGAACGCACTGCGCAGCACCATGGAGCGCGAACGCGAACGGACATAGCCCGCGCCGCCCGGAACATTCAACCGGTAGGATTCGTTCCAGTTTCATCATTGGTCAATCCAGAGGAGAAAGACCATGCTGAAACATATTCTCCTGATGTCAGCAGCGCTGTCTGCTGCGGTATGGGCTGCCCCCGCAAGTTCCGCGGACTACGCTACCCTCGGCACGCTCACCTGCACGTCGGAAGGTTCCACCGGCATGATCATCATGTCGCAGAAGAACCTGATGTGCACGTTCGAACCGAGCGGCGGCGGGCGACGTGCCCGTTATGCCGGCATGATCCAGAAATACGGCGTCGATCTCGGCATTACCGGCCGCAGCGTCATGGTCTGGGCTGTACTTGCCAAAACCGGCACGCCATTCACCGACATCGCACTGGCCGGCGAATATTACGGGGTCGGCGCCGATGCCAGCGTTGCGGCCGGCGGCGGCGCCAAGGTCATTGCCGGCGGCACCAACAAGGCCTTCATGCTGCAACCCCTAAACGTTCAGGCCCAGGAGGGCGTCAACGTCGCCGTTGGCGTTGAGAAGATGACGCTGGCACCTGCTTCGATTTGAGCAGCTTTCTATTGATCTCTTGGCGTGAATCGCAGTTTCTGCATTTTGCTTCTCGCCACGATGGCCGACCTTATCTGCTCGAAAAAGGCTTCGGGCAGAAATCCGTAGTCAACACGGCCGGATGCGTCCGGCCGTTCACGGAGATCATATCCCGGCCAGACAAATCGATTAAGCTCGGTGAGACGCACCCAGTGCTTCTCTCCATCGAGACCGAGCTTTTTGCAGATTTCGCTGCGAATTTCTATGGATGCTGTTGGATCACCATCAGCAGGCTTGGAATGGGTTATTGGCACAACGACGGTTTGAACGAGACTGCTGTCTTTGATTTTCGTAGCCAATACGACCGCGCAAGGCCGATCCTTTGTCGCTTCGTAGATAGCTTGCTCGTGCTCGCTGCTCCAGAGAAACGGATAACGGATGACAAGGCCCGGCGCCGGATCGGGATATTTCACTTCGGAACGACACCATATTGAGCATTCTCAATATCGGATATCGTTTCATCATCCAGTTCGCCGACGATCAGAACTTCACGCTCCCTGCGCTTCAGCAGCTCATAATGGGCGAGTTCACTGGCAGAGAGATAGCCTGCAACCACACGGCCGTGACTAGTGATCTCGATGACCTTGGCGGCAATCGCTTCATCTTGATATTTTGCGAAACTTCTCGAAAAATCTGTCGCGGAAACTCTCAAAACCTCAGCCATGCCAGCATCCTTCTTTTAATGCGTAAAATACGAATTTTACACATTTCGTCAAGATTTGGAGAGCTGATCACTACTCATTCATCGCCTTGACGATCTCCTCGGTAATCTTTTTAGCGTCACCGAGCAGCATCATCGTGCCGTCCTTATAGAACAGCGTGTTGTCGATACCGGCATAGCCGGAACCGAGGGAGCGTTTGACGAAGAGGCAGGTCTTTGCCTTGTCGACGTCGAGGATCGGCATACCATAGATCGGCGACGTCTTGTCGTCGCGTGCCGCCGGATTGGTGACGTCGTTGGCGCCGATGACATAGGCGACATCGGCCTGGGCAAATTCCGAATTGATATCTTCCAGTTCGAAGACTTCATCATAGGGGACATTGGCCTCGGCAAGCAGCACATTCATGTGGCCCGGCATACGACCGGCAACGGGATGAATGGCGTATTTCACATCGACGCCGTTTGCCTTCAGCTTGTCCGCCATTTCACGCAATGCATGCTGAGCCTGCGCTACCGCCATGCCATAGCCCGGCACGATGATGACTTTCGATGCATTGGCCATCAGATAAGCGGCATCCTCCGCCGAACCGAGCTTCACCGTCTTGTCGCTGTTGTCCGCGCCGCTGGAAGCCGTCTCCCCGCCGAAACCGCCGAGAATGACGGAGATAAAGGAGCGGTTCATGCCCTTGCACATGATGTAGCTGAGGATTGCGCCCGATGAGCCGACCAAAGCACCGGTGATGATCAGCGCCAGATTGCCGAGTGTGAAACCAATGCCAGCCGCCGCCCAGCCGGAATAGGAGTTCAGCATCGATACGACGACGGGCATATCGGCGCCGCCGATCGGCACGATCAGCAATACGCCGAGCGCCAGAGCCAGAGCGACGATCGCCCAGAAATTGAAGTGGCTTTCGCTGATCGCCAGGCCGGCGATGAAGAACAGGATCAACGCCAGCAACACGGCGTTGATGATATGCCGGTTCGGCAATAGGATCGGCTTGCCGGACATGCGCCCGTCGAGCTTCAGGAAGGCAATGATCGAGCCGGTGAAAGTCAGCGCGCCGATCGCGACGCCGATCGCCATCTCGACGCGCGCCTCGTGGTGGATCGAACCGATCGCGCCGATCCCGAAGGAGGATGGCGTATAAAGCGCCGCGGCGGCAACGAGCACGGCCGCCAGACCGACCAGCGAATGGAAACCGGCGACGAGTTGCGGCATCGAGGTCATCGGGATGACGCGGGCAATATAGGCCCCTGCCCCGCCGCCGATGGCGAGACCGAGGATAATCAGTACGAAGCCGCCGAAGGAGGGTGTCGCGAGAACCAGCGTCGTGGCGATGGCGATGGCCATGCCGACCATGCCGTAGAGATTGCCACGGCGGCTGGTGGCCGGATGCGACAGGCCGCGCAGCGCCAGGATGAACAGCACGCCGGAGACGAGGTAGAGGAAGGCCGCGATATTGCTCAGCATGCCGCCCTCACTTCTCTTTCTTCTTGTACATCGCCAGCATGCGCTGGGTGACAAGGAAGCCGCCGACGATGTTGACCGAGACGAGCACCAGTGCCACGAAGCCGAAACCGGTGGCGAGCCCACTGGCGGAAATGCCGACCGCCAGAAGCGCGCCGACGACGATGACCGACGAAATCGCATTCGTCACGGCCATCAGCGGCGTATGCAGGGCGGGCGTAACTGACCACACGACGTAGTAACCGACGAAGATTGCCAACGCGAAGATCGCCAGTTCGAATACGAAGGGATCGATCGCACCGCCGGAGGCAGCGCTGACGGATTCCGGTGCCTGCGCAGCCACGGCCCTCACGGCGCTGACGGCGTCATTCAATTGCTGGAGCGCCTGATCCATTGCTTGGCTGGCCATCTACAGATCTCCCTTGTTGACCGTCGGCTGATCCGGGTCGATGAAATTCGGATGGACGACTTCGCCCCCGTCCGTCAGCATCGTCGCCTTGATCAGCTCGTCGGCCCGGTTGAGCCCGAGGCTCTTGCTGTTCTTGTCGACCATCGTTTCCAGGAAGGTGACGAGGTTCTTGGCATAGAGCGCGGACGCGCTCGCCGGAATGCGGCCGGCCAGATTGGGATATCCGATCACCTTGACACCCTCGACATTGGCGACGGCGCCGAATTCGACCCCCTCGATATTGCCGCCGCGTTCGACGGCAAGGTCGACGGCGACGGCGCCGGGGCGCATTGCCTTTAGCATCTCGCGGCTGACAAGCCGGGGCGCCGGTCGGCCGGGAATCAAGGCCGTGGTGATGACGATATCCTGCTTGGAGATATGTTCGGCAACGAGAGCGGCCTGCTTTGCCTGATAGTCTTTCGACATCTCCTTGGCATAGCCGCCGGCCGTTTCTGCCGCCTTGAACTCTTCGTCCTCGACGGCAATGAATTTCGCGCCGAGCGAGGCGACCTGCTCCTTGGCTGCGGGACGAACGTCCGTCGCCGATACCTGTGCGCCCAATCGTCGCGCTGTTGCGATCGCCTGCAGCCCGGCGACGCCGGCACCCATGACGAAGACCTTCGCCGCCGGCACGGTGCCGGCTGCCGTCATCATCATCGGCAAGGCGCGATCATAAACCGCGGCCGCCTCGATCACGGCCTGATAGCCGGCAAGATTGGCCTGCGATGACAATACGTCCATCGACTGCGCACGGGTGATCCGCGGCATCAGCTCCATGGCAAAGCTCGTCAGCCCGGCGCGCGCCATGTCGGCAAGCGCTGCTTCGTTGCCGTAGGGATCCATGATGGCGATGACGATCGCGCCACTCCTGTAACCGGCGATCTCTTCGCTGGTCGGCCGGCGTACTTTGAGAATGACATCGGCCCGGGCAGCATCCTGCGGGAAGCCGATACGCGCGCCGATGGCTTCGTATTCGCCATCTGGGATGCGCGACAGAGCGCCGGCGCCGGCTTCGACCACGATGTCAAACCCAAGGCCTTTCATTTTCTTGACCGTTTCGATGGACGCCGCGACACGCGTCTCATCAGCCACGGTCTCCTTGGCGACAAAAACCAGATTGCCCAACGATACCACCTCGCGTCAAACGACAGCGCCACTGGATACAGCAGCGCAAAAGCCTGCAGAATCAGGCTGGGATTCCGGGGAAGGCGCGGGCCGAACGGCCCTGCATCGATCAGCGCGCGGGAAAATCAGCGCACGAGTATGGTGCCGACGACTGAAAGAATGATGAAAATAAGCAGACCGCCGAGGAACCCGGCATGACCGAAGAAACCGGCTGCCATCGCTATCAGAAGCGCGGCGATGATCGCAGATCCGACCCTGGCGACGAAAAGAAACCCGTGATAGGTCTTGTCATGCTCCCTATAATCCATTGGAGCACCGGTTTCGACCGGTCCGGTTTGATGTTCGGCCATTCAAAATCTCCCCTCAATGCACTCCCCGACCGGCTTTGCAATCGCCTGTCGCCTGGAGTTCAGCCTCGAAAGCCGCGGTGAATCTCGAAGAAACACCGCAGCCAAATTTCCTCAATCGAGGCGTTACACAAAGCGACGAAAAATGCAATGCACGAGAACGCCGCAGAGGCTCGATAAGGCTCAGCCGAATTGCTGCAGGCTGGCGGCGCGGCCGCCCGCGGCCAAGCGCGCCGTTGGCAAGATCGTCAGCGGGTGCGTGCCGCCGTCGGCACCGCGGGAGAACATCATCCGCCGCTCATAAGGTTCCGAATTGAAAAAGGGATATCGTTGCATCAGCTTGCCGCGAATTTCCTTCGACCGCGAAGCAAGCAACGTCAGTTCGAAACCATAGGTCTCCGTCATGCGCGGCGGAACGATCGTATCGGCGTAAAATACACGTTTGTAGAAGGCCGCATGCGCCGGGCGAATGTGCTGCATGACGCGGTCTGTGTCGAAATAGATCGCACCGACGATTGCAGGTCTGAGCGTCAAATAAGGCAAAGCCGGCATTTCAAGCTCGAAATCGGGATCAATGGCGAAGCGCGCCGGATCGATCAATGTCATGCCGGCATCGAGGAAAGCATGGATTTCATCGGGAAAAATGCCGGTTGACTGGCAAACGCGATGATCCGGCGTGACATGGTGTATTCGCACCGTACTCACCAGTTCTTCGTAATAATAGACGCCGAAAACGTAGGCCTGCTCGTCGAAGTCGATGTCATCGATCATGCTCTTGGCAGCAACCGGCAAAACCGCACGCGCTTTATAGGCCTTGTAACGCAGGCGCGCGACATCCTCCATGTCCTCGCTGCTTTCGATCCGGCGGTATTCAACGTGATCAAGCACCTCCATTAGCTTGCCGGCAAAGCTATTTTGCAAAGTACTCATATAAGACATGGTCCGTTATCCAATAATGTTAACAGACCATTATTGGTATTAACTGAAAAATTGATCAATATTGGATTTAATTTTTATTAATTATTTGTTCGTTAAGGTTAATTTTTTGTCTACCGATACCGGTATAGATTCGAATATTCACAAGTTCTTATTTATTAATTATTGGACTAGACTAGCCGTTCCACCCACGACGCGGCAATAAACCTGACGTAACGTGAAGCAAGGAAGTATCGGCGACAGAACATCTACCCGCCGTCAAAACTGCAGGGGATTTATGCTAAGAGCTTAAGTTTGGTAGAAAGATTGAAGCTAGCGCGAAGAGCGTTCGCGGCCGCCCCCTGACGAGGTCTAAGCCACATTGTCCTGCCGCATGGCCGGCTGGTGGCGGCGGAGATTGTCCACCATCTCGGCGATGCTGTCCCGCGGCACGGGAACTGAAAACACGTAACCTTGGACGATGTCGGCTAAATCATACTGTTCGATGAGAGAAAGTTGCTCCGGAGTCTCCACGCCCTCGATAACGATCTCCAGACTGAGAGCCCTTGAAAGATCGGCAATGCCGCACAGGAGCTTGAAACGGCGACTGTCCGTGGTGATATCCCGTACGAAGGAGCGATCGATCTTGACGATATCCACAGGCAGCGTATCGAGGTAGCTGAGGCTGGAGAAGCCGGTGCCGAAGTCATCGATGGCGATGGTGATGCCTTTGGCGCGCAAATCGGTGAGAATGGATCGCACGGTCGCGAGTTCGTCCATCAAGCAGCTTTCAGTGACTTCCAGATGCAGCCGCGAGGGTTCCAGTCCCGATACATCGAGCGCTTCCATAACCATGGTGACGATTTCGTTGCTGCGCAGGTCCTGTGCCGAGAGGTTGACCGAAACCGACATCGGCTGCGGCCAGGTGGCGCAGTCGCGGCACGCCTGATTGAGCATGAAGCGGGTGATGCCGGTCACGATGCCCATTTCCTCGGCGATCTGCACGAAGACGTTCGGCGGAATCGAGCCCTTTTCCGGATGCACCCACCGCGACAGGGCTTCGCAGCAATCGATGCGACTGCCATCCGGCGTGAACATTGGTTGATAGACGGCATGCAGCCTGCCGCCCTCGATTGCCTCGCGCAGATCCTCTTTCAGTTTTTGCCGCTCGACGTAACGGGCATCCATTTCTTGCTCGAAGGCGGAGCATCCGCCTTTCATGCGCGACTTGGTTTCGAACAGTGCCAAATCGGCCTTGATCTGCCACTCCTCCGGACGGAACTCGCGGCTCGACATGGTCACATAGCCGCCACTGAAGGAAACGCGGAAACTATTGCGGTCGACATCGTAGGTGCCCGCCATGGCGGCGTGCAGCGCCCGTATGCGGCTGTCGAGATCCGGTTCGCCGTCCTCATTCGGGAAAAACAATACAAATTGATCCCCGACGAGGCGAGCGGAGAGCGCCATGTCTCCCGCCCTCTCCTTCAGCCGCGCGGCTATGGCGACCAGCAGCCGATCGCCAATGAAATGTCCCTTGGTATCGTTGACGTGCTTGAAGTCATCCACATCGAGAACCAGAAGCCCGATCTGGCCCTCTCGGGTGCGAGCGGCCAGCTTTTCTTTCACTATACCGACGAAATATTCGCGGTTGGGCAAACCGGTCAGCGGGTCGAAGCGCACCATGTGCAGGATCTTGCGCTCGGCGCGAATGCGTGGCGTCACATCTTCGAAAATCAGAATGACAATGCCATCGGCACGGCGGCTTGCCGAAAATTCCAAGAACAGATCCTCATTGAACTGAATGAGGGTGCGCGATAGCGAGCCGCTGACGAGCTGCGCCATCTGCCGCTGGATCAGGCCGGGCAGCGAGCCGTCGATAAAGGCATGGCGGGCGCCGTAGCGCAGCACGACATCGAACTCGCAATCCCGGAGCTGCTCCTGATGCGCGAGATTCAAGAGCTCGCAGGCCTTGCGGTTCACGACCAGGATGCGATTGTCGGCATCCAGCATGAACAGGCCATGCGTCATATTATTGAGCGCCGTGTCGAACCGGTCGGCAATCAACGATATCTCACGCGACGCGATGACATTCTTATAGAGAAATTCACGCACGCCATTGGCCATCGAGCGCGTCGTCAACCCGAAGGGCACGAGCATGATGGAGACGATGGACTTGTAAAGCTGTTCCGACATCAGACAGGCGATGATAATCGGCAGGCAACAGGCCATGGTCTGCAGATCGATCGCCTTTTGCGAACCGTAATTGCGTCCGACGATCGACACCATCGATGCCATGGTCACAGCGATGCAGATGAACTCTGCCAAGGGGTCCTGGACGATCAGGATCGCGTAGCCACTGCCAATACCGAGAATACCCGCCGTTCCTGCGGCACCGAGCACATAGCGCGTTTCCCAATGAGCGATATCGGCACGCGAAAAGGCGTGTTTGTTGGCAGCGTCGAACTGCCAGAAGGAATGCATGCGGAAAGCGAAAACGGCGGCAAAGGCGAGACAAAGGCCGAGATAGATACCGGCACCCGTGCTCAGAAACACGATGACATAAGTTAGGATGTGAACGAACACACCCGTAAACAGCGTTTTACGGTTTCCGAAAAGCGAACTTACGAACGACAGATAAACATCTGTCGGCACGGTGTCCGGGCTTTGAGGCTTCATTCAGAGTTCCCCTGATGCGGCAGGCACTCTAGTTGAAACTTTTTAAAATTTGATTGCCCAAATAGGAGGTATCTGGACGGATTTTCTAATTATCTCGGTTACTTACACTAATTTTGAGTGAGATTTTGCATCGTATTCGTGCAATCAGTTAAAACTGATTCTACTCAGACTATATTTCTTCAATCATCAATTACTAAAACAAGAAGTAGTGAAGTAAGGCGCGACCGACTAGAGTTTGCCCGCTCTCTGCTGGATCATCATGAAAGTATCGAAAGTGTATTCCGAAAGTTGCATCCAAAGATAAGCGTCCTTCTTGTAAGCAACTTGATCGTCATAGATCCGCTTGAAATAATTGTTCGATTTTGAAAGATCACTATAGATGCCCATTGCCGCCTGGAAGCAGGCCTCCAGAATTTCCTGGCTGAACGGCCGCAGCGTCACGCCCTGTTTGACGATCTCCTTCAATGCCTGCGGATTTTTCAGATCGTATTTGGCCAGCATGTTGGTATTGGCGAAGGCGCAGGCGTCCGCAAGGATCGTCTGATAGGTCTTCGGCAGTGCGTTCCATTTTTCCAGATTGAAGAAGGCGTGCACGACAGCGCCTCCCTCCCACCATCCCGGGTAATAATAGTATTTGGCGATCTTCTGGAAGCCGAGTTTCAGATCATCATAAGGGCCGACCCACTCGACCACGTCGATCGTACCCTTCTCGAGCGCGGCGTAGATGTCATTGATGGGGATATCCTGTTGCGGGACGACGCCGATCTTTTCGATGACTTTCCCGGCAAGGCCGGCAATGCGCATCTTCAGACCCTTGAGATCGTCCAGCGTATTGATCTCCTTACGAAACCAGCCGCCCATTTGCACGCCGGTATTGCCCGCCGGCAGGCCAAAAATGCCCTGTGTGGCGTAAAACTCGTTCATCAGCTTGTTGCCGTTGCCCTGGTAGAACCAGGCATTGGTGAGCCGCGCATTGAGGCCGAAGGGCAGAGCGGTGCCGATGGCATAGGTCGGGTCCTTGTTCCAGAAATAATAGGAACAAGTGTGCGCCGCATCGACCGTCCCGGCGCTCACCGCATCGGCCGCCTGCGCGCCGGGCACGATCTCACCGGCTTCGAAGGTCTGGATGACGAAATTGCCGCCGGTCGCATCCGAAACATGCGTCGCGATGTCCTCCGCGCCGCCATAGATCGTATCGAGGCTCTTGGGAAAGGAGGACGTCATCTTCCAGTTGATCTTGGGATATTCCTGAGCCACGGCAGGGCTGGCGAGCGCCGAGGCGGCCGCGCCTGCGCCAAGCGCTCCGGCCCGCCTGATGAACGAACGGCGATCCATCGAAACCTCCCGTACAGATGGCGTTGCGGGAAAGATGCTCTCCCGATCATGGCGCAAGCGATGGAGCTAATCACGCCATGCTTTGTCTTTCAAGGTTGCTTTTGCACTGCATTATGGCGATTCCTGTACATCGTCATGACGAACGGAAACAAAGCCTGCCGGCAACCGATCCGCGTTGCCGAAGGACTGCCCTTCGCGTAGATTTGACCGGCCTCGGCGTTGACACCATATTCATGCTTGGGGTTCAACGATCCCGATAGTTTCGCATTTCTCCGGAGCCTTTCATGCCCAGACCGATCGTCGCCATTCCTGCCGATTTCCGCGAATTCGATGGAGTGGCCTGGCATGCGGTGCAGCAGCAATATGTCCGGGCAGCCGTCAAAGCTGCGGAAGTGACGGTACTGATCGTCCCGGCGCTAGAGGACGGCAACGACATCGACGCCATTCTCGACCGCGTCGACGGCCTGCTTGTCTCCGGATCTGCCAGCAACGTCCATCCCTCGCTCTTTGGCAAGGAAGCGTACGAGAGCGACGGTCCCTTCGATCCGGCCCGTGACGCGACGTCGCTGCCGCTCATTCGCCGCGCCATCGATCGTGCCATCCCGATGCTCGCTATCTGCCGCGGCATTCAGGAATTGAACGTTGCATTGGGCGGCACGCTCGCCAGCGAAATCCAGGAGCAACCGGGCATCTGGGACCACCGCAAACTGCCGAATGTCGATCGCGACACGATGTATTCGATCCGCCAAAGCGTGTTCGTCAAGGAAGGCTCCTGCATCGCCGGCGTCATCGGTCCTGGGGAAGTGCGCGTAAACTCGCTGCACCGTCAGGCGATTGCCGAAACGGCGCCGCGGCTGCAAGTGGAAGCCATCGCCGAAGACGGCACGATCGAAGCCGTCTCGGTCATCGACGCTAAGGCCTTCGCGGTCGGCGTGCAGTGGCATCCGGAATATTGGGCGGAAACGGATTCGCCTTCGCGCAAGCTGTTCGCCGCCTTTGGCGACGCGGTACGCGATTATGCGGCGAGCAAGGAGCAGTCTTTAGCTGCCCCCCTCCACCAGCAGGCCATTTGATCAGCCTTTTGCCTTCACGGGGGTTTCCGGCACCGGCGTCGGGACGTTGCCGTTGGCGAACCATGCGATGATATTCTCCGTCACGAGATCTGCCATGGCGTTGCGCGTCGGCACGGAGGCGGATGCAACATGCGGCAGCAGCGAGACATTCGGCAGAGAAAGATAGGCCGCGGGGACGTGCGGCTCATCGTAGAAAACATCGAGCCCGGCGGCACCAAGCGTGCCGTTCCGAAGAGCTGCGATCAGCGCGTCGTCATCCACCGACCAGCCCCGGCCGACATTGATGAACACGCCCTGCGGCCCCAGCGCAGACAGGATCTCCGCGTCGATGACCTTGTGCGTTTCCGGCGTCTTTGGCACGATGGAGATCAGCGTATCCACCGATTGTGCCATCTCCTTCAGGGTCGGATAGTAGTCGTAAGGTAACGAGTCGCGCGGCGAACGCGTGTGATAGCCGATCTTCACCTTGAAGGGCTCCAGCCGTCTGGCAATCTCCAGGCCGATGCGGCCTAGACCGTAGATGCCGACGCGCCGCCCCCTCATGGAGAATGGGGAAAGAGGGAAAGGTCCCTGGCCCGCCCACCGTCCCTCGCGCAGCCAGGTTTCCGCGCTCGGAAACTGCCGCAGCGTGTTCAGCAGCAAGGCAATCGCCGTATCGGCCACCTCATCGTTGAGCACGTCGGGCGTGTTCGTGACCACGATGCCTTTCGAGGCTGCATGCCTGACATCGATGCCGTCATAGCCGACGCCGAAATTGGCTATGACCTCAATATTGGGGAAAGCGTCCATCCAGATGGCGTTAAAACCGCCTGCCACCGCCACCCCGCGGACACGCGTCGCCGTTTCAGCATCGACCTTCGGGCTTTCGCCGCGCTCGACCGAGACGATATCGAAGCGGCCTTTGAGGGTTTCGAGAACGCGCGGATGTATCTTCCCCGGAACGAGGATGGCGATTCGATTATCGGGCATGATCTTTCCTCTTGAAGATACGGTTCGGCGCTATTGGCGCGCCTGGTAGGGAGATGTCGATTGACGAATGCGCATTTCCGGCTTGATGAGATGAATACCGTCCGGCTCATGGCTGCCCGCCAGCCTATCCAAAAGAGCGCGCGCAGCAAGCCTTCCGACCTCCGCCTGGCCGTTCCACACCGTCGTCAGCGCCGGAGTCGCGATCGCCGCCTCCTCCAGATCGTCATAGCCGGTTACCGAAATATCCTTGCCCGGCACGAGGCCGGCGCGGGAAATGCCGTTCATCAAGCCGATCGCCACGAGATCGTTCCAGCAGACGGCGGCCGTCGGCTTCTGCGGCAATGACAGGAGATGAACCGCGGCCTCGAACCCGCCCTGTTTGGAGCGAGCACCGGGAATGCGCAGGTCGGGATCGACCTCGATGCCAGCCTTGCGCAGAGCATTCACGTAGCCTTGATAGCGGTCGCGGCCGGTCGAGGTCTGATCCGTGCCGCCAATCATCGCGATGGTGCGGTGACCGAGGCTGATCAGGTGATTGGTCGCCAATGAAATGCCGTAGCTGTCGTCGCCGCGAAAGGTCGGCAGGTCCAGCCCTTCCATCGAACGGGCGACGAGAATGGCCGGCATGCCGTTTTCTTCCGCCATATCGAAATCCTCCGGCGGCGTGCCGATTGCCGGCGACATGATGATGCCATCGCCGCCGAGCTGCAGCAGGGTTTCGACGAAGGTTCGTTGCTTCTCGACGGAATCGTAGTGGTTGGAGAGGATGAAGGTATGGCGGCTGCGGTCGAGCTCGCTTTCGATCGCCTTCAGGATCTCGCCATAGAACGGGTTCATGATATCATGAACGACAACGCCGATAATCCCGGATCGCGATGTCCTGAGGCTCGCCGCGCGGCGATTGTAAATATAACCGAGCGTACGCGCCTGGTCCTTGATCTTCTCGCGCGTGTTCACCGCCACCAGCGGACTGTCGCGTAAGGCAAGGGATACAGTCGCCGTTGAAATACCCAGCGTTTCTGCAATGGTCGAAAGCTTTATCTTTTGCGCCACGCGCTCCTCCCCTCGTGAAACGCAGCAAATATGCGATCCCGGCATCTGACGATGCCCGAATTTAAAAACTTTAATTAAAAGCTTAAATCGCGCCGCGCAACTCGAATCCTCAAGGATTCTCAGAATTCCCCATCATCTTCACTATGGTCGCCGGCCTGAAGGTTGCCGTCGATCGCCTTCAACAGGCGCACGAGCGAACGGATATCCTTCTCCGAAAAACCGCGGGTGGCGAGCTCGTCGCAAGCCGCCGCCGAGCTTGTGATCTCCGTGACGCTGTTGCGTCCGGCCTCGGTCAGATAGACTTTTGTCAACCGGGCATCCCCTGCATCGGGTCGCCGCTCGACGAAGCCCTGCGCTTCCATGCGCCCAATCGTGCGGGTCATGGTCGGCGCCTTGACGCCGAGCTTCTGCGCGAGCGTCCCCGCCGGCAAGCCATCGCTTTCCGCCAGGGCGAGGATGACGCCATCTTGGCCAGCGTAAAGGCCGCTTGCCGTCAGGTTGCGGGTCAGAACCGTGCGCATGGAGCGTGCCGCCTGCGTCAACGCCAGCGACAAATCGGCAAGCGTGTAGTCGCCGTGGTCCTTCTTCTTACCCGACTTACCTTTTTTTCCGTCCTTGTTCTTCTTACCCATCGTGATTCCGTTGATCTTTCCGACGCTGCAGCATCACGGTATGACATTGCGCAGCTTATTGACATAAACAAGAGGCACATCCGCAGATGGCACAGCCTATGCCCCGTTTCGATGACAATGATAGGACGCTGGCGCCAACGGACCGGGCAAACTGGATTGCCGTCCTGCCGCTTGGCGCCCATGAACAGCACGGCCCCCACCTGCCTTTCGAAACCGACACCTTGATTGCGGCAGGTATCGTCGCTCGCCTGCAGACGGCGCTGCCTGCCGATTTGCCCGTCACCTTTTTGCCCGCGGAGCCAATCGGTTACTCCATCGAGCATATGGATATCGTCGGCACCAAGACACTCGCCTTCGACGAAGCTGTCAACCGATGGCTTGGCATTGCCGACCACATGCACCGTCTCGGGATCCGCAAATTTGTCATGCTGAACGCCCATGGCGGCAACTCGCCCTTAATGACCATCGTCGCGACGGAAGCGCGTGTCCGCTTCAATATGCTCGCCATCGCGACCAGTTGGACACGCTTCGGCGTGCCGGAAGGGCTGATCGCGCCGGAGGACAAGATTATCGATATCCACGGCGGCGATATCGAAACGTCGGTCATGCTGGCGCTCTACCCCGAGAAAGTCGACATGACCAAGGCTGCGGATTTTCCTTCGCGCCAATCCGATTTCATCAGACGCTTCAAACATCTGCGCGCCTATGGACCGCACGCTTTTGGCTGGAAAATGTCGGATCTGAGCGCAGCGGGTGTGGCGGGCAATTCGGCAGCCGCGACGGCGGAGAAGGGCGAGCTGTTGATCGCCCATGCCGTGAAGGGTTTGGTGGAGTTGTTGAAGGATGTCGATGAATTTGAGATTGCAGCGTTTAAATAGGCCAAGACCTTGTAGGCAACTGAGGAATACACCATAATATCAGAGTATTGATTGTCCCTCGGGAAACAGAGCATGCGTATTTCCATGGCAGATGCCGCAGGACAGTTGGCTGAGCTGTCGCGCCTTGCCAATCAAGGCGAAGAAATCGTTTTGACCCAGAACGGTTATCCCGAAGTGCGCTTGCAGCCAATGCGTAGGATTCTCACCCCGGAAGAGAGGGACGAGGCCGTAAAAAAGATTCAACGAGGGGTGAAGGAAAAAAATCTTTCACCAGGCCCTGATGCGGCTCGTAGCCAAGATTTCCTTTATGATGAATACGGTCTGCCGAAGTGATCGTTATCGATACTTCGCCTTGATGGCGTTAGTGCAAGACGAACAAGCTGCTAAGCAGTGCCATGCAGTGATGCGAAGCCAGGATCGAATTATCATCTCTGCTGGCACATACGCTGAGGCCCTGATCGTCGCAACGATGCGTGGCCTCAGAAGAGACATGGATGATCTGCTCCAAGTGTTCAGCGTCGAAATTATTCCAGTCACTCCGGAACGCGCCCGACTTACAGCCCAAGCCTACAGTGTCTGGGGTAAGGGCATCCACCCGGCCACGCTGAACTACGGCGATTGTTTCGCCTATGCGACCGCCAAGGAATATGGTTGCCCTCTTCTCTTCGTCGGAAATGATTTCTCCCAGACCGACATCGAGCCCGCCGCCCCAAACCTAATGTGATCTTATAACATACAAAAGCCTTTGAACTGACGCCGCCAACTCCTTATATGGAACCCGATCACTTTCCGCTATCCGGGCAAACTCCCATATTTCGAGGCTCCCATGACCGAAACAGCCACGCAGAAGCCCATTCCCGTCACCGTCCTGACCGGCTATCTCGGCGCCGGCAAGACGACGCTGCTGAACCGTATCCTCTCCGAAAACCACGGCAAGAAATACGCCGTCATCGTCAATGAGTTCGGCGAAATCGGCATCGACAATGACCTGATCGTGGAATCCGACGAGGAAATCTACGAGATGAACAATGGCTGCGTCTGCTGCACGGTGCGCGGCGACCTGATCCGCGTAGTCGAGGGCCTGATGCGTCGTCCCGGCCGTTTCGACGGCATCATCGTCGAGACCACCGGCCTTGCCGATCCGGTTCCCGTCGCTCAGACCTTCTTCATGGATGACGATGTGCGCGCCAAGACCGAACTCGACGCCGTCGTGGCGCTTGTCGATGCCAAGCATCTGCCGCTGCGCCTGAAGGATAGCCGCGAGGCGGAAGACCAGATCGCCTTTGCCGACGTCGTCGTCATCAACAAGTCCGACCTTGTCTCTGCAGAAGAGCTAGCTCAGATCGAAGACATTGTCCGCGCCATCAACCCGGCCGCGCGCGTCTACAAGACCACTCGCTCCGGCGTCGATCTCGCCCGCGTTCTAAACCAGGGCGCCTTCAACCTTGAGCGTGCGCTGGAAAACGATCCGCATTTCCTCGAGCACGGCCATGACGATCATGTCTGCGGCCCGGATTGCGATCATCACGACCATGACCACCACCATCACGACCACGATCACGATCATCACCACCATGATCATGATCACGACCACCATCACCACGCCCCATCGCCGATTCACGATGTGACAGTGCAGTCGGTGTCGCTCCGCGGCGGCGAGATGAATCCGGAGCGTTTCTTCCCTTGGATCCAGAAGGTCACGCAGACGGATGGCCCGAACATTCTGCGCCTCAAGGGAATCATCGCCTTCAAGGGCGACGCCGAGCGCTATGTCGTTCAGGGCGTGCACATGATCATCGAAGGCGATCATCAGCGTCCGTGGAAAGACGGCGAAAAGCATGAGAGCCGCCTGGTTTTCATCGGCCGCGAACTCGACCGCGAAAAGCTGGAAAATAGCTTCAAGGCCTGCGAGGCGGCCGCCTGATGCCGACTGTTGCTCCGCTTGATATCGACGGCCACGTTCTGGCCGTCGAATTTTTAGGTGATACCCCCTTCTTCGCCAGCGCCGCCGGCGCGATCCATCACCTGGAAGGCGGCGAGAAGGTGACGGAAGCCCATCAGGGCATGCTCACCTGCATTCGCGATCCCCACAGCGACAGCCTGATTTCCGGCGGCGAGGACGGCAAGGTTCTCCGGATTGCCGCTGACGGTGGCGTTACCGTGCTTGCCGAAGCCCCGCGCAAATGGATCACCCAGGTCGCCGCCGGCCCGCAGGGCGCGGTAGCCTATGCCTACGGGAAAAGCAGCTTCGTGCGGCTGGCAGACGGCTCGGTCAAGGAATATGCCGAGGAGCGCACCGTCGAAGGCATCGCGTTTGCGCCGAAGGGCCTGCGCATCGCGGTCGCGCGCTATAACGGCGTGTCGCTGCATTGGGTCGGCATGGCCGCGCAGCCGGTCAATCTGGAATGGAAGGGCGCCCATACCGGCGTGACCTTCTCTCCCGACGGTCAGTTCGTCGTCACCACCATGCAGGAAAACGCGCTGCACGGCTGGAAGATGGACTCAAAGCCCGGCGCCGAGGCCAGGCATATGCGTATGACGGGATATCCCGCCAAGGTGAAATCGCTCTCCTGGTCCAACAAGGGCAAGTGGCTTGCCTCTTCCGGCGCACCGGCGGCGATCGTCTGGCCGTTTCAGGGCAAGGATGGCCCGATGGGCAAGGCGCCGCTGGAACTCGGCACCCGCGGCAACATCATGGCGACCTCCGTCAAGTTTCATCCGGTGGAAGATATCTTGGCGATCGGCTTCATTGACGGCATGATCCTGGCGGTGCGCATTGGCGACTCCAAGGAAGCGCTCTTGCGCCGTCCTGGCAAAGGTGCCATCACCTCGATGAGCTGGAGCAAATCCGCCAAGCTGCTCGCCTTTGCCTCCGAGGCCGGCGATTGCGGCGTGGTTGACGTTTCTGCTTGACGAGAAAGATAGGCCCATGTCCCAGACAGGAACGGCAATCGCCCGACATTCCCCGGCCCCAGCCGGCAGCGTCTGGGACGTGATCCGCCGCGAGGCCGTCGATCTCGCCGGCCGCGAACCGACCCTGCGCCCGCTGCTCGCGGCGCAGATCATCACGGCGCAATCGGATGCCGAAAGACTTGCCAATGTGCTGGTCGCTCGGCTTTCCGTCGCAAAGATCGAAACCGGCGATCTCTTCGCCCTGTTCCATGATGTGCTCACCCGGCACATCACGATCCTCCAGGCGACCGAGGCCGACCTCGTTGCCGTCCGCACCCGCGATCCCGCCTGCACGACCTATCTGCATGCGCTCCTGAACCTCAAGGGCTTCCACGCCCTGCAGACCCACCGCATCGCCCACGCGCTCTGGATGGAAGGCCGGCCGGAAATTGCCAGTTGGCTTTCCAACCTGGCCTCGCTCGTCTTCGGCCCGGATATTCATCCGGCGGCAAGGATCGGCTCGTCCATCATGCTCGATCACGGATCCGGTATCGTCATCGGCGAGACTGCCGTCATCGAGGATGAAGTCTCGATCCTGCAGAATGTCACACTCGGCGGCACCGGCAAGGAAACCGGCGACCGGCATCCGAAGATCCGCCATGGCGTGATGATCGGCGCCGGCGCAAAAATCCTCGGCAACATCGAAGTCGGCGCCTTCAGCAAGGTCGCGGCCGGCAGCGTCGTCGTGAAGCCGGTCCCGGCCCACTGCACCGTCGCCGGCGTTCCCGCCACCGTCGTCCGCATCCACCGCGCCGACGAGATTCCGGCTGAAACGATGGATCAGAACATCTAGTTTTGGCCTCGTAAACGACTGTGGCCGCCTCGCCCTTCGAGGCTCCGGCCTGTGGGCTATGCACCTGAGGATGAGGCGGAGCAAGCTCTTTATCACGGCAAAAGTAGAGCCCGCACGACTACCCCTTATTGGGGCTGGGCAAAGCCCATAAGCAGGTCTTAACCCGGCTGCGCCAGGAAGCTCCTCATATTCGCCAACAGTTCCTGCTTTTTACGCAGCCTTGGCGATTGGCGGTTGTGCGAGCTTGCGGCCGCTGGCGACGATCATGCCGGCGGCGCCGTCGAGCCAGCCTTCCTTGAGCTCGAGAGCAAGGAAACGCTCGCGCTGGAATGGCCCAGGCATCACAAGATGGCGGGTCTTTGCAGCAAAGAAGCCGAAACGCTCGTAGTATGGCGCATCGCCAACGAGCAGGATCGCACCATGACCGCGCTTCTTGGCTTCCAGGATGGCGGCGCGCATCAGCGCCGAGCCCATACCCTTGCCTTCATAGGCGGGATCGACGGCCAGCGGGCCGAGCAGCAGCGCATCGACCGGCCGGGTATCGCGATCTACGCCGGCTTCGACGTTCCACAAACGTACCGTGCCAATGACATGGCCGGCACGATCGCGGGCGACGAGCGCCAGGCCTTCGGCCGGAACACGGCCGCGGCGGAGCTTTTCGGACGACTTCTTGCGGCGCTCGGCGCCCATGGCGCGATCCAGCAGATTTTCGCGCGCAACGACATCGCCTGCATTTTCCAGGTCGAGGGTGAAAGTGGAAGGCGCAAAGAATGCGCGGACAGAATTAAGAACAGCGGCCATCTCGGCCTCCCGTGCCCAATACCGTTATCAGCGGTGCTAAAGGGAATTGTGAGTGTGCCGCCCCGGCTGATTACGGGCCAGCATTGAATCTTAAATGATGTAGGTCTTCAGCGGATCGAAACCGTTGAATGCGACAGCCGAGTAGGTCGTCGTGTAGGCGCCGGTGCCTTCGATCAGGACCTCGTCGCCGATGGTGAGCGTCACCGGCAGCGGATAGAGGTTCTTCTCATAGAGCACGTCGGCCGAATCGCAGGTCGGGCCGGCAATGACGCAGGGCTCCATGTCGTCGGCGTCCCGCTCGGTGCGGATCGGGTAGCGGATCGCTTCGTCCATGGTTTCAGCGAGACCGCCGAACTTGCCGATGTCGAGGAAGACCCAGCGAGCGGCATCGTTGTCCGACTTCTTGGAAATCAGGACGACTTCAGCCTTGATCACGCCGGCATTGCCGACCATGCCGCGACCCGGCTCGATGATCGTGTGTGGGATCTGGTTACCGAAATGGGCACGCAGAGCCGCAAAGATCGCCTTGCCGTAGGCTTCCGCCGACGGAACGTCGCGCAGGTACTTAGTCGGGAAACCGCCGCCCATGTTCACCATCTGCAGGTGGATGCCCTGCTTGGCGAGCGAGACGAAGACGCGCTTGGCATCGGCAAGAGCCGCATCCCAGGCATCGACCTTGGTCATCTGCGAGCCGACGTGGAACGACACGCCGTAGGACTGCAGACCGAGCTGATGGGCATAGACGAGAACGTCGACGGCCATCTGTGGGACGCAGCCGAACTTGCGCGACAGCGGCCATTCGGCGCCTTCGCCGTCAGTCAGGACACGGCAGAATACGCGAGCGCCGGGAGCGGCGCGGGAAATCTTCTCGACTTCCTCATGGCTGTCGACGGCGAAGAGGTTGATACCGAGTGCATGCGCACGGGCGATATCGCGCTCCTTCTTGATCGTGTTGCCGAAGGAGATGCGGGCAGCCGTCGCACCGGCATCGAGCGCCATTTCGATTTCGGCGACGGACGCGCAATCGAAGTTGGAGCCGAGGCTTGCGAGCAGGCGCAGAACTTCCGGAGCCGGGTTGGCCTTGACGGCATAATAGATGGCGCTGTCGGGCATGGCATGACGGAAGGCATGAAAATTGTCGCGGACGACGTCGAGATCAACCACCAGGCACGGACCGTCCGGACGTCGGGTAGCGAGGAAGTCGCGAATACGTTGCGTGGTCATGTCAAATCCCTTTCAATTCCAAAAGCTCCGGGAGAAAGACCCAGAGGACAAAGGGCGACGCTCATTCGCTTAGGTACCAGCCGGTGGAGACCCCGGAACCGTGCAAATGCGCGAAGCGCGGATGGTGAACGAGTGCCGCAAGCGGCGCTAATTCGCTTTGTCTGCCATGGATTGGAGGGATAATCCCAACCGCACTTCCGGCAATGAAGGTGTGCCTCTTCAGTAACCCCGGCTGATGGAAAGCCGGGAGAGAACAAAAAGGCCCGCACCGTCGTTGCTTCAGATGTCCTCGCATTTTCCGGTTGGCCGGAATAGCGACTGGAGGGGTTAATTCCAGGTACCTTACCGATTTTCTCACCACATCGAGGATCGGCGGACACCCACGGGCACGTGCGACTTTGGGCTGAACCCGAAATAAGAATATTCGCCGACATAATCAAGAATTTTTTTCGCCTATGCCCGAAAAAATTATTGAACAAATCGGCGCATTTTGTTCAATAACTTGCGACAGTTAACGAGGGCTTCGCCATGGACACTTTGACCCGGATTCGCGCCTTCATCGACGTGGTCGAAGCCGAAGGCTTTTCAGCGGCGGCGCGCAAGACCGGACGCTCCAAGGCGCTGCTTTCCAAATATGTCCGAGAACTCGAGGATGAGCTCGGTGCTCTCCTGCTCAATCGCACGACCCGGCAATTCTCGATGACCGAGGCGGGCCACACCTATTATCGCACGGCTTCCGACATATTGAAGGAAATCGACAACCTCGCCGATCTCGTGCGCGAGAGCAATCAGCAGCTCAAGGGCCGCCTGCGCGTATCCGTCCCGCGTACCTTCGTCGACGCCGACGTCGGACAATCGCTAATCGACTTCGCCAAGGAAAATCCTGACCTCGCGCTGGAGATCTCGGCCGACGACCGATTCGTCGACCTGATCGAGGAAGGCTTCGATGTCGCCGTACGCGTCACCAAGCTCGAGGATTCCGGCATGATTGCCCGCAAGATCTCGGATTTCCGGGTTCACATCTGCGCGACCAAAGAATTTCTCGATCGCTATCCGACATTGGAGCATCCCAACGATCTGGCGAGCGTACCCTTCATCATCGATACCAATAACCGTTCGCAGAACAGCATCCGCTTCTTCAATCCTGACAACACCACATTCAATGTCGCGATCAGCGGCCCCGTCGAAGTCAATAGCCCGCACGCTACGCTACGCGGCGCTTTGTCCGGACTCGGTGTCGCCGTGATTCCAGACTTTATCGGCCGCAAAGCAATCGAGAGCGGAGAGTTGCTGACGCTGTTCAACGATTACATGCCGACCGACCGCGGCATTTACGCTGTTTATCCGCACCGCCGCTATCTTCCGGCCAAGGTCCGCATCTTCGTCGACTATCTGCATAACTGGTTCCGCAAGCACGGCTGAGCATTTCAGCCCCGCCGGCCGGTCCCAATTCCGTCTTATTTGCTCACCAGAAAACGCAGTGAATCAATGCTCACGAAACACATCGGACGCATGAGAATATTCACGACCGCCTATGCCATTGCCCTGATCGGCGGCCTGTTGCTTGTGCCGGCCGCAGCATCCGCGCATCCGCATATCTTCGTGGAGGCCCGCCTGGAAGTACTCGCGGGCTCGGACGGTAACGTGCAGGAACTGCGCAATGTCTGGCGCTTCGACGAGGTCTTCTCCTCCTCGGTGCTGATGGATTTCGACAAGAACACCAATCTGAAGCTCGATCCCGACGAGCTGAAGGAGGTCGGAAAAACCGTCCGCGACTCGCTGGCCGACTATGACTACTACACAAATCTGACGTTCAACGGCAAAGCCATCAAGGTCAACAAGCCGGACGTCATCAATGTCGACTACAGGGACGGCCAGCTCCTGATGTTCTTCGCCGTCAAACCGTCCGAGCCGATGCCGCTGAAAGGCAACAAGCTGAGCTTCGGCATTTACGATCCGACACTCTACACCTCGATCGATTTCCCCAGCGACAATGAGCTGGTAACGGAGGGTGATGCCTTCAAAAGCTGCACGCAGAAGGTCGTGCGCCCCAATCCGGACGAGGTCATCGCCGAAAACAAATCGACATTGACGGATGCCTTCTTCAACGATCCGACGGGAACGACCATGTCGAAGCTTTTTGCAACGCGGATGGACGTTCAATGCTGACGTTCCGCATAGCGAAGCTGCTTCCGGCAGTGGCTCTCGCTCTTCTGGGGGCGGCAAGCCTTGCCCACGCCACCGGATCGCCGCTCGGCATCGGCACTGCGGAGCCGAGCTTCCAGCCGGTCGGCGGGCCTCTGGCGCCGATCTTCCTCTATGTGAACTACGAGCAGCAGGCCTTCTATCGGGCGCTTACCAAATCCATCGAGGCCATGCGCAGGGATCCCTGGCAGCTCTGGACGCTGATCGGCCTTTCCTTCGCCTACGGCATCTTCCATGCCGCCGGCCCCGGCCACGGCAAGGCCGTGATCTCGTCCTACATGGTGGCCAATGAGATCGAGCTGAAGCGCGGCATCGTCATTTCGTTCATCTCTGCCTTCATCCAGGGTCTGGTTGCCGTTCTCGTCGTCGGTGCCGCTTATTTCGCCCTGCGCGGCTCGGGCATCACCATGACGATGGCCACCAATGCGATGGAGATCACTAGCTTCGTCATGGTGATCATCTTCGGAAGCTGGCTACTGTTTCGAAAATTGCGCTCGATGATCCGGAGCCGGCCGCAATGCCGGGAAGTGCAGCTCGCGACATCGGCCGGTCCGATCGGCATCTCGCTGTTCGAAGACGCCTCGAACGACACGGCTCCCGTTCAAAGGCTCTCCCACGTCCGCACCACGCCACCGGAGGGCAACCGGTATAATTGCGACGATCCGACCCACGATGCGGCCAATGGCATGGTCTGCGAGAGCTGCGGCCATTCACACCTGCCCGACCCGAAAATGCTGTCGAACGAGAAATTCAGCGTCCGAGAAGCCTGGTCGGCGATCATCACCGTCGGCCTGCGCCCCTGCTCGGGCGCTCTGCTCGTCATGACTTTCTCTATGCTGAATGGGCTCTATCTCGGCGGCCTGCTGTCCGTCGTTGCCATGTCTGTCGGGACGGCGCTGACGGTGTCGCTGCTCGCCACGATCGCCGTCTTCGCCAAGGGAACGGCCGTGCACTTCACGGGCCGCGGCTCGCGACTGTCGATGTGGGTCAGCAATGGCATAGAAATTCTGGGCGCGCTGCTGGTCATCTGCACCGGCATCGTGCTGCTCGGCGCGTCGCTGCAGACCTGACCCGGTCGGTGGATTATCGGCCCTTGCGCCGCTGGTAGCGGGCTCTCAGCCAGAAGACCAGGAAGAAGGCCAGGATGACGAGAACGCCGAAACCGGTGCCGAGCCACGGCGAAACATTGCCGAGCCAAACGATCACATCGGGCATCAGGTACAACAGCACCATCGCGGCCAGCAGGATGATGGCGGCGGCGATCGCAGTGGAGCGGGTTTCGCTGTTTTTATCCGTCAAGATGGGCATTCCTTCGCGCACCACTACTCATTGTCCGGCGAAGGCTTAGGCCGGCCGCCCGCGAAACGCAACCGGCCCTTTTCTGGACGATAGTCAGACCTTGGCGCTCGCAACCGTTGCCTCGATATGGTCGACCAGCGCATCGGCTAGACCAAGCCGGCCGGCGAGAAGATCGAGATAACCGCGTTCTGCCCGCGAATCCGGCTCGATCGCCAGGCGGGAGGCGGTGTAGACCTGCACGCGCTGCTCTTCCGTTTGCGCCGACGCGATGATGGCGTCGAGATCGACGGGATTGGAAAGCTCGCGCTCGAAAAAGGCCTGCGCTTCCGCATCGACGCCCGCCTCCTGCACCTTGCCAAGGATATGCTGCCGCTCCGCATCATCGATATGCCCATCGGCACGGGCTGCTGCGATCATGGCGCGGACGAGGGAAAGCGCGAAATCATTACTGGCAATCGCCGGCGCAGTGCTGAAGCCGGAATTGGTAGGCGGTGGCAGAAATTGCGGTTCCGCCTGCGAGGCGGGCTGCGGCGTCGTCTGCGGTGTATTGCCGGCCTGATAGTTCTTGTAGGCCTGGTAGCCGAGCCCGGCGATAGCGGCGAGACCGCCAAGCGTCAGTACGTTGCCCGCAATGTCGCGGCCTGTCTTCGTGCCCAGCAGCACGCCGGCGATAGCGCTGGTCGCCAGCGGGTTGTCTCTGGCGAGATTGATGGCCTCGCTCGCCTTGTCTCTTACGCTTCCCTGCATTCCCGGAACTTGCGATCCGAGGAACTGATCCAGAAGCTTGCGGGCGTCGATCATGTCGATGGTCCTCCGTCCTTTGTGAAGCATGATCCCAAAACGTACGCAGCGTTTTTTGGGCGAGATCATGCGCAAACAAGATTGCGAGAGGGAGATAGGAAGGTGGGACCGCAAATACAAATCCGCTGAAAAGCAAAAAGGGCGCGCATGAGGCCATGCACGCCCTTTGATCGATCTTCCGGAAGGCTCAGCCCTTCAGTGCAGCGGCTTCGGCGGCGAGCTTGGTGATCCCAGCCCAATCGCCGGCCGCGACCAGTTCCTTCGGCGCAACCCAGGAGCCGCCGACACAGATGACGTTCGGCAGCGACAGGTACTCATGGGCATTCTTCAGCGAAATGCCGCCGGTCGGGCAGAACAGCGTGCCTGCCAGCGGCGAGGACAGCGCCTTCAGATAGGTAGCGCCGCCAGCCTGCTCGGCCGGGAAGAACTTCAGCACCTTGTAGCCTTCCTCGCGTAGCGCCATGACCTCGCTCGCCGTCGCCGCACCCGGCAGCAGCGGCACGTCGGAGGTGCGGGCAACGTCCAGCAGCTCCTGCGTCGTGCCGGGGCTGACGATGAATTTGGAGCCGGCCTGAACGGCCGCCTCCCATTGCGCGACATTCAGGATGGTGCCGGCACCGACTTCGGCGCCTTCGACTTCCTCGGCCACAGCGCGGACGGCATCGAGCGCGCCGGCAGTCCGCAACGTGATCTCGATAGCCTTCAAGCCGCCGGCAACGAGCGCGCGGGCGAGCGGCACGGCCGACTTCGCATCTTCGACGATGAGGACGGGGACGACGGGCTGCAATTTCAGGATGGAAAGAAGCTTTTCGGTTTTCTCGCCCATGATCGGCGTTCTCCCTTAAAACGATTGAAATCCGGTCTCGGAATAGCCTTCCGGAGGGTCCTTGTCGAGACAAAAGCTAAGTTTGAACATGACGGGTAGGAAATGCCAAAAACTTCCGTTAGTCTACCTCGATATGATGCTGGCGGAGCATGTCGGGCATATGGCAAAAGAGATCGAGCGAAAGTTTCTGGTCCGGGGGGATCATTGGCGCGACCTCGTTTCCGAGAAACTCATCTTACGGCAGGCCTATGTCGCCTCCATGGACGACCGTTCCGTTCGCGTTCGCCTGACGAACCACACGGTCGCGACCCTGACGATGAAGATCGGCAGGGCGATGACGCGGGATGAATTCGAATATGAAATCCCCGTCGCCGATGCTGAAGAGCTGCTCGGCAATGCCATCGGTCTCGTCATAGAAAAGATTCGCCACAAGGTCCCCTATAAGGGCTTCGTCTGGGAAGTCGACGTCTTTCGTGGCGTGCATCGCGGTCTGGTAATCGCCGAGGTCGAAATGGAGGATGAAAGCGACGATCCGGAATTGCCGGACTGGGTCGGCCGCGAAGTGACCGGCGAATACCGCTATTCCAACCAGGCCCTCGCGACGCAATTCGAACAGGAATACGATGAGTTATCGCATTCGGCCTGACAAGGCCTTTGATGACGAGGTGCAAGCCGCCGCCGCGCAGCAGCTCGGTAAGGTTATTGCGGCTCTCACCGACCGGCCGGAGGGATTGCATGAGGCGGTGCATACTGCACGCAAGCATATCAAACGCGCACGCGCGCTCTATCGGCTGGTCGCCCGGCGAGCACCGGAGTTCCAGCAACAGGAAAACGACAGGCTGCGCGAGATGGCGCGAACGCTCTCCAGCGTTCGCGACGCCACCGCCTTGATCGAGGCCGGCCGCTATCTGCAGGAAACGGCGACATCCGAGGACGAGGCCCAAGCGCTCGCCCGGGTCATCGATGTGCTCACGGCCCGGCGCGATCGGTTATCGGCGGAAGAAACCGATCTCGAAGAGAAGGCGGAAAAAGCGGTCGCTACCTGCCGCGAAGCATTGGACGCGCTGAATGCCACCTCCTTCGACAGCGGCCGGCGCGCGACCGCGCGAATCTTCCAAAAGAGCTGGCGCAAGGTAGGCTGCAAGGCGACGAAGGCGCTCTCCGAATGCCACGCCCAAGGCCATATCGACCAGTTTCACGAGTTGCGCAAACGCAGCCAGGATTGCTGGATGCACCATGCACTGCTGCGCGACATCTGGCCGGCGGCCATGCACGCAAAACAGCTCGAAGCCAAGGAACTGGTCGACATACTCGGACGCTATCTCGACCTGTCGATGCTATCCGAGGTCACCGATCGCGAACCGCATCTCTTCAACGGCAGCGACGACCGCGCCCGCTTGCTGGAGGCAATCATCTCCCGCCAACAGACGGCCCGCCATGAAGCGCTGACCAAAGCCCGCTGGATTTTTGCGGACGAGCCGAAGCGGGAAGCGCGGACGATCAAGCGGCTTTGGCTGGAAGCAGGGGATTGAATAAATCGCCCATGCACGCTCAGGGCCGAAAAGAAAGAGATTGTCGCAGCGATAACTTTCAGCAGCCGCCTACGAAAGACACTTCTCCATCCAGAAATTTTCGAGCATCTGCCCACGCTTTTCCACTGTCTGCGATGCCAGGACGCGAAAGCCTCTTCGCTCGAAGAACGGTCTGGCGGTAAGGCTCGCCTCTGTGAAAATACGACTGAGCCCTAGCCTTTTTGCCTCTGTCTCGACCGTTGCCAGGAGCAAACTGGCTGCGCCGATACCTTGATAATCGGGATGAACAAACATCATATCCAGAAGCCCGTCGGGCAGTAGATCCGCGAACCCGATTGACACATTCCCATGCTGAACCATCCAGGCTGGCCTGCTTGACCGTCGTTTCGCCCAGGCTTCCCTGTCTTCCACCTTGGCCCAGGCATCGATTTGAGCGTGGTTGTAGTCCTTCGACGCCACCTCCCGGATTGCCGTCAGAAATATGTCGATGGTCAGATCGGCATCCGCCGGGACATATGGTCTTACCGTCAGCATGTTGTCAGACACATCAACCTCATCGCCACGTACCGATCGCTTTTGCGCGTATTCTTATAGGGTAGTGCAGAATAAGGAACTCCCCGCTGGCGGGAGTGACCCGATGGCGCAGCGTCAAAATACGAATCCCGATTGCTTGCCGGCGCGCAAAATTGTATTTCCGCGGCATGACCGACATCCTTTCTACCCCACGGCATGAGGCAGGAGGCGCGTTCCTCGTTGCCGCCCTCTATCATTTCGTTTCCCTCCCGCGTTTTGAAGCCTTGCGGGAACCGCTGCTGGCGCTCTGTGAGGCAAGCGGCGTCAAGGGCACGCTGCTGCTTGCCCATGAGGGCATCAACGGCACCATTGCCGGCACCGATACCGGCATCGGCGCGGTTCTCTCTTTTCTGCGCGCCCGGCCGGAATTTTCGCGGTTGGAGCACAAGGAAAGCCGCGCGTCGAAAATGCCTTTCGTGCGCATGAAGGTGAAACTGAAGAAAGAGATCGTCACCATGGGGGTCGAGAATATCGACCCAAACAGGATCGTCGGCACCTATGTTGCGCCGAAGGACTGGAATGCGCTGATTTCCGATCCCGACACCATCGTCATCGACACACGCAATGACTATGAGACCGCCATCGGCGTCTTCAAGGGCGCGGTCGATCCGAAGACCAAAACGTTCCGCGAATTTCCCGAATGGGTGCGCCAGAACGAGGGCCTGCACAACAAGCCGAAGATTGCCATGTATTGCACCGGCGGCATTCGCTGCGAGAAGGCGACCGCCTTCATGAAGGAGCAGGGTTTCGACCAGGTTTATCACCTCAAGGGCGGGATCCTGAAGTATCTCGAGGAAGTGCCCGCCGAGGAAAGCCTGTGGGAAGGCGCCTGCTTCGTCTTCGACGAACGCGTCTCCGTCGAGCATGGTCTGAAGGAAGGCAATCACAAGCTCTGCCACGCCTGCCGCAACCCGATCACCGCAGAAGAGGTTACCTCGCCCTTCTACGAAGCCGGCGTCTCCTGCAGCCATTGCTATCACGACCGCACTGAGGAAGACCGCAAGCGCTTCCGCGAACGCCAGCGCCAGGTGATGCTCGCCCGCAAACGTGGCCTGGAGCATATTGGCGGCTAAAGAATTTAGAGCAATTTCAGGAAAAGTGCGAAGCGGTTTTCCGTCCGGAATTGCGTAACAACAATGGCATAGAGCGGTTCAACGCAGTGAACCGCGCTATGCGGCTGCCTCGCGCTCGACATCGAGCACGCGGGCCATCTGCGCCTTCAGCCGCTTGCTGATTTCGGCCTCCGGCAACGGTTTGCCGAAGAAATAGCCCTGCAGTTCGTCGCAACCGAAGCGCTCCAGGGCGTTCCCCTGCTCTTCGGTCTCGATGCCTTCCGCCGTCACGGGAATGTCGAGCGAACGCGCCAAAGCCACCGTCGCCTGCAGCATATCGCGGGCGCGGCTATCCTCCAGCACATCCATGGTCAGCGACCGGTCGATCTTGATGCGATCGAAGCCGAATTGCCGGAGATATCCGATCGAGGAGAAGCCCGAGCCGAAATCATCCAGCGCCACCTTGACGCCGAGACGCTTCAGCCGCTCGATCGACTGGCGGGTGCGCTCGGGATTCTGGATAATGTAGCCTTCGGTGATTTCCAGCGTGACGCGTTCGGCTTCGATCTCGGTATGGTTCAGGACATGTCGGACATAATCGGCAAAGGCAGGATTGCGGAATTGTCCCGGCGAGACGTTGACGGCAATCCGCAGATCCGGCCATTGCCGCGCCGCCTCGCAGGCCTTACGCAACACGAACAGCCCGAGTGCTTCGATCAAACCGCTGGTTTCGGCAATGGGAATGAAGGTTTCGGGCGAAATCGGCCCATAACCGGGCCTGTTCCAGCGGACCAAAGCCTCCACGCCGGTGATCTCATGGCTCGTGGCGTCGACCAGCGGCTGATAGGCGAGCGTCAGCTCTTCCTTTTCGATCGCGTTGCGCAGATCGAGTTCCAGCGCGTTGCGCTCCTCGCGATCGGCATCCATCGCCGTCTCGTAGCAGGCCATACGGGCACGTCCGGCTTCCTTGGCCTTGTACATGGCAAGATCGGCGCGGCGCACCAGCTCCTCGCGGCCGATGCGGCCCTCCGGCGAGCTGGCAATGCCGATACTGGCGCCGACGACCACCACGCGACGACCGATCTCCAGCGGCTCGGCAAAGAAATCCAGCACCTGCTCGGCAAGTCTGAGCGCCGGCGCGTCGTTCAATTCCTTGGTCGGAAAGGCGACGGCGAATTCATCACCGCCTAGCCGCGCAAGAATTGCCTTCGGCGGAATAAGCACATTCAGCCCGGCTGCGACGGCGCGGATCAACTGGTCGCCGGTGCCGTGGCCATAGGAGTCGTTGATCTCCTTGAAGCCGTCGAGGTCGAGATAGAGCAACAGCACATTGCTGCCGTCGGCGCGGGCGCTCTCGACCAAGCGGTCGACATCGAGACGAAGGCCCTCGCGATTGAGAAGGCCGCTGAGCCGGTCTCTGAGCGAGCCCTGCCGCGCCAGCGCCTCTTCCGCCCGCAGCCGGCGTCCTGCCAGCGACCCCAGGATCAGCAACACGACGAAAAACATGCCGACCAGGCCGAGCGCACCGAGCACCAGTGGGCTGGCCTGCTGATAGCTTACGTCACCGGGACCGCGCGAAGTCCAGACCAACCGTCCGAGCGGCTTGCCGAGCGGGTCGACGATCGAAACGGCATAACGCGCAGCCGTTTCGGGCGGCACCAGCTTGAGACCGCTGATAACGTAAGTAGTGGAAAGCATTTTGATCTTGGCCGCATCGAGATGTCGGACGAAGATCAGATAGCGGCGCTTGCCTTCCGGCACGGGGATACGGCCAGAGTTTTCGCGGATTGTCCCCACACCAACGGCGGCAATTCCCTTATTGGTCATCACGTAGCCGCTCGCCTCGGGAACGCCGGTGACCCGCGTCTTGCGCACCTGATCCACCAAGGCCCAAAGCGAGGGACCGAAGACATCCTCGATCCTGTCGGTCATCGGCTTGCCGTCCTGATAGGCAATGATCGGCTTATTGTCGTCGTCGACCACCAGTGCCATGTCGAACAGGGCGCCGTCGGAGGACATCTCGCCGTAGTTGCCGGCGATCCAGTCCTGATCATTTTCGTCATAGACATTTTTGGCGGCAGCGTTGCGCGCGGCATAGTCATGCAGCGTGGCATCGAGCAGCCCTTCGAAGGTTTTCAGCGCACCGGCGGTGGTTTCCCAGGAGCGCTCGTCGTCCAATTTGTTGGAATAGTCCGCGACCCGACCGATCGCCGTCAGCACCATCAAGGTAACGACGGTGACCACCAAGGCGAACGAAAACAAAACGGCCGTCACGATTGAATGACGACCGAATTGCGTATTCCGCCGGAATGACCCGAAAACTGCTCCCAACGCACTTCTCCTTGGCGGGGAAGTCTGCCGTCAGGTCTTCAAGAAACGGTTAAAGCGCACCTATGATTATTGCAGTAAAGGGTTGTATTTTTAGCACCGCAGCCGCCGTTCACACGGATGCGCGGATCGCCTCCAAGAAACGATCGAGGCCCGCTTGCAATGCGCCATTCCGTTGTGCTTCCGCCAGGATCGTCGCCTGGGCTTCATCGCTCTTGCCGGCGAGCGGCACCCGCAGAAAAGCCTCCGGTACGATGCGGAGCGACATTGTCTTCAGCACTTCGGTCAGTTGTTCCAGAACTAGATCGCCACGATGCGAGGCATGCGCAAACATCAGAGGCTTGAACGGCACCTCGTCGCGCGACACCAGCCAATCCAATGCGTTCTTGAACCCGCCGGGAATGCCATGGGCATATTCCGGGCAGGAGACGATCAGCCCGTCCGCATCGCGGATCTTCGCCGCAAAGCCTTCGACGACGGGCGGCGTCCTGTCGCCCTCATGATCCGGATTGAAGATCGGCAGACTGCCGATCGAGTCGCAGATTTCGATGGAAACTCCGTCGGGCGATATCAGCCGCAGGGCTTCCAGCAGCCGAAGGCTGGTCGAAGCCTGCCTTTGGCTGCCGCAGAGTGCGTAAAGGGAGAGCGGGCGCTTGATCATGCGCAAGGCTTATCAGGTGCCGGCGATTCGAGCGACCTTCACCCTCTCCTTCTGGAAAGATCGGAAAGGCGGCACTAATCAAGCCGCCTTGTGATTTCCTTTCGGAAACTGCCCGGCGAGTTCGCGATACCACTTGCCGCTCTTCTTCACCGTACGCACCTGCGTCTCGTAATCGACATGCACGAGGCCGAAGCGCATGCGATAGCCTTCCGCCCATTCGAAATTGTCCATCAGGCTCCAGGCGAAATAACCGCGCATCGGATAGCCGTCCTTGATCAGGTCGGCGACGACGCCGAGATGGTCGATGTAGTAATCGAGACGCGGCTGGTCGTCGACTTCACCATTGACGACCCCCATGTTGTAGCAGGCGCCGTTTTCGGTGATGTAGCATTCCGGGAGTTCGTAACGCTTGTAGAGGTCCTGCACAACGTGCTTCAGGCCCGGCGCATAGATTTCCCACCCGATATCGGTCTTGGCGGTGCTGACAGGCGGGGCTTCCTTCGTCCAGGGGAAATCGCCGCTTTTCGTCGCATCATCGAAGACCCGCATCGGCATATAGTAATTCAGACCCCACCAGTCGAGTTTCTGGTTGATGATCTTCAGATCGCCATCCTCGATAAGGGGCGTACGGTCGCCCAGCGCCTCGACGAATTCCTTCGGATATTCGCCCTTGAAGATCGGATCGAAGAAGGCGCCATTGTGGAACTGATGCGCGCGCTCGACGGCAGCCTGATCTTCGGCGCTATCGGAGCCCGGAAGGATCGAAGCGGCATTGAGCACGATGCCGACCGGCACCTTCGGCGCTTCCGCGCGGATTGCCTCGACGCCGAGGCCATGCGCGAGATTCATGGTGTGCATGGCACAAAGCGCGGCCTGCATGTTGCGTTCGCCAGGCGCATGAATGCCATAAAGGTGGCTGAGCCAGACAATACACCATGGCTCGTTGAAGGTGGCGACCGAATCCAGCCGATCGCCGAGGCGCGCCACGACGGTCTTGGCATAACGCTGATAGGCGTAGGCCGTCGAACGTGCCGTCCAGCCGCCGTCGCCTGCAAGCGTCAGCGGCAGGTCCCAATGATAGAGCGTCGCGAAGGTCTTGATGCCGCGCGCTTTGCAGCCGTCGACGAGACGATCGTAGAAATCGAGGCCCGCTTCGTTCACCGGACCGGTGCCATCGGGAATGATGCGCGGCCAAGCGATCGAGAAACGGTAGGCCTCGACGCCCATCTCCTTGATCAGATCGAGATCCTGTTCCAACCGGTTGTAGTGATCGCAGGCGATATCGCCGTTGTGGCGGTGATAGACGCGACCTGGCATGTTGGCGAAAGCATCCCAGATCGACGGCTTGCGGCCATCCGCTTTAGTGGCGCCTTCGATCTGAAAGGCGGCAGTGGCAACACCGAACGTGAAATCGCCCGGGAAACGGGCGGCGAAGCTCTTTGGATCAATCATGACTAATCTCGTTTCTTTCAAACGGCGGGACGGTCGACGGCGAACGACCCGCGCTCACGAATTGGGCCCGAGCGCGGTGTAAACCAACGAAAACGTCCTTGTACAGTCCTGAAATGACAAGCCTGCAACGTTGCAGCCAGAAGTCGAAAAGGATGGGGGCAGCAGACAACCGGCCGCCCCGCACCTAGATCAGACCTTCACCCAGGCACCATTGCGCTTCGAAGACGCAACGCAGGCTTCGACAAAAGCCACACCCTTCACACCGTCATCGACGGTGGGGTAGACCACCGCCGGATCGACGGCGACGCCCTTCTTCCGGGCATTGATGGCACGCGCAGCCTCGGTGTAGATCGTGGCGAAGGCTTCGAGATAGCCTTCCGGATGACCCGAGGGGATGCGCGAGACGCGCGCCGCGGCTGCACCGGAACCTGCACCGTTGCGGGTGATCAGGCGCTTCGGCTCGCCGAACGGCGTGTACCACAGATAATTCGGATCGGCCTGCGTCCACTCGATGCCGCCCTTGGTGCCGTAGACGCGGACCTTAAGGCCGTTCTCGTGGCCCGGCGCCACCTGGCTGCACCACAGCATGCCCTTCGCCGGCTTCTCCTTACCCTTTGCCTTGAAGCGCAGCAGCAGATGACCATTGTCGTCGAGCCGGCGGCCTTCGACGAAGCTGTCGAGATCGGCGGCAAGGCTGTCGAGTTCCAGGCCGCTGACGAAGCAGGCGAGATTATAGGCATGCGTGCCGATATCACCCGTGGAGCCGCCGGCGCCGGATTGGGCCGGATCGGTTCGCCAGGCGGCCTGCTTCTGACCGGACTGCTCGATATTTTCCGTCAGCCAATCCTGCGGATATTCCGCATGCACGAGGCGGATATCGCCGAGGTCGCCATTGGCGATCATCTCGCGCGCTTGGCGGACCATCGGATAGCCGGTGTAGTTGTGCGTCAGGATGAACAGCGCGCCGCTTTCGTCGGCCACCTTCTTCAGCTTCTTGGCGTCGGCAAGATTGGAGGTCAGCGGCTTGTCGCAGATGACATGGATGCCTCGCTTCAGGAATTCCTTGGCGGCGTCATAATGCACATGGTTCGGCGTGACGATCGAAACCGCTTCGATGCCGTTCTTCAGCTTGGCTTCACGGATCGCCATGTCGCGATAGCTGGAATAGGTGCGCGCGGGATCGAGGCCGAGATCGCGCCCGGAAGCGACAGCCTTGTCCGGTGAAGCCGACAGCGCGCCGGCGGCGAGATCGAACTGGTCGTCAATGCGCGCGGCGATACGGTGCACCGCGCCGATAAAGGCTCCCGCGCCGCCGCCCACCATGCCAAGCCGAATGCGCGGCTCCCGCGTCTGCTCCGATGATCCTTCAATTGCCATATGGTCCTCCTGAATAAACTAGAATTCGCGTTTTGGTGCCTGTCATTCCAAGCCACCCGCCTCGCCCTTCGAGGGCCTTGCAGGCCACCTCAGGGTGAGGCTGATCTACTGCACCAGCACTACATCCTTCCACCTGTCGATGCCGAAGATGGTTCTTGTGGAGCTTCGCGAGAGCCGCTCCGCCCTCATCCTGAGGTGCGGAACCTCCTGAGCTCTGCGAAGGAGTGAAGCCTCGAAGGACGAGGGTGGCCCCGGCAGCATCCTCCCGCGCTTGAGAAGAGAAATTACGACAGCCCCAGCATGCGCCGGTTGGCAGCCTGATCCGTGCCGCTGCCGGCAAAATCGTCGAAGGCTTTTTCCGTGACGCGAATGATATGCGCCTTCACAAACTCGGCGCCCTCGCGCGCACCGTCTTCCGGATGCTTCAGCGCGCATTCCCATTCGACTACGGCCCAGCCATCGAAATTATTGGCCGTCATCTTCGAGAAGACGGCACCGAAATCGACCTGCCCATCGCCGAGCGAACGGAAGCGACCGGCGCGCTCGACCCAGCCCTGATAGCCGCCATAAACGCCCTGACGCCCGGTCGGATTGAACTCCGCATCCTTGACGTGGAACATCTTGATGCGGTCTTTGTAGATGTCGATGTTCTCGAGATAGTCGAGGCACTGCAGGACGTAGTGCGAGGGATCATAAAGCATGTTGGCACGCGGATGGTTCTTCACGCGCTCCAGGAACATCTCGAAGGTGATGCCGTCATGCAGGTCTTCGCCCGGATGGATTTCGTAGCAGACGTCGACGCCGTTTTCGTCGGCATGGTTGAGGATCGGCGTCCAGCGGCGGGCAAGTTCCTCAAAGGCGGTTTCGACAAGACCGGCCGGGCGCTGCGGCCAGGGATAGATGAAGGGCCAGGCAAGCGCACCGGAGAAAGTCGCATGCGCCTTGATGCCGAGATGCTTGGAAGCCGTCAGCGCCATCTTCACCTGCTCGACCGCCCATTCCTGGCGCGCCTTCGGGTTGCCGCGCACTTCCGGCGCCGCAAAGCCGTCAAAGGCCTCGTCATAGGCCGGATGCACGGCGACAAGCTGGCCCTGGAGATGGGTGGAAAGCTCGGTGACCTCGACGCCGTTGGCACGGGCGACACCGGCGAATTCGTCGCAATAATCTTTCGAGGAGGCCGCTTTCTTCAAGTCGATGAGCTGGCTCGCCCAGGTCGGAACCTGCACACCGATATAGCCTGCATCGGCAGCCCATTTGGTGATCGAATCCCACGAGTTGAACGGTGCCGCGTCACCGGCGAACTGGCCAAGAAACAGGCCCGGGCCCTTGATCGTCTTCATCAGTAATTCCTCCCTAATCGCGTTCTGTAAACGTTTCCGATACCCTTCCTACGCCTATCCGAGGCGGCTGGGATGCCGTAACCTCAAAAAATTATAGGGTCGTCGGGCTGAAAGTCGAATGCCTCATGACCTAATCACGGCCCGCTGCAGACGGCAAGAGGTACGTGCCGCAAAAAATGCCGGGGCTGCGAAACGGACCGGCAGCCGCATAAAAAACGCCCGCCGGAACCGGCGGGCGCATCTGGCTGAATCAACCGATCAGAAGGGTGAATCGGCGAAGTAGAAATCCTTGGCATTGTCCTTGGTGACCAAGGTCGCATCCAGGATATAGTTGCCGCGCACGGGAACCTGATCATAGAAGTTGGCAGCCGTCAGTTCCATGGCCGTCCCGACCATTGCCGGCGGATAGAGCACGTCGACCGGGATCAGCTTGTCGCCATCCATGACCTTCTTGACCATGTCCTTGGAACCGGCGCCGGCGATAACATACTGGATGTCGGTGCGCTTGGCCTGATCGATCGCCTGCAGCACGCCAACGGCCATATCGTCATCCTGGCACCATACGACGTCGATCTTCGGGAACTTCGTCAGGTAATCCTGCATCACCTTGAAAGCGTCGTCGCGGTTCCAGTTGCCGTATTGCCGGTCGAGAACCTTCACATTGGAGCCGGCGATACCCTTGTCGAAACCGTCCTGGCGCTGCTGGTCGATCGGGATCGGCAGGCCGCGGATGACGACGACCTGAGCATTCGGCGTATGGGCCTTGATATATTCGCCCGCCGTCTGACCGAGAGCAGGATTGTTGCCGGCAACATAGAGATCGCGGACGGAATTGTCGTTGTTGCTCGGCGCGCGGTCGACGAGAGCGACGAACTTGCCCTTGTCCTTGACTTCCTTGATCGCATTGACCAGCGGATCGGGATCCGACGGCAGGATCACGAGAGCGTCGATGCCCTGGGTCTCAAGGTCCTGTACCGCATTTGCCTGGCTTGCCGCGTCGGGCGAGGTCTTGACGATGACATTCAGCCCCGGATGTTCCGCCATCAAGAGCTTGGCGACGCGTTCGGCATGGAAGACGACGCCCGAGGTCCAGCCATGGTCCGCCGCCGGAATGGAAACGCCGATGGTGACCTTTTTGTCCTCGGCGTGGACCGTGCCGCCCAGAGCCGCCAGCACGACAGCCAGACCAATGAGTCTTTTACGCATATTTCATCCTCCCAGATAGAAACAGGGCATTGTCATAGAGGACCGGGCGCCCCTTAGACCCGGTTATTGCTGTTTGCGAGCAAGCGAGCGCTGAACCAGCATGGCGATGATGATGATCGCGCCCTGGATAGCACTGAGCAGATACTCGCTGATGAAATTGGAAAGCAGCATGATATTGCCGACCAGCTCGAGGATGAAGGCACCGCAAATGGTACCCCACACCCTGCCCGCTCCGCCCTTCAGCGCCGTGCCGCCGACGACGACGGCGGTGATCGCCTGCAATTCCCAAAGGTTACCGGTCGTCGCCGATGTCGAACCAAGCCGCGGCACGTAGAGAAGCACGGCGATCGACACACACAGGCCCTGGATGACGAAGGCGATGGTACGCACGCGATTGACCGCCACGCCGGAATAACGCGCAACATCGCGATTGGAGCCGACGGCGATGACATGCCGGCCGTAGCGAGTGCGGTAAAGAATGAAGGCGGCGACGCAGGTCACGAGAAGGATGACCGCGATCGGCACCGGCACGCCGAGCACGGAGCCATAATAGGCAGGCTTGTAGAGCGTCTGTATATCCGCCGCGCGCAAGGTGATGGCGCCGCCCTGCGACAGCCAGGTCGTCAAGCCACGGTAGACGCCCATCGTGCCCAGGGTCGCGATGAAAGGCTCTATCTTGCCCATGGTCGTGATCAGACCATTGGCGAGGCCGCACAGGAGACCGGCGACGATCGAGAACAACACAGCCGCCAACAGCATCAGCGCTGGATCGGCGATGACGCCTGAATTCAGCAGGAGGATCATCAGGCTTGCGACGAAGGCGACCATTGCGCCAACCGACAAATCGAGATCGCCCGCCGAGATGACGAAGGTGGCACCGACCGCGATGATCGCGATATAGGCGCATCTCGTCGCGACATTGGTAAGATTGGTTATGCCGATGAAGTTCGGGTTGACCAACGCCCCGACGATGAGAAGCAGCACCAACGCCGCAAATGGCGCGACGGCCCTGAGATCGACATCTCGCCAGGACCGGCCTCGCCGGCCTGCCTTCCCGCTGCTGTCTTCGCCCACGCTCATATCCAAAACCAACCTCCCGTTCCCATCATGGCTGGGAATTCGCCTTGCTCTCTTGCCGCCCGTTCAGGCCGCCGTCTTTTTCTTCAAGCCCGCCGCATAACGCATGATTTCCTGCTCGGAGATCTCCTCTCCTTCGAGCACGCCGACGATCCGGCCTTCGCGCATCACGGCAATCCGCGTGCACAGCCCGATGACCTCGGGCATTTCCGACGAGACCACGATGATCGAATGACCGTCTCGCGCCAGCGCCGAAATGAAATGGTAAATCTGCTGCTTCGTGCCGACATCGATGCCGCGGGTCGGCTCGTCGATGATGATGATCTGCGGCTCGGTCTCCATGACCTTCGCCAGCAGCAATTTTTGCTGATTGCCGCCGGACATGCGGCCGGCGATTATATTTCCATCACGCACCCGGATATCGAAACGGCGGCGTGCCCGCGCCAGCGCATTGGCTTCGCTAGAGGCGCTGAGATAACCGAACTTGCCGTGCCTATCCAGGGACTGGAGGGTCAGGTTGACAGCCATGCCCGAATTCAGAAGCAAGCCCTTGGATTTCCGGTCCTTGGTCATATAGGCAAGCCCGGCATTGATGGCCGCATGCACGTCATGTGGCGGCACCGTTTGGCCATGGGCGACGACCTCACCGGAGGCGCGTGAGCGCAGGCCGACCACCGCTTCCATGAGTTCTGTCCGGCCCGAGCCGATCATGCCCGAAAAGCCCAATATCTCGCCCTTGCGCAGCTCAAAGCTGGCATCATGGACATAGCCCGTCGAAAGAGCATTGACGCTTAGCACGACCTTTTCGTCGACATCGGGCTCGTTCTTGGCCGGGTAGAGGCTCGAAAGCTCACGCCCGACCATCAACTGGGCAATCGACTCGCCGTCGAGCAGCGAGGTCTGTGACGTCTTCACCCATTGGCCGTCACGCAGCACCGTGACGCGGTCCGTCAGCTCCATGACCTCGTCGAGCTTGTGAGACACGAATACGAAACTCGTTCCCTGGTCACGCAGCTTGCGCACCTGTTTGAACAGGAAGTTGGTTTCCTCCCGCGACAGAACGGCGGTCGGCTCGTCCATGAAGACGATCCTTGCCTCTCGGCTGATCGCCTTGGCGATCTCCACCATCTGCTTGTCAGCGATGGACAGCGTGCCGATCAGGGCATTCACGTCGACATGCGAGCCGAGAAGATCGAGGACACGCCGCGTTTCGGCGCGCATATATTTGCGGTCGAGCACGCCGAAGCGCGTGACTTCGCGGCCGAGAAACAGGCTCTCGGTCACTGTCAGATGTTCGGCGAGATTGAATTCCTGATGGATGATGACGATGCCGAGGGCTTCCGCACCGCCATTAGGCGGCAGCTTTACCGGCTGGCCGTCGAGCAGGATCTCGCCCGAGCTTGGCTGCTCGAAACCGGAGAGAATCTTGACGAGCGTCGACTTGCCGGCGCCGTTCTCGCCCATGAGCGCGTGGATTTCCCCGGCCCTAAGATCGAAATTGACGCTGAACAGCACCTGCACGCCGCTGAAGGACTTGGAAATTCGCCTCGCGGACAGCACCACCGCACCGTCGACGGCCTCCGAACTCATTACTACCTCCCTGTGGCCCCACACCACATCCATGTTGTGTAAACCTTTACATATTCCGTGTAAAGGTTTACATGGTGGCATGTAGCACAATTTATCGCGGTCGCCTTTGATCTCCGCGGAAGTCTGTGTAGTGTCCGGTCCGAGACGAGACCCAAGGCAGAGCGCAGTGTCTAATTCCACGCCCGCAACCATCGAAGACGTCGCCCGAATTGCCAATGTTTCGATCGCAACGGTCTCGCGGGCGATCCATATGCCTGAGAAGGTCGCGAACTCGACGCGCCTAAAGGTCAACCAGGCAATTGCGATCACGGGTTACACCACCAATGCCATGGCGCGCAGCCTGCGGCTCGGTCGGTCGAACATGATCCTGGTCGTCGCACCCGACATCGGCGATCCCAATTTCTCCAATATTCTCATCGGATTGGAGAATGAGGCGCGCTCGCACGGCTATGGCATCCTGATCGGCCACACGCAGAACGATGCGCAACGCGGGCTGGAATATCTGAAGTTCCTGAATTCCAATCAGGCGGCCGGTTTGATCCTGTTCACCGGTATCCTGCCCTTCGGACACCAGACCATGACGGCGCGGCTGCCGCCGAGCGTCGGCGTCTTCGAACCGGTCTTCAACGGCGGTATTCCCTATGTCGGCGTGGACGATATCGCCGGAGCGCGCAAGGCGGTTGACCTCCTCATCGCCGAAGGCCATCGGAAGATTGCATTCATCGGCGATTCGCGCACCCGCCTCGCCTATAACCGCCGTCGCATGGGCTATGACGCGGGGCTGGATGCCGCCCATATCGGTGCCGACCTCCGTATCGTGTTCGAGGGTGACGGCACCATTGAGAGCGGAAGGCTGGCCGTCGAGCAGCTTTTCATGCGTGACACGCTGCCGACAGCCTTCATGTGCGTCAACGATCAGACGGCCATCGGCGTGATGATCGGGTTAAAGGCACGTGGCTATGACATTCCAGGGGATTTTTCGGTGACCGGCTTCGACGATGTGCCGCAAGCCGTTTTCATGTCGCCCTCGCTGACGACCATCAGGCAGCCACGCACCGCCATCGGCAAGCACGCGATGTCACTCCTGATCGAGCTCCTGTCGGATGGCCAGCCAGCCGAGACGGAGATTTTGCTGCTGCCCGATCTGGTGGTGCGCAACTCGGTCTCGGCACCGTCGCGCGCCCGGCGATAGGAACGCGTTGCCATGCCGCTCGGCAGACTCGTCCTTTACGCCCGCGATGTGGAAGAAACGATCGGCTTTTACGAGAAGCATTTTGGCTTCAAGCCGCTCCGGCGTGAGGGCGATCGAATTGTCGAGCTGCTGGCACCGGATGGCGGCGCCAATCTGATGATCCATCCGGCAGGAAAGGCGCAGAAAATGGGCCAAGTGCTGGTAAAACTCGTCTTCGACATCGAGCATGTCGAAGCTTTCCGCGCCAAATGCGTGAGCGATGGACTGGAGTTCGGACCGCTGCATCAAGCCGACGGCCATGTCTTCGCCAATGCCAAGGACCCCTGCGGAAATTCCATATCCATATCGAGCCGCGCATTCCGGCGATAGCCGCGGGAGGCGATGGATCACCGCCTCCCGCCTTTTGATGATCAAACGTACCGATTGACGATGTTTTCCAGGAGCTCCTGCTTGCCGGACTTCGGCTGCGGGTTGATGTCCTTGCTCTCGACCCACTGGGCGATCTGGTCGAGGGAGTATTCGCCGCGCAGCAGCTTCTGGCCCTCAGCCGAATCCCAGCCGGCGTAGCGATCGGCGAGCGGCTTGGAGAGCGCCTTGTCCTCGATCATCTTGGCAGCGGCCTTGAGGCCACGGGCGCAGCAATCCATGCCGCCGATATGACCGATGATCAGGTCTTCCGGATCGAGCGACTGACGGCGCAGCTTGGCGTCGAAGTTGGTGCCGCCGGTCTTGAAGCCGCCGCCTGCCAAAACGTGGTAGTAAGCGAGCGACATTTCCGGAACATTGTTCGGGAACTGGTCGGTATCCCAGCCGGACTGATAGTCGTTGCGGTTCATGTCGATGGAGCCGAAGATGCCGAGGGCATTGGCGAGCGCCAGTTCATGCTCGAAGGAATGGCCGGCAAGGATCGCGTGACCCTGTTCGATGTTGACCTTCACTTCATTTTCGAGGCCGTTCTTCTTCAGGAAGCCGTAGACGGTCGCGACGTCGTAGTCATACTGATGCTTGGTCGGCTCCTGCGGCTTCGGCTCGATCAGGATCGTGCCCTTGAAGCCGATCTTGTGCTTGTACTCGACCACGAGATTGAGGAAGCGGCCCATCTGGTCCAGCTCACGCTTCAGATCGGTGTTGAGCAAGGTTTCGTAGCCTTCGCGGCCGCCCCAGAGAACGTAGTTTTCACCGCCGAGCTTGTGCGTCGCGTCCATGCAGGTCTTCACGGTCGCGGCCGAGAAAGCGAAGACATCCGGATCCGGATTGGTCGCGGCACCCGACATGAAGCGGCGGTTGGAGAAGAGGTTCGCCGTGCCCCACAGCAGCTTGACGCCCGTTTCGGCCTGCTTCTCAGCAAAGTAATCGACGATCTCGTTGAGGTTCCTCGTATTCTCGGCGAAATTCTTGCCTTCCGGACGCACGTCGGCGTCGTGGAAACAGTAGTAGGGCGAACCCAGCAGGGTGAAGAATTCAAAGGCGACGTCGGCCTTCAGCTTGGCAGCTTCCATTGTGTCCTGGAACCAGGGGCGGAGAAAGGTCTGCCCGCCGAAGGGGTCGCCGCCCGGCCAAGTGAAAGTGTGCCAATAGGCAACGGCAAAACGCAGATGGTCTTCCATGCGCTTACCGAGAACAACTTCATCCTTGTTGTAGTGCCGGAAGGCCAGCGGGTTGGTGCTGTCGGGGCCTTCGTATTTCACTTTCTTGATGTCACCAAAAAATCCGGTGCCCATAACTCATCTCCTTGGGTTTGGTATTCGGTATTCTTGTTTGTGCCGTGTGGCACCCCCTCATCCGACCCTTCGGGCCACCTTCTCCCCGAGGGGAGAAGGTACAGGCGGCTGCCGCAAACTCGGTCTCACCCTCTCCCCTCGGGGAGAGGGCAGGGTGAGGGGGTTTCCCTTCAAACTGTGCTCAGCGTCTTGATCGCCGGATAAAGCGCGCGGTAACGCTTGTAGGCGTCGGCATAGGCATCCGTCAGCGCTGTTACCGGTTCGATCGTGCCGGCGGTTTTCGGCGGCGTGCAGACCTCAATCGGGTCGGCGCCGGTTGCCGCGATCAAGCCGAGACGGGCAGCGCCGAAAGCGGCCCCGAAATCACCGTCGGCCGGCACATCGACGGGAACGCCGAGCGCGGTCGCGATCGAGGCCAGCCAATAGCGCGAGCGCGAGCCGCCGCCGATGGCGGTGACGCGGGCGATATCAGTACCCGCCGAGCGCAGCGCTTCGAGATTATCTCGAATGGCGAAGCTGACGCCTTCGAGCACCGCCTGCGTGAGCACAGCGCGGCTGCTTTCATGGCCGAGACCGATGAACGCGCCGCGGATGGTCGCGTCATTATGCGGCGTGCGTTCGCCGGAGAGATAGGGAAGGAAGGTGACACCGGACGGTGCCTTCAGCGCATCCCCCAACTCGCCGGTGAGTTCGGCGGCGGATTTGCCGGTGACGTTCGAATGCCAGTTCAACGCGTCGGTCGCCGAGAGGATGACGCCCATCTGATGCCAGGTGTTCGGTAGCGCATGACAGAAGGCATGAACGGCGCTTTCCGGCTTCGGGAGGTAGGAGCCGTTGGCGGCAAAGAGCACGCCCGAAGTACCAAGCGAGACAAAGGCGGCGCCATCGCTGACCGTACCCATGCCGCAAGCCGAGGCCGCGTTGTCCCCTGCCCCGCCGGCCACGACGACGTCGCCGGCAATACCCCACTTCGAGGCAAGTTCGCCGCGCAGCCTGCCGGCAGCTTCCGTACCTTCCACCAGCGTCGGCATCTGCTTTTCATCGAGATTGGTGACGGCAAGCAACTCGGAAGACCATTTGCGCTTGCCGGCGTCCAGCCACGAGGTTCCGGCGGAATCGGACATCTCAGACATATGTTCGCCCGTCAGCCACAAGCGCAGATAGTCCTTCGGCAGCAGCACCCAGCGCACCCTGGCGAAGACATCCGGCTCGTGCTTGGCGACCCAGGCGAGCTTAGGTGCGGTGAAACCGGGGAAAACGATGTTGCCCGTCAGAGCGCGGAAGCGCGGATCGGCGTCGAGAGCGGCAGCTTCCTGATAGCTGCGCGTGTCGTTCCAGAGAATGCAGGGACGCAGCACTTTGTCGTCGCCATCGAGCAGCGTCGCGCCATGCATCTGGCCGGACAGGCCGATACCGCGCACTGCCGCCAACTCCTTCGGATGAGCCGCCTTCAGCTCGGCGACCGCCTCCTCGGTGGCGCGAATCCAGTGCGCCGGCTCCTGTTCCGACCAGCCCGGATGCGGACGCGACACGTCGAGCCCGCCATTGGCCGATCCAATGATCTTCTGGTTGCCGTCGATCAGCATCGCTTTGACGCCGGACGTTCCGAGATCAAGACCCAAATACATCAGATGTAACTCCCTGTGCTCTGCCGCCGGTTTTGATGCTCAGGGCAGATTGTCCTTCAAGAAAATGTCGAGGCGGATGCGCTCCTGGCCGGCGATGACATCCTGGCCGTCCGCCGTCGCCTTCATGACGCGTATGGCGCTGCGCACCTCATGGCCGGCGTCCTGGTTGAGAACGGCATCGATGGTGCCGTCCTGGAGCGCCGCGCGGGTGTGTTCGGTCAGCTCATGTACGACGACCGTCAGCTCGCGCCCCTGGCCGGTGTCCTTGAGCGCCTTGAGCAGGCCGCGATTGCCGGCACCGAGGCTATAGATGCCGATGATGCTGTTGCTGCCGGAAAGCGCTTCGGAGATCAGCCTATTGGCGATTTCCGGATCGTCGCGACCTTCGAGCACCGGCAGCAGGCGCAGTTGCGGAAATTCCGCCGCCATCACCGAGGAAAATCCTTCCAGGCGCTCACGATGGTCGCGCACCAGCATGGACCCGGCGAGAATGGTGAGATCGCCCTTGCAGCCACCGAGAAAACGGCCGAGCAGCCGGGCAGCCGTTCGGCCAGCACCGATATTGTCGACGCCGGCATAGTGGTGCCGGGTCGAGCCAGTGAGATCGGAAACGAGCGTGACGACGGGAATTCCTGCCGTTACCAGCCGGTCGACGGCGGCGCGTACCTCCGGCGCGTCGGTTGCCACCAGGGCCACGCCGGCGAGGTCCAGCCCCTGCAGCGCGTCGAGCGCTGCCACCAGCGCCGGTGCGTCGAAGGCTGGCACCTCCACGATACGAATTTCAGTGCGATCGAAGGTCGAGCGCGCCATCGCCTGACGCACCTCGCCATAGAGGCCGTGCATAAAGGAATTGTCGCCGGTCGGTAGGATGAAGACGAGCGGATAGACGCGGCCCTTGGCAAGGTTGGCCGCCGCCACATCACGGATATAGCCAATGTCACGGATGGCTGCTTCCACCTTCTCGCGTGTGACGAGACGAACGCCTGGGCGCCGGTTCAGCACCCTGTCAACGGTCGCGAGGCTGACACCCGCAGCAGCGGCGATGTCGTAAACGGTGGGTCTCATCGGCTCCTCCTGACGAAATCCTTTACTGCGAATTCTGATGTACGTAAATCAAAAATTTCCGAAGCCTGAAATTTCCTATAGATCGGCACGAAAGAAAAAGGCCTCCCGATCCGAGAAGCCTTTTAATTACATGTAGATAGTAGAAGAACGGTTAAGCCTAGTGACCGCCGCCGCCAGCCCCCTTCGGCGGAGCGTTCGGCTTACTGAGCATCAACACGCCGAAGATCATCGCCAGGAACAATACAGTCAGCATCAGGAAGACGTCGCCGAAGGACATGATGACCGCCTGTTGCTCCGCCATGTTGACCAACTGCCGCAATGCTGCCTGCGGACCGTCCAGGCCATTGGCATTGAAATTGGCGGTCATGTTGTTGATCTGATCGACGGCGGCGGGGCTCCCCCAATGCACATGATCGCGCAGATGCATGTAGTGGGCGTCCTGACGGGTGCTGAGGACCGTATTGATAATGGCGAGCCCGACGGCGCCGCCGAGGTTGCGGGTCAGGTTGAACAGGCCGGAAGCGCCGCGCATGCGGGCAGGAGGCATGGTTCCGAGCGCGATGTTGTTGATCGGGACCATGCACAACATAAGCCCGAAGCCGCGAAGAATCTGCGGGATGAAGAGCTCCCAGAAATCCCAGTCCGTCGTAAGGCCGGTCATGATCCACGTGCCGGTCGCAAAACTGCAGAAGCCGATGATCATCATGATCCGAAGATCCATCTTGCCGGAAAGAACACCGGCGAGAGGGGCGGTGAAGAACATTGCCAGCCCCGAGACGAACATCGTCTCACCGATCATCAGCGAATCATATCCACGAATACGGCTGAGATAGACGGGATAGATATAGGTCAGGCCATAAAGCCCGATGCCCATCACGAAGGAGAACATCGAACCAAACGCGAAATTCTTGTTGCCGAAGGCCTTTAAGTCGACGACGGGGAAATCGACGCTGAAAGCCCGGTAAAAGAAGATGATCGCGCCAATGGCGGAAGCGACTGCGGCGATGACGATATAGTTGTCATTGAACCAGTCGTTGGTGTTGCCTTCTTCGAGCACATATTCCAGCGCGCCGAGAAACACCGCCATGGAAAACAATCCCCACCAGTCGAACTTCTTCATCAACGACAACTCCGGCTTGTCGAAGTCGATGAAATTCCAGGTGACCAGGGTGACGATGACGCCAGGCCCGATGTTGACGAGGAACAGCCAGTGCCAGGAAAAGGCGTGGCTGAGATAACCGCCGACCGTCGGGCCGATGGTTGGGGCAAGCGTCGCGATCAAACCGATGATCGGCGACACCACATTGCGTTTCGACGGCGGGAAAATGGTGAAGGCGGCCGCGAAAACCGATGGGATCATGCCGCCGCCGATAAAGCCCTGCAGCGCACGATAGACGATCATCTGATCGATGTTGGTCGCCGTCGCGCAAAGGCCGCTGGCGATGGTGAAGCCTGCAGCGGAGGCCGCGAATAGATATCGCGTCGAGATGATGCGGGCGAGCGTCCCCGAAAGCGGAATCATGATGACTTCCGCGATCAGATACGCCGTCTGCACCCAGGGAATTTCATCCGAGCCGGCACTAAGACCGGCCTGGATTTCGCTGAGGGAGGCGGAAACCACCTGAATGTCCAGGATCGACATGAACATGCCAAGCACCATCGCGAAGAAAGCGATAAGCTTACGGGGGTCCATGTGATCCGCCGCTGGCGCGACGGGACCGGCTGTCGAACCTACGGTCGCTGCTGTCGAGGCCATCGGCGCTCTCCGAATTTAGTTACTCGCCAAACCGGCGCGATCGGGCGCGGTGCGGGTATCGACATCGACGACGACGCTCAGACCGGCACGCAAACGACCGCTGTCGAGCGCGTCCTGCGGCAGTGCGATGCGAACCGGTACGCGCTGGACCACTTTGGTGAAATTGCCCGTCGCATTTTCAGGCGGCAGCAGCGAGAAGACCGAACCGGAGGCCGGCGAAATCGACGCGACAGTGCCGACGATCGGATGATCGCTGTAGGCATCGACATGCACGTTGACCTTGGAACCGGCAACCAGATGCTGGATCTGCGTTTCCTTGAAGTTGGCGTCGATGTAGAGCTGGCGGGTCGGAACGATCGCCATCAGCTTCTGGCCTGGCGAAACGAGATCGCCTTCCTGAACCGAACGATTGCCGACGACGCCGTCATAAGGCGCCTTCAGCACGGTGAAGGAGAGATCGCGGGCGGCCTTGTCGCGAGCGGCTTCCAGGCCCTTGATCGTGCTTTCGGCCTGACGGCGCTGCGCCTGCAGCAGGTTGATATTGGCCTGAGCCGACGCGATGGCGGCATCGCCGCCGACCAGATTGGCTTTGGCCTGATCGAGGGCGATATTGGCGCTGTCCAGCGAAGCCGTGGTGCCCACCGATTTCGATTGAAGTTCGGCAGCACGCGTCTGGGTGATCTGCGCGCCGCGGACGGTCGCTTCCAAAGCGACCTTCTGTGCCTGCGACTGGGCAAGCGCAGCCTGGCCGGCGGCAATCTGCGCATCGATGGTGTGCAGCGACAATTGCTCGGTATCGAGCGAAGCCTGGGCCTGCTGCAGCGCCAGCTTGTAATCGCCGTCGTCTAGCGTGGCGAGCACATCGCCCGCCTTGACCAACTGGTTGGCAACGACGTTCACCTTGGCGACATAGCCCGTCACCTTCGGCTGGATAGTCGCGATGTCGCCTTCTATATAGGCGTCGTCGGTCGACACCAGGAAACGGCCAGTCGTCCACCAGTCATAGCCGTACCAGCCGCCGGCGACGAGCGCCAGAACGACAACGATAGGCAGTACCAGGCTGCGCCGCTTCTTCTCGGCCGGCGGTGGGGCCGCCTGGACCGAGTGAGCAGGCGCAGCCTGGGCGGGGGGCGGGCTGTTAGGCTTTTCCGCGGCAGGAGCCTCGGCGGATGCGCCGGTGTGCGGAGCCTCCACTTCGACATCATCAACGATGCGCGCTACATTGTTACTATGACTTGACGACATGGTCCTACCATTGGAAATCTGTGGTAATATAATCGAACCGAACGGTTCAGTTCAGTTCAGTTGACATAGATCGTTTTTCATTCCATATCAAGTCATATCGAACCACCCGGTTCGATTTAATTAACGAATCTGATTAAGATTCAGAAAAAGTGATCGAGCGAAGGAGACGATGAAACACGAACCGCAAAACATGGCCGTCTTGAACGCACCTGCTTCAGGGGGGCGTTGGGCCGCTGGAGAAGATCCCGTCAAACGCCAGCAAATTCTGGATGGCGCCACGCGTGTCTTCATGAAAATGGGGTTCGATGCCGCGAGCATGAACGACGTCACGCGCGAAGCAGGCGTCTCCAAGGGCACGCTCTACGTTTATTTCGCCAATAAGGAAGACCTGTTCTCCGCCATGATCGACAGTGAGCGGGCGCGTTTCGTTGAGACCGTACGCACCGCTCTTGCCGATGACGTCGATGTGGCCACCAGTCTCTATGAGTTCGGCATGGTGTTCGTGACCCACGTCACATCGGACAAGACCATCAGCGCCATGCGCACCGTCATTGGTGTTCGCGAACGCATGCCAACTCTCTGTCAACGCTTCTTCACCGGCCCGGAAAACCTGCGCACGGTTCTGCGCGGCTTTCTCGAACGTCAGGTTGCTGCCGGTGGTCTCCGTATCGAAGACTTCGATATGGCCGCACGCCATTTCCTCGACATGGCCAGCGGCAGTTATTTCAAGCTGAGACTGTTCGGCGACATGGATTACCCTCCCTCGAAAGAGGAGATCGACTATGTGGTGCGCGGCGCCGTTCGCGTCTTCATGGCCGCTTATGGTAACAATCGGAAAGATCAGGCCTGACCGCCTTCCGATAGCCAGCGGATAACCCCGCAATCCCGCAATTGCGATCAAACCCGATAGCCGGTCGGCGCCTAACAATGGGCTGGCAACCAGGGAATCGAATATGAGCGCGATCGGAAAAGCCATATGGTTCATAGAAAGCCATTTCTCGTCCGATATCTCGCTGGACGAGATTGCAGATACGGCCGGCTTGTCGCGCTATCATCTGTCGCGCGTCTTTGGGCTCACCACCGGACATTCGATCAGCGGCTACATTAGGGGCCGACGCCTCAGCGGGGCGGCTCTTGCGCTGATCAACAGCTCATCGACCATTCTCGAGGTTGCCCTCGATGCGGGCTACGGCTCGCATGAGGCTTTCACTCGTGCCTTTCGCGAGCGATTCGGCATGACGCCGGACGGTTTGCGCAAACAGGGGCACGCCCGAAACCTTGTTTTGCTGGAGCCGATCAGAATGGACGACACCCGCCTTCCCAAACTCGATGCGCCACGTTTCGAGACCCGCCCCGCAATGCTGCTTGCCGGTCTTGCGGAAACCTATGCCTGTGAAGCCACGCAGGGGATTCCCTCGCTGTGGCAGAAATTCAACCAGCATTTCGGCCATATTCCCGGCCAAGTGGGCAATGTCGCCTATGGCGTCTGCACCCAGACTGAAGGCGAGACTGAAAGCTTCCGCTATATGTCTGCCGCCGAAGTCACCTCGGCCGACGATCTGCCGGAGGGCTTCACGACCCTGAAACTGCCACAGCAGCGCTATGCCGTCTTTACCCATCGCGGTCATATTTCCGGCATCTCCGCGACCGTGCAGCAGATCTTCGGTGATTGGCTGCCGCAATCCGGCCACCAGCACGGCGGCTTGCCCGACATGATGGAGCGTTACGACGATCGTTTCGATCCCCACACCGGCATGGGCGTGACGGAGATCTGGATTCCGCTTAAGGCTTAGAAATATGCGCGCCGGCCGCGAAAATAATGCTGGCGCTTGCACCTGCGATTTCGCTCCTTACATAACCGACACTATTGAGGAGCCGGAGCTGGGGGTCAGCGTCGGCAGACGCTGACCAGAGGAAATTTCGTCGATGGACATTGTTGGTTTGATGCAGGATCCGAGCGCATGGATTGCCCTTGTCACGCTCGTCGTCATGGAGGTGGTCCTTGGTATCGACAACCTCATCTTCATTTCGATCCTGACGAACAAGCTGCCGGTCGAACACCGTGAAAAAGCACGCAAGATCGGCATCGGCCTCGCCCTGATCATGCGTCTTGCCCTCCTCGGCACCGTCGCCTGGATCGTGCAGCTCACGCAGCCGGTCTTCGAAGTCTTCGGCCAGGGCTTCTCCTGGAAGGATATGATCCTGATCGGCGGCGGCCTGTTCCTGGTCTGGAAGGCGACCAAGGAAATCCATCACAATGTCGATCCGCAGGAACATGGCGAGGATTTCATCGCCAAATCGACCACGACCGGCTTTGCCTCGGCCATCGGCCAGATCCTATTGCTCGATCTCGTCTTTTCGATCGACAGCATCATCACCGCCGTCGGCATGACGCCGCATCTGCCGATCATGTTCATCGCCGTCATCGCCGCAGTCACCGTCATGCTGGTGGCCGCCACGCCGCTTGCCAACTTCATCGAAAAGAACCCGACGATCGTCATGCTGGCGCTCGCCTTCCTCCTGATGATCGGCACGACGCTGATCGCCGAAGGCATGGGCTTCCATGTTCCCAAGGGCTATGTCTACGCCGCCATGGCCTTCTCCGCCGTAGTCGAGGTGCTCAACATGCTGGCACGGAACCGCCGGAAAAGACTATCCGGCGGCCATTGACGGCAATATCCGTGGTCGAAGTGGCCGCGGCGCTCAATCCTGGACGTGAACGTCGACAGACTCGCCGACATTACCACGTCCGTAAATATCGACTTTGACCCAGACGTTGCCGCGAGCGATCAGGTTGGCAGCATCACCGACGATATTGCCGCTTTCCAGCATGGCTTCCAACTTCTGGCGATTGGATGCCAGCGAAAAAAAGCCGTCGCCTTCGTCACCCCGATCACGGCGGCGATAGGCATGATAATTCGCACGATCCTGGCGGATGATCTGCCAAGGCAGCGTCAGACGCTCTCCCTTGGAGTTATAAAGATCATCGCTGCCTATATAGGCACGATAGGACTCGATCAGATGTGCCGAGCCGTCGCGGGTTATTGTCGATTGTGCCGCTGCTGCGTCAAATAGGGCGGCCGCCAACATGAAACTCAAAACCAGCTTCTTCATTTTTTCCTCGCGGTGAACGATTGGAGACCTATGTCGCCACTGCCGCGAAAATTGCAAAAGAATTCGACGAATGATCTGCTTTTATCCCCCTGGTATTATGAAGGGTAAAAATGCCTGGTGAAAATTGAGAGGTCGGCTCGAATCGAGGCGACGCAAGCTCGGCACCTCTGCCCAGGCAATCCCGCGGCGCAGTTTCCCTTGACGTTACCCCTTGAATATGGCCTAAGGCCTGCCAAACGGAAAACGCAGGATTGAAGCGGCAAGACGCCCTTTTCCGGCCGGTTTCCTGATCCAGATAAACATCTCCAGCCGGGCGGCGCTTATCCCAAGCAGCGGCCTGGCTTTCTCTGACGGGCAAACAAGATGACAACATCAGGCGTTCGCGTCCGCATCGCACCCTCCCCGACTGGTGAGCCGCATGTCGGCACCGCCTACATCGCGCTGTTCAATTATCTCTTCGCCAAGAAGCATGGCGGTGAGTTCATCCTGCGCATCGAAGACACCGACGCAACACGCTCGACCCCGGAATTCGAAACCAAGGTGCTCGACGCACTGAAATGGTGCGGCCTGAAATGGTCTGAAGGACCCGACATCGGCGGTCCCTATGGTCCCTATCGCCAGAGCGACCGCAAGGACATATACAGGCCCTTCGTCGAGAAGATCGTCGACGCCGGCCACGGTTTCCGCTGCTTCTGCACGCCGGAGCGCCTGGAAAAGATGCGCGAAGCCCAGCGCGCCGCCGGCCTGCCGCCGAAATATGACGGACACTGTCTGAACCTCACGGCCGAGGAAGTCTCCACGCGCGTTGCCGCCGGCGAGCCGCATGTCGTGCGCATGAAGATCCCGACCGAAGGCTCCTGCAAGTTCCATGACGGCGTCTATGGCGATGTCGAAATCCCGTGGGATGCGGTAGACATGCAGGTTCTGCTCAAGGCCGACGGCATGCCGACCTACCATATGGCCAATGTCGTCGACGACCATCTGATGAAGATCACCCATGTGGCGCGCGGCGAGGAGTGGCTCGCCTCGGTGCCGAAGCACATTCTGATCTATCTGTATCTCGGCCTCGAGCCGCCGCAGTTCATGCACCTGTCGTTGATGCGCAATGCCGACAAGTCGAAGCTGTCGAAGCGCAAGAACCCGACGTCGATCTCCTACTACACCGCGCTCGGCTATATTCCCGAGGCGCTGATGAACTTCCTCGGCCTGTTCTTCATTCAGATCGCCGAGGGCGAGGAACTGCTGACCATGGACGAGCTTACCGAAAAGTTCGATCCGGAAAACCTCTCGAAGGCCGGCGCGATCTTCGATATCCAGAAGCTCGACTGGCTGAACGGCCGCTGGATTCGCGAGAAGCTCTCTGAAGAAGAGTTCCAGCATCGGGTGCTCACCTGGGCGATGGAAAACAGCCGGTTGAAGGAAGGCCTGAAGCTGTCGCAGTCGCGCATCTCCAAGCTTGGCGAACTGCCCGATCTGACCGGCTTCCTGTTCAAGTCCGAGCTCAACCTCGATCCCTCGGCATTCGCCAAGATCAAGTCGACGCCGGAAGAGCTGCTGGAAATCCTGAACACGGTGCAGCCGGATCTCGAAAAGATCCTCGAATGGAATGTCGAGACGATCGAAGCCGAACTGCGCGCCATCGCCGACCGCATGGGCAAGAAGCTGAAGGTCGTGGTCGCTCCGCTCTTCGTGGCCGTCTCGGGCTCGTCGCGCTCTCTGCCGCTCTTCGACAGCATGGCGATCCTCGGCCGCTCCGTTGTGCGCCAGCGGCTGAAACTTGCCGCCCAGACCGTTGCGACCCTCGTCGGCCCGAAGAACTGAACCGGACGAAAAACCCATGAACGACAAGACCGAAGCATCCGCCCTCTCCTCCGACGCAACGGAGGTCCGCCGCCAGAAGCTGAAGCTCTTGCGCGAGCAGATCGGCGACGTCTATCCGGCCCACTTCCATCGGACGCTGACCAACGCCGAGCTGGCTGCAAAATACGAGGGCCTGGAGCCGGATACCGAAACGGGCGACGTCGTCACGGTCGCCGGCCGCGTCTATTCCTCCCGCAATTCCGGGATGTTCATGGACATCCATGATGCGTCGGGCAAGATCCAGATCTTCAGCCACAAGGACGTGACCGGCGAAGAGGCCCGCGCCCTGCTGCCGATGATCGATATTGGCGACATCATCGGCGTAACCGGCGTCGTGCGCCGCACCAAGCGCGGCGAGCTGACGATCAATGCCCAGCAAATCACCATGCTGACCAAGTCGCTGCTGCCGATGCCGGAAAAGTGGCATGGCCTGTCCGACATCGAGCTGCGCTACCGTAAGCGCCATCTCGACATCATGACCAACGAGGAATCGAAACTCCGCTTCCAGCAGCGCAGCCGCATCGTCTCGGGCATCCGCCGCTTCATGGAGACTGACGGCTTCATGGAAGTCGAAACGCCGATGCTGCATTCGGTCTATGGCGGTGCCACGGCCGAGCCATTCAAGACGCATCACAACACGCTGAAGCTCGACATGTACTTGCGCATCGCGCCGGAACTGTTCCTGAAGCGCACGCTGGTTTCGGCCCTCGCGGACAAGGTGTTCGAGATTAACCGCAACTTCCGCAACGAAGGCGTCTCTACCCGGCACAATCCAGAATTCACCATGATGGAATGCTACTGGGCCTATGCCGACTACGAGGACATGATGGATCTCGTGGAACGCCTGTTCTCGACGCTGGCGATGTCAATCCACGGCACCACCGAATTCGCTTTCGGCGACAAGCAGATCTCCTTCAAAGGCCCATTCCGCCGCGTGCCGATGCCCGATGCCGTCAAGGAAGCGACCGGTATCGACTTCCTGGCGATCAAGACCGATGAGGAAGCCCGCGCCGCCGCCAAGGCTGCCGGCTTTGCCGTCGAGAAGGACGCCACCTGGGGTGAATGCCTCGCCTTCATCTTCGAAGAGAAGGTAGAGGGCACGCTGATCCAGCCGGCACACGTTACACATTTCCCGAAGGACATCTCGCCCTTCGCCAAGGAAGTGCCGGGCGAACCGCGCCTTGTCGAACGCTTTGAGACCTATTGCAACACCTGGGAACTCGGCAACGCCTTCTCGGAACTCAACGATCCGGAAGAACAGCGCGCCCGCATGGTCGAACAGCTCGAACAGGCTCATGCCCGCGGCGAGAAGCAGAAGGAACTGGACGAGGAATTCCTCGACGCCATCGATCAGGGCATGCCCCCCGCGGGTGGCCTCGGCATCGGCGTCGACCGCCTCATCATGCTGCTCACCAACTCCGCATCGATCCGCGACATCATCCTGTTCCCGGCGCGGCGCAGCAAGGCGGACTAAAACGGCTCCGCACAGACGAAGGGCCGCCGCGCTCAGTCACGGCGGCCTTTTTTCGTTGAGCCATTGCTTGTGGATTGCGTATAAGTGCCGCCAAGGCAGCGAATCCTCGCCTTCCCGAAACAAGAGGCACGACAATGACCGAGATAGAAAACCCGACCACGGATACCGATCACGAGCAGCAGCGCCTCGCCGATCTTGCCGAAATCGGCGATGTCGATCTGACGCAATTCGCGCCGGGCACATTCGGCTGCCATGAGGTGATGCACACGACCTCGCTCATGCTCGACATGACCGACGATCATCTGCTGCAGCACCCCGCCATTCTCGCCAATCCGGAATTCTACCGTCTTGCCGGTGAAGTCCACGAAGCATTGTTTGCGCTCTATCAGGCCATTGGCGAGAAACATCTGGCGGATTGACGGAATTCCTTGGTCTCCGCAAGGCCAAGGACCCCACCCTCAATTAGTGACTGGCGACCGCCGATTGCTGGCGCCTGTCATCGTCGGGTCTAGGCCCGGCGATGGTGCCGCATTTGGTTCGGTGGCGTCGACGCCAATGAAGCTGCCGGTATTGCTTCCCTCAGGCGGGAGACTGCTTCTGGACGCGGGAGGGTTCTGCTCCGGAGGCGTCGCGGGCGCGTCCTCTTTTTCCTCGCGGGCGACGGCTTTCTGTTCGGCGGCTTCGGCGGCTTTCTGTTTGTCTTTTTTGGCGCTGCCGCCTGCCTCGCTGTCAGCCGAGAGCGGGTTATCGCAGTCGCTATGATCCTGAAGCGCCGCCAGCGCGTCATCGATATCCTTGGGCAGCATGTTGATCTGTTCGCCATAAAACAGACCTTGGGCGCTCGCGCCGCCATTATAGTAGCGCGCCGTCACCGGCTCCTCGGCAGCACCATCGGCGACCTTGTCGGGATGCGGGACGTAGACGACATCGGCCCCCAGCGCCCGGCCGCGAATATCGGAGCGTAATGTCGGACCGTTCCTGTCGAGGACGACGACCTGAACGAGATCCGGCTTTTGTTCATCGTACACGGCTTTGGCGACACGAAGCGCCGTTCTGACGCGCGTCAGTCCGTCGGTCGGATCGGTGCGGATATATTTGCGCACCCAGAGCCGGTTCTCCTTACGGATGGTAACGAGATTGACATCGCTGCATGTCAGGCCGTTCGGCGAAGCCGAGGCAAGACCCAGAAGTCTGTCTTTGCCGATATAAAGCGCGAAGACGCCGGAGCAGCCTATCAACAAGGCCACTCCGCCGATAATGGCGACAAGCTTCCGGGACGGCCGGAAAATGTGCAGTAAGGCGCTCACCCCAACTGCTCCACCATAAAGCACTCCAACGCGACAAAATGATCAACTCTCACGTTAGGGATATCGCGTTTCGGAATACTTAAAGAAGAGATGAATCTTGCCTCGCCCGCATTTCCGTTACCAAAAAAGGTCCAAGCCTTTCAGAACGATGCCGGTTCTTGCCTTGCACGGCATACCCATGCTCTAACCGCGTATGGCCTTCACTTTGAGACAGCTTCAATATTTCGTCGCCGTGGCGGAACAGGGCTCCATTACCCGCGCGGCGCAGAACCTGTCGATCTCGCAATCCTCTGTCACCGAAGCCCTGAAAGAGCTGGAAAGCGACCTTGGCGTCGAGCTTTTCGACCGCCATCCGCGCGGCCTCGCCATCACCCATAACGGCCACCAGTTCCTGCGCCACGCCACAAAAATCCTCGCGACCGTTTCCGACGCGCGCACCAGTTTTTCCAGCCAGCAGAATGAGGCCGGCGGCACGTTGAACATCGGGGTCACCTCGCTCGTCGCCGGTTATGTGCTCTCCGATCTCCTGGCGCGCTATCGTCGCGCCTGCCCCGGCGTCGAGGTCAGCGCTATCGAGGACAATGGCGGCTATCTCGAACATCTGCTGGTCGGCGGCGAACTCGATGTCGCCGTCATGGTCATTTCCAACCTGCGTGACCGCATGGCGCTGCAAGCCGAAATCCTTGAGACTTCGCCCTATCGTCTGTGGCTGCCCATGGGCCACCCCCTGGTCTCCGCCGATATCATCAGCGTCGCAGACATCACCCGCGAACCGCTGATCATGCTGACCATCGACGAGATCGAGGAGAATACCGGCAAGCTGCTGACAGCGCTCGGCGCCCGCCCGCATGTCGCCTTCCGCACCCGCTCCGTCGAGGCGGTGCGCAGCTTGGTCGCCACGGGTGCCGGCGTTGCGCTGCTGCCGGACCTTGTCTACCGCCCCTGGTCTCTGGAAGGCGACCGTATCGAAAGCCGCGACGTCTCGGGCTCTCTACCGGTCGTGCAAGTCGGCATGGTCTGGCGCAAGGGTTCCAGCCTGCCGCAGGCCGCCCGCGATTTCGTCGGCATAGCCGAAGCCATGCGTTCGGGCCGTCAGCGGTAAATCTGCACGCATATATCGGAAATTCCGATATCGCCTTTCTGATAAATGAATTTGCGAATACGGCAAAATCGCGTCACCTTTTCTCCGGGAACAAAACGCCAGGAACTGGCTCCGATACCAACTGGCTCAAGAACCGGGAGAGTTTGATGAAGCATCTGCTGAAATCATGCACGGCAGCGCTCGCATGTTTAGGTTTCGCCACGCAGGTCATTGCCGCTGAGCCGCTGAAGACGCTCGGCAAAGGCGAAGGTGCCGTCAGCATCGTTGCTTGGTCCGGCTATATCGAGCGCGGTGAGAGCGACAAGAACTACGACTGGGTCACCCAATTCGAGAAGGACACCGGCTGCAAGGTCAGCGTCAAGACCGCGGCCACCTCCGACGAAATGGTGGCGCTGATGAATGAAGGCGGCTTCGATCTCGTGACCGCCTCAGGCGATGCGTCGCTGCGCCTCGTTGCCGGCAAGCGCGTCCAGCCGATCAACACCGATCTGATCCCGAGCTGGAAAAATCTTGATGAACGTCTGAAAAATGCCCCGTGGCATACGGTCAACGGTGTCCACTACGGCGTGCCCTATCTCTGGGGACCGAACGTGCTGATGTACAACACCGACGCTTTCAAGGATCAAGCACCCAAGAGCTGGAATGTCGTCTTCGAGGAAATGACCCTGCCGGACGGCAAGTCCAACAAGGGTCGCGTGCAGGCCTATGACGGCCCGATCTATATCGCCGATGCTGCGCTCTATCTGATGGCCCACAAGCCGGAACTCGGCATCAAGGACCCCTACGAACTCAACGAAGATCAGTACAAGGCCGCTCTCGACCTTCTGCGCGGCCAGCGCAAGCTCGTCAGCCGCTATTGGCACGATGCGATGATCCAGACGGATGACTTCAAGAACGAAGGCGTCGTCGCCTCCGGCTCTTGGCCCTTCCAGGTGAACCTGCTGCAGGCGGACAAGCAGAAGATCGGCTCGACCTTCCCGGACGAAGGCACGACCGGATGGGCCGACACCACCATGCTGCATGCCGACAGCGAGCATCCGAACTGCGCCCATATGTGGATGGAACATCCGCTGCAGGCGAAGGTCCAGGGTGATGCCGCCGCCTGGTTCGGCGCCGTGCCCTCGGTTCCGGCCGCCTGCAAGGGCGACGAGCTTCTGACCGACAGCGGCTGCGCCACCAACGGCTACGACCATTTCGACAAGATCAAGTTCTGGAAAACCCCGGTCGCCAAGTGCACGACCGAGAGCGAATGCGTGCCCTACCATCGCTGGGTTTCAGACTATATCGGCGTGATTGGGGGCAGATAGTTCACGCCGATCATGGCGACCGCCTCTACAGCCTAAAGAGTGCGATCGCATCGGGACGATGAGGGGCCCGAATCCGACGCCCCTCATCGCCTCGTCGAGCCTCTTCCAAACGGAGAGGCGCGACGAAACGATATGCCCTTCACCTCCGCATACCCGGGAGCATCCCATGACTGCCGTTCGTTTCCAGCAGGTATCGCGCCATTTCGGCCAGATCCGCGCCGTTGACCGCGTCGATCTGGAGATCGCGTCCGGTGAATTCTTTGCCATGCTCGGTCCCTCCGGCTCCGGCAAGACCACTTGCCTCCGGCTGATTGCTGGTTTCGAGCAACCGACCGGCGGCCATATCGAGATCTTCGGCGAAACCGCCGAGGGCGTGCCGCCCTATCGCCGCAACGTCAACACGGTCTTTCAGGACTACGCCCTCTTTCCGCATCTCAATATCCTCGACAATGTCGCCTATGGGCTGATGGTCAAGGGCATCGGCAAGACCGAAAGGCTGAAAGCGGCCGAACAGGCTCTCGAACTGGTGAAATTGCCAGGTTATGGCAACCGCCGCCCCGGCCAGCTCTCCGGCGGCCAGCGCCAACGCGTGGCGCTCGCCCGCGCCCTCGTCAACAAGCCGAAAGTGCTGCTCCTCGACGAACCTCTTGGTGCGCTTGACCTGAAACTGCGCGAGCAGATGCAGGAGGAGCTGAAGAGCCTGCAGCGCGCGCTCGGCATCACCTTCGTCTTCGTCACCCACGATCAGGGCGAAGCACTCTCCATGGCCGACCGCGTCGCCGTTTTCAACAATGGCAGGATCGTGCAAGAGGGCACGCCGCATGACATCTATCAGCGTCCGAAGACCCGGTTCGTCGCCGATTTCGTCGGTTCCTCCAATGTGATTGCCCCTGAGACCATGTCATCGCTCGGCGGCGAACGGCGCTGGGCGAGCCTGCGGCCGGAAGCGATACGATTGACGCAGGATGCCGGCGTTCCGGCGACGGTGCAGGCGACCAGCTTTCTCGGCGCCGCCACCCGGCTTTCGGTGGAAGCGCAGGGCACGCGCATGCATATCACAGTGCCCGCCGGCCAACCCATTCCCGACACCGGCGCCTCGGTGCGCATCGCCTGGCTGCCTGCCGATATCCATTACATGGACGACGCCGCATGATATCAGCCGCCATCGCCGCACCCGCGGCCACCTCGATCCTGCCACGCCGGGGCGGTTTCTTCGGCCGCCTCTCGGATCTCTTCTGGCGCCGACCGAAACTGCTGCTTTTCCTGATGCTCACGCCGCCGCTGCTCTGGCTCGGCATCATCTATATCGGCTCGCTGATCGCGCTGCTCTTGCAGAGCTTCTTCTCGATCGACGATTTCTCCGGAATGGTGAACTACGAATTCACCCTCGCGACCTATGCGCAGCTTTTGAACTCCGCCAATTTCGACATCATCATCCGCACGGTCGTCATGGCGGCGCTGGTGACTATCGCCTCCTCCTTCGTCGCCTTTCCGATCGCCTATTATGCGGCGCGGTACGCCAAGGGAAAATGGAAGGCGCTGTTCTATCTCGGCGTCATGCTGCCGCTCTGGTCGAGCTATCTGGTCAAGGTCTATGCCTGGAAGCTGATCCTCGCCAAGGAAGGCATTTTGACCTGGCTTTTCGACAAGCTCTACCTCGGCTGGTTGCTCGACGGCGTGCTTAACCTACCGATCGTCGGCGGCAATTCGCTGTCGGTGAGCTATATCGGCACCTTCCTTGTCTTCGTCTATATCTGGCTGCCCTATATGATCTTGCCGACGCAGGCTGCCCTCGAGCGCGTGCCTGCCAACCTCCTCGAAGCCTCGGCCGATCTCGGCGCCACGCCGAACCAGACCTTCCGCACCGTGTTGCTGCCGCTGGCGCTGCCCGGCGTCGTCGCCGGCTCGATCTTCACCTTCTCGCTGACGCTCGGCGATTACATCATTCCGCAGATCATCGGCTCGTCGCGCCTCTTCATCGGCCAGGCCGTCTATGCGCAACAGGGCACGGCCGGCAACGTGCCGCTCGCCGCCGCCTTCTCGGTCGTGCCGATCGTCATCATGGCCGTCTATCTCGGGATCGCCAAGAAACAGGGAGCTTTCGATGCGCTCTGATCGCGGCCAGCAGGCTTCCCTGCCCTTGAAGATCGCCGCCGCCTGCGGGCTGCTTTTCCTGCATCTGCCCATCCTGCTGATCTTCGTATATGCCTTCACGACGGAGGAGAAGAGTTATCAGTGGCCGCCGCCAGGCCTCACGCTGCAATGGTTCGGCATTGCCTGGAACCGACCGGATGTCTGGTCGTCGCTGGCGCTGTCGGTGCAGGTAGCGACCGTCGCAACGGCGATCGCTTTGGTGCTCGGCACGCTCTGTGCCGCCGCCGTCAGCCAGACGAGATTCTTCGGTCGCGAGGCGATCTCGCTGCTGGTCATCCTGCCGATCGCCCTTCCGGGCATCATCACCGGCATAGCGCTGCGCTCGGCCTTCAGTCTGTTCGATATTCCGTTCTCGGTCTGGACGATCGTTCTCGGCCACGCCACCTTCTGCGTCGTCGTGGTCTACAACAACGCTGTCGCCCGCTTCCGCCGCACCTCCGGTTCGCTGATCGAAGCCTCGATGGACCTCGGCGCCGACGGTTTCCAGACCTTCCGCCATATCATCCTGCCGAATATCGGCACGGCGCTGCTGGCCGGCGGCATGCTCGCTTTTGCGCTTTCCTTCGACGAAGTCATCGTCACCACCTTCACCGGCGGCCAGCAGATGACATTGCCAATCTGGATGCTGGAAGAGCTGATCCGCCCGCGCCAGCGCCCCGTCACCAATGTCGTCGCCATGGTCGTGGTGCTCGTTACCTTCCTGCCGATCCTGGCAGCCTACTATCTTACCCGCGACGGCGATCAGATCGCCGGCGGCGGCAAATGAAAGGGAGATAATTATGGATACCCAAATGCTGATCGGCTCCCGCTTTGAGGCCGGTACGGAGACGGAAGAGCATATCCTCAACCCGAAGACGGGGGAGACGGTGCTCAACCTGCCGGAAGCCTCGCTCAGCCAGATCGACATTGCCGTCGACGCCGCCGAAAAGGCTTTCACGAGCTGGTCGCAGACGACACCCGCCCAGCGCTCCACCTATCTCCTGAAGATCGCCGATGCCATCGAGAAGGATGCCGAAGGCTTTGCAACGCTGGAAGCGCTGAACTGCGGCAAGCCGATCAATGCCGTCCTCAACGACGAAATCCCGGCCATCGTCGATTGCTACCGCTTCTTCGCCGGCGCCGTGCGTAACCTGCATGGGCCGGTTGCCGGCGAATACTTGCCCGGCCACACCTCGATGATCCGCCGCGATCCGATCGGTATCGTCGGCTCGATCGCGCCGTGGAACTATCCGCTGATGATGATGGCCTGGAAACTGGCACCGGCGATTGCCGGCGGCAACACCGTCATCTTCAAGCCCTCCGAACAGACACCGCTGACGGCACTGAAGATGGCGAAACTGCTTTCGGACATCCTGCCGGAAGGCGTCGTCAACGTCATCCTCGGCCGCGGCGAAAGCGTCGGAAATGCGCTGATCAACCATCCGAAAATCAGCATGGTGTCGATCACCGGCGATGTCGCCACTGGCAAAAAAGTGCTACAGGCCGCCGCCAAGACAGTGAAGCGCACGCATCTCGAACTCGGCGGCAAGGCACCGGTCATCGTCTTCGATGACGCGGACATCGATGCCGTCGTCGCCGGCATCCGGACCTTCGGCTATTACAATGCCGGCCAGGACTGCACCGCCGCCTGCCGCATCTACGCCGACGCCAAGGTCTATGACAATTTCGTCGCCGACCTGACCTCAGCCGTCTCCAGCATCAAGTTCAACCTGGGGGACGACACCGAAAACGAGATCGGACCGCTGATCTCCAAGCGCCAGCGTGACCGGGTCGAAAGTTTCGTCACCCGGGCCGCCGAGCACAAGCACATGGAAATCACCACCGGCGGCAAGACCTCCGGCGATCGCGGCTGCTTCTATGCCCCGACCGTGGTTGCCGGCGCCACACAGGACGACGAGATCGTCCGGCGCGAAGTGTTCGGTCCCGTCGTCTCCGTTACCCGCTTCACCAGCGCCGACGACGCCGTCGCTTGGGCCAACGATAGCGATTACGGCCTTGCCTCCTCCGTCTGGACCAAGGACATCAGCCGCGGCATGCAAACCGCCGCCCGCCTGCAATACGGCTGCACCTGGATCAACACCCACTTCATGCTGGTCAACGAAATGCCGCATGGCGGACTGAAGCAATCCGGCTATGGGAAGGACATGTCGGTCTACGCTATCGAAGACTACACTGCCGTCCGGCATGTCATGATCAATCATGGATGAGGAACGGTTCGGTGCAACCGAAGCAATCGGTCCATTGGGTCGATTGCAGCGCCGGCTGACGCGGGACGTTCGAACTCCATTTTTCCCTGTTGGATGAGACGGACTCCCCTAAAACGATAGGTCCATCACTCCCGCCGATCAAAACGGCATCGGAACAATTTCTTGTGTTCTGCGTCTTCATTAGGCGCAACGCAGAGGAGATTTCTAATGCTGAAATGGGCTCTCATATTCTTCGTGATTTCCCTGATCGCCGGCTTTTTCGGCTTTTCCGGCGTCTCGGCCGCAACGGCGACCATCGCCCGCGTGCTGTTCGCGATCTTCCTGATCATCTTCATAGTATTCCTGATCATGGCGGTAATGGCCGGCAACGCCGTGCTTTAGGCCGGCGGTACCTCAACAATGCTTCGGAGGGCGAGCTACACCAGGCTCGCCCCGACATTGATGGCAAGCGCCAGGATCGTCGTGTTGAACAGGAACGACAGGATGGCATGCAGCAGCACCAGCTTGCGCATGCTCATAGTGGATACGCCGATATCGGCGGTCTGGGCGGCGACACCGATGGTAAAGGAGAAATAGAGGAAATCCCAATAAATCGGCTCCTCTAGCGGCTCGGCGAATTTCAATCCCTGTCCCTTGCCCGGACCGCGATAGAAGCGGTGCGCATAGTGGACAGTGAAAAGCATGTGCAGGAACACCCAGGAAATCAGGATCGTCACAATCGCCATCGCCACGCGGAACAGCGCCACCTGCGGCGGCGCTTCCTTGACGCCGAGAAGGTCCAGGGCGATGCCGCCGACACTGGCAATTGCAGCCGCGATCGAGAGGAACAGCAGAACTGCATCCGAAAAATCAAGATCAGCCGAACGCTTGCGAATGCGATGCACATCGGATGTCAGCATTCGATACAGACTGAAGACGATATAGACGATGGCGGTAGCATCCCAGCAGATAAGCAAGTTGCCAGGATTGAACGCACGCGAGGTTAGAAACAGGAAGAACAAGATGCCGGCCGCGACGCTGACCAGAATCACCTGATGCTTGTGCAACAGCATGGCAGCCCCGGAACGATGGTGCTGTTCGTCCATGCGCATGCCGCCCTCTCCCATTCGCTAAATATCCATCAGATATAGATTCTCTGACGAAACTGGCAAACGAAAAGAGGCCCCGCAATTTGAGGCCTCCGTTCTCTGAAAAGACGCTAAGTCAAGCTGTCCAACCGCCGTCGATGACATGGATCTGACCGGTGGTGAAGCCCGCTTCGTCGCCGGCCAGATAGGTCACCAGCGCCGCGATCTCCTTGGCGTCGGCAATACGGCCCATCGGCTGACGGGCGATGAAGTCGGTCATGGCCTTCTCATAATCGCCGGTGGCGCGCAGGCGCTCATGCAGCGACGGGCTGTCGACCGTGCCCGGGCAAATGGCGTTGGCGCGAACACCCTTGGCCACGAAATCGGCGGCGATCGCTTTGGTGAGGCCGATCACGGCTGCCTTGGAGGCACAATAGGCGAAGCGATTCGGCACGCCCTTCACGCTGGAGGCGACCGAGGACATGTTGACGATGGATCCTTTGCCCTTCTCGAGCATACCCGGCAGGAAGGTGCGGCAGGTCGTGTACATCGCCTTTGCATTAAGGTTGAAGGAGAAATCCCAATCCTTCTCTTCGCAGTCGAGGATGGTGCCGGCATGCACGAAGCCGGCGCAATTGAAGAGCACGTCGATCGGGCCGAGTTCGTCGGCATAAGCCTTCACCGCGGCACTATCGAGGACATTCAGCACATGCTTGCTGGCGCCTTCCAGCGTCGAGAGCGTCTGCTCGTTGACGTCGGTGGCGAACACATGCGCGCCGAGCGAAATGAAACGCTCCGCCGTTGCACGGCCGATACCCTGTCCCGCCGCCGTGATGACGACCTTTTTGCCTTCCAATCCGTGACTCATATTCCTGATCCTTTCCTCCAGGGCATGATCCCGGCACCGAAAGGCCACGAAGCGAAAATGCGTGGTTGCTTGCGGATAAGATCATGCGAAAACAAACAGCTAAAACCGCCTTACCCTAGCTTTCGAACGATTGCGCGAAGCGCCGGTTGAGCTTGTCGATGAGGACTGTATGCCGCTCGGCCGTGCGCAGTCCATTGTTAATAATATCAGACGCTTCGCTCTGGAAAGCCATGTAGCCATTGTGACGCGGCCGGACATAGGAGCCCTCCAGCGTGGCGCGCGTATTGCGGTAGAAATCGAGTGCCGGCGCGTTGACGGCATCGCTGACCCAGGCCTCGGCGTGGCCGGGCTGGCCATTGCCGCTGGCATAGGCGCCCGCCTGCACCGGCCCGCTGGCAATCCAACGTGCAAAAGCCTTGGCTTCCTCCGACATTTGCGTCCGGGCCGAAACGGCAATACCGGTGCCGCCGAGCGCCGAGCCGTTGGGCGCACGGCCACCTATCACCGGCATGTCGGCGAAGGCTAAGCGCGCTGGTCGGAATCCGGCGAAGGAATAGCTGACATAGCCATAGGTGAAGGGAACGACCTCATAGGGACAATCCGGCTGGCTCATCAGATCGAAGACGGCGATCGGGTCCATGTCGTAGCATTTGACATCCATGCCCCCGACGAGCCGCGCCATCCAGTCGAGCACGGCTTCCCCATCCGCCCTGGCAATACACTCCGGCCCTTCGACGCTGCAGGGCGTGCCGAGATGCGCCGCAAGCGTGAAGAAGGTCATCAGCACATGCGGCGGCCGCATCGGCAGGATCGCCTTGCGCTTGGCCGCCAGCGATACAATCGCGGCAAGATCGGTGATCGGGCCGCTCAACCGATCCGGCCGGTAGGCCTGAACCTGCGTTGCCGCATCGATCGGGAATGCCCACTGCCGGCCCTGCCAATTGTAGCTCGGATAGGAGCGCCCGACCGTGCCGGCGGCGATTGCAGCAAGCTCCTCGGCATGCGCGGCATCGTCAAGCGGCAGCAGGCAGTTCTCACGCGTAATCTGGCCGACATGCGGATGATCGATGACGATGAGGTCGTAGGCTGCAGCCAGCTCTTCGACGGGAAAGGTTTCGAAATCCTGCAGCGAGCGCTTTTCCCAGACGACCTCGACGCCGGTCTTTTCCTTCCAGATGGCCGAGCAAGCCACCATCGGATCGTAGCCGCGCGGATGCGACCAGGTCATTCCCTTGAGTTTCGCCATCATTCTCCCTCAGTTTGCCGTTTTGCGCTCGACGATCAGGATGTGGTCGGCGGCGAGTACGACCTCGCCGCGCTGGTTCAGCACTTCGCAGCGTTCGACAACGCGCCCGGATGCCGGGCGTTTCGGATCGTCCTCTTTCGCCGATATCGTCACCCGCGTACGGATCGTGTCACCGATATGGACGGGGCGGATGAAGCGCAGCCGGTCGTAGCCATAGGAAAAGGCGACGGGGTTGATGAGCGATGCGGTCAGCCCGACGCCGATCGAAAAGATCATCGTGCCGTGAGCGATGCGCTGGCCGCCGGGCAAGGTCTTGGCGAATTCCGCATCCACATGATGCGGAAAGAAATCGCCGGTATGACCGGCATGGACGACGAAATCGGTCTCGGTGATCGTCCGCCCGGTCGTCGTGCGGACATGACCGAGCTCATAGTCTTCGAAATAGATGGTTTGTTCTGCCATTCCTCAAGCCTTTGGAAGTTCTGCGATCGGCGTCGCGGGAGCGGCGCTCGATTGATAGGCGGCCTCGACCAGCGCCATGGTCTGCCAGGCATCCTCGACCGAACCGATCAGCTCCTGATCTTCACCGGATGCGAAGCGCTGCAGACTGGCCATGCGATTGACGAAGGCATCCGGGAACCAGGAGCCTTCGAGCTTCACCTCGACCCAATCACTGCCGCCGGCCGGGCTAATCCAGAGCTCGTCCGGCTCGCCGTGCGGATAGTCGAGATTGACGCCGAGCTTGATATAGGCGGCACCCCTGGTCCCGGACATGCGGAATTCACAGGCCTGGAACTTGCGGCCGAAATCATGATCGTGGTTGACGGAGAGCACACAGCGCACCTTGTCGCCATAGTCGAGGATCGCGGCCGTACGTGTCTGTGCCACCTGATGGCTTGGATGGCCGATGGTCTTGGCATGCACGCCCTGGGGATTGCCGAGCAGCCCGCGAATGAAGTCGAGATAGTGGATCGAGTGCATGGCAATCTCGATGCGCGGCAGGCCCTTGAGAAACGGCCAGAGGCCCCAGGGCGTCGAGAGCGCCAGCCAAGCGTCGAAATCGACGACCTCGCCAAGGTAGCCTTTGTCCACTGCATCATAGAGCGCCAGCATCATCGGCGCGAAGCGAAGCTGGAAATTGACAGCCGCCTTGATGTCGCGCTCGCGGCATACCCTGAGAATTTCCGTCGCCGCGGCGAGATCACTGCCCATGGGCTTCTGAATCAGCGCGAAAGAACCACGCGGCAACTTGGTAAGAATAGAGGCATGCGCAGCGGGCGGAGTCGCCAGATCGAAGATCGCACCCTCGACGGCAAACGCCTCCGCCTCGGACGCGAAGGCATGGATACCCCATTGATCCGCCAAGGCCGTCGCCTTTTCCCCATTCGGATCATAGAGGCCGGCGACCGGAAAGCCCGCTTTGTTGTAGGCCGGCAAGTGTGCGTCGCCAACAATGCTGCCGGCGCCGAAGATGATGATCGGGCGCGGCGTAGCGGGCTTCGGCCACCATTGGCGAAGGGATGTGGGATCGAAGGTCATCGGATGTCTCCCGCGTTTGCGGCAGTCTTACCTTCTCCCCTCGGGGAGAAGGTGGCCCGAAGGGTCGGATGAGGGGGTGGCGCGGCATATTCGGAGCAACATTGAGCAACAAGCAAAAGGCGAAATTCGCCCAGCAACGCCCCCTCAACCCGCGCTCTGCGCGTCCTTCTCCCCGATGGGGAGAAGGTGAGAACATCCATCTCAACCATGATGAAACACCTCTTCCATCATGGCCCACCATTCGCCCTCCTTGCGGGTATCGAGCGGCTTCTGGCAGGGTATGCAGACGGACCACCATTCCTGGTTTTTCGGGCTTGCGGCCATCTTGGCCATATCAGCCTCGAAATCACTGCCGACATATTCCCAATAGCCGAAGAGCAGATTTTCCGGCTCCTTCAGGAAGATGGAATAGTTGGTGATATTGCACTCGGAAATCAGTGCCAGGATCTCGGGCCAGACGGCCGCATGCAGGCGCTTGTATTCCTCGATCTTCGACGGCTCCAGGCCGATCACCATACCCATCCGCTGCATGGCCCTATCCTCCTTCAGCCGTGGATCTCTTTCGTGAATTCGCCGATCGAGCGCGCCTTCACCGCTTCCCAATCCCAGGCGATGCCGATGCCGGGTTCGGAGGGCGCGATAGCCTTACCGCCAACGATCTCCATGCCGTTGGTGGTGAGATCGTCGAGCTGAGGGATATATTCGACATATCTGCCATTCGGCACCGCGCAGACGAGGCTAACATGCAGCTCCATCAGGAAATGCGGGCACACGGGAATGTCGAAGGCTTCAGCCGCATGCGCTACCTTCAGCCAGGGCGTGATGCCGCCGATGCGGGCAACGTCCACTTGGACGATCGAACAGGCGCCTTTCTGCATATATTCGCGGAAATGCCGGATCGAATAGATGGATTCGCCGACCGCGATCGGCGTCGGCGTCGAGCGCGTCAGCCGGATATGACCGTCGAGATCATCGGCCGGCAACGGCTCCTCGATCCAGGCGAGATCGAGCTCCCGCAACCTTGCGGCGCGGCGGATGACTTCATCGACCGTGAAGCCCTGATTGCAATCCGTCATGATTTCGAAGCCGGAGCCGAGCGCCAGGCGCATCGCCGAAAGCCGATCGTAATCCTCCGATCCGTGCGGCTTGCCGATCTTCACCTTTGAGCCGGAGAAGCCCTTGGCCTTTGCCTGCAGGGCATCCTCGACCAGTGCTTCCTTTTCGATATGCAGCCAGCCGCCCTCGGTCGTATAGAGCGGGCAACGATCCTTGGCGCCGCCGGCAAGCTTCCAGAGCGGCAGGCCCTGCTTCTTGGCGCGCAGGTCCCAAAGCGCGGTATCGATGGCAGCAAGCGCCAGGGCCGTAATGGCGCCGATGGTCGTCGCATGCGTCGCGAATTCCATTTTATGCCAGATCGCCTCGATGCAATCGGCATCTTCCCCGATCAGCAGCGGCACGAGATGGTCCGATAGCAGCCGCATGACAGAGGAGCCGCCGGTGCCGATCGTGTAGCTGTAACCGGTCCCGACAGCGCCGTCGGAATCGGTAATAGTAACGATCGGCGTCTCCTGGCTGACGAAGCTCTGGATCGCGTCCGTCCGCTTCACCTTCGGCGGCAGGTCGACCATGCGCAGTTCAATTTTCTCGATGCGGGCCATGTGCTGTCTCCCTCGCTCAGCCCGCCAGGCTCTTGCCCGTCTCGGCCGAAAAGAGATGCGCCTGACTGAGATCGAAGCTCATTTTCAGTTGTTCGCCGCTCTTCAATCCGCGCGGATTGAGCATGCGCGACACCCATTCGCGGCCGGCGAATTCGACGAAGACCAGAGTTTCATTGCCGAGAGGCTCGGTAATCGCGACGGGCAACGTCACCTCATGCACCGCCGCCTCAGCGCCCGAATGCAGGCCATGGCCGCTCGGAAAGATATCGTCCGGGCGCAGGCCGAAGGCGACCTTTTCGCCTTCCTTGACCCGGTCTGCAAATTGCCCCGGCAACGGCAGCTTGTCGCCGTTCTTGAACACCAGCGCGCCGGAGGAGACTGTCGCCTCCTCGATATTCATCGGCGGCGAGCCGATGAAGCCGGCGACGAAGCGCGTAGCCGGGCGCTTGAATACTTCATCCGGCGTGCCGACCTGCTCGATATAGCCGTCGCGCATGATGACGATGCGGTCGGCAAGCGTCATCGCTTCCACCTGGTCGTGGGTGACGTAGATCACCGTCGACTGCACCTTGGCATGCAGCTTCTTGATCTCGGTACGCATCTGCGTGCGGAGCTTCGCATCAAGGTTCGACAGCGGCTCGTCGAAGAGAAAGACCTCCGGCTGGCGGACGATGGCACGGCCCATGGCGACGCGCTGGCGCTGGCCACCGGAAAGCTGAGCGGGGCGACGATCCATCAACGCTTCCAGGCTAAGGATTGCAGCCGCCTCGTTGACGCGCTGGTCGATCTCCTCTTGCCGTTGCTTGGCGATCTTCAGCGAGAAGCCCATGTTTTCGCGCACGGTCATATGCGGATAGAGGGCATAGGACTGGAATACCATGGAGATGTTGCGATCACGCGGCGGCAGGTCGTTGACGATGATGTCGCCGATCATGATGGCGCCCTCGGAGATATCCTCGAGGCCGGCGATCATACGCAGCGTCGTCGACTTGCCGCAGCCGGAAGGCCCGACCAAGGCGATGAATTCCTTATCCCTGATATCAAGATCGATCCCGTGGACGATTTCCAGGGCGCCGTAGCGCTTGACGAGTTTTTTGAGCGTAACCTGAGCCATGGGGTTCAACCTTTGACGGCACCGAATGTCAGACCGGACACCAGGTGCTTCTGAATGATGAAGGTGAGAGCGAGCGCCGGGACGATCATCACCACCGCGAGAGCGCACATGCCACGCCAATCGATGGTGAATTCGGCCGTATAATCGAGAAGCCCGACCGGCAGCGTCTTGGAATCGACCGAGCGCGTAAGCTGCGAAGCCAGCGCATATTCGTTCCAGCAGGTGAGGAAAGCGAAGATGCCGGCAGATGCGATACCGGGACCCGCGAGCGGAAACTCCACCTGCCAGAAGGCCTGCCAGCGCGTGCAGCCGTCGATCTGCGCCGCCTCGGCGAGATCCTTCGGAACCTGCCGAAAGAAGCCGTCGATCAGCCAGATGGTGAAGGGCACGTTCAACGCGACATAGGTGATGATCAGGCCGAAATGCGTGTCGATGATGCCGAGCCGAGCATAGACCATGAACAGCGGCAGCGACAAAGCCACGCCGGGCACGGAGCGCGTCAGCATCAGGCCGAGGAACACCGCCGATTTGCCTCTGAAACGGAAGCGGGCAAAGGCATAACCCCCGGACATGCCGATGGTGAGCGCAATGACGGTAGAGGTGACGGAGATCACCAGCGAATTGCGGAAGTAATCCCAGACGGGAATACCGCCCTGCCCCGCGCCACCGAACATGGCGCGATAGGCTTCGAGCGAAAGCTCCTGCGGGATCCAGACCGGCGGCTTCGCCATGATCTCGACTGTCGGGCGCAGCGAGCTGAGGATGATCCAGAAGCCCGGCAGGCAGATGATGAGCATCGCGATGAAAAGGCCGATGAGATAGGCGACTTTCCCGATGCGACGGCGCATGTGTTGTTTGGCGTTGCGATCCATGATTACCACTCCGCTCCGATCTGGGTGCGGGCAAGCGCCAGCTTACGGAAGAAATAGACTGTGAAGGCGATCGACAGGATGATCGAGACATAGGCCATGGCGTTGGCGAGCCCCATCTGCGCGTCGGCATAGGCCGTGCGCCCGACGAGCGTCCAGATCAGCTCCGTGCGCCGCGCCGGGCCGCCATCGGTCATGATCTTGACGATGTCGTAGGCGCGGGCAACATCGAGCGAACGGATGGTCATGGCGATGAAGGCGAAGGGCATCAGGAACGGCCAGGTGACATACCGGAAGGTCTGCCAGCTCGTGCAACCATCCACTTTCGCGGCCTCAACCGGCTCCTGCGGCATGGCAAGCAGGCCGGCAAGGATGAGGATGGCGAAGACCGATGTCGACGACCAGACTTCGGCGATGACGATGGACAGCAGCGCCAGATTGCCGTCGATCAGCCAGGGGATGGCATTGTTGGTAACGCCCAGGGATTGCAGGGCATTGTTGATGATGCCGACATTGTCGTTGAACATGAATTTGAACTGGAAGCCGACGAGCACAGGCGAGAACATCATCGGAAACATCATCAACGTGCGCAGGATGCGCTTGCCGTGAGTGGCCTTGTTGACCAGCAGCGCCAGCCCGAGACCAAGCAGCATTTCCAGATTGAGAGCGATGGTCAGCAGTACGACAGTCCGCACGAAGGCGGCCAGGAAGACCGGATCGGTGAGAATGCGGGTATAGTTCCGCAAGCCGATAAAGGTGAAGAGCGTCGCGGGCCGCGTCAGGCGGAACGGCGTGAAGCTGGAGTAAAAGGACAGAAGCAACGGAAACAGCACCACCGCCACAAGCACGATGATCGCCGGAAGAAGCAGTAGGACCGGTGGAGATATTTTCTTATACATGGTTTGCACCTGTCGGCATTCCTCAGCAGATGGCTCGAACTGCGCGGAATGCGATTGCATGGGGCCGAGAGGCCGGCATCACACCGGCCGGACAGACCGGCCCCTAAAGGCGCAGGTCATGAGTATTTTTGAAGCCCCGCACCCTCTGCCGGATGCGGGACCTTGATTGCAACGATCAGAGCGCGCCGGCGTCCTTCAGAACGTCGGCTGCCTTCTGTGCGGCCGTGTCGAGCGCTTCCTTGGAGGTCTTGTCGCCGAGGATGGCGGCCTGAAGCTCCGGATAGACCACGTTGGAAATCTCGATCCATTGCGGCGTGCGCGGAACCGGGAAGGCATACTTCATCGATTCCTGGAACGTGCTCAGCACTTCCTTCTTGTAGGGATCGGATGCAGCCTGCTGGATGTCCCAGTCCCAGACGGCCTTGCGGGTCGGCAGCGTGCCGTTGGCGGCCTCAAGCTTCTGCGAATCGTCGTTGGTCAGGAACCAGACCAGCGAGGCTGCGGCATCCTTGCTCTTGCAGGCCTCCGTCACCGAGAAGCCATGATGGCCGGACCAGCCGGTGTGCTTGCCGGACGAGCCGACCGGCTGCACGACGACGCCGACATTGCCGGCAATCTTCGAGGACTTTGGATCGTTGAAGTAGGTCGCCCAACCCGGCCAATCGAGATCGAGTGCAACGGTGCCCGACGCAAAACCCGCGCCGAGATCGTCCCAGAGATAGTTGGTCGTGCCGGCCGGAACAGCCTTCGCCTTGTACATGTTCACGAACCAATCGAGCGCGCGCACGCCGGCTTCGGAGTTGAAGGCCGGCTTGCCGTCCTTGTCGAGATATTCACCGCCCTCGGCGACCAGCATTTCATAGAAGCGGCCGTTGATCGCCTCTTCCTTGCCGGGAAACTGCGTGCCGAAGAAGTTCGGCGGATTGGCGAAGAACGTCGCCTGGTCGGAGACTTCCTTCCAGGTCTTCGGCGGCGCCAGATCGTAGCCGTACTTCGTCTTGAACGCCGTCTTCTTGGCCTCATCATTGTAGAGGCTCTTCTGGTAGTAGAGAGCCGAAACGTCGAACTGGGCGCGCGGCAACATGATCAGCCGGCCGTCGATGGTCGATGCCTCGATCGTCGAATCGACGAACTTGGCGATCTCTTCCTTCGGCAAGAGCTTGCCGAGATCGGTGTAGAGGTCGGGATACTGGGGCGCAAAGGACGAGTGGTTCGAGCCGACGCACCAGGAAATATCGCCTGACGCCATGTCCGACTTGATTTCCTTGTCGAGCTCGAAGTGGTTCTTCTTGGAGAGGATGTTGACCTTGGCGCCGGTCTCCTTCTCCCACTCGGAAATGCGCGCATAGAGCGGCTCATATTGCTGGCCGCCGATCAGCTTGGCGTCGATCGTCACGCCCGGGAACTTGCCGGGCAGGTCGGCAGCAGAGACCGCGGAGCTCGCGAGCAATGCCAATACGCCGGCGGCAAGACCGGCCTTCAAATTCCTCATTGAATTTCCTCCCTAAAGAACCGGACATTCCGCCCGATCGTCCTCTCGATCCAAATATGGATCAATGATTTATATGTAAACACCGTATTTACTGACCGTCAAGCTGCCATTGCAGGCGCTTGCAAATCGCTTTCATTCATATATGAATGATGAATCATCTTTCCCCAGCGAGGCCTCCATGAGTGTAGAAGACGATAGCGATCGATACCGCGCACCGGCGCTGGACAAAGGCCTCGATATCCTGGAATTGCTGGCGCGCATCGACGGCGGGCTGACACAGGCGGAAATCGCCAAGGCGCTCGGCAAGAGCCCGAACGAGTTCTACCGCATGCTCGATCGCCTGGTACGGCGTGGCTATGTGCAGCGGCAGGATGGCGACCGCTTCTATCTGACGCTGAAGCTTTTCGGCCTGGCGCATTATCATGCGCCGGTGCGCCGCCTCGTTTCCTTCGCCACGCCGCTGATGCGCGAATTCTCCAATCGCGCCGAGCAGGCCTGTCATCTGGCGATTTTCGACCGCGGCTCCGTTATAGTCATTGCCCAGCAGGATTCGCCGACCTATTGGGGCATCTCGATCCGTGTCGGCGCCCAGATCAACCTGTTCAACACCGGCTCTGGCCATGTTCTGCTCGCCTTTCGCGACGAAAAGCATCGCAAGATGATGATCAATGAGCAGCAGCGGCAACAGGACGAGGATGTGCCGATGCCGTCCGATCTTGATAGGCGCCTTCAGGTGATCAAGGAGCAGGGTTTCGAGACGATGGACAGCCTGCAGACCACTGGGGTACGTAACATTTCGGCGCCTGTGCTGGCATTGGATGGTTATGCGCTGGCCGCGCTCACCTGTCCCTATATCCAGCCGGTCAATTCGAATGCGCCGAGCTACGAGCAGGTGATCCAATATGTCCGCGAAGCAGCCAGGGACATATCGGAGACCGTCGCAGGCACCTTGGACAACGCCGAGATATAATTTCTATTTGAATACACTATTCTTCTGTGAGTATATATTGATCAGCATGATGGGAGGATCGCCATGCTTTTCGATAGTCACCTGCATATCGTCGATCGCACGAAACTTGGATATCCCTGGCTGGAAGGGGCCGGCGCGCTGAATCGCGACAGCCTCTACGCAGACTATGCACGCGAAGCCCACCGCCTGGGGATTACCGACACGCTGCATATGGAAGTGGATGTCGCCGAAAGCGATATTGAGCGGGAAACGGATTACGTCAAGGATCTGAGCCGACAGCCCGGCAGCCTGATCCGCGGCGCCATTGCTGCCTGCCGGCCGGAAGATGCCGGCTTCCCCGCCTATCTCGAACACGTGCTCGCCGATCCCTTCGTCAAGGGCTTCCGTCGTGTGCTGCATGTCGTACCGGACGATGTTTCCGAGGGCGCAGTTTTCCGCGAAAATCTGAAGCGGCTCGCCGGCACCCGCCTCACCTTCGATTTCTGTGTGCTGCCGCATCAGATATCCAAGGCGATCGCGCTGGCCGATCTCAATCCCGATGTTCAGTTCATCCTCGATCATTGCGGCGTGCCTGCCGTCAACGATGGCTTTAGCGCGATCTGGACCGCCGGAATCAGCGAGATCGCCAGGCGGCCGAACGTCATCGTCAAGATTTCCGGCGTCGTCGCCTATGCCGATCCCGATAGTTGGACCGTTGATACGCTGCGGCCCTTCGTCGAGCATTCGATAGCAAGCTTCGGCTGGGATCGCGTCATCTGGGGCAGCGATTGGCCGGTCTGCACGCTGGGCGGCGGTCTCTCCACCTGGGTTGGCGCGACGCATGCACTGACCAAAGGAGCAAGCGCCGACGAACGCAACAGCCTCTATCGGCTCAACGCCAAGCGCCTTTGGTCACTTTGAGCGCTCTACGATTTTCTCGAAAGCCAATGCGATGACCGCCACCGTCGGCATTTCCAGCACTCATCCGAAGACCATGCCGGCGGATCATGCCGATATTCCTGTCTGGAACTCAGAAAACTGGTTCTATGAGGATTTCGAAATCGGCCACAAGATTCGCTCGCTGCGGCGGACGATCTCCGAAGGCGAATCCCAGCAGTTCAACGCCCTCGTGCTCGACATGCATCCCTATGTCAGCGACCAAATCTTTGCGGAGACCGAAGGTCTCTTCGGCAAGCGCCTCGTCGCCGGCGCTTTCGTCTTTTCCGCTGGCCTCGGCCTCGTCGCCACCAACTGCATCAACGCCTTTTCCTATGGCTACGACAAGCTGCGCTTCATCAAGCCCACCTTTATCGGCGACACGATCTACACCATCCGAACCAATCTCGACAAACAGCCGAAATACAAGGATCTCGGCCTGATCCGCTCTTCCTACGAGGTCTTCAAGGGCGAGGGGGAGCTGGTGCTCTATTGCGAGCATATCCAGACGGTACGCTACAAGAACGGCCGGCCCGCAGACGCTCCGGAATTGAAGAGCTGAAATGACCAAAGAAAGCAATGACGGCCTGCTTGCCGGCATCACGGTGCTCGATATGAGCCAGTTCCTCGCCGGCCCGATGGCCGCCCTTCGGCTTGGGGATCTCGGCGCGCGGGTGATCAAGGTCGAGCGTCCCGATGGCGGCGATCTCTGCCGCCGGCTTTATCTCAGCGACACCGAAATCGGCGGCGACTCGACGTTGTTCCATGCGATCAATCGCGGCAAGGAAAGCTTCGCGATCAACATGAAGGACGAAGGCGACCTGCAGGACCTGCGAGCGCTGATCGCAAAGGCCGACGTCATCATCCAGAATTTCCGTCCCGGGGTCATCGACCGCCTGGGTCTCGATTATGCCTCGGTCACGAAGATCAATCCCCGCATCATCTATGGCAGCATCACCGGCTATGGCCCCAACAATGAGTGGCGGCATTTTCCCGGCCAGGACCTGCTCGCCCAAGCCCGCTCCGGCGCCATGTGGCTGAACGGCGAGGCCGATGACGGCCCCGTGCCATTCGGCCTGGCGGTCGCCGACATGCTGGCCGGCAATCTCATCGTCCAGGGCATTCTTGCCGGCCTCGTGCGGCGCAGCGTCACCGCCCAAGGCGTTCATGTCGAAACCAGCCTGCTGGAAGCGATGGTCGATTTCCAGTTCGAAGTACTGACCACCCATCTGAACGATGGCGGCCGTCTGCCGAAGAAATCCTCCGTGCGCAATGCCCATGCCTATCTCGCAGCTCCTTATGGGGTCTACCATTGCGCCGACGGTTGGCTGGCGCTCGCCATGATGCCTTTGGCGAAGCTGGCGCCGCTCTTCGAGCTTCCGGCGCTCGCCGAGTTTACGCCAGAGGAAGCCTTCACTCGTCGCGACCAGATCAAGAGCCTGATCGCCAGCCGCATGCACCAGAAGACGGTGAAGGAATGGCTGGCCATTCTGGAACCTGCGGATATCTGGGCCGCCGAAGTGCTGGACTGGCCGAAACTGCTGAAAACCGCTGCCTTCCGCCAGCTCGACATGCTGCAGACGGTAACCCGCGACGACGGCGTCTCCGTGCACACGACGGCAAACCCGATCCGCGTCAATGGCATCCGCAGCAAGAACGACGTGGCGGCGCCGACGATTGGCGGTCAGTCGGGGAAGATCAGGGCGGAGTTTATTCCCCCTTCTCCCCCGCGGGGAGAAGGTCGCGCGTAGCGCGGGTTGAGGGGGCGATGCACCGTAAGGGATTGTTTCCCAGGCGACCCCCAACCCGGCTCTTCAGGCCACCCTCTCCGCAACGGAGCGCGGGTTATCCCCAAACGCTGCAGCAAGAAGTGCAAAAGAAAAAAAGCGGCCACCCTTCGATAGCCGCCCTTTGTTCATGTCAGTCCAACTGCTCAAGCAGCAGCGAGCTGCAGTTCCTTGCCGACCATAGTGCGCAGGGCGATCAGGTCCTTGGCGAATGCACGAATGCCTTCGGCGAGCTTATCGGTCGCCATCGCATCTTCGTTCATCATCCAGCGGAAGGTTTTTTCGTCGACGGAGATCTTGGAGACGGAGGTTTTGTTTTCCGGCGAGAGCTTGCGCTCCAGCTTGCCTTCATCCTTGGATAGTTCGTCAAGCAGGTTCGGGCTGATGGTCAGACGATCGCAGCCAGCCAGCGCTTCGACTTCTCCAGCGCTGCGGAAGGACGCGCCCATGACGATCGTCTTGATGTCATTGGCCTTGTAGTAGTTGTAGATTTCGCGAACGGAAATGACGCCCGGATCTTCTTCCGGAGTGTACTCCTTGCCGGTTGACTTCTTATACCAGTCGAGAATGCGGCCGACGAAGGGCGAGATCAGGAAAACCTTGGCGTCGGCGCAGGCAACGGCCTGGGCCTTGCTGAAGAGCAGCGTCAGGTTGCAGTCGATGCCTTCCTTTTGCAGCACTTCGGCGGCGCGGATGCCTTCCCATGTAGAAGCAAGTTTGATGAGAATGCGGTCATGGCTGATGCCGCGTTCCTTGTAGGCCGCGATGATGGCCCGAGCCTTGGCGATCGAACCTTCGGTGTTGAAGGAGAGGTCGGCGTCGACTTCGGTCGACACGCGACCGGGAACGAGCCCGGAGAGAGCGGCGCCGACGGAGATGGCCAGACGGTCGGCCACGGCAGCGGCAACGGCGTCCGGCGTACCACCCTGCTTCTTGCCCCAGGCAACGGCTTCCTTGATCGCATCGGCGAACATCGGCGTGCCGAGCGCCTTCAGGACGATAGTCGGATTGGTCGTGCAGTCGACCGGCTTCAAGCGGGCGACCGCCTCGATATCGCCGGAGTCGGCCACGACCGTCGTCATAGCGCGAAGTTGGTCAAGCTTGGATGTCATGATTACGTATCCTTGTTGAATTGGCCCATTTTTGGGGATTATGGACCGGCGCGAATCCTGTCCGGTTCGATGGACGACACGAAACTGCAGGCGGATTGCACCTTTTCTCCCTTGCGTATGTAACGGGAGAAAAAGCGCGAAAGTTCCATTTCCGGCGAGCGGTCTAAGCAGTGAAAAAACAACCTGCTGGATCAGGCTTTCCACCGAAACAGAGCGCACTATATCGCATCCTGCCCAATGAAATATGTCCAGGGTTGCGCACCCGCACATTGTCCTCCTCGACTGGACAAAGACCGACTTCCTCACCGCGACTATCATCAATCTCGCTGCGAAAAGTCAAGGACATTTGTGCATTTCAATTGACATAAGTTTCAGGCCATAGAATATCGGCGGTAGAAGAGCTGATCTTGCCGCCCCTGTCCTGTGCAAACGCCGCAACCTTTGTCGTTTGCGATCATTAAGATAAAAGGGCGTGTAAAAATCTTGCCGGAGGATCTGTGGCCAAACTCAGACGCGGGACACATACCGCCTATTCGGAGACGGCGTCTCTGAGGCTGCGCGCTGCGTGGCTCTATTACAATCAGGGCCTGACGCAGAAGGATGTCGCCGAACAGCTCGGCATCAGCCGGACCACAGTGATCCGTCTGCTCGACGAGGCGATGCGTCGCAGCGAAGTGCAGATCTGGATCAATGAAGGCATCGACGATTGCGTCGAATTGGCGATCAAGTTGGAGCGCGCCTATGGGCTGGATGAGGCGATCGTCGTCCCCTCGCCTGCCGGCGGCGACGTCGACGCTCAGGCGAAAAGCGTCGGCCTTGCGCTCGGCCAGTTCCTGACTGAAGCAATCCCCGACAACTATACGATCGGCGTCGGCTGGGGCCGGACGATGACCGCCTCGCTCGCCAGCTTCCGCCCGCCGCGACGCGACAATTGCAAAGTCGTCTCCCTGCTCGGCGGCATCGTCGCCGTCCAGCAGACCAACCCCATTGATTATACCTGGCGTTTGGCGAGCCAACTCGGCGCCGAATGCTACATGTTCCTCGCGCCGCTCTTGGTCGATTCCGTCGAGACCAAACGCAATCTCATTGAAAAATGCGGTCTTGAGGCGATCTACCGGCTGGCCGAAAGCCTCGATCTCGCCATCGTGAGCTGTGGCGACATCGGCCCCCGCTCCACCTCGCTGTCGGAAGGCTTCATATCGAAGCAGGTGCTGGATCAATTGATCGACGCGGGCTGCGTCTGCGACACCATGTTCAATTTCCTCGATGCCGAGGGCAACTCCGTCGATCATCCGATCAACAAACGCGTCATGTCCGTCGATCTCGACACGCTGAAGAAGGCCAAGCACATCGTACTGTCTTCAGGCGGCGCCCACCGCGCCCTTGCGATCCGCGCCACCATCAAGCGCATCGGCTGCAATACGCTGATCACGGACGAAAGCGCGGCAAAAGAGCTGCTGCAGATGGCGATGGCGAAGGCGGCTTAAGGATATTTACCTTCTCCCCCGCGGAGAGAACGTCGCGCGGTACGCGCGGGTTGAGGGGGCGTTACCGGCATAGTTCGCCACATCGACTAGCGATAAATAAGGAAATTCTCCTCGTAACGCCCCCTCATCCGCCCCTTCGGGGCACCTTCTCCCCGCGGGAGAGAAGGTAAGTGTCTCACGCCTTCCCCGCTTCCCAGCCCAGCATTGCCCGCTTGCGCGTCAGGCCCCAGTGATAGCCGGTGAGATCGCCTTTCTTGCCGAGCGCGCGGTGACAGGGGACGACGAAGGAAATGGGGTTGCGGCCGACCGCAGCGCCGACCGCGCGCATCGCCGTCGGCTGGCCGATATCTTTGGCGATATCGGAATAGGTGACCGCCCGCCCCATCGGGATCTTCAGCAGGCTTTCCCAGACCCGCACCTGGAAATCCGTGCCGATCAGCACGACCCGCAGCGGCTGATCGCTCGACCATTTCGATGGCTCGAAAATCCGCGCCGCATAGGGCATGGTCGCCTGCAGGTCTTCCACATATTGCGCATTCGGCCAACGGCAGGTCATGTCTTCAAGGCAGGCTTTCTCGTCGCCGGAATCGCTGAAGGCAAGGCCGGCAAGGCCTCGGTCGGTGACCATGATCAGCGCCAGGCCGAAGGGCGAGATGTGGAACCCGTAGCGGATGACCAGCCCGCCACCCTTCGCCTTCCATTCGCCGGGCGACATCGCCTCATGCGTCACGAAGAGATCGTGCAGCCGGCTTGGACCGGAGAGACCCACTTCAAACGAGGTTTCCAGCAAGGGCAGGTCCTCCTCGCGCAGCAACCGCTTGGCATGGTCGAGCGTTACGGCCTGCAGGAAGGCCTTTGGCGACAATCCGGCCCAGCGGGTGAAGGTCTTCTGCAATTGAGTCGGCGATTGTCCGAGCCGCTCGGCGATCGTTTCCAATGACGGCTGATCGCGATAATCCTCGGTGATGAGTTCGATCACCCGGCGGACGGTATCATAATCCGGTCCTTCCGGCGTGATGTCTGTCTTCAACTGTGCGATAGCATTCATAATCTTTCTCCTTAAAAAGGAGAACACCACGAAGAGAAGGGTAAAACCACCCGTTTCTTGCGTAAGGGCGTGATCCCGAACCGAAGGACCGCGTCAGCGAAAAGTGTGAAGCGGTTTTTGGACAAGATCACGCCCATCAAGCAATCTATATCCGTTGCGTCACCGTTGCCAAAGCCCGCTTGAAGGCTTTGGCAAAACTCTCCCGGTCTTCCGGATTGAGAAAAGAGCCGACATCCGTGTCATGGCTTCTGTCGCGGACATGCATCGAAACGACGCCGATTTCGCTGTGCCGGCGGACGAGGAACCGCGTCCAGAAGGGATTGAAGCGATGCTCGACCATGCGGCCCGAAGGCGAGAATTTTCGGATCGAGACATTGGTGCGTGACACCGTCACCTCCTCGCGCACCCTGCCCGAGCGATAATTCAGCCAAAAAGCGCCGTAGAGCAGAATGAAATCGGCGCCGAAGAAGATGCCGATCGGCCATGCGCCGCGAATGACGAACACGATGCCGTAGATTAGGCAGAACGCTCCGGTCAGCATCAGCATCACCTTGAATCCCCTTCGCCCCAATGAGCGATGAGGAAACAATTCGGCGGCGAAGACCGGCCTGCTGCCATCGATGGCGGTATCGGCGTTGCGTTCGGTCATAGGACTTGAGTATAGGTCGTTCATGGCAAACCCCAAGATCAAATCCAGCGCGCAAAACGCGAAAAAGTCAAATGCGACGGCGAGCCGCAAGCCGGCTCGCAAGAGCCTCTATTCCAAGGCGGATTTGGAAGAGATCTTTCGCCGTTTCTCCGTCCAGCGGCCCGAGCCGAAGGGGGAATTGGAGCATGTCAATCCCTTCACGCTCGTGGTTGCCGTGGCTTTGTCGGCACAGGCAACCGATGCCGGCGTCAACAAGGCGACCCGCGCCCTCTTCGCGGTCGCCGATACGCCGCAGAAGATGCTTGATCTCGGCGAAGAGCGTATCCGCGACTACATCAAGACCATCGGGCTTTACCGCAACAAGGCGAAGAATGTCGTCGCACTTTCGGAGAAACTGATCCGGGATTTCGACGGCGAGGTGCCGCAGACGCGCGAGGAGCTGATGACGCTGCCGGGCGTCGGCCGCAAGACCGCCAATGTCGTGCTCTCCATGGCCTTCGGCCAGGCAACGCTCGCCGTCGACACCCATATTTTCCGCATCGCCAATCGCCTGCTGCTCGCCCCCGGCAAGACGCCGGACGAAGTCGAACAACGGCTGATGAAGGTGATCCCGAACCAATACCTCTACCACGCCCATCACTGGTTCATCCTGCATGGGCGTTATGTCTGCAAGGCACGCAAGCCGGAATGCGAGCGCTGCGTCATCGCCGATCTCTGTCGCTCGCCGGAAAAGACCTGCGATATCCCCGCGCCATTGATGGAACTGCCGCCGCAACTGATCGGCGCCGCCGATTAGAGCTGTGATCGCCAAACATTTGCTTAGCCGCGACGAGCCGCTTCCTTCTGAGAAATCAGCTTGTGCAAGTGGACCATCATTCCCGCCGCAAACAAAGGGGTCAAAAGATTGACCAAGGGAATGGCGAGGAAGGCGGCGATCACCAGACCGGCAAGGAAGACGGTGAAGGCATATTGGGAGCGAAACCGGCGTGCTTCTTCCGGCGGCCGGAAGCGCATGGCTGCGAATTCGAAGAATTCCCGGCCGAGGAGATAGCCATTGACCATGAAGAAAGCGACGAGATTGACACCGGGAATGAAAAGCAGAAGCAGCGCGATGATGTTTCCGGCCACAACAACGCCGAGGAATTTCAGCGAACTCTTCATCGCCGCAACGAACGGCAGAGCTTTTCCGGGCGCATCACCCGGATAATCCCTCCTCTCCACCACCTCCGCGACATCATCCAGAAAGAGCCCTGCGATCAACGCCGTTACCGGTGAGATCAGCAGCGCCAGGATCAGCGCCAAACCGAGACCGGCGAGAACAGCGAGGAGAAAGGTAAGCCAGTTCGTCCAATCCGGTACGGGCGGCATGACGCTTTGTAACCAAGGCAATACAAAGGCGATGAAGGTGCTGCGCAGCACGAACCAGAGAGCGATGAGCGCCAGCAATGTCAGCCCGAGAACTTTCCAAAAAACCTTGCGCGTCTCGGCTGCAAAGAGATTGGCGATGGAAAGACGCGCGGCATGGATGATCATTCGTCCGATATCCCGTTGGTCGTGGCCGGATATGTAAGTAGTAATTGCAGATATATCAATATATTCCCGCCAACCGCGTAATAACCCTCACCCATTTGAATTGTTGTAATCAAGTACGCACTAATATATTGTGTGTTTCATATGAAAAACAACAACCTAACATGATTAGCGGCCATCCAAAATCTGCAAGCACTCCGATTGTTTCGACGCTCGGCGCGATCACACTTCGGATAGACCGTCAACGAGGCGCAACATTTGGAAGACCTTGGCCAAAAGCTTAGACAATATATCAAAACAGGCACTCCTGCCGAGCGTCGAATCGCCAAGTATTTCTCCGAACACTTGAACGAGCTGCCTTTTGAAACCGCCTCTTCCGTCGCCGACAGGCTGGAACTGAGTCCGATGACTGTGGGGCGTTTTCTGCGGTCACTCGGCTATCAGGGCCTGGACGGCATCAAGGTGCATCTGCGGGAAAATGTGGCGCCGGTGGCACTGCAACTGCCGAACATTCTGGAACAATTGCAGAAGGACGCCAACGAGGGCCGCCCGATTGCCGGCCAAATTGCCGAGCAGGTCGAGATGCTGCAGCATATCTACAATCTCACCGCCCAGCCGCAATGGCTGGATGCGGTCGCGACGATATTGTCGGCGAGCGAGGTTTTCGTCACCGCACATCTCAGTCTCGCGAGCCTCGGCCGCCATCTCTGCAACCGCCTCGCATTCGCTCGCGACCATGTGCAATTTCTCGACGGCGCCAATGGCAGCTATATCGAGCTGCTCGGCCATCAGTCGAACGACGCATTGGTGGTGATCGTCGATTCGCCACGCTTCGTCGTCTCGCGGCTGCTTGCGCGCTCTGCCCGCCGCTCCGGCTACAAGGTGCTGCTGATCACCAGCCAATATACCGAATGGGCGCATGAATTCGCCAACATGACGCTGTCGCTGCCGCCGCTCCGCGCTGGCAACCATGAAAATCTGTCGGCAATGATGGCGCTCCTGGAATTCCTCGCCGCAGCCGTCATTCACGCGGCCGGCGAAGAGGCCGAGAGCCGCATCCACAGGATCGAAGAGCTGGAAGGCATGTTCGCCCATACGCCACTTCGGTAAGTCACGGCTTGAACGCCCGAAATCCTTTCGGCGTTTCTTATTCCATGGACTCCAACTCGGCACGGTGACGATACATCGCAAGAAAGCGCCGGTAATCGCGATCATAAATCGTCTTCTTACGCGTGTCGGGCAGGCGCTCGTGACCGCCGGGATACATGGCGGCGCCGGCTGCACCGAGGCTGTCGTAAAGGCCGCAGGAGACGGAAGCCGCAATCGCCGTTCCCAGGAGCACCGCCTCATTCATCTTCGGCACCACCACCTTACAGCCGGTAATGTCGGAATAAAGCTCCATCAGGACCGCATTCTTCACATGACCGCCGGCGACATGCAGCGTATCCGGCACATAGCCGTAGTCATGCATCTTCTCAAGAATATGGCGAATACCGAGTGCGACACCGATACTGGTGCGCCAATAGAGACGGCAGAGACCGTCGAAGGATGCATCGAGCGTCAGGCCGCTGACGACGCCGACCGCATGGGGATCGGCAAGCGGCGATCGATTGCCGTGGAAATCCGGAAGAACGTGGATGCGCTCGGCAAAGGCGTCGCCTTCGATGGCGCGAAGTTCGGCGATGCGCTTGACGATGCGGTCGTGCAATGCCGCTGTCGGTTCACCGCCGGCCGCATGCATGCCGACGATATAGTCGAGCAGCGCACCGGTCGCCGATTGCCCGGCTTCGACCAGCCAGGTGTCGGGAAACACGGCTTCGTAGTAGGGTCCCCACATGCCGGTGCTGCGCTTGCGTTCGCGCGAGAAGGAAACGATGCAGCTCGACGTTCCGGCAATCAGCGCCAGTTGATGCTCCAGCGCGTTGAGGTCTCCGGCATGTCCGCCGAGCGTGCCGAGCGCGCCCGCATAGGCGTCGATCATGCCGGCGCCGACGTGGCACTCGCGGTCGAGCCCCAAGGCCTCCGCCGCTTGCGCAGTCAGCGTGCCGACGCTTTCCCCGACCGGAGTGGTCTCTTCCGGCAGGCTGCCGCGCTCGCGCAGATCGCCAAGACCGATCACATTGAGGAAATCCGTCTGCCAGCCGGGCTGACGATGGGCAAGGTAGTTCCATTTCGCGGTCAGCGTGCAGCGCGAGCGTGCCAGCGAACCCGTAGCCTTCCAGGTCATGAAATCGGCAAGGTCGAAGAAATAGCCGGCCTTTGCCCAGCTCTGCGGCAGATTTTTCTTCAGCCACATCAGCTTCGGCATCTCCATCTCCGGCGACATGAAGTGGCCGGAATGTTCGAGAACCTGATGCTTGGTCGCCGTGCAGAAATCCGCTTCGGCAAGCGCCCGGTGATCGAGCCAGACGATGGTGTCGAACCGATCTTCGCCGCCGGTCGAAACCGTCAGCGGCTTGCCCTCCGTGTCGCGCACCACCAGAGAACAGGTGGCGTCGAAGCCGATGGCACCGATGACGGCCACATCGACGCCGGAGGCTGTGACGGCGGCCCGCACCGCCGTGCAGACCGCGGCCCAGATGTTTTCGGAATCGTGCTCGGCGTGATTTTCACGCGGGCGGTTCATGATGATCGGATGTTCGCCCTTGCCCAGCAGGGCGCCGCGTGATGTGAACACGCCGGCGCGCGCGCTGCCAGTGCCGATATCGACCGCAACCACGTGATCACGCATACAGCAGGGGCCCCATCCACTTACGTCTTGCTGCGGACAAGGTGTATCAAATCCGACATTGCGTCAAACACGACTTCTGGAGAAAGCCGCTCCAGTTCAGCCCGATAACTCGGCGAATGGGCATGCGAACCGCCGGTGAAGGCAAAAACCGTCATCCCTGCCGCCCTTGCCGCCGTAATCCCGGCCGGGCTGTCTTCGATGACAATGCAGTCCTGCGGAGCGACCTGCATCTGCTTGGCGGCATAAAGGAACAGATCGGGCGCCGGTTTGCCGCGCTTGACCATGCTGGCGCTGAAAATATTCGGCTCCAGCCGCGGCAGCAGGCCGGTAACGCCGAGCGACAACCGGATGCGCTCTATCTGGCTGGAGGACGCGACGCAACGCCGAGTTGTCAGCGCATCCAGCGTCTCGGCAACCCCATTGATCGGCTTCAATTCCTGCCGGAAGCGGTCATAAAGGTCGTTGCGGATACGATCGAGAAAAGCCTGGTCGATGAAAACATCGAACTCGGTCTCCAACGTATCGACGAGCGTAGCAAGGCTCTTGCCCAGGAAGCGGCTGTAGATGTCTTCCTCGCTCATATCCACGCCGACGTCGTGCATGGCCTGGATGAGCACGCTGACGGACAGCGGCTCACTGTCGACGAGCACACCATCGCAGTCGAAGATTACGAGTCCCTTCTCCGCATCAGTCATCGCAGATCCAGCCCGAACCCTTTATTAGTCGCGTCTCTCAAACGCAGGCTTGGCCATAAAAATTCGGCCGGGACTAGGGCGCCCCGGCCGATGGACAGTTATTCCGCGAGTTTGTTATCGAGGTATAGCTGCAGGGTGGCGCGGGTACCCTTTTCCCACAGCGTTTTTAATGCGTGGGCAAAGCGCCTGCGGAAGAGATCCGATTTGGCGACGTTGCCGAAGATATCGTCGAAGACGAGAAAGGCGTTTGGATCGTTCTTGGCCTTCAGCGCTGCAGCATGCAGCCGGTCGGCACTGGCATCGTTGAAGACGATATCCTTGCCGCTATCGGTGGTGCCGGCGAAGTAGCGGCACCAGAGCGCCGAAACCAGCGCCAGGCCCACGACATCCTCCTTCCGGCGAAGACGATCGGCCGTCGACGGCAGGATGAACTTCGGCTGCCGGTTCGAACCGTCCTGCGCCAGGCGCGGAATGGTGTCGGCAATCTTCGGATTGGAGAAGCGGCGCTCGATCAGCTTGAAATAATCGGCAAGCACCGTGTTCGGCACCGGCGGGATCACGGGAATGATCTCTTCGTTCTCGAGCTTCGCGAGATAAGCGCGGATCAAGGGCTCTTCCATGGCCTCGTGCACGAAATGCACATCCATCAGCGCCGCCGGATAGGCAATTGCCGCATGGCCGCCATTGAGGATGCGAATTTTCATGTGCTCGTAAGGCGTAACATCCGGTACGAACGTGACGCCGACCTTTTCCAGCGCCGGACGGCCTGCCGGAAAATTATCCTCCAGCACCCACTGCTTGAACTCTTCGCAATAGACCGGCCAGTTGTCCTCGATGTCGAAGACTTCCTTCAAGAGATCGATCTCGCGCGCGCCGGTCGCCGGCGTAATGCGGTCGACCATGCCGTTGGGGAAGGCGACATTGGTGGCGATCCAGTCGGCAAAGGCCGGGTCCGAAAGCTTCGCCGTGCCGACGACCGCGGCTTTGGTGACGCCGCCATTGTGGGGAATGTTATCGCAGGACATGACGGTGAACGGCTGCAGGCCGGCGGCGCTGCGGGCTTTGAGGCCAGCGACGATCAGACCGAACACCGTCTTCGGCTCATCCGGGTGCTGGCCGTCGGCAACGATCGCCGGATGGCCGGGGTTGAACTTGCCGGAGGCATCGATGAAATAGCCGCCTTCGGTGATCGTCATCGAGACGATGCGGATCGACGGATCGGCGAGCTTGGCGATGATGGCCTTGGCATCGCCGACCGGCAGGATGTCGATCATCGGGGCCGTGACGCGCGCGGCGGTGCGATTATTGTCCTGCTCGACCACCGTCGTCAGGAAATTCTGAGCCGCGAGTTTTTCGCGCATGGCGGCGTCCGAAGGCAGCACGCCCGCACCGATGATCGCCCAATTGTGATCTTGGCCGGCATTGAAGAGGTCATCGAGGTAGATTGCTTGGTGGGCGCGATGGAAATTGCCGACGCCGAAATGAACGATGCCCGCCGACAGTGACTTTGGATCATAGGTCGGGATGGCAGCCGTTGCAGCCGCCTCCTGAAGGGTTGCGAGCGATAATTTGCACGTCATGTCTCAAGTCCTTCTGAAAGGTCTTCTGCTCCGGATGGATTGGGAACGGCTCATCCGGCTAGGATGACCTAGGCCCGCCCGATGCGGGCTCAGGTTTGAACGGTATTCGCCATGCCGCGTGGGGCCGGGCATGGCGAGGGCTTCGACTAGATCGACAGGCCCCTTTCGTTGAACCGGTGGATGCGGGATTTATCGGGTGTCAAATAGACCGTATCGCCGGCGCGCGCCGGGAAGTCGCCGGTTCCGCGGGCCGTGATCGTGCCAATTCCGTCGGCATCGATATGCAGGAACGTGTCGGAGCCGAGGTGTTCGGCGACGCTCACCTTGCCCTGCCAGTCGCCTTCGGTGGTCGACAGCAGCACGTGTTCCGGGCGGACGCCGATCGTTTGCGCGCCGAGGTTTTGGGCATAGGCACCCGTGACAAAGTTCATCTTCGGCGAGCCGATGAAGCCGGCAACGAAGAGGTTCTGCGGATTGCGGTAGAGTTCGAGCGGTGAACCGACCTGCTCGATATTGCCGCGGTTCAGGACCACGATCTTGTCGGCCATGGTCATGGCTTCGACCTGGTCGTGCGTCACGTAGACCATCGTCGTCTTGAGTTGCTGGTGCAACTCGCTGATTTCAAGGCGCATGTTGACGCGCAATGCCGCGTCGAGGTTCGACAAAGGCTCATCGAACAGGAAGGCCGCAGGCTGGCGCACGATGGCGCGGCCGATCGCGACGCGCTGGCGCTGACCGCCGGAGAGCTGGCGCGGCTTGCGTTCCAGATAATCCGTCAGGTTCAGCACACGTGCTGCTTCCGCCACCTTCTTGTCGATCTCCGCCTGCGGCATGTTCGCCATCTTCAGCGGAAAAGCGATGTTCTTGCGAACGCTCATGTGGGGATAAAGTGCGTAGGACTGGAACACCATGGCGAGGCCGCGTTCGGCGGGCGCCAGATTGGTGCCGTCCTTGCCGTCGATCAGGATCTGGCCGCTGGAGACATCCTCGAGGCCAGCGATCAGGCGCAGCAGCGTTGACTTGCCGCAGCCGGAGGGGCCGACGAACACCACGAACTCGCCGTCATTGATGTCGAGGTCGATGGAAGGGATGACCTTGGCTTCGCCGAAGACCTTAGAAACCTTCTTAAGGACAATGCTACCCATGTTTCTCTTCCTTACTTAACCGCGCCGAAGGTGAGGCCGCGAACGAGTTGTTTTTGCGAAAACCAGCCGAGGATCAGGATCGGGGCGATCGCCATGGTCGATGCCGCCGAAAGCTTGGCGTAGAACAAGCCTTCCGGGCTGGAATAAGAGGCAATGAAGGTGCTGAGCGGCGCTGCGTCGACTGCGGAGAGGTTCAGCGTCCAGAAGGCCTCGTTCCATGCGAGGATGATGTTCAGAAGCATCGTCGAGGCAAGGCCTGGGATCGCCATCGGGGTGAGCACATAGATGATCTCCTTGGCGAGCGACGCGCCGTCCATACGGGCCGCTTCGAGAATCTCGCCGGGGATCTCCTTGAAGTAGGTATAGAGCATCCAGACGATGATCGGCAGGTTGATCAGCATCAGCACGACGACCATGCCGAGGCGGCTGGCGAACTGATTGTTGAGCAGGCCGAAAGCCTGGAACAGCAGGTAGATCGGGATGAAGGCGCCGACCGGCGGCATCATCTTGGTGGACAGCATCCACATCAGCACGTCCTTGGTGCGCTTGGTCGGCGAGAAGGCCATGGCCCAGGCAGCCGGAACGGCGACGAGCAAACCGAGGATCGTCGAGCCGAAGGCGATGAGGACCGAGTTGCCGAAGTGGAGGAAATAGTTCGAGCGCGATTGCACCTCGAAATAGTTCTCCAGCGTCCAATGGAAGAAAAGGAATTGCGGAGGCGAGGCGATGGCGTCGCCTTCCGTCTTGAAGCTCGTCAGGAACGTCCAGAGGATCGGGAAGAAGATCAGGATCGCCACCACCCATGCGGCGACGGATACGACCACCTTGCGTTTGGTTGAGACAGTACGTGCCATCTTAAGCCTCCAGATTCTTGCCGACCGCGCGCATCAGGAAGATCGCGACGATATTGGCGAGGATGACGGCGATGATGCCGCCCGCCGATGCGCCGCCGACGTCCTGCTGCAGAACGAGCTGCGAATAGACCAGGTAAGTGAGGTTGGTCGTTGCCGTGCCCGGACCGCCATTGGTGGTGACCAGGATTTCGGCGAAGGCCGAGAGCAGGAATATCGTCTCGATCAGGATGACGACCGTGATCGCACGCGCCAGATGCGGCAGGATGATGTAGATGAACTTCGATACCGCGCCGGCGCCGTCCATTTCGGCGGCCTCCTTCTGCTCTTCGTCGAGGGACTGCAAGGCCGTCAGCAGGATGAGCGTTGCAAAGGGCAGCCACTGCCAGGCAACGATGATGATGATCGAAAATAGCGGAATCGTCTCCAGCCAGGTCAGCGGATCGAGCCCGAAAAGCTTGAAAAGATATGCCAGAAGCCCGTTCACCGGGTTCATGAACATGTGTTTCCAAATGAGGGCGGCGACCGTCGGCATGACGAAGAAGGGCGCTAGCACCAGCATGCGCACAATGCCCTGGCCGAAGATCGGCTGATCAAGAAGGAGCGCGAGAGCAATGCCGCCGACCACCGTGATGATCAACGCGCCGACCACGAGCAGAATGGTGACGACAAGCGAATTCCAGAAGGCGGGGTCGGTGACGAAATATTCGTAATTCAAGAACCCGATGAAGTCATGCGCACCGGGGGACATGAGATTGTAGTTCAGCGTCGAGAAATAGATCGTCATGACCAGCGGGACGATCATCCACGCGAAGAGAAGCAAAACCGAGGGCGCCATCATGGCGCGTGCGGTAGAACGGGTGTGTAACGTTGCCATGGCAAGTACCGACCTATCTTTTAGCAGGGAGAGTGGCCGCGGACCGGCTGAAATAAAAGAGGCCGCCGAAGAGCAGTTCGGACACTCGGCGACCTGAAGGAAGGGGAGCGCTGCGAGACGCGCCCCTTCATACCTTGGGAGGTTTCTTATTTCGGATAGCCAGCCTTGGTCATTTCACGGCTGGTCAGTTGCTGTGCCGACTTGAGCGCCTGATCGACGGAGATCTGGCCGGCAAGGGCAGCAGAGAACTGCTGGCCGACGGCGGTGCCGATACCCTGGAACTCAGGGATAGCGACGAACTGGACGCCGACATACGGGACCGGCTTGACGGTCGGGTGGGTCGGATCGGCCGAGTTGATCGAGTCGAGCGTCATCTTCGCGAAAGGTGCTGCCTTCTGGTAGTCCGCATTCGCATAGAGCGACGCGCGAGTGCCGGGAGGTGCATTCAGCCAGCCTTCCTTCTGAGCAACAAGGTTGATGTAGTCCTTGCCGGTTGCCCAGGAGATGAACTTCTCAGCAGCTTCGGTCTTCTTCGAAGATGCCGGGATCGCCAGGCTCCAAGCCCAGAGCCAGTTGCCGCGCTTGCCGAGGCCCTTGTCCGGCGCCAGAGCGAAGCCAACCTTGTCGGCAACCTTCGATTCCTTCGGGTCGGAAACGAAGGAGGCTGCGACCGTTGCGTCGATCCACATCCCGCACTTGCCGGATTGGAACAGAGCGAGGTTTTCGTTGAAGCCGTTGGACGAAGCGCCCGGAGGGCCGGCGTCCTTCATCAGCTTGACGTAGAAGTCGAGCGTGTCCTTCCATTCCGGCTGATCGAACTGTGCCTTCCACTTCTCATCGAACCAGCGAGCACCGAACGAGTTCGACATCGCCGTCAGGAAAGCCATGTTTTCGCCCCATCCGGCCTTGCCGCGAAGGCAGATACCGTAGACTTCATGATCCTTGTCGGTGATCTTGCGGGCTGCATCGGCGATGAAATCCCAGGTCGGCGCATCCGGCATTTTCAAGCCGGCCTTATCGAACAGGTCCTTGCGGTACATCACCATCGAGCTTTCGCCGTAGAACGGCGCAGCATAGAGCTTGCCGTCCACCGTCAGACCGCTGCGGATAGCCGGGAGAAGGTCATCCACATCGTAGTTTTTGTCGGCAGCAAGCTTGTCGAGCGGCGCGAGCCAGCCAAGCTTACTCCAGATCGGCACTTCATAGGTGCCGATCGTCAGCACGTCGTATTGGCCGCCCTTGGTAGCGATGTCCGTCGTAACCTTCTGGCGCAATACGTTTTCCTCGAGCGTGACCCACTGCAGGTCAATGTCGGGGTTTTTAGCTTTGAAATCGTCCGTAAGCTTCTGCATACGGACCATGTCGCCGTTGTTCACGGTGGCAATCGTGAGGGTTTCGGCGGACGCCATCCCAGCAAACATTAGTGCGGAGCACGCGCCCAGCAGGAAAGTTTTCAATTTCATATCTTCCTCCCAGAAGATCAGCTAGCTATGAGCATTCGCTTTGCTCGTGAGCAATTACTCACCGCTTGCGACCAAATGTCAATGCGGATTCATTGCTGCGGTGCCGAACATGCGGCTCATCCTTTTGTTTTTGTGTGATTATTTTTTGCTCAGTCTTTGAGCAGAAATTCAGCGGCCGCTTCGTCGGTGATCAAACCATTGATCTGATGGCCGGTAACGGCCGCTTTAATGGCTTCGAACTTGCGTTTGCCCTTGGCAATTCCGATGACGGAAGAGGCTTCGCGCGGCGGAAGCGGCGCGCTGGCGACGCGGTCGTTGATAGCGTCCGACATCAACTTGCCGTCGCCGTCGAACACCCAGCCGCAGATTTCGCCGGCCGCTCCGCGTTTCATTAGCGCCAGCATCTCGTCCCTCTCGAGAAAGCCATCGAGACAAAGCGGGGCTTCGATGCCCATCTCGCCGATGCCGACGAAAGTCACGTCGGCCTGCGCGCTGATATCGAGCGTCGAGCGTACCAGTGCCTGCGCATGCAGAAGTTCTCGCTCCTCCGCCGAAGAGACGAGGACCGGCAGCGGCATGGGATAATGCCGCGCCTTGATCGCGTCGGCCATGCTGAAGATGACATTGTAATAGGCGGCCGAGCCATCCGGACCGATATTGCCGGTCAGCGATACGATCCGGTGCTGCGGACATTCGATGGCCGGTAGCTGATCGACCGCAGCCTTCAGCGTGCGGCCGGTGCCGATCGCCAGCACGATCGGGTCGCTGCGCTTCAGCCAACGCTCGATTTCGGCGGCCCCGGCTTCGGCGATACCGACCGTGGAGGATGTTCCGTCAGGATCGCTCGGCACCACTTCGACATGCCTGAGCTTGAATTTTTCCCGCAGCGCCACCGCATATTCGAGGCAGGCGGCGATCGGATGGTCCAGCCGAACCTTGATCAGCCTTTCGGCAACCGCGAGCGAGACCAGCCGCTGTGCCGATTGCCGGGAGATTCCCATGGCAATCGCGATCTCGTCCTGCGTCCGCCCGGCTACGTAGTACAGCCAGCCGGCCCGCGCCGCATCGTCAAGCCGCCCCTGGGAATCCAACTTCCTGACCATCACATTCCTCTGCGAAAGCAGCACCGCTTAACCCGATACGGCGCCAGTGCGGTACGTCACTCAGTTTCCGGCGGGATGACGCCCTTGGTCAAGGTGAAACAGCCATAGAAGCGGCGTTCGCCGGTTTGGATCACGCAATAGGCGGCTTTTGCCCGTTCATAGAAAGCAAAGCGCTCGACCGGCGTCAGCGGCCAGTGCTTGCCCTCGGCGCGATCGATCGCCGCCTGCACTTCCTGCTGGACCTGCGGCACTTCATCGGGCGCGCCGACCACTTCCATTCGGCCTGCCGCATCGGTGATGAACGTATCCAGCGGCATCAGCGACAGCACCGCTGCGACAGCCTCGGCAGCCGATACATTGTCGATCCGCAAAAGATGGCCGAGCCTCGTTTGGCGTGCAATCGCATCGGCCGGAAAATTCGTATCGACGATCGCCAGCATGTCGCCATGCCCCATCGATTTCAACGCATGCAGCACATCCGCATTCAATAGCGGTGAAATTCCCTTTAGCATGAACGAGTCTCCTCAAGGTCTTCGATCAGCGGCAGTTCCGACGGCCGCTCTCCTTATTGAGAGCAAAGAAGTAATCGCGGCTCCGATCTCTGTCCATAGTCATCGTGAACGTTCTCGGCCGGAGAAGTCAGGGATAAGAACTGCGCTTCTCTTTGTGGCTTATTTCGGCCTTTATTGACCAGATAGGTGCGTCGGCATTAACTGATGCGCCGACTATGGTTGCGAGGGACAGGTGAGGATTCTTCTGGTCGAAGACGACGATACGATCGGGGGCGCGGTTCGCGACCATATCGCTGCGACCCCACATGCGATCGACTGGGTGAAAAACCTTGCCGATGCGGCAGAGGTGACCAGCGCCGTACATTACGGCCTCATCCTACTCGACCTTCAGCTTCCCGACGGCATTGGCATCGATTTCCTCAAGAAACTGCGCCGCAAACCGGACGAGACGCCCGTCATCATTCTGACCGCCCGCGACCAGATTTCCGACCGTATCGAAGGCCTGAACAGCGGTGCCGACGATTATCTCGTCAAGCCTTTCAATCTCGGCGAGCTTACGGCCCGCATCATGGCGGTGGCCCGCCGTTACAGCGGCAGCCCGCAGCCGACCGTTCGTTTTGCCGATCTCGAAATCGACCTGCCGCAACGGCGCATCACGCTTTCCGGCAAGGATATCGTGCTGACCGGGCGGGAATGGGCCGTCCTCGATCTACTTGTTGCGCGGCCGGGCGCCATCGTCTCGAAGGACCAGATCGAAGAAGCGCTTTATGCCTTCGGTTCGGAAATCGAAAGCAACACCGTGGAGGTCTATGTCAGCCGCCTGCGCAAGAAGATCGGCAAGGACCGCATCCGCACGGCCCGCGGCGTCGGCTACTGCCTGGGTGAACGATGACGCGCAAGGGTCTCAACCGCACCAGCATCACCCGCCGCCTGATCGCGGCGCTGACCGGCACGGTCGTCCTGTTCTGGCTGATCGCCGTCGGCATCGGCGTCTATGTGGTCAACAAGGAGCTCTCCGAGACTTTCGATGGCGCGTTGCAGGAAACCGCTCAGCGGCTGATGCCGCTTGTGGTCGACGATCTTGCCGATCGCGATCCCTCTGCAGACCCGCAAACCCTCGAAAATATGGAGAGGGGACTTAACAAGGAATATCTGACCTACCAGGTGCTCGACGTGACAGGCAAGCTCATCCTGCACTCCCATGATGCACCGAAAACGCCCTACGACGTGCCTCTGAAGATCGGTTTCCACAACACGCCGAAATACCGAATCTACACCGAATCCTCCTCTGACGGCTCGCTCTTCCTGCATGTCGCCGACGCCTTCAAGAACCGCCGGGAAGCGTCGCGCGAAAGTGGCGTCGCCCTGCTCTGGCCGCTGCTCGCGCTCATCCCCGGCAGCATCGTCGCGATCTGGTTCATCGTCGGCCGCTCGCTTCGGCCGATCGATCGGCTGCGATCGGAAATCGCCACCAAGGACGGCGGCAATATGGCCCCGTTGGAGAGCGACACGCTGCCGCGCGAACTCCAGCCGATAGGTCGCTCTGTCAATCTATTGCTGGGCCGCCTGCGCTCCGCGCTCGAGGCCGAGCGCGAATTCACCGCCAACAGCGCCCATGAACTGCGCACGCCGATCGCCGGCGCGCTCGCGCAGACCCAGCGCCTGATCGCCGAACTGCCGAAAGGGCCGCTCACCGAGCGCGCCGGGCGGATCGAGACTTCGCTCACCAATCTCGGGCGCCTGGCGGAAAAGCTGCTGCAGCTCTCCCGCGCCCAGGCCGGTATTGGCACCGGCGACAAACCGGCCGATCTAATCACCGTCATCGAAACAGTCATCGGCGATTATGACCGGGATACGGGTACGGCAGGCCGCATCCTCCTCGAGAACGAGGTGGACGGAAAGCTCATCCGCAACGTCGATATCGATGCCTTCGCCATCGCTATGCGCAACCTCATCGAAAACGCGTTGATTCATGGCCCGACCGATGACGAGGTGACCGTCAGGATCGACCGGGCAGGAACGATCCGTATTCTGAATGGCGGCCATGTGCTGTCGCAAGAGGAATTGGCCGATCTGAAAAAACGCTTCTGGCGCGGCAAGACGAAAGCCTCCGGCTCCGGTCTCGGCCTTGCCATCGCCGAGCGCATCGTTGCGCAGATCGGCGGCCGCCTCGATCTCCTGTCCCCCGCAACTGGTCAGGTGGACGGTTTTGAGGCCAGGATCACTCCCCCGGAAGCCTGAGCACGCCGAGACTGGCATCGCGCGGATTGGTCTTGCAAAGACCGGCAAAGGGTGCGAGCAAGCGCAGGACGTTTCCTGCAGGCCACCATTTATGATCGTTTCTTTCGATATCGGGGGCACCGCCATCAAGGGCGGCATCGCCCATTCCATGACGGACATCACGCCGCTCGCCCGCCGCCCGACGCCGAAGCATGATTTCGGCGCATTCGTCGCGGCCTTGCGCGCCGTCGTCGCCGAGGCCGGCGAGAAGCCGGATTGCATTTCCTTTTCCATTGCGGGCGTCGTGGACGCCGATACGCAAGCGCTCATCTGCGCCAACATTCCCTGCATCCACGGCCGGCACCTTGCCGCCGAACTGGAAGCGGAACTTGGCTATCCCGTCCTGATCGCCAACGATGCCGATTGCTTCGCCATGGCGGAGGCCATCTCCGGCGCAGGCCGCGGCCATCGTATTGTCTTCGGCGCCATTCTCGGCACCGGCGTCGGCGGGGGCCTGGTGGCGGACGGCCGCCTCGTCAATGCCGCCGGCGGCTTTGCCGGCGAATGGGGCCACGGCCCGATCATCGCCTCCTTCGCCGGCAGTCCGCCGGCGGTCATCCCCGCCTATCCCTGCGGCTGCGGCCAGAAGGGATGTGTCGACACCATCGGCGGCGCCCGCGGTGTCGAGCGCCTGCACAGGACCTTGCACGGGTTGGAGTTTTCCAGCGAGGAGATTATCGGCCAATGGCTTACTGGCGACGCCAAGGCGGAGCGGACGATCGATGTCCTCGTCGATCTCGTCGCCTCGCCCCTGGCGCTGACCATCAACATCACCGGTGCGACCATCGTCCCGGTCGGCGGCGGCCTGTCCAATGTCGAGCCCCTGCTGGCGCGGCTGGACGCGGCGGTGCGCGCCCGTATCCTCCGCAAGTTCGACCGCCCGCTGGTCGTGCCGAGCGAATGCAAGGTCGAGCCCGGGCTGATCGGCGCGGCCTTGCTGGGACTGAAATTTGGCGAAGAGCGCAGCCATGCTGCTTGAAGTCTGCGTCGAGGATATTGCCGGCCTCAACGCCGCTATTGCCGGCGGTGCGGATCGCATCGAGCTTTGCAGTGCCCTCACCGTCGGCGGTCTGACGCCGAGTGCCGGCCTGATGCTGGCGGCAGCGCGCGCGTCCATCCCTGCCTATGCCATGATCCGCCCCCGCGCCGGCAGCTTCGTCTACTCAGCCGATGAACTGGACGTCATGAAGAACGACATCGATGCCGCCCGGCATGCCGGCCTGCCGGGCGTCGTGCTCGGCGCCTCCTTGCCGGACGGCCGTTTGGACGGCGATACGCTCCGCGCGCTCGTCACCCATGCGGGAAGCCACGGCAAGACATTGCATCGTGCCTTCGATCTCGTTCCCGATATCGAGGAGGCGGTGGAACTCGCCATCTCCCTCGGCTTCGAGCGCATCCTGACCTCCGGCCGCGCGAAAACGGCCGCGGAAGGCCTCACCGGATTGGAACAGGCGATCGCCATTGCCGCCGGCCGCATCTCCATCATGCCCGGCTCGGGGGTCAACATCGGAACGGTCGGCAAGCTATGGCCACGACTGCCGATCAGCGAAATCCATGCGTCCTGCTCCATTGCCGAGCCAGAGACGAAGGAAGGCCTGCTCGCCTTCGGGTTTTCGACACCGACAGTGCGCCGCACCCACGCTGCGACCGTCCGGGCGCTGAAGGCGCATTTCGCCTGAGCAAGCGCGGCGATTTGACAAGAATTGGTAGAGTGATCAATCGTTCATAAACGCATATTCTGTAGCTATGGATCGGCTGCAGAATGCCAACCCATTGCAGTTAAGCAGGTTTCCTCCGGAGTAGCTGTAGATCTGAACCATGTCGGTCGCGCCACCTCGCAAAAAAAGCAGGGCTGTTTTCTGGATTGCGGCGATCGTCATCGGCTCGATCATTTTAGCCACGGCCTTGCTTGCAAACGACATGCGCAATCTGAGAGCGCTCGATGCGCGCTATCATCTCGATCTGTTCAACGGGTCGGCGCAGCAGCCCTCGCCCCCCGCCGTGACAACCGCCGCCTCGCAAACCGCCACCCAACCTGCCAATTCGAAACCAGCGGAAATCGCCGGCGAGAAGAATGCGACGTCAAATCCTGCAGCGACGGCCGCACCTTCACAGAAGCAGGCCGCACATGCCAAGAGCCCGACAGCGATGAAACCGACGCCGGCCCGGCGCTCCCACATATTCGACCCGCCGGTCGATCCTCTGCGCGGCGCATTCGTGCGAAGCTGGCGGATAACGGGTCAGACGCTCTGTGCTGACCTTTCAAAATCGGGGCTGCCCGTCGGCGAATGGAAGCAGAGCGCGCTTGGCGCGGGAAACTTTGAATGCAGCTATGAGATTCAGAAAGGCGGCAACGATGACCCGAACGCCGCGTCCTTCTTCATCATCGTTCGCGGCAGCCCGACCGGAGAGCTCGACAATATCCGCATCAAGGTGATCATGCCCGACAATGCCGACGGCCGGGCCATCGGCGAGACATTCGTCGACGCTGTCGTCCTGCTGCTGACGGAAACCCGCTGGCTCGACTTCGAGACGGCCCTCGACGCGATCGGCAAACTGCAGGACGTGACGCTGGAAGCTTTCGGCGCAAAGCTCAGCTTCTTTCGGGAGTTCCGCAACGACCGGAGCTTCAATCTTCAGCTCGGACTGCAGCGAAAAGCACCGGAACAGATCCGCACCGCCATCGTCTTCGACAAGGCGCGATGGACGCTCCCCTCGCCGCCCCCTGCCAAATAACAAACCGCTCGCGAAAATTTTACATCGCCTTTGCGGCGAAGGGGCATGATTCGTTGGCTTTTTGTTGCACCGCGCCATCGATGGTGGTCAAATATGGCAGATCTCGATGGCCGGTGAATCGCCGGTTGCTCATTGCATGGTTCCCAAACTGCGTGATTTCCCAAAAATTGCGAAGCGGTTCTTGGACAAGATCATGCGCCAGCATTGACGCGCCGGCCCTCCCATCCGGCCGTGGAAAGCAATTGCATCCTGATGGATTCGACAGATACCGCCCTGGAAGGCCAGACCTTCGCGATCGACCGTGACCCCCGCCTGCGCTACATCATTCCCGCCGTGGTCGCTGTCGCATTCCTGATGGAACAGCTTGATGCGACCATCCTCGTCACCGCCGTTCCCGATATCGCCAGAAGCCTTGCCACCACGCCGGTGCGGATGAACCTCGCGGTGACGACCTATATCCTGACACTCGCCATGTTCATCCCGGTCAGCGGCTGGTTCGCCGACCGTTTTGGCGCGCGACGCATCTTTGCGCTCTCGCTCTTCACCTTCACTCTCGGCTCGATCCTGTGCGGCCTCGCGACAAGCCTGCCGATGCTGATCGTCACCCGCGCCCTGCAGGGTTTCGGCGGCGCGATGATGACGCCGGTCGGGCGCCTCATCCTCATTCGCAGCTTTCCCCGCAGTCAGTTGGTCACGGCGATGACCTACATGACGCTGCCGGCCATTATCGGCCCGGTAATCGGCCCCGTGCTCGGCGGTTTTCTCACGACCTATCTTTCCTGGCGTTGGATCTTCTGGGTCAACCTGCCTTTCGGCATCATCGGCATGGTGATGGCGCTGCGCTATGTCCGGGATACCGAGCGCGATACCTCGATCAAATTCGATTTTCCTGGTTTCATCATGGTCGGCGTCGGCTGCGTGCTGCTGCAATACGGCATCGAGAATATCGGCCGGCCGACCATTCCCGTCTGGGCCATCATCGTCGTCCTTGCCGCTGCCGGTCTGCTTCTCCTCGGCTTCATCCGCTATGCAAAGACGGCGGAATCGCCGGCCGTCGATTTGACTCTGTTCAAACTGCGCACGTTCCGCGTCGGCACATTGGCCGGCGGCATCTGTCGCGTCGGCCTCAACGGCACGCCCTTCCTGCTGCCGCTGATGCTGCAGGTCGGCTTCGGCTTAAGCCCCGTCGTTTCGGGCACGCTGACCTTCGTCAGTGCCTTGAGCGCTCTCGCCATCCGCCCAATATCATCGATGATGCTGCGCCGTTTCGGCTTTGATCGCGTGCTGATCTGGAGCGCCATCTTCGGCGCTGCCATCGTTGCCGGCTTCGCCCTGATCGGGCCGGAAACGCCGCATTGGTTCATCATCACCTATGTCTTCGTCTTCGGCCTTGCGCGGGCAGCGCAGTTCATGACGTCGAATACGCTCTCCTATTCAGAAACGCCTGCCGCCCAACTCAGCCGCGCTACCAGCCTCGGTGGCGTGCTGCAGCAGTTGAGCGTCAGCTTCGGTGTCTCCATCGCCGCCATGCTGCTCGGCCTGGTCACACTGGACGGATCGCCGCTGACGCCGGAAAAATTCCATCTGACATTCCTGCTGATGGCCGTGATCCCGCTTTTCGGCCTGCCCGGCTTTTTCATGCTGCGGCCGGAAGACGGCAGGCAGGTCAGCGGCCATTATCGCCAGTCGAAGGAAGCAGCCTGAAATTTTGCGCCGTCAAGCGGCAATGGCCGACGGACGCGGATGGACGAGGTGGTCGCGAAGGACTGAGCCGGAGCGGTCGACCTCCTGCAGGAGCACGTCGTAGCTCCAGAGATCGGCAAGATGCTGCAGCACGCGCTTGGCATCAATATCCTCCAGCAAGCCGCCGTTCAGCACCGTATGCTTGAGCATGAGCCGCCGGTCGCCGGCAAGATCGACATCGACGATCTCGATGTGCGGATCGATCCAGCCGACATCATATTGCCGTGCCAGCTCGCGTCGAATGCGCCTGTAGCCGCGCTCGTCGTGGATTGCTGCCACCAGCAATCCCTCTTCCTCTTCCGGATCGTCCGTGAGGTGGAACATGCGCATCTTGCGCATCAGATGCGGGCTGAGAAACTGCGATACGAAGCTCTCGTCGCGGTAATTGGCCCAGAGATCACGCAGCACCGCCATGGCATCGCCGGTCCCGGCAATATCGGGAAACCATTGCCGGTCCTCATCCTTCGGCTTCGTCACGATCCGCTCGATATCCTGCATCATGGCGAAACCGATCGCATAGGGATTGAAGCCGGAAAAACGCGGATCGTTGAAGGAAGGCTGGAAGACGACATTGGTGTGCGACTTCAGGAATTCGAGAAAATCGCCGTCACCGATGCCACCGAGCTCATGCAGCCGCGTCATGATGCGGTAATGCACGTAGGTCGCCGTGCCCTCGTTCATAACCTTGGTCTGGCTCTGCGGGTAAAAATACTGCGCCACATGCCGGACGATGCGCAGGATTTCCCGCTGCCACGGCTTCATCCGCGGCGCCATCTTCTCCAGGAAATAAAGGATATTTTCCTGCGGTAGGCCGGTGAGCGAACGCCGGTGCTCCAGATCGAGGTCGGGTGCCTTCTTGCCCTTTGCGACCGGAACCGTCCGCCAGAGATCGTTGAAGATCCGCTCGTCATATTCGCGCCGTTCGCGCTCGCGCCGCTCCTCGTCGCGAAGATCGAGCGTCTTCTTGCCTGCATAACGATGGACACCATGCGACATCAGCGCATGCGCCGCATCCAGCGTCCGCTCCACGGCGGCATGGCCATAGCGCTCCTCGCAGCGGGCGATATAGCCCTTGGCGAAGTTGAGGTAGTCAAGAATACCCTCCGCGTCGGTCCAGAGCTTGAACAGGTAATTGTTCTTGAAAAAATGATTATGCCCGAAGGCGGCGTGGGCGACCACCAGCGCCTGCATCGTCGCCGTATTCTCCTCCATCAGATAGGAGATGCAGGGCGAACTGTTGATGACGATCTCATAGGCAAGGCCGCGCAGACCTTTGCGATAAAAAGCCTCGTGATGCGCGAAATGCTTGCCGAAGGACCAATGCTTGTAGAACAGCGGCATGCCGATCGAGGAATAAACGTCGAGCATCTGTTCGGCGGTGATGATCTCGATCTGGTTCGGATAGACGTCGAGGCCAAGCTCGTCGAGGGCGATCCGCTCGCAGGCATTGTGGATCCGCTGGATGGTTGCGAAATCCCAGTCCGCACCGTCAAAAAGCCGCTCCATCGATGCCTTTGCCATTATCCACTCCTGGTTTCCGCCGCCCGGCGCTGAAAGAGATCATGGAAGACTGGGTAGATCTGGCTGCGATCGCTGACGCGGCGCATCGATAGCACGGGCCAGCCCACCTGAATGCGCTCATAGAGCGACCAGAGCGCTGAGCCGGAAGAGATCGCGACGCTCCGTGCCTCCCCCACCTCCAGATAGGCGAAATATTGGCTGACCGGCAGGATGGCATTGGTGAGCAGCGCCGCCGCCGTCGCATTGTCCGAATAGGCGTTGTCGCCATCCGATGCCTGCGCAGCGTAGATGTTCCAGTCCGATGGCGGAAAACGATCATGAACGATCCGCCGCATGGCTTCGAGCGCGCTCGACACCTGCGTGCCGCCGGTCGCCGGGCTGCGGAAGAACGTTTCCTCATCCACCTCTTCGGCCACGTCCGTATGACGAATGAAGACGATCTCGACACGGCGATACTGCCTCGTCAGGAAGATGTAGAGCAGCATGTAGAAGCGCTTGGCGAGATCCTTCATATGCTCCGACATCGAGCCGGAAACATCCATCAGACAGAACATCACGGCCTGAGCCACGGGCTTGGGCTCGTTCTCGAAACGGCGGTAGCGGATATCGATCGGATCGATATAGGGGATGCGCCGGACCTTCGATTCCAGAATCTTGATCTCGGCCTCCAGCGCGGCGCGGCGCTCCTCGTCCTGGCATTCCGCCGCCTCGGCAATAAGCTCCGCCACGGTCTCGGGCTTCGGACGGTGCAGCGCCACGCGCCGCATCATCGCGAGCCGCATGGTGCGGTTGATGGCAAGATTGGCCGGCGACCCCGTCACCGAATAGCCTGACCGTACCGGATTGGGTTGATCGGTCGTCGTCAGTCGCTTCTTGGCAAGATCGGGAAGTTCAAGATCGTCGAGGAAAAGGTCGAGGAATTCGTCGCGGGTGAGAATGAAGCGGAAGGCATCTTCGCCGCTGCCCTCGCCGCCGGCCCGCCCCCTTCCGCCGCCGCTCTCCGGCCGCGGAAGAATATCGCCTTCAAGGAAGTCCTTATTGCCGGGAAGTATATGCTCATGGAGGCCATCTGGGCCGCGATGGAACCGGGGCTCCTCGGTTCCATCTATGGGAATGCTGATCTCACCGCCCTTCAGAATGTCCTGAATGTCGCGATTTTGAGAGGATTCATAGACCGCTCTCTGCACCAGCGCTTTTGCTCTTCGCAAAAATCGTTGACGATTTTCTAGACTTTTGCCGCCTGGATTCAGGCGCCGGTCAACAATGTGCATTCCTTCTTCCTTGGTGGCTCATCCTGCCTGTTTCACACGCATGTACCATTCCACAAGCCGCCGAACCTGACGCTCGGTATAGCCGCGAGCCATCATGCGTTCGACGAATTCGCCATGTTTCTTTTCCGTCTCGCCATCCTTTTTGGACCCGAACGAGATCACCGGCAGGAGGTCTTCGACCTGGGAGAACATTCGCTTTTCGATGACCTCGCGAATCTTCTCGTAACTCGTCCAGGACGGATTCTTACCGCCGTGGCTTGCCCGCGCCCGCAGGCAGAACTTCACGATCTCGTTGCGGAAATCCTTTGGATTGGCGATACCCGCCGGCTTTTCGATCTTGGTCAATTCCTGGTTGAGAAGCTCTCGGTCCAGAAGCTGACCGGTATCCGGATCCTTGAAATCCACATCCTCGATCCAGGCATCGGCGTAATCGACATATCGGTCAAAGAGATTCTGGCCGTAATCCGCATAGGATTCCAGATAGGCTTTTTGAATCTCATGTCCAATAAATTCCGCATAGCGCGGTCCAAGCTCGCTCTTGATGAACTCGATGTAGAGCTTTTCGGTTTCAAGCGGCAGTTGCTCGCGGCGGATCGCTTGCTCCAGCATATACATCAAATGCACCGGATCAGCGCCGATCTCCGTCGTATCGTAGTTGAAGGTCGCCGCCAGCACCTTGAAGGCGAAGCGGGTGGAAGCCCCGTCCATGCCTTCGTCGACACCGGCCGCATCGCGATACTCCTGCACGCTACGCGCCCTCGGATCGGTCTCCTTCAGGCTCTCGCCGTCATAGACCCGAAGTTTCGAGAACGCCGTCGAGTTCTCGTGCTTGGCAAGCCTTGTGAGAACCGTGAAGCGGGCAAGCGTCTCCAGCGTCGACGGCGCGCAGGGCGCGTCGCTGAGCTCGGATTCCTCGATCAGCTTCTCGTAGATCTTCTGCTCCTCGGTGACCCGCAGGCAATAAGGCACCTTCACGACACAGATGCGGTCGATGAAAGCCTCATTGTTCTTGTTGGATTTGAAGGTCTGCCATTCCGACTCGTTCGAGTGCGCCAGAATGATGCCGGAGAAGGGAATGGCGCCGATATTCTCGGTGCCGATATAATTGCTCTCCTGCGTCGCCGTCAGCAGCGGGTGCAGCATCTTGATGGGCGCCTTGAACATCTCGACGAATTCGAGAATGCCCTGGTTGGCGCGATTGAGCGCACCGGAATAGCTGTAAGCGTCCGGATCGTTCTGCGCCAGGCTTTCGAGCTTGCGGATATCGACCTTGCCGACCAGCGAGGAAATATCCTGGTTGTTCTCATCACCCGGTTCGGTCTTGGCGACGGCGATTTGTCGCAGCCTGGACGGCTGGATTCTGACCACACGGAAGCGGGAAATATCGCCCTCGAACTCTTCCAGCCGCTTCAGGCACCACGGGCTCATCAGCCCGGTCAGCCGCCGACGTGGAATGCCGTAGCGCTCCTCGACCATCGGCCCCATGGAGACGGGATCGAAAACGCTGAGCGGGCTTTCGAACACCGGACTGAGCTCGTTGCCGGCCTTGAGAACATAGATGGGGTGGACTTCCATCAACGACTTTAGCCGCTCGGCAAGCGAGGATTTACCTCCGCCGACAGGCCCGAGCAGGTAGAGAATCTGCTTGCGCTCTTCCAGCCCCTGCGCCGCATGACGGAAGAAGGCGACGATGCGTTCGATCGTCTCTTCCATGCCGAAGAAGCCCGAAAAAGCCGGATAGGTCCGGATGGTTCGGTTCATGAAGATACGCCCGAGGCGGGTATCCTTGGCCGTATCGATCAGCAGTGGTTCACCCATCGCGGCCAGCAGTCGCTCCGACGCATTGGCGTACATGAGCGGATCATCCCGGCACGCATCCAGGTATTCAGAGAATGACATCTCGACTTCGCGCCGTGCTTCGAAAGAACGGGCGAACGTGTTGAATAGCACATCGTTGTTTAACATGGCGCCTCGATAGCTTGCTATTGCAATAAACGCCGGACTTAACGGGATCACTTCCCGCTAGTATCTAAGGTGCGGTAATACTCGCTTCGAATCAATAGGTGACCCTTCAATAATTCGTACGCTTCATTGCATTAGCCATCAATATCTTGAAAGGTTCTTTCACCGGAATTAATAATGAATACCTCTAAAGTTGCGCCGTTTGCCCGGATCTCCACCATTAGACGCGATTGACAGCCCCTGCAAAAGCGCGAGCCAGGCTCGCCCTTTCTGATGGCCCGAAGGCACGATATTCCGCTTGAAACAGAGGAAAAATTCAGAATGGAAGCTGGAGCGGAATCTGCACTGCCGGCCACCTACGGACGTGGATACATCCCGCAATTGCCGTTGCACATGAGCCACGCATTGCCGCCGACAGGGCGTCCGCAAATCGCGATGATCTCAAGAGGAAGTAAGGATGGTGCCCAGGACCGGAATCGAACCAGTGACACGCGGATTTTCAATCCGCATTTTATTGTGTGTTTTCTTTTCAGTTAGCATTTTCAATTGTGTCTAGACTGCGAACTGGCGTCAATAGCTTAGCTCGACATTGTCTAGAGAAAAATCAGACTGAGTTCGCCACCCGCCTACCCTTCGCATCCTAATCATATCCCATGCCCTCCGCACACATTTGTCACTTCTTCACAACATACATCTAACGCAAGGGCACCCTCATAAATTAACGTATTGCGCGATAGCCCGTTTTACTTATTAATCAACCTTGGGCTTAGACACCCTGACCTTCACTAGGCTCACACAAGTTTGTGAGCCGAACCATGCGCAGCTTAGCGGCTGGCGTATTTCACCTGGCCTTTATGGGCCGGGGGCAATGCGTCGCGCGTGCGTAACTGCCGCGCACCGCGCGAGCTCCGGCTCGCGCATATGTCCAAGGTTCGCCTAAAGGTGCATTGGCTGGTCGTGAGGCTGGTGTCTAACCCCCGGCTCGGCGCCGACAGCCGCCTTGGGGGGTTCATAAGAAAAAATGTCACTAGCAATGGACGATGGGAGAAACGCCAGAGTTAGAGTTTTCAATAAAGAGTGGAAATTTCGAATCGGGCAAACTGTTTCATTTGGGAATTTATCGGCGATCGTTCTGTCGAGACAGTGCTCCGCCATGGGGCGGCAGATCTACTATCTGTGGATTGTCGAAGAGGGCCGGCTTAGATGGGTGCTCGCCGATTATTTGCGGGCTGGCTTGGGGTAAATAAAAAAACCCGCCGGGCGGGGCGGGTTTTTGGTTGTTACTATCGCGCGTTTGAGATGCGGGAAAGTTACGCCGTCACCTTCAGCCGCTCAATCGCCTCGCTGGCCGACGCGCACTCCGGCCGATCGTCAACCAACCGACCGCTGGCCTGCGCATCGAGCAGGATAGCCATGCACGCCCTGACGTGCGCCAGGTGCGACGCGCCGCTCTCCTGATCAACATCCTCACCAGAGAACCATTGCAGCAAGTGGCGGATAGCCGCGCTGTAATAGGTGGTCGCATCAATCGGCTCGTCCTGCCAATTGAACGCGCCGTACTTAGCTGCGCCGAGCGCCATCACGGCGCTCTCCTCGAGGATTGCCACGGGCGGTATGAACTGCGCCGACGGCTTGCGGGCACCGAAGGCGCGCTTGGGGTTGGTGGAGGGGAGCTTGGTGATCTCCATGACTCGGTTGAACATGCTGCCGTCTGTGGTGGGTCCGTCCACCTTCCCTATTGCAGCGCCAAGCGCGCGCAATTCGGAAGGGGCGGCGGTAAGGTCGCCTTCTGCTGTGAATAGTGCTGTCATGGTTGCTCCTTGAGTGCGGCGTCGATCAATTCCGACATAAGCTTGCGAGGGAAAATCTCACCGTTGCTTTCAGTGCCGTATTTACGCGCGTCGCCAAGCGCGGCTTTCATCGCCTCCGTCGGCTCGCGCATCGCTTCGATTGCGGCGCGGGCGTATCGAAAATAGCTGTCGTCTTTGTCTACATCTCCCCAATCTAATGCAGCCATAGCCCTAGCCACCTTCTCCATCATACTGCTCACACCCTCTCCTCCTCTTTCACTTTCACCGGCCGCAACGGCCCTTCCACACTTGGCGCCAACGGCTGGCCCGGTACGAGCAACGCCCTTAACGACCCCAACCTGTCCGCTACGAGCGGGCGGAAGCGCGTAGCGCGGAAAGGCGTATCCACGTCTCCCCATATTTGGCACGTGCCGCGGTCGATGCCCTCAAGCCGTACGCCGATATAGGTTCGGTCCAAATAATGCGTATGCTCGCCGATCCACCTGATTTTGTAGATGGCCCCTTCCGTCAATTCAGACGGAAGGGTTGTGTTTGCGGGTTGGGCTGCCGAGATGCAGACGACTTGTTGGCCGACGTAGAATTGGTGGTTGGTCATGCTGCCTCCCCGTTACGAATTCGCCAAAGCTCGGTCGCTTGGCAAGCGCTGCCTGTTTGCCCGAACACGTCAGACACGCCAGACGCGGCGCGGATAACGTCAAGCAGGTGCCGATTCTCGCCTATGTATTCATCCCAGAGGCCAGAGTAGAGTTTGCGAACTTGCGTCATGTTGACGGCAAGCTTGCCCTTCGCATCGCGCCAGCCGAGCCCCGTAGACCCGTCAGCAAATACTTTCGAAGCCTGATAGATATCTTCAATGCTCTTTCCGCCACGCGAGCGTATGCGTGCGTGGAACGCAGAGAAGCGACGGTCACCCTTGCTGCTGCATTCTAGGTATGGTGCCTCACCGTGCCTAATCACGCCGCCGCCCTCCGCTCACTAACCCGCAGATCAGCCGGTTCGAGATAAAGGATCGGCTTGCCCGCCCGCATAAACTCCGAAATCTCATAGGTGAGCCCGACGGACTCCCGCCATCCCTGCATTTCAAGCACGATGATCGCGGCTGCAGCATCAATCAACGGCTGGTCTTGCGCCTTCCAGAAATCCCACTCGCGCGGCAAGGCGACATTCCGCGACACAGCATGGCCATGTGCGATCGGGCAGTAAATGCGCAGACCGCGCTGCATCAGCACGCCTGCGCACTCGGACACGACGCGAGCCGCCTCGTCGAGGCCGTGCGGATATTTCGCATACGGCGAGCCTAGATAGACGTATCCGGCCAGTTCGGCCAGCGCCTCGACGCCTTGCTGCTTGCGATATGGGAGCGTGTCGTTGGCCCGCCACTTGGCAACGTTGTCGTTGTGCTCTTCGTGGGTGGCGCGCATTTCTGAGGGGGTGCGCCGCAACCCGATATACCCGCCAACCGCAAAGCCAGCCGACGCGCCGGATTCGTCCGCGATGAAATTATCATTCGCAGGCACGGGTTGCGCGCCGTAGCCGGGGATCATAAGCGGTTCGTTATAAGGTTGTGGCACAACCTTATAACCGTCGCCGTCCTCGTTGGGGATTCTTCCGCCGAATAGGGTCATTGTACAGCCTCCTTCTCTTCCCAAAAACGGCAATACTTGGCGCCGATGCCGACTTCCTTTTCGGGGTAGCCATCGCGAACTAGCGTGTCTTCAAGGGTTTCGCCTGGATGGGGGTTATAGACGCGCGGGAAGCCGTGACGCCAGCCGCCTGGCGGGTCGTAAATGGTGGTGGTCATGAAGTCTCCTCTTCTGTGGTGGTTGCCGATTGGTGGTCGGCGGGTGGTGGTTAGTATCCGAGTCCGGTCATAATGAAGTGCTCAAAAGCAGCCTCGTATTCATCGTGCTCCGGACTTCCATTCCGATGCGGGTTGTTGGCGATAAATTCGGGAGGCATCCCAGATATAGACGCCTCGCCAAGCTGGCTCTTGGCTTCCCTCCTGGCCTCTTCCCATATTTCATCAGCGTTCAAGCCGCCCTCCTCTGCTCTGCCGGCACGTTGTCGTTTGCATTTGCGTAAAGCTCCGCCTGACGGATAACATCCAACTCCTGAACCTCATCAGACTGCGCCGCCACCCACGCATCAAATTCAACAATGGCCAGTTCAACTATTTCGTTGCCGGTCACGCCGCAGCCCTCAATGGAGCGTTGTCGTTTGCTGCATCAAGCATCGCGACACGAACACGCGAAATCTCGCCGTACTCCCTGTGGTAGGTGATCGTCTGCAGCGAACGGCCAGACAGGAAGCCGGAGCCGAAATGCCAAGCATCCTGCGGTATCGGTGCTTGGTGTGATTCCATAATCACGCCACCACCCTCCGTCGCAAGCTTAGACTTGTGGTGGACGTGGAATCCGTGGGCGTACCTGAACTTTGACGCTCCCCAGTCCTCGGCTCTGCGGTGCGCCATTATTCCCGGCATGTCCTGCAGCTTGGCCTCGTGGCCGTGTGTCGCAGAAATCATCACCTTGTCATAGCGACGATGGAAGAAAAGCGATTTGTCGAGATCTACGATGACACGAGGCTCGTTGCGATACCAAGCGTGCAGGAACCACGCGATTGCCGGCGCCGTCTCCTCGTCGTGGTTGCCCTTGAGATTGCGAACCTCAACGACAGCATTGCGTCTTAGCGCAGCGTCAATGGTGCGGACTAGAAGCCTGCCCGCAGTCTCCGTGACCTTGGTGTGCCTGCCGTCGACATCGAGGACGTTCTTGGATCTCGATGTCCTGTTCTCGTTGTTGTCTGCGTGTGTTAGGTCGCCTCCACCAAGAACGATTGCCACCCCGCTTGCCGGTGATCTGGCGACAGCCTCCTCAATACCGCGACCAATGACGCGTTCCGCTATTTTCAGATCCCAGTTTTCGTCTGTCTCCTGGCTCCACGCGAACATTCCGACGTGCCAGTCATTGCATGGAATGAGCGTAACGAGCTCTTCTTGGACGTGTTCCGGCGCGGGCGTCGGGATGGCGGCCGGCTCATAGTTGGAGAATGCCGCCTTCAACGTTTCGGCGATGTCGATCGCCGACGGCTCTTCCCTCGTCTTCACCCACTTAAGGACTTCCCGCCCCCCTTCATCGACGAGGGCTGAGATTCCTTTTATCGTATGGCCAGACGGCACTTCGAATTCGGCGCCATGCTCGCGGCGTTGCTTGATGTAGTCGCCGTTCGGCGTGTTGCTGACCTGCGCAATCCGGAATCCCGGCAACACCGGTTTCGTTCCTAAAAGACCCCGCTCCGCCGCAACCTTCAAGCGGCTGTTAAACGTTTGACGCGGGATGCCGAGCAATAGGGCTGCAGCCGTCTTCTCACCTAGCGCAATGAACGCGTCGGCGGCTTCCTTGGCTAGTTCGTCACTAAGGGGTGGTGTGGGCAAGATTAGGATTCCTTCTTTCTTGCGGCTAGCATGGCGTCGGCGAAGCGATAGCAAGCCGCAGCGACTTCATCGGGCTGATGGTATTTGTCGAATGAGTCGTGCGGCGAGAATGAGAGTTGGCCGCTCAACGCCTGCCCAGCGAAGTAATCGCGCAGGCTCATGCCGTAGGCGCTGTTGCCATACGGGACGGGAAACGCCGCCCCGCCATCATCAATCTTAGCCATCACGCCCGCCCCATCAGCATACAAACAGTCGAAGACGGCACGACCATACCGAAGCCGGTAAGCGACGGCGTGGCGCCGATAATGCCGCCGGGAAGGGTTGCAGACGCAACGCCTACCGTGATGCCAACGACGCGGCCATCAGCCTCAAATACCGGACCACCTGATTGCCCCATGACGATCGTAATGTCTGTAATCAACACCTGACGCCACGGCCCTAGCTCGCGAACGTCGCCAGCGATGCGACCGAAGGAAGAAACGAATTCAAGGTCCATCGGATTGCCTGCGGCCTGAATTTCTTCGCCAGCCTTTGCGGTTCGGCAATCGAGCGAGCTTCCGACGGTGGGCAGACCGACGGCTCTTAGTAAAGCAATGTCGTATTCTTTGTTTACCCAGAGCACGTCGGCATCCATCTCGCGCCCGTCGCTCGTCTTGAGCTTCGCCTTTGCGTTGCCATCAGCAACGTGGCCGGCCGTGATGACGTAGCCATTGCCGATATTGACGCCTGAACCGTGGCCGTCTTTCTCGGTGACCTTGACGACGGATGCTTCGGAGATGGTGCGCGCCGCCGCCGTCTGCGCCGGGGTGGTGACATAGGTGATGCCGCTGAATAGAAGTGCGGTAAGCGCTAGAACTGCTACGCCCAAATATCTGAAATATCTCATGGCTGTCTCCTCTTCTGGTGTGGTGGTGCCGAGGTAACGGCGTTGCTGGTTGGTTGCCAGTTTTATTACATTGCTGTAAAGTTACAAATTTGTCAAGACCCGCACCAAACTCTTGACATAGAACAAACTGAGAACTACTCTCGCCGAATGTGGAAAGTTTGGGAAGCGATAATCCCCGGCAGCAAGCCGCAATTCAAATGGCGGCATAGCTGGAAAGAAAAGCCGGGTGACGATTTCGTCGGATTTGACGACGACAGGCAGATAGGCCGCATCTTCAAGATCGATGCGCCGTGGACGAAAGACCGATGGTTCTGGATCGTCCATACCGAAGGCGGCGAGAAACTGAACTGGCCTACCGCTGGTTATGAGGAATCGGCCCTGTACGCGGCGTGCCGCGTTGAGATGGTCTATATCCATCAGTTGCAAGGCGAGCGGCGTGCCGTGATGGATTAGGGTGTGGAAAACAAAAAAAGCCCCTATCCTTTTTAGGGGATAGGGGCTGGAATCAGGGTACGTGCTGTTTGATTAGAACATAAGAATATTTGGAAGGCTAGGCGCGAGTTACGAAACAATGGTGCCAGTCATACCGCCCTGAAAGAACGTTGCCGTTCCTGTAGCGTCGGCCTTTTCGTTCCATGACAGGAAGTGAAAACCTGCGGCCGGCACAATGTCTATAGACGCGCGGATCTGCTCGCCGTTGCCTGTGTTGTTGAAGCCCTGGTTTGATATGAAGGAAGTAAACGCGGTTGTCGTATCAAGACCCAAGCCGATAGCCACGTTTTGCGCCGCGATGGTCGACACACCATAAGTATCGATATTCGCGTTTACTGCTTCCTCAGCCACACCGATCACGAAATTCAACTGATTCAGTGTGTTGCCCTGAGCCTGCCGGATGGTCGTTGCATTGTAAGTCCAGCTTGCCGATGCGGCATTGAACGCCATCCACCGACGGACGCGGTTGTAGTAGTTCCACACATACCGGAATTGTAGCGAGTCCGCACATTGCCCGGCCGTTGAGGGGTATATCGTTCCGAGATACCGCCGCGTGAGCGATCCACTCTTCGAGAGGACGCCATTCTGCAACACAAGCGCCGTTGCGCGGGTAGTGTTGTTTGTCCAGGCAGCAAGCTCAAGTGCCAACGTGCCCGCATTGTCGAACGCAAATACGTCGTACGGCTTGCCGGTCGTTATGGTCGATAGCGAAATCGAAGTCTCGACAAACGTCCGCTCAACCCAAGCAGTGCCGGAATAGAGCGCTATCGTGTCACCCTTGTACGGCGTGAAATAGAGCGTCGTCTTTGCGCTTTGGTCGGCGGTGCTGATTGGAACGCCACTTTCGAGCGTTAGGCGACCTTCACAGGCGTATTGCTGCAAACCGGCCGATATGCCGAGGTTTGCACGCGTCGTCGCGGCGCCCGTGCCAGCGAATGAGATCGCGCCGTTTGTACCCATGGCGATGGAGTTCGCGGACATACCGTTAAGTGCTACGAAACCGCTACTCTGCAGGGTCATCGAAGTAACGGCAGTAGCAAAATTGTCCGTAGAGTGCTGAAAGACAAGACCGCCGTCGCTACCGGCCACCGTATCTCGCGTTACGCGCCAGTGCGTATCGAATTTTACCTGTGTGAAATCACCCGTAAGGGATAGGTTGGAAGCGGTCGCCGGACCAGAAACGGCAAGAGATTCAAGCGTCGTTAGGCCGGTTGCACGGTTGATCTGGAACGGCGCACCAAGGAATGATCCGTTATCACCATAACGAAGAATTTGGAAATCAGATCCCGCGTTTGCGCCCGTTTCAGCCGATGGTTCGGCGCGCGCTTCCCATCTGTTTGATCCAGAGGTAAGAAAATATATGGGCCTCTCGGTCCCTGCGGCGTTGTTCAATACAACGGAAGGCGCGGTAAGTGCCCCCGTCATCGTATCGCCAGCCTTAGCGACGCGAGCCGAGACCTGAGCCTGCAACTTCCCCAACGCCGACAGCACCGTATCCGACGCTGTGATAACCGCATTCGTAGCCGTGCTAAGCCCGGTCAATACCGACGCGAGAACGCGCGCCGCCGTGAAATAGAGGTTAGTCGACCCTTCCGGCACGCTGTCGGTAGAACCGGGCGACGGGCTTATCTCGACGTACGCGCTACCAGACCATCGGTAAATCTTGCCAGTGTCGTCAGCGACGTAGATTATTCCGGTACTACCCGTTGCCGGAAAAGAACCGAGATTGGCGAATTCCAAAACGTCATCCACATACGACGGCAATTGCGCGGCCGGTACGCGCCCGCCGCTATCCAGCCCTGCATAGCCGTTCGCCATGCCCTTGTGTGCGAGCGTTTCAGCGTCGGTAATCCCGTATCCTGCAACGGTTGTCGGCTTGCCGGTTATAGACGCCCACGCATTCGAGCCCGGCGGCCCCTGAATGCCCTGCGGACCCGTAGGCCCTTGCGGACCAGCGACAGCAACTTCTACGACGTTCGTGGATATCTCTAAAACAGTGACTTGATCCATTATGCGTCCTCGAATTTGTTAGCATAGATCGCGACAAAGCCGCTCAGCAGCGTGGTAATGCAGCCGTCCAAGTCGGTGATGCGGATCTGATATTCCGCCTGTGAAATCTTAGGCAGCGCATCGGTCTGCGTTGCGGTCGCGTGAAACGAAATCTTGCCTTCGGCTGCGACGATAGTTCCGTCGAGCACAAGATTGTCCGTCACCTTCACGCGGCCAAGGCCGCGCTCGTAGGTGTACTGAATGGACATCTGCGCCCCGTAGCCTGTTAGATCGACAACGGAGCCGGCGGCCGTATAGGTGAGCGAGAAATCGAAGCAGTCGCCCTTCGTCAGGTACGTGTCAAAACGTGGTCTTTGCATGGGTTATCCCGCTCTTGTGGTGCGACCGGTGGTGCGCTCAAAGGCGCGGTCGAGGCGCTCGTGCAAGCCGTCGATGCGGTTGCCTACGCCCTCAATCGCGCGCAGCAACTGCGCCGTCTGCTCTTGCATTCCGGCCTTGGTGGCGAATGTTTCCGCGGCATGTAGTTTATGTTCGGCGAGGTCGGCCGCGTTCTTGTTGGCCTTCTCCTCAGCGGCTGCAATCTTCTTGCCGGCAGCCTCTTCGACCTTCTCGACCTTGGCGTCGATCTTCCACCAAATGCCCCATCCTGCGCCGGCGACGGCAAGGATGAACATGACCGCCTTCATGATTTCTTCTGGTGTCATTTCCCACCCGCCAATCTGCGATCGCGGTCAGCATAGAAGTCGCGTAGGGCAGCCTTGCCGCGACGGCATTCGACGAGCGCCTGCCTGTCTTTTGTCCAGAATTTTTCAGCCGCGGCCTGCGTCATCGCCGCACTGCCGATATCAACCGGCCGCGCGCAATCCTTAGTCAATGCCGAATCCGGCGCGGCCAACTGGGGCGGCGGGCTAGCGAATTTGGTTGATGCGGCGCACGCTGGAAGAGCCGAGAGCAGCGCGGCCAGCATCAGGGTCTTGATCAGCTTCACGCTGCAGCTCCTCGATTTTGTTTTGAAGGGTGTCGTTGTCGGCCTGCATCTGCGCGATGGTGGCCGCCTCGCGGGCCTTGGCGGCGTTGTTGGCCGTATCCTGGCGCTCGATCTCGTTGGCGCGCGCCGTGGCGATGTCAGCCTTTAGCTGTGCAATCTGGCCTTGGTAGTAGGCCTGCGCCTGTACATAGCCGCTGTGGTGGGCATAGGCGTAGACACCAACCAGAACAGCAATGGCGGCCAGCGCGCCTATTAGCCAGCGGCCTAGTGGTGTTGCCAGCAGACTCATGATGGCAACCCCGAAACGCAGAGCTCTGCCTCGCCGATACGCTGCGCGTCTCCCATTTCGCGACGCTTAACCAACCCCGGCACGACTTGGCCACCCGCCCTATTCCAAGCAGTCTGCGCCTCGCATGCGGCGCGCCACTGGCCTTCCTTTGCCAAAGTCATCGCCTTGGAGTGGACCATGCCGCCTACGCCGAAGTTATAGGCGCCGGAAAGCTGCGCGGCCTGAACGCTGACGGGGAAACCTACGTATGCAGGCACCTTCTCAGTGAGCGGCACGTAATATTCGTTGTAGAGGTCATCCTCCAAAAAAGAGGCGCACTGTTGCTTGGTGAACTTCATGCCCTTGGTGATCGGCTTGCCGTTCAATGTCGTCTTGCCGTAGCAGATGTCGTAAATCTTGGCGTAGGGATCCCAATGTGCGGTCAGCACCTCGCCTTCCCATGTCTCGATAAGCGCCTTCTGAGCGAGGATAACGGCCGGCGGGTGGACGGTAGGCGAACTATCGCCAACAGCGTGCCAGCCGCCCGCTGCGGCCGCTATGATGGCAGCCGCAATAGCAGCCTTGCCGCGCTTGGTTGCGACAATCTTATTTATCGGCATGGAGGTTTCCTTGGTAGATGATCGCGCCGAAAGGAGATGCCAAGAGCGCGACGAGCGAAGCCCAATGCGGGATGTAGCCGTCGAGGTACGGGACGATGTACGGAACGATCTGAAGCAGCCCGGCGATGTAGACGCACCACATGGATAGCGACCACGCGAGAACGCGCCCGGGCTTGCGCACGAGTTTCGGTTTCATTGATTTTCCTTGGAAGCGACGCCACTTTTGTTAGTGCGGCGGTTGTATTTTCATTAACTAATTGGCTATGGTGCCGCCGGTTAACATACTAAGGGTGCCATAGTGAAAGACTTGAAAAAGGATGCAATCGCGGTCGGCTTTATCGTCGTGGTGACGTCACTGATCGCTGGCAAACTTTTTCACGTTCTAAGCCACGACATCAGTCTCCCGATGCATTACGACGGCTTGGATTCGGTGTGGCAACTCGTGCTCACAAAAGTCCTTACGCAGACTGGTTGGGTTTTGACAAACCCCTATCTAGGTGCGCCAAGCATAGCGCATTGGCATCTGAATTCTGCTGCACAAACAAGCGCGCTGCATTCAGTAATAATGCTCGCTCTGTCGCCAATCTTTAAAGATCCGGTTAAGTTGCAGACTGCCTATTATCTCATAAACTTCCCGCTCATCGCGACTACAACTTATGTTGCTTCGCGAATGTTAAATATTTCGCGGTCGCCTGCTGCGTTCGTCGGCATTATATTCGCATTCACAACGTTTCGTCTCAGCGGAATGATCTATTCATTCCTGCCAAACTACTTCATGTTGCCGCTGGCCGTCGCCGTCGTCATATGGATTTCCGCAGGTGCCTTTACGCGCCACGGCGCGCTTTCTGGCAAAGCTATAGCCAGTTACGCGATCATTGCGCTGCTCGCCTCGTCGGACGGTTACTATGCGTTTTTTATCCTGCTATTGCTGGGATTTTCGATTGCTTTCCGCCTGCTAAATGGCGACCTGAAGCAGCCGTCGTCACTTGTCGCGCCAACGGCAATGGTCGCCATTGTTCTAGGCGTGTCGCTATCCCTGATGATCCCCTTGAAGTCATACGAGCGGTCACACGTGAACGAATTCTACGTCAACGGCGTGGTGGATCCAGCAGTTGCAAAGCGCCCGGCAGAGGCGGAAATATACGCTCCCAGCCTGAAGATGCTTTTCACGCCAAACCACAATCATCGGATTCCGTTCTTGGCTCACGTCGAGCGGTATATGAAATCTACCAGCGATGGGTTCAGGGCCTACCCGCTTTTTAACTGGTCGCCCTTGGGTCTCTTTGGAAGCTTCTTGCTGCTGTCTGCGGCAATTTTGCTTTGCATCCCTCGTTATCAGTTATTCTTTGGCGTCACTGAGCGGTATGGCCAAGCATTGCTGCCGCTCATCCTCTTTTCGTTGCTCTGCACGCTGACCGGCGGCGTAGGGGCGATGGCGGCTATGATTTTTCCAGCAATCCGAGCATATGACAGGTTCGGAATAATCTTACTGCTGTTGCTCTATATTCTGTTCGCCCATATTTGGTCGATAAAGAACCGCACCGATTTGGTGTCGTCCGCGGTACTTGCCGTGCTTTGTGCCGTTGTTCTTGTGGACCAAATACCGATCCTTGATACAGGCTCGCCAGCGCTCGACAAGCGCTTCTTGGCTGAGCGCCGTTTTGTCCAGCGCGTCGAATCCGAACTCCCGGCTGGCGCAGAAGTCTACCAGTACCCACACTCAAACTATCTTGAAGATAACAAATATTACGGCTGGGGCTCATTCGCGCCAGTTCGGCTTTATTTGCATTCGAAATCGGTAAGGTGGAGCAACGGAGCGTCGAAAAACAGCCTTGTAGAATTGTGGCATAACCGCATTGCGGAATTGCCATTCCCGAAATTGTGGGCCGAAGTCCAGGCGGCCGGCTTTGCTGAGATCGTCATAGACCGCACGGTTGTCCCTCAGAAAGAATACGACGCAATTGCCGCCTACCTCAACAGCATCGGCGTCGCTCTCACCAATGATGATGAGAGCGGGCTTGCGTCAGCAAAAATTCCGCAGGGGGCGGTTACGCTGAAATTCCAGGCCGATCCGTTTGCTGTTTCCGGCGTCACAGTCAATTCGCCTAAAGAAATCGATTATGGAAGCTTGCCGCTTTCGATTAAGTCGGATGGCCTCGAGAAGCTCGTCGCCAGCAATAACAAATTCCCGCTGTCAATCACCGTTGCGGACCACCCGGAGGTGTTCAGGACGCAAGATGAAATAGATATTGCATCAGGGAATCATATATTCGACCAGCTAAATGGTGAGATGTCGTGCGCATTAGTCGATAACGAAATACGCATCAATTTGAAAAATGAAGGCAAGATTGATTGGGTGTTTGGCCAAGGCCAGCGCCCCCTGTTTATTGGCCTTCATTTGCTTTCCGCGGACGGTAAAACGGTGAATTGGGATGCTGGCGGCAGGTATCCAAAGGAACCCGCCACCATTCATCCTAATGAAGAAGCCAACTTATCCGTCCCATTACCGGCGGGCACGTCAGCAATCGTTCAGCCACAAGTCCTTCAAGAGGGCCATATGTGGTTCAACAATATGGCCTGCTCAGTTGCGCGACAATAGCGTCAAGTCGGGTATGTCTGCGTGACGTTGGCAATCGCGCCACCACCCATTCCGAGTCCGACGCCATAGGGGAAATTGCCGCTGGCGTACCCGAACGACCCGGCCGAGTAATATACGCCGTATTGGCAGTTATTGCCGCCCATCGGGTCGTTCGTGCCGCCGCCGAAGTCATTGCCTGTCACATTGACTCTGTTGGCGGTAGTCGCCAGAAACACGCCAGCCGTAAAGTCTGGCGTCGTGCCACCGCCACGATTATGGTAGGCGGTGAAGATGTTGCCGTTGATCTTCACACCAATGGCGCCATCGATGCGAACGGGCGCCATCAGGTGATTTTCGAACACGTTGTTGGCGATGATGACATCGACTGCAGACTTGATCGAAGACGTGAAATTGAACGATATCGCCTCCGGGCCAGCTTGCTGGCCGTTGAAGCCGTTTGCGTCAATAATAACGTCGGTAGGATAGATGGCGCTATTTGTGCCAGACAAGAATTTGATGGTGCCGTCGCGGCCGGTATCAAAGAAGTTGTGATGAATCTTCGGTTGCGCAATGACAGCTATCGGCGAGAACGCAATACAATACTGTGACTGCCCGCCGAAGTAGTTGGCGAAAACGTTCAGACCTTCGCATGTCTCGACAAGCAAGCCAAGAAGCGGGCCGATCTGTTCGTTTATAGAATACGTAACCGTTCCGATCGTTTTCGACCGCAGCGCCGAGAAATAGCCGCCGCTGACATGGTTGTTGTCGATCGTTATCAGGGTGTTGTGCGCCAAGCCGGCGGCTAGGTATATGTGTGCGCGCCCTTCCTGAAGCCCGGCAATCTGCGTATCCCATATGCCCAAGAAGTTGTTGCGGCTGATGCGCAGCAACGACGTGTCTTGCACCACAATGCCGTAAGGGACATTCCAATAGTAGTTGTCGCAGATGTCACAATCCTGGCCGCCAACTACCCTAACGTGAGCGGTTGTGTTCCCGACTGGATTCGTAATCGTGGTCGTGGTGCCTGCGACGTAGTTCTGCGGTTTGTAGAACCAAAAGCCGGAAATTCTGAAGTTGCCAGCGCCGGCCGATGTCGAGCCAATTTTCAGCGTGTCGCCATAATCGCCAGTGCGTTGGAGGATTGTTTGCTCGCGGCCATCGCCCTCGAAATAAGTGCCAGCCTGAAGCGTTATCGTTGCGGTCAGGAAATAGCGGCCAAACGGAACGCGGATCTTTTTGGAAAGATTAGCCGCAACCTGAAAGGCTGCTGTATCGGCCGTCACGCCGTCGCCGACTGCACCAAACCACCTGACATTGACCTCTATCGAGATACCGGTGTTTCGAACCCACGCACCCGCCGTTGCCGCAATGGCATTGGCTTTGATATAAATCCCTTCGGCCGTGTCAGCGGCAATTTGTGCGCTGTAGTCGCCGGTTCGCCAAAGAAATTGGCCTTCGCGCCCCGCTTCGCGGAGATAGGCCGCCGTAATGGTCGACGTGTTGAGCGCTTTAAGTGCGGTGCGCGTTAATGCAAAGGTGTTTGGCACCGCGGCTAATGCGGCTGCCGCTGCCGCCTCTGCTGCTGCTTGCGCGGCTTCTGCTGCCGCAACAATCGCGCTAGACACCTGATCATTCAGAATGCGGAACGTCGAGCCAGAGACGATGCCCAGAACAACCATTCCGCTGGTGAGGCCGCCAGCGGCAACGTCGTTGCCGGTGTTCGTCTTGACAGTAAGGGCTGATCCACCGCTGAAGGAGATAGTCAGTATCCCCACGCCGAGGACCGCCTTGCTTTGTCACGGTGATATCGATGTTTTGCTGAGGTGAGCGGTATCGCCACGTTGCTAACAACGAGGATAACGACGTGTCTATCCATCAGCTTGAGATTTTGGCGGGCAGTATGCGGCGCCGGAAGTTCACACGAACTTCCAAGGAATCGATCGTTTCGGAGACGCTGACTGGCGAGATGACGGTGACGGAGGTTGCGCGACGTCACGACGTTGATCGGTCACTGGTTTATCGGTGGCGTCGTGAGCTTGGTGTTGCAGAGAGAGCGGAAGAGCCGCGCGCCTTCGTTCCGGTGAAGGTACAACAGGCGCCGGACTCGG
>NZ_AUFB01000008.1 GCF_000426285.1 Rhizobium leucaenae USDA 9039 | reverse complement strand
CTAAAGAGGCATCATAACGGGCTTGCTGAAGTTCCAGCTCGATCATCCGCTGTTGCTCTGCCTGACCTTCCATGTACGTCCTCTCCGCCGTAAGCGCCGCTTCGACCGCCATGGGCTCGACGGCACGGATGAGCTCAGAAGCGATCACTCTATCGGTACGTTGCCCCGCAAAACTCATACAGCGCGTCGAGTTGTAGACATCCGCGCCGAAGCATTGGTAGATGGGGTAAGGATAGCGCCCTCTATACCCAACCTTCAAGCGGCGTCCGCATCGACCGCAAGCCATTAATCCAATCAGTAAGGATCGCCCACCTCTACCGGACTTCGGCCCACCCCGACGGCCGAAATCGTTGAGGGAAAGCTGCTTCTGGTTGCGTTCGTACTCGGACCAATCGATGTAGCCCTCATGGTGGCCCTTTAGAAGAATCTCGCAATCGCTGAGGGCGCGAGGATGTTTATAGGTTTTGTGGGCGCGTCCGTCGATGATCTCAGTGCGTTTCTCAGTCTTCCCGTAGGCATAGGCTCCCGCATAAAATGGGTTCTTCAAAACCGAGATGACGTTACGATAGCGGATCGGCGTCCAATCAAACGACACTGACCGCTTACCGTCGGATGGGCGGGGGAAGTGAACTCGCTCCGCGCTGAGAGCGCGGTAGACCTGGCGACCACTTCCCTGTTGGCGAAAGCGCTCGAATATTTGACGAATGGCTTCTTGAACCCGAAGGTCAGGATCAAAACCGAGGCCAACTTCCCGGTGCCAGATGTAGCCGATTGGCACCGGAATACGCAGTTCGCCGCGACGCGCCTTGGATCGAGCCGCATCGAGCATCCTTGATCGCAAGATACCAAGTTCAAACTCGCTGATGCTGCCCTTCATTCCCAGAAGCAGCCTATCGTTCGGGCGGCAAGGGTTGTACACGCCTTCAAGATCAATGACCCTTGCCTCAACCAGCCCGCAGAGCTCAAGTAAATGATGCCAGTCACGCCCATTGCGAGCCAAACGCGACGCATCCAGGCAGAGAACGGCGCCCACATTGCCGGCACATAGCCCAGCGACGAGTTTATCAAATCCTGGGCGAGCGACCGTTCCGCTAGCAGAACGGCCAAGGTCATCGTCGATAACTTCAACGTCTCGGAATCCGCGCCGGCGGGCCTCATCGACCAGCTCATACTGCCGCCGCTGGCTCTCAAGGTTGTTTTGGACCTGGGCTTGCGTCGATTGGCGAACATAAACCACGGCTTTGCGCTTCAATATCGAAGGCGGCAAAATATCGACGTCAGTCATTGCCGCTCTCCACCGTTATCGCGCCGGCGGCCTCCATGAGAAGCCGCGCCAACCTTACGGTGACCGCGCTTCGTTCGATGGCCTTGATCCCCTTCAGCTCCGGCGGGTCCAACAAGATGCAGAGCTGGCGCGGCCGGCGGGGCGTTAACATCAGGTCGAATGACTTCCTCATGACGGTCCTCCTGGACGACGGTGCTGTCGTCTGAAGAACTTCGCCTGAGTCTATGCCCTTCAAGCAAGCGACATAGATCTGCGAGACCCTCAATGTTTACGTGGGGCTCCCCGATCTGCATGACCGCACAAATTATCGGATCGAAGATCCAAGCCGGCAAGCAAAGCGCCACCCCAGGCGCCACTTCGGCGACGATCGTCTCCATACCTCGCCGCGTCTCATCATAAAACCGCCGCACACGACGCCCGTAAAGCGCGTGCCAGCGATAATGGACTACAAGCTCTTGCTCGATATGGGCAGAATGTCCGCCCGACCGCTATCGTCGTCTCCTTACCGGCGATTACCGGCTTTACGAGCCGTGACGGCACCGTCAATGCCCGCTTCGCTATCGTCAACGCCCCCATCGACGGCGTGATTGCGGGAGAGCCCGCCAAAGTCGGAGTTCCCGTTAAAGAGGGCCAGACGCTTGCGGAAATCAGCAATCCGCGCGTCAACAGGGCAATCCTTGCGTCTCTCGAGGCGGATCGCAACACAGCGCGCGACCGCGTCGTGGCGCTGAAGGCGGAGCGAGACGCGCTGACCGCTCTTCGCGAGCAGCTATCCAAACGCTTGGATATTTTCCGAGAAGCCACAATTTCCAATCTGGAACGCGAAGTGGAGATTCTGAAAAAGAAGGTCCAAGTTTCGCAAGCTCAGGATCTTGCCGCCCAGGTCGACCTGAGCCGCCGGATGGACCTGGAGTCAAAAGGCATTCTCACGCAGCGCATGGTCGATGCCGCTCGAGCCGCAGGAGCCGCGACTGGCGGCGAGGTCGAAATCAGCAATTTGACTGTCGATCAGTTGGAACAACGGCTCACTGCGCTTCGCCAGGGCATTTTCGCGTTCGGCGACGGACAAAACGACGTGCCTTATTCGCGGCAACGCCAGGACGAGGTCATCGTCCGGATCGGTGACTTGAACTCGCGCATAGCGGAAAATCAGACACGAGCTGCCGAAGTTGAAAAACAATTGATCGTAGAACGGAGTCGCGTCGACACCCTTGAATCCGCAACCGCGACAGCGCCATTCGACGGTGTGGTTTGGAGCAGGACGATCGTCAACGGCTCGAATGTCGTGCTCAACAGCGAGCTGATGCGTCTCCTCGACTGCCGGGAAATGTTTGTCGATATTCTCGTTCCCGAGGTCGACTATGACGAGATTTATCCTGGGCTTTCTGCGCAGGTGCGGCTGTTCGGGCGCAGCGACGTCTTCAATGGCACGGTAGCGTCTGTAAAAGGCAGCTCAGCGGCGGTCGAAAGCGATTCCTTTGCGGCCAGTCTACCGGCTTCGTCCCAACGCAATGCCCGCATTCGGGTTCGCCTGGAGCCATCCTTCATGAACGACGATTTTGCGAACTTTTGCCAGGTCGGTCGAACGGTCCAGGTACGATTTCCCAAACACGGTATTGGCTTGTCGAATTGGGTTAAAAGCCTGTGGTTCAGTATCTTCTAGCGCTGGCGCCGACCTTTGTCGTTTTCGCCCTTTTTCTGCTGGGGCCCTTCAATTGGTCGCGTCACCATACTTGGACACGGGCAATTACCTGCGCCTTTGTCGGAGCGATCGCGTTACGCTATATGCTTTGGCGGCTGACCGAAACCGTTCTTCCCTACCCCTATGACGGCGTCAATTTTTATTGGGTATGGTTTGTCTTCATCATCGAGATCTTGGCATTTACTGAGGTCGTGCTTTTCCTTGTGCTGATGAGCCGCTACGTCGATCGGAGCGCGGAAGCTGACAAACTGGCGCGGGCCTTCTTTGCACGCGACGAGCAAGAACTGCCGACGGTGGATATCTTCATTCCAACCTACAACGAGCCGCTCGACGTGCTTGAAAGAACCATCGTCGGTGCGTTGTCGCTCGATTACCCCTCCGACAAGCTGAAGGTATATGTCCTCGACGACAAGCGCCGCGATTGGCTCAAGAGTTTCTGCGAGGAAAAGAACGCAATTCACGTCACGCGCGGCGATAATGCGCACGCCAAAGCCGGCAACATGAACAACGGGCTGAAGGTCAGCTCAGGAGACTTCATTGCCGTCTTCGACGCGGATTTCGTGCCCTATCGACATTTTCTGCGCCGGACGCTGCCGTTCTTTTCCGATGAAAGCATTGGCATCGTCCAGACGCCACAACATTTTTTCAATGCCGATCCGGTGCAGTCGAACCTGGGTCTGGAGAAAATCTGGCCGGACGAGCAGCGTTTGTTTTTTGACGAGATCGCTCCCAGCAGAGACGTGTGGGACGTCAGTTTTTGTTGTGGCTCGTGCTCGATCGCCCGCCGCAAGGCTGTCGACGCGATTGGTGGCTTTCCGACGGAATCCATCACCGAGGATTTGCTGACAACGCTGTCCATGCTCAACATGGGCTACAAGACGCGTTATTTGAACGAGCGCTTGTCAATGGGATTGGCCGCCGAGAATCTCACCGGCTATTTCGTGCAGCGCGAACGGTGGTGTCAGGGCGGTATTCAGACGTTGTTTCTGCATAACGGCCCGCTGCGCGGTCCGGGTTTGTCGCTGTTTCAGCGAATCATGTTCCTGCCGGCATCGTGGCTGGTGCAATATCTGGTCCGTTTCATGATATTGATCGTCCCGATCGTCTATCTGTGGTTCGGGCTGCTGCCGCTATATTTCACCGATATTTCCGATTACGTCTCCTATCAACTGCCGCTGCTGACGGCCTATTTCCTGCTCATGCTCTGGATAACGCCGACGCGTTACCTGCCGATAATTTCAAGCGCGGTCGGTACATTTGCGACGTTCCGAATGCTGCCGACTGTTGTGTCCAGCCTTATTCGGCCGTTCGGCAAGCCGTTCAGGGTGACGCCGAAGGGCAGCGGCAACGAGGCGAACCAGTTCGACAAATATACTTTTACCTGCATCTCAAGCCTGATCGCGATCACCGTCGTCGGCCTGTTGATCAATATCGTGCCGGAGACAACCCATGTTCAAGGCCAGTTTTCGCCGATCGCTGCCCTATGGGCCGGCATCAATGTCATCGTTTTGGGTATAGCGTCTCTGATCTGCTTTGAAAAACCCCGACGGTTGTTTGATGCGTTCAAACTTGATGAGACCGCCAAGGTGGACGATATCCCTGGCCAGGTCGTCAGTCTGGCGCTGGACAAGGCAGTTGTCGCAGTGCCCACCGAAGCCCGTTTTCAGTCCAGCCTGGTTGCGTTGAAGCTTGATGACTTCGCGCCGTTCAAAGCAGAACTCAAACAGGTCACCCAACGGCGAAGCAGCATAGCCCGTGGGGGCGACAGGCAAGCTTATTATCTTCACCTGCATTTCGATCTCAGCAAGTCTGATCGCGACAAAATGATCGTGAAGCTCTACACCGGTCAATATTCGCAGGACATCCGCGACATCGACAAGGTCGCCGTCTCAATCAATCTGCTGCTGCGGTCATTCGGGCGAACGCGCACGTTATAGCCGACACTCGAACCTCAAGAGAGAGCCGATAGGACGTGGCGGCAAATGGCCAGCCTCTCACCATCAATGACTGAAATCGCGGTCGACTTCGTACATCCAATGGCGCAGATGGTCGAGCAGTAGCGCCACATCATATCGCCATTCCAAAGCCAACAGCTTCAAGTCCATGGAACCTGATTGGAGCCGCAGGTCCAGCGCTTGCCTGAGCTGAGCAAGCTCGTCAGCCGTTGGCGAATGTTGTAGTGAGTGCCTCAGCTTGCGCCCACGGGAAAGGCGCTTGGCAAACAATTCCAGATCCTCATTCAATTTCGTAGTCGTCTCGGTCATTACGTCATCCTCCGACCTTTAAAATATGTCGTAATACGATATATTTCAATCCACCTCGACGCGGTAATTTGGGGAGGATCAGCAAGCCATCGGAACTATACGGGTTCGCCTTAAGGAGAATACTCCCATATCGGGACAGCGCCTGCTGCGAGCACGCGACGGAACGGGACGCTTAGGTGCTGTTCTGAAAAGGCACGAGGACGCCTCAATCTCTCGCATCACTGAGTATTAGGACCAGCATCTTGGCCACGTTTTATTCAAATCGTGGCTGGAAAGACGTAGGCAGCCCCGCTCCAGCATCCTGGCATGGGCGATATCACGCAAGATCGTTGCCTAGCGCGCCAACCTTCTTTTCCAGCTTGGCCAACTCAGTCCTTAGCGATCAATCCGTGGAGAATGACATCCATATGCGCTTCGAAAAATGCGTCGACGTCCTGGGGTATGCGATCCGCGAAAATCATCTTCGATACGCATAGCGTCACGGCCGCTCCTATCACGGTATCGGGGATCTTGATTGCCGGCGCATCTCGCAGTTCGCCGGCGGCGACCCCGTCTTCAAAAAGCTTTTGTGTCGCATCCATAAGCGGGACGATGAATTCTTCATGATGGCGATCCACGACCTGAGGAAATCGTGACCCCTCGGCGATTACGAAGCGCAGGAGTTCCCGCGTATTCCGGTCCAGTACGATGCGATCGTAGGCCATGCGGAGAAAGGCCCTGATCCTCTCAGAGTAGGGTCCGGTCAGTGTCTTGGCGTAGGCGCTGACATCGGAGAACGAAACAGAGATCCTGCGAAGCATTTCCTCGAACAGTCGCTCCTTCGTGTCGAAATAGAAATAGATCGTCCCCTTCGTAACGCCGACGCGACTGGCTATGTCCTCGACGCGTGTCGCCACGTAGCCCCGCTCGACGAATTCCTCGAAGGCCGCATCAAGGATCTCGTTGGGACGTTGCGCTTTCCGCTGCGCTCGCAAACCCACCTGTTTTCCTGCTGACATCTTACGTCCTCCCTGGCTCGGGATACTTCGCCACAATCGCTTCCATAGTCATCAATTATTTCATTGACTAATCAGTCAGTCAATAATATTTGGCTGGGCACGAACATGAATCCGCGACCGAGGGGATGAAATGGGTAAATGGGCAATCATCATGGGGTTGGCGCTGACGCTCGCGCTCGCTTCATGCGATCAGAACAAGAAGCAGGTCACGCAGGTGCCGCAGAGCGTCAGAACCGTTGAGGCAGCGCTCAGCAAGCCCACGGCAAAGACGACCGTCACCGGCGAAGTGAAGGCCCGGATTGAATCGGAGCTTTCATTCCGCGTCAGTGGTCGGATCATCGAGCGAAACGTCGATGTCGGAGCGAAGGTCAAAGCGGGCGACCTGCTGGCTAAGATAGATCCGCAAGAACAGCAGGCGGACGTTGATGTGGCGACGGCAAGCCTTCAGGCAGCCGAAGCACAGTTGACGCAGGCACAGCTAGCGGATGCACGCCAGGAAAGCCTCTTCAAGAATCAAGTCACCACCCGTGCCGCCTACGATGCCGCCCGGGAGACGCTTCTAACCGCCCAGGGGACAGAGGAAGCAGCCAAGGCTCAGCTTGAAACCGCTAAGGATGCCCTTTCCTACACCGAGCTTCGCGCCGACGCGGACGGGATCATCACGGAACGCAACGCCGAGGTCGGCCAGGTAGCACAGGCGGCGCAGTCGGTATTCACGCTCGCCCACGATGGTCCGCGCGATGCCGTCTTCAATGTCTTCGAGTCCCTGTTTCTCAAAGAGCAGCCCGACAGGCAGGTCGAAGTTGCCCTGATTTCCAATGCCTCCAAGCGGGTATCGGCGACAGTGCGAGAAATATCGCCGACGATCGACGCCGCAACCGGCACGATAAGGGTCAAGGTCGGGCTGGAAGATGGCGCCGGCATGCCGCTCGGAGCGGCTGTCACCGGAACATTCAGCATGCCCACGGCAGAAGCAATCATCCTTCCATGGGGCGCCATGGCATCGGCGGGTGGGCAGCCCGCGGTCTGGGTCGTTGACCCAGCCACGAGCGAAGTCTCCCTACGAAAAGTTCAGGTCGCGGAATATGACACCGGGCAGTTCGCGGTCAGCGCCGGGCTCAAGCCACATGAAATCGTGGTCGCCGAAGGCGGCAAATTCCTGCGCCCCGGCCAGCACGTCGACCATTCCCAAGAGGCCGCTAAATGAGAAACTTCCTGATAGCAGCATCGCTGCTGCTGGCGACGTCGATGCTGACCTCCTGCGACGCGAAGCCCGCCGAATCCGAACAGAAAATACGGCCGGTTCTATCGACGATCATCAAGCCAGAGCCCGTCATCAGCCTAAAGCTGCCTGGCACGATCGAACCAAGAATCGAAACGGAACTGGGCTTTCGAGTCCTAGGCAGAGTGGTCGCGCGTGACGTCAATGTCGGCGATCTCGTCACAAAGGGACAGGTGGTCGCGGCGATCGATCCCCTTTCACTTGAGCTTGCCGTCCGCAGCGCCCGCGCCGACCTTTCAAACAGCCAGGCGCAATTGACCAATGCTTCGACATCGGAAGACCGCCAGCGCGCGCTTGCCGAATCCCGATCGGGCAGCGAAGCCGCTCTCGAAAGTGCCGAGCAGGCACAGAAGTCAGCCGCCGCCTCTGTCGCCAAGGCGCAAGCCAATCTGGCGAAGGCGGAAGAACAGCTCGGCTATGCTCAGTTGAAGGCGGAGTTCGATGGCGTCGTCACCGCGACATCAGCGGAGATCGGACAAGTCGTTTCGGCGGGGCAGACTGTGCTGACCGTTGCGCGTCCGGACGTCCGCGAAGCGGTCATCGACATTCCGGAAGCGAGCCTCGACGGCCTGAAGCCGGGTTCGCCGTTCGAGATCGCTCTGCAGCTTGATCCGACCATAAGGGTCACCGGCATCGTGCGCGAAATTGCGCCTGAAGCCGAGGCGACCACGCGGACGAGGCGAACCAAGATAACGCTGACCAACCCTCCGGATGCTTTCCGCCTGGGCTCGATCATCACGGCAAGCGCTGTCGTCGACAGCGCGCCGACCATCTCTCTCCCGTCTACCGCCATTCTCGACAAAGACGGCCAGCCGTGTGTCTGGGTGATCGACCCTGAGAAAGCGACGGTATTCCGCAAGCCAGTAACCCTGGATCGCTCCTTCAGCGATCCGGACCGGGTGCGAATCCTCGGCGGCCTCAAGATCGGCGATCGCGTTGCGACAGCCGGCGTTCATCACCTGACCGAAGGCCAGAAGGTCAAACTCACACAGGAGAACCAACTTTGAAGACCTTCAATCTCTCCGACTGGGCACTCGAACACCGTTCGATGATCTGGTACTTCATGATCGTCTTCATTCTCGCCGGCGTGTTTTCCTATATGGGACTCGGCCGCGAAGAAGACCCCTCCTTCACCATCAAGACCATGGTCATCCAGGCGCAATGGCCGGGCGCTTCCGCTGAGGAAGTCACCAAGCAGGTGACCGATCGCATCGAGAAGAAGCTTGAAGAGCTCGAATCCCTCGACTACACCCGCAGTGTCACCACAGCGGGGCAGACGACCATTTTTGTCGAACTGCTTCCGACGACAAAAGCCAAGAATGTGGAGAGCACCTGGGTCCGCGTCCGCAACATGGTCGCGGACATTAAGGGCGATTTTCCGTCAGGGGTGGTAGGGCCGTTCTTCAACGACCGCTTCGGCGACGTCTATGGAAATATCTTCGCCTTCACGAGCGACGGCCTCTCGCAAAGGCAGCTTCGCGATCTCGTAGAAGATGCGCGCGCCCGAATTCTCACCGTTCCGAACGTCGGCAAGGTCGATATCATCGGTGCGCAGAACGAGGCGGTCTATCTCGAATTCTCCACCCGTAAGATCGCAGCGCTCGGCATCGATCGCCAGTCCATCATCTCGACGCTGCAGGCACAAAACGCCGTTACCCAATCCGGCTTCGTGGAGGCCGGACCCGAGCGCATCGCGCTTCGCGTCGGCGGCCAGTTCGCTTCGGAGGATAGCCTGCGAGCGATCAATCTCCGCGTCAACGACCGCTTCTTTCCGCTGACCGATGTCGCGACGATCAAGCGCGGCTATGTCGATCCGCCGTCGGCGCTTTTCCGCTTCAACGGCCAGCCGGCCATCGGCGTGGCGATCGGCATGAAGCAGGGCGCCAATCTGCTGGAGTTCGGCAAAGCCCTGGATAAGAAGGTCGACGAGATCGTCGGCGTTTTGCCGGTGGGTGTCGACGTTCATCAGGTTTCCGATCAGCCGGCCGTCGTCGATGAGGCTGTTTCCGGCTTTACCCGCGCGCTTTTCGAAGCAATCGCCATCGTGCTTGCAATCAGCTTCATCAGTCTCGGGCTGAGGGCAGGCCTGGTTGTTGCGATCTCCATTCCGCTCGTCCTTGCCATTACATTCCTGGTGATGACCTATGCGGGCATTTCGCTGCAGCGCATCTCGCTCGGCGCCCTGATCATCGCCCTCGGCCTGTTGGTCGACGACGCCATGATTGCCGTCGAGATGATGGTGGCACGGCTGGAGGTCGGCGACGACCTGCGCAAGGCGGCGACCTACGTTTACACCTCGACGGCCTTCCCCATGCTGACCGGCACGCTTGTCACCGTTGCGGGCTTCATTCCGATCGGCCTCAACGACAGTGCCGCCGGCGAGTTCACCTTCACGCTCTTCGTCGTGATCGCCGTATCGCTGGTCGTTTCCTGGATCGTCGCGGTTCTCTTCACCCCGCTGTTAGGGGTGACGATCCTGCCCAAAACCATGAAGAAGCATCACGAGAAGAAGGGCTGGTTCGCTTCGCTGTTCTCGGGAACTCTCGCGGTCGCGATGCGCTTCCGTTGGGCGACCATCGCTCTGACCATCCTTGCTTTTGGATTTTCCATCTTCGGCATGGGCTATGTGCAGCAGCAGTTCTTCCCGTCCTCGGACCGTCCGGAACTGATCGTCGACTGGAACCTGCCGCACAACAGCTCGATCACCGAAACGAACCGCCAGATGGCTCAGTTCGAACGGGAAATGCTGGCCAACAATCCGAGCGTTGATCACTGGTCCAGCTATGTCGGCCAGGGTGCGCCCCGTTTCATCCTCTCCTTCGATGTGCAGACGCCTGACGTGACTTTCGGCCAGACCGTCATCGTGACGAAGGGGCTGGATGTGCGCGACAAGGTGCGGGCGGCGCTTCAGGATTACCTCAAGAAGACCTTCCCCGGAACGGATGCATTCGTGAAACTGCTGGATATCGGTCCGCCGGTCGGCAAGCCTGTTCAATACAGGATCAGCGGTCCGGACATTCAAAAGGTCCGCAGCATCGCGCAGGACTTTGCGGGCATCATGGGTGAAAACCCATTGCTCAACGGCATCAACTTCGACTGGAACGAGCCCGCCCGCGTCATCAAGGTCGACGTTCTGCAGGACAAGGCGCGCCAGCTCGGCGTCTCGTCCGAAGACATCGCCACTGCGCTCAACGGCATTGTCGAAGGATCAAGCAGCACCCAAATCCGCGATGACATCTACCTGATCGATGTGATCGGACGGGCCCAGACGTCGGAACGCGGCTCCATCGAAACGCTGCAGAACCTGCAATTGCCGGCCTCGAACGGAAAGGCAGTTCCTCTGTCGGCCGTAGCGACCTTCCGCTACGAGCTGGAGCAGCCGACCATCTGGCGCCGTTCACGCACCCCGACGATCACGATCAAGGCAGGCGTGACAGGCGACGTCCAGCCCGCGACCGTCGTCCAGCAACTCGACGCAAAGGTCGAGCAATTCAGGAAGACTCTGCCGGTCGGCTACTCGGTCATCGTCGGCGGTGCGGTCGAGGAAAGTGCCAAGGCACAGGGACCGATCGCCGCTGTCGCTCCCATGATGATTTTCGTCATGGCGACGATCCTCATGATCCAGTTGCAGAGCTTCAGCCGGCTGTTCCTTGTCTTTGCGGTCGCCCCCACGGCTCTCATCGGCGTCGTTGCCGCGCTGCTGATGAGCAATGCACCGCTCGGTTTCGTGGCGATATTGGGCGTGCTGGCGCTGATCGGCATCCTGATCCGAAACTCGGTCATTCTCGTCGTCCAGATCGAGGATCTCAGACGATCGGGGGTTGGCGCCTGGCATGCCGTGATCGAGGCAACCGAACACCGCATGCGGCCGATCATGCTGACGGCTGCCGCCGCCACCCTGGCCTTGATCCCCATTTCCCGCGAGGTGTTCTGGGGACCGATGGCCTACGCCATGATGGGCGGCATCGTGGTCGGTACGGTCCTGACGCTGCTGTTCCTGCCCGCCCTCTACGTGACGTGGTTCCGGATACCGAGAGAAACCGCAAAAGAAAAATCGGCATAAGCGAAGCATAGGATCTGCGCCGGTCTATTCGGCCGGCGCAGATCCGTGTCTAGGCAGGTCTACTTATGAGGCTCAACATTCAAGACCACGCCGATTGGCTGATCCAACAGGGTATGGCCTGCAACGATATTGCGCAGCTTGTCGCCGGACTTTGTCGGCGGCTGATCGCAGACGGATTGCCGATATGGCAGGCGAGCATCGCAATGCCGTCAATTCATCCCGTTTACCGCGGAGTCATGGCAAGCTTTACGAGAGGTGCGGAGACCGTCACCGAGAATGATGAATATGGGAGCTCCAGCGAGGAGAGCTTTGCCCGCACAACGGTCTTTCATCTTTTGGAAAATGATCTGCTCTTCGGCAGGTGGCAAATCTCGCGGGGAGAAGGTGTCGAGCTATATCCTGACCTGGCTGAGCTGCTGCAAAAAGGCGGCACCGATCATGTCGTCAATCTCGTAGCCTTTCCCACCGAAGTTGCTCTGCGCGGCATGGCCTTCTCGGTGACCACCGATTGTCTCACCGGGTTCTCCGATCTGCATCTTGAAACGCTAAAGGCATTGCTGCCAAGCCTAGGGCTCACCTGTTACCGCATGGCCGCGTCCAAGACGGCGACGGACATGCTGGCAGTCTATACCGGCGCAAGAACCAGCGTGCACATTCTGGGTGGCGAGACGCAAAGGGGCGCAGGCGGCGCGCTTCACGCGGCAATCCTTATGGCCGACCTCAGCAACTTCACCGCCCGGACGGAATCGCATTCGCGTGAAGAGATCGTCGCCATGCTCAACCAGCGCTTCGAACTGGTCGGCCAAAATGTCGAGGAACACAATGGCGAGATACTGAAGTTCATGGGAGATAGCATCCTTGCAATGTTCCCCGCCGATATCGAAAGCCCCAACGAGGCGTGCCGGAATGCCATTGCGTCCGCCCGGCACATTCTTTCCGCAAACGCAGCCCTGAACAATGACCGTCTCCGCCGATCCGGTCCGCCCGTCGACATCGATGTGGTACTGCATCTCGGCGAAGTTTTTTACGGCAATATCGGCGCACGCGGACGACTGGACTTCACGGTGATTGGGCCAGCGGCCAACGAGACATCGAGGCTCGAAAAACTCTGCGATGAACTGCAGGAGCTCTCCTGCTTTCCGAAAGCTTCGCGTCGGCCTGCGGCCTTGCATGCGAGCGATTGGGAGACTTCAAACTGCGCGGGGTTTCAAAACCTGCGAGAGTGTTCAAGCTCGCCTGAAGCATCCCGCCGCGATGAGCATAGGAATTGCGTTCAATTATTGAAGTGGACGACGACGCTAGGCTTGACCATGCCAGCCAGTTCCTCAGCGTCCCAGTTGGTAAGGCGCACGCAGCCGTGCGACTGCCCCTTGTCGATGAGTTCCGGATCGGGCGTTCCATGAATTCCATAGGTGGGCTTGTCCAGATCGATCCACACGCTTCCGACAGGCCCATTCGGCCCCTTCGGTATAGTCAGAATCTTGTTGTTCTTGCCCTGCTTGAAGTTGAGTTTCGGATTGTAACGATAGACCGGCATCCTTGCGACGCCTTTCACCTTGTGAGTCCCTGACGGAGAAGGATTGTCCTCGCTGCCGATCGTCGCCGGATAGACCGCGAGCAGCGCGCCGCTTTCATCATAGGCAAGAACCTGACTGGTCTTCTTGTTGATCTCGATGCGCTTGGCATGACCCTCCTTCGGCGGACCGGGTGCTACGACCAAAACCGTCTTGCCAGGAGCAAAGTCCGAGCCCGGATTGAGCTTGTTCAGCAGGCCAATAGCCATATGGAACCGTTCCGACAGCCGCTCCGCCACGCTGGTATATCCCATGCTCTTCATTTTCGCTTTTTCACCGTAATCGTCCGGAATGTGGTCGACGAGTCCGGTGGCATCCTCTGGCGTGACAAGGTAAGTCTGGGTGATCGGAGCATCAGTCTCGAGGCGGGCGATGACGTCGGGATCGAGCTTTCCATCGACGGCGAGATGATTCATTGCCTCGAACCCCGCTATGGCCTTGCTGACATTGTCTCCATAGAAACCGTCGATCACGCCGGGAGAGGCGCCTGCTCGGTCGAGCAGCACCTGAAGCCGGATGATCGCGGGATCCGGCTCTTTGGACGTCTTGGCCGTATGCTTCGGCGCGACAGTTGTAAGGGACGCTGTGTTGATCGTCTCAGGACCGAACTCTTGCGCGGCTGCACCGCCGAATGCGGGCATGAGCGTGAGAATTGCGATCACAGCATAGATTTTCATGGAACATCAAATGGTCAAAAGAGGATCTTGTTCCAACCGCGCGCCCTAACATGTTTTGAAGGCCTCGGTTGCGGTGATCTCCGGGTGGCGCAGGAAGCCTCCCGTTACTTATACCTATCAAAATTTCTAATTGAGATTGCAGCCGGAAGATGGTCCTATGCGGTCCACGTAGCTGACTGCCCTCGCCCTCCTTCCGATTTTTGACCGAGCGGCCCATGTCGATTTCAGATGCGATCTACCATCCCTTCGAGAAGCTGATTCGGCCGCTCGATATCCCCTACCGGCCACTGCCTTCCAGTGGGCCTATGGCCGTGCTTTTGCACTTCATTTCGATGTTCCGCGGCGTTCTCTTCGCTTTGGCGCTCTCCTCCATGGCGGTCGAGACCATCAATCTGACGATCGTCTGGGGACTTTCGGTTATCGTTGATGGCGTGACGCAAAAGGGTGCCGTCGCGTTCCTGCATGGTGAATGGCCGTTGCTTGCTGTCCTCGGCCTGCTCATCTTTCCGGCCATGCCCGTTGCCTCATTCCTTTTGAACACGCTCACCTCGCATACCCTCACTGTCGGCATGCCTGCCGCTATCCAATGGCAGGGTCACAAAGCGGTGGAGCGGCAGGATCTCGCCTTTTTCCATGACCTTTTTGCCGGACAGGTCGCCTCGCGCCTGTCGCAGGTGGCATCCGCAGTCCAGCAGCAGATCATTGCCGCCTTCCAATCGGTGCCACGCTTCCTTTTGCAAATGGTCGGCTCAATGATCCTGCTGAGTGCCCTGTCCTGGCAGCTCGCACTGCCGGTCCTGGTATGGATCGTGCTCAACATTGCCCTTGCCGTCCGATTGGTACCAACCTTCGCGGAACGCTCGCGTCGCTCCGCCAAGCAGCGCAGCCTCGTTTCCGGCGCCATTACCGATCTCTACAGCAATATGCAGATGATCAAACAGTTCGCGGCCGAAGACAGTGAGGCGGGCGCCATCCGCCGCATCATTCAAAAGGCGGTCTGGACGCAACATAGGTAACAGCGCATCTACCGAACAGCGGAACTGACCGTCGTGGCGCTCAACATGGCGCTCTGGCTGGCTATGATTTCCATAGGTTTTTCGGGCCTCGTCAAAGGCTTTCTGACAGTCGGGCAGTTCGTCGCGTCGGTCTACATCCTCCAGCGACTGTCCGGGCACACCTTTACCTTTTTGCAGATGGGCCAGCAGATCTTCCAGGCGATAGGCACCATCAAGGACGCCATGCCGGTGATGACGACGCCACCCACCATAATCGATCGAGCAGACGGGGCCGACCTGAAGGTCAGCGGCGGAGAAATCCGTTTCGAAGGTGTGCGCTTCGCCTACAAGTCCGGCAAGCAGGTGATCAATGAGCTGTCGCTGACGGTCCGGCCCGGCGAAAAGGTTGGCTTGGTCGGCCTTTCAGGCGCCGGCAAGACGACCCTGGTCAGCCTGCTATTGCGCTTTTACGACATAGGGGACGGCGCGATCTTGATCGACGGGCAGAACATCCGCACGGTCACGCAGGCGAGCCTTCGCCGCAATATAGGGGTCATCGCGCAGGACGTCGCGTTGCTGCATCGTTCGGTCGGGGACAATATCCGGTACGGCCGGCCGGAGGCGACGGAGGACGAGATCGAACAGGCGGCGATGATGGCAAGTGCCGATGCCTTCATTGCCGATCTTGCGGACGGTGAAGGCCGCAAAGGCTATGACGCCTTCGTGGGCGACCGCGGCATCAAGCTTTCCGGTGGGCAGCGCCAGCGCGTCGCCATTGCGCGCGTTCTGTTGAAGAGTGCGCCGATCCTGGTGCTGGACGAGGCGACCTCTTCCCTCGACAGCGAATTCGAAGCCGCTATCCAGGAAAAGCTCGACCTTGTGATGGAGAGAAAGACAGTGATTGCCATCGCACACCGCCTTTCAACCATCGCCAGGATGGACAGGATCGTCGTGCTCGATCAAGGGAGCATCATAGAAGAAGGCAGGCCCGATGAACTGATCGAACAGGATGGGCTATTTGCCCGCCTGTGGAAACGCCAGACCGGTGGCTTTATTCCTGACGAAATCAATTAGCCCTGTCGGAATCATCGACGATCCGATGCCACAGCGACTGACTTTGGAAAGGCCGGAGACCTCGATCATTTTGCCGTTTGAGCTGGAGAAAGACGGCTTGCCTCATATTTCAGCAGGGAATGGAAAATGAAGAGCGAAGGGAGTTATGCAATGGCAAAGAACACGATCTGCCTGTGGTACGACAAAGACGCGGAGGCTGCCGCCCGCTTTTATGCGGAGACTTTTCCCGACAGTGCGGTCGGCGCCATCATTCCTGCACCAGGAAACTATCCGGCCGGCCAGCAGGGGGACGTCCTGGTTGTTGAATTCACCGTTGCAGGCATCCCTTGCATTGGCCTGAACGGCGGTTCCGGGATCACGCACAACGAGGCCTTCTCATTTCAGATCGCAACGGACACTCAGGAAGAAACCGATCGCTACTGGAACGCCATTGTCGGCAATGGCGGCCAGGAAAGCGCCTGTGGCTGGTGCAAAGACAAATGGGGCGTGTCGTGGCAGATCACACCGCGCGTATTGATGGAAGCGGTCGCCGCGGGCGGTGATCAGGCAAAGCGTGCTTTCGATGCGATGATGACCATGAAGAAGATTGACGTTGCGGTAATCGAAGCGGCGCGGCGCGGCTGAGCACCAGCAGATAGGGGAGATATAGTGCCAGAGCGTCCGCTTTTTACCAAACAGCAGACGCACCCGTACGGCATTCGAAAAAAATTTCGGCGTGCGCGACACAAATGGTAGGATTCGGCGTTAAGGTGTGCATCCCGGATGCAAGGTGCGTTTCGGATGAGATCAGAGGAGGACTTGATGAAAAAGCTGCTTATCATAGCCCTGACTTCCTTAGGGGCGTTGACCACAATCGTTTCGACTGCTGACGCAGCTCAAGGATGCGGTGCCGGATTTCACCGCGGTCCCTACGGCGCCTGCCGTCCGAACGTTGCACGCGGCGGCACGGTGGTTGTGGTGCCGGGAGGTCCGAGAGTCGGTGTTTATTATCATGGACGCGGCTACTGGGATGGCCGCCGGTATTGGGTGCATCGTGAGCGGTACCATCGTGGTTGGCGCTACTACTGATCGCAGCTCTGCTGGGCCGGTTAATCGACCGGCCCAGCTTCCAAGTGGGGATAGCACAGGCTGGAGTGCCCCAAATCAGCCGACATGATCACGGCACCTTTACCGCGCTTCCGGTCGGCGCGGATACGTTTACGATCCTTTTGGAGTTCCCGCGCCGGAGCTTGGCATTACGCTTCGTCGAGCGCCTGACCGAGATCGGCGATGAGATCGTCAGGATGCTCGATGCCGATTGAAAGACGGATTGTCGATTCCAGGACTCCGATGCGCTGACGTACTTCGGCCGGCACGCCCGAATGCGTCATCGTCGCAGGATGGGAGGCCAGCGATTCCGTCCCGCCGAGGCTGACGGCGAGTTTGAAGACCTGCAATGCGTTCAGAAACCTGAACGAGGCAGGTTGGCCCCCTTTGATATCGAAGGAGAAGGTCGAGCCGGCGCCGCTGCATTGGGCTGCGAACGTGCGGCCTGTGGCCGAGTTCGCATCAGCATAGGACAAGTAGTGAATGTGTTCGACCTTTGCATGGTTGCGCAGGAAGTCCGCCACGGCCGTTGCATTGCTGTTTGCGCGCTCCATGCGGATCTGCAGCGTCTCCAAAGATCGCCCGAGCATCCAGCATGAATGCGGATCGAGCTGGGTGCCGATCGAGCCTCTAAGTGCCTTTACTTGGGCAACAATCGCTTTTTTGCCGAGCACGGCGCCCGCGATCAGATCGGAATGGCCGCCGACATACTTCGTCAGCGAGTACAGCGATATGTCCGCACCGTGTTCGATCGGCCGCTGGAAAACGGGGCCAAGAAGCGTGTTGTCGCACACGAAGATCGGCCGGTGCCCCTGCTTCTCGCCGATCGCATCCGCTATACGTCTGATCATCGCGATATCGACCAGAGTGTTGGTCGGATTGGCGGGCGTCTCGATGAGAATGATGGAAACGCGTCCCTTGGCCATCGCTTCCTCCGCGACGGCCCAGACAGAAGCTTCGTCGATACCGTCAGCGAATCCGGCGGCTGAGACGCCAAGATTGAGAAACGTCTTGGCAAGCAAGGTTTCCGTGCCGCCATAGAGCGGCTGGGAGTGGAGAATGGCATCACCGGGGCGGACGAATGTCAGCAGGGTTGTGGCGATGGCCGACATGCCGGAAGAGAACACGGCGCCACTTTCCGTGCCCTCATAAACTGCGAGACGATCCTCGACGATTTCGCTGTTCGGATGATTGAAGCGCGAGTAGACGAGACCGGCGCCTCTTCCCTCCGGCGGCACCTTCCGACCTGAGACGTAATCGAAGAAGTCGCGGCCATCCTCGGCCGACTTGAAGACGAAGGTCGATGTGAGAAAGACGGGCGGCTTCACGGCCCCTTCGGAGAGTTCGGGATCATAGCCGTAGTTGAGCATCTGGGTTTCGGGATGCAGGATCTGGTTTCCCACGCGGGTTTTCGACGGGTGCGGCGCAGTCATGGGGCGTCTCCTTGATCAGGGTCACGGGCTCGGATCGTGGACCAAGACAATCCGGGCGAGCAGTGATTCATATTTGGAGCGGCGACGCGCAGTGAAAAGGTGAGCGCTTCTACGCCAAGAGGATGACGCAGCGAGGATAGGAGGCGAATGTCCCGGTCTGTTTTGCGGTCTTGCTGAACACCGATTTTTGACATGCCCGAACCGCAGAGATTCGAGTAGGATGGGCTGGCATTCTCGCTCAAAAAGGAACTGGTATGACGGATCGGAAAATTTCAGCAAAGTTGCTGGCGGCGGCTATTCTGGTGGTCGCGAACCAAGGACTTGCTTTTGCACAGATGCCGCCCCAACAGCCGGATGCGAAAGCCTTCAAACTGGGCAAGCTCGACATTGTCGCCCTGCACGACGCCCAGTTTGTCCAACCCAATGACGGCAAGATTTTTGGTCTTGATCATAGCCCGACCGAAGTCGCGGATTTGCTTAAGGCGGCGGGCGCACCGACCGATACGGTCACCCTTAGCGTCGACGCCCTGCTGGTGAAGTCGGACCAGCACCTCATCCTGATCGATACCGGTGTTGGCGGCGCACTTCAGGACAGTCTCGCAAAGGCTGGTTACCGCACCGATGCGGTCGATGAAATCCTGATCACCCATTCTCACCCTGATCACGTTGGTGGGCTGGTTTCGAACGGAAAGCTCGCTTTTCCAAATGCCACGATTCGCATGTCGGAAACGGAGTGGTCCTATGCCAAGACAAACAAACAGCAGGCCGACTTGATCAAGGTCATTTCCGGCCATATCAAGACGTTCAAACCTGGCGGTGAGGTCGTTCCCGGTATCACCTCGGTGGCCATGAGCGGTCACACTCCCGGCCATGTCGGCTACCAGATCACCTCGGGAGAAGAGAAGCTGTTCGACGTCGGCGACACCGTTCACAGCTCCATCATTTCGCTTGCCAAGCCGGATTGGGCGCTATCCTTCGACGGCGATAAGCCCGAAGCCGAGCAGAACCGCGTGAAAACGCTGAACGCGCTCGCCAAGAGCCATGAGAGAATTTTCGCGCCGCACTTTCCGTTCCCGGGCGTGGGGTATGTCGCGGCAGAAGGCGATCACTTCAAATGGGTTCCGGACGACAAGTCCGAATAGCTCGGGAATATAACCGGATCGGTGGCAGAAAGGTCTTTGATTGCCTCGTCTTGCGCTTGATGCAGGACCCTGCCGATGGTTAAGTCGATGAGGACGTGGGGTGAATTTCGGCAGCTCGTCTCATGACCGTTCGAAGACCCGGGAAAGAATGCGAGCACGTGACGACCAGCATCAGACATATCGCCAAACTCGCGGGAACGTCGGTATCGTCGGTATCGCGCGTGCTCAACAACAGCGGCTATGCCTCGCCCGAACTCAGGGACCGCGTGGAAGCGGCCATTCGGGCGCTGAATTACACGCCGAGCAAAGGCGCACGCATGCTGCGGGGTGCGCCGAGCCGGATGATCGGACTGATGCTGCCCTCGATCGACGTGCCCTTCTTCGGGATTCTCGCCCATGCCATCGAACAGGAATTGTTCCAGCGGGGCTACCAGACGCTGATCTGCAGCACGGCGGAGAACATGGATCACGAGGTGCGCTACATGTCCATGCTGCTTGCTCAGCGCGTCGATGGCGTCATCGTGGCCAGCGCCTTTGGCAGCATCGAGCACTTCGAGATCCTGCGGGAGGCCCATATATCTATCGTCGGGATCGACCGCGAACTGAGCGGCATCGCCGATGACGCGGTCATGGCCGATCATGAAGAAGGTGGACGCCTGATGGCGCGTCACCTGATCAGCCTCGGCCACCGGTCGATCGCCATCGTCGGCGCACCGGCCCATAGCCAGCCCGTTCAGCTTCGCCTGCGGGGTATTTCGGCGGAAATGGCAAAACAAGGGGTCGCGCCCGCCGCCGTGACAATGGCCGAGGAGCACAGCTTCGCCGCGACCTATCCGCTGGCGCATGATCTACTCGCGGCGCATCCCGAGATCACGGCGATTATCGGCACGAGCGATATTTCAGCAATTGCGGCAATCCATGCGATCCAGGATCGCGGTTTTTCCGTTCCAGGCGATTATTCGGTGATCGGTTTCGACGATCTGCCGGAGGCAGCCTATGTCTTTCCTCGGCTGACGACGATCGCACAGCCGATCCGCGATGTCGGGCAGCGGGCGGCGCAGCGACTAGAAGCGCTGATCGCGGAACAGCACACGGGGCAGGAATCGCGACCGGGCGCCGTCGTGAAAGTGCCGGTCACCCTCATTCACAGGGACTCGACGGGACCCGTCCGCGGCTGAAGCGGAGCAGGTCGTGGTAACCATCGGCTAGGGTCGGATGATGACCTTGATCTCACCAGGCAATGGCGCGCTGCCCACGACCTCCGCGACCTCTTCGAGACCGATGGTCTTGGTTACCAGCATATCCAGCTCCAGCGCCCCGCTCGCGACCAAAGCCGCAGCCCGCGAATGGGTGAACGGATTGAGATAGGCCGGCCTTATATCCACTTCGTTGACGAGCAGATCGAAGGGCAGGACAGGCACCTCGACACCTCTAGGCGTCACTCCGAAAAGCACGAAGTTGCCGCCGCGCCGCGTCATTTGCAGACCGGTCTGCAAGGTCTCGGGAACACCGGCGCACTCGATCACGACATCCGCGCCACCATGGGTGATGTCTCGAACAGCCGCGATGGCGTCCGAAGCGGTCGGGTCGAACGCATGCGTCGCGCCCAAGCGCAGCGCAGTCTGCCGCCTCGAGAGCTGCCGCGTAATCAAAATCACCTGGCTTGCGCCAGCCAGGCGGGCCAATTGCACCATGAGTAGACCAATGACGCCCCCTCCGAGTATTGCGACGCTCTCGCCAGCACGGATCTCGGCCTTGTCGATGGCATGAAGGCAGCAGGCAAGCGGCTCACTGAAGGCACCATGCACGGGATTGAGATCGGCCGGCAGCGTGAATGCCTGCCGGCACGGCACCGCCACATATTCGGCAAAACCGCCGTCTCGCGTCACGCCGATCGCGGTCAAACCCTCGCACAAGTTCACCCGCCCGCGCGTGCAGGCATGGCAGCGGCCACAGGCGATATTGGGGTCTACGGTCACGAGCTCACCGCCGGTAAAGCCTGTGACCTCCTCGCCGACCACTTCCACGATGCCACAGAATTCATGGCCCATCGTGACCGGAATCGCCGTCGGATACTCGCCCTTGTACATGTGGCGATCGGAGCCGCAGATGCCGGCGGCAAGGACCCGGACAAGCAATTCGCCCGGCCGCGCAACCGGTTTCTCGACGCTGCGCATGGTCATGGACGCGATCGACTCCAAGCGGACAGCTTTCATTCCTCTCCTCCTCGCTAACGCTTTCATATGGCAGGCCTGGGAAGGTCCCGCCTAAACGATCAGCCCATGACGTTGCCGCCATCGACATTGTAGCACTGTGCTACGATATATGCCGCATCCGGCCCGGCCAGAAAGGCGGCCATGGCAGCCTGCTCCTCTGGCCTACCAAATCGCCCGGCTGGAACGGCGGCAGCCACACGGCGCTTCACCTCGCCAGGCTGCAAACCTTCACGGCTCCCGAGTTTCGCATCGACGACGTCCCACATCGGCGTATCGACCACGCCGGGAGCAATGGCGTTCACGTTGATCCCGTAACGGATCAGCTCCAGAGCGCAGCTTTGCGTGATGCTGATGACGGCCGCTTTGGAGGCGCAGTAAGCCACCGCCGGCCCTTCGCCGCGTCGACCGGCCTGGGACGAGAAGTTGATAATGCGTCCACCCTCAGCTCTTTCCACCATATGCCGGGCGACGGCCTGCGTCATGAAAATCACGCCTTCGATATTGACCTCGAAGACCCTAGCAGTGCGCTCGCGCGATATCTCCAGGATGGATTGGACTTCATAAATGCCTGCAGCGTTCACCAGGATATCAATCTGGCCGGCGGCTTCCAACGAAAAGCGCACGGCAGCGTCGATGCTTTCCTGGCTGGTAACGTCGAGCGCCACCCCCCAGACATCGGGGCCAATCGCCTTCGCGAGCCCAGTGCATCGTTCGCCGTCCAGATCTGCCACGACGACCTTGGCGCCTTCCGCCGCGAAACGCTCGCACACAGCCTTGCCGATGCCGCTCGCGCCTCCCGTGACCAGTGCCACTTTTCCGGAAAGTCGGGATGTCTGTATAGAGGTCATCGCGTCAACTCCTTCATGTCCTCCAACAGGACCGTCATATTGGGAATGCCGTCCGTGGCCGTCGCGCCCGCCAGGCAATGCGCAGCCGCACCATGGGCGGCGGCGCAGATATGCTCGACAGGCCAGTTCTCATGCAGGCCGTAGAGCACCGCGGCACAGAAGGCATCTCCTGCGCCGACGGTGCTGACGATATCATGCGGGTCAACGGGCCTCGAACGCGTGAGGATCGGCGGGGCGCTAGGTGCAAACCAGCAACAGATTTCCGGAGCATGGATGATCGCCGCTTTACTCACGCCAGCCGCAAGCAGGCGTTCGCCCGCCTCTAAAAGCCCTGCCTCAACCAGATCCCCCTTCGCATCCCGAACGGCAACGCCCGTTGCCCGGCCCGCCTCAATCTCGTTGATGATCAGGAAATCGCAGAAGGGCAGAGCGACGCCAACCTTGGCGGCGAATTCCGGGTCTTCGCTCGATACGAAATCCACGCAGGTCGTAAGCCCCGCGCGCCGCGCGGCTTCCAACAGGCGCGACGCCCCCGAACGGCCGTCCGGGCCGATCTGGTCGAGCCCGGGCAGTAGCATCAGATAGCCGAGGTAGAAGAGCCGGTAACCGGTCTTGGCGAAGATCTCAGGCGAGACATGCGCATCCATGAGCGCATCATTGGCGCCCCCATGATAGAAGAAGGTGCGGTTCTGGCCCGGCACGTTCATGACATGCGTGTGCGCCGTCACTCGATCGGCGAGCGCCAGAAGTTCGCCGACATCGATGCCGGCATCCGCAAGACGGGCCTTGACGATCTCTCCGTCCGGATCGGCGCCGATGCACCCGGCCGCAGCTAGCTTTCCGGGAAATCCAAGCGAGGCGAGGTCGGCAACGACGTTCGCCGCTCCGCCGCCAACACCCAAATCCTGGTGCAGGATATAGGCGAGATTTCCCTGTTCCGGCCAATAAGACAGGGTGTGGACGCGATCGACGATGAAATTTCCCGCGCAGACGATGCCGCCCTGCTTTTGGCTGTCGCGATGGTGGACCTCCTCCCCGGCTCGCATCAGTCGCCTCCCTCGTTCCATAGGGGCCTGAGCGGCGGCTCATCTTCCTCGATCGCGGCAAACCGCCCGATCGGCTCCAGAAAGAAGTTGTCGCTGTTGTCGTCGTTGACCTGGCTGACCTCGCCGACAAGCACGGGCCCGCCGCCTTTCCTGCCGTAGAAGCGATGATAAAGCCCGGTGCCGATCGTCACGCTCTGGCCGGGCACCAGCACCAGCGGCTCCCAAGCGGCAAGCGTACGCGGCAATCCATCGACCGGCACCGTCACGTCATCGTTTGTTGCATTGCCATCAGCATCGGCTACGGCGAATTCGATGACGAGATCGCCGCCGGCGCGATTGATGATGTCTTCCATCTTCGCGGCGTGACGATGCGTCGGCGTTACCTGGCCCTCCTCGACGAAGAGCAGCTTTTCGGCATAGGTGCGCTCGCCCTCAACACCGACGATGCCGTTGCGCAGGCAGAACAGCACGAGACCGTATTCGGCGAAGCGGTTGGAGCCGAAATCGGTAACATCCCAACCGAGCTGATGGGCGCGCAGATAGCTTGCGGCCTGCGGACGAGCGGCAAACTCCGCCGCCGTCCAATATCCCCACTCCGGAAGGGACCAATGCCAGCGTTCAAGGGTCTCGCTTGCGCGCCGCAGTGCGGCGTTGATTTCGGAGCGCTTCATCAGATTGTCGCTCCGTCATAATCGACCGACACGACGGCATCCTCGCGGCCGGATTTGAGCGCGGCCGTCAGCACCGCGTGGTGCGCCTGCGCCTCGGCCGGCGTGGCGCAGGCAAAGCCGTTCGCATTTCGTCCGGCAAGCTCGTCGACGAAGGCTGCCCACATCTGCTGTATGGCATCGGCAAAGCCGAATTCGAAGATCTTGCCGGTGATCGCCGGAAACAGCGAACCATATCCGAGATCCTCGGTGCTCCAGGCTTGCGCGCCGCCATTATAGTCCATCCACTGCCATTGGCGCGGCGACTTGGTGCTGAAGAATGCGCTCTTCTTCATGCCGAGAATGCGAATGTACCAGGTGTTGGATTCCCCGGGCGCAATACGCCAGGTCTTCAGCACCATCGGGAAATCCTGATCGCCAGTGCGCACGCGGCTGCTGATCGTGGCATTGTCCCACGTGGTGCAGGGCAGCATGCCGCCCTTGCCGTCAGGACGTTCGGTGACCTTCTTGACCAGTTGCGCATGCAGCGTTTGCGGGCGCCAGCCAAGGCGCAGCGGCACATGCAGCACGTGCATGCCGAGATCGCCCATGCAGCCGTATTCGCCGTTGATATCGGCCATGCGCTTCCAGTTGATCGGCTTTTGCCGGTCGATATCCGAGGAATGCAGGAAACCCGCCTCCACTTCGAGGATATCCCCCATCTCACCGCTTTTTGCGAGCGCGATGACCTTCTGCGCACCGGGGAAGAAAGGCATTTCCGACGAGCAGCGGACGAGGAGTTCGGGATGCTCGGCGAGTTCCGCCATGATTTCCCGATTTTGGGCCGCATCCATGCCGAACGGCTTTTCGCCGAGAAGATGCTTTCCAGCCTTCAAGACATCGATGTAGAATTGCTGGTGCAGCACGTGCGGGACAGCGCAGTAGATCGCGTCGACCTCGGGATTGGCCAGAAGCTCCTTATAGTCGGCCGTGAATTGCCGGACGGTCGGCACGTTGTCCCTGAACCAGTCGAGCAGCGTCGTGTTGGTGTCGCAGACAGCGATGATTTCCGGCCGTGCCTTCATATCGGCTAAATGCAGCCAGCGTGCCGCAGCACTTGCGAACTCACGCCCCATCAGACCGCAGCCGATGACGCCGAAACGGAATATTTTCGTCATGATATTTCCTCCCTAAGAATGCGTCAGGCGAGGTGCCCGGAGGCTTGTTCGACAGATGCCTTGTCATGGACGATCGCCATCAAGGCGCGCGTCATACCGCCGGGATTATTGTGCTGAATGACGTTGCGTCCGTAGACGATGCCGCGGGCGCCCTGCTCCATCAACTGCTTTGTGCGGGTCAGGATTTCCTGATCCGAAACACGGCCACCGCCGCGCACCAGCACAGGCAGCCCCTGGGCGATTTCTACCACACGGTGATATTCATCGACATTGTCGCACGGATCGGCCTTGATGATGTCTGCGCCGAGTTCGGCCGCCTGACGCACCAGCGGCAGGATCTTGTCGATCGCGCCATCGACCATGTAGGCGCCCTTGGAATTGTCCTGCATGACCAGCGGCTCGACCATCAACGGCATGCCATAGATCTCGCATTCGCGCTTCAGGCTGTTCACGTTGCGCACGCAAGCGCGATAGACTTCGGGCTGTTCCGGCAGCATCAGAAGATTGACGACGACGCAGGCAGCATCCAGGGCGACCGCCTGTTCCACGCCCCGGTCGATCATTTCGGAAAAGAGCGCCGAAGGCAGCGGGTTTCCATAGATGTTGGCAATATCGGTGCGCAGGACCAATGCGGGACGTTGCTTGCCGGGGATCGCCTGCAGCATTGGTGCTGTACCCGGCGGTAGCTGAATAGCATCGGGTGCGGCATCGGCGATCACCCTGATGGCCGTCTTCATGTTCTCGATGCCGGCGAGAAAAGTCCGCTCGTTGAACATGCCGTGATCGATGGCTACGTCGAAGCAATTTCCAGACACGCCGAAAAGGCGATTGAGCCGCGCGGATTTCATTCGGTTCCTCCCGTATGTGGTAACGTTTCCACCCGAAAAAATATCCGGATCGGAATGCCGAGTCAATAAATGTGGTAACGTTTCCATATGCAGCTCATGAAACGAGGTAGAACCTCATGGCCCGACGAAAAATGACGTCTTCGCCGATCGTACTGCACGCGTCGGAAGCAGGAGAAGGAGTCTATCACAGACTAGAGTTCGAAATGGCGCATCAGATGCGAGATTTCGGGACTATATGCGCCGACATTAGGACGTCCCGCGGCAATCGAGGCGGCAGACTTAGCTGGCTTTTGACATTTCGCCCGGCCGCGATGCCACCTGCACATTGTTGCGTCCGCTTCTCTTTGCGCTGTAAAGCGCGGCGTCGGCCGCGGCAACAATTTCCGCTGGCGCATTGCAGGCATGGTGCGCCACGGCGAGGCCAAAGCTGGCCGTCAGTCGTAGAGATGGCCCGGCATGCGTCTCGACCGAAAGTTCCTGAATGGAGCGCCTCAGGCTTTCCGCGCGCTCGATCGCCTGTTGCTGCGAGCAGTCTTCCAGGACAATGACGAACTCCTCGCCGCCATACCGTGCAATCAGGCTGTTGGCGTGCCAGGGCAAGCTGGCCAGCACATTGGCGACGGCTGCAAGAGCTCTGTCGCCAACCAGATGGCCGAACGTGTCATTCACCGATTTGAAGTGATCGACGTCGATCATAACAACCGCGAGATCAGGGGCGGCTCGTCGGCTCAAGGCCGCCGTGAGATAGTTCTCGAAGGTCCGGCGGTTTGCCAGACCGGTCAACGGATCCTGTTCCGCCAAGCCATGCAGAATGGCATTGGTTCGGTGCAGATCGTCGGAGACCTGTCCGTAGGCGACGATTGCCGCATCGATCATTGCCAATTCAGCAAGGAGCGGAGCGCGCTTTAGACCGACCACCCGCTCATGTTTTCCAATTCGCTCCAGATTATCGATCGCGGCAACGATAGGCGCCGTAAGATGATGTCTGGCTGCGATCAGCAAGGCAGTGGCAAAGAGGCTGGGAACGAGCAGGATCAAAATCCACCCAATCTGCATGTGACCCGCGCTGCGCTGGATTTCACGTGCGAGATCGTCAGCGACGACAGCCGCATCGCCGCTTAACTGCGAGGCCATCGCATCGATGGTGTGCATGGCTCGGTCGTAAGCCTGTGTCGTCAGTTTATCGGCGTCGTCGGCATCCGTCGTGTCCGCAGGGGACGACGATGCCTGGCCTTCGCGCAGGTCACGGGCTTCCTGACGAAGTTTTGCGATTATCTTGGTTTCCTCGGCAACTTGCCGTGCCCCTTCGACAAGACGGGCATTTTGATCGAATGAGAACCCCTGCGCGAGAGCCTGAATCTGCAATTGGATCTGCCGCTCCAATCTGCGGTCCTTCGCAAGATAGATGGAGCGCAGGAGAGAGGAGAGACGTTCGATTTTTACGGCGTTTCGCGTCTGCGTCAGGATGAGCGGAATTTGCGTATCACGGGTAAAGTTTGCCTGAGTCTCGATTCTATTCAGCAGGACGAGCGAAATCCCCGCGGCGACCAGCGAGTAGCCGACGACGACGAGGAGAACCAGCCGACCGACAAAGCTGAGCGAGAGCTGGCGCCTTCTCGACCCTTTGATGTCATCCATGCCGTGGCTCAATAAATGCTGAAGGGGAAGTAGGCATCGTTGATGCGGTCATAGACGCCGCTGAGCTTGATTTGCTTCAAGGCGTCGTTCACCTTCTGAATGAGAGCGACATTTCCCTTTTTTGCAGTGATATGCGCCGAGCTCTGCAGAAAGTCCGTAGAAATGGGATCGCCGACATAACCGTAGCGCGCACCTTCCGGCGTCTGCAGGAAGGTGAGAAGCTCAATGGCATCGCCAATCAAAAGGTCCGCTTGATTATCGAGAAGCAAGTGCTGAGCAGCCGGCTGGTCTTTCGCCAGCACAACTTTGCTGGTGCCATAGGCTTTCTGCAGATACTCAGCCTGAATGGTCCCCGTTGCGGCCGCAATGCGAACGCCAGTCAGGGCCGCCGGCGCGCTGTCCTGAAACTTTTCCGAGTCGCCTATCAGCACTGAATGAGAACGGTAGTAGGGTTCCGAGAACTCCATTTTCTGAGCTCTCTCGTCAGTAAAAGCCATGCTGGCGACGATGAGATCGTATTTGTCATCTGCCAAACCCTGAATGATCTCGGTCCACGGCACGGCGACCAGCGAGCATTCGGTCTTCATCTGCTGGCAAAGCGCCTTGGCGATGTCGACATCGAAGCCGGCGAGATGCCCGGACGTGTCCTTGAAATTGAAGGGCGGGTATGCGCCTTCGGTGGCGATGCGAAGCTGATCGCCCGCCGTTGCCAAGCCAAGCGAGCCTGCAAAGAATAAGGCAATAAGCACAAGCCGAGCGATCATCTGTTCCCCCACGATCGTATTTTGAACATTTTAAGAGGAAACCGATAACAAAGAGTGATGGCGCCCGATCAATTTCGATGCTTTCGAGGGGTGCGCGGCACCAGAAAACATCACTTCGAAAGACGCGATGGCGCATCGGTCATGAGACCGTCAAGTGCTGCCGCAAGTTCATCGATCCGGTATGGCTTTGGAAGGACTTGAATGCCTTCCGTCGCAGCAGCATCCTTTGCCGCCTCGGCATATCCGCTTGTGAGCAGAACCGGCAAGCCGCGACGGCGATTACGGATTTCACGGGCGAGTTCGATGCCGTTCATGTCTCCCGGCATCATAATGTCAGACAGCACCAGATCGATGGCGCGGCCATCGGAAAGTGCACCAAGGGCTGCTACGGCACTCGCCGCACGCAGCACCTGGTAGCCGAGTTGCTTCAGCATCTCCGTGACGAGCGCAGCCACCTCATCGTCATCCTCGACCAGCAACACCGAACCAAGCTCGGGTGACGTCCGCGTCTGCACATGAAGATCGACCAGCGGCCGCTCGGTGCGCAGCGGCGGCTCCGACGAACGTGGCAAGAGCAGGGAGACGGTCGTGCCGTGGCCAAGTTCACTTTCGATCTGCACGGCGCCCCCCGATTGCTTGGCAAAGCCGTGGACCTGGGCAAGGCCGAGACCCGAGCCGCGCCCCACCTCTTTGGTTGTGTAGAAGGGCTCGAAGACGTGTGCCCTGACCTCGTCCGACATGCCGGTGCCCTCATCGGTCACGCTGAGGCGTACGTAATCTCCGGCTAGCTCGGTATCGCGGTATGCACGGAGATTTTCCGCCCTGATTTCGATCAGGCCGCCACGCGGCATCGCGTCTCGGGCATTGACCGCAAGATTGAGGACGACGAGTTCCAATTCGCCGGGATCGACGGAAATCGGCCAGAGATCGTCGGCGAAGTGCAACGCCACATGCACGTCGCCGCGCAAGCTGCGATCGAGGAGCTCACGCATGCCCCCGATCTGCACGCGCAGGTCGACCGGCTCGGGCCTCAAAGCCGACCGCCGCGAAAACGCCAGGAGCTGGCGTGTGAGCGCGGCGCCACGTTGCGCAGCCTGGTGCATGCCCTCCAGCAGCCGGCGCCGGCGCATAGGGTCGGTCTGGCGCTCCAGCATTTCCAAACCGCCCGATATCACCATCAGCAAATTGTTGAAGTCATGCGCGACGCCGCCCGTCAGCTGCCCGATCGCTTCAATCTTTTGGGCCTGTCGCAACGCCTCTTCCATTCGGGTCCGCTCGGCCATCTGCTCGCGCAGCTCCGCATTTTTAGCGGCAAGTTCCATCGTACGCGCCTTGATTTTTGCTTCGAGTTCTTCAGCGGCGCGTGCCTGAGTCTGAAGCAACGCCCGAATTTCGTACTGACGATTGCGAGCGCGAACCGCCGTCCTCATCGTGCTTGTCAGCGTCATGATCTGTACCGGTCGCTCCAGCAGCGAGGCATTGCGCAGCTCCGCCATGAGCTTCGTACGCCATGGGCCGATGGCCGGCTGTTCCTGTCGACTGGTGAGCACGACGAATGGCAGCTCAGACCACGGCGGCTGATTGGCGACCCAATCGGTCAATATCGAGAAATCCTGACCAAATAATCCCTCCTCGGCGATCAGAACCGCGGCAGCTCCGCGCGCAATCTCGCGCACGAGCTCCGGCAACTCGCTGCAGACGAAGGTGGCAAGGTCGGCGCGACGAATGACATCTGCCGCCGCCGGACCGTCGCGGCCCACCGGGGCAAAGACGAGGACACGGCGGTCGAGATCATCCGTCTCTGTCATCAGCATCACCGAATAGCGGCGCGATGTCGCCGATGTATTGCGGCGTGCCCGAGAGCACGCCGGCGAACTGTGTCAGAGGCGGGCCGAGTCGAACGCCCTTGGAGGTGAGGCTGAACTCCCGCACGGTATGCTCATGATGGCCGCTGCGCTTCTTGACGACGGAAAGGGCACGCCGGACTTTCCCCGCCACCTCGAAATAGCGGATCATGATGACGGCGTCACTCAGATAGCTCATATCAACGGGCGTATCCATGGGACCCACCAACCCGTGTTGGGCAAGCACCAGAATGGTAAGGATACCCTGCTGGCCGAGGTAACTGAGCAGTTCATGCATCTGCAGGATCAGAAAGCGCTCATCCGGCATGGCATTCAGATAGCCGTTGAGGCTGTCGATTATGACGACCCTGGCGCGATCGGCCTCAACGCTCTGCCTGACATTTTCGGCGAATTCGCCGGGCGACATTTCGGCAGGATCGATCTGCTGGATGCGCAACAGTCCCGAATCCAAGCAGGACTGCAGGGGCAGTCCCAGGGTACGTGCGCGCGCCTCGATCGTGCCGCGCCCCTCGTCGAAGGCGTAGAAGACGGCATGTTCGCCCCGCTTGGCGGCGGCGATGGCATAGGTGAGCGCCAACGAGGATTTGCCGACACCAGCCGCCCCGATGAACAGAGCGTTGGTGCCGCGTTCCAGGCCTCCTCCAAGCATCTGGTCAAGCGCCGGATCACCGCTCGATGTGAAGTCGCCGGAAAAATCGCGATGATGTTCGGCGGCAATCAGACGCGGGTAAATTCGCAAGCCGCCGGTCTCGATCGTAAAATCATGAAAGCCGCCGCGAAAAGCGATGCCGCGCATCTTCACCACCCGCAGGCGACGGCGTTCGGCGCCGTAGTCGATGGCATGCTGTTCGAGCGTGACAACACCATGTGCGATGGAATGCAGTTGCAGATCATCCTGGTGAGCGGTGAGATCGTCGAGCAGCACGACGGTGCATTGCCGCTCCGCGAAGAAATGCTTCAACGCGAGCACTTGGCGACGGTATCTAAGCGGGCTCTGCGCCAGGAGGCGCAGCTCGGACAGGCTGTCAATGACCACACGAGTGGCATTGAGCCTCGAAACTTCATTGACGATCAGCTTCGTCGTCTCGCCGAGTTCGATCTCGGCGGGATGAAAGACTGTCAGCTCCCGCTCCGGATCCAAGGTCGTCTCCGGGGGCACCAACTCGAAAAGGCTCACCCCTTCGAGGGACCAATGGTGTCGCTTGGCGACCAGCCGCAATTCGCGCGATGTTTCAGACAATGTGACGTAAAGCACGGGCTCCCGTTGACGGGCTCCTTCCAGCAGGAATTGGAGAGCCAAAGTCGTCTTTCCAGTTCCTGGCCGCCCCTCGTAAAGATAGACCCGGTTTGGATCCAAACCGCCGCCAAGTATGTCGTCGAGGCCGGAACTACCGGTGGAGATTCGCGGTTCTTCCGGCTCCGGTGTGATCGAGTCCAGTTCAGTCATCGGTTGTCCTTTCATGGCTGCCATTGCCAAGAGATGCCTGCAGACGAGTTGGCCAAGCTGCGGTTGGCGGCATCATCCCCTGCCCCCTTGATCCAGAACATCTCTGACGCGCGAGGCCAGTTGCTCGAAGGTAAAGGGTTTCGAGACGAGTTGAACGCCTGGATCTAGCCGCCCCTGATGAACGATCGCATTTCGCGAGTAACCGGTGGTGAACAGAACTTTTAAGGCGGGGCGCAACTCTGAAGCGGCATCGGCCAACATGCGCCCGGTTTTGCCAGGCAGAATCACGTCGGTGAACAGCAGATCGATGCGCCGGTCCGTCCGCAGAATAGCCAATGCGGCCTCTGCTTCGGCCGCTTCGAGAACAGTGTATCCGAGTTCCGTCAGGATCGTGGTGCTGTAGGCCCGCACGTCATCATTATCCTCGACGACGAGAACGACTTCGCCTTCGCTACTCGTCGGAACGGCTTTCGCCGGCAAGCCAGCCGTGGAATCGGTACTTCCGAAGTAGCGCGGGAAATAGAGCTTGACCCTGGTGCCCTGGCCTTCCTCGCTATACACGGTGACGTGGCCGCCAGATTGCTTCACAAACCCATATACCATGCTAAGTCCAAGGCCGGTGCCGCGGCCGGCTTCCTTGGTCGTGAAAAAGGGCTCGAATACGCGTGCGACGGTCGCCGTCGCCATGCCGCTGCCGTTATCGCTTACCGCGATCATGACATATTGGCCCGGAACCACCTCCGAATCGACCGCGGCGTAGGTCTCGTCCAGCACAATATTGGCGGTTTCGATGGTGAGCCTGCCGCCGTCCGGCATCGCATCCCGGGCATTGACCGCGAGGTTCAGGATCGCATTCTCGAGCTGGTTCTGATCGGCTTCGATGCTCCAGAGACGGGGCGCCAGAACGCCTTCGAGCTCTATCTCCTCGCCAAGTGTCCTATGCAGGAGTTCAGTCATTTCGCGAACGAGCACGTTAAGGTCCAACGGCTTTGGCTCGAGCGGCTGACGGCGCGAAAATGCGAGCAGACGGCCGGTAAGGCTTGCCGCGCGCTGCGCACCCTGCAAGGCCATATCCACCGCGCGAGCGATGCGCGCATGGTCCTCAGGCTTGCTGCGCTTGATCGTGTCCAGCCCGCCAATAATGATGGTAAGCAGGTTATTGAAATCGTGGGCCACCCCACCCGTGAGTTGACCCACGGCTTCCATTTTCTGCGCTTGCCGCAAGGCATCCTCGGCTTTTGCGCGTCGGGCGACCTCCGTCGCCACACGCTCTTCCAAATTGGCGTTCAGAGCCTGCAGTTCGCTCTCCGCCCGACGGCGCTGCTGAAGCTCCGAATCTGCCGCTTGGAAGAGACGCGCATTATCCAGTGCTATCGCTGCCTGGCTCGCCAAGCTCACAACCCGATCCTCGGCGATCTTGTCAAAAACTCCCGTCTCGGAGTGACCGAAGAACAGTCCGCCCAGAACCTCGCCCTCTCGCGATTTGACGGGTACGGCGAGGTAGCTGCGGACCGGCAGATGGCCTTTCGGCATGCCATGGTGCGGCGCCATTCGCCCGTAGCGGGGATCCTTGGTGATGTCGGGCGAACGAACCACAGCGGCGCCGGTAAACGTCGGCGCGAATACCTGCGTGTTTCGGGGCATCGGAAATTGCGAGAATGCCTCGCGAGGAGCACCCGAGAGGCTATAGAGGGTATAACGCTCTCCCAGCGTGTCGACGACATTGTAGAAGAAGGCCCCGAACTCCGCTCCGGTGATTTCGACCGCCGCGTCCGTAATCGTCTGAACCAATCTCTCCTGATCCAGATCTCCCGAGATCTCGCTTGCTGCACGATTGAGGACGGCCAGCGCTCTGGTCTGTTCCAGGAGTGCGGTGGCCGCCGCCTTTTCCTCGGTGACGTCGATGACGACTCCTGAAATTCGCTTGTGCCCATTGGAATCCGTCTCGACGCGACCGCGGGCGATGATCACACGTTCCTGCCCCAGGCTGTGGACGCGATACTCTGTTTCGTAGAGCTCACCTGTCTTGACGGAGCGGTTGAGGACGGACCTGACATATCTCAAATCCTCGGGACTGATGGCATGGAAAAAAGTTTCCAATGGCAGCCCGGCCTCTGCATCGGCAACGGCTACCCCGAACATCTCCGCCATTGGCCCCTGAATTGCAAACCGATCACTTTTGACCTCCCATTCGAACACCGCCACCCGTCCCGTCGACAGAGCGAGCTTCAACCGGTCCTGCGTCATCAGGTATCGCTGCTCGCTTTTGGACACGGCGCGGCTCGCCTCACGACGGACTTCGGCCATCTGAATATTGGAGTGAACCCGAGCCAGTAGCTCCCGTGCCGTAAACGGTTTGATCAGATAATCATCCGCTCCAGCTTCCAAGCCTTCAACTTTGGCCTCCTCGCCTGCCCTCGCCGACAACATGATGACCGGAGTGCCCATCAGAAGAGGATCGGTGCGTATCGACTTCAGCAATCCGAAGCCGTCGAGCTTCGGCATCATGACATCGGTGAGAATAAGATCCGGCGTCCTCCTCCGCGCCGCCGCGAGCGCAGCCTCCCCATCGGCCGCCATGTCGACCGTGTACCCCTGCGCATCCAGAAGGCGGTACACATAGGCCCGCATGTCGCCGTTGTCGTCGACGAGCAGGATGTGTTTTCCGGATCCTTGCTTGCGACGCCCCTCAGCGATTGCGCTGAGCCCGGCGACGGAAAATGCGTCGCGTTCTTCCAGTCGAGCGTCACCATCCGGCAACCAACGGAGAGCATCTTCCACGAATTCCCGCGCACGGACAGTTGCAAACTTGCTGGATTGATGAACTTCCTCATGCACGTGTTCGGCCGGCAAGTGCTCTTTGCCGAACGGCAGCGAGACGGTGAAAACCGTGCCGCGGTCGAGTGTACTCTCCACGGTGATGTCTCCGCCGTGCAGCTTCACCAATTCGTGCACCAAAGCCAAGCCGATTCCGCTTCCCTCGAAACTCCGCCCCTGGGCGCCTTCGATCCGATGGAAACGTTCAAAAAGCTTCGGTATCTCGTTTGCGGGAATACCGATACCTGTGTCGCCGACCTTCACCTTGGCGGTGTGGCCGTCGGCCGAGACATCGACCGAAACGGAAATTTCGCCCTCCAACGTAAACTTGAAGGCGTTTGACAGGAGATTGAGAAGAACCTTCTCCCACATGTCGCGATCGAGATAGACGGGCTGCGGGAGAGAGCGGCATTGCAGACTGAGCTGCAATCCAGCCTTTTCCGTCGCGGAACGGAAGCCTGAGGCGATTTCTGCGCTGAACGAGCTTAGATCCGTCGGTTCATATGTGGCGCGGACTCTCCCCGCCTCAATTCTGGAAAAGTCGAGCAGGTTGTTGACGAGCCGCAAAAGACGCGTTCCGTTGCGGTGGGCAAGTTCGACCTGTGTCCGCACTTCCTCGGCAGAAGCCTGGCCGGAAAGAACCTCTTCCAGCGGACCAAGCATCAGCGTCAAGGGGGTCCGGAATTCATGACTTATATTGGAAAAGAAGGCAGTCTTGGCGCGATCCAGCTCCGCTAGCGCCTCGACACGCCGACGCTCCTCTTCATAGGCGTCGGCGTTCGCGATTGCTGCCGCGATTTGACCAGCAGCCAGGCTGAGAAACCCCCGATAGCTTTCATCGAACAATCGATAAGGATTAAGTCCAACGACCAAAACACCCGAGCGGCCATTCTCTCCGGACGGAAGCACAGCAAGAACGGCGGCCCTGGTGGTCGCCTTATCCCAGGCCCCTTTTGGAAGAGCCTTTCCGGGAGAACCAGCCATATCCTCGATCAGAATTGTCTCGTGCCTGCGCAGTATTTCGGCGAGCGGCCAAGGCGTATTGCTCGCCACCGAAAGCGTCTTCGGCGCCAATGGATGCTCCTCGGGCAAGCCGTGGCAGGCACAGAGCGTCGCCGATTCGCCATTCGCCGGGATCATGTAGAGAAGTGCAAAAGTGATGTCCAGCGGATCGGTGGCCAGCGCCGCGATACTGCGTTGGCACGCTTCGCTCCATAACCGGGCATCGGTCGTTTCTGCCGCAAGCTCCCGGAGCAGCTTAAGTTGGCGTTCACCGATAACTCGCTGCGTATCGTCCGTATTCGCGCAGATGATCCCGCCGGGCGTTCCGTCGTCATCCGGAATTGGGCTGTACGAAAACGTGTAATAGGTCTCCTCTGGGTAGCCATGGCGCTCCATGATCAGAAGCTGCTCCTCGACATAGGTCCCCTCAAGACCTCCCATTGCAGTGCCCAGCATGGGTCCGATGTCCGGCCAGATTTCCTGCCAGACCTCCGCGGTCGGTCTTCCGAGCGCCCATGGATGCTTTCCCCCGATAATGGAGCGATAGGCGTCATTATAAAGATAAATCAATTCGCTGCCCCAGCCGATCCAGATTGGCTGCCGCGAGGTCAGCATGATCCGAACGGCGGTCTTCAGACTCTGGGGCCAAGTGTCCGGACTACCGAGCGGGGTCGCTGCCCACCTATGTCCGCGGATGAGCTCGCCCATGTCGCCGCCACCAGTGAGAAAGTTGAGCGAGCGGTAGTCAGGAGTAGTGGCAAGCAGCTCATGGTCGTTCATGGCATCCATTCATTTAAACTGAGAGCGGCAAAGTCGATGGCGGCAAGGCCCCGATCCGAAGGCGCTGATTTTTGCGAGACGCATGGTGTCACGCGCTGATAAGAGCGATCGGCCATTGCTAGCCCTCGCCGTTGAGAGCCGCCGAAAGGGCGGCTGCGAGTTCGTTTATATGAAAAGGTTTAGGCAGCACCGGTCTTTGGCGGAATTCCTCGGGGAGTGCCGATTCCCCGTAGCCGCTTGCGAAGGCGAAGGGGATGCCTTGCGTCGCCAGAAGCTCAGCAACCGGAAAGACCTTCTTGCCGACGAGATCGACATCAAGCAGGGCCAGGTCGAACCCGCCTGCCTGCACTTTCTCGATAGCCTCAGCAACGGTACTGGCACCGGCAGCGACGCTACAGCCAAGATCCTGGAGCATATCCTCGGTCAACATTGCGATCAGACCCTCGTCTTCCACAAGAAGTACGCGCAACCCCTCCAATGCCATCGTCAATCCTCTCGAAAATCGATAGTGGACAGCAGGCCCGGCGCCGATGGCCAGCTCAGCGGAGGTGATGCCGAGGCGCCACTGCATTCAATCGAATGCCCGTGCCATCTGTGCGCACGACCATTCTGGCATCGCCCCGTTGCGTTCGACAGGCGCGTGGTTCGCGTCGAAATCGGCGGAAGGTAAGGAGATTTTCCCGAAAGTACGCTGACACATCCGAGCGCGCGCACCGGTCCGCTGCCGACAGCGCTGAAGGAAATGGCGGCCGGAATCTCTCGAGAGGCTCTTGCGAGCGGATAAATGCCTGATTTTTGTTTTCCCTTAGACAGACTCGGCTGAGCCATTCATCGCCCGCCTCGGCGCTCCCTCTTGACCGGCATCGGTCCGGCGTTTTTAACGCGGCGGGACGCTGTTTGTTCCATCGCATGGCGCGCGCGGGGACTGGGGCGCAGTCGTTCTTCCGGAGATCACAGGCAAGTCGCCGCCGTCGGCTCACGCCCGAAGATTCGGTCCTGCGAACCTATGTCGCACAATAAGGGAGGTCTATGGCAGGTATCCGGCTGGCAGAAGTCCTTCGAACCGGCCAGTTTCGCTTACGGAGCGCATATCTTTGAACAGTCGCGAGATGAGACGGGGGCGGGATCCTGGCCTTTCGTCGATCAGCACGACCGACATCTTCTTTATCTCGATCGTGATCGTGCGCGCATCGTCCTGCCGGCGAAAAATCGCTGAATCGAGTGAATGGAACCCATTCTGGGCCGCCCATGCGGCTATCATGTCCGCGTTCATGACCATCCTGTCCAAGGAGATACGGGCGGACGCTTTCGGCGCTGTCCCGCCTATTCGAATCGCCTCTCAGTTCCAGGAATACCGCGACTGAATCGCATGAATCCAGCCGAAACCCTTCGAGGCTCGAATTACCCGTCGGGTGTTGCGGGAAAGACTCACGCGGTTGATCGTCGCTCGGATTCAATGCGGTGAAGGTGCGGTCAAATGCCCATCCGACGCGCTTCGGTCGCCAGCAACTGTCTAAGGCCGCGTACGCACGGGCGATCCAGGTCCCCTCATTGTGGGCCACGATGTTTGGGCAATTGCGTTTCGACGAAACGCGCTTTGTAATAGAGCCTATTTCAGCAAAAACTCTATCAGGGCGCAGGCGCATGGACCCCACACATTTGTTCGAACTCGTTATCGGCATGTTCGTAGCGATCATCGCGCTGCATTATGCCGCCCACAGGTTCGGACTGCCGCCGTCGGTGGCGCTGCTTGCCGGGGGCGCAATGCTTGCCTTCCTGCCTGGGCTGCCCGCAATCGCAGTCGACCCCGGTTTGGTGCTCGTCATCTTTCTTCCGCCGCTGCTTATGGACGGTGCCTGGTTTATTGCGCTTCGTCCATTGCGCCGTCACATGATCGGCATTGCCTCGCTCGCCATCGGCGCGGTGTTTTTCACATGCGCCGTCTTGGCTGTCGTAACCCATCTCCTCTTTCCATCGCTGCCCTGGGCAGCGTGCGCGGCGCTCGGCGCGATCGTTTCGCCGCCCGACGCAATTTCCGCCCGCGCCGTCCTGCAAAGGGTGAAATTGCCCCGGCGCCTGCAAATCCTGCTCGAAGGCGAAAGCCTGCTCAATGACGCTAGCGGTCTGGTGCTCTTCCGCCTCGCCGTCGCTGCCGGTGTCACCGGTGCTTTCAGCACTGTCGATGCGGCGGGAAGCTTTTTGCTCTTGGCGGCAGGCGGCGCCGTTGTCGGCATCGTCGTCGGGACAATCTGGGTCCTATTCGTAAAGCGGTTGCGCGATGAATATCTGATGATCGCTGCCACGACGCTGTTGGCTTGGACCTCTTATCTGCTTGGCGAACAAATCCATGTTTCCGGCGTCATCGCAACGGTGACCACAGGCCTGATCGCGAGCTGGCACCAACATACCGTCTTTTCCGCCTCAACACGCATGCGCGGCACGTCGTTCTGGACCGTGATCGTCTTTCTGATGGAAGCCGCGGTTTTCGTTTTGATCGGATTGTCGCTGCGGGGTGTTGTCGAACGTGGCGGCGGCTTTGGCGTAGTGACCGCAACGATGGGATTGCCCATACTGGTAATCCTGATTGCACTCACCCTGGCGCGCTTCGGCTGGGTCTTCGGATCCGACCTTGTGATCAAGCTTTGCAACATTTTGGGGCTCGATCGATATACGCCGCTCGGTATCCGCGGGGTTACCGTCATAAGCTGGGCGGGCGTTCGTGGCGTCGTCACTCTGGCGCTCGCGCTGAGCGTGCCCGAGGGCTTCCCCGGTCGCGACTTTATCCTGGTGACGTCGTTCGCCGTCATTGTCGGAACCGTGCTTATCCAAGGGACGACGCTTGGGCAGGTAATCACCTGGGCGAGGCTAACGGAGCCGGAGTCGGAAAAGGCGCGCTTCACCATGAGTCAAGCCGAAGCTGCCATGGCCCAGGCGCAATTTGCGACCGTCAAAGGACTGGCCTATGACGGCGAAGGGAAACTCATTCATCCGCAACTGCTGGAGCGATATCAGCGCAGAGCCGTTGCAATCGTCGACTATGCAGCGCGCACGGAACAATACTCGCCCATGCTCCAGGCGCATTTCGTTGTTGTTCTCGAAGCGGTTGCTACCGGGCGCCGCGAACTCATACGGCTTCACCGGGCCGGTGATATCGATGACGAGACACTGCGCGAACTGGAGCGAGACCTGGATCTTGAGGAGCTAAGCGCGATCTCCGCCAAGTCCTGATGGCAGGCGCACGGCTTGCTTCTAAAGTCGCGCGCTGAAGGCAGCGCGCATCTGCGGCGGGATATTGAGCAATGCGAGTGCTGCGACGAGGTCGTCGCTCCAGCCGGCCGGTATAGTGGATGGCTGCGCGAAATCGTTCGTGCCATTCAGAAAGTGATGAGCGGCGTGAAAGCCGAGCGCGCGATAGACTTCGAACTGCTCCTCGCTGAAAAACTGGTCGAGCGTGGTCTCGTGCGGAAACGTCGGATTCCGCCTCTTATAGTCCATGATGTAGTCGTTCTCGTCGCCGGTCAGCGATGACTTGATATAGAGCAATATGCCTTTTTCGTCCTCGCCATATTCTACGATACCGACGGCGGCATGCGGTCCCTTGGATCGTGCTGGCCCACCTGCGTTCGATGCCATCTCCCTCGTCACTTCCAGAGTTCTCTTCTGGATATCCTGCCAGGGGAGCTCGATGCGAATGCCAAGATCGATGCGCGCCATGACCTGGAGCTTCACGAAGGATTCAAACGTCATGCTCGGATCGGCTTCGGCATCGATGGCCAGAATGACTTTGCAGCGCCGGCGCAGCAATTCGTATATGCCGAGATTTTCTATATGGCCGCCGTCGGTCAGATAGACGTTCAGCCTCTTCTCGTCCAAACGGCCGGCGGTTTCATTGGCAAAGTACCATGTACCGAAATTCGACCACCGCCGGTTCCACCAGTGGCGCAAAGCGTCGAGTTTTGCCGGATTCGCCAGCCAATAGCCGAGCCGGACGTTAAGCAGCGAAAGGCTGAAGGTCAGTATTCTGACGGTATGGTTTCCCATGTTCGCCGACGCCGCCGCGCCGGATGTGGCCATCGCCGTTGCAAGGCTGAGGGACGGAACGGCCGCCTCCATCTCTTCCGTCGCCGCATAGCGCGTAGCCTGGCTGCCGATGTACAGCGGACTGAAGATGAAATTGTCGGCGTTGCGGCCGCGCTTGTTGAGCGCTTTCGACGCGATCAAATTGATCGTCGTGTTGACGAGCAGATAGGGCGCATAGGCTGCTCCGGAGTTCCAATGACCGCTCTCGGCATCGAACTGCTTCAACGACGAGAATTTCCAACGATCGACATCGATCGACGGCTTGCCGCTTCCAAGACGCACGCGCTCGAACAGGAAAGCGCGGCTGAGACGGTCGCGGTAAAGCTGGTTGAGCGAGTTAGAGTTTGGCCCGATGAAGAGGCAGACGAAGGCAAGCAGCAAGGCGACCCACAGGTAGAGCGAGCCGATCTCGCCTAACCTCCCGATGACAGGAAGATGGTTCGAGGCAAGCGTAGATACGGCAGAAAGCCATGATGGAGCCACGGGAGCCGGCCGAGGAGCGGAAGCCAGATCGGCTACAGGCATGATCGCCCAGAAACTGAGATAGAGATAGGAGACCCACAGCAGCAGCGGCACGACAAAGGCCGCAAGATAGAGGGCAACGCGGCTCGCATATTTCTGCAGCATTGCCGTCCAGGTCGCCTCTCCGAGCGTCGCTCTTGCGACATTCGCGAGCTTCTGAGCAGCACCTATCAACACAAGGGCGGCGGGAAGCAGGACGCTAGCAAGCGCTGGTACGATACGCGCGATCGCCAGAAAGACGCTCTTTATGCCGCTATTTCCGAGACCAGCGATTTCAGCCGTAGCGGTCGTTGCCCCTTTGAACATGCCGCTGAGGATGAGTGGCTGCAGTTCGATGAGAAAGGCACCGGCCATAGCCGCCACCAGCCAGCCGAGCATCCAGGCAAGTCGCTCGCGCGTCATGAGCCGGCTGGTCTGAAACGTTAGGGAGGTTGCGATCGCGCTGACGAACATCAAAGCCAGGACGACGGCTGTAACGTTGATCGTCAGTGTGAAGGCTTCGAGGCCGTTTATGGTGATCAACGGAAGCCATCCGCCGCTGAGTGGAAAGCCGAGGATATCCGGCTGCCCCAGATCGGTGGAGCGAGGATTGCAGGCGACGGTGAACACGGCAAGCAGAAGGAGGACGGGCAGGACGATCAGCGCGTTCACGAATAATCCGCGCATCAAAAGCGCAAAGCTCGTCAGATAGTCGATCGTACCGTTCGGGACGAGGAAGTTCGAATAGTTTCGCAGATGCTGGATTTCCGGCGTTTCCTGAGAATCGAGCTTGCTGGCGAAAGGGAAGGTATAGGGCTCCTGCATCATGCCGGAGACGATCGATGTCCCAATATAGCCGCCGCCGGACACCGTAGAGAGATAGTCGAAGGCATCGAAGACACGTGGCTCGCCGTCGCGCGTGAGTGCATCCAGCGCCTGCGACACGCCGAGGCAAAAGGCGGCCGAGCGGATGCCGCCGCCGGAAAACGAAAGCCCGGTCAGGTCGCTGCCGGTTTCCATTCGAATGGTGCCACGTTTGCCTGCCTCGGCATGGTCTTGCGATAGTTGCGCCGGGCGACGGGGGATATGAAATCTCGTACTCTCTGCGCGTTCAGTTGTGGAGCTGCGTTCCGCCCGATTGGGTTCCACTCCGCCATTTTGAAGTGACTGTCGCCGGAAGTTGACGACAGCCAACTCCCGTTTGAAGATCGCTTCGAAATCCAGGGTCATGCGTCCCATCCCATTGCCAAGAATGGTTGCTATTCAAATGCGCGCTGCAATTGTATCAGAAATGTTTCGCGGCGTAGGAAGCATTTTCCCATAGCGACTACGCTCGCTCGCGCCCACGCTGACAGCAGCTTCCGACAGCCCTAAAAAATATGACTGAAACGCTCTTGTTTTTGATGCCACTCAGGGGCTATACCGCCGGCATTTGCGCCCGGCCCTTCGGGTTACCGAACAATCAGGACCTTTCTTGTGACGCTATTGAAATCACTTTTCGCCGTTTCCGGCCTCTGCGCCGCGCTCAGCTTCACCGGAGCCTCGGCATTCGCTGCCACCAAATATCCGCTGACCATCGAAAATTGCGGCGCGCAGGTTACCTTCCAGAAGGCGCCCGAACGGGCGATCGGCCTTGGTCAGAACAGCGCGGAGATCCTGCTGTTGTTGGGCCTTCAGGACAAGATGGTCGGCACCGCCTTCTGGCCAAGCAAGGTATTGCCGCAGCTTGCTGAAGCCAATGCCAAGGTGAAACTGCTGACGGTCGAATTCCCGACCTTCGAATCCATCCTCGCGGAGAATCCCGATTTCGTAGCGGCTGCTTTGCCGAGCTTGATGGGGCCGAGCAGCAAGGTTGCCAAGCGCGAGGACTACGACAAGGTCGGCATCCCGACCTATCTTTCGCCCAGCACCTGCCTCAGCACCAAAGAGGTCAAGGACCAGTACGGCAGCCGCGCACAGCTATGGAACACGGACCTTCTCTACAAGGAAATCGATGAACTATCGCAAATCTTCGACGTCGCCGATCGCGGCCAGGCGCTGATTGCCGATTTCAAGGCGCGTGAGGCGGCGCTTCGCTCCAGCGTATCGAAAGACGGCAAGAATCTTTCCTACGTCTTTTGGTTCTCGAGCCCCAGCCCGTCCGCCGACGCCTATCTCGGCGGCAAGAATGCGGCTTCGGGCTTTATCGCCGACCTGCTCGGCGGGCACAATGCGGTCACGGCAGAAGCGGAATGGCCGACGCTCGGGTGGGAAAGCATCATCGCCGCCAATCCGGACGTCATCGTCGTCTCCAATCTCGACCGCAACCGTTGGGAACTCGACAAGTCCGAAGCCAAGATCAAGTTCTTGACCACCGATCCGGCCGTCAGCCAAATCTCGGCGGTCAAGAACAAAGCGATCGTCGTCATGGACGGCCAGGCCATGAACCCGACCGTTCGGACGGTTTATGGCGCCGAACAGGTGGCGGACCAGTTGAAGGCGCTTGGTCTTCTGAAGTGACCGAAACACATCGTCCTCTTCAGCAGTTTTCCGCCTTCGGCTTTCTGCTGCTGATTTCATTCGCCGCCATCGGTCTGGTTGTTGGGATCAGCGTCGGGATCGGCGATCTGCCGATCCCGCTCGCCACCACCTTTTCTGCTGTTACCAATCGAATCGGATGGACGGCGGTGGAGCTCAACAAAATCCATGAGGCGGTCATTTGGGATTACCGTCTCAGCCGGGCGCTGGTGGCGGTCTTCTGCGGCGCAGGCCTGGCGCTTTCAGGCGCGATCATGCAGTCGCTGCTGCGCAACCCGCTTGCCGAACCCTATGTTCTCGGCATCTCGGCCGGCGCGTCTACCGGCGCCGTCGCGATTGTCATCCTCGGCGTCGGCGCGGGCGCCGTATCCCTATCTGCCGGGGCTTTTGCCGGCGCCTTCGCGGCTTTCCTCCTGGTGGCCTTGCTGTCGAACGGCACGCGTGGCGGCGCCGACCGCACAATCCTTGCCGGTGTCGCCACATCGCAGCTCTTTAATGCCGCGACCTCCTACATCGTGACGACGTCGGGCAATGCGCAGCAAGCCCGCGATGTGATGTTCTGGCTGCTTGGCAGTTTCGGCGGCGTGCGGTGGCCGGAATTCATGCTGGTCTCGATCGTCGTCGGCTTCGGGCTCGTCGCCTGCCTGTTTTATGCCCGCGTGCTGGATGCCTTTGCCTTCGGCGACGAAGCGGCATCCTCGCTCGGCGTCAATGTCGCCAGAGCACGGATCGTGCTGTTCATTCTGACGGCAATGATGACGGCGACGATCGTCAGCATCGTGGGCTCGATCGGTTTTTTCGGCCTCGTTGTGCCGCATGCGGCACGCTTTCTCGTCGGGCCGCTGCATATCCGTCTGCTTCCGACCTGCGCCGTGGCAGGCGCGATCCTCATGGTACTTGCGGATATAGCGTCGCGTGTCCTCGTTCCGCATCAGGTGCTGCCGATCGGCGTTGTCACGGCACTGGTGGGCGTGCCCATTTTCTCGATCATTCTCTACCGGTTCCAGCGTGCGTCATGACTATCAAGGCAGATAACCTCGTCTGGAAAATTGGGAAGAAGACCATTCTTGACGGCGTCTCGTTTGAGGCACAGCCGGGCAAGATGCTCGGCCTGCTCGGGCCGAATGGCTCCGGCAAGACCTCGCTTCTCCGTCTTCTCGCCGGTCTGAAGCGGCCACATTCCGGCCGCATCACGCTCGACCAAAGAGATATCACGACGATCGGCCGGCGCTCGATCGCCCGGCGCGTCGCTTTCGTCGAGCAGCACGGGACGACCAATGCCAATCTGCGGGTCATCGACGTTGTAAAACTCGGCCGGTTTCCGCACCTGTCGATGTTTTCGGGCTGGACCGCGGCCGACGAAAAGGCTGTAGAGGGTGCGCTCGAACGCGCCGGCATGATGGAGAAACGCAACGACCGCTGGCAGAGCCTGTCGGGTGGCGAAAAACAGCGCACGCACCTAGCAAGAGCCCTGGCGCAGTCCCCGCAGGAACTGATCCTCGACGAACCGACCAATCATCTCGATATCCAGTATCAAATCAGCCTGATGCGGCTTGTCAGCGACCTTCCGGTTACCAGCATCATCGCTTTGCATGACCTGAACCACGCCGCCATGTTCTGCGACCAACTGATCATCATGCAGCAAGGCAGGGTCGTCGCGCTCGGTGCGCCGGAAGCCGTGTTGACCGAAGAGCTTCTGAGAAATGTCTTTTCGGTCGAAGCCCGCGTAGAGGTTTCGCCTCACCACTCACGGCCGCATATCCACTATCTTCGCTGAGGGGCGCCTGAGCGGCATCCGGTTCCGCAAGCCGCACCGTGAAATCACCGACGACTTCATCGAACTTGCCGTCGATCCCCGCTGGCCACCGCAAAGCTTCGTAATATATTGAAGCGGACGGGGAATCAGAGACGCCGGAGGGACCTTGTCATCGAATTCGTCCACGCTCGCACCGCTTAAGCATGAGATCTTTCGCAGGATCTGGTTCGCGAGCCTTGCCTCGAATTTCGGCGGGCTGGTCCAGGCCGTCGGTGCCGCTTGGATGATGACGACCATCACGGCGTCGGAAGACATGGTGGCGCTGGTGCAAACCTCGACCGCCTTGCCGATCATGCTGTTCTCACTGATTTCCGGGGCGCTTGCGGACAATTTCGACCGCCGACGGGTGATGCTGATCGCGCAGTGTCTGATGCTGACCTTTTCCGCGATCCTGACATTGTGTGCTCTGCTGGGCTGGATCACGCCCGGGCTGCTTCTGCTCTTTACCTTCCTGATTGGCTGCGGAACCGCGCTCAACAATCCATCCTGGCAGGCGTCGGTCGGAGACATGGTGCCCCGCGAGGATCTGCCGAATGCCGTGACGCTGAATAGCATGGGTTTCAACATGACCCGAAGCGTAGGCCCGGCGCTCGGCGGCATCATCGTCGCGGCTGCCGGCGCTGCGGCCGCTTTTGCAGTCAATACCGTCAGCTATTTTGCACTCATCTATGCGCTGATACGCTGGAAACCGGCTCTCCCCACATCGACGCTGCCGCGCGAAAAGCTGGGCAGCGCGATCTTTGCCGGGCTCCGCTATATCTCGATGTCGCCGAATCTCGAAAAAGTGCTCGTTCGCGGTTTCGTCTTCGGCGTCGGAGCCAGTTCGGTGCTCGCCCTTCTGCCAATCGTCGCGATCGATCTCGTTGCTGGGGGACCGCTGACCTACGGCTTCATGTTGGGATCCTTCGGCATCGGAGCGATCGGCGGCGGTGCTCTCAATGCTCGGCTCCGAGAGGCGCTGAGCAGCGAGACGATCATCCGCTATGCCTTCGCTGGATTTGCGGGCAGCATGGCGCTGACCGCATCGAGCCCCTTCGTAACCCTCACCTGCGCCGGCCTGCTCGTTTCGGGAGCCTGCTGGGTGCTGGCGCTTTCACTGTTCAATACGATCGTCCAGTTGTCGACACCGCGCTGGGTCGTCGGCCGCGCTCTGTCGCTTTATCAGACGGTGACGTTCGGCGGCATTGCCGGAGGCAGTTGGCTCTGGGGTATTGCGGCCGATCAATACGGTGTTGCGAACGCGCTCTACGGCTCGGCCGTGGTCATGCTGATCGGCATCGTCATTGGTGTGCGTTTTCCGATGCCAGCCTTCGCTTCGCTTAACCTTGATCCGTTGAACCGCTTCATCGAACCCGCGCTTGGCCTGGACATCAAACCGCGCAGCGGCCCGATCGTCATCCTTGTCGATTATCAGATCGGCGATGCGGATCTGCCGGAGTTTTTAAAGCTGATGGCCGAGCGGCGGCGGATCCGTATCCGCGACGGCGCCAGAAACTGGGCGCTGATGCGCGATCTGGAAAATCCCGGCATCTGGACGGAAACCTACCACACGCCGACCTGGGTTGAATATATCCGCCACAACCAACGGCGCACCCAGGCGGATGCAGAAAATATGGATCGGCTGAGGGCGCTCCATAACGGCAATGAGCCGCCGCATGTGCATCGCATGATCGAGCGCCAGGCCATTCCACCCTCGGACGACGTGTTCCACAAAGCACCGATCGACCTGCATCATTGAGAGCGGCATGATCACCGACCGGCTTTGCGCGCCACGACAAAAAAGCCCTCCACTAGCGCCGACAGAGGGAGATTAGGTCATATCGCTCGTCTCGTCCGGCATGACCCGGAGCCGGACTTTGCGGTGGCGAACAAACGCACGTCATTTAAATATTTAAGACGGCTGACTGGTTTGTGCGGGCTTGAAGCATATGTAGCGTTGCGCGATCAACGCTCCCGCTGCGAGGCTTCGATCCGTTGCAGGCGTACAGCGAGTGCCTCAGCAAGAGCATTATGAAAGGTGATCACCATGAGCCGTGTTTTCGTTACAGGGTCCACCGACGGTCTCGGTTTGGCGGCGGCGAGCGCCCTCATGGGTGAAGGCCATGAAGTCATCTTGCATGCGCGCTCAAGCGATCGAGCTTCGGCTGTCGCCGACCTGAAATCCAGGGCTCTGGCAGTCGTCATCGGCGATCTTAGCAGTGACGCGGAAACGCGCGCCATCGCGGATCAAGTCAACGGGATCGGTCGTATGAACGCAGTCATCCACAATGCCGGCATCTATCTTGAGAGAAACCGAGGAGACACCGCCGAAGGCCATGCGAAGACCTTGGCGGTCAATACGCTCGCCCCTTACCTGCTCACCGCATTGATCGAACGACCCGATCGCCTGATCTACTTGAGCAGCGGCATGCACCAGAGCGGCGGAGGGCCTATCGATGATATCGATTGGAAACAACGCTCCTGGAATGCAAGCCGCGCCTATTCCGAAAGCAAGCTGCATGTCGCGACCATCGCAGCCGCCGTTGCGCGACACTGGCCGGAAGTCCTCAGCAATGCGGTGGATCCCGGCTGGGTTCCCACAAAAATGGGCGGCGCCGGAGCGCCTGACGATCTTCAGATGGGTCATCAAACCCAGACCTGGCTGGCGACCAGCAACGATGAAGCCGCGAAGACCAGCGGTGCTTACTGGTACCACCGCCAACGACGCCAGCCCGCCGCGGAGGTCACCGATCCCGCGTACCAGGATAGCCTCATGAACAAGCTGGCCGACATGACGGGTGTAAAGCTCTTCGAGGCGTAGCTTGTAGAGGCGTGAGCAGTCCGCCGGCGATGGTCCGCGCAAGTTCCGCGCCTCACTTTGAGCGTCTCGACGTAGAGGTCCGAATATTTCCGATTATTCGAAAAGATCTCACTTTGTTTCAAACACGTGATCAAACTCCCACCGATTACGCCGCGACGGCCCAAGTTTGGCCGGATTCGCTCGTGCACCCTCGTAAAGTTGCTCGTTGGTTCATCGGTGCGAGGCCGCAAAGATGAACAATAGACGCAAGCGACACAGCATCGGGAGTGGCGCGTCAAAGAGAGTGTCCCACAAGACTGAAAGCGGGGGTGTCGATGGCGAACATACGCGACCGCCAATTGGACGGGCTGAGAACTGTTGCCGTCAGCATGGTGCTGTATGCACACTTTTTTGCAGCCGACAGGTCCATCTGGGGCCATCTCGGAGTTCGCCTCTTTTTCGTGCTCAGCGGCTTTCTGATAACGCGGCTGTTGCTGCAGGCGCGAGCCGATGCCCGATACCAGCCGGTCACGGCATTTAAAGCCTTCTATATCCGCCGCGTGTTACGCATATTTCCTCCCTATTTTGCCATGCTGGCCTTCGTCTATTTCCTCGACCTCGAAGGAGCTCGCGGCAACGTCAAATGGCACGCGCTCTATCTGTCGAACTATTGGTATGCGCTGCGCGGCGAATGGACGCCTTGGGTGCTCTGCCATACCTGGAGCCTCAGCATCGAGGAACAATTCTATATCGCCTGGCCGCTGGTGATCCTGCTCGCGCCGCGCCGGCTGACCGAACGAATCTGTATCGCTGTCATCGCATGCTCGCTTGCCTACCGCCTCTGTTGGCCGCTGACGTGGACTCCCTCCCTGATGCGAGACCTGCTCCCTTCGGCCTCGATGGATGCGCTGGCGGGCGGCGCCTTGCTCGCAGCCTATCGCGAACGAACGCAGGGCTGGCCGCAATGGATGCGACAGAGCTGGATGCCGCTGGCCGCCGCTGCTGCCGTGGCGCTATGGCTGCGGCCCGATCCCATCACACCGACGCTTGACTGGGTGATCTGGATAGGCTCGGAGGTTTTCCCGCTCGTGCCGCTCGTCATGCTTGTAGGCTGCGGCGCCTCGGGTTTTCGATCCCTCTTTGGCCGATTGCTCGAATCCCCCCCGATAGCGGCCACCGGCCGGATAAGCTACGGCATCTACCTCTTCCATCCAATCGTCCTTTCGCTGATCGTCAAGGCGCAAACCTGGATTCCGGTCAATGTCTCGGAACAAGGCCTTGGGCGCTTGATCGTCGGAAGCGTCGCGACACTGATGCTGGCCTCGATTTCCTGGCTGGTTTTCGAGAAGCCTTTGAACAACCTCAAACGCTACTTCCCTTATGCGGCCCGCGGCCATCAGCCCGCTGTCCCATCGATCGCAATCGCGAGCGAACCGGGGGAGCATGGACACGGCTCCAAGGCCTACAACACGGCGCTCTCCCACCGCAATGAGGGCATTCGTGGGGGCGCCGTCCAAACATCTGATTTACAATAGCTGACGAGTTGAAGAATGTCCGGCCCACTGATCTCTGTCGTGCTGCCTGTCTATAACGGCGAACCCTATCTCGCCGCCGCCATCGAGAGCATCCTGCGGCAGGATTACAAGCGCCTTGATGTCATCGCCATCGACGATGGTTCCACCGATCGCTCGCTGGACATCCTGCAACGCCACCAGGAGGCCGACGGCCGGCTCCGTATCGTCTCGCGCGAGAACCGCGGGCTTATCGCGACCCTCAACGAAGGCATTGCCATGGCGAATGGCGAGCTTGTCGCCAGGATGGATGCCGACGATATCGCCTATCCGACCCGCTTTTCCCGCCAGATCGCCCTGTTCCAAGAGCGGCCTCGATTGGCGATCTGCGGCACGGGCGTCGATCGGCTCATCGGCAATCGCGTCGTGCGTGGCACGCCCAATCCGATCCATCAATCGGCCGACTGGCATGTCTTGTCGATGTTCTACACCGTCTTCATGCATTCGACCGTAATATACAATCGCAACATCATTCCCGCGGACATGCTGGCATACGATGCGACCTATGTGCATGCGGAGGATTTCGATGTGTTCCGGCGCATCACGCGCGAATTTCCCGCCGCCATGATCGACGACAGCCTCGTTGCCTACCGGGTTCACGACGAGAGCGTCACCAACAAGCACAAATGGCCGATGCGCCGGACGCATCTGAAGATCGCGGCAGAAAATCTCCAACGGGAATCCCTGATCGACGATGCCGATGCTCTGCACGCTATCGGCGCGGCGGTGACGCCGGATACGGTTCGACGTGCTGCCGACTGTCTCCTCGCCATCGAAGAAAAGATCGCCGCGCGCGGCATGCAGACCTCTGCGAGCCATAAGGAAGGCTTCATGTGCTTCTTCTATTTCGTCTATCAGCTCATCGCCGACGAGAAGCAGCCGCAGCTTACGCATCAGTTCCTGACGCAAACCGGGAAATGGCATACAATTCGGCGCCAGGAACGGTATGGCCTGCGCGCCGCCGCCTACGCGCCCTGGTGCAGCCGCATCTGGGGCAATGCGAGCGTCCGCCTCGATGCGCTGGCGAGATACAGGCAATCGGTACCGATAAAGAACGTGCCGCCGCTGCAGGGGCTTGCCTGAGATGGCCGCGGAGCGTGCCGAAATCCTGCGCAAGTGTGCGCAGCCATCCGCAGAGCCCCCGAAGGCTTCCAGCGGTCGTGATCCCGCGGCGAGTTTCATCGTCTGCACCCGCAACCGCGCGGAAGCGCTCGAGGCGTGCATCCGATCGATCGAGGCGACCTGTCGTTCGCATGCCTCGATGACCAGCGAACTGGTGGTCGTCGACAATGGCTCGACCGATGATACCGCCGAGCGACTGGCCCGCATCGCCACAACCTCGGGCATGACGATCACACCGGTGTTGGAACATCGCCGCGGCCTTGCCGCAGCCCGCAATGCGGGGATGGAGCGATCTCGCGGGCGTATCCTGATTTTCATCGACGACGATTGCGAAGTGGGGCTGCATTACCTGCGGGATCTGGAGCGGCACTATCTGAGCGATGAAGGCTGCATCATCCGCGGCGGCCGCGTCGAACTGGGCAATGCGCTCGATCTGCCGTTTACCATCAAGCGATCGCTACAAAGGGCTCGCTTTACCCCCGACATCCATCCAGGCGGCTTCATTCTGGGCTGCAACATGACAATGCATAGGGAGGTTGCCCTGCGGGTCGGCTATTTCGACGAACGCTTCGGCGCCGGCAGCTTTCTGCAATCGGCCGAGGATACCGACTATATCGTCCGCGCCTTTCAACTCGGCATCCCCATTGAATATGTGCCCGACATGAGCGTTCTGCATTATCATGGACGCAATACACGGGAGGCCATCGAGCGGCTTCACCGCAACTACAGCCTCGGAAACGGCGGTCTTTGCCTAAAGCATCTGTTCAAGGCACCGTGGCTCCTGCGGCATTTCTACTGGACTTTTCGCTCGGCCTGTCGGGAATCGTGGGGCGGAGACCGCTTCGATCCGGAAGTCTCCTTGTCCCACTGGCCGATCGTGTCCATGAATTTGCTGGGCGCGGTCGAGTTTGCGGGCCTTGCCGTGACAGGTCGACACCGGCAGCCGGAATTGGACAAGATCAAACAGGCAACACGCTCTTTGGGGTAATCCGCCATGCTGAAACTCCTCCTGCCCGGCCTGCAGATTCTGCGCCAGGCGCTTGGCCGGCAGATGCGCCTCCTGCCCGTCGTCGTCGTTTTCGGCCTGATCGGCGCCGTGCTCGAAGGCACCGGCATCGGACTCATCATCCCGATGCTGAGCATCATCGGCGGTCAAAAGGACCAGACGGGGCTTGGCGGATTTTCGGCGCTCTTCCAGCAGGTGGGTTCGGGCCTGGATGATCAGCAGCGGCTGATGGCCATCGCCGCCTGCATCCTTGCACTGATCACGTTGAAGAACATTCTTGCCTTCACCAACACGGCGCTCACCAACTTCATCTACGGAAAGGCTGGTCATGCAATCCGCAGCGCGCTCGCCGATCAACTCCTGAAGATCGGATATCCCTTTTTCCTGAAGGAAAGTCCCGGTCGGCTGCTGAACATCATTTCGAACGAATCCTGGCGGGCGTCGGATGCGATACAGACAGTGCTTGGCGCGATCGTGAACGCATCGGCGGCGATTATCCTGCTGACATTCCTGCTGCTGCTTTCATGGCAAATGACGTTCTGCGTCACGATCGGCCTCATCCTCATTCAGATTGCGCATGCCGTCCTCTCCTCCACCCTGAGAATGCCGAGCCGCGACGTCACGTCCTTCAATAACGAGCTCGCCAGCAGAATGCTGCATCTCGTCCATGCCGGCCGGCTGATCCGCGCCTTCGGCCAGGAGGCGCGCGAAAAAGCGATCTTCGACGGGGCTTCGAACGCCGTTCGCAAAGCGAGCTTCATTCTGCAGACCCGTCAGGGCGCCCTGCCTCCGCTGACCGAGGTTATGCATTCCGCCCTTTTCCTTGCGGTCGTGGTGAGCGCATGGGCTTGGGGTGTCAGTTTTCCGATCATAGTGGCCTTCGTCGTCCTGCTCTATCGGCTGCAGCCACACGTGCGTGCCCTGCAGCAGGCATGGAGCCAGGTGTTAGGCTGGAGCGGATCGCTGGAGGAGGTGCGCTGGCTGCTGGATTCCACCGGCAAGCCGAGACCGCCGTCTGGAAATGAGCCGGCGCATGGGCTGCATGGAGAAATCAAGTTCGATGGCGTGAGCTTCAAATACCCCGGCTCGGCTTCCCGGCCCACGGTACTGCGCTCCGCCAGCTTCGAAATCCGTCACGGCCGCTCCACCGCGATCGTCGGCCGCTCCGGCGCGGGAAAAACGACGATCGTCAATCTTCTCTGCCGCTTTGTCGAACCCGACGAGGGCAACATTCTCATCGACGGGTCACTGCTCCACCGCATGGATCCCGCCCAATGGCGCAACCGGATCGCCCTCGCCAGCCAGGACCTGGAACTGGTGGACGGCACTATTCTCGAAAACATCGCCTATGGGCAGAGTGCTTCGCTCGCCGAGGCAGAACGTGCCGCCAGACTTGCCGAGGCGCATGAATTCATCGAGAAGCTGCCGGATGGATATGAAACGATTGTCGGCTATCGGGGTGCAAGCCTGTCGGCCGGGCAGCGGCAGCGGATCGCGCTAGCAAGAGCGCTTGTGCGAGATCCCGACATCCTCATCCTCGATGAAGCGACCAATGCCATGGACGGCTTATCGGAAGCGGCGATCGTCGAAACTTTGAAATCGCGAGCCGGGCGCCGAACGACGATCGTGATCAGCCATCATCGCAGCACGATCTCCTTCTGCGACGATGTCGTCATCCTCTCCGGCGGGCGGGTCCGCAATCAAACCTCCTTCGCCGCCGTCGCATCCCTCAGCATGGATCAGCTTTACGAGCATGAGGTGCTTGAAAAGCATTGAGTTCGGGCGTGCCGCTTCCCGATTTCCTCAGGCGGCGAGCGCTCGCAACAGCCTGGGGAAGTTACCCGGCCGCCGCAGCCGCGGACAGGGCTATTTAGCCGACTTCAGTGCAGCCCGAACGCATTCAACAATTGTTCGCGAAACTTGACGAAGCGTGCCTCGCTGCGGTTGCGTGGCCGCGGGAGGTCGATGTCGATCTCGCGGGTGCGACCACCCTTCTCCTTGGAAAGGATAAGAACGCGGTCAGCAAGATAGACCGCCTCCTCCAAATCGTGGGTGACGAGGATCATCGTCACATTTTCCTCGCGCCAGATGCGAGCAAGCTCTTCCTGCATGGTGATCTTGGTCATGGCGTCGAGTGCGCCGAACGGCTCGTCGAGCAGTAGGATTTCAGGCTTCACCGCGAGTGCCCTCGCAATGCCGACGCGCTGCGCCATGCCGCCCGAAAGCTGCGAGGGCAGGGCGTCGGCAAAATCTGAGAGGCCCACGAGCTGGACATAGTGGCGCGCACGCGCCCTCGCCTCGGCCTTCCTCAGGCCCTGATTTTCAAGAGGGAACGCGACGTTGTCGAGCACCGTCAGCCAGGGCAGAAGCCTCGGCTCCTGGAAGATCACCGCGCGATCCGCGCCGACCCCCCGAACGGGCTGGCCGTCGATCAACACATCGCCGCGATCCGCATCCTCAAGCCCGGCGAGCACCCTGAGCAGAGTCGTCTTGCCGGAACCCGAAGCTCCCACGATCGCCAGGCTTTCACCGGCGCGAATGTGGTTGCTGACGCCCTGCAGCACATTGAGATGGCGGCCGTTGATCGAGTAGGATTTGGAGAGGTTCTTGATCGTCACCTCTCCGCGCAAGGTCAGTTCAGCAACCGCCATTGGCCCACTCCTTCTCAGTTGCCGGCGACGGCGAAATTCGCCGGATCGTAGAGAATGTCTTCCGCCTTGAGCTGTCCCGGTTTCAGAACGCCGCCGCGAGCGAGGATATCGATCCAGAATTGCAGGTCGCGCGGCACGGCCTTGCCACCTTCGCGCACGCCATAGCCGGTGAAATATTGCGCAATGTCGGCATTTTCGCCGCGCGAGGCGAGAACCTTGGCAATGACCGCTTTGGTTTCCTCGGGATGAACACGAGCATATTCGAGCGCAACCTGCGACTTCTCAATGAAGATCTTGGCCGCCTGCGGGTGTTGCTTGATCCAATCGCGACGCAGCACCGTAAAGCCGCCGGCGATTTCGCCGAGCACGTCGGTGTCGCCGAAGATTTTCTGGAGACCACCGCTTTTCAGAGCGACGCCTTCATAGGTTTTCTGCCAGTAGCCGAAGGCTGAGACATCAACCTGCTTAGAACGCAGAACTTGCTCGAGTTGCGGACCTGGAACGACGACGAGCTTGGCCGAATTTTCCGGCAGGCCGACGGAATGCAGAGCCTCGCGCACGGTATAATCGAGATGGGCACCAAGCGTATTGACGGCGATCGTCTTGCCGGCCAGATCCTTGATCGATTTGATCGGGCTGCCGTCAAGCGAATAGAAGATACTCTCGGTTGTCTTGTCGATGCCGTTCGAAGGATAGGCTGCAACGAAATCGTTGCCGCCGGCGATCGAGTTCAGCACCGCCGCAGTGGCAGCACCTCCGACTTCGACATTGCCAGACGCCAGCGCAAAGAGAGAGGCCGGACCGCCCGGAGCATAGCCGACATCCTTTACGGTCACACCCGTATCCTTGAAATAACCGAGCGCATCGGCAAGTTCATGGGCAGAAAGCCCGCCTTGGCTTGAGAGATAGCGGATGGTGACCTGATCTGTCTCGGCAGCGAAGGTAGCGCTTGCCGGCGCAGTTAGAAGCATGCCGGCTGCGACTGCGGCGATGGCGAAAGAACGACGCGAAATCTGCATGTGAACTCCATTGATCGGATGAGATGAAAATGGTGGCGCGTTTCAGCCTTCAGTCCTTGGGGTTGGCCCAACGGCAGAGCCGGGCCTGCAATGCCGCAAGAATGAAGTTGGCCGACAATCCCAGAAGTGCGAGCAGCAGAATTGCCGCGAACATCAGCGGGATCTGGAAATTGTACTGCGCATTCATCACCTGAAACCCGACGCCGGAATTGGCGCCGATCATTTCTGCGGCGATGAGCAGCAGAAGCGCAGTGGTGGCACTCAGCCGCAAGCCAATGAATATCTGCGGCAGGGCAGCCGGCAGGACGACGCGGCGAAACACGGTAAGCGGTTTGGCACCGTAGACACGCGCCATTTCCAAGAGCTTCGGGTCCACCTGTTTGACGCCCCCGATGGTGGCGAGAAGCGTCGGAAACAGCGTTGCCCAGAAAATCACGAAGATCTTCGACGCCTCGCCGAGACCGAGCAACAAGATGAATACCGGATAGAGCGCGAGTGCGGAGGTCTGCCGGAACAGTTGCAGGATCGGATCGAGGCTGCGCTCGATAATTCGGATCTGCCCCATGAAGAGCCCGAGCGGAATGCCGACACCGACCGCTGCGCTAAATGCGATGCCGGCGCGCTGGAGGCTGATGGCGATATCGCCCAGCAGCGGGCCGCCGCTGATCCCGTTCAAGAGCGCTCGCAGGATTGCATCCGGTGGCGGCAGGACCGCGGGGTTGCTCCAACCAAGCCGCGGTGAAATTTGCCAGAGGGCAACAAAAACAATGATCAGGCCGTAGCGCGATACGAAACCGCGCAACAGCGCCCCTGCTTCCGGTACCAGCCTGCTCCGCCAGATATGCGTTTCGCGATAGCTCCCCAGGAGAGCCTGTTGTTCAGTGTCAAGCGCCATGAGCGTTTCCCCTTGCTGTCTCGGTTATTCGGCGGCTTCGGTGTAGGCAGCGCCCCACCGATTTTGCGGGAAAGGCAGGCCCAGATTTTCGCGAAGGGTCTTGCCTTCATACGCAGTGCGGAACAGGCCCCGGCGCTGCAGCTCGGGAATGACGAGGTCCACGAAATCGTTGAGGCCGGTGGGCAGCCATGGCGGCAGGATGTTGAAACCGTCAGCGCCTTCGTTTTCGAACCATTCCTGCAGGGTATCCGCGACCTGCACCGCCGAGCCGACGATAGTGAAATGGCCACGCGCGGAAGCGATCCACTGATAGAGCTGGCGAATGGAGAAGTTGTTCTCGTCCGCAATGCGCCGGATCAGTTCCTGGCGGCTCTTCATGCCCTCTGTCGGCGGCGCCGGAGGCAGCGGACCGTCGAGGTCGGCACCCCGGAGATCCAACTCGCCGCCGGTGAGCCCGCTGATCAGGGCGAGCCCGTCCTCTTCGATAATCAGGCTCGTGAGCCGCTCATATTTCTTGCGAGCCTCTGCCTCCGTCCGGCCGACGAAGGGCGACACGCCCGGCATGACGAGCACATGCGCGGGATCACGACCGAGGCTGCGCGCACGCGTCTTGATATCGCGATAGAATTCCTGGGCGGTGTCGAGCTTCTGGTGCGCCGTGAAGATCACTTCCGCACTCGCGGCGGCAAGTCCGCGCCCATCCTCTGATTGGCCAGCCTGCACGATGACGGGATGGCCCTGAGGCGAACGGGGGACATTCAATGGCCCCTCGACCCGAAAATGTTCGCCGCGATGATCGGTGCGGTGCACCTTGTTCACGTCGAAATAGACGCCGCTTGCGCGATCGCGAATGAAGACGTCATCGTCAAAGCTTTCCCAAAGCTTCTTGACGACCTCGACATGCTCGGCCGCCCGCTTGTAGCGAGTTGCATGAGGCTGCTGTCGTTCAAGATTGAAATTCCGCGCCGCAGCTTCCGTGGCGGTCGTGACAACGTTCCAGCCGGCCCGGCCGCCGGAGATCAAGTCGAGCGAGGCGAATTTGCGCGCAACGGAGTAAGGCTCCTCATAGGTCGTCGATGACGTCGCGATGAAGCCGATGTGCTTGGTGAACGGCGCCAGTGCTGAAAACAACGTGACCGGCTCGAAGCCGACCACCCTCGCATTGCCGCCCTCCACGCCGCCGCCAAAGGAGATCGCAAGCCCATCTGCCAGAAAGTAAGCATCAAAAAGGCCGCGTTCGGCTGCCTGCGCAAGCTCGATGTGGAACTTAAGATTGACGGCCCCGTCGACCGGTTGGTCCGGATGGCGCCAGGACGCAATATGCTGGCCGCCGCCGGGGAGAAATGCGCCGAGCTTGATCTGTCTTTTCATAGGTTCCTCTCCATATTGCAGGTTTTTGGCTGAGCACGATGCTGCGATAGGTAAGTATTGCGATATAATCCATGTATTTAATAGGCTATCTATTTTGCGATCGGCGGCCCGATGGAGAAAGTTTTTCCAGAAGCTGAGGTAACGGGGAATTTGTCACCCAACAGAGCGGGGAGCTATTCGTTCGCCGAGACATGAGTTAGGTCTGGAAGAGTGTCTTCAGATCTGCCAATTCCTCGTCGTGACCGAAGGTTCGATTTCTCGGCGGGCGGCGACATACCCGTGTCGGGGAGAACGTTTGCGGCAAGGCGCACGCCTCTTCCAAAGCCTGGCGGCATCTTAACTTCCGCTATCATCAGACTATATAATCTTGATAGAGCATCGTTTGCTTTTCGGAGTTTGCCTTGGCAGTCGCATTTACAAAAGAGGAAAGTGCGGAGACGGCTGCGGAGACGCAGCTTCCCGACCGCGCTATCTCACCCCATCCGAACCTGGTCACCGAAGAGGGATGGAAGGCACTCAATGCCGCGCTTCACGAGGCTCGCGAACAGTACGAAGCCGCAAGCGCGGTCGAAGACGTGAACGAGCGGCGACGGCTGGCGGCGGTCCCCCTTCGCGACCTGCGCTATTTCGTCGAGAGGGTTCGCACTGCCGAGATCGTGGCAGCCCCAGCCTCGCATGAGACCGTCGCCTTCGGCAGCACGGTGACCTTCAGCCGCGATGACGGGCGCGTACAGACCTATCGCATCGTCGGAGAAGACGAAGCCGAGCCCAAACAAGGCACGATCTCCTACGTTTCACCCGTCGCCCAGGCTCTCCTCGGAAAACTTGTCGGCGACGTCGTCCTGGTCGGTGATAATGAACTGGAGATCGTATCGATCGCTTGAGGGCGTCTCCCGCTGACTGACCGCTTAGCCTGCATGCTTCTCCGGCATCGCCGAGGAATGGTGCGACGAGATCAGCCACTTGCCGTTCTTGAACTCGTAGGTGAAGGTGTAGCGTGCCGGGACCTTCACGCCGCCCTTCAATGTGAAGGTATAGATGCCGGTATCGAGCGCGTCGTTGCAACCGATTTTGATCGTGCGGCTGTTGATCTTGCCCTGAGGATGCTTCTTCAGGAAGTCCACGAAATATTCCTTGCGCTCCGCCTGGGTCAGCCGCGGCTTATTCGACAAGGTCGGCAACAGGACGGCGTCGGGAGCGTAGTTTGCGACTACTTTTTGAGGATCGAGCGTCGCCAGAGATGCGTTCCAGCGATCAAACAACTGCTCCACCTGGGGTTTGGTGATGGGCGCGCATTCTTCGGCAAGAGCCGGCGTCGCCATAAGAGCAATTACGGAAGCGGCAAGCAGATATTTTTTCATTTTAATCTCCATCAAATGATTTTGTCTTTTCCGGCGATATTCACGCTGACTACTCAGAGATGGGTTGTCGCCCGCCATATCGGATCTGCCGAATGGCCAAAATTGCATTTGCCGAATGGCCTATACATTTTGACGGATGGCTTGCTGCTTAAGACATGTAAAACTTCAGAAGGACAAGGAATCCGTGGAAGACGTAAGGCCACGATAACATAACATTTCCCGTTGGCGAACTGCGCAGCTCTATCGCGCTGCCCCTCTGCGACCGATCACAAATGCGTCCGTCTACATCTCCGCAAAGCTGGTTCTCTCGCGCGAGATCGGGAGCGCGCGACGGCATTTTTGCCCGTTACCAACAGGTGAAACCGCCGTCGACATTCACTATGGCGCCCGTCATGAGGCTGGCGGCATCCGACGCGAGGAACAGGACTGCGCTTGCAACCTCTTCGGGAGTTCCCATCCGTCCCATCGGCGTATCGCCCAGCCAGATCGGAATCCGATCGCGATTGGCCTCGACGGCCAAAACCATAGGGGTCTCGATGTATGTCGGCGCCACGGCGTTTACCCTGATGCCGTGCTGTGCCCACTCGGCGGCCATCGAGCGCGTGAGGTGATGAACTGCGGCCTTGGATACGTTATACGGGGTCTGTGGCTGCGGCCGATTGCAGATGATCCCCGACATCGAGCCGAGATTCACGATGGAGCCCCGCTTCATCGAGATCATGTGCCGACCGAAGGCTCGCGAGCACCAGAACACGCCGTTGACATTAACGTTCATCATTCGAAGCCAGTCGGCATCCGTGACATCTTCCGACGGAATGCCGCTCTGGCCGATTCCGGCATTGTTCACCAGGATCGTGGCCGGGCGGCCTCCTTTCGCGAGTTCAGTCGCGATCGCCTCCATGCGCTCGGCATCCGTGACATCGCCGACCCGCAGTTCGACATCGTAGCCTTTGTCCCGCAATGCAAGTGCATCCTGCGCGTCGGCTTCGGTGCGCTCTATGACTACGATCGCGGCACCGGCTTCGGCCAGTGCCTGCGCGCAGCAAAGACCGATGGCACGGCCGCCGCCAGTGACGACCGCGCGTTCGCCGCTGAGACGAAATTTGTCCTGGTAACTCATGGTTCGGCTCCTCCTCACAATCAAATGCGCTTAGCGGATGACGACGTCGCGGCCCGACTCAGCTCAATCTCGAAAGACGCCGGAGCCTCTTCAAGGATTCAACAAGCAGGCGTTCATTCGCCAACATTCCCTTCAGATGGGTTCTGGCAAGGCGTTCGACCAATTCTTCTCCTTCGGGAGTGAGGCCGATGAGCACGCTTCGCTTGTCTTCTGCCGAGGGAATACGCACGGCAAATCCTGCTGTCGCGAGCCTGTCCACGAGCTGCACTGCGCCATGGTGCTGCAGAAGCATCTGGTCGGCGAGATCCCGCACCATGATCTGGCCCCCGGGCGCGACCTTGATCACCAACAGCGCCTGATATTGCTGAGATGTCACCCCTGCCTCAGTTACCGCGGCTTCGCTGAAAGAAAGAAATAGCCGCATAGCCAGCCTCACTCCGGCAAGACCTTCGTAGATACCCGGATCCAGGGGACGGCTGGTCTCAACTTCGTTTTCGTCTGATCGACTGGACCGCTTTCCTGAGGGCATGCACATTTTCCTTTATTTATATCATGGCATGATATATTTTCATGATGTCCGCACTGGGAGGACGTTCGCGGGCGCGCCACTCTGAGCGCTCAGGCTAGGTCCGTCTGCGCCAGGGTGCCACCACTGCAGCGCTCGCGAACATTATCCCAAAACTTCGTGACTGAAAGGGGCACCGTTTGGACGATCTCAATGTCAATATCGATGGGTCGATCGTATTGGATCGAGATGTGCGATTCTTTGGGTCTATTGCGGGCTCGCTAACTGTTCCTGCTGGCCGACGGTTCGAACTTCACGGAAGCATCGGGCGCGATCTCATTGTTGAAAAAGGTGCGGCCGCGATCGTTTGCGGAACGATTCATGGCAACCTGATCAACAAGGGCGGAGATGTATTGCTGAGCGGATCTGCGGGGGACATCCAAGATCTGGATGACGCCAAGTCAACCCGGAAGGAAGCCTGATCGCGCTTTGCAATCACTCGTCAGCAACGGCACGATATAAAGAGGATCTGTGTGACCGTTTATCTCTGGGCGCTCTATCGGCCACGCATTGAACCCAAAAGGGGCTTTGGCGACTTAGGATATCTCATTCGCTGGCTCGAGCGGCAGAAGCTTCCGGGAGAAGCGCCTTCGGATTGGGTGGTGATGCTGCTCAAAGTCGCCGAAAGCGATGGCCGATCTGTTTACGTTCATGACGAAGGAGGTCCGGACCAGTGGACGTTGACGCTCAGCCGGACCGGTGTCGCCGCCTTGCCAAGGTGTTGAGCAAAACAGAAGCAGGAATTATGCTGCCGAAGTTACGAGTGGACCTATCCAGGCCGTTTCGCAGCTTATCTCCAATAAGTTGCCGGGGTAGTGTGAATTCGTTTTGGGCTGCCTTGGCGATGATTTCGGTTCTGGCCACGTCGGCGCATGCACAGGCGTTGCGGCCAACTCCTTCAATGAATCGCTTGGCCGACTGCACCGAAGTGGTGGAACACGTCCTATCGAAGACCAGCGGTCGGCTGCTGTCGTTTCGTCAAGGCGCGGAGAAATGCACTGTGATCATTCTCTTGCAAAAGGATGGCGAACGTCCCGAGAAGATCGTCCTACATATCGATCGCAATCAGGCGTCGGCAGACGCTGAATGATGTTTCGATTGCTGGCCACACAGTCCAACTATAGAGGAACCGGAGAGACCAGGTGCATCAATGTCGCACCGAACTCGTAGCAGGTGGCCTTGATGCTGCTGAAACGCTCTGCGTAATGCTCGATTGGATCGATCGGAAGCGCATCGGGATTGCCATCAAGAAGCGCCGTAGCGGCCTGCGTGCCAAATACGGTACCTGGTCCGATGCCCCGGCCGGAATAGCCGAAACATGCGTAGGCATTCGGCCCGAATGCAATGATTTTCGGCACGTGATCGTCCGTCATCGCGATCCTGCCGCGCCAAACATAGTCGAAGTTGAGCTCGGAAATAGCCGGGAAAAGCTTTCGAAGCTTGCGTCTGGCCCATGCACGGTGGACAGCCGCACCCGGTCCCTCGGTGTTGCCAATGCCGCCGACGATCATTCGCCCTGCATGATCGACGCGGAAAGAGGACATTACCGGCGCCGTATCCCAGCAGCCTTCACCACCCGGTAATATCTGGCTGCGCTCTGTTTCCGACATCGGTTCCGTGGCGAACTGGCAGTAACTCACCGGAGTGTATTGCGGGCTGAAAGGCACCTTGATGCCAAGCTGATAGGCATTTGTCGCCAAGAGCAACGCTTTTGCCCGCAGCGTGTGGCCGTTGGCCTCCACGATCCAGAGATCGTTTTGCCGGCTTATTGAAGAGACCGGCGTCTTGTTGTGGATCGTCGCACCCCTTTTTTGAGCGGCACGCGCAAGTCCCCGGCAATAGGAGAGCGGCTGAATGGTGCCGGCGCGTGGATCGAGCAAAGAGCCGTAGTAGGCGGTTGTCCCTGTGCGCCGGCTCGTCTCCGCGGCATCGAGCAGCGTCAGCGGAGCGCCGTAGCGATTGCCCTGCCGATAGCGTTCCTCCAGATCCCTGAGCCCCGATTTGGAATGCGCCAGGTGCAAGGTCCCATGATGCGTTGCTTCGCAATCGATCTGTTCGCGTTCGATCAGGCTGAAGACCCTGCGCGGCGCGTCCGCCAGAATGTCGATCAGGCGACGGCCATATGCCTCCCCCATCTGGGCGATGACGGTATCAGGCGGCAACCACAATCCGGCATTGACCAATCCGACATTGCGGCCGGAACCACCGTGCCCCACGGTCTCGGCCTCGAGAACACAGACCGAAGCGCCGCGCGAGGCGGCCTCAAGTGCCGCCGCCAGTCCTGTGAAGCCGCCACCCACGATGACGAGATCAGCCGTCTGATCGCGATCCAGCGGTAGGGCGTCGCTGTGTTCGCGCGCGCTTGCACGCCAAAGAATGGATTCTGCGGTCATCTTGCCTTCTCAACGTTCTGGTCGCCCGTTTCCGGATCTAACAGGCGACCCACCTGTTTCATTGCAGTTTCGAGCAAGCCTCCGAAATCCGGCGCAAGGCTTCGGCCAACTCCGTCTCCGAGGTGGCATAGGAGATCCGGAAATAGGGGGATAATCCGAAGGCGGAGCCGGGCACTACGGCAACATGGGCGCCTTCCAGCAGATAGTCGGTGAAATCGCTGTCCGCCTCGATGCGCTTGCCCTTGGGAGTCGTCTTGCCGATCACGCCGCCGCAGCCGGCGAAGGTGTAGAAAGCGCCCTCGGGAACGCGGCAGGTGATGCCGGGAATTGCGTTGAGGGCGGAGACCACCAGGTCGCGGCGGTGCTTGAAGCTCGCCTGACGTCCCTTGAGAAAGTCTTGTGGGCCGTTCAGCGCCTCGACGGAGGCCGCCTGGCTGACAGAACAAGGGCAAGACGTCGCCTGACTCTGGATCACCGCCATCGCCTTGATCAGCGCTTTCGGACCGCCGGCATAGCCGATGCGCCAGCCGGTCATCGCGTAGGCTTTCGAAACGCCGTTGATCGTCAGTGTGCGTTCCTTCAGCCGCCGCTCGATCGCGACAGGAGTCACGAACTTGAAGCCGTCATAGACGATGTGCTCGTACATGTCGTCGACCATCAGCCAGACATGGGGATGGCGAAGCAGCACCTTGATGAGTGGCCGGTAATCGGCTTCGCTGTAAGCAGCGCCCGACGGATTGGAAGGGGAGTTGAGCAACAGCCAGCGTGTCTTCGGCGTGATCGCCTTTTCCAGTTGATCGGCCTTGAGGCGGAAACCGCCCTCGGCGTCGCACGGGATCAGCACCGGCACACCGCCGCAGACCTCCACGATGTCCGAATAGGACGTCCAGTAGGGCGTCGGAATGATGACCTCATCCCCCGGATTTATGCTTGCCATGAAGGCGTTGAACAGGATCTGCTTTGCCCCGGTCGCGACGGTAATTTCGTCGAGCGCGTAGTCGACGTCATTTTCCCGCTGGAATTTCGCGGCGATCGCCTTCTTCAGTTCCGGCGTGCCGTCGAGCGCGGTGTATTTGGTCTCACCGCGGTCGATTGCAGCCTTGGCGGCTTCTTTCACGTTATCGGGCGTGTCGAAATCCGGTTCGCCAGCGCCTAAGATGATCACAGGAAGACCGTCACGCTTCATTGCGTTGGCACGCGCGCCGATCTGGAGAATCTTCGACACACCGATCGACGCGATCCGCGAGGCCGGCCTGAAGCTGATCGCGTCGGTTTGGGTTTGTGTATTCACGGCCATGGGCTCGACCCCGCTCGTTATTCGATGTCGAAGGAGACGCCCTGGGCAAGCGGCAGAGCCTTCGAATAGTTCACCGTGTTGGTGGCGCGGCGCATGTAGGCACGCCATGCGTCTGAGCCAGATTCCCGACCGCCGCCGGTCTCCTTCTCGCCGCCGAATGCGCCGCCGATTTCCGCGCCCGAGGTGCCGATATTGACGTTGGCGATACCGCAATCCGACCCATCGGCCGAAAGGAAACGCTCGGCTTCCTGCATGTTCAGCGTGAAGATGGATGACGACAGGCCGGCCGCAACGGCATTGTGCTCTTCAAGCACCTGGTCGAAGTCGGAATATTTCATCACGTAGAGGATCGGCGCGAAGGTCTCTTCGAGCACCGGGCCCGCCTGCTTCGGCATTTCGACGATCGCCGGCTGGACGTAGTAGGCCGTGTCCCGGCTCGCAGCCGCAACACGCTCACCGCCGGTAACGGAGCCGCCTTCGTCTCTCGCTGCCAACAGCGCCTTCTGCATGTTGTCGAAGGCCGCCTTGTCGATCAGCGGACCGATGAGGGCATTGGTTTCCAGGGGATTACCCACCGAAACGCTCGCATAGGCCTTCTTCAGGCGCGGAACGAGCTGGTCATAGATGTTCTCATGAACGAAGAGACGGCGCAACGTCGTGCAGCGCTGCCCTGCCGTCCCCATGGCGCCGAAGGCGATGGCCCGCAGCGCCATGTCAAGGTCGGCAGAGGGGCAGACGATGCCGGCATTGTTGCCGCCGAGCTCGAGGATCGAGCGGGCGAAACGCTTGGCGAGACGCGGGCCGACTTCCCTGCCCATGCGCGTGGAGCCGGTTGCCGAAACAAGCGCGACCTTCTTGTGATCGACCAGCACTTCGCCGATGGCGCGATCACCGATCAGGAGCTGGCTCAGCTTCTTCGGCGCGTCGCTGAAACGGGCAAGCGCGCGATCGAGGACCGCCTGGCAGGCGAGTGCCGTCAGCGGCGTCTTTTCCGAAGGCTTCCATACGACCGGGTTGCCGCAGACGAGCGCAAGCGCGGCGTTCCATGACCAGACAGCGACCGGGAAATTGAAGGCCGATATGATGCCGACGACACCAAGCGGATGCCAGGTTTCCATCATCCGGTGGCCGGGGCGCTCGGTCGCGATCGTCAGGCCGTAGAGTTGGCGGGATAGACCGACCGCGAAATCGCAGATGTCGATCATTTCCTGGACCTCGCCCAGACCTTCCGAGATGATCTTGCCGGCTTCGATCGAGACGAGGCGGCCGAGATCAGCCTTAGCGGCACGCAATTCTTCGCCGAGGAGGCGGACGAGTTCGCCGCGCTTCGGCGCGGGCACGAGACGCCATGCCTTGAAGGCCTCGTGCGCCGCTTCGATCGCCTTGCCGGCCTCGGCAGCGGAGACGGTCTTCACCCTGGCAATCTCTTCGCCCGTGACCGGGCTATGGGACACCATGTCGCCGGTGCTCCAGGCGGCGCGATCAACACCCAGCTTGTCGAGAAGGGCTGCGGTTTCCGTTTTCACGTCGATGGTCATGATCTGTCTCCACTCTTATTGTCTTGGAATGCCGCGGACATGGCAAATTTCAGAAGGTCATTGCGCCGAGCGCGCCAGGTGAGGTGATTGCTTTCAGCCCGGATGCCAACAGGCGAATCTCGGCCGGGGTGTATTTGTCATAGAAAGCCTGGTTCTTGCGGCCGATCGCATGTTCGGCGCTGAAGCTGCCGCCGAACTCTTCGACCCCAACGGCAAAAACCCATTCCCGCAACGCCATCTCGAAGCCGGCGTCGGCAAGCCTCAGGTCGTTTTTGTCCACGACGAGATTGAAGTGTACACCGCCGTCGCCGATATGGCCGAAGTCGCAGATCGTTATCCCCGGAAAAGACTCGGGCATTTCGGCCCGCATGTGGGCGAGAAAACGCATGATGTCACCGCGGCGGAACGATAGATCGAAGGCGATCAACCGTCCCATATGCTTCACGCCTTCCGATAGGGCATGACGCAAAGACCAGATCTCATGTGGCGGGCCGACGAGAGCATCGGCAAGCGGGGCATCTTCACGCTCCCACAGGGCAGCTAGCACCTCTTCCAGCACGCCGTCGAGCGGCTGCTCACCGTCGCGCGGCGGGTTGGAGCGGGAAATCTCGGCTAGGATTACGAATTCCGGCACGATGCCGCCCTGAAACGGATTGCGCAGCGACGGCACATGATCGAGTGCTGCGCGGATCGCATTTCCCGACATGCCTTCGAAGGCGGAAAGATAGCTGCCGAGCGCTTCCTCCATCGCAACGAGAAGGGTTGGAACCTGCTCGCCGGAGGAGGGCACGAGCAAAGCCGTCGCTGTCTGCCGCGGTGCCGGTTCGAGGTTCAGCACGCATTCGGTGATCACGCCGAAAGCGCCTGATGTCCCGATGAAAAGCTGCTTCCAGTCGACGCCCGTATTGTTTTTGCGCAGGCTCGACGAAAGGTCGAGGACCGTGCCGGCCTCATCCGCAAGCACGACCGTCAGGCCGAGCGTGTTGCGACGAACGTCGCCGTAGCGCAGAAATCGCGAGCCGCCGGTGTTCGTCGCGATCATGCCTCCGAGGAGCGGGTCTGCCCCAAGATCGATCGGGAAAAAGAGGCCGCTCTCCTGCAGCTTCCCATTGAGGTCGGAAAGACGAAGACCAGCACCGACTTTCACGGTGCGGTTGACCCGATCGAGTTCGCAAATGCCGGTCAGGCGATCAAGGCTGAGGACGCCTTGGCGACCACTGTCGTCGGGCGTCGAACCAGAGACGAGCCCGGTATTGCCCGACTGCGGCACGAGGGCGATGTCGTTTCCAACGCAATAGGCAACAGCCGCGGAAACCTCTTTCGTGGAGCTGGGACGTGCGACGAATGCCGCTTTTCCGCGATCGTAGCGCGCACCGGTCTCGTAAGCCGTAAGATCGGCTGCCTCAGTGAGCAGACCCTTTTCGCCGAGCAGGCTCTTGAGTGCTTCGATGTGGCGTGCCTCGATCATTATTCGCCCGTCATTCTGCGGCGGCAGCCGTGTTGAGGACAGCCATGGACATTGTCAGGGAGGCCCGCTCGATGCCTGCATAATGCGCGAATTCGTCGAGAACCGAGGCGCCGAGATCGCGTTCGAACATCACCTGATTGGGGCTTGCAATGAATTCCTGCGCCGCGTCATCGCCGAGATTCGACTGGAAGATGCCGGCAGCGCTGACCGGCAGGAAATCCTCGTAAACGATAGGATCGAACTGAATGACGCCGTCCTCGATTGCCGTTTCGAGGTCGGCCCTTCGATTCGAGACAGCCTTTCCCTTTTCCGTCAGCGAGTAGCTGAAATAGCCGAGCCCAGCCTTGCGAATACCATTCCAATCATCGGGAAATGCATGGAAGACGTCGGTAAGTGCTGCTTCGTATTCGCCAGCGTTGGAACCATCAGCGGCGGGGCGGACCCGGGCGCGGGAGTCGTTCAAGAGCTTGTCGTAGAGCGCCCGGCCCTTCGGCGTCAACGCTATGCCGCGCTGCTCGATCTCGCCGAAACGGGCCGTGTGCGAGCCAGCTTGCCAGGTGCCCTGCTCGCCGGCGAATGAAACGGCTTCTTCCAGCGCCTTGAAAGAGGTCTGGCGCAGCAGGATCGGGCACTTGCGGGTCGGCGGCCCCTCAACGATCGCTTTCGGCGCTATTCCTTCGTCCGGCATCAACGCCTGAACCTTGTCGATATCGAGCGTACGCGGCGTCAGATGGTTGATATGCGGCCCCTTGAAGGAGACGACGTCGGCGATCAGCCGATGGGCATCATGCAGGCGCCTGTACATGCCGGCGCTGACGATGGCGCGATCATGCCAGCGGAAGGTCTCCAGCACTTCCCGCACAAACTGTGCCGCATCGGATGCATCGAGACCGCCATCCCGCTCCGCCTTATCAACCAGCCGCACCGCTTCGTCGGTAAAGATCTTGCGCGTTGAGAGCACTTCGGCCGCCTCTTTGCGCAGCGCCTCGTCAGCGATCAGATCGAGGCGGAGCAATGACGTGAAGACACGGAACGGATTGCGCTTCAAGCTTTCCTCGCCGACCGGCCGAAAAGCGGTGGAGTGGACAGGAACGCCGGCCGTCGACAAGTCGTAATAGCCGACCGGATGCATGCCCATGACAGCAAAAACACGGCGCATCATCGCGAGCTCTTGCGGCGTGCCGAGACGGATGGCGCCATGGCGCTCTTCAGAAATGCGGCTGAGAGAATCCGTTGCTTCCAGGCGCGTCTTCAACAGCGGATCGGCGGCCAAGGCTTCATCGTTCACCCGGGCCACGAGCGACATCAGGGTGCCATAGGCCGGCACTTCGTTACGATACATAGCGGACATGGCAGCAGAAAAATCCGAACGGATCGTATCGGCCTTAACGAAGCTTGCGTTTGTCATCGCGTCGCACCTTAACAGAAGGATTATTCATTCTTGATTTTCATGATATGACGAAAGCTAACCCCAATCTTGCGATGAATTTGACCTAGTTGATGCGAGTAAGGAATGAATCTAAGCCGTTCCATCATCCCCGACCTAGCCGTCCTCCAGGCATTCGAGTGCGCAGCGCGCCATGGAAGCTTCACACAAGCGGCGCTGGAGCTGAACCTCACTCAAAGCGCAGTCAGTCGTCAGATACGGACGCTTGAGAACCAACTGCATGTGAATCTATTCGAGAGGATCAGAAAACGCGTGGTTCTGTCCTCGGCCGGCAAGGCAATGCTGCCGGAAGTAAGACGGCTTTTGGCACGCACCGAAGAAATGGTGTTGCGGGCAATGGCTTCTTCGGATGGCAAGAATGTCTTGTCCATCGCCACGCTTCCGACATTTGGAAACCGCTGGCTGCTTCGGCGTCTTCCCGATTTTCTGAAAGACAATCCAAACACGGTTTTGAATATCGCCTCGCGCTCGGAGCCGTTCGATCTGACGCTGGAAGACTTCGATCTTGCTATTCATTACGGGCAACCGGTTTGGGCGCACGCAACCTGTACTTACCTTTGCAGTGAGCTCATCTTGCCCGTTGCCAGTTCGTCCCTGTTGAACTCGTTCCCCGTCACCCAAGCACAGGATTTGGAACAGGGCCCGCTTCTTCATTTGGCGACGAGGCCGAGACTGTGGGCCGAGTGGTTCCAGTTGAACGGCTGTGAGGGGTTCAGTCCGTATCATGGAAGCCGGTTCGATCAGTTCAGCATGATCATCGAGGCCGCGATACTCGGGCTCGGTTTTGCGCTGCTTCCAAAATATCTTATCGAAGAGGAGATCGCCTCGGGGCGCCTTCAAATTGCGTGGGACAAGCCAATAGCCACCACCAACAATTACTACATCGTCACACCCGAAATGAAACAACAGTCGTTGACGACAAAAAAGTTTCAGGAGTGGCTTCTCAATCAGGTCGCCTGAGAAGCCCGACAGCCGCCAAGTTCCTGGCGCTCTGATCGATTACTCCGACATTATCGATGACGACATGTTCACTCTCGCCGAATAGCCGGGCTGCCCGCTTATGTGCATTGCGACGGCAAAACCAGCGACAATCGAGCAAAGCACGATGAGAAGGGGAATGATGATCAGTCCTAAAGTTCCTCCAGCAGATCTTATAGCTTTCAGATCCTTCTTTGTGAAAATCGATGCCGCCAATGGAGTATGCGATTTCAGCAGCATGCCTTCCGGCTTGCCGTTATTGGGCTCACCTCGCCTCGAACTTAGACTGGTCATTTTGAACTGCAGCATTTCAGCCACCCGATTGCATAGAGAACCATGAGCCCGATCCCACTAGGACCGATACGCTCCGCCTTAGAACGCCGGAGCCATAGGCAATTCGTCTGACGATGGTCTTGGCAGACTTGCCTCCGAAACTTATTATATATCATGTTGTGATATAAATTAAGGGAATTACCGCTCGAATTCGGCTCGCCCCATTTCGAGGCCGCGCACGGGGAACTCTTGATCGCCCAAACCATTATTCAACAATGTCTACCCGCAACAATCATCCTGTCGTCGTCATCACCGGTGCTTCCGCCGGCGTCGGACGCGCTGTCGTGCGGCGGTTTTCCGGCGATGGAGCGAAGATAGCGTTGATCGCACGTGGTCGCGACGGCCTCGATGCCACCGCCCGCGAGGTGGAAGACGCTGGTGGGACCGCTCTCGTGTTGCCCTGCGACGTCGCGGATGCGAGCGCCATGGAACACGCGGCCGAAGCCACCGAAGATGCCCTTGGACCGATCGACATTTGGATCAATGTAGCCTTCGCCGGCATTCTTTCTCGCTTCGTCGACATCGCGCCGGAAGATTATCGGCGCGTAACGGATGTCACCTACCATGGCCAGGTCAACGGTACCCGCGCTGCGCTGAAGCGCATGCTGCCGCGCAACCGCGGTTCGATCGTGCTCACCGGCTCGGCGCTTGCCTATAGAGGCATTCCCCTACAGTCGGCCTATTGCGGCGCCAAACATGCGATCCAGGGTTTTCAGGATGCCTTGAGGGCAGAACTGTTTCACGCTCGAAGCCGCGTCCATATTTCGATGGTGCAACTGCCGGGCATCAACACGCCCCAATTCGATTGGATCAAGACCAATCTGCCCATGAAGCCAAAGCCCGCAAGTCCTCCCTACCAGCCGGAGGTCGCCGCCGAGGCAATCCATTTCGCAGCCTTTCATAAGCGTAAGCAGATCATGGTCGGCCTGCCGACCCTCGAAGCCATCTGGGGAGATCGTCTGGCCTCGCCGCTTCTCGATCATTACCTCGGCCGGACAGGGTTCAAGGGTCAGCAGGATGTGGAGCGAATAGCCTACGACCGCCAGGATAACCTGTGGCAACCGGTGCCCGGCGATCACGGTGCACATGGTCGCTTCGACGCCGAGGCTCGACGCTTCAGCCTGCAACTGCTCCTGACAATGAAACGCAACTGGCTGATTGCCGGTGTTTTGGCGGCAGGACTTGGCGTGCTTGCCTCGCGTCGAAACCGGGAACTGCAATAGAGAGTTTGGCGTCTCGACGAACAAGTTGCGGCTCTGCGACCTTTTGTCTTCGAACAGGAACATTCTCAACTTCGGACCGTTCGACGCACATTCGAATTTTCCAGGGAGCCGAAACATGGCGATGACGGTTGGCGATTTCATAGTAGGGCGCCTGCTGGAATGGGGCGTGCGTCGAATGTTCGGCTATCCCGGCGATGGCATCAACGGCATGTTCGGGGCACTGAACCGCGCAAAAGACAAGATTTCGTTCGTGCAAGCCCGGCACGAGGAAATGGCCGCATTCATGGCGTCCGCCTATGCCAAGTTTTCCGGTGAGCTCGGCGTCTGTATCGCCACCTCCGGCCCTGGCGCATCTCATCTGGTGACGGGGCTTTATGATGCCAGACTGGATCACCAACCGGTTCTGGCGATCGTCGGACAGCAAGCCCGCCGCGCCATCGGCGGTCACTATCAGCAGGAAGTCGACCTTGCCGCCCTGTTCAAGGACGTCGCGGGCGATTTCGTTCATCAAGCCGCGATGCCCGGACAGGTGCGGCATCTCGTTGACCGCGCAATAAGGATCGCTTTAGCCAACAGAACCGTCACGGCTATCATCCTGCCCAGCGACCTTCAGGAAATGCCCTACGAGGAGCCGCCTCGGAAGCATGGAACGATACATTCGGGGATCGGTTTCAGTCCGCCGCGCGTCGTCGCACACATCGAAGATCTCAAGGCTGCGGCGAATATTCTCAACCGTGGGAAAAAGGTTGCGATGCTTGTCGGCGCCGGCGCACTGAAGGCCACCGATGAGGTAATCAAGGTCGCAGACCGCCTCGGGGCCGGCGCCGCCAAGGCGCTTCTCGGAAAGGCTGTCTTGCCGGACGATCTTCCCTGGGTCACCGGGTCGATCGGCTTGCTTGGCACAAAGCCTTCCTGGGACCTGATGCGGGATTGCGACACGCTCCTAATGATCGGATCAGGCTTCCCCTACTCCGAATTTCTGCCCGAAGAAGGGCAGGCGAAAGCCGTTCAGATCGATATCGCCCCGAGCATGCTGTCACTGCGTTATCCGATGGACGTCAACCTTGTCGGCGATGCCGCCGAGACCCTCAAAGCTCTTTTGCCGCTCCTCAATCAAAAAGACGATGCGTGGCGCAAGCAAATCAAAAAGAATATCGCGGAGTGGTGGGACACGCTGAAAGAGCGCGCGCTTGTCGACGCAAATCCCGTCAATCCGCAACGCGTCACCTGGGAACTCTCCCCCCGCCTTCCCGAGCGGGTCATTCTCACCAGCGACTCAGGCTCCTGCGCCAACTGGTACGCGCGCGATCTCAAGATGAAGCGCGGCATGATGGCGTCCCTGTCGGGCGGGCTGGCATCGATGGGGGCGGCTGTACCCTATGCGATCGCCGCCAAATTTGCCCATCCTGATCGCCCGGTCATTGGTCTGGTCGGGGACGGCGCCATGCAGATGAACAACATGGCCGAATTGATCACGGCGGCAAAATACTGGCAGAACTGGACGGATCCGCGTTTCATCATCTGTGTCTTCAACAATGAAGACCTCAATCAGGTGACCTGGGAGCAGCGCGTCATGGAAGGCGATCCGAAGTTCGACGCGTCGCAGAAGATTCCGAACGTTCCTTATCACCGTTTCGCTGAGCTCATCGGCTTGAAAGGAATATATGTCGATCGCGCCGACAACGTCGGTCCTGCATGGGACGAAGCCTTGGCCGCCGAGCGTCCGGTCCTTCTCGAGGTAAAGACCGATCCGGAAGTGCCGCCGCTGCCGCCTCACATTACTTTCGAACAGATGCAGCACATCACCGAAGCTTTGATGAAGGGCGATCCGCACGAGGCCGGCATTATCAAAGGGACCGCGAAACAGCTCCTTCGTGCTCTTCTGCCCGGCGGAGAAGACAAGTGACGTCTGTTTCACCATTGATCGATCGCCTCGAATGCGCCGCTTATAAAATCCCCACCGATTTCCCGGAGGGAGACGGCACCTTCGAGTGGGATTCGACGACAATGGTCGTGGTCGAGATTTGGGCCGGCAGCCAACGCGGTATCGGATATACCTACGCAGACACTGCAGTCATCGATCTAATCGCGACGCTGAAAGACACGGTGATGGGGTCGGAATGTTTTGACATTCCCTCGATTCTCGAACGTCTGGCGATCAAGATTCGCAATTCCGGGCGATCTGGTATTGCCGCCTGCGCGATCTCGGCCATCGATACCGCATTATGGGATCTGAAGGCGCGCTGTTTGGATCTCCCGCTTTTTATGCTTTTGGGTGCTGTCCGCAAATTAATTCCCGTCTACGGGAGCGGTGGCTTCACGACATATTCGGATGAGCGCCTACGAGATCAACTTTCCGCCTGGATCGCTGAAAATGGCTGCCGCGCCGTAAAAATGAAGATCGGCGCAGACCACAAACGAGATCCCCAACGCATTACTGTCGCAAGGGATGCTATCGGCGAAGCCGAGCTTTTCATCGATGCGAACGGTGCCTTTACGCCCCAGGCGGCAGTGCGCTTCGCGTCGGTCATCAAGGGCGCTGGAGTGCGCTGGTTCGAGGAGCCCGTGAGTTCCGACGACGAAGCAGGTTTGAATTTTGTCCGCCATCGAACCCCGGCATCGATGGAAGTTGCCGCCGGCGAATATATCTACACGCTCGATGACGCTCGCCGTCTCATCGAAGCGAAAGCGGTCGATGTGTTGCAGGCGGATGTCACCCGATGCGGGGGGATCAGCGGCTTTTTGAAAATCAGCGCGTTATGTGAGGCTTTTCACACCGATTTATCCGGTCATTGTGCCCCGTCGGTTCATCTCCATGTCGCCACTTGCGCGGCTCGCTTGCGGCATCTGGAATGGTTTCACGATCATGTCCGTATCGAACAGATGCTTTTCGAGAGCGCCCCTGTAATCTCGGAAGGGACGATCGCGCCGGATCCGTCACGACCGGGAAATGGCCTCGAATTCAAGCGTCAGGACGCCGAAAAATTCAGGATCTGACGAGAGATCACCGATGAGACAACTCGTTCAATCTTTGGATGCGCCAAGTCGGCCCGCCGAATTCCCGCCGGTGCTGGCCGGCCTTGCGGAAGCTGTGGCGCGGCCGAGAGCATTGCAACACGTGCGGAAGGCACCGGCTCGTAGCAAAGATCTTGCACTCGTTGCGGGTCGACAGCTCAACGGTGCGGCCGCAATTTTGGCATTGGCGGTGTTGACGGACAGTGCCGTGGAGCACTATCGCGGCAGCTTTCAAAATAAGGTTATGTATGCGCCTCTTGCTGTTTCTTCCCTGGCGCTCCTTGCCAGCATAGCCGGCATTGCCGACCGCCAACCGAAGCGCCACCGCGCGCGTGGCATAATCTATGGAGTGGCTGGTGTCACCGGCTTAGCCGGTCTCGGCTTTCACGCCTATAATATTCTCAAACGTCCCGGCGGCCTGTCATGGCTCAACCTTTTCTATTCGGCTCCTATCGGAGCCCCCGCAGCGCTTCTATTGTCCGGCGGCTTCGGCAGGGCTGCCGAAAAGGTCCGCGACACACCCTCGGGCAAATTGCCAAGGATCATTGGTTTGCCCGCAGGTAAAATATTGACCGCCGCCGCTTTCATTGGACTGCTCGGGACCGTTTGCGAAGCTGCACTGTTGCACTTTCGAGGCGCGTTCCAAAACCGGGCAATGTATCTGCCTGTCACCATCCCGCCCACAGCGGCAATCCTGCTCAGCCGCTGTCTTTTTGCGACGGGCCGGAGCGCATCGCATTTGGCGCGCATCGCTCTGAAGATCACTGCGGCACTGGGTTTGGCTGGAGCCGGATTCCACGTCTACGGCGTTTCCCGCAACATGGGCGGATGGCGCAACTGGTCCCAGAATATTTTGAATGGGCCGCCGATCCCTGCGCCTCCGAGCTTCACCGGACTTGCCATTGCCGGGCTTGCCGCCCTGTCACTACTGGACATGGAGAGGAATCGTGAAGGATCGCTACCCCGGATATGACGTGATGCGCAAGCGAGACGGTGTGTCCTGGAACGACAAGACACGCGCGGTCGTCGAAGAGCGAATGGCCATCGATCCGGCCACGCCCAAGCATCTCAACGCGATCGAGTGGAGAACCTTGGCCGCCATCTGCGACCGCATCATTCCTCAGAATGCCCGTCGCGAAATTCCCGTGCCGATTGCCGCCATGATCGACAGCAAGCTTACCGAAGGAGCCTCCGAAGGATACAGGGACACCAAGCTGCCGCCGCTGGCAATTGCCTGGAAGCAGGGACTGGCGGCGATCGAAGATGAAGCAAAACGTCTCTCGACGCAGCCATTTGCGGATATCTCCGATCCTGAAAAAGATGCCTTGCTGAGCAATATATCCCACGGATTCGTCCGGTCGCCGCTTTGGTCAGGCGTTCCCGCTGATGCCTTCTTTTCCAAGCGCCTATTGCACGACATCGTTTCGGCCTATTACGCGTTTCCGGCGGCCTGGAATGAGATCGGTTTCGGGGGGCCGGCCAGTCCACGAGGATATGTGCGGCTTGGCTTTGACCGCCATGATCCTTGGGAGGCTTCGGAAGCAAAGCCCGGACAGGAACTTCAGGCAAGGCGCGAAAATGCCCGAATACGATGACCCGATGCAAACGCCGCGGGCGATCGGAGGCCGGGCACCGGACGTCTTCCGGCACGGCGGGTGGGTGCCGATGCGCGAATATAGCGATGACGAGCCCGTCGATTTCGCCATAGTCGGCACGGGCGCTGGCGGGGGCACCTTGGCATGTAAGCTGGCGGAATATGGTTTCTCCGTCATTGGGTTCGACGCCGGTCCCTACTTTCGGCCGCTTGAGGATTTCGCGTCCGACGAGACCCACCAGTCCAAGCTGTATTGGATGGACGAACGGCTGGTCGATGGCGAAAATCCGCTGCAACTCGGCGCCAACAATTCCGGCAAATCAGTCGGCGGATCGACGGTGCACTTCGCGATGGTCTCGCTGCGCTTTCGTCCCGAATGGTTCAAGTCGAAAACGCTGCTCGGCTACGGAGCCGATTGGCCGCTCGACTGGCGGGAAATGTGGTCCTACTACCGCGAAGTTGAGCTGGCGCTCGGCATATCCGGCCCCGTTCATTATCCCTGGGGGCCGAGCCGGCCACGCTATCCCTACCGACCCCATGAATTGAATGCTGCCGCTCTCGTCCTGGCTCAAGGCGCTGACGCCATGGGCATCAAATGGACGCCCACTCCAATAGCTACCTTGTCTGCCCCGCGGGGACCTGCGCCTCCCTGCGTCTATCGCGGAATGTGTGTGATCGGTTGTTCGACCAATGCCAAGCGCAGTGCTCTCGTCACCTGGATTCCAAGAGCACTTACGGCCGGAGCGGAGATCCGCGATCTTGCGATGGTCGGAAGGATCGAACACGACCAGGAAGGCCGGGTAACAGGCGTGCATTATCACCGCAACGGAAACTGGCGCTTTCAAAAGGCTCGCAATGTGGTCGTTGCAGGTTACGCCATCGAAACCCCGCGCCTGTTGTTGAACTCCAAGAGCTCGAAATACCCCCATGGGCTGGCAAACAGCTCCGGCCTGGTGGGAAAGAACTTGATGGTCCAGTCCAATCAGGCCGTATGGGGCACGAAAGAACAGGAAATCCGCTCGTATAAGGGCCCGCCGTCGCTCGCCATAACCGAACACTGGAACTACACGGATGAAGGAAAGGACTTCTTCGGCGGCTACTGTTACATGAGCCAGGGACCGCTTCCGATCGTCTGGGCGAACACCCTCGCGGCAAAGAGAGGGCTCTGGGGTCAGGCGCTGACCGACGAAATGGAGAAATACAACCATCAGGTCGGCCTGAAGATAGTGGGCGAATGCCTTCCGCAAGAGAGGAATCAGGTCACGTTGACCGACGCACGGGACCAATATGGCCTGCCGATCCCGCGCGTAACCTATTCCTATTGCGATAACGACAAGCGATTGATCCGCCATGCGCTGAATTTCATGGGCGCAGCCTTGTATGCAGCCGACGCGCACGACATTTGGGAGGAACTCGACGACACCTGCCATCTGCATGGCACCGCACGCATGGGAGACGATCCTCGGGCCAGTGTCGTTGACGCCGATTGCCGCTGCTGGGACATCGACAATCTTTGGATTTGCGATGGTTCGGTCTTTCCAACAGTGGGCGGCGTCAATCCTTCCCTTACAATCCAGGCCATTGCCTGCCGCACGGCAGACCGCATTCGTCTGCTGGCGAAGCGCGGCGAGCTCTAAGCGTTTTATCTGAATATTCGACCTCGCCTCTATCCATGGATCGGGCGAGCCGCACGCCAGACCAGTGGAACCAGAACCAGAGCCACGGCCGGAAGCACGATCCAGTTGATCGTTTCCCAACCTGAGCTGTGGAGAAGCGAACCGGCCGAGAACGACGCGCAGGCGACCGTCCCGAAGACGAGGAAGTCGTTTGCGCCCTGAACCTTGCTGCGCTCCGCAGGCGTGTGGGAGTCGGCCACCATGGCAGTCGCGCCGATGAAGCCGAAGTTCCAGCCGATCCCGAGCAGAACGAGCGCAATCCAAAAATGGGCAATGTCGAAGCCGGAGAGCGCGACCGCGGCCGAGCTACCGATGAGAAGGAGACCGACCGCCGCAACCCGCTCCTTGCCGAAGCGCACCATCAGGCGTCCGGTGACGAAACTCGGGGCATACATAGCAAGGATGTGCCATTGAATTCCCAACGCGGCCTGGTCGATAGAGTGACCATGCCCGACCATTGCGATCGGCGACGCAGTCATGACGAACGTCATCAGGCCATATGACACGACACCCGTTGCGATGGCGAGGAGATAGCGCGGCGATGTCAAAATCTGAAGTAGCGGCCGCTCCGCGACACCTTGCGGCCCTTGAATCTTGTGCGGCGACGATGTGCGAAGGAGCGAAAGGACCGGGAATGCCAGCGCGGCCAAGACAGCCTGGCTCACAAAGCTTCCAGCGAACGGCGTGCCGGGAAGTGCATCACGTGTCCAGATGACAAGCTGCGGACCGATGATTGCGGCGATCAAACCGCCGATCATGACTCGCGCGATCGCTTTCTGGCTCTGCGCTCCGGTCGTGTTGTCGGTCGCAGCGAACCGATAGCTCTGAACGTAGGAGGAGTAGAAGCCGGCGAGGCAGGTGCCAAGGCAGAAGATCAGGAAGCTGGAGAGAACGATCCCCATCGCCGCGATGAGGCCCGAAATCATGCCGATCGTCGAGCCCAACAGATAGCCGGTGCGTCGGCCGAAATGGCGCATGACGTAGGCCGCAGGCAGCGTGCCGAGCGCAAGGCCCAGGCTCAGCAGGCTGACGGGCAGAGTAATAAGCTCCGGATCAGGTGACAGATGCTGTCCCACCAGGCCACCAAGAGAGATGACGATCGGAGCATTGGCTCCGCCGAAGGCCTGCGCCACGGTCAAGACCCAGGAGTTGCGCCTTGCGATTCCCGGGTCTGCCGGGGCTTGATATATCAAGTTCATTGGGGATCCGTATTGGACAGGATGTCGGCGACCGCTCGACCGGCCGCGATGACCGCACCGGCGAGATAACCGGGTTCGGCAGGGCTAATTTCGCTTCCGGCCAGCCATAGGCGGCCTTTCCACGCGCCGGATACCCATGGAGAATGCCCCGACATGGGATGCCCGCCACTTACACGATCTGCGGCAGTGGCTGTCAGCGGATCGGCTGCCCAGTCCTTGAACAGAACCGCCCGCGGTTTGAGCGCATCGGAGCCGAAAAGCTTGGCAAGCTGTGCAATGCAAGCTTGTTTCAACATTTCCTCGCCGAGCGCAGCGCGCTGATCCGCACCGACACCGAGAAAGCCGAAGAGGGCCGCCTTGCCCGAGGCGGTCGTCGCATCATGGATTTCCATCAGCGGCCCCACCATGCTCTGAGCGGTGCCAGAAAGTCCAGCGGCTCGCCAGAACGGCTCATCATATATGGCGAAAAACTTCGCATGCGGAGCCATCCACGTCGGAGTATTGCGCCACCGGGCAGCGGTCGCCTGCTCTTGTTCGGGGCTGAAAGTTACGGTCGCTTCCAGCAGCCGCGGCGGGAGTGCGGCAACAACCTGCTCGGACCGGAGGCGATCGACTTGGCCATCGCTTCTTTCCAGCGTGAGCTCAATCCCGGCATCGGATAAGGCCATCGCCGTCACCTTTGCATCGAGAAGGATTCTGTCGGCCGGTATGTCCCGAGCCAGGGCGCGCACCGCCGCCGCAGCACCGCCGGAGAGCCTCATCGACGACTGTTCCTGCATTGCGGCCATATAGCGCTGTGGCTTTTCCCGAGACATCCGTTCGAACACCACGTCTCCCTCGCCGTTCTGCGGGAAGGACTGCAGGCCAAGTTCGCCGACGAGCGTCTCCATAGGCGGCTGCATCTGCGGCCAGTACCATGAAGGACCTAGGTCGAACCCGTCATCCGTCGGCGTGCCGGATTCATCGGCCGTCAGAATACGTTCGCCCAGCCGGTTTCTGGCTTCTACAACTGCCACGTCGGCGCCAGAAGCATGAAGCGCGCGTGCTACATACAATCCGGCGAGGCCCGCTCCCACGATGGCTATTCTGCAAGCTTTCATTTCACTTGTCCTTGTGCGCTTCGGAACCGTCAAAGACGCATACGTCATCATGAAGGAGAGGAGCCAACTGATACCAGACCCGCACACCGTCTTGTCCGACGCGAGCACGAAATCGTTGCCCCGGAGGGAGGCGCAGCCAAGACCAGCGCTCGAGCGCATCACCCGCTTCGGTCAAGGAGCCGTCGATCACCAATAGCTCGAGCCCCTGCGGATTGGCCAGCTCGATATCGGCGTTTGCCTGCCAGTCCTCAAGCATCACATGCTCGCCCGCGCCCTCGAAAAGAATCCTCGAAGATATGACCCCGTTGCGAAGCTCGGCTGCCCCACCTTCACCGGGCAGCCGGACAATCCCTTCGCGATCGTTTTGCTTGAACTGCCAGAGCTTCACAAGGATCACACACCCCTCCTCGCTTCCGGGTGCATGCCCGGTTCCTGGGGGATTTCGAACATAGGTGCCGGCCGGGAAGTTGCCGCTCTCGTCCTGGAATACGCCGTCCAGAACAAGAAATTCTTCGCCGCCCGGGTGCTCGTGATGCGAAAAACGGCTGCCGGCAGCGTAGCGCACGATGGAAGTGGCGCGGGCCTTCTCGCCACCGATCCGAAATAGCATCCGCCGGTCCACGCCTGCCACGGGGCTTGGCAGCCATTCGAGCCGGGCAGCATGGACGATAGCGCGCCCTGAGAGGTCGTCATTGAGTAACATGTTCAAAGCTCCGATCTGCCGCCGTCGACAACGATTTCAGTGCCGAGCATGTAACTCGACGCGTCACTGGCCAGGAAGAGGACGGCGCACGCGATTTCCTCCGGCCTGCCCATGCGCCCGATCGGCACCTGCGCGCCGACCCGGTCGGCATAAGCGCGGAACTCTTCCTCGCTCTGGTTCTTTCCGCGGTGGATCGGCGTTTCGATCGAGCCGGGACTGACGGCGTTCACCCGGATCTTGCGGTCGATCAGTTCGGCCGACATTGTCCGTGCGAAGGAACGAACGGCCGCCTTCGAAGCGGAGAGGATCGCACGTCCAGGCATACCAACCTGGTTCAGCCAGGAGGTATTGAGGACGATGGAGCCGCCGTCGCGCATGAGCGGAAGCACTGCCTGCACGGTAAAGAAGACACTTTTCACATTTGCATCCATGATCCTATGATACGTTTCCTCGTCGGCCGTCGCGAGCGGCGTAGCGAGCGCAATGCCCGCATTGGCGAACAGGATATCCAGCGATCCGAACGCCTCCTGCAGCGTCCCTCTCATCCGGCTTAGATCGTCGAGCGAGGAGACGTCGGCCTGGATCGCAAGAGCCTCACCGCCGAGTTCGGCGATTGCGCGATGAAGTTTTTCCGACGACCGGCCGGCGACAGCAACGCGCGCGCCATTGTCACGCAGCGCCTTGGCCGCCGCCAGACCAATTCCGCTCGAACCGCCCGTAACGAGCGCCGTTTTTCCATGAAGCATGAGTGCCACTCCTGTTGCTGGCCGATATATGCGACCTTCAGCATTGTCTTGACGAGGCAAACGAGCCATACCGGATAGAAAGAAAATCTCTGTCGCTCGATGAAGCGCGGAAGCGGACATCATGAGAAACCTTGCGAGACTAAAATCTCTTCAGGCTCTTGAAGCCGCGGCACGACACGGCAGTTTCGTCGGCGCGGCAACGGAGCTGGACGTCACACCCCCTGCGGTCGGCCAGCTCGTGCGCTCGCTGGAAGACTGGGTCGGCTATCCTCTGTTCCGCCGAAGCCGGTCGGGCACGGAGCGCCTGACGCCGATAGACGAGGCGCAGGATGCACTCGGGGATATCGCTCAAGGACTTGATCTTCTGGAGGCTGGGCCGAAGAAGCTCAGAGGCCGAAAGGCCCGTTCGGTCGTTGTCGTGACGGCGTCTCAGGCTTTGGTCGCCAACTGGCTTCTTGCCCGGCTCGACGAGTTTTCGACGAACTACCCGACCATCGATGTCCGCCTCGACGTCTCGGATCGCGTGATCGATCTGGCGCAAGGCGAAGCGGATATCGGAATTAGGTGCGGCCTCGGCTCCTGGAAAGGCGTGAGGTCAACCTTTCTGATGGGCGAGGAGATCATCGCGGTTTGCCATAACCGGCTGCTGCCGCAGGATCAGGACGTAACGTCCGGCTGGATCGCCGAACAGACGCTGATTCATGATGGAACGCCTCATCCGGGCGGCGACTTTCCCACATGGGCGGAGTGGCTGGCCAAAGCCGGCGCAAATCAGGCGCCGGCCGACCGCGGGCTGAAGATCAATTCCACGGCCGCCGTGATCCAGGCGGCCGTTGCCGCGAGGGGCGTCGCCCTTGTGCGCAAAGCCCTCGTAGCGCAGGAACTGGATAGTGGAAGACTGGTCCATCTCCTTCCGGAAGTCCGCTGGCCTGTGAAGTGGGCCTATTACGTCGCCGCCTCACCGAAGGCGTTGCGCCGGTATGAGGTTGCGGCCTTTCATGACTGGCTCGCAGGTCGCGAGCCCCGGCCGTAATCGCCTGGAAGTTCATTGATGTCTCCGTCGGACGGCAGGACGCGCAAGCGGCAGGACGCCGCCTGCGGGGGGTACACGTCCCGCGGCCTCGTTCCCGGGGGGAGGAACGCGACCGAAGAGGTTGCCACGAGCATTGGCAGGCATTGTCGATGCTCGGACCAATGACTTGCCGAAACGGGATCATCTGTGGCCGCGAACTTGCTTCCGATCAGACTTGAAAGCGATCGCCTCACGGTCATTGGATGCCTGCGGCGCCTGGTCATCGGCACTAGGGCTGAGCCCCACCCGCCGCAGAAACCGCTTGAGCACCTGTTCCAGATCATCGACGAAGGTGAAGATGACGGGAATGACGATCAGGCTGAGCAGCGTCGACATCAGAACGCCGCCGATCACAACGATCGCCATCGGCTGCCGGAAGCTGGAATCCCCGCCCGTCAGGCTGAGCGCGACCGGAAGCATGCCGGAGGCCATCGCTATGGTGGTCATGACGATCGGCCGCGCCCGCTTGTGGCAGGCATCGACGAGTGCATCGAACCGGGACATGCCCCGGCGAAGCGACATGATCGCATATTCGATCAGTAGGATGGAGTTCTTCGTCACAACGCCCATCAGCATGAGCAGCCCGATGACGGCCGCCATCGAGAAACTGGTTCCGGTCAGCACGAGTGGCACCAGCGCGCCGCCGAGCGAGAGCGGCAGGGCCATCAGCAGCGTGAGCGGCTGCAGGAAATCATGGAAGAGCAGGACGAGCACGGCATAGATGCAAAACACGCCGATCGCCATCGCAAGACCGAAGCTCTGAAACAGCTCGGAGCTGCGCTGCAATTCGCCCTGTTCCACAAGGGTGACGCCCGGCGGCAGGTGCTGCAATGCCGGCAGCGCCTGGGCCTCGCGGTTGACATCGCCCAGAATGCGGCCGTTGAGTTCGACCGAGACCGTGACATTGCGCATCCGGTCGATGCGGTCGATCTCCGAAGGGCTGCCGCCGATGCGGATATCGGCAATCGATCCGAGATCGACGTTGCCATTGGTGCCGGCCACCCGCATGGTCTTGATGTCATCTAGACTGGTGCGCGTTTCCGGCGAGAAGCGGACGACGATCGGGATCTGCCGCTGTGGCAGGTTGAGCTTCGGCAAATCGGAGGAATATTCTCCATTCGTCGCCACGCGCACGGCACTGGCGATGGCATTCGACGTTACCCCGAGTGCCGCGGCGCGGGCGAAGTCGGGGCTTATCTGAATTTCTGGCGCTTGCCTCGCCGCCGTCGATGTCACCGCGCCGATGCCCTGCAGCGTCCGAAGCTGCTCCTCGAGCGCCGTGCTGGCGCTGTCGAGCGCGTTGGCATCATCGCTGGCAAGGGTGATATCGAGCTTGGTGCCATTGCCACCGCTACCGACCGCCACACGCACTCCGGGGAGGACGGAAAGTACCTGCCGAATATCGTTTTCGATTTCCGACTGCTTGCGGTCGCGCCCATCAATCGGCGTCAGCACGACGACGACCGTTGCGGAGCCGACATCGCTCGTCGTGTTGCTGTCCGGCCCGCCGCCGGAGGAGGTCGAACCGACCGAGGAGAAGACATGCGTGACGTCGCGCAGCTTGCCGACGATATCCGCAGCCTTGCGGGTCATTGCATCCGTCTGCTCGATGGTGGCGCCGGGTTGCATGGTGAGCGTTACCTGGGTGCGCGCATCGTCCGAAGCAGGCAAAAAGCCCGATTTCAGCAAGGGAATGGTGGCGAGCGAAAGCGCCACGACGACGGCGGTTGCGGCAATCGTGGTCTTCCGGTGCTTCAGAGCCGCCTTGGCGATCGTCATATAGGCGCGCATGATGCGCCCATCCTTCTCCTCTTTCGGATGCGCCTTCATGAAATAGGCTGCCATCATAGGCGTCAGCAGACGCGCTACCACGAGCGAGGCAAGCACCGCGACGGAGGCGGTGATGCCGAACTGGCGGAAGATGAGGCCCGGTATGCCGCTCATGAAGGCCGTGGGCAGGAAGACGGCGACCAGCGTGAAGGTGGTCGCGATGACGGCAAGCCCGATCTCGTTGGCCGCTTCCATCGCCGCATCGATCGGCCGTTTGCCCATCTGCAGGTGGCGCGCGATGTTCTCGATCTCGACGATGGCGTCGTCGACGAGGATGCCGACCACCAGCGACAGCGCAAGCAGCGTGACGATATTCAGGCTGAAGCCGGCGAGATACATGACCAGGAAAGTCGGTATGACCGACAGAGGCAGCGCCACTGCCGAGAGAATCGTCGCGCGCCAGTCCCGAAGGAACAGCCAGACGACCACGATCGCCAGGATCGCCCCTTCGAAGAGCATGTGCATCGAGCCGTCATAATTATCGATAATCGGCCCGATCGTGCTGTAGGCCTCATCGATCTGCACATTCGGATGGGCGGCTGCGAATTGCTTGATCGCCTTGCCGACGTCAGACGCGACGCCGCTGTCCGAAAAGCCGTTCGAACGCTTGATCTCGACCGCGATCACCGGCTTGCCGTCGAGATAGGCCATCGAGGAACGATCCGCGAAGCTGTCCTTGACCGAGGCGATGTCGTCAAGGCGGGCCTGCTGGCCGTTGGCCAGGGGGATCCGTAGCCCCTTCAGTGCTTCGACCGATGGCAGGGCGCCCAGCGTGCGCAAGGTCTGGCGGTTGCCGCCGACTTCGCCAAGGCCGCCGGACGTATCGGCCTGCACGGCCTTTAGCTGCGACGACACGGTGGCCGCGGTGACGCCGACCGATGCCATGGTCTTGGGGTCGAGATCGACATGAACCTCACGGTCGACCCCGCCGATGCGATTGACCTGCCCGACGCCCTGCACCGACAGCAGCGCCTTGGTCAGATCATTGTCGACAAACCAGGAAAGTTCGGTCTCGTTGAGAGCGGTCGAGCGGATGGCATAGGTGACGAGCGCGGAGCTCTGCACCGTGACCTTGGTGACACTCGGAGACTCCATCTGCGAGGGCAGATCGGCCTTGACGCTGTCGACGGCGTTGCGAACCTCGTTGAGGGCCGTTTCGCTGTCCTTCTCCAGCTTGAAGGAAACCTTGATCGAGACAGTGCCGTCGGTGATCGTCGTGGTGATGTGGTCGAGATAGCTGAGAGCTGCGAGGCTATCCTCGATGGTGCGGGCGACCTCAGTCTCGAGCTGTGTCGGCGCTGCGCCGTCGAGTGTGGCGGTGACAGTGACGGTCGGCAGGTCCATATCGGGAAAATTCTGAACCGGCAGATGCCTGAAGGCCAACAGCCCGCCGACGGCAAGCATGACAAACAGCAGGATCGCCGGGACAGGGTTGCGGATCGAGAAGGCGGAGAAGTTCATCAGTTCGCCTCCGCAATCTTCACAAGGTCATTATCGGACAGAAAGGCGCCACCCGACGTCACGACCTTCGCCGACCGGTCGATGCCGGAGATGATCTCGACCTCGCCGTTGTTGCGTCGGCCGGTTTCTACGCGGGCCCGTCGCACCCGCTTGTCCTCGCCGGCGGTGAAGACATAGCTGATGCCATCCCGGAACACGATTGCCGTCTCGGGAACGGTGAGCGCCGGTGTGGTCTGCAGGTCGATATTGCCAGTAACATAAAGGCCAACCCGCGGACGAACGTCGGCCGGCAGCGCGACATAGACGATCGCCCGGCTGGTATCGGTGCTGACCGAGGGTCCGACAAGCCGCACTTTGCCGGCAATGGCGTGGCCGTCCGGTCCGTTGACCGCAACGCTCAGGCCTTCCGAAATGCGCGGCAGATAACGCGCCGATACTTCGGCCTGCCATTCGACACGCTGCTGGCGCACCATGCGGAACAGCTCGGTGCCGGTGGAGACGACGGCGCCGAGGTCGGCCGAACGCGAGGTTATGAGGCCATCGTCGACCGCAGTGATGGTCGTCTGCGCTAGCTTGATCTTTTCGCCGTCGAGCGCTGCTTCCTCCGATGTCAGGCTTGCCGTCGCCGTCTGCTCATCGGCGAAATATTCGGTGATTTTCTCAGCGGAGAGAGCGCCGGAGGAGCGAAGCTGCCGCGCACGATCCGCATCGGCCGTGGCTTTGGCGAGTTTCGCCTTGGCGGTGACAACAGCCGCCTCCTGTTTGCGAAGGTCTGCCAGTACGCTGTCCTGCGAAAGCCGGGCCAGCGTCTGCCCTTTCGTGACCACCGAGCCGACATCGACCAGAACTTCGGTGATGCGCAGGCCGCTCGTTTCGGAGGCGATGATTGCTTCCTGCCAGGGCTTCAACCAGCCGCTCGCGGGAACGGTCTCCGGCCAATCCCGTTGCGCCGGCGTTGTCAGAGAGACCGTGAGCGCGGGTGCGGCAGCCTGTTCCGCCGCGGCATTGCGGAGCGGGAAAAGAAGCGCAGCCGCGACGAATGCGGCGGCGAATATCATGAATGGCTTTTTCAACGATGCATTCCTTGCGAGTTCCGGCATGGGCGCAGGCTATTCCCGCCGCGCGACCGATGCCGCCACGTCGATCAGTAGCCGGGCGAACGTTAAGTGCCGTCAAGTTAGTGTTAAGCTGGGTAAAACTTCGCCCTGCCCCTGCATTTGTACGGTATGAATCGCTGATAGGAATGACAGGTAACGTGAATGAACAAGGTTCTTCTCATCGACGACGACGTCGAGCTGACGACGCTTCTTCAGGAATATCTGACCGAGGAAGGATATGAGGTCGTAACAGAGACGGATGGCCGTGCCGCCATTGCCGCTGCCGCCGGCAATACGGTCGACATCATCGTACTCGACATCATGATGCCCCGGATGAACGGGATTGAGGTTCTGCAGCGAATCCGGAAGCTGAGCCAGGTCCCCGTGCTGATGCTGACGGCGAGAGGCGATGACATCGACCGGATTTCGGGCTTGAACCTCGGCGCCGACGACTATGTCCCGAAACCTTGCTCCCCGGGTGAGCTTGCGGCACGCTTACGGGCGATCCTGCGACGGGCCGGCCAAGCTGCAACCGGCGCGTCGACCGATACGCTAAGAGCAGGCCAGCTCGTCATCCATTCGGGCAGCAGAACCGCCGAGTGGCGCGGCGAGGCTTTGGATCTGACCGGCACCGAATTCAGCCTCCTCGAAGTCCTCGCCCGCGGCGCTGGCCAGCTCGTGTCGAAGCAGGATATTTCGAAACGGGCTTTCGGAAAGCCGCTGACACCGTTCGACCGCCGCATAGACGTCCATATCAGCAGCGTTCGCCAGAAGCTCGGGTTGCGGGAGGACGGACAATCCTGGATTCAGTCCGTGCGCGGCCAGGGCTATCAACTTCTCGTGGATTGATCATGCCCCGGCTATTCTGGAAGTTTTTCGCGACGATCTGGCTGACGCTTGCAACGACGCTCACGGTCATCATCGTTATCGTCAACCTCTTTCAGATCCCGCCCCCCGGCCGCGACCGGGAGTACCAGGAGCGGGCGATCATTCTGAAGCTGACGGCTAACGTGCTCACGACGGATGGCGAGGACGCCGCCGCGCAATTCGTCCGCACAAGCGAGAATACGGTGCCGCTTGGCCTGACGCTTTCGAAAGCCGCGGATGCAAGTGTGTGCGCAGGTGAGAGTACGTCAGAAACGAGATCCGTCCTGAAGGACGGAATTTGCTACCGGATCTCGGTGGCGCCGGAAGCAAGTTTCCTTCTCAATGTTCTGGACAACCTGGCTCTGCTGGTGCCCTGGCTTTCGATCTTTGTTGCGAGCACGGTCGCCGCGGCGGCTCTCGCTAGATATCTCATTCGTCCCGTCGTGCACCTTCGCGACGGCCTGAGCGCACTTGCCCACGGCCGTTTCGATGTCCGCATCGGGAACAAGATGGCCGGCCGAAAAGACGAAGTCACTGCGCTTGCGCATGATTTCGACTCCAGCGCAGCGCGGCTCCATGAGCTTCAAGATGCGCAGCAGCGGCTGTTCCACGACGTGTCCCATGAGCTGCGTTCGCCCCTATCCCGCCTTCAGGCCGCCGTGGGTGTCCTCCGGCAGAATCCGGCGAAACTCGACGTCATGCTGGATCGCATGGACAGGGAGGTCGAACGGCTCGATATGCTAGTAGGAGAAATCCTGACACTTGCCAGACTGACCGCCGGCTCCAGCCTGCCTCTGAAAACGCAATCCGTTGACGTCATCGAGCTTTTGAACGAGATCCTGGGCGACGCAGCATTCGAAGCCCAGGCCAGAGAGGTCTCGATCACGCCCAGCGTCGGCGGCATGTTCGCCGCCGAAGTCGAAGGTGAGCTGATCTATCGGGCACTCGAAAACGTCGTTCGCAATGCCATTAAATATACGGCCCCGCATTCAAGCATCTCGGTGTCCTGTGAAACGACGGCCGATCTCCTCAAGATCCGCGTGACGGATCAAGGACCGGCGGTCGGGCGAGATGAGCTGGAACGCATTTTTCAACCATTTTCCCGCGGCAACGACGCCGTGCCGGAAGGGGGATATGGCCTCGGCCTTGCAATCACGCGGCAGGCGGTCGAGCATCACGGCGGGCGCGTCTCCGCATCGCTGCCCGCAGGCGGCGGCTTGGCCATCACTCTCGAAATTCCGCGGAGACCGGCGGCCTACGCACCGGCAAGCAGGCGCGCCTGAGCAGGCTCGGCCTTAAGCCGCATCTGAAGTTCAGCCTCGGGGCGATCCCAAGTAGGGTTTGGTCAGCGGTCGATCGGATGCCCCTACCCGGCAGGTTGCTCTCCGGCTGCTACCGAACAGAGGTTTTTTCGGTCGGCGAGAAAGTCGATGAAGGTGCGAACCTTGGCTGAAAGGTATTTCTTGCTGGGATATACGGCATGAAGAGTGGCATTGAATGTCGCGGCATTCGGAAGCACCATTTCCAGACGGCCGTCGGCAATATCATTTTGCGTCATCCATATCGGCAGAAAGACCAGCCCCATGTCTTCGAGCGCAGCCAGATGCAACATGATCTCGTTTTCGCTTTGCATGACGGGCCGGAAGTTCACCGTTTCCGGCCCGCCGGGTCCTCCAAGCGCCAAACTGCCGTTCGTGTTCATGCCGCTATAGGCCAACAATGCGTGGCCGTTGAGATCGGCAGGCTCGGCAGGACGTCCCGTTCGCGACAGATAGGCAGGAGACCCCACGAGATGAAAGGCGACCTGCATCAACGGACGTGCAACAAGGCTCGGATCGAGCCGTTCGGGCGCAGTTGCACGCAAAGCGAGATCGAAGCCTTCGTCCACCAGATTGACGATCCGGCCGCTGAGATCGATGTCGAAGCGCACGTCGGGATAGCGCTGCTGATATTCGGCAAGCGCGCGGGCGATCAGCGAATTTGCCGCCCACACCGGCGCGCTGAGCTTCAATGTTCCGCGCGGCATGACGGTGACGTTGCTCACTGCCGCCTCCACCTCGTCCAGCCCGTCGAGCATTTGCCTCGTCTGGTTGAAATAGAGGGTGCCGCTTTCGGTCATGCTGACATGCCGGCTGGTTCGGTTCAGCAACCGGGTTCCCAGCCGACCCTCCAAATGCATCACATGTTTGCTTGCCATTGCGGGCGATAGGCCAAGGCGGTCCGCCGCCACGGTGAAGCTTTTAAATTCTGCCACCGCGCAAAAGACGCGCAAACTCGTCAAGGTATCCATAGATGATCAACCAGGAGGAAATGTTTCTTCAATGTAAGCCACATTGATCAACATCAATGAAAAGTTCAAGGTCCGTCATCAACGCCGCATGCTGTTTAGCATCAGCACCGTTCGACAAGGGCAGGCCGTATGAATGAGCTTAGTCTTCCGACCTATTTCGTCAGTCATGGTGGCGGTCCCTGGCCCTATATCACCGATGGGTTCCGCCGTAACTTCGACAAACTTGAGCAATCGCTGATCGGGATGCGCGCGGAACTCGCCAGCGCGGTCAAGGCAGTCCTGGTCGTCTCGGGGCATTGGGAAGAACAGGGCTTTGCCATATCCTCAGGCGCCCAGCCGGGAATGGTCTACGACTATCACGGCTTTCCGGAATATCTTTATCACATCAAATACGGCGCGCCGGGCGCGCCCGAGCTTGCAAAGCGGGTGCAGTCTCTCCTGCAGGGGCGCGGCATCGAGGCAAAGCTCGACCCCACCCGCGGTTTTGACCACGGCACCTTCAGCATACTGAAGCCGCTCTATCCGGAGGAAAAGGTTCCTGTCGTTCAGCTCTCGCTGGACGCAAGCTACGATCCGGCACTGCACCTTGAAGCCGGGCGCGCGCTGGCGCCGTTGCGCGACGAGGGTGTGCTGATCATAGGAAGCGGCCTCAGCTATCACAATCTCAGGGCAATGCGGAGCAACGAGGGCTACGAGCCATCCCGTCAGTTCGATGCCTGGCTCCAGCAGACGCTGATCCACTCTTCCCCCTATGAGCGGGCGAAATTGCTGCTCGAATGGGAGCAAGCACCATCCGCACGCGCCGCTCATCCGCGCGAGGATCATCTCATCCCGCTGATGGTGGCCGTCGGAGCCGCAAGGGATGAACCCGGCGCCCTCACCTACCATCAGACTGATTTCGCCGGCGGGCTCACGGCATCCAGTTTCCGCTTCGGCAACGCCCCCACCGCCCAATCGGCTACGGGAGAAGCGCAATAGCGAAACAATCCGCCGACGCCTGCCGACATGAGCGCGCGCCAAAGAGCTTTACCAAAGGCGCGCCGTGATGAAGTTCCGGAAAAACTCGACCTCAACACCACAGCCGCTTGACGATTTCAACGGCCATTCAGGAGAAGTATTATGTTGAACACCACCAAATGGGCGCCTCACGTCCTCGCGATTTTGCGAATCGTGACCGCGCTGCTGTTCCTCGAACACGCGACCATGAAGTTCTTCCAGTTCCCGGCAGCAATTCCCGGCGTACCCTATCCATTGCCGGCCATCATGATCGTCGCCGGCGCAATCGAGATCGTCACGGGATTGTTGATCACCGCCGGTCTGTTCACGCGCATAGCCGCCTTCGTCGCCTCGGGCGAGATGGCAGCCGCCTATTGGATGGCGCATGCGCCGCAAGGCTTCTGGCCGGCGCTCAACATGGGCGAAGCAGCCATCATGTTCTGCTTTATCTTCCTCTATATCGCCTTTGCCGGCGCGGGCAATTGGGCGCTCGACAACGTCCTCAGACCCTCTACGAAGCAGGTGTCGCTTACCCAAGGTGCGTAGAGCCAATGCGCTCCCGTCACCAAGCGGGAGCGTATCGCCTGCTGGCGGTCTGACGGCACGTGCTCCGCTCGCCCCGCAGCCAAATTGTCGCAAACCGGTTCGAACAGCCGCGCTGTTTTGTGTGAACCGATTCATTCCCGATCCAATCAAACAACAAGCTTCCGGAGACAAGCAATGAAGGCTGCTCTTCTGAAATCCTACGGTGATATCGATCAATTCGAAATCGGAGAGATTCCGACACCGAAGGCGGGATCGGGCGAAGTCCTGATCAAGATCGAAGCTTCCGCAGTCAATCCCTTCGATCTCATCCTGCGCCAGGGCTTTATGGCCAAATACATACCGCTACCGTTGCCGGCGGTGCTGGGCGGAGACGCCGCCGGCACGATATCGGACATCGGCGAGGGCGTTATCGGCTTGGCGGTCGGCGACAGCGTCGTTGCCGACTTCCCAGCGAATGGCAAAGGGGCCCATGCGGAATTCGGCGTCGTTCCCGCAACCTCCGTTGCCAAGCTGCCGGGCGCCCTGTCTTTCGAACAGGGAGCCGCGTTGGTAAAGGCCGGCCTTACCGGTCGGCAGACGGTGGACGCTTTGGAGATCAAGGCGGGGGATCGTATATTGATTTCGGGCGGGCTCGGCGCCGTTGGCCGCGCCGCCATCCAATATCTCCAGCAGATCGGTGCCAAACCCGTCGCCGGCGTTCGTCCCGAGCGGTTGAACGAGGCCCGCGAGCTAGCAGGAGAAGCGCTGGATATCACCGTACCAGCGGGAAGCCCCACCTTTGACTACGCGATCAGCGCTGCGGCGCCCGTGGCCGTAAACCTCATTGGACATGTAAATAATGGTGGCCAAGTCGCCAGCATCGTTCCCGTACCTGAGGGCGCCAATACGGACAACCGCGTGATCATCCACGAACTCTACCATCGAACCGATGCAGCGACGCTAGACGCGGTGCTGGATGCAGCCGCGCGGGGATTGCTCGTGATCCCCATATCGCACACCTTTCTGCTGGAAGAGATCGGTGCGGCTCAAAACGCGGTCGCCCAAGGAGCTCGAGGGAAGGTCGTGTTGAAACACGCATCGTAGAGAAACCCTCAAGCCGCGGGCACAAGCACGCGGCTTCATGAGGTGCAAATCGATCAAAACGCCCGATCGTTGCGAATGTCACTTTGAATGCGCGCGACACAACCTTCGATTTTTGCCAGCAAAATCTCAAAATCGATGGGTTTGGTCAGATAATCGGCCGCACCTGCTCGCAAGCCCATGACCACATTCTGCTTATCGGTCATCGCGGTTAGGAAGATGAAAGGGACATTGGCAAGTTCGGGATAGTTGATCTGAATTTCCGCCAGCAATTGATGACCATCCATTTCCGGCATGGTGATGTCACAAATGACGATATCCGGCCATTTCGATATCAGGAGTTCCAAGCCCTCACGGCCATTCGATGCTTCGAGCGTCGTAAAGCCTGCCTCCGCCAATTCTTCGACGATCAGGCCCCTGATTTCTGCCTCGTCATCAATGCATAGAACAGTCGTCATTATTAGCTTACCCTTGTGATGATTGCGCAACGTTGGTGCGGTCCACAGATATCGGAGAGGCATTCTTCGAAATCGGAAGTGTGATGATCAGGGAAGTGCCTTTCCCTTTTTTGCTGTCGATCTCGATCGACCCGCCGTGCAAGTCTACGATCTGCTTGACCAGATATAGACCAAGGCCTGTGCCGGGAATCCCCGTGGACGTCCGTGCGCGAAAATATCGCTGAAAGATCTTGGGCACATCCTCGGCGTCGATACCGACACCATTGTCTCGCACGACAATTTTGACCGCCTCGCCCTCTTGCCATCCGGAAACGTAGATGTCCGGTTGATGGGGAGCATACTTGGCGGCATTCGACAGCAGATTCGAGAAAACCTGCTCAAGAGCAAATTTGTCGGCCTCAATATATTCAGGCAAGGAATCGATATCGCTTATGATGCGGTGTGACTTGGTGATCGTCGACTGACGATGACAGCAGGACTCAATCATCGCTCTTAGCGGAAATCGCTCATGCCGGATTTGAATGGTGCCGTTGTCCATGCGACTTGCCGCTAGGATGCTTTCCATCAAATCGACGATCCTCAGCACGGACGACCGTATTTGCTCCGCCTTGTCTCGAACGAACTGAAGCGAGACCTCGCCTTTTGCGCGCAACAGGCGTTGAGCCGCCCCATCGATAATGGCCAAAGGCGTGCGAAATTCGTGCGACGCCAGCGCGACGAATTGGCGCTGCAACTCATTGATATTTCGCTCCTGCAGCAGAAGCCGTTCCAGTTCACGCGTCTGTTCTTCGACTTCCTGCGTTCTCAAAGCCACCGTCGCTTCAAGCGTTTCCTTATTTTTGAAGAGGGCTTCGGCGTTTCTGACGCTCTCGGTAATATCTTCGTGGGTGGCAACATAACGGCCGTCCTCCATGGAACTATGGGTGATGCGCACCACCCGCCCGTCCTGAAGTGTAATGTCCTGACTAGCCCTGCCGCCCTTCTGGGCCGCCAGTCCAACCACGTCGAAATATGTGGCTGCATGAAGTGGTCCGTTACCGACGCCGGCCCGATAGTCGAGTATGGCTGGAAGCGGCGTCCCTGCAAGCGTCAGATCTTCGGGCAAATCGTACATCTGTGCGTAAGAAAAATTGCACAAAATCAGTTTCTTATCGGCAGAAAACATGCAAAGCCCATGGGGCATATTGTCCAGTGCAATATCGAGAAGGCCATCCCGCTGCCTGGTGACCCATGTTTGCGCATCCATCACGACGAACTCCCCAACGAGTTCGGTCAAGATAGATTTATAATACTAATTTTATCTTGCACTTCAGAGTGGTTCATCCACAGCCACAACTCGCCTGATTGCGAGTTGTTTCAAAGCATGACCGACACGCGGTGTTCCGTAAAAGAGCTTAAGCCATGCAAGCCACTGGCCATTACAGCGCGGCGTCCTCAGCTATAGGCAGCATAGGCCGCAATGATTGCCTCGACTTGCGCCGAGTCCAATGCCGCCGCCTGGGCTGTCGTAATAGCGTACAATTGGGCGCTGGACAGAATGGAAATATCATAGGTGGACAGTCCCGCCAGGCCTCGGGTGCCAATCGCTTCGATTTGACCAGTCGATAACGTCTCAATGTCCTTCGACGACAAGGCACCGATCTCTGAGGAGGTCAGCGCCGCGATCTGCGTCGTGGTCAATGAACCGATTTGCGCCGTCGATAGCGCGGCAATCTGGCTGGTGGTCAGCGCCGCGATCGAGGTGGTCTTCAGCGAAGCAAGTTGCGTGGTCGAGAGTGCGGCCACGGCGACGGTGCTCAGAGCCGCAACCTGCTTCAGACTCAAAGCGGCGATCTGCGTGGAACTCAAAACGTCGATCTGACCGGTCGTCAGCGCAGTAATCTGGCTGGTCGTCAGCGCCGCGATCTGCGCCGTCTTGAAAGCGGCGATCGTGCCGGTGGTGAGCAATGCGACATTAGCAGTGGAAAGCTTCGACAGGGCCGACGCGCTGAGTGCTCCGATTTGGCTGCTCGACAGTGCCGCAATATCCGCCGTCGACAGGGCACCGACCTCTATAGCAGAGAGCGCTGCGATCTGCGTCGTCGTCAACGCGGCGACCTGCGTTGTCGACAGGGCCGCGATCTCACCGGTGGTCAGGCCGGCGATCGAGGCGGTCTTCAGCGCAGCGATTTGCGCGGTTGAAAGCGTAGCCACGCCGTCGGTGCTCAGAGCCGCAACCTGCTTCAAGCTCAGAGCGGCCATCTGCGCGGAGCTCAGGACATCAATCTGATTAGTGGTGAGCGCCGCGATCTGGCTGGTCGTCAGCGCCGCGATCTGCGCCGTCGTCAAGCCGGCGATCGTGCCGGTGGTGAGCAATGCGACATTGTCGGTGGAAAGCTTCGATAGAACCGACGCGCTGATGGCTCCCATTTGGCTGCTCGACAGCGCAGCAATATCCTTCGACGACAGGGCACCGACCTCTATGGCAGAAAGAGCGGCGATCTGCGTCGTCGTCAATGCACTGATCTGTGTTGTGGATAGTGCCGCGATCTCAGCGGTTGTCAACCCGGCGATCGAGGCGGTCTTTAGCGCAGCGATTTGCGCGGTCGAAAGCGTCGCCACGGCATCGGTGCCCAAAGCCGCAACCTGCTTCGCGCTCAAAGCACTGATTTGCGTGGAACTTAAGACATCGATCTGACCGGTCGTGAGCGCAGCGATCTGACTGGTCGTCAGAACCGCGATCTGCGCCGTCTTCAAAGCGGCGATCGCGCCAGTGGTGAGCAACGCGACATTATCGGTGGAAAGCTTCGAGAGGGCAGTCGCGCTGATGGCGCCGATTTGGCTGGTCGACAGCGCCGCAATCTCTTCCGACGAAAGAGCACCGACCTCTGCGGCAGAGAGCGCGGCGATCTGTGCGGTCGACAGCGACGCGATCTGCGTCGTCGACAGCGCCGCGATCTCAGCGCTGGTCAGCCCGGCGATCGAGGCGGTCTTCAGCGCAGCGATTTGCGCGGTCGAAAGTGCGACCACGCCGTCCGCGCCCAAAGCCGCAACCTGCTTCATGCTCAGAGCAGCCATCTGCGTGGAACTCAAAACGCCGATCTGACCGGTCGTGAGCGCAGCGATCTGACTGGTCGTCAGAGCCGCGATCTGCGCCGTCTTGAAAGCAGCGATCGTGCTGGTGGTGAGCGCCGCGACATTCGCAGTGGAAAGCTTCGACAAGACCGACGCACTGATGGCTCCGATTTGGGTACTTGACAGCGCTTGGATGTCTTCCGACGAAAGGGCACCGATCTCCGTTGCAGAAAGAGCGGCGATCTGCGCCGTCGACAGCGACGCGATCTGAGTCGTCGACAGTGCCGCGATCTCACCGGTGGTGAACCCGGCGATCGAGGCGGTCTTCAGCGCAGCGATTTGCGCGGTCGAAAGTGCGGCCACGCCGTCGGCGCCTAGAGCCGCAACCTGCTTCATGCTCAGAGCAGCCATCTGCGTGGAACTCAAAACGTCGATCTGACCGGTCGTGAGCGCAGCGATCTGACTGGTCGTCAGAGCCGCGATCTGTGCGGTCGTCAAGCCGGCGATCGTGCTGGTGGTGAGCAACGCGACATTATCTGTGGAAAGCTTCGATAAGACTGACGCACTGATGGCTCCGATTTGGCTGCTCGACAGCGTCTCGATATCCGCGGTCGACAGGGCACCGACCTCTGCGGCAGAGAGAGCGGCGATCTGCGTCGTCGTCAAGGCACTGATCTGCGCCGTCGACAGCCCCGCGATCTGAGTGGTGGTCAGCCGCTTCACGTCGACCGTGGAGAGCCCCCCAATCTGGACCGACGACAGAACGGCCAATTGGTCTAGCCCCAAGCCAACAATGGCGCTCGCCGATATGGCGTTGATTTGCTTAGAGCTAAGGACAGCAACGTCCTCGGTATCCAACGCGGCGATCTGGACTGAGGTCAGCGCATTGACTGCGCTCGTGCTCAGCGCCGCGACCTCGTCTGTGCTCAGAGACGCTATGGTGGCGGTGGAAAGAGCTTTGATCGCACTGGCGGACAGAGAAGAAATGATTGTCATAGGCGAGCGTTCCAAATGTTAGCTTGATCAGGCCTTACCGGATGAGGCCGCCATGGCGCTTCGGACGGCTGGCGACAGCGGCAGAGGCGTCGGAATAAACGCGATGCGAACTAGCTGACTGCTTTTGTTTTCATAGTGCCCGCGCTACTCGCTAGGATGTTTCTTGTTAACACCCGTAACAGTGGCACCTGATCCGAAGCTTGCGCGTCTTGGCTTTCTGCCGCGGTGACCTGCCATGGGTGGCGTTCTGCAAAATGGCTTCGGAAAACCCTTGTCATCACCAATAAAGATCGACGCGACATGCTCAGCTAAGAAGAAGCCGGGCGACCGCCCGGCTCGTTCCATGCCAGAAATCTCATCCTTGTTGTCGGATGTGAAACGCGAGGGCGCACGCCTGCCCGTCACGGCTGTTTTCGAACTGTGCCGACCACCAGTCGACCGGCGCTTCCATCGGAAAGCTTTACCTTCCCCGAGGCTGACATGAGATCCGGCGCTCTCGTAACCTCGGCTTGCCCGGTACGACCGTCTGAGCATTTGACCGGAAGAGTAACTGTCGGGCGCCGATCCTTCAGGTCGTAGGTGCCGGAGCATTTCACCGAATGCCGTGACGACTGGACCGAGAAGTGGCCGTCGCCGTGCGACGCGATCGTCGAGCCTTTGAACGTCTCGCCGGAATCCATTTTCGCCGAAACCGGAAGAACTATGTCGCCTTTTCCACGACCCTGCGGCTTCGGCAGGCTCGAAGCGGAGATCCTCAAAGCCCTCGAAATGCTGGGATTCATGACGTGACCTTGGACAAACTGAACATAGTCGTCGTAGGGGATGGCGCCTTTCGCGTAAGCGGTGAGGATCCGGCGGCAAAACTCAAGGCGGACATTGGCCTCCGAAACGCCCATCAGCTTCGCAAGCTTCTTTTGCGCGTCCGGCTCGATGCCACTGTGGCTGCATGCCTGGATGTTCCAGTTAAGAACCGTGGCATCGCTCAGTTGATTCCTATCGTATTCATACCCGCCCTTGCTCGTGACCGACGCGGCGTTCGCCGACATGGAAAAAGCCGCTACAGCGACGGCTACCAAAACCATAAGCTTTTTCATTCCGCCCCATTTCTCTTCGGATGTTTGGTGCTCGTGCACCGCCTCGGATCAGATTTCGGCGACTGGTCTCGCAAAGAGAATTGCCCGCAGAGGCTGAGCTTTTCGATTCGCGCGGCCGCCTTCTTTCACTTAACCCGGTAACTTAAGGCAATTCAGCCGTATGAGCTTCCTCATCTTGTTCTTTTGCACGATTAATACACGGAAAAATTTTAAATTAAGATAGTACACGCTTCTTTGCCATTTTGACGGCCAACTCAATTGGGCTGCGTTGGCCCGCTAACTTCGTTCAAGCTCACACAGAGTGACAGGAGGAAAAAGGCCCAGCATCCATCCTTCCGCAGGAACAAAGATACCTTCGGCTCCGTTCTAGCAGCAGAGGTAGATCATGTTGACGCATGAAACATGGCAGGAGCCCGTAAGTCTTGAGCTACACCGGATCGGCGTATTTCGAACGATCAGGAGCAGTTCCGAAGCACTCGACTGTCTGGTGGCAGATTGGCCCGCCGAAGAAGACCAGGCTTATGAGGATGCGCTGATGATCTGTCGCGCCGCAATCGAGGGCAAATCCGACCCCGAGCTTGCGAGAGATGCCTTCATCGTGGCAGCTTACGAAGCCCGCATCTATATGAGGCTCGGATATTTCATCCCGGATTTTGTTACCCTCGAGCTACCGAACGCGCCGTTCTGAGATCCTGAGCGGATTTGGCGGCGGATGTCAGCATCGATATTGCACCTGCATTGGCCCGACTGCGAGCGGATCTATTTGAGGCGAAAAGGACGCCCAATGTGCAATGATTATCGGCTGTTGGTGGACGTCGCCTCTATCGTGAGGGAGTTCTCCCATCTGAAGATCAATATCCGTTTCGGGGAAGGGACGCCGAACCTCGAAGCGCGGGAGGACATCAAGATCACCGATGTCGGACCGATCGTCCGGACCGTCGACGGGGTCCGAAATGGGGGCGAGCTCGTGCAGAGGCGCTGGAGTTGGCCTGGGCCGAGCAAGCGGCCGGTGTATAATTTCCGATCGGAGGGGCGGGAATTCAATTCCAATCGCTGCCTGATCGTTGCGGACGGCTTTTACGAGTTCACTGATCCAAGCGACCCTAAAAAGAAGCGCAAGGACAAGTGGCTGTTCACCAAGAAGGACGAACCGATCTTCTGCATTGCCGGCATATGGCGCGAAACGCCGGATGTTGGCCAAGCCTTCACCATGCTGACGATGGAGCCGGGACCCGACATCGCTGCATACCACGACCGGCAGATAGCCATCCTCGAGCGCAATGCATGGGCCGATTGGCTCGATCCAACCGTATCGGCGAAGTCGCTGATAAAACCGCTTCCTGCGGGCATGCTCGTGGTGAATCAGGTCGGCTAGGAGACCACGCCGGAAGAGCCAGCGGCATTTGCCATTCCGGCGTTCGACCTCCCGGCAGCGGATAATAGTAAGCCATAGTCCGAAGATCAGCGGCGTTCCTGCAATTTGGCAAAAATCGTGGCGCGTGGCGGGAACAATGATAATGCCGGCAAGTTCGATGCGCCGCCGGAGACACGCCTGGCCGCTCTTGTGCCTAGGTCGCGTCCTGTTGCCGTTGGCAGGATCCCGTCCCTGCTAACGGCTTTTTTGCCCGCACTATCGAAAAATTTGCGCAATCGTTCCGCAGCGAAACGCCGCCTTGCCCTCACCAAGCCTCCAGGACTGCGCTGCCGGAACTTTGCCGAATCATAGGCGTTCTACGGCTCATGTTCACGAAACAATTAATTCAGCCTCGATCCGGTACCATACGCCTCCTTGGTGATCAGCAGGTTCATATTCTAGAAAGCGGTAAGCAAAACGGGAACCCGGTCGTCCTTCTTCACGGTTGCGGCAGCCTTGCGGAAGAGGTGCTGTTCCCTTTTGAGAACAGCGAGTTTCGGCTGATTGCCCCTGATCGCCCGGGATATGGTTTCAGCACATCGCTCCCGCCGGCGGATCGGGGGCCGCTCGGCCAATCGTTTTGGTTGGAGCGCTTTCTCGTTGCCTATGGTCTCGCGTCCGTCTGGATCGTCGCGCACTCGATCGGCAGCGCTACAGCACTGCACCTCGCCGCGCGAAGGGCCGATCTGGTAAAGGCGCTTCTTCTCATCTCTCCTTGCTGCAGTCCGGTTCGGCCAAAGCCCTTGATCGTCCTGAGGGCTGCGTCGGCTCCGCTCGTCGGGCCACTGATCCGCCGCCACGTCATCAGTCGGCTGGCAACATTCTTCCTGGATCGCGGCCTTCGAGCATCATCGTTTCCCGACCCTTTGCCGCCACACCTCGCAGCGTTGCCGGCCAGCCATATGGTCAATCCGATTGCAATTGAAACAATGGCCGATGAACTACGGGCCTTCAACCGGGATATGGCATTGCTGCCGAAGCTGCCGGCGGACATCCCCATGCATGTCCTTTTCGGTTCTGAAGATCGCATTGTTGACCCGGCTGTGCACATCGACTGGCTTCGTCAGAAACATTCTGCGATCGTTGTCAAACTGCTCGACGGCGTCGGGCATCTGCCGCATCACGTTGCCCCTAGCGTAGCGCAGCGGATGTTGAGTGATCTTGCCAGAACGCAAGCGTCGCAAATCACGGAGCAGCCCTTTATCGATGTCGCATGAACTCCGGTAACCCAGCCAATTCTTGCCGATCCCTTCGCTTCTTTTACCAAGCAACGATCCAGAGATAGTTGGGGTTTCTCCAGCAAAATTTGATCCACGCGCCTATATCCGTCAGCTTCTAAAGATCTGATCCAGTTAAAAATCACTCACAGAAGGAACTATGTGAGAATTCGGCAGTTGGGAGCAACTGGAGACTCTTATGATGCAGTATCTTCCATTGCCGTTGATCGCCGAGCCGATAGTAGGCACGAGTTTGACATCTTGGATCAAGCAGACGTGCACTGCGCTGGAATTGGATATCTTCACATCGCCGGAGCCTACGGTTGCGAAAAGCATTTACCGGCGAGGATGCGTTAGCCTCCACATGAACGAGATGCCTCGCTTCGAGAGAGGCTGCCCGCCAATCACCCGAATGACCTGTGGAATAGCCAACGGCTGAAGAGGATATTCATATGACCGCAGCGCAACTCGCCATCATGTTCGGCTCTCTCACACTCACAAGCTGGTTCCTGGCCGGGCTTATATCCGTTTCCGCCGACTCCCGTTTCGGAAGGCGCCATTTGGGCAACGAAGGTCGAGCAGGCATGATCGCCTTGTCGCTCAACCTTCTCGGGCTGCTAGCTGCCGCCATGGCCATTGCGTCCGCCGGGTTCTAGGAATTCGAGACAGGCACAAGACGGTATTTTTCGCAGCTCACTATCGTGATAACCGGCCCTATTGAGACCGCCAACAAACTGGTTGGGAATTCAGGCAGCAGCCGGCCGACGAATCGACGGCGTTGGACGCGATGGTCGTTGGCCTGTCCGTAAGATGGGCTGCAATCAATCCCCAATCGACAGGCTTGGAAAATTTCGGTGTCGAGCGATAGAACGCAGGTATTTGCCTGTCATCGCGACCTGACACGAAGGCGAACGGAATACGCTTCATTTTGAGAAATGCAGCGACAGGGTAAACCGTCTGTCCGTCCAAAACGATGTCAAGGAGAGCTGCGTCGACCCGAACATGCGGCGACTCGACGATTTCGAAAGCGTCGCTGACATTTCCCACCGGACCGACAACTTTTGCGCCCAACTCAGTCAGCCTTTGGGCTGCTTCTCGAGCGATCATGTATTCGTCTTCGACCACGAGAAAGTGGCGTCCCCTGATGTCGTGATGGAGTTTCACGGTGGCGAAGCGATTTCTGGCCGCTACCCGGCACAGCTCTTCCAACCGCTCTTGCAAGACCAGACCCCGCGAATACATCCGCAGGACATAACGGGCAAACTCCTCCCGCTGGTCTGGCGCGGAGGTAAACCAGGGCTCAGAGCTCACGCGATCGAACACGCGCTGCGGAACAACAAGATCTTCCGGCTGAAAAATGCCATGGGAGAGAGCGAGCAAGAGCATGCAAGCGGTTCCTTGTGCCAATTCGGGCCGGCGGGAAAGTGATCGTGTCATGCACAGATGCACTAATCAATGGTTGATAGAGCGAGAGCGTGCGTTCGTACGGTAGCAGTCAAACGCAGAGATCTGCGGATGTGCCAGCGTTACCGCACGGAGGGAGGCTCGATATCTCCACGCAAGAGAGCTTAAATCTCTGAAATGAGACGACGATATTCTGCTTCGGGAAGTCCATAGGCTTCGCCTGCGAGAGCCTCGAGACCCTTACGATCTCTGATCGAAATCAGGCTGCGTTCCGCTTTGATGAGCCGCTGTCCTTCGAGGATATGAAGCGCGTCCGTCACGCTTGGACGCCTGACGCCCAGCATCAGAGCCAAGAATTCGTGGGTTAGAGGAAGCTCATTGCCAATCCTGTCATTGCACATCAGGAGCCAGCGAGCGAGCCGCTGCTCGACGTTGTAGCGCCCGTCTGCAAGGGCAGTAGAGGCGATCTGGATCATGAAGACATGCGCATACCGAAGCAGAAGCTGCCGCAAAGGGCGACTGACATCCATGACGCGCTGTAGATCGTCGGAGCGTATTTTCAGCGCGACCCCACCGGCTTCCATAAAGCTCCGGTGAGGTGTCGTATCCACCCCGAGCACCACCGGCGCTCCCGAAAAGCCCTCACGCCCCACACATCCAACTTCGATCTGTTTGGAGCCGGCATTGATCGCAATCTCGGAGGAAAGACCACTCTCGAAGAAGTAGACATGCTCGATGGGCTGCAACGGCTCAAACAGCACATCTTTCTGCTTCAGGGTCACCGCATCGAGAAGCGGGCGCAGGAGCTGCATGTCCTCCGGCGAAAGCGTCGCAAGAAGGAGGTTCTGGATATCACGATGATCATCCACGCTCAAATCTGCTCCTCCGGAGCCGCTCCCGGTGGCTTGCAAGAGCTTTGCTTCGTTTGCGGTCGGACTGCATCCAGCCCGCACGCTTTGCGCCGGCGAAAGCCTTCGTTGCGACAGAACACGATAGTCGTCCGGTTTGTTCCCGGCGATTCATCTGCCTGAAAGACAAGTGTTTTCGTCTATTAAAGGAACGTTCGGAGTCGCCCTCTGAGCTCGCTCGACCAGGATCGTCATCCACGCCTCCTTCGTATCCGCGTTCGTCTTACGCGCCTCGCATTCCCCTTCCGATTTCTGGCTCAAGAACATTCATTTTCGCGAGCTTTCTTTGTTGGGTCCGGCTTCGTACGTTTGCGACCCATTGATCGAACCGATCGACATCACCATCTATCGGGAAACGCTCAACAAAAAAGACGATACGATGGTTAGCAGGATCAGAAAGACGCTGACCGTGCAACAACGCATGGCCGCGTTCGAACATACAAACAAGGTGGCAATGGAAGCTGCGGACGAAGAGCGCAGGAACCGCGAGGAGAAAACGGAGCGGCTGCGCAGATTGCGCTTGTCGACCACGGGCGAAGGTCGGAAAAGATAGGCTCATCCGTTAGGGAACCGCCATCAGCCGGAAGCATTCTCTTCTCCGACAGGAGATTCCCATGCCGAAATTCTTTTTCCAAATCATCGACCGGACGAGCGCGGAACCGATCGAGGTGGAACACGACTTTGCGACCGCAGAGGAAGCCAAGCGCCAAGCTCGAACGGCCTTGGCCGAGATGGCGCGCGACGGCCTTCCCGAAGAACCGCTGAATATGCTGACGGTCGAAGTGTTCGATGCGGAACGCAAGCCGATCATCGAACTTCGGCTCGTGCTTGAGGAAATCCCCAAATAGATCACCATGACGCGAAGCGGCGTCCCCTTCCGTCAGGCAAATCGCTAAAAAGCCCTTGGTTTCCCATCGAAGTCCGCCATCTTGCCCGAATGATCTATTTTACGAGCGATACCCATTTTGCCGATCCACGCGTGCTGAGGATCGACCGCCGTCCCTTCCCGGACATGGCATTCCATGATGTCGCCCTGATCAAGAACTGGAACGAGATCGTCGGAACCGAAGACGATGTCTGGCACCTTGGCGACTTCATGTCGTCTCGCGGCGACTGCGATCAGCTTCTCTCGATGCTGAATGGCCGTAAGCATCTTATCATCGGGAACAACGACCCCGAAGCCACGGTCAAGGCGAGCGGCTGGAAAAGCGTCCAGCACTACAGCGAAATGATCCTTGACGACCACCTGCTGATCCTCTGTCACTATCCTTTTCGAACCTGGAACCGGATGGGCAGGAAGTCGATCAATCTCCACGGCCACTCCCATGGAAGGCTAAAACCGCTTCCTCGCCAGTACGATGTCGGCGTCGACGCTCAGGGCCTGCGCCCGGTATCACTTGCAACCCTGCTGAATTCGATCGAAAGGGCTGCCCCCGCGAAGACGTAGACGTTCGCCTCCCGAGCATGCCGAACGCACGGCCATTTCGGATCTGTGCCGGTCCCCGGCCCCGAAATTCGATGGGGCCGAAGCTCTGTAGCAAGCGAGAGCCGGGGCCGGACCGCGCTAATCGGCCAAGGAACTGCGGGCCTCTTCCCGCAGGTCGGCCCGATCATCAGCGGCATCTCCAATACATTCGGCCTTGCGCGTAAGTGCCTCGCTCATTTCGCGGAGCTGCTGTTCGTCGAGCTTCTCAATGCCGACAAATCTGTTTTGGGCCTGCGATGTCAGAATGAGCTCATCGAGCTTTGCCTGCAGGGCCTTACCGTCACGGTTCTGGGAGTTCTGAAGCACGAATACCATCAGGAAGGTAATAATCGTCGTTCCGGTGTTGATGACAAGCTGCCAAGTTTCGGAAAAGGCGAAGAAAGGTCCGGAAATCGCCCAGACAAGGATAAGCCCTGCCGCTAGGACGAAAGTAGCAGGCTTTCCGCAGAGATCTGCGATCGTGGCGGCGAATTTGGAGAACAATTTGGAGGCGGAAATTTCGGTCATGATCACCCTCGCGTTACAACGGCGGGGAATAACGCAAAGATGAATGCCCCAGTTCCGGCACAAGATACTTAAGACGCCAAGAGGTTAAGCAGAATCGCTGCCGCTTATGCCTCGACCGGCGAAGGATAAGTTGCTTCAAGGATTGGTGACTGGAAACTTTGGAACATGCCAGGCCGGTATTTGTTCGACGTCGGCAAACAAAGAACATCGAAGGAGAAAATCATGTTCTTAAAGATCATGGCAGTATCGGTTCTTTCCATTGGCCTTGCAACGTCGGCATTGGCCCAGCAGTCCGGCAGCAGCGGTAGCGGATCGAGTTCGGGAAGCGGTTCCGGGGCATCGACATCTTCAGGCTCCGGAGACACCGGCACCAACAGCACCAATGGCTCCAAGACCAACAGCGGCAGCACCACTAGCGGCACCAGCAGCGGCGCCAGCAACGACGCCGGAAAGGCCAGCGACTGCAACGCAATGTCGACATCGAAGAACACGACGACGATGAAGCAGGACCAGGCGGCCAATCCTGCAGCCTCGTCAAACTGCCCATAACCGAAGTAGGCAGTAGCTGATACCTGCTGCCTCACTTTCCTTTCGGAAATTGCTATGTCCGGTCCAGATTTGGGCCCGGCAGATCCGGTCGCCCAATGATCGCGAGCGACCGGAAAACACTAGCCGGATACGGTTGCCTTCGGCTTGGAACGTCCGAACAGGCCACGCGCACTCTCGACCATGACCTTCAGATGGGAGGCATCGCGCACGCCTTGCCGATAGAGCTCAATTACGATGGCCGCAATGCGTTCGGCCTCTTCCGAGTTCCTGGCTACCGCGATCTCCTTCAGCAGTTCGTCGAAAACGGACTGGCAGGCGGCGAGATCGCGGGCATCGAGAAAAGCCGATTTTTGAACGTCGATTGTTTCCATTTCGAGGTACCCAACTGAGAGATGCCGCCCGGGGTCGAGCGGCATCCGCTGCTTTTAGGCCACCTGTTTTTCGGCATCGATCTGAAGCGGCGTCGCCTGGGGCTGGCTGCCACCGATCGCGATCTTACGCGGCTTCATCGCGTCCGGGATTTCGCGCTTTAGCTCGATGCTGAGAAGGCCATGCGTCAGCGAGGCATTCTCGACCCTCACATGGTCGGCGAGTTCGAAGCGCCGTTCGAAGGCGCGGCCGGCAATACCGCGGTGCAGATACTCCCCTTCCTTCTGCTCGGCCTTTTGGCCCTTCACGATAAGGACGTTGCGCTCCTGCGTGATGTCTAAATCGGCGTCGGCGAAACCGGCCACTGCCATCTGAATGCGGTAGTCGTTCTCACCCGTCTTGACGATATCGTAGGGCGGCCAGGTATCAAGGGCCTGCAAGCGCTGGGCGTTGTTGAGGAGATTGAACACACGGTCGAAGCCGATGCTGGACCGGTACAGCGGTGCGAAGTCGAATTCGTTTCTCATAACCAAATCCTCCGTAAAGCGAGATGGAAAGGAGACGCGTCGGAAACCTGCGTCTCCGGCTCTCCGGCCCCCTTTGGGCTGCCGGTGAACATCGATTTGGTTTGTGCTTTTTTCATATTCAAGACGGCGTCAAAAAAATTTTTAACAATAGGCAAGGGGACATCTGAAGCCTGCTGGCACTGGTCACCGTCCGGCGATTTCCGATGTGTGAATGGCTCGCAACACTTGGATCAGCAGACTTATCGTGTCTTGCGCCACTCGCCAGGCGTAACTCCGCATTCCACCTTGAATGCCTTCGTAAAATGGCTTTGAGAGGCAAAGCCGCAAGCCAAGGCCACATCGGCAAGGGTGAGATTGTCGTCGCGCAGGAGCTGCTTGGCACGCTCCCCCCGCCTTTCCATGAGGTAGCGGTGTGGAGAAACACCAAAACTCACGCGAAACATCTTCGCAAAATGAAACTTGCTCAGACGTGCTTCCAAAGCCAGTCGATCCAGTGTCAGTGGAAGCTCGAGGCTTGCCTCGATGAAATCACAAATCCGGCGCCGCACACGCGGTGATAGGCCGCCATGGTCGATTTTGCTTCTTACGTCCCCGACATGACGTTTGATGATGTGATGGATCAGCAGGTGGCAGGCAGAGTCCAGAGCCAGACGATCGCTCCTGTCGCGCCAGTCGAACGGTAATATCCCGCCGCGCATAATCATCGCAATCGAGGCATCATCCAGGAAAGTCAGATCCTTGAGTTCGAAAGCGCCCTGCCTGATGCCGAAACAATCGAGAGCTTGATGCTCAACGATCGCCGGTGCGATATAGAGATGCAACATCCGTACCGGCGCTCCGACACTCCATCGGCTCAGATGTCCGGCGGGCAGAAGGCAAATCTTACCGGGGGCGCCACCCGAGAGCTTCCTGTCCTCCCGCACCACCCTATCGCCGCCGGACAGATACAGGCTCAAAGTGTGATGATCGGGCCACTCATAATCGGTGGGATAACCGTCGTTTTTCCAAACGGCTAATGAGAGCCCTTGGGAAAGGAAACCCGCCCGCTCAAGATAGGCCCCGGTGCCGGTAAGGGCCTCGCTCACGCTGGAGTTATTCCGCTGCATGCAAAACCGTTCATTTGGGGCGCACATCCGAGTTCCATGATCTGCGCGGGTAAGCCTCAGAAATACCCAAGATCTTATAACATCGAGCCAAGATCGTGAAAGACCGACTCCTCATGACATGGGAAATGCAGCTTCCAGCAGTCTTCAGGAGAAAGTCAGAATGACCGCATTCTATTATGTCTTGACCGTCTTCATTTGGGGAACAACCTGGATCGCCATCAAGCACCAGGTCGGCATCGTATCGGTCGAGGCATCGATAGCCTACAGATTCACACTTGCCAGCATCGTTTTGATTTGCCTCCTCCTTGCGAGGTGCAAGCTGCGGTGGATTCCACTCCGGCAGCAACCATACCTCCTGTTACAGGCGCTATGCCTTTTTTCATGTAATTTCATATGCCTGTATATCGCAAGTATTTATATCCCGAGCGGAATTGTCTCCGTCGTGTTTTCCTCCGCAACCATATTCAATATTCTGAACGCGTTCGCCTTTTACGGCCGTAGGCCGGCGAAAAACATTCTAGCCGGCGCCATCTTCGGCGTTGCCGGCATTGCGATCTTGTTCTGGGGTAGCATCGTAAACACGGAGATGAACAGGGACATGATCATCGGGCTGTTTCTGGCGTTGTTGGGTACCTGGTTTTTCTCCGTTGGAAACCTCGTCTCAGCCCGCAATCAGAAACAGGGTTTGCCGACCGCCTCCGTCAATGCCTGGGCAATGCTATACGGCGCAATCATCGTTTCGACATTTGCGCTGCTCCGCGGAGCCTCGTTCACCCTTGATCTGTCACCGGCCTATTTGATTTCTCTACTGTATTTGGCAATCGGCGGCTCAGTCATCGGCTTCACTGCATATCTCACGGTGCTGCACCGCGTCGGACCGGAAAAAGCGGCCTATATGACTGTGCTGTTTCCCGTCGTCGCGCTGACGATTTCCGTGTTTCTGGAGGCATATGTATTGACGCCTATGATTGGCGTCGGTCTCGCATTGGTTCTATGCGGGAATCTGCTTGTCCTCAAAAGAAGGCCGCCAAAATCGATGGAAGCGGTTTTCGAGATCAAGCCTCCTGCTGCAACTCATCCGCCAGGAAATCGATAAGGGCTCGAACGCGATGACTGGCTGCGGTGCCATTCGTGACCGCATACAGATTGGCGCTCTCCGGCAGGAACCTTTCGAGCGCTGTCACCAGTGCACCGGATGCCAGTTCTTCGCGGACATCCCAGACGAGGCTCAAACAGACGCCATAGCCCTTCAAAGCCCACCGCTTCAAAACGGAGCCGTCGTTCGCTACGCGATTTCCAGAGACTCGCGTCGAAATTTTCCTGCCGTCATCCACGAAATGCCAAGTCGAAAACGTCGTTGCCGGCCTTGAGACGACTAGGCAGTTGTGGCCCGAAAGCTCGTCGGGATGCGCCGGCAGGCCACGTGAGTCCCAATAGGAAGGAGCCGCACAAACGACCCGCTGACCGCGCAAGATCATGCGGGCTTTCAGCGAAGAGTCTCGCAAAGGTCCGTTTCGTATCGCGAGATCGATGTTTTGCTCGACGAGATCGACAACCGCATCCGACAGATGCAGATCTATCGAAACGCCCGAGTGTCGTTCCATGAAGCGGTCGATGGCCGGAACGATTTTGCTCCTGCCGAAGTCAACGGTCGAAGTCATCCTGATAGGCCCACGCAAGGGACCGCCTCTCACGCCTTCGATGGAGGCATCCCAATCGGCGAGCAATCGCCGGGCATTCGACAAGAACTGCAGGCCTTCATATGTGAACGAAAGGCGCCGCGTTGATCGTCTGATCAATGTCGTGCCTGCCTGCTCCTCCAGTTGTTGCAACGCCACCGTAGCGGTCGACGTGGCGACCGAACTCTGTCGTGCCGCCGCTGACAGGCTACCCGCCTCCGCGATGCTGACGAAGAGACGGAGCGCGTCCAAAGTATCCATTTCTCGAAAACTCCGAAAGGTGCTGTCGGAAGCTACCCGATTATCAGACGAACCGAAATGATCGATATCTCTTTGGACATCAACTTTGGGCGCTGCCACTCGATGAAAGTGGCGCCAGGAAAGGAATCGACATGCCGGTCAAAGCACGAGCAGCGCGCATCTATCAGTACGGTGCCCCAGAAGTTTTAACGTTCGAGGACATCCTCGTTCCGGAACCGGGCGATGGTGAGGTTCTCGTCCGCAGCACGATGATTGGTCTCAACTTTGTCGACGTCTATTTCAGGCGGGGCACGATGCAGGTGTCGTCATTCCCCGCAACTATCGGCAATGAGGCGGCGGGCGTCGTGGAAGCTATCGGGCCTGGCGTTACTTCGGTGAAAGTGGGTGACCGCGTGGTTTTTGGCCATAGCACGGGCGCTTATGCGACCGCCGGCCTCCATCCCGCTGATCGGCTGGCGCTTATTCCGGACGGAGTCTCCGATGCGCAGGCCGCCGGCAGTTTCCTCAAGGGCCTGACGGCGAGATATCTGATCAAGGACGTCGTGCCGTTAAAGCGCCGAGACACCATCCTTTATCATGCCGCAGCAGGTGGCGTAGGCCAGATCTTTGTGCAGTGGGCAAAGTCCCTTGGGTATCGGGTTATTGGCACAGTATCGAATGACAGCAAGGCAAAGGTTGCCCGCCAAGCAGGGTGCGATCACGTCATCAACTACCGTACCGAAGATTTCGTAGCGCGAACCTTCGAACTGACCGACGGTCTCGGCGTAGAGGCTGTCTTCGATTCCGTCGGCGAAGATACTTTTCGCGGCTCTCTTGCAGTCCTCAAAGTTCGCGGCACGCTGGTTCAGTTCGGTAAGGCGTCCGGCGAGATCACTCCCATCGATCCCTACGAACTTGGTCCACGAGGTCTTCACCTGACATGGCCTATGCTGCAGCATTACGTCACAACACCAGCTCAGACCGCCGAAGCTGCCGCCGACCTATTCGCTGCAATCCAATCCGGCATTCTGCACGTCGATCCTTCGCGCATTTATTCATTCGATGATGTTATTCAGGCTCATCACGATCTGGAAGAGCGGCGCACGACGGGCTCCGCGGTCCTTCGCGTAACTCCATAGCGAGCGCCCCTATCGGCTGGCGACCGTGCGCAACGGTGAAACCGATCGACACTGCGGCGCCAATTGCCATGAAAACGCCGATCTACTTCCGGCGCTCACGCCTCAAATCAACTGAGGGCAGGATTCCGAAGGCCTCCCTGTATTGCAGGGAAAAGCGCCCGAGGTGGGTAAAGCCCCAACGGCCGGCGATCTCCGCAATGGTCGCATTGGGCGGCGCGTCTCTTATGTCGCTTCGTGCGCCTTCGAGCCGCAGTCGTCGCAGATAAGCCATCGGCGTCTCGTCAAAGAAATGACGGAAGTTGAGTTGTAATGCTCGAACGCTCACGTCGGCTGCCGCGGCCATGTCTGCAATGGTTATCGGTGCACCGGCGTGTGTTCGGGCAAATTCGATCGCTCGTTTGATCTGTTTTGGGGCGATCGATCTTGCCACCGGCTTTCGATTGAAAAGCGAATGGGGCAGGTTCTGCACCATCAGCAACGACAAGGTTTCCTGGAAGCTGGCGAGCGCGATCGGCGACGCCTCCAGAGTATGGTTCGTGCAGATCTCATCCCTGAAAAATTGCATCAGCGTCAGAAGTTTTGGCATCGCCCCTTCGGTCAGGGAATGCTCCGGCTTAAATTCGAAATTTGCCGGTGCAAAACACTCAAATGTGCCGGCAAGTGCCGCCATCACCGATTTGCGGCTGATCGTGAATCCCTCGCCGATCGACTTCTCGCCGATTTCTATTCCGGAATACCGATCGGCCGTCGTCAGCACGGCCGAACCGGGACTGACGATGTGGCGAATGTTGCCCGTCGCCAGTTGGCAATAGGATGATTGTTCGAAAAAGAACATGAAGTCATCGCGCTCGACCGCAACGGAAAACGCGCGTCTCGATGCACTCGATCCACCCCATCCCACAAAGCCGTCAACACCATACATGGTGAAGCCGAAAAGCTCTCGCGACTCGCGATTGAGAGGAATGTGGCTGTCTCGCTTTTTGTTTGTGGATAGCCATTGCGCGATTTCTTCGCCTGTCAGTGGTGCCTCTTCAAGCGTCGCGGTGAAAATCTCAGCCAATTCGAATCCCTGATTTTGCGAACTGCATTGCGATGCGTCCGTGCCTGAATTCACGCCGACCGAAGCGAAAACGGCGCCGCAGTGGATTCGGTGATGACGCTACGGAAGTAACTTTATTACCCAGTCTAAAGGCGCTTGAAGGAGCGTTTTAGATTAAGAAGCTTTCGCCATGAGCCATCGGCAGCCATTTGGTCAAGCCCCTCGTGAGAGGCGAAAAGATTTGCGCTTCAGAAGCGAGGAAAACTGGCTGACGAAGTATCCACTTTGCGCAATTTTATCCGAAGTACGCAGCCTTCGATCGGCATTTGCCAACGGAACGTTCTGCACATTCGGCCAGATGCGCCCTTAGTGTTGCAGTCGGAATATTGCTGGGGCGGCGGCGCAACCGCCTGGTCCACGTAAAAAACTATCTGGAGGCGCTGTGCGCGCAAACGCTTCGCAAGACCCATGGCATTACGAAGGCGTCGCCGGTTTTAGAGTTGTTTAAGTGTTACTGCAGTTCAAGCTTAACGACCGTTCCGTCGATGAGATCGGCTTTCGCAATTCCCATTAAAATATAGCCTTCATAGGCAACGGGCCTTGGATGCGGCCAGTCTCTATACGCGGTGGCTTCAACGACCGCTCTGCCTGGAGCATAGATCTCGGCACGAAGCTCTTTTCCAATGGGAAGGTCGGACCTTCCTTCCAAGATTACAGTCGTTCCAAATTTACTGTTGATCGAAAAAAAGCCCAATATCCTTCGCATTTTATCCTCGAGAATTTCACAACCTACTTTTGCATTTGGCAGTAACAGTCTCGCAGAAAAGTTTAGATCGAAATCGTTCAACAACGATTGCGGTTAAAGCACGCATTTGAACCAATCCCCTCTCGCTGTGACGTTTTTGACCAATTCGCCCGATGCCGAAGGCCACCTGGGCGCTGGACGGCCGGTGAGTTGCTTGATCGTTGTCGGATCACACTTGACGGCGCCAACGGAAACTTTGTCCTGACACGTGAGGCGCGCCCCTGCGAATGTTTGGGGATCAAGCTCACAGACGATGCGGTGCCGAGCCAGTCGGCTTTCGTCGCCGCTCCAGCGCGCGCGCAGCTTTCCTCGCCACGCGCAATTCCTCAAGTGACGACTGTCGCCAGAGGGCGCCGCTGTCGCTCGTCTGCGAGCCAGGCCGAGACGGCCAGGTTTTCACGAGTTCATCGAAGGTGGCCGGACGCCAGCGCCCCCAGATATAATCGTCATCCGGAAGGAAGCCGCCGTAGAGGGAACGAAGGGTTTCCGGCTCAACGAGCTCCCCGTCGAAGCCGGTGAAGACGACGATACCGTAGCTTCGTGTCATCACGGGGCGGCCAAGGGGCGGAAGTTCATCCGGCAGCAAAGGATAGCGCCGCCGGCGCCGTTCGGCCGCGCGGGCACGCGATGCCTGCTCCTCCTCTGATCCACGTCTTTCCGCCTGCCGCTTCCTGCGCTCCTCAGGTTCGTTGCGCCTCGCGGCAGCCTCGATCCGGTCCCAGCGTCGACGCAAGTCTTCGTAGGATCGGTAAGGAATGGTCCAGACCCTGTTATCCGCATCCCACCAGGCGAATGGTACGTCCCGCATCTCATTGACGACCGTACGGGAATAAGGCGTTTTCACCTCCAGGCGATCGTCGTGGACGACGAGATAGTTCGAAAGGATCGGATCGAAAGCGTAGGCGTCACGGCCTTTGATGTCGGCATAGGCATCCGCGGCAGCAGCCTCGCGCTCCAGCCAACGGTCGAAGCGCCGTGCTGCCGTCTTTCCCGGCACGAACCAGGCTTTGAGATCCTCACTCCAGCGGGCGCGCGGAAAGCTTTTGCGGAACCTTTCGACCGTCATCCGGTCATACGGAAAGGTCGCCGCCGCGCCGGGCCGATCATCCGCTTTGGTGTTTTTCTCTTCGCCGCTCTTCATCTTCGTCGCGCTGCAATCGTCCGTTCAACAATGAACGCCTCGGAACCGGCTGCGGTTCAAGAAACCGCCGCCTTGGTCAGCCGATTTCCCGGAAGGTGATCGAATAGCGAAGCTGCTCCGCGGGCGGGATCGAATGCTCCCATTCGCTCCGGGCCGCGCCCGACAGCATGTAGATGGAGCCGGGCTCGGCAATCACCGAGGCGCGCTCCCACTTTGCGCCGGCACGGCGCCTCAGTCTGAAGATGCAGGGGGAGAGCAGCGAAACGCCGACCACTCTGCCGAACACTCTTTTATCCTTATGCCAGCCGATGGGTGCACCAGGCGCATATTCGGTGATCAGAGCCTGTTGCAGCCTATCGGGCTGGATATCGGCGAACGTTGCCGCGATATCGCGGACCGGCAAAAGAAAGGACGGCATGCTCTCGATGCGCGTCACCTGCTCAGTATCGAAATCATATTTCCAGCCATAGGAGACGACCCGCCGCTTGCCCTCGAAACCATGAAAGTCGAAAGGCTTCAACGGCAGTTGCCTAATCTCGCGAAGCAGTTCGGACTGCATAACTTCTGGAACGACATCGGGTTGGTAGCGGAAGCCCTCGGGCAGTCGCGGCTCCGCTTCAGCAAACAAATCTCCCTGTCGCGACATGCTCATGATCAGTTCCTCGCCGGCGCATCCGTGGATGGCTGGCACTTGGCGGGAGCGATGAAATCGTCTGCCACCATTTCTCTGATCCCAATTAGGACGTCTTCGACCGAATGCAACAGGGGCGTTCACGAGGCCTTTCTGTCAGCATCTTCCCCTTCAGTACCAGCCATCGGCCATCGACGACTTGCGTCTGTTTACGAACTCACAAAGGGCCTCATCAAGGGCGCTGTCGAGAGGTGGTGCTTCGTAGTCTTCGAGTGTCCTTTTCCATTGGCGATTGGCGCGGGTCGCAATGTCAGTCGATCCGCCCTCCTCGCTCCACTTCTCGAAAGGTTCGTTGTCCGACAGCGTCGTTTGCCAGAACGCGGTCTGGTAGTTTCGCATTGTATGGGCGGAGCCGAGGAAATGGCTGCCGGGCCCTACCTCTTCGAACGCATCGAAGGCCAGCGTGTTGTCGTCCACCGTGACGCCGGCGAGATAGGAATGGAGCGCTCCGCAGAGGTCCGCATCCATCACGAATTTTTCATAGGACATGGACAGCAAACCATCGAGGAAGCCGGCGGAATGCAGGATGAAGTTCGCGCCGCAGTGGATGGCCGACAGCATGGACATCAGCCCCTCCTGCATGGCCTGGCCGTCTGGCAGTTTGGAGTTGGAGAAGTTGCCGGCACACCGCAAAGGCAGCTTCAGCCGCCGTGCGAGCTGCCCGATGACCATCGAGCCAATGGCGGGCTCGGGGGTACCGAAGGTAGGCGATCCCGACCGCAGCGACATCGAAGACAGGAAGTTGCCGAAAATGACCGGCGCCCCTTTCCGCTCAAGCTGTGTCAGAGCGCAGCCGGCGAGCGTTTCCGCATAGGATTGGGCGATGGCTCCCGCGTTCGTGACCGGCCCCATGGCACCCCCGAGGATGAACGGTACGATGACGGCGGCTTGGTTGGCGCGGGCATAGGCGCGCAGCGACTTCGTCATGGTGCCGTCCCAGACAAGGGGAGAGTTCACATTGACATTGCCGAGGATGACGCAATTTTGGTCGACGAAATCAGCGCCGAAAAGAATCCGTGTCATCTCGATCGAATCCTCGGCGCGCTCCTCCGCCGTCACCGAGCCCATGAACGCGCGATCGGAATATTTTATGTGGCTGTAGACCATATCGAGATGGCGCTTGTTCACCGGCACGTCCACCGGCTCGCAGATCGTGCCGCCGGAATGATGCAGCCACGGGCTTGCCTGAGCGAGCTTGATGAAATTGCGAAAGTCTTCGATGGTGCCGTACCGACGGCCTTTGTCCAGGTCCATAACGAAGGGCGAACCATAGGCTGGCGAGAAGACTACATTGCCTCCCCCGATCTGCACGCCGTTCGCCGGATTGCGGGCGTGCTGTGTGAACACGCTCGGGGCGGTAGAGACAATCTCACGAAGCATTCCGGGTTCGAAGCGAACGCGCACACCGTCCACATTGGCCCCAGCCTTCTTCCAGTGTTCGACGGAAACCGGATCGTCGCGAAACTCTATTCCGATTTCCGCCAGGATCCGGTCTGCCGTCCGCTCGATCTTTTGTAAGCTTTCTTCCGAGAGAATGTCGTAGGTCGGGATGTTGCGGATGATATAGGGAACATGAAGCTTTTCCGCGCCATCGCGCCGGGCGGATCGCCCGCTTCGTCCACGTCTGCCAACTCTCTCTTCAATTGCCGCCTCGGTCATCGCCACCTCCATAATCCAAGTGGAGGCTAAACGACTTTGACGCTTTGTAACGCTGGAAAAAACTTGGTCTTTGTATAAGCTCCATTTATGGAAACTTTCAGAAGACTTTTGCCGTCCGCCTCCAGCCTGATCATTTTCGAGGCAGCGGGAAGGCATCAGAATTTTAGTCGTGCCGCCGAAGAACTCGGAATGACCCAGGCTGCCGTGTCGTTTGCGGTGCGAAAGCTCGAGGACCAGCTCGGCGTGCCCCTCTTTCATCGCGAGCATCGCAGTGTCGAATTGACCGAAGTCGGCGAGCGTTTCCATGCGGATGTCACCGTCGGTCTTTCGCGCATCCACAAGTCGGCAGAGGACATTCGAACGAAAGGCCGGGAATTCAATGTTACTCTGGCAGCCTCGACCGCCTTCGGTTCCATGTGGATGCTGCCGCGTCTGACCCGTTTCCGGGCCGACCTGCCAGACATCGATCTGCGCATCCAAACCAGCATGCGGGACCTCGATCTGGACGAGGAGCCGATCCCGCTCGGCGTTCGGGGCGGCGATCCGGCAAGTTGGCCGCGCTATCATTCCGTCATGCTTGCGCCGGAAGTTGTCTTCCCCGTCGCGAGCGCCGGCTTCGTCGAACGGCGCGGTCTTCCCGAGCGGCCAGAGGACCTCCTGACGTTGCCTCTCATCCATCTGGAAGAACCCGTCAGAGCTGCCTGCGATTGGTCGGAGTGGTTTGCAAGTGCGGGAGTGCGATATTCCGCTCAAGCGCGGCGGCTGGCGATCAACGACTATGTGCTCGTCATACAGGCCGTTCTGGCAGGCGAAGGCGTCGCTCTCGGCTGGCAGCATCTCATCGAGGAGCAGATCCGATCGAGAGCGCTCGTTCCGGTGGGCAGGCATGTTCTTTACACCAATGCGGCCTTCCACGTCGTCTGGCCGCGATCGAGAGAACTCAATGCCCAGGCAAGGCGGGTGCGTGACTGGCTGGTCGAAGAAGGACGACGCAACCGCCAGGAAGAGCAGGTTCTCAACAGCGACCCAGCCGGTCGCCCGGATCACCTCCAGTGATTCTGCTGCAGACCCGGCAGGTTAGGAGCCCAAAGTACGCCCTGAACAGACCTCAATCAGGCGATTGGTGGCCTACTGAAATCAATGTCCGGGACTTTGTGAAACGCGCTTTTAGACCGAGCGCATTCGTTTATTGCTAAAAAACCATAATTGTTCCACGAACATCACACATTAAAGACTCGACGTTGACAATTGGATCAAAGCTTAATGCATATACGATACGGTTTCCTCTGGGTGTTCCTGGCAATTGCCCCTTCGGCATATGCGCTGGAAACCGGCTCACCGCCCGTTTTGGCGCCGCTGGAGCAGCAGGCGCAAGCGGCTCATCTGAGCGCGCAATTTCTCACGCGTTTCCACTATAAGCCCGTTCCACTTGATGATGCCCTATCGGCTAAGATCATGAACCGGTTTATCAAATCTCTGGATCCGGATCGTGTCCTTTTCCTTCAGGCCGATATCGACAAGTTCATGGCGGACAGCGCCAAGATCGACGACGCCATCAATCAGGAAGACTTGCAGATCCCGTTTTCGATTTTCAACGTTTATGAGCAGCGGGTCGTCGATCGCATGAGTTATGCGCGCGGTCTGCTCAACCAAAAGATCGACTTCAGTGTGCAGGAAGACTATCCCCTCGTCCGCGACAAGGAGCCCTGGCCGCAATCGGAAGCGGAAAGCAATGACTTGTGGCGCAAGCGCGTCAAGAACGATTGGCTGCGTTTGAAGCTTGCCGGCAAAGACGATGCTGCCATTCGCGACACGCTCGACAAACGCTATGAAAATTCCCTGGAACGCGCCTACAAATATAAAAGCGATGATGTTTTCCAGACGTTCATGGACGCCTATACGACATCGATAGATCCGCATACCGACTATTTCGGCGCCGCCGCTTCGGCCGAATTCGATATTTCAATGAAGCTCTCGCTGGTTGGTATCGGCGCCGTGCTGCAGGAACGGGATGACTATACAACAATCCGCGAGCTCGTGGCTGGCGGCCCGGCACAACTGTCCGGCAAGCTTGCCGTCGGGGACCGTATCACCGGCGTCGGTCAGGGTGCGGACGGTCCGATCAAGGAAGTGGTCGGTACGCGCCTCGACGAAATCGTGCAGATGATCCGCGGCGCAAAGGGTTCGGTCGTGCGCCTGGACATCTTGCCGGCGGACGCCGGACCGGATGGCAAGCACCGCATCATCAGCCTAGTGCGAGACAAGATCAGCCTCGACAAACAAGCGGCGAAGAAAACGATCCTGCCGGTAAAGGATGGCGATGCCACGCGCAAGATAGGCGTGATTACGCTGCCCGCTTTCTACGAGGACTTCGAAGCACGACGAAAAGGCGACAAGGATTACCGAAGCGCCAGCCGCGACGTTGCCAAACTCCTCGGCGAACTGAAGCAAGACAAGGTCGACGGGGTCCTGATCGACCTGCGTGACAATGGCGGCGGTTCGTTGTCCGAAGCGATTGATATGACTGGCCTGTTTGTTGGCAAGGGTCCAGTCGTCCAGCAGCGCAATGCAGATGGTGACTTGGAGGTGGAGAAAGATGATCTCTCAGCTCCCGTATGGACCGGTCCGCTCAGCGTGCTGATCAATCGCGGCTCGGCGTCGGCTTCGGAGATTTTTGCCGCGGCAATACAGGACTACGGCCGAGGCGTGATCGTCGGCGAACCGAGTTTCGGCAAAGGTACCGTGCAGACCGTCGTCAATCTCGATCAGGTGGCTCATAATCTCAAACCGAAATTCGGCGAGCTGAAAGTGACGATCGCCCAGTTTTTCCGGGTGAATGGCGGCACGACGCAGCTACGCGGTGTGGTGCCCGATATCAGCCTGCCGGGTCTTTCGGATCTCAAGACCTTTGGCGAGTCGAGTTTCGACAACGCTCTGCCTTGGACCCAAGTCAAACCCGCGAACTACAAGCCTTCGGGTGATATAAAGGCGCTTCTACCTGAGCTGCAAAGCCGCCACGACGCCCGGGTGCAGGACAATCCGGATTTCCAACGCTTTGTAGCGGACATCACAGACCTGAAGGCGCAGCGCGACAAACGGGTTGTCTCGCTCAACGAGACTGAGCGTCGCAACGAACTGACTGCCCAGGCAAATCGTCACAAATCGGGCGACAAAATCAACGATGGCGTGGACGCTGGTGACGACGACGGCCTGCAGGCTAATGAGCGTAGCCTGAGTGCTGATCTCGCCATTGAAAATGCCCGCAAGAACGTCAAGGACGTCTTGCTGAACGAGGCCGCCTCTATTCTTGCCGATGAGGCGGATCTGCAGAAAGGTGCGCTGAAGACCGCCATACGACAATCGGGAAACGCTGACGGAAAGCAGTAATTCCGGACGGCACAACCGACGTACTCTTCATCGCTACGCGCCGGCAGTCCTCGTCGCTGCCGGTAAAGGCGGCGGCCGGCAGGGCATCGACAGGAGCAGAGCCGACGCCCGCTGAACTTGATCGCGTTCGATCCTGCCACCTCGGTTTCGCAGGCAATTTTGGCTGCGGAGCTTGAGGCTTGGGCAGAGAAATTCGGCTTAGCGTTGCTTTAAAGAAACTGTGCAAAGATGCCGGCCTGTCCTCTATACCGGCAACCTGATGAAGTTTCGAAGAAAACCTAAAATATTAGGCGACTTGGCGAGCTCTGCGATAGGGCACACCAGCGCATTTGCTCCAGCAATATTTGCGGCGACCATTGCAATAATCGTCGTCTATGTCGCAACCAACTGGCGACTGGAGCGATCGCTGGCCGATGAACGGGCAATTGTTGCCGGTGAGCTCGCCACCATATCATCTCGGCTCCAGACAAACCTCAATAGCAATGTGAAGCTGTTGCAAGGCTTGGCGGCCGGAATTGCGGTCAATCCGGCGATGGAGCAAGACGCTTTTTCCAAACTTGCCGAGCAGATTTTGCAGCCCGATTCACAATTGCGAAGTTTCGCCGCTGCACCTGGCATGGTGGTCAAATGGGTCTATCCGGAAAAAGGAAACGAAAAGGCGGTCGGACTGGACTATCGAACGAACGAAAAGCAGCGGGATAGCGCGATGCTGGCGCGCAACACCCACAATATCGTTCTGACCGGCCCTGTGGAACTTGTCCAGGGCGGAACTGCTTTCGTGATCAGATGCCCGGTTTATGTCAACGACGGAACAAGCCAGGTCTTTTGGGGCCTTCTTTCGGGAGTCGTGGACATACCAAGACTTTACCAAGATAGCGGCCTTGGATCGGCCGACCTTGAGATTGCCATCAGCACGGTTCCGGAGCCGAGCTCGCCTAAACAGGTTTTTCTCGGCAGCCTGGATACTTTTTCGAAGCGACCCGTCGTGGCATCGGTCGATATGACCTATGGCCGGTGGACCCTTGGCGCGGTGCCGAAGGGCGGATGGGGGCAAAATAGCGGCATTGCCACTTTCGAGTTCTATGCCGGCCTTTTGTCATTTTGCGTCGTTGCACCGATTGTCTGGGTTGGCTTTCTGACCAAATCACGCCAGAAAACCATTGAGAAGCTTCGCCTTCACAAGAAAAAGCTCGTCCGGGCACGGCAAAGGCTGGAGTACCTGTCATTACATGACGCACTGACGGGGCTTCCTAACAGACGATTTGTTGACCAAATGATCTCGCAACCGCCGAGACCCGGTCCGGAAGATTGTCTGATCCTCATTCATATCGACCTCGATCGATTTAAGGAGATCAACGACACGAGAGGGCATGCCGGAGGCGACGCAGTCCTGCAGACAACGGCTTTGCGCCTTGCCAATTTGGCAGGCCCGAATGACGTAGCGGCTCGGATCGGTGGAGATGAGTTCATCTTCGCGAGCTGGAGCATCAGTCCCGACTCTAAAGCAAACAGATTGGCCCAACAGATTGTCGCCACGCTCGAGCAGCCCCTCTCCATTGAGGGTGCTGAATGCGTTGTCGGTGCAAGCGTCGGTGTCGCCTGGGAGAACGAACGCACGCGCGGGCGGGACCTTAGTCAATTGCTTCTAAATGCCGATTTGGCGCTGTACGAGGCAAAGCAGACGGGCCGCGGCCGGGCGGCTATTTTCACCGAAGAGCTTCGAAGCGCCGCAATCCATTCGAAGGAATTGGCGAACGAATTCAATCATGCGCTCGATCGCGATGAACTCGTTGCATTCTTCCAGCCGCAGTTTAACGCCAACACGTTGGAAATTGCCGGCGTCGAGACACTTGCCCGTTGGGATCATCCGCGAAAAGGTCTGCTCGGCCCTGACAAATTCCTTGCCGTCGCGGAGAATCTGGGACGTTCCGGCGACATGGACAGGCTGATTCTGCAAAAGGCGCTATTCGAGCTTACGAGATGGGACAGCCTGGGAATGCACATCCCGCGCGTCTCCGTCAATATCTCAGCGCGGCGGCTGGCGCAGGCAAATCTGCTTGCCGAGCTGTCGGCGCTTCCCATGGCGAAGGGCCGCCTGTGTTTCGAGCTGCTTGAGACCATCTCGTTCGATGATTTCCAACCTGTTCTCAATGAGATAATTCCCGCGATCAAAGAGCTGGGCATTGAGATCGAGATCGATGATTTCGGCACCGGACATGCCAGTATCGTTAGCTTGCTCAGATTCGAGCCAAGAAGGCTCAAGATTGATCGGGAAATTATCAACCCGATTGTCACGTCTCCGTCTCAACGCCGTCTGGTCTCCTCGATTATCGAAATCGGCCGCTCACAAAACATCGACATTGTTGCCGAGGGCGTGGAGACAATGGAGCATGCCAATATCCTGAAAGATCTTGGCTGCCATTTGCTGCAAGGCTATGCCCTGGCACGACCAATGACCTCGAAGCAGCTGATCGAATTTTGCCGTGCGAAGGGCAAGGAATTTTCGGAAGCTGGCTAAGCAGCGCCCTGCTTCCCGGCCGCACTTCACACAGCCGCTATGACCGGAGCCCCGAACATTGAAGGGCTAGACGCGGATCGCGGCAATCGCGGACCGATAGCTTCTTCAGCAACAGCGTGGGCGCCTATATCGTCTTCTGCGAAGGATTGCTCAACCTGGTCGCCAGGGCGCGGGCCGACGGAGCAATCGACGCGCTCGCCAAGCGCGAAGCGCTGATCCGCGATCTTCATATCGAAATCGATCGCGATTGAGACTCTCTGTTCCGGGTAGCGGTCGCACGCTCGGCGACCGAATGGTCACGCTCGGTGTTATCAGGCCGAGTCGCTGCAAAAAAACCGTCAGAAATCCGGTCAATCGTCGAAGGGAGGCTCATATGTCTGGCAATTATAAAGCCTGCAGCTTCTGTCTTTCGCCGGGACCCAGTCATCCGTGGCCACCGTACTCGGATCGCAATAGCTGCTGTCGCGCACGTAGCGATCATACAGCGTGCCCGACTGGCGCGACCCGGGATGGGTCAGAATGATTGCTCCCCGACTGTCGATGATTTGCCGCAGCGCGGCGCAAGTGTGACTGGTCGAGTTGACGCGGGAGATTGCCGAAGCGGGATGAGCAGAGACGACGATAATGCTTAAAAAGAGAGCGATGCCCTCAGCGCATGAGGTTAATCGTGACATAGCAGGAATCCAACCTAATTCATCCGGTCATCTAACCGACTGAACGTGCCTCAGGTTCCAAGGTGGGTCGGGCTCCCGTCTTTCGCGGGACATGAACGCGGCGCCGAGCAAAGTGTTGCACTCATCCTGCAGGTCTTCAGGTCGAATGCGCATTACCATTCTCCAGTAGGAACTCGGCGCTTACGGTGCGGAGGATGTGGACAGAAGCAGGAGGCAGCGTTGCCGCTGCCTCCTGCTTCTCACGAATCTCGATGATTTAGCATCCTGAACTTAAGATGCTGGCTTCGTCAGAATTCCTCCCAATGGCCCATGCTCGTATCGAGCGCCGCATTGCCGGAGAAGGCGGACGCGATCTTCCGTCCGAGTGCGCGGACCGGGGAGGCGCCGGGACTGTTTCCACCGCTGACGGCGCGAACCGGCGTTGAGCTATGCTTGGGGTAACCATCCTGCGAAAGCTTGAACTGCGCCAGAAGCTGGTTCAGCGAAGCGACCTCATTTGCCAGGCTGTGGCTGGCGGCGGTGCTCTCTTCGACCATCGCGGCATTCTTTTGGGTGTCCTGGTCCATCTGGTTGACGGCAGTGTTGATCTGCTGGAGGCCAACGGATTGCTCCTGAGCCGACTCGACGATTGCAGACACATGCCGGTTGATGACCTGAACTTCGGCAACGATCGTCTCGAGCGCCTTGCCCGTGTCGCCGACAAGCTGAACGCCCTCTTGAACCTGGCCATTCGATGTCGTGATCAACGCCTTGATCTCTTTGGCCGCCTTGGCGGAACGCTGCGCCAGTTCACGCACCTCCTGTGCGACGACCGCAAAACCCTTGCCGGCCTAACCTGCGCGAGCTGCCTCTACACCGGCATTCAGCGCCAACAGGTTCGTCTGAAAGGCAATCTCGTCAATAACGCCGATGATATTGGAAATCTCGTTTGCAGACTGGGCGATCTGCTCCATCGCTCGCACGGCGCGGCGCACGATCTCGCCGGACTGCTCTGCACCAGTCTTCGTGCGGCTGACGAACTGTCCTGCTTCCTGGGCACGTTTGGCCGAGTCTTGAACCGTCGTCGTGATCTCCTCCAGTGCCGCAGCGGTTTCCTCAACGGCTGCCGCTTGCTGCTCGGTGCGTTTGGCCAGCCCGCTCGCGGCCGATTTGATCTCGCTGGCGCCTGCATCGATGCCACGCGCATTCTCTGCTACCCTGCGCAGAGCAATCTGTAGCTTCTCGGCCGAGTTGTTGAAATCACCGCGGACAGCATCCAGCTTTGCCGCGAACGGCTGTTCGATGCGATGGGAGACGTCGCCCTCCGAGAGTTTCGACAGCCCGGTCGCCAGGCTCTCGACGGCAAATTGCACGTCGGCGGCTTCCTGTGCTTTCTGATGCTCGCGTTCGATCCGATCCTTTTCGCTCATGGAGCGGTTGGCTTCCGTCTCCTGCTCAAGGCGAATGCGTTCGATCGCATTCTCGCGGAACACCTGCACCGCCTTCGCCATCTGACCCACTTCGTCCTTGCGCGTCATACCCTCGATCGGGGCCTCGGTCTGGCTGTCAGCGAGAGACGCCATCCGCTCCCGAAGTCGCGCGATGGGCGTAGTAATTCCTTGCGACACCACCAAAAGCGCAGCGACGATCGCGAGCACGAAAACAAAACCGACGCCGACATCCGTGTAGAAGATCGTGCCGTTCGTGTTCTCGCTCAGCACATCGCTCTTGTCGCGGATGGTCTGCATGCTTGTTTCTATCCAGGGCCGGAACCGACCGATGGCAGTGGCGATCTTGTCATCTGCGATCGCTGCTTGCTCGTAAGCCTGATCGTCAAGATCCTGTCTTCCGAACTCCACCCCCTTGTCTGTCATTGCGAGGATATCGACGGCCTGCTTCCTGAACCCCTCCAGTTCGGTCGCCCGATCGGGGATGAGCTTAATCGCATCGTCAAGAATGGTAAGAAGCCGCGAGGCACTCTCCTTATAATCTGCCTGCGCACGCTTGAAGTCGTCGGTTCCTGGCTTGTATTTGATGACTTGATATAGATCGTATCCAAGTGCCATCAGCCGCTGGCTGGCTTGCGCCGCCTTTATAGATGCGAAGTTGTCGCTGGCGATAAAATCGGAGTATCTATTGTCCGCGTCCTTGTAATTGACGGACATCATTGCAAGTCCGGCAATCCCCGCCGCGCATAATGGCAGAACGACAGAAAGTATTTTGGTTCTAATATTCAGGTTGGCGAGAAAAAGCATATTGTCACCCGGCTATTCCTGATCTGCGCCGCCGGCTTTCGCCACATTGGCCAAATAATTTTCAGGACATAATTTACGCTCTCATAGCTGCAGGCCCCATTTGTGCAACCAGCAATTGATAATTCTTAAACCAAGATATCAGCGTGCATTTTTCATGCGCTTTGTGGATAGTCACTCGTGAAATGTATAGCGCCCGGCCTCGGGCGGTTGAACCTCCTATTCAAGCCGGCATTCGGTACTCGGATGAAATGCGCTTTGGATCAGGCGCCGGACGTGCACGGAGTTGCGAACACGCCATTCGGGCACGCGTGAACGCCTCCTCGGCTATGTTTCAGTGGTGATCTCGAGCCTCACATCAGCTTCATCCCTGGATAGCCGCCGCTACCGCCAACTCGGCCATAGCGAGCGCGGCCTCGCGGGTTTTGGCGGCGGCGATGAAGCGGCCGCTATGGCAGAAGGTCGCGCCCTCTATGCCGCAAACCGCGGCGAGATCATGGTCGGTCAGGCCTGCCCAGGCGGCCGGTAGGTCTGCCCTGAGCTCGAAACCCTCATCCGCGCCGCGGATACCGGTCAGGCACCAATCATTTTCGCGCGGGTGAACGACAAACAGCAGGTGATCGGCGCCTGCCTTGACGATGGCTGGGCGGAACGGCATCCCCCTTGGCAGTTCCAGAATGCGGCCGTCGCCTGCATCAATGATGGCCTGATGCACGAGCGCCTCGGCCCGCAATTTGGCGGCGCTTTGAGCTATCCTCGCCTCAACGAGGCTCCGGGCAATGGCAAGGGCGTTTTGAAAGCCGCGATCCTCGGCCTCGGGGTCCGGCTCGTCGAAAACCGGTTTTAAGGTTTCCAGCAGAGCGGGCAGCGTGAGCCCAGCCAGCGGTCCTGCAACGGAGGGGCTAAGCGCGCCATTGTCAACCAGGTCGATCGGCAGCACGAAACTGGCATCGAAAGAGGCGTGAAGCGCCTCGATATTCCCTTCGGGAAGGCCCGACGCAGCAAGATAGTCATGACCATAATGCCTCCAGATCAATCCGAACGAACTGTAGGGTTGGCCATTCTCCCGCAGCGGTGCGCCGCGTTGATGGTGATCGAATATCCGCTCGGCCGCGTCATATCGGCCGCCGACATCGTAGATGATGCGGTCTGCGCCGGGGCTCGTCCATTCCGGCGCCCTGCTGCGGATCAGGCGAGCGTTCGGAAAAAGCCGCGTCAGGATGACACTGGACAGCAGTTCGTCGGCATGGAAGCCGCCGGAATGGGTGACGAGGAAATCTGGGATCATGCGGGAAATGGGCCTTGTGGTTCGCGAGGTGTCTTTGGGGTTAGCAGCAGATAGCCTTTGCTGCCGTCGTTCTCAACCCGCCATCTGCTCGTTGCGTATGCTGATCTCGTCCTGCGCAGAGGGCCTTCAATCGTGGAACACCGCAGGGTTATTCGGCAGGGAAGGTTTGATGGTCCACCCGGGCGATCCATGCTAATCTCGCCAGCCATCGAACGCATAGTGGGTGTGAGCGATGTTGGAAACGGACAAGGTGTTCGCGGGCTCGATTCCGGAAAACTACGACCGCTATATGGTTCCATTGATTTTCGAGGCCTTCGCCGCGGATCTGGCGCAACGCGCAGCGGCCTTGGCGCCAGACGCCCTATTGGAAATTGCTGCGGGAACCGGGGTCGTAACCCGCGCGCTGGCGCCCAAGCTATCTTCCGGCGCACGCTATGTCGTAACCGACCTTAACCAGCCGATGATCGATTACGCCGCTTCGCGACAAGCTCCCGACAATCGTATCGAATGGCGCCAGGCCGACGCTCTGGCGCTACCATTTGAAGATGAGACCTTCGATCTCGTCTGTTGTCAGTTTGGCGCGATGTTCTTTCCCGACCGCTCGTCTGCCTATCGCGAAGCAAGGCGGACCCTGAAGCCCGGAGGACATTTTTTGTTCAACGTATGGGATCGCATCGAGGAGAATGTATTTGCGGATGATGTGACCAATGCTCTTGCCGAGATTTTTCCGAACAATCCGCCGCGCTTTCTGGCGCGCACGCCGCACGGCTACCATAACCGCGAGCTGATCCGCGCCGAGCTGGAGGATGCGGGTTTTTCGCATGTGGTGATCGAAACGAGAGCCGAACAAAGCCAAGCATCATCGCCCCGCCTTCCGGCTGTCGCCTATTGTCAGGGGACTCTTCTTCGCAACGAAATCGAGGCCAGAGAAGCGGGAAGCCTGGAGGCCGCGACCGACTATGTTGCATCCGCGATCGCAGCGAAACATGGGAGCAGCGATATTGCTGCCAAAATTCAGGCCCACATCATCATGGCGGTGGCCTAAAGCGCATCGCGATCTCCGCGATTCGCTTCTTGCGCTTTAGGTCCTTCGTTTCCGCATGTCGTCATCGCAAAACCGCTGCACGCTTGCGCGACATACCTTAGCTAAGGGCGTCGAAATGCTAGCGGCGCTTACTCAGCGACCGCATTGACCACGCGGCAGAGATTGTCACTCATGCTGGGAGCAATCTGCCCCTGCGGCACTATAAAAACGGCATCCACACGGCTGCCCTTGCCGCTCTTCCGGACGACAACACGCAAAGTCTGCGGGCGGCCCGATCCAGTCGTTTCCTGTTGCGCTGTCAGCGTGCCGAGCTGCTTTTCAACATTCACGTCTACAAAACCTTCGGCAAGAACGGCTCTCGACACCCTATCGAACGCAGCGGCTGGAGCGACAGAGGGAAACTCCATCCAAGTTTTGTAGGTCACACCAGTGACCAAGGGAACGCCGCTGCTTTGATAGTGCTGTGAACATATGCTGGCTGCGGCAGGCGTGAATGAGAGGGCCACAAATGCAAAACAGCAAATTACTTTACGCAAGAGAATTTCCTTTGTTTAACGAATTACCGATCCATACTTCCGTGATTGCTGACGCTGTAGTCACGGCCAAACTCTGCAAAAGCGCGGCGATCCGTGACGAGGCCGGCCACCTATTCGCATATTCTTGTGCACCATGCTGCTATTGCAGGTTTGAAAACGAAGTGCCGGGCCCGCTGATTTCCGATCCATTTCATGAAGATAGCAGCAAAGCTTTCCGGAGCAATCGCAGCAACTCGGCCATCTCGTGCAAGCTTGTCCATAACAGGTGCACATGAGTTTTGGATCTGTGTGGGAATTCCATTGCCGATCTCACCTAGTTGGGCACGCCGAAGGGCAACGTCCAACCTGCCGGACTGTTGGCTTCGTGCCGGTCGCAGTGGAGAACTCCAGGTTCGGGCCGTAGGCTGTGAAGGGGAATATTCTCCAGCGTTTCCTTCGGAGTGTGGCCGAACTCAGCCTTGAATAGCCGATAGAAGTATTTCTCATTCGAGAAGCCATGGTTCCAGGCAATCTCGGCGACATGGCGCCGCGCGCGGTTGGGATCTGCCAGCGTATGATAAGCGCGCCACAATCTCCGGCGCTGTATCTGCCGCATGACGCCGCCATCGCTTTCGAAAAGCTGATAGAGTTTCGCTCGTGACACTCCGACATCCCGGCAAATTCGATCGGGCGTAAGATCGGCTTCCAGCAAATGCCCGTCGATATAGCGCCGGATTCGGCCAAGCAGCAGATCGCGCGTGGCATTACCCGCCTCGTGCAGGACGTCCGAGGTCGAGGACACTGCGGCGGTCACAAGCTGCATAGTCGATTGAACGACAAATGGAATTTCATGCTGCTTCAGATTGGAAAGATTTCGGTACACCGAGATCATATGATCGCCTAAAAGGCGCGCCGCGCCACTCGACAGCGTGTGCCCGTGCAGGCGCTCCGTTCGTCCCGGGAGGAGATTCCTTGGCACCAGAAGGGAAATCACGTCATCCGCTTCGACCAGGCTTTCATTGACTTGCGCAGCATCGACGACGAACAGATCGCCGGCGACTTTGGCGGGGTTTTGGCTTGTCGACCAGCAAATCAACCGGCCCCTCAGCATCAGGCCGAACCGGAAGAAGTCATGGCCGTCAGTACGGGCAAGTCTTTCGGTTCGGCGGATTTCATATGCGGGAGCCCGGCCCTGATTGAGCCACTTCCTGCCCGATATGATAAGAGGACCGAGAGGAGCGCCGGTTGCCTCCGCGTTGAAGGCGATTGGATTCTCGTCCCGCAACCTGCAGTCACAATGATTGTCCCGCACCCAAGCGTGAAACCGATCCTTTTCCGGAAATGTCAGGGTGGAAAAATTGAAAATCGATATCGAAGAGGTCTGCATCATAGGACTATATGCGTCGTAGCCACCCGGTTGTTTGAGGGTGCACATACGACAACCGAAAAATGTGTCATTAGATTGACGCTTATCGTTTTAATTGTGGAATCCCGGCGCCATCGTCTTTGCGATACCCGCTATCGGTAAGGGTCAATGGTTCGTGTAACATGCCTGCGCTGTCAAATCGGTTCCACCAACCATCGAAGACAAAAGATTGGGGAGCACGGTCGCAAACTGATAGGCTATTTTCACCTGCGAAAAACCTTCCAGACCGTAGCAGCTCGCATCCTTGTCAAGCGTGATCGAAGAAGCATCGAGATTTATGAGCCAGCCCGATGCTTTGGTCTGCGCAAAGGCGATTGCCATGGAAGCGTTGTAGACCCCTCCGTCTTCGCATTCGAGCTGCGGGATGCCCATGCATCGGGCAGTCGCGATCGCTGTCTCATGAAGGGCGTGGCTCGTCCAGAACATTCGGCCAAACTCTACAATGCCGAATAGCATCAGGAAGAACAGCGGCGCTACCAGAGCGAATTCCACGGCGCTCGCGCCGGCGCGGGCGAGCCAAAGTCTGCGCAGGTCGCGGATCATTTCGTCTGCACCACCGCGCTCGCATAGATATAATCGCCGTCGGCGAGACCATAGCCAGAAAACATCGGAGCATATGCCTGTTTCGCTGTCATCACGACGTACTTGCCGGCAACCGCGCCATCGGGACAGGAGGACCCGCAGGTCTGTTGAGAGCCCCAGTCAAAAGAGGACGCCACCCCTTTCGGGCAATAGCAGGCACCCGTCGGGCCCGGCGTGCCGTCGATCTTGATAATTGCGCCGTCGTAGCTGGCCTGCGCGCCGTCATTGACGACGACCGAAGCACTTGCGTCACCTGAGGTGAATTGGCCCGCGATCATAAGGGCGAGACTCTTGGCCAATTGATTGTCGCTCTTGCCGTCGATCTGGTCGGAATGGACTATGGCATAGCTCGCGTTGTTGGAGATCGCAGCTTCCAACTGAAAGCGGGCGAAAATGAGCGCGCCTATGTCGAAGCTCACCGCCAGGATCAGCGTAAAGATCGGAGCCAGGATCGCAAACTCGATGGCCGCGTTGCCATTTCTGTCCTGCCTCAGGGCATTCGCCCGACGAATTGTCTGGAGGGTGAGTTTCTGCATGATGAACCGAACACGTCTCATTGGATCAGGGCCACTTTCCCGTTGCCCGAGGACAAGGCGCATTCCGACATGGCCTGGGAACCGCCGGACAATGAAATGCTGGCGCCGATCAACTGAAGGCAGCCGCCTGGAACATTGCCCAACGAGCCACCGCCGCCGAAGTCGATCATTCCGTTCGGAAAATAAAATGCGCCGGAAATCTTGCCGACACCGCCCGAGGTGATCTCTGCGCCTTTGGTGTTGCTCGACGATTGCGGGCCGATCACCGCCAAGTTTGCGTTGGAGCCGGATTGAGGTGCGGTAAGAGTGACGGCATTGCCGCCGGTCAGACAGAATGCCTTTCCGTTGCATTCCCAATCCGAAGGCGTGGCTGTGCCTGAAATGACGATCGTGATGTCGGTTCCGGAAACAGCGACAGAATTGCCGCAACTAGCGCCGCCCGTATTGACGGAAAAATAGCCATCGACCGTGTAAATACCGGCGCCAAGTTTGGCACCGCCCGCCAAATTAACGCTGCCGGAAATGTCGTGCTGGGCGCTGGCGGGAATGGTGATGCAACTGCCGCCTCCCCCGCCGTTGATGCCGCCGTTGACACGGAAGCTTCCTGTTCCTGCGTTGGCGTCGGCCATGAAAGTGACAGACCCGCCACCCAATCCAATTCCGTTGCTGCCGCTGGACTTGCCAATCGTATAGCTGTTGGTCGCACCCGCACCGAGCTTCAAGGTGGCACCGTCGCCAGTATAGAAGCCAGCGTCCAAGATGAAGGTGCTCGGCCCGTCGATGGTCAGTTTCCCGGAGCTGCAGAGGCTGTAACGCGCGTCTCCGCAATTCTGATCGCCCATGCCGAAATGGAAGGTACCGGCTCCGAACGTCAGGTCTGCTCCATAGACACCCCTGGCAACATTGAAGGTGCCATTGCCAAAGATCAGCTTTGTGCCGAAATCATTCTGGACACTGCCTGAGAAGTTGTAGGACGTGTTCTTGTTTCCGGACGTATTGAAATTGACCTGCAGGTTGCCGTGTACGAGAAGCGAACCGATGCTGATCTTCGAGCCGGAGCAGCTAATGTCCCATTTCGTCGTCCAATATTGATTGTAGTTGGCCGGGTCATAGGTGCACCCGACGGCTTCGATCGCCGCCGCAGTATCTCTCGGAGAGGAATTGCCGCCAAACTCGATGTCCTGGCCATTGCCTGCCGTGGCCTTGCCAGGCCATGAAGCGCCGCGAATTGTATCAAAACGGTCAGTCAGTTCGCTGACCCCATCGTTACCCTCGAGAGGATCGCTGGTGTATTGCTTGGTGACCGGGGCCGAGTTGCCGTCCGGCTGAACGATGTTTGCCGTCCAGGGACAAGGCTGCGAAGAACCCTCGTCGTAGGTCGCACTTTTTGCGGTGATCTTCGTGCCACAGGGGGCAACCAGATTGCTGTTGGACGCCACATCGCAGTTGCTTGCGTTGACCTGCACCCCACCCGACAGGGCCACGCCCGATGCAGACTTGTCCAGGGCGATGATGCAGCCACTCTCGGCAGTACCCAGAGAAGAATAGGCTTCGGTTGCGATGTCGAGTTTCGAACTGACACCCAGAATAGGCGCCAGGAAAAGCGTGTCCGTGGTGGTCACGTTGACATGCACGGCTTGAGCGCGCGCATCCTTAGGGGAACTCGTCAGCGATACCGTAACGTTTGCAGAGTCGATGCCATTGAGTTCCGCCACCCGAAGGGCGGCGTCCTTCATCTGATCTTCCGAATTCGTATCGCTATAGGCAAGTGCGCCGGCATAGGAAGCGAGATCCGCCGTGCGCTGGTTCTGGTCACGCACCAAAAGTCCGTAACCATATTCGATTGAAAGTGCTGCGAAGCCGAGGACGACCGGCAGGCAAATGGCAGTCATGATGGCGATGCTGCCTTTGCGATCGCCGCCAAGCGAACAGAAATAACCCAGGACAACTTTAATTGATCGCTTCACCGTCTTACTCTTAAAAGGCGTCGGGGCGGGAGATCGATTAGCCCCGCTTTCGAACGCTCAAATGCATGTGTCCGATCTGTGCTCACGGAGACGTCGGCCTCCCGGACGAGCCCCCGAGGTGGATAACTCCGCGCGTCGTACAGTTCAGAGATTTGAGCGGGATCATCCCGCGGCTGCGCACCGCGAGGAACGCAATTGCCCGACCGGGTCCTTGCTACGGCAAGCTGAGCCCGCCGCATCGGGACGAAAGTCAATCATAGCGCGTTTGACAGGACCGCCGGGCGGTCAACAAATTCTTAAAAATAAAAACGATGCGTCTCTATGCTGCGTTGTGCGGACAACACAGACGCAATCGGGATAGTCCGAATCGCATGCCGGGCGATCAATCAATCAAGCGTTTTCTTATCGCTTCCGCGACTGCCTCGACCCGATTGGACGCGCCGAGCTTCCGGGTCGCCGATTTGAGATAGCTGTTGATCGTTTCCAATGTGTAGCAGGATTGATCGGCGATTCCCTCGCTCGTCAAACCGCGGCTGGCGAGTTTCAAGCAAAGCAGTTCGCCCCTGGTCAGACGAAGATGATCGGCGGCAAATCTATCCATGATGGGTTTGGTGACGGCGCTGTGCAGCGGTTCGACCATCATTGATAAGAACTCGCGCTCGCCCTGCGTGAATAGCCGCTCATTTGTGAAACAAACCGCACCATAGACGACCTCGTTCCTGCACAAGGGGAACAAGATCCTGTTTCGCACGCCGTGGGCGCGCAAAAGATAAAGAAGCCTTTGCGATGGGGATGCCAGATCGAAGGCTTCTTCGTCGGTATAGACCGTCTTCTTTGTCTTGCCAGCCACAATCAATGGGTCCTCGGGACTCATCTTTTCGGCAAAGTAGATTTCCGTGTAGAGCGGCGGCATATCGGTATCGATCGACTGGCTGCAGCCGAATTCGTAGCCTTCCAGATCCAGCCCAGCTATAGTCAGGTATTCAAACGGAACGGCCTTTCGCAGGCTTTCGAATAGCGCGTTTTTACCCAGCCTGCGGACAGCCGGAACAGACGAAAGGTCGACATAGCTCGTGAGGTCGCACGTGCGATCATCGGAGGCCACCGCAATCCCCTTTTTTGAAAAGCCTACCGATTCGCGAGTCTGGCTGCCCACAATTAACACATAACCGTCGTGGAAAGAGAATATTGCACCTGCGGTCAACCGTCAGGTTGCGCGACTTTGGCAGAACCTTTGAACTCGACGGCTCTCATCTGACCGCAGGCACATTCTCCATCAGCGCCCTTGGCACTTGGCAATGGTATTGATTAAATTTAATCATACTTATCGTGATCCTTAACCAATCATTCATTCCCTCATCCCAATTTGGGGGTAGCGATGAGGCTTGATCGACCCGGTTCCGATCCGGAAAACGGCTTTAAGATGAAGTTTGAGGTACGTACCTTGTTGACAAAGGCATATTCTTTTCGAGGTCGTGAATGTCGGTAAATTCTCCTGTTGGTGCCAATCGTGGCGGTATTTCGTTTGGAACGGAAACCGTGCACAGCGGAACTGATCCGGATGAACTCTCGGAAATATTGTCGACGCCAAGATCGCCGATCAAGGTTGCGGCGCTGGACAACAGTCCGATAGCGTTTCACTGCAACTTTCAATCCGCAGGACCTGTAACCGTTGCCGATTGCGCTTATGAAGGGACAGTCGCCCTCAAGCGGGAGGCGCCCAGCGACAAGATGATCATCTTTCTGGCAAAGCAAGGGAATGCGGTCTTCAATTACCCGCGCAAGCCCATAGAATCGGCTCCCGGGTATGGCGCCATTCTGGAAGGAGAGCCCTCTACTGGCAGCCTCCTATTCGGCCCACGGCGTCATATGGCTTTATTCATCGATAAGGCGAAGATCAACGGCCACCTGAGCCATATGCTTGATAAGACAGTCCGCGGCAGGATCGACATCCATCCCCATTTCGATTTGACCTCGGATGCGGGGCGAGCATTGTTGCATCTGGTCGAGCAGCTTCATCATGGTCTTCGCGAGAGCGGATCTCTGCGGCAATCGCCCCTGGCCCTGGCCTCTCTGTCCGACGCCGTGACTTATCTCATCCTTGAAAACTGTCAGCATCGCTACTCCACCGAACTGGCAAAATCTGCGCCGGCTCCGGCCCCGCGTCACGTAAAGTGGGCAATCGACTTCATGCAGGAGCATATTGCCGCGCCCATATCTCTTAACGACATCGCGACCGCCGCCAATGTTAGCGTTCGAACCTTGCAACAGGGTTTCAAGCAGTTCAGGAACACCAGCCCCATGACTTATCTGCAGGAAATGCGGATGGCCGCCGTTCATCACGACTTGCTCGTGGCCGATACCAAGCGGACCGTCGCGGATGTTGCTGCCAAATGGGGGTTTACGCATCTCGGCCGATTTGCAGCCGAATACAAAAAGCGTTTTGGACACCTGCCGTCACAAACATTGAAGGCTTAGAATTTTCATCAAGCTGTGATTGGCCATCAGGGCGCAGTGGTGGATGAAGCTTTGCGGCGGCTGGCTGAGGCCGTCATATCCAGCTTGCATCACAATATCCAGAATGAGCAGCAAAGTTCCTTCGCAACAGGGATGCTCAAGGCAAACCTGCAAAAATCCAGTTTTTGTTAACACTTGGCGTCAATTCATCGACCCAGGCACAATTGCCGCGACGTTCTGCGTCACGCGGTCGAAAGCCTTCCACGCCGCACAAATGATTTGAGTCGGCTTTTTTCTACCAATCCCCAAAGAGCCCGATAGCGGAGCCTCTGTGTTTTCATTTCTGGAATGCCATGCAGAATCTTATTCCGTTTCCATCCCCAAAGCGCAATCGACCGGATGCCTCCACCCTGGATATTCCGGCGACGCCCGAAGAACTTGAATTCCTTTTGACGAACAAACGTGAGCTTCTCATCAGCGCAACGAACTACCTGGAAGCGCTTTGCACGTCGCTGAAGCACGACATCGAAGCCGTGGCGGACCATGCCATGAACACCGACGGGCGAGCAGTGCAGAAGGCGTGAGGGCTTACGGGCTCTTTCAAACAATTCAAGGCGCACGGCTGCAGGAGGAGGCTGCCGACGCTCAAAAGCAAAAGGATTTCAACTTGCCCAGCGCTCGGCGCAGGCGGCCAAGGAGATCAAGGGCCTGGTCGGCGGCATAGCGGTTCCGTTTTTGCGGGGCGGCAAATCTTGTTCCCGGCGAAGCCGCAAAGCTCCCCGTAAAATCGGCCGGCTTAGTTTCCTCCGTGGGTTGACGGTTAAGTCTCACCCGGGCCGCGCCGCATTGCGCTCGGACACGGCCTGCATGCCGCCGTTGGTTGCTTTCACTTCCACGAAAACCGCGTCGTAGCCGCCTTTATCGAGACCGCGTTGATAGAGATTTTCCTGTCCGCAATCGGGCGATGTACCGCTTCACCAGTCCGCCAAGAGGAAAATGCTGCAACTGCGAGCAGATTATTTTGCGCTAAGCGTATAGCCTATACGCAGTACGTATATCGGATTGCTGTACGAAACGGCACTCAATCCCACATATGCGGAACCGGATTCGCTGGCGCGCAATCCTTTTATCTATGGATAGGTCACGGCCATTTCCAATCCCGCAGGCAATCTGAGGTACGAAAATCATGCCGATTTCGAGATCAAATTCGACAAAGGGTCCAAGCTCGCTGCATGGGCCGTGACGCCATTGAAGATGGAAGCGTCACACCAAGCCCCATGGATCTCTGTCGAAGAGCGGCATTACCACCTGGGGCACTACAGAATCTGGAACGGAAGACGTCATTCCGAAATAAGAGCGCAACTTTCGGACGGACCGGATGTCTTTGTACTCTACATCCCATTTGCGGATACGAGAGCAATAGGAACCAGCGAGAGACAGGACACTTCGAAGCCGACGAGCGTTCTATTGGGCGATATGTCAAGCTTCGAGACGCTGACACCCCATGTAGACCTCAGCCATATCGGCATAGCATGCGAAAAGTCCGCGATGATCCGGCAACTGAGCACATTGCTGGACGCCCCCGTTGTCAACGATATCAGTTTTACAGGTGAAATTAGTCTGGCGACCGCAAGAGGCGCCCGGATAAGGATGCTGGGAACCCTCATTTGGAGTTGTCTGGACACAAGCCTTTTTGCCCATCCCCCATCGATGCTCATCGAACATCTGTTGAATGCAATGATGATCATGTTGCTGGAAACGGTCCCGAACAACTATTCGGGCCGGCTGGCAAAATTAGCGTCGCCGGCGATACCTAAGCATTTGAAGAGAGCAATCGAATATATGCATGCTAATGTCGCATTGCCGATGAACACCGCCGATATCGCCGAGGCGGCCGGCACAAGCATTCGATCGCTGCAGGCTGCCTTTCAGCAATTCAAAGGCACGACGCCCCTCAATTATCTGCGGACAATCCGCTTGGAGGGCGCTCGCAATGCGCTGATGGATCCCACCACATCTCTGTCGATTGCAAAAATCGCACAGAGTTGGGGCTTCTCCCATATGGGGCGCTTCGCAGCGCTTTATCGCAGATCCTTCGGCGAAATGCCCTCCACCGCAACAAAGCAGCGCAAACCCTTCAGCGAATAAGGCAGTCGCTGAGCGATAGCGACGGCTAACCGACCTGCTGTCTCGGCATTTTGCTCGTCAGCCCTCCTGCCAAGCTCGGGCTCTGGGCATCAACCGCTCACGAACAGACCGGCATACTGCTCGCGCAGCACATTTTTCTGGACCTTTCCCATCGTGTTGCGTGGGAGTTCGTCGACGAACATCACCCGCTTCGGCTGCTTGTAGCGTGCGAGGCGTTCGGCGAGGGCCTTCAGCACTGCGGCTTCGTCAACCGATGCTCCAGGCCGGCGCACGACGACAGCCGTTACGCCCTCGCCAAAGTCCGGATGCGGGACACCGATGACAGCGCTTTCGAGCACGCCCTCGATCTGATCGATCTCCCCCTCGACCTCCTTGGGATAGATGTTGTATCCGCCGGAGATCACGAGATCCTTGCCGCGCCCGACAATGTGGACGTAGCCCCGCTCGTCGATCTTTCCAAGGTCCCCGGTGATGAAGAAGCCATCCCGCGTGAACTCGGCGGCCGTCTTTTCCGGCATGCGCCAGTAGCCTTTGAACACGTTCGGCCCCTTGATTTCGATCATGCCCGTCTCATTGGCAGGCAACGGCTTTCCGGTCGCCGTATCGACCACGCGAACCGTCACGCCCGGCAACGGGAAACCGACCGTGCCAGCAACACGCTCGCCATCGTAGGGATTGGAAGTGTTCATGTTCGTTTCCGTCATTCCATAGCGCTCCAGGATCGCATGGCCGGTGCGGCTGCGGAAATCCGCGTGGGTTTCGGCAAGCAGCGGGGCCGAGCCCGATATGAAAAGGCGCATGTCTGCGGCTGCATCCTTATTGAGACGCGGATTTTGCAGGAGCCGCGTGTAGAAGGTCGGAACCCCCATGAGCACCGTCGATCGCGACATCAGCGAAAGGACTTCCTCGGGATCGAACTTCGGAAGCAGGAACATCGAGGCGCCGGCCAGCAGCGTTACATTCGTCGCGACGAAAAGACCATGGGTATGGAAGATCGGCAAGGCGTGTATGAGCCGGTCAGCCGACGTGAAGTGCCAATAGTCGCGCAAGGTCGATGCATTGGAGAGCAGGTTTCCATGCGTGAGCATAGCGCCTTTCGAACGACCGGTGGTTCCGGATGTATATAGGATTGCCGCCAGGTCGTCAGCGCCACGATCGGCCTCGGCAAAATCGTCCGGCCGGCCGTTGGCGATGTCGATCAGGGATCCGCCGCCGTCGGCGTCCAGAGTTTCCACGACCGCGCCGTAAGCCGCAGCTATTAAGGAAACAGCCTCCTTCGCCGCAGGGGCGACAATCAAGAGCCGAGGTTCGGCGTCGCCGACAAAGTATTCCAGTTCTGCCAGCGTATAGGCGGTATTTAGCGGAAGGTAGATGGCCCCGCACCGAATGCAGGCGAGGTAAAGGATCAGGGCTTCGGCACTTTTTTCGACCTGTACGGCGACCCTGTCTCCTGCCTGCACGCCGAGCGACGAGATCGCATGCGCCAGGCGAGCAGAAAAGGACAGGACCTGTCGATAGGTCCATGTCCGTCCATCGGCCAACTCCATGAAAACCGAGTCGCCGCGCGCAGCATTCCGGATGGCTTCGAACAAATGATTGCTCATGATCTCTTCCTCATCTGTTCAGAATCGCGCCGACATATCGGCGTTTATCGGGCAAGGCGATTTGAGCAGCGGGCGGATGAGCGGAGCAGCAACCACCACGCCCCATCGCGCCAGCGTCTCTTGGTTCGCAACTATATCGTCGACTTTCCAAAGGCGCATCCACCGTCTTCCTTCTTGACCAGTTTTCCAGGAGGCAGCCACCGAATGCGGGCCCGCCTTTACGTGCGGTCTCGGCGAATATCCAGAGGAACGTTCAGGCCCACCTTCACCCTGTCCATCGTGACGAAGCTGCGGAAGCGTTTCACGTTATTGTTGGCGAAGAACAGACGTCTGGTCATGGCCTCGTAGTCCGCCATCGTCCGGACGACGACCAAGAGAATGAAGTCCACCTCCCCGGTGACGTAGTAGCACTGCTGCACCTCGGGCGCTTCGCTGAAGGCCTTCTTGGCCTGATCATGCATGTCCTGATATTCGTTATTCATCTCCACTTCGACGAACACCGTAATTTCCTGGCGAACGTGTAAAGGGTTCACGACCGCGACATTGGCCATGATCGTCCCGGTCTCCTCCATCCGTTTCACGCGCCGCTGGACCGCCGGGGCGGAAAGACCGATCACCTCCGCAATCGACCGCTGCGGCGTCTTGTTGTCGCGCTGCAGAACGTCGAGGATCGCAAGATCGAAGCGATCGAGCTCGACCGTTTCGGCAGGCATCTTTTTCGGCATGTTTCATTCCTTGGCCGATTATCGAGATTTCATCTCAGGGCGAATCAAATTCATTTTTCACCTCCATAGCGAGCGAATGTTGCATACGTAGCATCAAAATGGAGCGCCTTTCTCATTCGAGATGAAGTAATTGTCATTCACCATCAATTCAAAGAGGACGTGCCGACAATGTTCATCCTGAACGATCAAGCCGATCATCACATGCCCTTGGAGACCGGAGATGCCGAAATTCTGAGCGTCGCGGCAGCAAAAGAGGTCGAACGCTTCCTGCGGCATCGCGAGGACCACAAGGTCACTCCCCTCATGTCTTTGCCGGCACTCGCCCGCGAGATCGGCGTTGGATCGATTTTCATCAAGGACGAAGGTCACCGGCTCGGCCTTGGAAGCTTCAAGGCGCTTGGCGGCTCCTATGCCGTAATCCGGCTTGTTCTTGAGGAAGCCTCGAAAGAGCTTGGCCGAGAAGTGGACATCTGCGAACTACAGAACGACGACGTGAAGGCCGTGGCCGCCAGGATGACATTCGCTTGCGCAACCGACGGCAACCACGGCCGCTCGGTGGCCATGGGTGCGCAGCTTGTCGGTGCGAAATGCTCGATCTTCGTTCATTCGGGTGTCAGCGAGCAACGTGTCGCCGCGATCGCGCGCTACGGGGCCGACATGGTCCGCGTGGATGGCAACTACGACGACTCGGTTCGCGAGGCCACGCGCATCGCCGAAGAGAAGGGCTGGATCACCGTCTCAGACACGTCCTGGCCGGGCTACGAGCGCATCCCCGGCCTTGTCATGCAGGGATACACCGCCCTCCTCAGCGAAGCGCTTCGGCAAATGCCGGAGACACCGACCCATGTGTTCGTTCAGGCCGGCGTCGGAGGTATCGCCGCGACCGTGGCCGGCCATTTCTCCGTCCTCTTCGGGGACGCTCGCCCCTCTTTCATCGTCGTCGATCCGGCTCGCGCAGCCTGCCTTTTCGAGACGGCCCGCGCCGGCCATCCGGTGAGGGTCGAGCATGGCGAAGCTACGGTGATGGCGATGCTCGAGTGCTATGAGCCATCCTTGGTCGCCTGGCGTATCCTTTCGCGTGCCGCCGACGCGTTCATGACCGTCGAAGATTCCGAAGCTATCGCGGCCATGAAGCTCCTTGCCAATCCCAAAGGTTTCGACCCTGCAATGGTTGCGGGCGAAAGCGGCGGCGTAGGGCTTGCCGCCCTTCTGAATTTGGCCGCGGACAAGGCGCTGGGCAACAAGATCGGTCTCGGCGCGAAGTCGCGCGTATTCCTGATCAACACCGAAGGCGCGACCGATCCGAACCTTTATCAAAAGTTCGTCGGAGCAACTCCGTCGAAAGTGCTGTCGAGGAATGCAGAAAGGATCGCGGGATGAGCAACAACTCCATCAATCCCGAACGGCTGCTTGGCCGTCTGACAGAACTCGGCAACATCGGCCGCGATGGCGGTGGTCAACTCGTCCGTCTCGCCGCGACGGACTCCGAAAAGCTGGGTCGCGACAAGTTCGTCTCGTGGATCGAGCAAGCAGGGCTGGAACTTGCCGTCGACCGGATCGGCAATATTTTCGGGATATGGAAGCCCATCGGCGTTGCCGATGAGGCTCCGCTCATGCTCGGCTCTCACATCGACACCGTCATCAACGCGGGCATTTATGACGGATGCTACGGCGTGCTGTCGGGACTTGAGGTGATAGAGACACTTCTGGAAGCTGGATTCGAGCCGTCGCGGCCAATTGTGGTGGCGGCATTCACCAACGAGGAAGGCGTCCGTTACGCTCCGGATATGATGGGATCGCTCGTCTATGCGGGCGGGCTCGATGTCGAGATCGCGCTGGCGACGGTCGGCACTGACGGCAGCGCCCTTGGCAGCGAACTGCAACGCATCGGCTATGATGGAAAGCATGAACCGGGCTTCATGCGTCCACACGCCTATATCGAGCTGCACATAGAGCAGGGGCCGGTGCTCGAACGCGAAGGCGTCCAGATCGGTGCCGTCGAAAATCTGCAGGGCATATCCTGGCAGAGGGTGACGATCGAGGGCGATGCGAACCACGCCGGAACGACGCCGATTTCGATGCGACGCGACGCAGGCTATGTTGCCGCACGGGTGATTATCTTCCTTCGGGACCGGGCGAAGAATTCCAACACGCCGACAGTCGCCACGGTCGGGTGTATGGAGTTTCAGCCGAACGCCATCAACGTCATTCCGTCACGCGCTGCGTTCACCGTCGATCTGCGCGATCCGGACGAAAGCCGGCTGCGGCAAGAAGAGGCCGCGCTGGCGTCCTTTCTGGAAGAGCTTGAGCAGCAGGAAGGCGTCTCGATCAAGGTCGAACGCCTCGCCCGTTTCGAGCCGGTGCAGTTCGATCGCAATATCGTCGAGATGATCGAAGGCGCTGCGAAAAGCGGCGGTCACTCATGCCGACGCATGACATCCGGTGCCGGGCACGATGCGCAGATGATTGCGAGGATAGCGCCGGCCGCGATGATCTTCGTTCCGAGCATCGGCGGCATCAGCCACAATCCAAGGGAAAACACACCCGATGCGGACTTGATTGCCGGAGCGAACATGCTCCTGGATGTTGTCCGGCAGCTTACGGCAAAGGCGCGCTGAAGCTCGATGGTGACAAGATCGCCGATGCAGACGGCAAGGAAGGAGCTGGTGAAGCGCAGCTGGATGGTTGGCGAACCCTCGGCGCAATTGTGATCGCGATTGATTGATGAAGACCTCATGTGTGAGGCCTTCGCGCTCGGTCGCACGCAAGCTGGTCGTCTATCACAGACGACTAGGGGAACAGTCGCAGTTCTCCGAGCTTCTTGATCTCGCACCAAGATCCGATCGCATTCAGCGTGCGCTGACCTATGCACGGCGCAACCTGCAGACGGAACTGTCCGTGACCGCATTGGCAAAGGTGGCAAGCCTCAGTCCACGCCAGTTCAGCCGGGCGTTTCTGGCGGAGATCGGACAGCCGCCGCAGGCGATCAGACGGAGCGGACGAAGCGATCCGATCGATATCGCTGCGAGCGTTGTCTAGGCCTAGGAATTGGACGGCTTTATGCCTGTCGCTTCGAAAACCATTCGAAGAATGCATGGGCAAACAGAGGTCTACCGGCGCACTCAAGCTTGACCTGGTCATCGTTCCACCACAAACTTCTAACAGACGCTGCGGGGCCTTCAACGTCCGGCTTCATCGGAACGTGCAATCAGGATTGTCAAAATCGATCGAATGGATAACGACATCAGCCGACTGTTTGAACTGTTCGAGACCACTCCTGTTCTCGTAGCTGCCTACGATGAGTTCGACCGATTGCGCTATGCAAATAAGGCATTTCGGACGGCCTTTTTCATAGAGCCGGATGCAACGCCGTTCTGGCCAGATCTGATGCGGCGGAATTTCAATGCGAAACGCGGGACCGTCATCCACGCCGCGGACTTTGAAGAATGGCTGATCTCCACTCAGTCTCGCCGCGGGAAGACTGGCTTCAGAGCCTTTGAGACCGATCTTGTCGACGGACGCTGGCTGTGGATGACGGAGATGGTTCAAAAAGATGGCTGGATGCTTTGTGTCGCCAGCGATGTGACGGCTTTGAAGGCAAAGTCGCGCACCGTCCGGCAGGACCGGGATCTGGCGATAAAGGCGTCCTATACCGATGAACTGACCGGTATTGCCAATCGCCGCTTCGTCACCGCCCGCATCGAAGACATGTTGCAGCCACGAGGAGATGCTGAGCCATTGCTTGGCTGCCTCTGCGTCCTCGATATCGACCGCTTCAAGAGCATCAATGACCAATTTGGCCATCAGATCGGCGACCTGGTGCTCAGAGACTTCGCAAAGCGGGTTCACAGCCTGGTCCGGCGCACCGACTGCTTTGGACGGATAGGCGGGGAAGAGTTCGTGCTCACACTTCCATCCACTCCCGTCGCCCAGGCACGCTTGATCGTCGAACGGATGCTCGTTTCCGTTCGCAAAGCCAGGCCGCTGCCGGAGCATCCAGATTTTCAGTACACATTTTCGGCGGGTCTAGCCTGCGCCCAGTCGGGCGACACAGCCCTCAGTCTTTATGCCCGCGCGGACCGAGCACTTTACATGGCAAAGCTTGGGGGCCGCGATCGAATTCACGCCGATGATTCATCTGACGATCGATCCGCCAATGCGGGATGACGCAATAACCTCTTCCGAAAGCGTCCTTTGACGCAGCCATAGAGCCTTCACCGCGCCCGCTGGAGATCTGAAAGAAAGTTCCGGTATCCGAAAGGCCGTCATTCTGTGCGGTGTTTCGCGCATTCGATGCTTTGTCACATCCATGTCATGAAATGCGTCGACACCTCGTGCCAAATCAAGAGCGGGTACCCAGATGGATTATTTCAGACGTTTCAACTTTCTGTTCGCAACGCCAGCCTTTGACAGCGAGGATCTGGAGGGCGCCCGCTACAACCAGATCATCGAGGAGATCGAACGCTCCGGCTTTGAAGTGGTGCGTGCGCGCAATCTCGAGGATGCGGAGATCGCGGTCCAGACGGACGCCGCCATCGGCTGCATGCTGGTCGACTGGGGCAAGAAGGGGCTCGAGGGCAAGACGGCGTCTCTCATCAACTTGATGCGTCGGCGCGGCCTCGAATTCCCGATCATCCTGCTGATCCGGCGCAAGCGCTTCGAGGATGTACCGGTCGAGGTTCTCGATTTCATCGACGGCTATGTCTTCCTGTCCGAAGAAACGCCCGCCTTCATCGCCAAGAGCCTCATCAGCCGGCTGAAGCAATATGCCGAGACGCTGAAGACGCCGTTCTTTGGTGCGCTGGTCGATTATGCCGAGGAAGGCAACCACCTCTGGACCTGCCCCGGGCACAATGGCGGCATCTTCTATAGCCGCAGCCCGATCGGCCGGGTCTTCATGGAGCATCTCGGCGAAGCGGTGTTCCGCGACGATCTCGACAATTCCGTGCTCGATCTCGGCGACCTCTTGACCCACGAGGGGCCCGCGCTTGCCGCACAGAAGGAAGCCGCCAAGATCTTTGGCGCCGAGAAGACCTATTTCGTCCTGAACGGCACCTCCACTTCCAACAAGGTCGCACTCTCCGCGCTCGTCACCGATGGCGACCTCGTGCTGTTCGACCGCAACAATCACAAGGCCGCCCACCACGGCGCCTTGATGATCTCCGGCGGCATTCCGGTCTACCTGCCGACCATACGCAACCTCTATGGCCTGATCGGTCCGATCGATTTCGCGACCATGGACGAGGAGGCCTTGCGAGAGCGCATCCGCACCCATCCGCTGGTGAAAGATCCTGAAGCCTACAAAAAGCCCCGCCCCTTCCGCGTCGCGGTGGTGGAGCAGTGCACCTATGACGGCACAATTCACAATGCCGAGATGATCCTGAAGCGCATCGGGCATTTGTGCGACTACATCCTCTTCGACGAGGCGTGGGCTGGCTTCATGAAGTTCCATCCGCTCTATGCGGGGCGTTTTGCCATGGGTCTTTCCGATCTCGGCCCAGACGCACCGGGCATCATCGCCACCCAATCCACCCACAAGCAGCTCGCAAGCTTCTCGCAGGCTTCGCAGATCCACATGAAAGACCGGCATATCACCGGCCAGAAGCGCCGTGTTGAGCATCGTCGCTTCAACGAAAGCTTCATGCAGCACGCCTCGACCTCGCCTTTCTATCCGCTGTTTGCCTCGCTGGATGTGGGCGCACAGATGATGAAGGGCCGCTCGGGCGAAGTGCTCTGGGACGACACAATCCGGCTTGGCATCGAGCTGCGCAAGAAAATCCGCGCGGTACGCCGCGAATTCGAGGAGAAGGAGCATCGCCCTGAGCGCCGCTGGTTCTTCGAGCCCTTCGTGCCGGACCGTGTGGCGATCCCGGATGTGTCGAGCTCCGGCGCGGTACATGATGTGCCGTGGGAGAGCGTCGCCACCGACCAGCTCGCCACCAATCCCGCATTCTGGCATCTGACGCCCGGCGCGGCATGGCACGGCTTTTCCGCAATGGAGCCGGGCTTCGCCATGACCGATCCGAACAAGCTCACGCTGCTCACCCCCGGCTTCGACCGGAAAAGCGGAAAATACACCGAGCACGGCATACCGGCGCCCGTCGTTGCGCAATATCTGCGTGAAAACCGCATCGTTGCGGAAAAGAACGACCTCAATTCGCTGCTATTCCTCCTCACTCCGGGCGTGGAAGCCAGCAAAGCCGGCACCTTGATCAGCGGCCTCGTCGCCTTCAAAAAACTCCACGACGACAATGCGCTGCTGGAGGAGGCAATCCCGGAATTCTATCGTCGCCGGCCAGGCCGCTATGCCGGAGTGCGGCTGCGCGATCTCTGCACCGACATGCACAATTTCTTCCGCCAAGCCGACGTCAGCGCGCTGCAGACAAAGCAGTTTTCCGCTGACCACCTGCCCCCGATGGCCATGTCGCCTCATGATGCGGCGCGCTGCCTCGTACGCAACGATGTGGAGTATCTGCCGATCGACGCCATTTCCGGCCGCATCGCAACAACGCCGTTCGTCGTCTATCCTCCGGGTATCGCGACCATCGTGCCCGGCGAGCGCTTGACGGAACAGGCCAACCCCATGATCGACTATCTCAAGATGTTCGAAACCTGCTTCAACACCTTCCCCGGCTTTGAGGTGGAGATTCAGGGCCTCTATCGCGAAATCGATTCATCCGGCCGCATTCGGCTCTACACTTACGTCGTCGCGGAATAGGCTGGGAAATTCAGGTCAGTGATGAAGCGGGATAAAACTATCGTCATTCGCCCTTCCCGGGAAACCGACGTCGATGCCATGTTGGCAATCTATCGCCGCCACATACACCGCGGCGTCGAGGCTGGGGTAGACGACAGCGACACGCCGCAACCGGACGATCTGCGGGAACGGCGCAAGAATTTGAAGAACCGCCGCTTCCCGCATGTCGTTGCGATCGAAGGTGAAAACGTCGTGGGCTATGCCTATGTCGTGCTGTTTCGCAAACGCCCGGCCTATCGTTACACCGTCAAGCACTCGATCTATGTGCATCACGACCATATCGGCCAGGGCATCGGGAGCCTGCTCATGCGCGGGCTGATCGACGCCTGCGCAGCGGCCGGCTTCCGGCAGATGATCGGCTATATCGCCGCCGATAACGCTGCTTCGCTCGCCCTGCACGAACGCTTCGGCTTCGTTCGCGTCGGCCTGTTGCCGGGAGTTGCCTATCGTTATGGCCGTTGGGCGGACAGCGTGATGGTCCAGCGCTCACTCGCCTCAGGCTCGACCACTCCACCGCCGCCGCCGCCGCTCTCCACCCGCTGAAACCAACGGGATTTGCGATCACGGCTCATTGCGATACGGGAAGCGGCAATTTCTTGGTCCGGCCGCAATCGATCCCTTCGATTTGAAAAGCATACCAAACGAACGAAGCCGGCAACACGATGCCGCCGTCTTGATCCTGCCTTGGTAAGAAGATCACGCCAACCATATGCAATCCGCAGCCTGTCACCAAGGCGCGAAGCATTCGGCGATCGGCGGACGCCGCATGGCACCGATTAGGCGATACGGCTGAAGCTTAATTCAAGATGTTGCCTGTCGCGGGCGATGACACGGCAATTGGTCTCGAATGCATCCTCCTTGATCATCAGGATGAACTCCGCAGGTATGTCGACGGAGTTCGAGACCGTAAGGCCTGCGCCTTCCGCACCAAGCGTTTTGATGGTGCAGTCGATCATGGAGCGTCTGTTATCGAAGATGATTGATCCGGCTTTCAGCACTCGTCTCCGGGACGTCGAACCATCGACCTCCAACGTGGGCCAAGCAATGCAGCGATTACGGCCCGTCTGCTTGGCCTTGTACATTGCCGCATCGGCCTGTGCCAGCAGCGTCTCGATGTTCTCGCCCGCCGCCGAAAGAGATGAGACGCCAATGCTCGCCGTGACGTTGATCGGCGTATTGTTCGTCACGATTGACTGCGAGGATATCGCCGCTCTCAGCCGCTGTGCGGCTGCCAATGCCGCGTCGCTATCGACGTTAGGAAGCAGTATGGCAAACTCCTCACCGCCAAGCCGGCCGAACGGATCACCGCGTCTGATTTCGGCCTGACAGGCAGAGGCAACGCGCTGGAGCACCTGGTCACCGCAGGCATGCCCGAAGGTGTCATTGACCCTTTTGAAATGATCTATATCGAGAACCAGACAAGAGAGATCGTGCCGATGCCGGGTTGCAAGCGTGATCAGGCGGTCAGCCTCTTCGTTAAACGCTCGTCGAGTGAGAGCGCCCGTGAGGCTATCGGTGGCGGCGTGTTGAATGAGTTCTATGCGATCCATCGCTGCTCCGGCCAATTGTTCGAGGATCGAAAGATCCCGCTCGTCGAAGGACCTCGGGCTACGGTCGATGGCGCAAACCGTTCCGATGATATGCCCTTGCCGTGTTATCAATGGAACACCAGCATAGAACCTGATGTGAGCCTCGCCTGTTACAGCCGAATTTTGAGCGAAGCGCGGATCCTTGGTGGCGTCCTGAACGATAATTGGCGTTTCATGGTCGAGAACGAACCGACAAAAGGTGTCCTGCCGTGGAACTTCGTCAACGGCCATGCCCGAACTGGCTTTATACCACTGGCGATGGGCATCGATTAACGAGACGATGCCAATCTCGACGGCGAAGATTTCTTTGATCAGTCGGACGAGCCGTTCGAAGCCTTCGTCCCGAGGTGTCTCAAGCAGGTCGAGTTCTTCAAGTGCGGCGAGCCTTACCATTTCTTGCTGTAAACGGTCCGCAGAAGCTCCGCCAAATGCTTGAATGGTCGCCATTCCAAACCCTTAAAATCAGCGGATGCCCATCATCATCCGTCGCATGGTGTTAATGAAAAATCACACGATCACAAGGGGAAACCGTCAACCAAGGCGCGCTTCGTTGCGCATTCAATCTCAGCGTTCATCAGCTCGTGACTTTCTGGCACCAACGGTTTATTTGTTAGAGACATAACAGTGCCATGCACGGTGAAATGATGGGAGGGCGGCATGTATAACCTGATCGTCTCCGGCAGAGAGGCACCGTGGGATGGAACGCCATTGGACATCGATCTCAGTCGTTGCGTCAGCATATTTGAATATACAGAGCAGGCGATAGCCGACAAATTTGACGTGACGGCCGAGGCGTCACAACTGCCACTCATGCGGTTGCCGACCATATTTGCGCACGAAACCTTCCGCGAGCGTTCCCCGCAATTCGGCGTTATCCGAGATATCGCCATTCGCGAAAGGCGTGTTCACGTCGACTACGAGATTCAGCCCCTTCCAAAGTTTCTCACATGGCACGATATGGTGGACAAGCAATTTGTCCTCGGTCTTGGCGATTGGGAAATGAACCGCACGCATTGGGCGGTAAAGGACGTAAACTTACCCAAAGAACTGCAGCTCTTGGGGTTCACACTGCCCTCTTGGACGAATCCCGTGGGCCGTGCGGTGAACATAAACTCTCATCGCTTCGACGTTGGTTTGTCGTTCCCTGCTGAAGCAGCAAGCTTTGTTGCAAAAGTTGCCGCTCAACTTGAAAAGCACATCGGCCCTCATTCCTATTTTTACGATTATAATTACCAAGGACAACTAGCGCGGCCAACAGCCGACCTCCTGCTGCAGGATATTTATCAGAACCGCTCCAAGCTGATTGTCATGTTTGTCGGCTCCGATCATCAGTCCAAGACATGGTGCGGCATGGAATGGAGCACCATCCGCCAAATCACAGCGCAACGGCAGCAAGATCGCATCATGTATATTCTGCTGGACCATGGCGACTTTCAAGGTGTTTTAGGGACTGATGGATACCTAGACGCGCGCGACTTCAGTCCCGGCGAAATAGCCGATGCAATCACGGCGAGAGTTCAGTTTCTTTAGATTGTGGACAGGTCCGCCCGATCAGCGCATGTGGCGCCCCCCAGCGTAACGCTCTTTGTTGAGAGCGTTACGGATTGTCTGGAGATAATTGGGCACGACAATGCTTTTCGGGAGATCAGCTCGGATCGTTCCGGTGAACGTCGTGCACGGTCATGCCGATCGATTCCGGCGGCTTTTCCAACCAGCGGCGATGCTTCAGGGTCTTGCGCGTGTCCTGATAGCCGGAATCCCAGTGCTCGCGCATCGAGGTGCCCGAGAATTCGTAGTCCTTGGCATCGCTTTCGTAGATCTTCTGCTGATAGATGAGATGGACGATGTTGATCTGCGGCACGTCCTCCATGGCGAGCAGGAATCGCCGGTCGTCGTCTGTCAGCGCTTCCGGCGGCACGCGCATCAGCGCTTGCCGCAGCTTCAGCCGCAGATTATGCATGCGGCGGAACGTATCCGTATTATTGCGTGTTCGGCTGGAATACATGATGTCCTTATGCCGGGCGAGCACATCCGCCATGTCGCGGGGCAGTATGCCGCGTGCGCTGAAGAGGTCGACCTGGAAAACCAGTGTGTCGCGCACCTCCTCCTGCTCCAGCAGATACTGCAGAGGCGTGTTCGAGACGATGCCGCCGTCCCAATAATATTCGTTCTCGATGCGAACGGAGGGGAAGGCCGGCGGCAGCGCACCGGAAGCCATGACATGCTCGGCGCCGAGCACCTCGAGATGGCTGTCGAAATAGCGGTAGTTGCCGGTGCGCACATTAACCGCACCGACACTAAGCCTCTGTCGGCGATCGTTCAGAACGTTCCAGTCGATCAGGCGGTTGAGCGTCTCCTTCAGTTCCGAGGTGTTGTAGAAGCTAGTCGCGCCTACGGCGCCCGGAGGCTGGAACCAGGGATTGATCTGATGGGGCGAGAAGAAGCCGGGCAGGCCCGACATCATCGTCAGCATTGAACTCGTCTGATTGCGCATCTTGCGAAAGACATCGCCTTCCGGCGTGAAATGCCAGATCTTGCGGTGAGAAATCGTCTCCCAGAAATCACGCAGCCGGTCGAGCCGGTTGCCACGCGTATTCCCGGCAATGATCGCGGCGTTAACCGCACCGATCGAGACGCCGGAAAGCCAATTGGCCTCGATGCCAGCTTCATGGAGTGCCTGGAAGACACCGGCCTGGTAGGCGCCAAGCGCGCCGCCACCCTGAAAAACGAGGCCGATGGACTGATAGGCCGCAAGAAGATCGGCGATATCGGGCGTTTCGGATTTAAGCTCGGGCTGGAGCTTGATCTGTTCGTCCATGATCCTGCTCCTCAGGCCGGTTCGCGCATGTAGTCATGCACGACCTCGCCAAGACCCAGCGTCAGGTCGGCGATAAAATGAGTGGCCGAGACAATCTTCACGACCGGCAGACGGTCGACGTCGGCGATGACGTGCCGGAAGAGCTGCAGGTCGGCAGGTCCCGTCCAGGCGCCTTTCACGGTGATGTCTTCGAGATGATAGCGCACCAGCTCGCAGATGCGCGGCGTCGCGTCGACATGCGGGATGATCTTGACGAGGAAATTCGGCTTGGCAAGCGAATGGGCAACCTCGGCAGCGTTGAGCGTGCGGTGTTTGTAGCCCATGCTGGCGGTAGCGCAGAGCACGGAACCGTAGTGCAGCGTGCCGACGATCACCTCACCCTCGTGGACGAGCTTGGGATAGGCGAGCTTTTTCGGAAAGCCCCAGATTTCCCGCCCGCCGGCGATCGGCGCATCGTCGTCGAGATACATGGCGTGCACATAAACGCCCTCTTCGCCCCGGAAGCGGACAGGGATCACCTGTCCGGACTCCGTGTAGTCGCCGAAGCCGGTGGAATCTGGCATTTTGATGAACTCGTATTTCACGATGGGATCGACGATCTCCAGCGGCTGCGGCACGATGGCCCTAAGCGCGTCGGGATCCGTGCGATAACTGATGATGACGTATTCCCGGTCGATGAAGCGATAGGGACCTCGCGGGTAGGCAGGGTTCGTCAGCGGCATGGCATAGGCGTTGCGTACGTCGGCGGCTTTCATGTCGGTCGTTCCTCATCGCAAGAAAATTGGACGGATCGGCGGTCAGTGCGCAGTCCAGCCGCCGTCGATGGGAAGGATCGTGCCGGTCATGGAGGCGGCTTCCTCGCTGGCAAGGAAAAGGGCCAGGCCAGCGACCTGATCGACCGTGACGAATTGCTTGGTCGGCTGTGCCTCGAGGAGCACATCGTGGATGACCTGCTCCTTGGTGAGGCCGCGCGCCGCCATTGTGTCGGGAATCTGCCTTTCGACCAGCGGCGTCCAGACATAGCCGGGGCAAATTGCGTTAACCGTGACGCCGTTTGTGGCGGCTTCAAGCGCGACGGTCTTGGTGAGGCCGGCAATGCCGTGCTTGGCCGCCACATAGGCGGACTTGTAGGGAGATGCCACGAGAGCATGGGCGGAGGCGATGTTGATGATGCGGCCGAAGCCACGCTGTTTCATGCCAGGCAGCGCCGCCTTGATGGAGTGGAAGGCGGCGATCAGATTGATCTCGATGATTGCCTGCCATTTCTCATCCGGAAACTCGTCGATCGGCGCGACGTGCTGGATGCCAGCATTGTTGACGAGAATGTCGCAGCTACCGAAACTGTCGAGCGCCAGCTTGATCATCTCACCGATTTCGGCGCCGGAGAGCATGTTTGCCGGCGAATAGAGGCAACGAACATCGAAATCCCTTTCGATCCCAGCGCGCTCTGCCTCGATGGCGCTGGCATCGCCCAAGCCGTTGATGACGATATTCGCGCCCGCGGCGGCAAAGCGTCGGGCAATGGCAAGCCCGATGCCGCTCGTGGAGCCGGTGACGACGGCGGTTCGGTTGGCAAGGGCTTTCGGCTGGGTCGCGTCGTTCATCGGGTTCTCCAGTGTCGCTTTGGCGAAGGGCATCTTCGCGTAGCTTTGGATCACGCCGACATGTCGCTGGTATGACTAGCCCGGCACAGCACTTAAAAGTTGCCGTGAAATGGAGACCTATAGGAAGTCTGGATCGCTTGATCCGATGTAGGCTGGGCGCAAATACATCGCAAATCTGGATCAAATCACCGGTGCGGACCCCCAAATGCGCTGTTTCACATGCCGAGACGTAACATCTATTTGATCGGTCGCTGACGACCAACGTCTATCGAACTTTACCTCCGTCACGCGGATTCCCGAAGCATCAGATCGCCAGACAACAAGAAGCGGCCCGTGGGGCTGAAGTTTTCCCTCTCGGAATCGGCCTCGCCAAGCATGGCAAGAAGCATATTCACGGCGCGTTCGCCGATCTCGCTGACATTTTGGGCGACCGTCGTTATCGGCGGACAGGCGTATCGCGATAACGGATGATCGTCGTGACCGGCTATTCTGATGTTCGCGTTGCTCCCATGCCCGACCTTCAGCCCCAATTTGTAGGCAGCCGCGATGGCACCGAATGCAATACGATCGTTGGCGCAGAGGATGGTCTTGGTGGGCAGGCCGTTTGGACCCCCTGCAAGGCGCATGGTTTCCTCGAAGCCAAACCGCTCGAAGTCCCAGGTGCGGACCTTCGGCACCGGCAGCACGTGCGGAGTCATTCCAAACTGAGCCATTGCATCGAGGTACGCGTTCTCGCGTGTCCTCGCATTGGTATTGACGTCCGGCATGCCAAGATAGCTTGGGGGCTCTCCGGAACGACACAGGTAGTCGACTATAAGCCGGAAGCTCTGCTCATTGTCAGTTCCGACGAATGCGGATGTGTCATCCAACGGCGAGTCGACGTAAACAAGAGGAACACTCCGCCCATACTCGGCCAGAGTTCGCTGGTGAGACTCCACGCCAAGCGGCGCAATAATCGCTCCGGCCACATTCAACGATTTGAGGGTGCGGATCGCCCTATCCTCAAGATCGGACTGACCATCCGTCGACAAGACAAGCGGGAAAAAGCCCGCTTCCGTCGCCAGCGCCTCAATCCGGCGCGTCAGAGCCATGTAAAAAGGGTCGATCGAGCTCGGAATGATGATGCCGACGATATTCGTGCGTCGGCGATTGAGATTGACCGCGAAAAGGTTCGGCCGGAAGCCGGACTTTTTCAGTGCGACCTCAATGGTTTCCCGCGTCTTCTTTCGAACGGAGCTCGGATCGTTGAAATACTTGGATACCGTAGGACGGGATAGACCGACAAACTCTGAAAAGTCCTCCATCGTTTTGATCGGTTTCGGCACGACCCATGTCTCCTGACGTTACCATAGAGTGTCTATCCGACTCTCTTCTGATGGAAAAGAGTGTTCCCCGATCGGGAGAAACCGAAGATCAATCCGCCACACAGGCAGCATCTCCGATGACGGAAGGCGATGCGATATCAGCCGCGCCCCGCCGCCCTGACGCGCACCGGTGCGTGCCCGTGGTGAGTGAGGGAAGCGGCGCGTTCGCAAGTGCCGCGGTCCTTTCTCTAAAAAGATATGGTCTTCATCGTCGTTCTCTCAGCTCATCCAGTTGCCGCCGTCGACGTTGTAAGTCTGCGCGAGGATGTAGTCGCTGTCAGACGATGCCAGGAAGACCGCAAGCCCCTTGAGGTCGTCCGGAGTTGCGAACCTGCCGATCGGCACGGACTTCGCGACGGCGGCCTTCTTCTCGCCCGGCTTCAATCCTTCCCATTTGGCAAAGTGAGCATCGACGATATCCCAATGCTCGCCATCCACCACTCCGGGAGCGATTGCGTTGACATTGATGCCATACTTGACCAGGCCCAATGCCGCGGACTGTGTCGCTGAGATGATTGCGGCCTTCGAGGCGCAATAGAGCAGCACGAGCGCCTCGCCTCTACGGCCCGCCTGGCTCGCCATGTTGATGATCTTTCCTCCCCGAGCGCGCGCGATCATGACATTCGAAACGGCCTTCATTATGAAGAGCGGGCCCTTTAGATTGATCGCGAAGACCTTTTCGTAGCTGGCTTCGCTGATTTCGTTGATGGGAGCCATATCGAAGATCGCGGCGTTGTTCACCAGGATGTCGATGCCGCCATACTTCTGATCGATCTCGCTCACGACCGCGTCGATGGCGGCGAGATCGGTCACGTCAAGCTTCATGGCGGAGACGTTAGGCCCCAGCTCATGGGCGGCCTGCCTCGCGCGGTCGATGTTGATATCGGCAATCACCACCTTTGCGCCTTCCTTGACGAAGGCCTCGGCAAAGCCGAGGCCGATTCCGCGCGCACCGCCCGTGATGAGCGCAATTTTGTCTTTCAGTTTCATGGTTCTTCTCCCTAAGTGAGCGTCCTAGTGGGACGCATGGATAGTGTTGTATTCCAGTTGGCACCGCTCTCTTCGCAATGCGTCGGCCACCGGCCGGCAGCGATCAACGGAGCGATTGGAGAGAAGAGAAAACCGGAGTTCCGGCGGCTGACGCAGCCGGAACCCTCCGGGAGGAGCCCGCAGTTGCGACACCGCGGGCGAAGCCGCTGTCTCACTTGACGTAGCCGGCCTTTTTCATCTCGCGCTCGACCTGCTTCTGGGCATTGTCGAGGGCGGCATCGACAGTTTGCTGACCCGCGAGAGCCGAGGCGATCTGCTGACCGACGAGCGTGCCGATGCCCTGGAATTCAGGGATCGCGACGAACTGGACGCCGGTGTAGGGAACCGGATCCTTGGTCGGGTGCGCTGGATCGGCCGAAAGAATGGCCTTCTCCACGGTGGCAGCAAAAGGCGCAGCCTTCTGATATTCGGGCAGTTCATAGGTCGATTTGCGGGTGCCGGGCGGAACCGCAACCCAGCCCTCCTTCTCGCCCACCATCTTCACGTACTGTTTGGACGTGGCCCACTTGATGAAGGATTTCGCTGCTTCTTCCTTCGTGGACGATGTCGGGATTGCGAGGTTCCACGACCACGACCAGCTTGATCCATTCGGCGTCACGTTCACCGGAGCGCGCGTGAAGGCAATCTTGTCCGCGACTTGGCTTTGCTTGGGGTCGTAAACACGGCCGGCTGCCGAGGTGGCGTCGATCCACATCGCGCAATGACCAGTCGAGAACAGCGCCTGGTTCTCGTTGAAGCCGTTCGAGGTCACGCCGGGAGGACCGTCCTTCTTCATGAGGTCGACGTAGTCGGTGATGGCTTTCTTCCATGGTTCGGAATTGATCTGGGGCTTCCAGTCCATGTTGAACCAACGGCCGCCATAGGTATTGATCATGGTTCCGAGGAAAGCCATGTTTTCGCCCCAACCCGGCTTGCCGCGCAGGCAAAGACCGTACTGCTCCTTGGACTTGTCGGTGAGCTTGTCTGCGAATTCCTTGATCTGATCGTAGGTTGGCTGATCGGGCATCTTGAGCCCCGCAGCGTCGAACAGATCCTTGCGGTACAGGGTAAACGAGCTTTCGGTGTAGAACGGTATCGCGTAGAGCTTACCGTCAACGGTCAGACCGGATTTGATGGGCGCGAGCAAATCGCCGTAGTCGTAGTCGTCGCCAAGGTCGTCGATCGGCTGAAGCCAGCCCTTCTTGCCCCAGATCGGTGCCTCATAGCCGCCGATCGTCATAATATCGTACTGGCCACCCCTTGTTGCGATATCCGTCGTCAGCTTCTGGCGAAGCACGTTTTCTTCCAAGATGACCCAGTTCAGCTTGTTGCCGGTTTCCTTTTCCCATTCCGGCGACAACTTCTGCATGATGATCATATCGCCGTTGTTGACGGTCGCGATTGTCAACTCTTCAGCTTGAGCAAGACCCGCGGCGAGCACGCACCCAGCGGCAGACGATAGCAATATCTTCAGCAAATTCCCCATTGTCTCGATCCTCCTTACGAGCGTTAGCGCACAAACTTACATGCGTAAATATTAAATCCATCAAATGTTATGTTCTTGTCAACACAAAGTTTCCTATGCGAACTGACAAGGCCCGGCATCTTTCGCGGAGCTATTTGAAATACATTATGAAATCTTTTTGTTTTTATGAGCGCCGCTACAATCGCGTCGGCGGAAACTTGTGCGCTCGCAAACTTTTCGCGCGTCAATTTTATTGACATTACCCCCTGCGATGATTATTCAAAGCCGATAGCGTGGAGGACGAACATGGCTAAGCCTGCCGCAAGACTGGCCCCCGAAAAACTAGGGCCGACGATCACCGTCGGTGAAATCCTCGTGGAAGTCATGGCGACCACGACAGGCTTTGGCTTCAAAGAAGCGCAGAGCCTGTATGGCCCGTTTCCCAGCGGAGCCCCCGCAATCTTCATCGATCAAGTTGCGCGTCTGGGCGGCGCGGCGGGAATCATCGCAAGCGTCGGCAATGACGATTTCGGTGCCCTGAACGTCGAGCGGCTTCAAAACGACGGTGTCGATACTTCGGCGATTTCCGTGTCGACGGATCGTCCGACGGGCAGCGCCTTCGTCCGTTATCGAGACGACGGATCGCGAGACTTCATCTTCAACATCATACATTCGGCCGCCGGCGCAATTGAATTGAGCACTCAGGCAAAGGTGCTTATCGCGCGGGCCGGCCATGTTCACGTCATGGGATCGGCTTTTGCGATACCTGGAGCGGATGTTGCTATCCGGACTGCCATTGAAGCCGTGCATCAACGAGGCGGATCGGTCTCATTCGATCCGAATGTCAGGAAAGAGCTTCTCGGAAGTGGCAACCTTCGGCAACAGTTCGAATACATGCTTAGGAATGCCGACCTGCTTCTGCCGTCGGGCGAGGAACTTTTCGTTGCTGCCGGTACCGAGAACGAGGCCGCCGCTATAACACGCCTGCAGGATCTCGGCATCGATGAGATTGTTCTCAAGCGTGGCAAAGACGGCGCGACCTACTTCGGCGCCGCAGGCGCGCGATATGATTTCCATGGTTTTATCGTTGAGGAAGTTGATCCTACCGGGGCAGGTGACGCTTTTGGAGCAACCTATCTCACATCCCGGCGTCAGGGACTTGGGCCAGAGGTCTCCCTTGAGCGGGCAGCGGCGGCCGGAGCCCGCAATGTGACCCTGCAGGGACCAATGACAGGTCTCCCCAACATTGCCGAGCTGGACGCATTCATCGCGTCTACCCCACGGAGAACAAAATGAGCGCTTTTCTTCGAAACCTCGCCGACGCGCGGCGGGCAGGGCAACCGGTTGGAATAACCTCCGTATGTTCGGCTCATCCGTGGGTCCTCGACGCCACTATGTCTCTGGCCCGCAAAAAGCCAGGGCCGGTGCTCATCGAGGCCACCTGTAATCAAGTCAACCAGTATGGTGGATACACCGGCAAAAATCCCGCTGACTTCGCAAAAGAGGTCCTCGAATTGGCAGGGGCCAGAGGTGTTCCGGTATCCGACATCATCCTCGGCGGCGATCATCTCGGACCAAACCCGTGGCGCAAGGAGACCGCTGCAGCCGCTATGGCGAAGGCCGAGGAAATGGTCGCTGCCTATGTGAAGGCTGGCTTCACAAAAATACACCTCGATGCGTCCATGCCATGCAGCGACGATCCTAAGGTACTCGGTGATGCCATAGTCGCCGAGAGAGCGGCAAAACTTGCAGCCGTCGCCGAGCGTGCTGCGAAGGAGATCGGAGCGCGGCCGCTCTACGTTCTCGGAACCGAAGTCCCCGTGCCAGGCGGTGCGAACCACGCCCTTGATATCGTGGAGCCAACGACGGCTTCGGACGCGCAAGCAACGATAGACATCCACCGCGAGATTTTCACGCGGAATGGTCTTTCCGAGGCGTTCGATCGCTGCATCGCCTTTGTCGTCCAGCCCGGCGTCGAATTCGGCAATGAAAATGTTGTGCCCTACAAGCCCGAACTTGCGCGCGAACTCACCAAGGTTCTCGACAAGGAAGACAAGCTAAATTTCGAGGCCCACTCGACGGACTATCAAACCGAAGCGTCGTTGGCCGCTTTGGTTCGGGACGGTTTTCCGATTCTGAAGGTCGGACCAGGCCTCACATTCGCGCTGCGTGAGGGCCTGTTCGCCCTCGATTTGATCGCGACAGAATTGAACCGTGGGTACTCAAGACGCCTTGCCTCCACGATGGAGAAGCTCATGTTGGAGAACAAGAGCGACTGGCAAGGTCATTACCACGGCAGCGACACCGAAATCGCTTTGCAGCTCCTTTATAGCTATAGCGACCGCATCCGCTACTATTGGGGTCTGCCGGCGGCAGTGGACGCAGTCCAAGAATTGGAAGACACGCTGCGGGGTCGCTTCATTCCGGCGACGCTGGCAAGTCAGTTTCTTGGACGTATTGCCGACAAGATTCGTCCAGGCGATAACGTTCCGACTATTGTACAGCTCTATGTGTCTGATGTTCTCGAAACGTATGGCCGCGCGTGTCGCTCGGCAACTTGATCTTCGCTCGGCGGCTTCTTCTGCTGACTGCGAAGTCCACGCGTGCCGCCCGTCCTCGCCGAGATGGGCAAGCGGAACCGCAATCATTTTGTCGTCGTGATCGCCTGCACCTTCGATCGAACATCCGCGACATCCGAAGCAGGGACCGCGGCAGCATGGTTGCCCCAGGCGTTTCTGACATAGGTTGAAAGGGCAGCGATCTGCTGGTCGTTCAGCTTCCAGCCGAAGGACGGCATGGCGGTATTGTTCGGATTTTCTGTCGTCGATGCTGCCCTTCCGCCATTGAGGATCAGGCGAAGCATGGTGAGCGGATCCCGCGATTGAACGACGGAACTGCCCTTCAGCGACGGGAACAATTTCGGTATGCCCTGGCCGTTCGCCTGGTGGCAGGCCGAGCACGAATCCTTGTAGATCGCCTCCCCTGCCTTGCTCGCAGCACGATCGTCACCAGTTGACGAGGGTGAGGCGGGCAGCGTCTTCAGATAGACGGCAATGTCCCTCAGATCCGCATCGGTCATTTTAGACGTCGAATCCTCCACGACTTCGGACATTGCCCCATAGGCAACGGTGCGGCTGTTGTGGCCGGTTTTCAAAAAGGAAACGATATCGTCGAGGCTCCATCGGCCGAGGCCGGCAGTCTCGTTCGAGGTGAGATCGGGCGCAAACCAGGTCTCGATCTCTGAACCTTTGAAGCGGTCGGATGTCTTGACCGCGCCGAGCACATTCTTGGGACTATGGCAGGCACCGCAATGGCCAAGACCCTCGACAAGATAGGCGCCCCTGTTCCATTCCGCAGATTGTTTACCGTCGGGCTGGAACGTGCCGGGAGAAAAGAAGAGTGTGTTCCATCCGGTCATCGAAAAGGAATGATTGAGCGGCCAGACGAGCTGATTGTCCGGACGCTTGTTCCTGACCGGCGCGACCGTCCGCAGATAAGCGCGGATCGCGTCGACATCCTCTCGCTTGACCTTCGTAAACCATGGATAGGGAAAGGCGGGGTAGAGATGCGTGCCATCCGCCGCGACGCCCTCATGCATGGCTCTATAGAACTGATCGCCGGTCCATGCGCCGATACCGGTTTCCGGGTCCGGTGTGATATTGGGCGTATAGATGACACCGAATGGCGTCTCCAACGGCCTGCCGCCTGCGAAAGGCTGGCCGCCCTCCTCGGTATGACAGGCGACACAGTCACCGATGTTCACCAGATACTGCCCCCGCTGCTCCAGCGCGAAATCGCCGACCTGTGCCCTCGCCGAGGGCCAGACGACGATGCTCGCAATGGCAGCCAAGCCGATCGTTGCGGCGGAGATCGCTATGGTTCCTCGACGGGTCATGCCTGCACCAACGGGCCTGGATTTTTGAGATACCGGCTCTTTATCGCGTCGGCGGACCAGAGCGCCAATGCGCTCACCGTCCCCGTCGGATTGTAGCCGCTGTTGTGCGCGAAGGCGCTTGCGCCGACGACGAACAGGTTCGGCACCTCCCAGTGTTGCAGATAGCGGTTGACGACGCTCTGCTGCGGATTGGCACCCATAATGGCGCCGCCGGTATTATGCGTGGTCTGATAGGGATCTATGTCGTAGTGAGGGCCTCGCGGCGCGGCGTTGATCTCGCGCGGCTGCATCGCCTTGGCGATGTCTGTCATCTTGCCCATGGCGAAATCCTGCATGTTCAGCTCGTTGGCCTTGAAGTCGTAGGTCATGCGCATCAGGGGCCGGCCATGGATGTCTCTATAGGAAGGATCGAGATCGAGATGGTTGGCGCGGTTGGGCATGACGGCTCCCATCAGGCTGATCGACATCGACGTCAGATAATTCCTGACGAAAGCCTGCTTCCACTTGGCGCCCCATTTCGGCGTGCCCTTCGGAAGCAGTTCCGTCTCGATCGGCCGTCCCGTCGTGACGTAGCCCGCGATATAGCCGCCATGGATGAAGCCCAGCCCCGTATGGTCGAAATTATCGCCGTTCCAGTCATCGGCGATCATCCCGAGCGCGCCGGCTCCGATGAAGGGATTGAGTAGCTTGTCCTCGAAGAAGACGTTGACGCTCGGATTGATCTGGTAGCAGTAGTTCTTACCCAGCGTGCCTTTACCCGTCTGGGAGTCATAGACCTCGCCGATGCCGGAGATCAGCAGAAGCCGGACATTGTGCGTGATATAGGCGCAGACGATCACGAGTTCGGCGGGCTGCTCGTATTCCTCGCCCTGTCTGTCGACATAAGTAACGCCGGTGGCGCGCTTGCCGCTGCTATCCCGGTTGATGAGAAGAACCTCGCTGTCGGTTCTGAGCGTGAAGTTCTCCTTCTTCATGAGAACGGGAAGGATCGTCGTCTGGGCACTGGCCTTCGAATAATTGCCGCAGCCGAATTTCTCGCAGAAGCCGCAATAGGTGCATGGCGCCATCGTGACGCCGAGCGCGTTAGTATAGGCCTGCGACATGTTTCCCGAGGGACAGGGAAAAGGATGCAAACCGAGGGATTGAGCCGCTTTCGCAAACAGTGTCGGGCCGTATGTCTGCTGCATCGGTGGCGTGGGATAGGATTTGGAGCGCCTGCCTTCGAAGGGATTGCCGCCCGCTTGCCTGACACCATCGACGTTGCCGGCCTGGCCCGAAATGCCGCATAGCTCTTCGAACCTCGTATAGTAGGGTTCGAGCTCATCATAGGTGACACCCCAATCCTGCAGCGTCATGTCCTGCGGGATCATCTCGGCGCCGTAGCGAGCCTCGGTCCGGGTGCGTATCTCGAAGTCGTACGGCAGAAAACGCCAGACCTGGCCGTTCCAATGGATGATCGACCCGCCCACGCCGGTGCCCGGCAGGAATGAGCCGAGCCGACGCATGGGAAGTGCCGTCTGGTCCGGCGAATTGCGGAAGGTCAGCGTCTCCCGCGCCGTCTGCTCGAAAAGATGCCCCTGATACCGGTAGCGCAATTCGTCCTGGATGAAGGTCGGCGCAAAATCGGTCGCTGTATCGCGCCAGCTACCGCGCTCCAGTGCCACCACGTTGAGGCCCGCTTCGGTCAATTCCTGCGCCATCAATGCGCCGGTCCAGCCGAAACCGACGAGAACGACATCTGTCTGTGGAAGCTTCCTTGCCATGGTCAGCTCTGCTGGTTCCAGTCGGGCCGTCCGGCAATTCCAACCGGTGGCTCACTATAGCGTTCGCCGTGACGTCCCACCCAATCGCGGTAATCGTAACGCGCACCGGGAAAGCCGATCATCTTCCAGCCGGCCATGTCCTTGTTGCCACCATAGATCGGATCGCAAAACATGCCCTCCTTGGTATTGAGCAGCAGCATCTTGAAGAACGTCTTGGCATCGGCGCCTTCCAGTTCCGCCTTGCCGGATTCGATCTCCTGGAGGATTGCGTCCTGGTCATCCGGCGAAAGGGCGGCGAACGATTGTCCGCCATGCCTTGCCGCCGTCACCTTCTCGATCGCAGCAATGGCGGTCCGATACATGTCGGACGGAGAGAGCCGGGATTGGTAGCCTTGAGTTTCCTGCCCTTTCGACCAAGGGCCTTGCATATACCAGCTATCGGCACGCCCGTAGCCGCCGGCGAGCTGATGGTCGATGAACAAAGCCACCCGGCATTCTTTTGCCCCTGGGCCGAGTTCGTCATGCGGACAGATGCGCTCCGTCGCTGCTTCCATGAACTCAACTTCCTTGGGAGAAAAAAAGCGATAGGTGGGGCTATCGTTAGCCGAGGGTTTGTCGGCCTGATGCGGCAGCCAAGGCTCGTGGCCTTTGATTGTCTCGGCTACAGACTGGGTTCCGGCTGCGATAGATACGACACCGCCGCCAAGAAACAATCGCCGCGTGAGCTGAGTCTTTTCCATGACGCCGCCGCTAAATTGATCAGCTTTTACCAAACGCCACAGCCCGATGGGTGTTCCAGCCCCGGCCCTCAATTTGGTGGAGAGATCAATTTGGGAGCGCCGGGGAATTCGGCGCTCCGTTGTTAAAACCGGCCTCAACGCCTACGCGCCGGGCCGCTATCCCACCTTTGCCCGCGCGACCGGCGTGAGCTGGATGCTGGGCATCGGACGGCTGGGCAGCATTCTGGGTTCATCGATTGGCGGTCTACTGCTCGGGTTCGGCTGGGACTTCCGCGGCATCTTCTGTGCGCTCGCGGTACCCGCGGCGGATCGGCGCGGCGGTAATCCTGATCAACGAACTGCAATTGACGCCGCAACTTCAACAACGAGCGACGAGATAATTGCCCATGCGGCTCCCATCGGAGCCGCATGTTTTCTCTGCAATGACGTTGACGCTAGCAATACCCGGAGAGCCCTTCCGACGCCGGATGCAGGTGCAATCGAACCTTGCCCGCTTTGCGTCGTTATCTAGTCATGAAATGCATCGTGTCTTGTAACGAACTGGAAGCATTGAAGTCGCTTGGTAACGACCAATTTTTCGCGCCGCAACATCTAGGTGTCAGTGTCGATCTCTTCAAAGCTTGCCGCTCCGATCGGTCTGCCCCCCGCACGCATTTAAGCGCCCGGGTCGGCTTACCGATGACGTTGCTCTGTTGAGGAGGTTTCGCCCATGAGGATCGCTCAGATTGCACCGCTTGCAGAAAGTGTTCCGCCCAAGCTTTATGGAGGCACCGAACGCATCGTTTCCTATCTCAGTGAAGAACTTGTCGCACAGGGGCATGACGTTACCCTCTTTGCCAGCGGCGATTCCGTCACGGACGCCAGGCTGATACCGTGTTGTGATATGGCGCTGAGGCTCAACGCGGCAGTCAAGGACCCGGTGCCGCACCATGTTCTGATGCTGGACAAAGTTTGCCGGCGGGCGCATGAGTTCGACGTCCTGCATTTCCATATCGACGTGCTGCATTTTCCGCTGATCCGCGATTTCGCCGATCGCGCAGTGACCACCCTCCACGGGCGCCTCGACCTGCCGGACCTCTATCCGTTCTACCGGGCCTTTACAGACATCCCATTGGTCTCGATCTCCAACGACCAGCGCCGGCCGATGCCCCCGGTCAATTGGTCGGGAACGGTCTATCATGGCTTACCCGCCGATCTGCTTCCCTTCACGGAAAAGCCGAAAGGCAACTACCTTGCCTTTCTTGGCCGCATCTCCCTCGAAAAGCGCCCTGACCGCGCGATCGAGATCGCAAGCCGATCAGGCATACCCCTGAAGATCGCGGCAAAAATCGACAATGTCGACAAAGAATACTGGAAGACGGTGATCGAACCGATGGTAAAAAGCCATCAGAATGTCGAATTCATCGGCGAGATCAATGATCAGCAGAAGGCGGATTTTCTCGGAAATGCCCGCGCGCTGCTCTTCCCGATCGACTGGCCGGAACCGTTCGGTCTTGTTATGATCGAGGCAATGGCGTGTGGCACGCCCGTTATCGCCTTCCGTTGCGGCTCGGTGCCGGAGGTGATCGACGACGGCGTTTCCGGCATTCTGGTCGACAGTGTCGCCGAAGCGATAGAAAAACTTGAATGGGCGCTGAAGCTCGACCGTCGAAGGGTGCGGGCAACTTTCGATAAGCGCTTTACCACGGAGCGGATGGCCAGGGACTACCTGGACATATACCGGCAACTGCCCGGTACCTGCATGAAGGTCGCCCCCCTGCACTCCTCCAACGGCTACGCCGTGGGTCTGGAGGTGGTCAATTAATCAGAGGAGAGGAAAATGCCGATCGTTTCCTCCGACAATCTGCCTGCGTCCGGTGCGCCGATCGCTCAGTTCTTCGTTCCGGCTACCGCTTCGCTGCATGAGCGGCAGCCGCTTACCTTGAAGCATGGCGATACTTTCGCCGTCTTCGATCGCAATGGGGAGATCCTTTCCGGGCCGGATAGTCCGGAGGGAATTTTCCATCGCGACACCCGGTATCTTTCTCACCTTCACATGACGATCAACGGCCAGAAGCCGATGCTGCTGTCTTCGACATTGCGCGACGACAATGCCACGCTCACCTGCGATCTCACCAATCCTGACCTTTTCGACAGGACCGGAAAGCTCATCCTCGGCCATGATCACATCCATCTGCGCCGCACCCGCTTCTTGTGGAACGGTCGGTTTCACGAACGGCTGACGGTGCGCAACTTCGACGAGGGACCGCAGCACGTCCGCATAGAGATCGCATTTGCAGCCGACTTCGCCGACCTCTTCGAGGTACGTGGCACGGTAAGGGCGAAGCGGGGCCGTCATCTGGCGCCGGTCGTCTCGGATGACGGCATCCTTCTTGCCTATCAAGGGCTCGACGATCGCGGACGATCAACGAGGCTCTCCTTCGACCCCCTTCCGGACGAATGCGGCAATGAACACGTATTTTATGACCTGCAGCTTGCTCCGCATGAAACCAGATCACTTTTTGTCGAGATTGCCTGCGATCCGGCCGAGGCCGAAAGGTCAAGCTATTGGTCCTTCTTTTTTGCCCTGCGTGACGCACGCCGTGCCCTGCGCGCCCTGTCGTCGAGAGCAGTTTCGATCGTTACGTCCAATGAGATATTCAACGAAGCAGCACGGCGCTGCACCTCGGATCTGAACATGTTGATAACCGAAAAGCCGGAAGGTCCCTACCCCTATGCCGGCATTCCGTGGTTCAGCACAGTCTTCGGCCGCGATGCGCTCATAACCGCCCTGCAGATACTTTGGCTCGATCCGGAGGTGGCCCGCGGCGTTCTCGGTTATCTGGCGGCGAACCAGGCGACGGAAATGGATCCCGCTTCCGACGCCGAGCCCGGCAAGATTCTGCACGAGGTCCGTTGCGGCGAAATGGCCGAGCTTGGGGAGGTACCCTTCCGGCGCTACTACGGCAGCATCGATTCCACGCCGCTGTTCGTGATGCTGGCAGGTGACTATCTCAAACGGACCGGCGATCTTGCGGTCATCGAACGCATTCTGCCGCATATCGAGGCGGCCTTGTCTTGGATCGACGACTATGGCGATCGTGACGGCGACGGCTTCGTCGAATATGGGCGGCTGACGAAAGAAGGCTTGATCAATCAGGCTTGGAAAGACAGTCACGACTCCGTCTTCCATGCGGACGGAACGCTGGCCAAAGGTCCAATCGCAATCGCCGAAGTCCAAGCCTATGTCTATGGCGCCTGGCAGGCTGCAGCAGAGATATTCCAGCGGCTCGGGCAGACGGAGCGCGCCGCAAATCTGGTTGGGAGGGCCGATGGCCTGCGCCGAGCATTCGATGAGAGCTTTTTCGACGAGGAGCTCGGCACCTACGCCTTGGCGCTCGACGGCGATAAGCGACCTTGCAGGGTTCGGTCCTCTAATGCGGGCCATGCACTGTTTACCGGTCTTGCCTATCCGGAGCGGGCAGAGCAGGTTGCTCGCACATTGATGACGGCTTCATCCTTCTGCGGCTGGGGCATTCGTACCATCGCATCGACGGAAGCGCGCTATAATCCCATGAGTTACCACAACGGCTCGATCTGGCCACACGACAATTCCCTGATCGCCAGGGGCCTTGCGGCCTACGGTTATCGCGCGGCAGCGGCGAGGATATTCGACGGGCTCTTTGCCGCGTCCACCTATATCGACCTGCGGCGGCTTCCCGAACTTTTCTGCGGACTCCCGCGCCAGCGGGCGCAAGGGCCGACCTTCTATCCCGTGGCCTGCTCACCGCAAGCCTGGGCGGCGGCGGCGCCGCTCTTCCTGCTTCAATCCTGCCTCGGTCTTAGTTTCAATCCAAACAAGTTGCAGATCAGCTTCCATGAGCCGCAGCTTCCCGCATTTCTTGATGAGGTGATCTTGCGGCGCCTACAGATCGGTTCCGGCTCGGCCGATGTGGCCTTGCGCCGTTCTGGTCGCCACGTCGTGGTCGACGTTATCGACCGCAAGGGCGATATCCGGATTCTGACGACCGCATAACTGAACGAAATTATGGGCGCCCTAGCTGATTGAGGACCGATCCGAGCCGATTTGGCGCCTAATGCATGTCGCGCAAAAGTGTGCGGCGGTTTTGCGAGAACGACATGCAAAAACAAAGAGCTGAAGCGTCGGAGCGAATCTGAAAGATCGCGACGAGCTTTACGACTGCTCATCTAACAAGCACAGATAGAGCTGGGCTTCTTTCTCCAGATCGTCGCAGATTTCCTCGTATTCGCCCAATCGATCGGCATTGACGCGTGTGAGCCGCAGCCGATCTCGCTGCAAGACCGCTTGGCTATAGCTCTTGCATAGATCTCTGAACCAAGGAGCGTTGTTGGGGTGCGCACGAAGACCGGGGCACCTTATCGCAAGCGAAGCCCAGCCATGTCTGAAAAGATTGATACGTCTGCTTTCCATGGCAAACGATCTTAGATCAGAACAAGCTAATTTTTGCAGTTGGCCGATTGGCTTCGCTCATAAGCCGATGGAACAAGTCGTTTTCCCTGGCGTTCCCCCAAACGGCGAGTCGATCCCCGTCCTCGCCTAGTGGCTCCAAAAGGTGCCACGAGAAGGTCTGTCGCCAGCATTGCGCCCCCGCCGGCTGACGGCAGACTTGTTTAAAGCTCAGCTTTGACAATGATCTGCCTACTGCCGCAACCTCGGCAGGGACGTCTGGCTTGGAAAAGCCAGCAATGTTCGAGTATCGATCGGACCAATCCGACGCACCGGGACCGATAGCTTGGATTGATCCAGAAACCCGCCGCTGGCAGGGGCGCCGCCAACGACGGGTTGGCTTGGAGGCCGGTCGGAAAGGGGGAACTTTCCAACTAATTTTGCAAACGGTGTCCTACTTGGTTTGTTCCATCAAAGCGGGAATTTATCGGGATTAAAGAGGGCGATGGCTCTCGTTAATTCCTACGAGTGCGACAAGCTGATGTTCGTCGTGAACCCCTTCCCTAAAAAGCTCGATGATCATTGCCGCCACTTGCTCTCCTTCTTCGCTTTCGCGCGAAATATTCCTTTTGAGCAGAATGGCATCAAAGGCGCGCTGACAGGTGTCTAAGTCGATTGAATCGAGAGCCAAATCACGCTTGCTGAGATACCTGCTGATCATTCCTTCCTTCCTCCTCCTCCTCGCGCATTTGCCGATTGGAAATGATGTAATTTTCGGTCCCTATAATTTCAAGAATTGCCGGCAACAGAGCCGGGCATGCCTCTTTTCAGATCAAGTACGCCAAGCCACTGTCATTAGGCTGAATGTCTTTGCGTTTCCGGGGATGGAACTGCCGCTGCGCCTTTGTTCAGGGAAGGATGTGCCGGTGGCACGCCTTGAGGAGACAGAAGCGGCGGCGGATTGGCGCTAAACTATTTGGAATTCGGATTCGTTTTCATGCGAGCAACGAACGAGTTCAATGGGCCGACCGAAAAACGGGCAATCGCGGCGGCGCGAGGTCATGTATCAATTAGCTTTGGGAGCTGGCGTCGACAGCAGGTTGATCAAGGCTTCGAATTGATATGGCTTGGGCAAAAACGATACTCCGCTTGCAAGGTCGAAACTGCCGAAACCGACATGCCCGGACGTGACGACGACCCTCGTCTTGGGCGAAAGGGCACGAATCCGCGAAACCAGCCCGAGACCGTCCATTGATCCGGACATATTGATATCAGTGAACACGGCATCGATGGTCCTGCGGTTCAACAGAACAAGCGCCTCATCGGCGTTAGCGGCCTCCCAGACTTCAAACCCCGCATGCTCGAGCACGTCGACTGCCGCGAACCGGATTATCGGCTCGTCATCAACAACCAAGACGCTTTTGATCTCATCCCATTGCCCTTCTGTCGGACCGGAAGCGCTCGCTTCTTCACATTCGAGCTGTTCACGTTCAGCCACAGCTTGCGACCAATGTTCGCGGTCTCGCCCGGAGGGGAACCCCTCCTGCTGCCAAATCTCGTGCGCGCGTCTGCTGATCCAATTATAGCGATCCGTGTCCATGGAGAATCCTCGTTTGCCACCCTTCCAAACGCTGCTGTCCCAGCGCGGTTCCTTCTGATGTCCATATGATTTCGATCAAGTGCGACCAGAGGAATGGTTCCGGGCTCGTCCACTCAGGCGATCGCAATGGCGAAGGGAATCATGGTCCGCCACGCGCACTACCCTTCAGGTCTGCGAAGTTTTGGTTCTCTTGCTTCTTGACATCGCTCGGCAACCGCCAATCTCCGCCTAGTAAAGCGGAGGAGAGCCTATGCAAAGGACGTGGTACGTCGAAAGCTATTTGGAAGATGGACTGTCTGCGGACGGTTCTGAAGAGCATGCAACCTACGAGGCGGCATTTGATGCCGTGAAGGCAATTCGCGAAGCCGGCAAGTCTGCGCGTTTCATGGCTCCTGTCGGCGCGACAAAGGAGCAGCTAGCATCATTCGATGAGCTTGGAATGGTTCAACGGATTTAGGTGCCGGCTTATTACATCAAAGAGATGATCAAATGATCGATGGCATGAAAGATGACCTGGTACAGCAGCGCAAGAAGTTGTCGCATCAGATCGAAGCCGCAAAACAACTGTTAGAGGGCCTGCAGCGAGAAGAAGTTCAAATCGTCAAGGGCCAAGTCGACCCCGTAATCGACAAGAGAATTTTGACGCGAAATTTCACCCACGAGCTGAACAAGCAGATCGAAGTGATGGCGGATACTATCGCGGTGATAGATCACATCATCAACCATCTGGAGAGAGATGAGCCTTATTCGCCAAAAACTATCGCTGAGACATCGTCAAGTTCTTCGATCGACACCAATAATCGCGAGATGATCCAGTATCCCGAGTTCCTGGAAGGTGACGGAGGTCCGGGGAGCGGCGGATGAACCCCAGTCGTATTCCGCTGTCGACACTTGCTCAACTCAAGGCTTGCGGAGATGACGGCTCTCCAAAGCTGCTCTGCCGGCGTTCAGCGACGCCATCGCAAACTCGCCTGGGTTGACTTTCCAATGGATCGGCCCATTTCCTCCTTATCGTCGGCAACCGAACACAAAGGCGTTGACGGCTGAGAGATCATAAGCGCTCCCGCCTGTATCCACGGGAGACAAACATGCCTATTGGTTCCTCGCCGCGAGAGCGGCTAGATGTTTTCACGATCACATCGCAGGCGATTGCCAGATCGCGCAAATTGCTAGATGAGACCGCCAGATGTCTCGTGTGGCGATCTGCAGTCCCGCGGGAAAGCGCGGCTTCATCAAATCCCATTCAAAGTGATAATAATACCCGGTCGCCGGAATCCCCTCCGTCGCAAGACCCTTCATCATCAGAGAACCGACGCTGATTTCCGATGTTTTCACCGGCATTCGACCCCGGCATTGCGAACAGGCGAAGACGGAAAAAACATGCTTGAGCAAAATCACAGTCTGCGGCGGGAACAATGATAATACCGGCAAGTTCGGTGCGCCGCCGGAAACATACCTTGCCACTCATGTGATCGAGGTGATGTGATTTCCTGTTGCCGTTAGCAGAAAACCCGTCGCTGCTAACGGCATTTTTTCGCGGGCTTTTCTTAGATTTTGTCGGCAGCAAAGCGCAGCCCCGCATTTTCGACTGCCGTCATGAAGGCGGCGCGCGCATCGTCGATCGGCAGCTTTCCGTCATGAGCATCGAAGAGAGCTTGCATCACCGCCTGAAAAGCGGTCGCGCTACGGTCGCCCCGCCACTCCTCGAACATGTATTGCGCCGCACTTTCGGTGCTGTTGACAATGACATACCTGCCAAAAATACAGGTTTCGACGTTTACCGGATCATTCCACCACTGGCGCTTCATCTTCTTGAATCCCCAGCGTGCCGAACTCTGCCAGAAAAAAATTGTTCCTCCCTCTCAGATAAGAGCGATCGCGATCGATTTTTCTGTCGCTTATCATTTCGCGGTGCGGATCGGTGAGGCACTGGCTTGGGCTTGTGGGAAGATTCTAAGCTTGAATCGGGAAGGTTGGGAAACTCCCAGAAGGCATCCTCACTAATCTTTCAAGATCGCCGCATAGCGCGGATCGAATTCCTGGCTGATCGGGCCGGCGGCCGCTCCGAGCGCGACGGACCAGGGGTCGGCAATACCAATTTGCAAACGCGCGACCGTGCGATCGCGGCGCTCGGCGATCGACGGCAGCAATGGTCCCATGGCCGTGATGAGGCGGTCCACCAAGATGCGCGGTGCGCTGCCGCATAGGATGACGGTCTGCGGATCGAAGATGGTTTCGATCAAATGCACGCTCCATCTGAGATCGGAGGCGGCGGCTTCGATCCATGCAATGATCCTGCGATCGTCGGCCGATACGAGATCATGGATTTTGGCATAAAGATCCGGATCGGCCGCGTCGAGTGATAGATATTGATAGAGTGAGGCCAGCGACGCGCGATGTTCGAGCGGGGTCGACTGGTCTCCCATCGTAAGCAAGGCCATCCCGATTTCGCCGGCATTGCCGTTTGCGCCGGTATAAAGCTCGCCGCCGAGAATAAGACCGGCACCGATGCCGTAGCCGACATAGAGGCAGACCGCGTGATCAAGTCCGTGCGCTGCGCCCACCATTCTCTCGGCAATCGTCGCCGCTGCGGCATCGTTTTGGATGCTGACATCAAGACCGGTGCCGACGGCAAGGGCCTCAAGCAATGGAAACTTTTGCCAGGCCTCCATCATCCAGGGATCGTCGCCGTTGCCGGCGAGCCCGAAGGGACCGGGCATGGCCGCACCGAGACCGATTAGCCTCTCCTCGGATTGCGTCGCGATCTCTGCCAATTGCCGCCGGACATCAGCTACCAGGTCCAGAATGACCTTAGCCCCGGTCGCCGGTCCACCCGAGGGAAGCTTCGCCTCCATCCGGACGAGCACATTTCCCACGAGATCGACGGCAATCGCCCTCGTCATGTGCCGATCGATTTGCAGCCCGATCGCAAACGCACCTTCCGGGACGAGGACATAGGGCGTCGAAGGCTGTCCGCGGCCGTTGCGCACCGTCTGCTGCGACGTCACGAGGCCATCGCGTTCAAGTTCGTCGATGATGTTGGAAACCGTCTGCTTCGTCAGCCGGGTGGCGCGCGCCAGATCCGCCCGTGACAGCGCTCCATTGACGCGCAATGCATCGATCATCACCCGGCGATTATGGGCACTGGTGCCTTCGTGATTGGTGCCGCTCTTGGCACGGATCGGGCGGGTATCGTTCATCTGCAATTCCCTCTTGACAGCAGTAGAATATTGAAGAAGTAATTAAGTCAAGACAATTGACTTAATAAGAAACCGGAGAGTTTCGTGGGAACAAGAGGGCCAGCAGAGGCCCGACGATGATCCGAAAAGGATCGGGCACCGATTCCGGCTGCCTTCTTAAAAACCGATCGCGACGAAGGCCGCCGTCGGAAAATCGCGTGAAGTCAAAAACTGGAGGGTGGAATGTTGAAATCCCTAAGCAAGACCTTATTTGGCGCCGCGCTGATCGGCGCGTCTTTTGCATCGCATGCATTTGCCGAAACGACGATCAACGCGCTTTTCATGGCCCAGGCCGCTTACAGCGAAGCCGACGTGCGCGCCATGACCGACGCCTTTACCAAGGCAAATCCCGATATCAAGGTCAATCTCGAATTCGTTCCCTATGAAGGCCTGCACGACAAAACCGTGCTGGCGCAGGGCTCCGGCGGCGGCTATGACGTCGTTCTCTTCGACGTGATCTGGCCGGCCGAATATGCGACGAACAAAGTGCTCGTCGATGTGTCCTCGCGCATCACCGACGACATGAAAAAGGGCGTGCTGCCCGGCGCCTGGACCACCGTTCAATATGACGGCAAATATTTCGGCATGCCGTGGATTCTCGATACGAAGTATCTGTTCTACAACAAGGAAATCCTGGAAAAAGCCGGCATCAAGACCCCGCCGAAGACCTGGGACGAGCTTAACGAACAAGCAAAGACCATCAAGGAAAAAGGGCTGCTCGCAACGCCGATCGCCTGGAGCTGGTCACAGGCCGAAGCTGCGATCTGCGACTACACGACGCTCGTCAGCGCCTATAAGGGTGATTTCCTGAAGGACGGCAAGCCGGCCTTCCAGACAGGCGGCGGCCTCGATGCCCTGAAGTATATGGTTTCGAGCTATAAATCCGGCCTGACCAATCCGAATTCCAAGGAATTCCTGGAGGAAGACGTCCGCAAGGTCTTTGAAAACGGCGATGCCGCTTTCGCGCTCAATTGGACCTACATGTACAATATGGCGAACGATCCCAAGGACAGCAAAGTGGCCGGCAAGGTCGGTGTCGTTCCGGCGCCGGGCGTAGCTGGCAAGAGCGAAGCCTCCGCCGTGAATGGTTCGATGGGCCTCGGCATCACCGCAGCCAGCAAGCATCCGGACGAAGCCTGGAAATACATCAGCTTCATGACCTCGCAGGCGACGCAGAACCAATATGCCAAGCTCAGCCTGCCGATCTGGGCCTCCTCCTATGACGATCCGGCCGTCACCAAGGGACAGGAAGAACTGATCGCCGCGGCAAAGGTCGGCCTTGCAGCCATGTACCCGCGCCCGACGACGCCCAAATATCAGGAGCTTTCGACGGCACTGCAGCAGGCGATCCAGGAATCGCTGCTCGGTCAGTCCTCGCCGGAAGATGCGCTGAAATCGGCTGCCGAAAACAGCGGTCTCTAAGACCGCCATCAACGGGTGGCGCAAAGCGCCGCCCGTTTCCAATCCAGTCCGACGAATAAAAAGGGTGGCCCAAAAATGTCCGGCACCTGGATGACAACCCGCGCGTGGCTTTTGATGCTGCCGCTCCTCGTGGTCATGATCGCCATCATCGGATGGCCTCTGGTGGATACCGTCCGTCTCTCCTTCACCGACGCCAAGCTCGTCGGCACGGAAGGCAATTTCGTCGGGATCGACAATTACACGAAGATGATCTCCGGTTCGAACTTCCAGCGGACCCTCGTTACGACGGCTTTGTTTGCGATCATTTCCGTTGCCGCCGAGATGGTGATCGGCGTGCTTGCCGCATTGCTGCTCAATCAGGAATTCCGTGGCCGCACCGCATTGCGCGCATTGATGATCCTGCCTTGGGCACTGCCGACCGTCGTGAACGCGACGCTATGGCGGCTGATCTATAATCCGGAATATGGCGCTTTGAACGCGGCGCTCACGCAACTAGGCCTGATCGACGCCTATCGCTCGTGGCTCGGAGAACCCGGCACCGCGCTGTCAGCGCTGATTGTCGCCGATTGCTGGAAGAACTTTCCCCTTGTCGCCCTGATTGCACTGGCGGCGCTGCAGGCCGTTCCGCGCGATATCACCGCCGCCTCGCTGGTCGACGGCGCCGGGCCGATCGCCCGCTTTCGCTTCGTGATCCTGCCCTATCTCGCGGGTCCGCTGATGGTAGCGCTGGTGCTGCGGACCATCGAAGCCTTCAAGGTCTTCGATATCATCTGGGTCATGACGCGCGGCGGCCCCGCCAACAGCACGCGAACGCTGTCGATCCTTGTCTATCAGGAAGCCTTCTCTTTCCAACGGGCCGGATCCGGCGCGTCCCTGGCACTGATGGTGACGCTGCTGGTGACCGTGCTCGCCGCGGGCTATGCCGCGCTGGTGCGCAAGACGGTAGGGAGTGCCGCCTGATGGAGCGCAGGAGCCCGATCTTCACCGTCTTCATCTATATCGCGGCGCTGCTGCTAGCCGCCGTCATTCTCGCGCCGATCCTCTGGCTGTTCGTCATGAGCATCTCACCGGCCGCCGATCTCGCAGCGAAACCCCTGCGCTGGTGGCCGCAGACAGCCGATTTTTCCCGTTACCGGCTGTTGTTCTCGACGATCGAGAACAGTACCGGCGCGGCTTTCACCTCCTCGCTGCGCAACAGCATCGAAATTGCGGGTATGGCGACGATCGCGGCTATCGCGCTTGCGATCCCCGCCGGCTGGGCCGTGTCGCGCACCCCTTCCGTCGGCTGGTCGCTCTCTATGGTGATCGCCACCTACATGCTGCCGCCAGTAGCGCTCGCTGTGCCACTCTATATGGGCCTTGCCTGTCTCGGCATGCTGAACAACGTCTTCGGGCTTGCGCTCGTCTATCTCACCATCCTTGCGCCGTTCACGACCTGGCTCATGAAATCCGGTTTCGATTCCATTCCGAAAGAGATCGAATCCGCCGCCATGATCGACGGTGCCGGCCTGTTCCAGACACTGAAGATCATCACGCTGCCGCTTGCGATGCCGGTGATCGCGACATCGGCGCTCTTCGCTTTCCTGCTGGCCTGGGACGAATTCTTCTATGCGCTGCTCTTTACCTCAGACCAGCGTGCGAAGACCCTAACAGTCGCCATCGCCGATTTGGCGGGCGGACGTGTATCCGATTACGGACTGATTGCGACCGCCGGTGTGCTTGCCGCCCTGCCCCCGGTGCTGGTTGGTCTCGTCATGCAACGCGCCCTGATCTCGGGGCTGACAAGCGGCGGCGTCAAGGGATGACCATGACCGGACAAAAGACTCGACCCACAGGACTTGCCGCGATCGATCGCGAAATGGCACGCCAGCATGCGGATGCCGTTGCCTCCTACCAAGCCGCAGCCGAAATGGCCGCAAGGGCAGCTTCCTCGCTGAAGAAGACGCGTAGGCTCCTGCTTCTCGGCATGGGAGGATCGCACGCTGTCAACCGCGCGGTCGAGCCGCTTTACCGCGCGCTCGGTATCGATGCGATCGCTTTGCCGCTGTCCGAACAGCTCGGCCAGCCGCTAGCGCTGGAGGGCCGAACGATCTTCGTAACCTCGCAATCCGGCGAAAGCGCCGAAGTCGTCCGTTGGTTCGATGAGACAGGCAGCGTGAAGGAGACCTTCGGGCTGACGCTCGAAGGCAATTCGTTCCTGGCAAAGGCTGCACCATCCCTGATCGGCGCCGGCGGCACGGAACTGGCCTTTGCGGCGACACGCAGCCTGACGGTCACCTTTGCCCTCCATCTCGCGATCCTTGCCGGGCTTGGCGAAGACTCGGCCGCGGCCCTTGCCGTGCTCAAATCGCCACCAAGCGTCGATATCGCGGCTGCCCTCTCTGCACTCGCAAATGTCGAAACGGTCGTCACGTCCGGCCGCAGATTGCAGGGCGTCGCCGAAGCGCTTGCACTCGGTTTGACGGAGCTGTCCCGCCGCCCCTGCTTCTCGCTCGAAGGCGGACAGCTTCGCCATGGGCCTATGGAAATGCTCGGGCCTGATATCGGTGTCATTCTGTTTCGCGGGCGGGACAATACGGCGGGCCTTGTCACCGCGATGATCGTTTCCGCAGTGGAAACCGGCGCACCGACTGTCGTCTTCGATGCCTCCGGCGAAGAGCCGGTGGCGGGAGCAGTGACGATCCGCTTCGAGCCGGCAAGCGGCCTTGCAGCGATCTTCGCCATGCTACCGGTCGCGCAACGGCTGATGATCGCCTTTGCCGAGGCCCGGGTCGAGAATGCCGGAACGCCGGTCCGTTCGACGAAAATTACCCGGAGTGAATGAATGAAGCCGCTTGCAGTCATCGGCAATGTCAATGTCGACTTGATCCTCGGGCCTGCCGCACCTTGGCCGAAGGCGGGGACGGAGATCATCGTCGACCATGACGAACTGCGTGTCGGCGGCGCGGCTGGGAACAGCGCGCTTGCCTGGGAAGGCATGGGCGTCGACTTCGAGATTGCGGCAAGTGTCGGCAGCGATGAGTTCGGCCATTGGCTGGCCCAGGCTTTCGGCGAACGGGCTGTGAAGTGGCCCGTGCACCCTGAGCGCACGACGCTTTCGGTGGGGATCACCCATCCGGACGGCGAACGCACGTTCTTCACGACGCGCGGTCACCTGCCACGCCTCAGCCTTGCCGATGTCTTTGCCGTTCTCGACGGATCGACGCTTTCCGGCGGTTACGCCCTTCTCTGCGGTCCCTTCCTGACCGACGATCTGACACGGGATTATGGCGCATTGTTCGATTGGGCCGATGAACATGGGATTACCCTCGCCCTCGATACCGGATGGCCGCTCGATGGCTGGACGGATGAAAATTGCGCCGCGACGCGCGGGTGGCTGTCGCGCTGCGGCATTGCCCTTTTGAATGAGGTGGAAGCGACCACGCTCGCAGGTCTGGACGATCCCGTGGACGCCGCGCGCCATCTCCGCTCGCATATGCCCGAAGGGGCGATCGTCGTCGTCAAACGCGGCCCCGACGGCGCAATCGCCGTCGACACGGCTGGAACACTCGTCGCAGCCACCGCGCCTCAGGTGAAGGTCGTGGATACGATCGGCGCCGGCGACGTCTTCAATGCTGCATTCCTGGCAGCGCTTGCCCGCGGCGAAACGCTTTCCACCTGCTTGACGGCGGGAACGGAAGTCGCCTCGCGCGCCATTTCCACTCTTCCCCGCAGCTATAGCGAGCTCAACGCGACGAAGGAGGCCGCACGATGAGCGCGCTCGAGATCCAGAATATCCGCAAGACCTATGGTCAGATCGAGACGCTGAAGGGCATCGATATCGCGCTGGAAAGCGGCGAATTCCTGGTGCTGCTCGGCTCTTCCGGCTGCGGCAAGTCCACGCTGCTGAACATCATCGCCGGCCTTGCCGAGGCGACCAGTGGCGACGTGCGGATAGGCGACCGCTCGGTTCTTGGCGTGCATCCCAAAGACCGCGACATCGCCATGGTGTTCCAATCCTATGCGCTCTATCCAAACCTGACGGTCCATCGCAATATCGGCTTCGGCCTTGAGATGCGCAAAGTACCGGCTGCAGAGCGTGACAAGGCCGTGCGCGAGGCCGCGAAACTGCTTCAGATCGAAAATCTGCTGGACCGCAAACCAAGCCAGCTTTCCGGCGGCCAGCGGCAGCGCGTCGCAATCGGCCGCGCTCTTGTTCGTAAGCCCGAAGTCTTCCTTTTCGATGAGCCGCTTTCGAACCTCGACGCCAAGCTGCGCATGGAAATGCGCACGGAGCTCAAGCGTCTTCATCAAATGCTGAAGACGACGGTCGTCTATGTGACTCACGATCAGATCGAGGCGATGACGCTCGCCACCCGCATCGCGGTTATGCGGGACGGAAGGATCGAGCAGTTGGGTACGCCGGAGGAGATCTATAACAGCCCTGCAACGCTCTATGTGGCAACCTTCGTCGGCGTCCCGCCGATGAATCTCCTGAAGACCACAGTTCGCGCCGATGGACTGCTATTGGAAGGCGCAGGCGCGCGGCTACCACTGCCCGACCGCTTCAAAGGCAAGGTCAAAGAAAGCCAGCATGTCATTCTCGGCATACGGCCTGAAGCACTGCGTCTGGAACAGGGCGCTCTATCGATCGAAGCAACGCCTGAGATCGCGGAATTGACCGGTCCCGAACTCGTGGTCTCCGCCATAGCCGGAGATCAGCGGCTGACCGCTTGCCTTGCTCCCCGCACGCCGATCAGCACCGACCGCAAGCTGACGCTGTTCTTCGACGACGAAGCGATACATCTCTTTGACGCGGAAACGGGCCTTAGCTGCCTCCGTTAGGCGCGCTTACTTCGCATCGTGAAAGATGATGCCAACGGTATGGCGCATGCCCGAGCGAAGACGGCTGACGCCGTGCTTAAGGTTGACGCGATAGCTCCCCTTGGAGCCCTGGACCGGACGATTATGGACCGCAAACGCGACCGCGTCGCCCTGGCGCAGCGGCACCACCTCGACGCGGCTTTGCATGCGCGGGCGCTGTTCTGTCAGAACGAACTCGCCGCCTGTGAAATCCTTTCCCGGTTCGGAGAGCAGGATTGCCACCTGCAGCGGGAATGCGAGGTCGCCATAGAGGTCCTGGTGCAGGCAATTGAAATCGCCCGGGACGTATTGCAACAGCAGCGGCGTCGGCCGCGTCTGGCCTTGATCATGGCACTGTTTCAGAAAGGCGGCATGGTTTGCAGGATACCGCTGATCGATGCCCATACGTGTGTTCCAGTCGTTGGCAACCTCGGCCAACCGCGGATAAAGCGCTGTGCGCAGACCGCCAAGCAGATCCGGCAGCGGATATTTGAAATAGCGGTATTCGCCTTTGCCGAACCCATGGCGCGCCATGTGAATATGGCTGCGGAAATGCTCTTCCTGCGGATAAAGGCCGGCGATCTCCCGGCACTCCTCAGGCGACAGCAGCTTCTCCATGACCGAGCAGCCGAACCCGCTCAGTTCCGATGACAGCTTCTGCCAGTCATACCGGGCAACACGCGCCTCTGCGGACAGGGCTGAAGAGCCCGATGGATTGAGTTTCGAATGAGCGTTCATGATCTAGCCTCCTTATCGACAAGCGCGCTTCTGTTCGAGCTCCAGCGATAGCCCGACAGAACGCCATTGCTGCGGATGACAATAGGGCTGAAGCCATCCGTCCTCACTCCGGTCCTTGCTTTCAAATCGGCACGTTTTTCGGAAAAACAATTTTATTACCCGATCATGGGATGAAGAATCGGCCGATAGCCGCCTCGGAGCGCCATGAATGTGGACGGTGGGGTCAGCATGCCTTCGGCGTGAGCGAGCTTCTGCGACGGCTCATAGCCGTGCTCGGTCCAACGAAAAGCGCGGCCGCTGGCGATCGTATAGGCAAAACCTGACGCCGCGATAATCGTACCGTCCGCCAGCTCGGAGAGTGGCCCCGGAAGCGGATGTATCCGTTTGCGTCCGCGCTCCATGCGTTCACTGTGGAGGACAGCATCCATGGCGGCGGCGGAGGGTTCAGCCTGCCCTTTCGCACCGGCCCATGCGGCGCGAAATGCCTTGGCGGCGTCGCGCCGGCAGAAGAAACAGGGACGGTGTCCGGCGGCCAACGCCACCGCTTCATCCAGAAAAAGAGTTCGGTCCAACTCCGGTTGGCCATGACATCACGGCGGCGGCCCTCGTATTCGCAAGTGCAGACCAGCCATGCTTTGCTGGACCAGCGTTTGTTCAGCAGCGTTTTGCTTGCCGGATCGTGGATGATGCCGCGATTGCCGGTGAACAATCCTCGTTGCGAAATCGCCACGATATCGCCGAAGGGGGTGACGCGGTTCTGAAGGGGAGCGCTCATGTCGGCATATTGCCTCGCTCGCACGGCATGCGCCAGATGTACCGCGAGACGACAGCACTATGCCGAAAGATGCTCATCGGGCTTTCACTGGCCTTGGGCCGCTTCGCGGTCAAGCAGAACACGTTTTCGCTCCACTCCCCAAGCATAGCCGGAAAGCGAACCGTCGTTCCGCACTACCCGGTGGCACGGAATTGCGACGGCCAGATTGTTGGCCGCACATGCTCCGGCGACGGCGCGCACCGCCTTGGGCGAGCCGATCCGGCGGGCGATTTCCGTGTAGGAAACGGTCCGGCCGACCGGGATTTCCTTGAGCGCCTGCCAAACCCGCTGCTGAAACGCCGTGCCGCGAACATCGAGCGGCAAGTCGACCCCCAGGCCCGGTGCCTCCACGAGGCCGACGACACGCGCCACCAGGGTCTCGTAATCCCCATCGGCGCCAATCAGGTTGGCGTTGGGAAAGCGATCCTGGAGATCGCGCACCAGCGCGTCGGGGTCGCTGCCGAGGAGAATGGCCGCCACGCCCTTCCTGCTCGACGCAACCAGGATCGCACCCAGCGACGATTGGCCGACGGCGAAGCGGATCTCTTCATTGGCGCCTCCCGATCGATACTGGCTCGGCGTCATTCCGAGCATATCGGTGGACTTCTCGTAGAAGCGCCCGCTCGAATTGAAACCGGCATCGTAAATTGCCTCAGTTACGCTGTTGCCGTTCGCAAGGCCTTCGCGGACTTTCGCCGCACGGTGCGCCGAGGCGTAGTCCTTGGGTGTCAGGCCGGTTGCGGATTTGAACAGCCGATGGAAATGGCTGGCGCTGCGTCCGACTGCATCCGCGAGCTCGTGCAAGGACGGTTCCTCCTCGCTCTCTTCGATCAATCGGCAAACGCGCGCGACGATCGCAGCGTTCTCTCTGTCCACGGAAAGACTATCCGGTTTGCATCGTTTGCAGGCCCGAAAGCCTGTCGCTTTGGCGGCCTCGAGTGAATCATGCAGTTGCACATTGTTGGGGTTTGCGGTTCGCGACGGACAGGACGGCCGGCAATAGACGCCGGTCGTTGCCACCGAATACCAGAGCTGGCCATCGGCGCTCCGATCGCGAGCGACGACACGCGCCCAACGCGGATCGTCGGCCACCGCGGTGTGTATAAAAGTCGTCCGGTTTCTGGGCATCACGGTCATGTCGTCTATCCCTGTGTGTTCCAGCGTAGGTGCATCATTCTTGGCAGCGGAGAGCCGCACTGCCACCCGATTCCTGCGCGACCTGCGGTCATCCGAAGGTCGCCGCCCCGATGATGGGCGGCGACCCTTGTGTCAGGCGGCCTTGATGAGGCCGAGCTGCGTGAGCGCCGTCACACCGTCATCGAGGCCGATTTCCTCGGCGATCTTGCCATTCTCGATGCGCAGGATGGTGGTGCCGGTGAAGCGCATCTTGCGATCGGTCGCAGCCGGCAGCGATCCGACCAGAAAGTCGGCAAACGCAGGACCTGTGTGCGTGCCGCCGCCCTCCCACTGGCCGACGACATAGTCGCCTTCGGCAATAAGATCGGCAGTGCCCCAGAAATTGAGGTCCGGGAATGCCGTGCGGAAACCGATCATGAAGGCCTTGATGTCGTCATGCCCGCGACGCGGCGCATGCAGCGAGTACTTCAGCAGCATGTCCGGCGCGGCGATTTCGTCGACGACGGATAGGTTGCAGGTCTCACCCCAGAATTCGGTGAACCAGCGCACAACGATGGCCTTGTTGTCTTCTTCTTTGCTCATGTGGACTCCTTCTTGATTTATCCAGCGGATCATCGATCTCGGCCGATGACCTGAGCAAAGGGATAGGCCGATCAGGCAGGATCAAAACTCCGGTTCTTGCTCCGCAATCAAATCCGTCAAACCGATGCTTTCGGGCGCGCATAAATGACAGATGACGCGTAAAAGGAGATGCTCGGGTTTGAAAGCAAGGAACGGGGTGCCAACCAACCGGATCGGTGGGAAAGTTCGCCGATTACAAAGGGAGCACGCAAATGAAAGCTCAAATCACAGTGCTTGCCGCATTCGCGATCGTCGCCGCCTTTCCGGCATTCGCAATCGAGCGGCTGCAGACCACCACGAGGTCATGCGCCGACATTCAATCCTTCGTCCAGGCGAACCGCGCTGTCATCCTGCAATATCCGGCAGCCCGGGGTTCCGGCGGTTTGCTCTATGATCGCGCCGTGGCCAATTCCGATGTATGCCTTGGAAGCGGTTTCGGGGAACAAAGCTATGTGCCGTCGAGGGACAAGCGCAATTGCGCGGTCTGGGTCTGCCGCTCCAGCACCGATCTGCGCCCGTGACGGCGTGAGGAGCGCCTCACCGCGCGAACTTGGTAGATGCTGCGCCGCACCAATCGCCAGCGAGACTGGTCATGCCAGGGCAGCCCAGCACGAGCGTCTTTGCACGCTCTTCTTCGCGCGCCTGTACCGCAAAAAATGACGAACATCTAATTTAAGGAACAGGCGACAAAGCCAAAGAGATTTGATAAAACTAGACTACCGGTTGCGGTTTGACGTGTCGGTAGAAATTGCCGGGGCATCTTCGCACTGTTAGCCGGATCGTGGTGGTGGAGGAGAGCTGCTGTGGCGGCGTTTCATGTCATGGCCGGCCGCGCTTTTGGGATTGATCGTCGCGGCGCTGCTCGTCGTCGGCACGATCCCCATCTTTGTCAGCCTTGTCGTCATGCCCACTCTGGGGCATCCGACCTGGCATTTATACCGAAAATCAGTTGCCTCCGCCTATCCGCACCGCACGCTTTGAATTCACAAGAAAATTTACCGTGGGATCATCCTCCGAACCGTCGTGAACTGTCAGATGGCAGTCGCTTCGGCTGGGATAGCGATGAAGAGAATGAGGATTGCCATGTCTTACCGTTTTCTTCCGATCTGCTTGCTTGTCGCTATTGCTCTACCGCTTGACGCCCTCGCGCAGGAGGGTGATGCCACGGCAGGCGCCACCGTCTTCAAGAAATGCGCCATCTGTCATATCGCCGAAACCGACCAGAACAAGGTCGGCCCCTCGCTGAACGGTTTGTTTGGCAGGACGGCGGGAACACACCCGAATTTCGCCTATTCGCCGGCCATGCAAAAGGCAGGCAAAGACGGCCTCGTGTGGAACGAGACGTCGCTGCGCGACTATTTGCATGCTCCCCAGGCAAAGGTGAAGGGCACGAAGATGACCTTCGTCGGGCTGAAGGACGATACCGAGATTACCAATCTGATCGCCTATCTGAAGCAATACTCCAAATAGCGAGATGCATGATATGGACAAGCTGTTTTCTGGGTCGCCGGTCGGATCGGCGGGAGTACGGCTCAATGACGGACGCCGCCGATCCGGTCCGCGGCGTCGATATGCCCCGTGCGGCTTGCCGGGATGAACCGCTACTTTTGCCGCAATTGCCCGCGTGATTTGTTCATGAGATAATACTAAAACGTTTCGCGATCGGATTGTGGAAACGTTCGCGGCCGAGTCAGGGAGGAGACGATGGCTGTCGTATTGATACTCGTTCTGCTGGTAGTGGGATCGATCGCGTTCCATCTGCTGAGCCCTTGGTGGTGGACGCCAATCGCTTCCAATTGGAGCTATATCGACAACACGATCGTCATCACCTTCTGGATCACCGGCATCGTCTTCACGGCCGTCGTGTTGTTCATTGCCTATTGCGTCTTTCGTTTCAGGCATCGCGCCGGAAATCGAGCGGCATACCAGCCTGAAAACAAACGACTGGAATGGTGGCTTGCGGGTGGAACGGCCATCGGCGTCGCGGCGATGCTCGCACCCGGCCTTTTCGTGTGGAAGCAGTTCGTCACCGTCCCGGCCGATGCCAGCGAGGTCGAAGTCGTCAGTCAGCAATGGCAATGGAGTTTCCGGCTGCCGGGAGCGGACGGGCGGCTCGGGCGAGCGAACACGCGCGATGTGACTGCGGATAACCCGCTTGGTTTGGACAAGAATGATCCTGCGGGCTTGGACGACGTCATCGTCGAAGGCGGCGAGCTGCATATACCGGCCGGCAAGTCGGTGAAGATGCTGCTGCGCTCGATCGACGTCCTGCACGATTTCTACGTGCCGGAATTCCGGGCCAAGATGGACATGATCCCCGGCACGGTCACCTATTATTGGTTCACACCGACGCGGACGGGAACCTTCGAGGTTCTCTGCGCGGAATTATGCGGCGTCGGTCATCCGCAGATGCGTGGCACAGTCGTCGTCGATACCGATGGCAACTATCAAGCCTGGCTGGAGCAACAGCCGACTTTCGCGAAATCGCTGGCGTCCGTGGAAAAGTCGGCAGCCAAATAAGTGCGACCGGCACTTAAGGAGGAAGGCCGCACCGAAGGGAATAGGGAGGATGGAATATGGTCGATATTGGATCGGGCACCGAGCAGGTCATCCAGCCCGCTGAAGTCGAGGATGTGGAGCTATATCATCCGAAAAGCTGGTGGACGCGCTATGTCTTCAGCCAGGATGCCAAGATCATCGCCATTCAGTATTCTATGACCGCCATTTCGATCGGCATGGTGGCGCTTGTGCTGTCTTGGCTGATGCGCCTGCAACTCGGCTTTCCCGGCTCCTTCTCCTTCATCGACGCGGACCATTATTACCAGTTCATCACCATGCACGGCATGATCATGGTGATTTACCTCCTGACCGCCTTGTTCCTCGGCGGCTTCGGCAACTATCTGATCCCCTTGATGCTCGGCGCTCGCGACATGGTGTTTCCCTATGCGAACATGCTGAGCTACTGGCTCTATCTGCTTGCGGTCATCGTGCTGGTCGTCGGCTTTTTCGCGCCGGGCGGACCGACTGGCGCCGGCTGGACCCTCTATCCGCCGCAGGCCCTTCTGTCGGGGACGCCCGGAGGACGTGACTGGGGCATCATCCTGATGCTGTCGTCGCTGATCCTGTTCATCATCGGTTTTACCATGGGAGGGCTGAACTATGTCGTGACGGTGCTGCAGGGACGCACCCGCGGCATGACCCTGATGCGAATGCCCCTGACGGTATGGGGGATATTCACTGCGACCGTCATGGCTCTGCTCGCCTTCCCGGCCCTCTTCGTCGCCGCCGTCATGATGCTGTTCGACCGCCTGCTCGGCACAAGCTTCTTCATGCCCGCCATTGTCGAGATGGGTCAGCAGTTGCAGCAAGGGGGCGGCAGCCCGATCCTGTTCCAGCATCTGTTCTGGTTCTTCGGTCACCCTGAAGTCTATATCGTCGCATTGCCGGCTTTCGGCATCGTCTCGGATCTGATCAGCACGCATGCGCGCAAGAACATCTTCGGCTATCGAATGATGGTCTGGGCGATCGTCATCATCGCCGCGCTGAGCTTCGTCGTATGGGCGCATCATATGTATGTCAGCGGCATGAACCCGAACTTCGGGTTCTTTTTCGCGACCACGACTTTGATCATCGCCATTCCCACCGCGATCAAGGTCTATAATTGGGTGCTGACACTCTGGCGCGGCGATATCCATCTGACACTGCCGATGCTGTTTGCCCTCGCCTTCATCGTGACCTTCATCAATGGCGGGTTGACCGGCCTCTTTCTCGGCAATGTCGTCGTGGACGTGCCGCTATCAGACACCATGTTCGTCGTCGCGCATTTCCACATGGTGATGGGCGTCGCGCCAATTCTGGTGATCTTCGGGGCAATCCACCATTGGTATCCGAAAGTCACAGGGCGCATGCTGAATGTGACGATGGGCCATATCCACTTCTGGATCACCTTTCTCGGGGCCTATGCCATCTTCTTCCCGATGCATTATCTCGGCCTGATGGGCGTGCCGCGCCGCTATTACGAGCTCGGCGAAACGGCCTTCATTCCGCCGTCGGCGCATACGCTGAACATGTTCATTACGGTCGCCGCCCTGATCGTCGGCGCTGCCCAGCTTTTGTTCCTGTTCAATCTCGCCTGGAGCCTTCGCTGGGGCCGGCAGGCGGGCGGCAATCCATGGAGGGCAACTACTTTGGAATGGCAGACGCCGCAAACGCCGCCTGCGCACGGAAATTGGGGCAAGGAACTGCCGATCGTCTACCGTTGGCCGTATGATTACAGTATGCCCGGAGCGGAGCAGGACTTCGTGCCGCAGAACCAGCCAGCGCCGAGCCGATTGTCCGAAAGGGCTTCGCCATGAGCGCCATTCTCATCTTCATGGCCGGGATTGCCTGCATCGTCGCCTGGTGGATGGCGCGGCAGCGGCTGACCTCGAAGCCGTGGCTGGAAACGGGCCTGGTGGACGATGCGCCGGAGATGCGGGGATCGTCGGAGACAACGGCGAAGGTCGGCCTCGGCATCTTTCTCGCCGTCGTCGGCGCCTTGTTCGCGCTCCTCATCAGCGCCTATCTCACACGCCTCAGCGGCGCCGATTGGTGGAGCATTCCAATCCCCCCGCTGCTTTGGGTGAATACAGCCGCCCTTGCCGCCAGCAGCGTTGCGCTACAATGGGCAAAAACCGAAGCACGTCTTGATCATAGCGAGATGCTGAACACGGCTCTGGCAGTGGCATTGGTGCTCGCTGTTCTCTTCCTTGTCGGGCAGGTTTTGGTATGGCGGCAATTGGTTGCGGCCGGTTACGTGCTCGCCGACAACCCGTCGAACAGCTTCTTCTACATGATCACCGGGCTGCACGGCCTGCACATTCTAGGGGGGCTTTTCGTGCTCGGGCGAACGACGATCCGTGCCCAAGCCAATATCGGGCAGGCGAGAGTCCGCCTCAGCGTCGATCTCTGCGCCATTTACTGGCATTTCATGCTTGTTGTCTGGCTGGTCCTTTTTGCGCTCTTTGCCGGCTGGGCCAATAGTTTCGCCGATCTATGCCGTCAATTGGTCACCTGAGGAGCGTCGACGATGACCGAATCCATAGAAAGACCGGTACACGATCCACTTCTGCGGCCGGCGGGACTGCGCGGCGTCGCGGCCGATCTGTCGTCGGACCAGCGGGCGTTCAAGAACGTCTCCTGGGGCAAGGCGATGATGTGGATCTTCCTCTTGAGCGACACCTTCATATTCGGTTGTTTTCTGCTGGCCTATATGACGGCGCGCATGTCGACCAACGTGCCCTGGCCAAATCCCAGCGAGGTTTTCGCGCTCAAGATCGGCGGGCAGGACATTCCGCTGATCCTGATCGCCATCATGACCTTCGTGCTCATCAGCAGCAGCGGCACCATGGCCATGGCCGTCAACTTCGGATACCGCCACGATCGCCGCAAGACGGCGGCTTTGATGCTGGCGACAGCGGCTCTTGGCGCGACATTCGTTTGCATGCAGGGCTTCGAATGGACGAAACTGATCATGGAAGGAGTCCGTCCGTGGGGGAACCCTTGGGGTGCGGCGCAGTTCGGCTCGTCCTTTTTCATGATCACGGGCTTTCACGGCACCCACGTCACAATCGGCGTTGTTTTTCTTCTCGTCACGGCGCGCAAGGTATGGCGGGGAGATTTCGATCACGGACGAAGGGGGTTCTTCACCAGCCGCAAGGGCCATTACGAGATCGTCGAGATCATGGGGCTTTATTGGCACTTCGTCGATCTCGTTTGGGTATTCATCTTTGCATTCTTCTATCTGTGGTGAGGATGACATCATGGCACAGACGCAGGCGCATTCCGGACAGGAGCATCCGATCAGACTGTACATGGTAGTCTGGGGGCTGCTTTTCGTCCTCAGCACCTTCTCCTATCTCGTCGACTATCTCGGCATTCAGGGCTATCTCAGATGGTTTCTGATCGTGCTGTTCATGATGCTGAAGGCGGGGCTGATCGTCGCCGTTTTCATGCACATGGCCTGGGAGCGGCTGGCGTTGATCTACGCCATCCTGGTTCCGCCAGTGCTGGTGCTTGTCTTCGTCGCCCTTATGGTGTCGGAATCGCATTATACCGCGCTTACCCGGCTGGCCTTTTTCGGCGCCGACCAATAGGAGACGAAGCTGCGATATTGCTGGCATTGTCAGTCGTTCGAGGCGGCTCAGCACCTCGGCGCGACGATCAGGCCCCAAAAATCTGAGGAACCCAAGCTGTCTGTCTCGGTTGTTCAAGGGTACGACTTGAAGAACGGAGACGAAAATGAGCAAAACCGACGTTCATAAGCTCCAGAAGCGAGCCGAGCGACAAGTAAAGAACACCAGCGCCGGCGGTCATCTCGGCGGAACATATTTTGGTCAGCAGCCTGACGGCAAAACAATGTCGTCATCCAGCAATGATAGCGCCAAAGCGCGCAAGAACGATGGAAGCAACTAGCTTCATTTAGGCTTGGCGCGGACGGTCCGGTGAGTCGTTCGAGCTTCCTCCCAATCTCTACCGACAGTGGCCCGCCCGTGCGGGCGAGCCACCATCTGAACCCTCAGAAGTCGATTCCGGCGCCCGGAGGTAAGGCTGGTGCGGATTCCTTCCTCGGCTTCTCGGCAATCATCGCTTCCGTCGTCACCAACAGCCCTGCGATCGATGCGGCATCCTGCAGTGCCGTGCGAACCACCTTGGCGGGGTCGATCACACCCATGGCGTAGAGATCGCCATATTCGTTGGTCTGAGCGTTCCACCCGAATGAAAAATCCGTCTTTTCGCGCAGTTTGCCGACGATGATGGAACCCTCGGCGCCGGAATTTTCGGCAATCTGACGGACAGGCGCTTCGATCGCCCGGCGGACGATCTCGACACCGACGCGCTGGTCGTCATTTTCGGGCTTGAGCCCCTCGAGCGATTTGACCGCGCGCAGAAGGGCCACGCCGCCGCCCGGCAGGATACCTTCCTCAACGGCGGCGCGCGTCGCATGCAGCGCATCGTCGACGCGATCCTTCTTTTCCTTCACCTCGATTTCGGTCGAGCCGCCGACGCGGATGACGGCAACGCCGCCAGCGAGCTTGGCAAGGCGTTCCTGCAGCTTCTCGCGGTCGTAGTCGGAGGTGGTTTCTTCGATCTGGGCGCGGATTTGCGTCACACGCCCATCAATCTCGCCCTTCGATCCGGCACCATCGATAATGGTGGTGTTCTCCTTCTCGATCATCACCTTCTTGGAACGGCCGAGCATATTGAGGGTGACAGACTCCAACTTGATGCCGAGATCTTCGGAGATGACAGTGCCGCCCGTCAGGATGGCGATGTCTTCCAGCATGGCCTTGCGGCGATCGCCGAAGCCCGGAGCCTTGACGGCAGCAATCTTCAGGCCACCACGCAGCTTGTTGACGACGAGCGTTGCGAGAGCTTCGCCTTCGACATCCTCAGCGATGATCAGAAGCGGCTTGCTCGACTGCACCACCGCTTCCAGGATCGGCAGCATGGCTTGGAGATTGGAGAGTTTCTTCTCATGGATCAGGATATAAGGGTCTTCCAGTTCCGCCCGCATCTTGTCCGGGTTGGTGACGAAATACGGGCTGAGATAGCCGCGGTCGAACTGCATGCCTTCGACGACTTCGAGTTCGGTTTCGGCGGTCTTGGCTTCTTCGACGGTGATGACGCCTTCGTTGCCGACCTTTTCCATCGCTTGAGCGAGATAGTGTCCGATTTCCGGATCGCCATTGGCGGAGATGGTGGCGACCTGAACGATTTCGGAATTGTTGGATATCTTGCGGGCGTTGGTCTTCAGTTCCTTGACGACCGCATCGACGGCAAGGTCGATGCCGCGCTTCAGGTCCATCGGGTTCATGCCTGAGGCGACCGCCTTGGCGCCCTCGCGAACGATGGCCTGGGCGAGAACGGTTGCGGTCGTAGTGCCATCGCCGGCGATATCGCTGGTTCTGGAGGCGACTTCACGCAACATCTGTGCGCCCATGTTTTCGAACTTGTCTTCCAGCTCGACTTCCTTGGCGACAGTAACACCATCTTTGGTGATGCGCGGAGCGCCGAAGGACTTGTCGATGACGACATTGCGGCCCTTCGGACCGAGCGTCACCTTGACCGCATTGGCGAGAATATCCACCCCCTTCAGCATGCGTTCACGAGCGTCGGTGTGAAATTTGACTTCTTTGGCAGCCATTTTTTACTCCTCCATAGGCAGCACAGTTTTGACTTGATGCTTGAAAGAAGACGGCTCAGGCAGCCCTCTCGTCTGCCGCCTGAACGTCGATTATGCCCAGAACGTCGCTTTCCTTCATGATCAGCAGATCTTCATTGTCGATCTTGATCTCGGTGCCGGACCATTTTCCGAAGAGGATGCGGTCGCCAGCCTTGACATCGAGCGGCTGGACCTGTCCGGCCTCATTGCGTGCTCCGGCACCGACGGCGATGACTTCGCCCTCCTGCGGCTTCTCCTTGGCAGTGTCAGGAATGATAATGCCGCCCTTGGTCTTTTCTTCAGACTTGACGCGACGAACCAGAATGCGATCGTGAAGCGGTCGGAACGTCATGTTTTCCTCCATGGCAAACGATGGTGATCACTGCCCCCGGCCGGACCAGACGAACGCCCGAATAGGTGCCGAAGCCCTCCAGCGTCCGGCGAAATTTGATCTGGTTCCGGAAACCGCCTTTTCAAGGACATGAGTGAATTTTAGCACTCTGCACCTACGACTGCCAATACGATCGAAAGAATCATGAGTGCGATTCAGTGGCCCGATCCTTCGCAGCCCGAAGGCCGCTGCGGATGACGCAGTTTTGCCGGTGCGACGAACGTTCCGGTCTTGCGTCGCAGATCCTTTCACGGGACAAGCATCACATGAGCGTTCCAAAGACACATTCCTTCGCCTTCGACCCAACCTATGGCATGCAGCTTGAGCAGCTTGTGGCGATCAAACCGCCCGAGGAGGTTTCGGGTTTTGACGATTTTTGGACCGAGCGCTATCGGCGCGCGATCGCGGTCGATCCGCAGCCGAAACTCCGCCGCAGCAAAATCCGGCATCCCGACTGGTATGTTCTCGACATCACCTATACATCGACCGCCGCGTTTACCATCCGCGGCTGGCTGCTTCTTCCCCGCACTGGAATCGTGCGGCGCGGCCTCGTCGTCGGACACGGCTATGGTGGGCGGGATCAGCCCGACCTCGACTTGCCGGTGAAAGACACTGCCATATTGTTTCCCTGCTCTCGAGGCCTGTCCCTGAGCGCGCACCCGCCGATTCCGGCCGATCCTGGCGGGCATGTGCTTTACGGTATCGAAAAGCCCGATTCCTATATTATCGGCGGCTGCGTCGACGATCTCTGGCTCGCCGTCTCGACGCTCGTTTCCCTCTATCCCTGGCTTGCGGGGCATATCGGCTATAGCGGCATCAGTTTCGGCGGCGGCATCGGGGCGCTGGCGATCCCCTTCGACAACCGGATCGATCGGGGACATCTCGTGGTGCCAACCTTCGGACACCGGCCGCTATGGCTGAGCTTGCCGACGATCGGCAGCGCGCAATCCGTCCAGGCGTACGAGAAGACGCATGGAGACGTGCTCGAAACCTTGCGCCTGTTCGATGCCGCGAACGCGGCTGCCCGCATCAAGGTACCGATGCTCGTCGCCGCAGCCCTCTTCGATCCTGCGGTAGCGCCACCCTGCCAGTTCGCTGTCGCGAACGCGCTGCCGAAATTTAACGAAATCTTCATCCTGGACGCCGGTCATTTCGACTATGTTGGCGGCGCCGAGCAAGACGCGGTGCTTCGCGAAAAAGTCGAACGATTTTTTAGGTGCCATGAACCGGGAATACCTGAGCTGGTATAGCCAACGCCTGCATCGAGACATGGAGCTGTTGGTGTTCGGCCATGCCGGCGCCAAGGTGTTGATGTTTCCAACACGGGAAGGGCGCTTCTGGGAATACGAGCAGCTCGGCATCGTCGCCAGCCTTGCCGACAAATTGCAGGCCGGTCATCTCCAGCTCTACTGTATCGAGGGTCTTGCCACCGAAACTTTCTATGGATCCCGGCACCATCCGGCCGAGCGCATTCGCCGGCATGCTGCCTTCGAGGAATATATTCTGAACGAAGTGCTGCCGCTGATGGCGCAAAAGAACCCTCATGACTGCACCATCGTGCATGGCTGCAGCCTCGGCGCTTTCCAAGCCGCGAGCCTCGTCTTTCGCCACCCTCACCTCTTTCGCAAGCTCGTCGCCTTTTCAGGTCGTTACGATCTGACGATGAAAATCGAATGCTTCAGCGACCTGTTCGAGGGCTACTATGACGAGAATGTCTATTTCCACACGCCCACGCACTTCCTTCCGGGGCTTGCCTGCGAATGGCGGCTCGAGCGGCTCCGCGAGATCGACATCGTTCTCACCATCGGGGACGCCGATCCCTTCCTCGACAACAACCGCCATCTGAGCCGGCTTCTCGTCGACAAGCAGGTCGGCCATCAATTGCATGTCTGGGGCGGGCGCGCCCACCGGGCAGGTGCCTGGCGTAAAATGGCGGCGCTGTACATCTGACGGCGGCCGACAGCAAACGCCGTTACGACCATCGTTGCGGCGATCTATCCGCAACCGATCTAAGCATCAACGGATGGCCGGCTTACACCAAGCCGACGGGAACGGGCGCAAGCTCTTTGGCGGCGCCATAATCGCGCTCGTGAGATCTACGGTGACGCTTTTCGCGGTTCGAGGAGAAGTCGATGCGATTGTGCTCCATCATGCCATCCGGATAGGTTCCGGTGTCCTCGGTTTCCACTTCGGACTGAGCGGTGACGATTTTAAAATTCATCATGTTTCCTCCGGTGCGGCGCGGAAACGATTAGTCCCGTGCTTAGTTCCATCAGTAAACACAAAATTATTAAAAAATTAACTACGCTCGTTAATCAATTCGGGTGATCCGATCATTCTCAGCCTGCGACGCCAAGCCTCACCGGGGCTGCTTGTTTGCCGGGAACATTTCCCCCAGCCCGACGTTCAACTCACGATTTTGTTTTGGAGGTCTCCATGGATCGATCCAGAATCGGCGACTCCAATCCATATTGTTTCCGTCCTTACTCTCACGAGTTTCAGCGTAGCCGGCCGTGACCCGCAAGCGGATCACGGCCGATCGACTTCGCCTATGCTCGAACAATCGCCAGCAGCGAATAGAGACTGGAGTAGATCATGGCCATTATTATAACATCCGTACTTCTGGCGATTATCGGCTTATTCCTTGGCGGCGGCGGACTTTGGCTCGTCATGCTGGGCGGCAGTTTCTTCTATCTCTTCGCCGGCCTCATGTTCATCGTCACCGCGATATTGCTGTTCATGCGCAACGTGGCTGCCCTTTGGCTTTATGCGATCCTCGTGCTCGTCGCGCTTGTCTGGGCGATATGGGAGGTCGGCTTCGATTGGTGGCAGCTTGGTCCGCGCGGCGGTATCATCATCCTGATCGGCCTGTGGCTGCTCACCCCCTGGATCAGACGTCCGCTCGGTTTCCGCAGTCCCGCCGGTGTCGACTACGCCGCAAATCCCTGGCCGCTTGCCATACCGCTGATCGTCTCCATCTTCGTCGCGATCTATTCGATGACCACCGATCCGCACGATCGTTCCGGCGATCTTCCGACGACGGTGGCAGCCAATGCGCCGATGGGCGGCGACGTGCCGAACGGGGAGTGGCATCAATATGGCCGCACACCCTTCGGCCAGCGCTACTCGCCGCTCGATCAGATCAATGTCCAGAACGTCGCCAATTTGAAGGAAGTCTGGCGATATCAAACCGGCGACGTCAAGCGCCCGGACGATATCGGCGAAACGACCTATCAGGTGACGCCCCTCAAAGTCGGTGACACCCTCTATCTCTGCACGCCGCACAATCTGGCGATCGCGCTCGATGCGCAAACCGGCAAGGAAAAATGGAAATACGACCCGAACTCCGGAATGAACCCGGATCGACAACATCAGACATGCCGCGGCGTCACCTACTACCACGATCAGACTGCAACCGCGGGAGCACCCTGCGCCGATCGCGTCTATCTACCCACGTCTGATGCGCGTCTGATCGCTCTTGATGCCGCCAATGGCAAGGTCTGCACGAGCTTTGCCAATCAGGGCATGCTCCATCTCGAAGCTGGAATGAAGTATAATCCGGCCGGCTATTACTACTCGACTTCGCCCCCTGTGGCGGTGGCAGACAAGATAATCGTCGGCGGGGCTGTCAACGACAACTATTCCACGCAGGAGCAATCCGGCGTCATCCGCGCCTTCGATATTAAGACCGGCGCGTTGATCTGGAATTGGGACTCCGGCAACCCCGACCAAACCAATCCTTTGCCGCCTGGGCAGACCTACACTACCAACTCACCCAATAGCTGGTCGGTGTTCAGCGTCGATCAGGCCCTCGGCATGGTCTATATTCCGCTCGGCAATCAAGTCCCCGATCAACTCGGGATGGGCCGGAGTGCTAATGTCGAGCGCTTCTCCTCTTCCGTCGTCGCGCTGGACATAAACACCGGCCAGCTCAAATGGGTGCAGCAATTCGTCCATCACGATCTGTGGGACATGGACGTTCCGGCCCAGCCCGTACTTTTCGACATGACGAAATCCGATGGCACCGTGGTGCCCGCGCTTGTCGCCTCGACCAAGCAGGGCGACATTTACGTGCTCGACCGGCGCACCGGCGCGCCGCTCATTCCGTTCAAGGAGATACCTGCACCCGGCGGCGCCATTCCCGAAGATCATACCGCTCCGACACAGCCGGTTTCGGATCTCACCTTCTCACCCCCGCCGCTGCAGGAAAAGGACATGTGGGGGGTTACGCTCTTCGATCAGCTTGCCTGCCGCATCGCGTTCCATCGGTACAAATATGAGGGCCGTTACACGCCGCCATCGCTGAAGGGATCGATCATCTATCCCGGCAATTTCGGTACCTTTAACTGGGGCAGCGTCGCCGTCGATCCGGAGCGCCAGATCATGTTCGGCATGCCGACCTATCTCGCCTTCACGTCGAGGCTCGTGCCCCGCGCAGAGATTCCGCCAAGAGGTCAGGACCAGAAGGGCAGCGAGCAAGGCCTGAACAGAAACGACGGTGCGCCATACGGAGTCTATATGGGACCGTTTCTCGGACCGCTCGGCATTCCCTGCCAAGCACCGCCATGGGGCTATGTCGCCGGTGTCGATCTCAGGAGCGGCAAGATCGCCTACAAGCATAAGAACGGCACGGTGCACGACATGACGCCTCTGCCCCTGCCCTTTAAGGTCGGCGTTCCGGGGATTGGGGGACCGATCATAACCAAAGGCGGCGTTGCCTTCCTCGGCGCGGCCGTCGACAACTACCTGCGTGCCTATGACGTCACGACCGGACGGCAGCTTTGGCAAGCCCGTCTGCCGGCGGGTGGCCAGGCGACGCCGACGACTTATACGGCCGGCGACAACAAGCAATATGTCGTCATGGTAGCAGGCGGCCACGGCTCGATCGGCACCACACCCGGCGACTACGTCATCGCCTATCGGCTGCCTTAGGCCCCGCTGGGGGTGCGAAGGCGAACTGCCTACGACGAAAGCAGACTCAGGCGTTCGTGGCCACGCTGAGGAACTCCTCCGTGGTGCTAAGGTTGAGCTGGACCGAGAAACGGTCGTTGAGAAGCTCGAGCGAGGCATCGTGGGTTTCGTCCGTGCCGCTGCAAACCGCGTCCTTGAGCAGCACCACCCGATAGCCGAGATCGATGGCGCCGAGCGTCGTCGCAAGCACGCAGACATCGGTCTCACCGCCACTGAGAACAAGCGTCGTAACCTTCTCGTCCGCCAGTGCCGCGTGAAACCGGCCGCCGATCCAGGGCGAATAAACCCGCTTGTCGAACACACGTGCCGGAGGCACGAAATCCGCGAGCGGCTGAACAAGCTCAACCATCTCCGAAGGCAGATGCTCGCCCGTCATCATCCACCACTTCCTGTAATAGTCCCGCCATTCACCCCACAGGTCATCGGCCCTCCGAGGCGGTACGAACCTAGTAAAGATCGTCTGCTCCGGATATGTCCCGCTCACTTCCCTGACCTGCGGGAGAATGCGGTCCATCCATGGCACAAACCACGGCGTCTGCTCTGCAAACATCCGTTGCATGTCGACACATACATGCCGCCAACACCCAAGCGCCTTCATCTGCTCCTCCAGTTTTCTGCCATAACAATCGCGACAGCGGCAAGTTCCTGACTGAGCGGCCGAACTTCGGAGAATACCGATCTTAAAAGAATTCCCCGCCGAAGAGGTTGTCGATATCGGGAACATTTCGCCCATGTCGCGTGTTTCCGGTTCGCATGGGACATCAGGTTGCGCTCAGGCAAACTCAAGGGAATGGAGGCTTTAGAAATGACATTGCGACATGGATCATGCCGCTGCGGAAGAGTTCGTTATTCTGTCAGCGGTGAGCCGAAACGCGTCGGTATCTGCCATTGCACCGACTGCCGTCAGGAAAGCGGTTCGGCTTTTACTTTTTTCGGCGTCTGGCAGGCTGAGGCGTTTTCGACGACGGGCGAAACAACCGTCTACGAAGGCCGAAGATTCTGCCCTCATTGCGGATCGCATGTTTTTGCGAATAACGACGTCGAGGCTGAGATCAAGCTCGGATGCCTCGATGCAGCACCGACCAACATGGTTCCGACCTACGAACTTTGGGTAAAGCGGCGTGAATCCTGGCTGAAGCCTTTACCGGGAGCGGAGCAATATGATCAGGACCGATTGTCCGATCTATCTGGTCTTTGAGGCGCAAAACGGTGCAAACCGCCGCGCGAAAAAAATGCGCGGACCTTCACGAGATCGACGCGCCGCATAAACATGCATGTGAGGCGCGCCCGCTTCCGCCAAATGGAGCGAGACGTGCTCGGCAAACCGGGTGATGCATGATGATGCAGCTTCAATTCCGCCGATGCACCTGTGCCTCAATGCTCGACCCGCAAGACAATTTTCCCGCGATTATGTTCGTTGCGGATTGCCTCTTGTGCCGCGCTTGCCTGTTCGAGCGAATAGACGCGGCGAATCTCCACCCCCACCTTTCCATGCTCGATGAGTCGGCCAATTTCAGCAAGCTGCGGGCCGTTCGGCTGCGCCGTATAGCGAGTGGCGCGTATCCCGAACTCGGTCGCGCGGTTCTTGTCCGGCTCGGTCAACGTCGAAACAAGGATCCCGCCCGTCTTCACCACGCCGAATGATCGATCCTGCGTTTCGCCAGCGATAAGATCGAACACCACGTCCACCGGCTGTATCGCATCCTCGAACCGTTCGCTTTTATAGTCGATGACCTTATCGGCCCCGAGGGAGCGCGCGAAATCGAGATCGACGCTGGAAACGGTCGTCGCCACCCAGCAACCTTTCGCCTTTGCAAACTGAATGGCCAAATGGCCGACGCCGCCCGCACCGCCATGGATGAGGACGCGCTGGCCAGCCTGAAGTCCGCCATGATCGAAGAGGCCTTGCCATGCGGTGATACCCGCCAACGGTATTGCGGCGGCCTGGACTGCATCCATCAACCGCGGCTTCGGCGCTATTTCTTCCGGCCTGGCGATGACGAATTGCTGATAACCGCCGTGCATCGGATTGAGAAAGGCATAGACCCCGTCGCCGGGCCGAAACACCGCGACCCCATCCCCCACTTTCTCGACCGTTCCGCAGACGTCTCGCCCGAGCACGTAGGGCAAGTCCGTTTCCTGGACAGCCGGGTAATTTCCTTCGCGCATCTTCCAGTCGACTGGATTGACGCTGGCAGCTTCGACCCGGATCAGGATTTCGTCGATCTTGGGCTCGGGACGTTCGATCTCTTCAAGACGAAGCACTTCCGGACCGCCAAACGAGTGAATGCGCACAGCTTTCATGACGCTCATCGCTTTCTCTCCTCACGGTTTGAGAATGTAACCCGCCGGCGGATCGCGATCGCCTCTCGGCCTTGGGCGGCCATTACGCGTTTTCATGGTTTACGGCGGCCGGTCCGGGTCAGCGAGCGTTGATTGATGGCAGGAAGGACATCACCTCGTTGCGGCGCTTGGGGTTCAGCGTCTCGATACGCTCGTTCCAGAAGCTCTCCGCCTCCCGCGAATCTGGCTCCCAGCAATTCGTGGACAAGATGTTGTCGTCCATCACCAGCAGACGATGGCCGCCCAACCTTAGATATTCTGTCGCGAGGTCTTTTGCAGCATTCATCATCATCCTGCTCCTTGCGCCGGTTATCTGGACGTCAACAATCGAAGAAGGATTATGTTCCCTCTGGCGCGGTAGCCCGGCGTCAGCATTTTGACCTCTGGGGATGCCTTTCGATCTCGTCTTCGCCCTTGGCGGGAGGCTCCCAGCCGAACACGCTGCGTCCGCCGTAAAAAGCGGACCTGTCGAACTCGCCGGCAACGATTTCCTTGAGATCAGGACCGGTGACATATCGCTCGAGCATGCGGGACTGATCGTCCAGACGCTTCAGCGCTTGCAACTCCTCGTCGCGGCCAAGCCGCCCTTTCCGGACCGCCGATTTCATCACGTTGATGGTCTCGTCGTAGACCTTCAATGGCACGGGAAAAGGGTGGCGATCCTTGCCGCCATGCGCCAACGAAAACCGGGCGGGATCGGAAAAGCGATAAGGCGCGCCATGCACGACTTCGGCAACCATTGCCAGCGCCTTGACCGTTCTTGCGCCAACGCCGGGTGTCAGCAACAGGTCCTCGAAATCCACCGGCCCGCGGTCGGCCGCCGCCGCCAGGTTCCCGTGCAATCGCCGCATGTTCACATCGGTTTCGCGAACATCATGATGAGCCGGCATGATCAGATGTGGCAGCATGGGTTGCGCATTGTTTTCGGCAACTGCCGCCGGTTCTGCTTCCAGCGCGGCGACTTCGCGCACGATCTTGTCCGGCCCTAGCGATGACAGCAGATCAAGCTGACCTGCCCGCGACCGGTCAGCGCGCCGATCGGCGAGATTGACGATCCGGCCCTGATCTCTTCCCTCGATCGCCGCATGCGGGGAATCGAGAAAGCTCGTCAGCCCTTCGGACAGCCAATGATAGCGCCGCGCCTGCCGCCGATCGCCATTCATCCCCTGCTGGACGACGACCCATTTGCCATCATCCGTCACGATGAAACCATGCAGATAGAGATCGAATCCATCCTGGAGGGCGGCGCTGTCGACCTTGGCGACAAGCCGGCTTGTCGCTGCGAGCCCCGCACCGTCGATGCCGACACGATTGCCGATGGCCGCAAGTTCATCCGGCGTCTTGCGCGACTGAGCGCCGCGGCCACCGCAGACATGAATTCCAAGCTCGCCCGAGAGCGGCGTCAGGCCTCGTTTCAGCGCGCCGAGAACGCTGGTAGTAATGCCCGAGGAGTGCCAGTCCATGCCCATGACGGCGCCGAAGGACTGGAACCAGAAAGGGTTCGCCAGCCGCCGCAGCAGTTCGTCGCGACCGTAATGTTGAACGACCGCCTCGGTAATCACGGCACCCAAACGCGTCATTCGGTCGCCGAGCCATTTCGGTACCCGCCCTCCATGCAAGGGAAGATCCGCGTTGCCAGCTCTTTGCGCCAAGTTCGTCGCTCTCCATCTCAGATCCGACGCAATGTAATACCGGCAACCGGATTACGCCATGCACGGATTTGATCCCGGGCAGTCTGGACCCTATCCGATGGCGCTACGAATGGTCTTCGAAAGGCGCAATAGGAAGGCGGGCCGGGAGGAGGCGACGAGTTTCCACGACAGGATCGCCTTCGCCATGCGGCCGGGAAGGACGCCGACGGAAAGAAACCATGCCGCCAGCATGGCACGCCGTCGCAAGGATGCATTCATTTCCATGCTCGCAACGGCGCCGGCCGTACCGAGCGCAAATCTGGAATCGCTGACCATGGGATGGCGGGATTTGTCCATGGTCAGTGACGCCAGGCGCTCTTCCAAATGAACTGGATCATGGAGATTGACATCCTCCGGCACCGTCAAGCCGATCTCGGCTGCCTGATCCGATAAGGCGTCGATGCGATGAAAGTCATGCTGCATTCGCCAGCGTGCGCGTTGGCCAAGTTTCTCTGCAAAGACTGAGTGATTGGAACCATGGATGCGGTAGGCTCCAAGGCAGGACTCTATCGACGTAACCTTGCCATGGAGGGGCGCCACGGTGACAAGATAACCATCAGCGCCTTGGCGGAAATCCGTCTCGGGAACCGGCATGACTACCTCCAGAGCTGAGCGTTTGAAAGCCAAGCCGCTGGTAACCGTCGTCTGATACCGTCCCCTCTGCAGCAGTTTTGGCGTCACGTCACCAGAGTCGAACGGAAGCTCCGGAGGCGGAAAGACGTCCTTTACCTGCATATTCTCATCGACCATGTGCAGTCTGAACTGCATCTGGACGGCATCACGCTCCCAGGCGTCGACGATCTCGGATATGGCATTCGGGTAAAGATAGTCATCGGCGTCGAGAAAAAGGACGATCTCACCGCGGCTCGCCGCAAAACCGGTATTGAACGCCGCAGCGTGCCCGCCGTTCTTCTCTCTCAGGCACGTCTTGATTCGAGATCCATAGGAAGCAACGACATCGGCCGTGTCATCGGTCGACGCATCGTCGACGACGATGACTTCCATATTGTCGTAACTTTGCCCCAACGCGCTGTCGATGCAGCGCGGCAGAAAGCGAGCGTAATTGTAGTTCGAGATGATAATAGTGACTAAAGCACGGTCTGTGATGGAGTGCATCGCATTGAACCTCGCAAATTTGCTTTGGTCGCGGCGAACCTACTCATTCAGGTCCTGTGGATTAAAACCCATCTCGGCGAGCACAGCTCTTTAAAGCTGAAAAGCTGCTGTCACAGACATGCAGGCCGATGGGTGGCGAAGATAGACTTGATCTGTCTGTACCGTCGCGAGCCTCCCCAGCTTTATGGCTTTTGAATGACCGTGATGTCCGAATCGCTGGCTGAATGCCGGCCGGCTGCTCGACGCCACCTAAGTCCGGCCGCCTCAGCAAAGACTTAAATGCGGTCTTCAGGTGACTGTCAGCGTCATTGCCGATAGTCGCGCCGCCCCGAAACAGGAAACCATCTCGCATGAAGCAAATGCAGACCGAAAGTTATTATTCAGACGTTCAGATCTCACTATACTCGTTTGCGGCTGTTTTGACGTTCCCGCGCGCCGGCGCTTTGTCATCGTCTGTAAGCCTGTGAACTATTCGCGCAATATTTCGGATTGGTCACAAAAATCGGCCGGCAAAGCTCTCGTCTCCGAGCTCGACGCTGACGATAAAATAAGACATCAGCAATCCATTTCCGTTGTCGTTCCGACTCTCAACGAGACCGACAATGTCGATATCCTGCTGTCCTCACTGTTTTCGCAGTCCGCTGACGGCCTCGCGCTGGAGGTCTTGATCGCCGACGGCGGATCGACCGACGGCACGATCGAACGCGTCCAGGCATGGGAGAAAAAGGCGCCCGTCAGGCTCATTTCCGCAGGCGGAAAAGGGGGCTTGGCTGGGGATGTACTTTGGGCAGCCAAATACGCCAGCAGCGACATCGTCGTGGTCATGGATGCCGATCTCAGCCATCCGCCCGAAGAGATCCGCAATCTTGTTCGCCCCATCATCGAGGGAAAACGCGACATGGTGGTCGGAAGCCGTTATGTGCCAGGCGGCGCGACGCCGGACTGGCCACGGTCCCGCCGGCTCCTCTCCCGCCTTGGCGGCGCCTTGGCCTGGCCCTTGACCGATATGCGGGATCCGATGTCCGGGTTCTTTGCCGTGCGCAAAGAGCGGCTCTTGGCGATCGATCCGACGGCAATCGGCTTCAAGATCGGTCTCGAAATCATCGCCGAAGGCGGCGATGCGCTTCGGCTGACCGAGGTCCCGATCATCTTTCGCGATCGAGTACACGGGCAGACGAAGATCGGATGGGGGCATATGATAGACTATGCCCGCCGTCTCATGGTCCTTGCCGGAGGCGCGGTTTCCTTCGGAAATGCGACGCGTTTTGCCGGCGTCGGCCTCATTGGCCTCGCCATCGACCTGCTGATCTTCCAGATTCTTTTCGGGACGGGCTTCGGTCTGGTGACCGCCCATCTCGTCAGCTTCGCCGTTGCCACGATCTCCAACTACATCCTGAACTCCAAATGGGCCTTCGCAAGCGACGGGCCGCGGCCCCATGAACGGGATTGGAGGCGTTACATCCGCTTCATGACCATCTGCCTGCTCGCTTTCGCCTTGCGGGGCGGCGTGCTTGCCGGTGCGGTCGATCTTCTCGGATGGCCGCCGCAGGCCGCCATCATTCTCGGCGTCGGCGCTGCCGCTATCGTCAATTATCTCGGCAATGCCTTCTTCGTGTTCCCCTATGCCCGCCCGCGCATGCCATCCGACGTCCGATGGCGCGTGGCGGCGATCGGCGTGCTGGGCTATGTCCTCGCTTTGCGACTGGTCTTCCTTGGGCTTGTCGATCTCGTGCCGGAAGAAACCTATTACTGGAACTACGCGCAGCATCTCGACATCGGATATCTCGATCATCCACCGATGGTCGCCTGGCTGATCTGGGCGGGAACCAGCCTGTTTGGCGACACGGGATTTGGCGTTCGCATCGGTGCCTATCTCGCCTGGATCGTGGTCGGCTTCTTCGCTTTCCGGTTCTCGCGCAATCTGTTCGGCAAGTCGGCAGCATTCGTCAGCGTCCTGCTTATCGCCATCCTGCCGTTTTTCTTTTCCACCGGCTTCATGATGATGCCGGACGTCCCTCTCACGGCTGCGTGGGCCGGAACGCTGTATTTTCTGGAGCGCACGCTGATTGCGGGGAAGCGTCGGGCCTGGTGGGGCGTGGGTCTGTGTATCGGCTTGGGAATGCTTTCCAAATATACGATCGCGCTCCTTGGCCCCGCCACGCTGATCTTCCTGCTTCTCGACACTAAGGCGCGACGCTGGCTGCTGCGGCCGCAACCTTATCTGGCCGCCGTGCTCGCTGCCGTGCTTTTCTCACCGGTGATCTACTGGAATGCGACGCATGGCTGGGCGTCATTCGCTTTCCAGAGCGCGGATCGCCTGGAAGGCACGACCACCTTTTCGCTTCCCTCGCTGATCACCAGCGTCGCGATCCTGCTGACCCCATTGGGATTGGTAGCGGCGATGGCCGCCCTCGTGACCAGAAACACCGTGACATTCGCAACGAATGCGGACGCGGAGGCTGCTCGTCGATCGCTCTTCATCAAGGTCTATACGATCGTTCCCCTGCTGGTCTTCGTCGCATTCAGCCTGTTTCACGAGGTCAAGCTGAATTGGACGGGACCGCTCTGGCTCGCCCTTCTGCCGTCGATCTCGGCCACCATCGTCGCGGCCGGCACCAGCGTGTCGAAATTCGACGGCCTGCTGCGGCGGCTATGGGTTCCGACCGTAATGACCATGCTGGTCGTCTACGGGCTTGGTCTGCATTACCTCGTGCTCGGATTTCCGATGGTCGGTCATTTCGGCAACATCCGGACATTGCCTGTCGCCTGGCAGGAATTCGGTCGCCAAACCGAATTGATCGAGCATAGCGTGGAGCAGGAAACGGGTAAGCAGGTGCTGCTGGCCGGCATGGACAAGTATTTCGTGGCAAGCGAGATCGCGTTCTACAATCGCGACGACGACGATGCCGTTCAGACCTCGGTGGGTCGGGGCGCACTCGGCCAGGATAGTTTGATGTATGGCTACTGGTTCAAACCGGCCGACCTGCAGGGGCGAAACGTCATTCTTTTCGGACTGAAGCGGGGTGACTTGGAACGGGCTTCTCTTGATCCGCTATTTTCACGAATAACCGAAATCAAGGAACAGCAGGTGACGAAGCATGGCCAACCCGTGGGCAGCTTCTTCTACAGGATCGGATATGATCTTCGCAGTTGTCTTCCGCTCGTAGCCCAAACCTCGGGAACAGCGTGCCCTGGGTCGTGAGCCGGGGGGAAGCCAGGCAAAAGAAGGTACAGGCCAGGGCGGCTAACCCTGGCCTGATAAGCGCAGCTTGACGGCAGCCGATCAGCCTACCGGAAGAGATCCTGGATGAACATAGAGGTTTCCGGAATGAGGGTGACGATCATGAGCGTGGTCCAAAGCGCGACCATGAACGGCCAGATCGAACGGATCACCTTGCTGACGGGCACCTCGCCGATGGCGCAGCCGAGATAGAAGGCGGCACCGACCGGCGGTGTATTGAGGCCGATGGTCGAATTCAAGAGCACGATGATGCCGAACTGTACGGGGTCCATGCCGTATTGCGTGACGATCGGCAGGAAGATCGGCGTGCAGACCAGAATATGTGCGGCCATGTCGAGGAATATGCCGAAGACGAACAGCGCTATGTTGACCAGGATGAAAATCACCCATGGCTGCGTGCTCACATGGCTGAGCGCCTCGCCGACCATATCGGCGACGCCGTAAATGCTCATCAGATAACCGAACATTGTGGAGATGCCGATCAGCAGCAGCACGACACCCGTCGTCTTGGTCGCCTTTGCCACCGCCTTCAAAAAGTTTTCGAAGGACAGGCTGCGATAGACGAAGATCGTCAGCAGCAGCGCGTAGAGGACGGCAACAGCGCCCGCTTCCGCCGCGGTGAAGACGCCGGACAAGATGCCGCCGACGATGATGACGATGATAAAAAGGCCGGGGACTGCGGCCGCAAGACTGCGGCAGACTTCGATCCAGCCCGGAAACTCGCCGCGGCTGTAGCCGCGCGACCGCGCGACGAAATAGGCCGTCAGCACGTTGGCAACCGTCAGGATCATTGCGGGAATAGCGCCTGCCATGATGAGGGCATTCATCGACACCAGACCACCGGCGGCAAGCGAATAGATGATCATATTGTGGCTGGTCGGCATCAGCGCGCCGACGAGCGAGGAATAGGTGGTGACGTTGACCGCATAATCCGCATCGATCCCTTCCTTTTTCATCAGGGGGATCAGAGCCGAGCCCATGGCCGAGACATCCGCGACAGGCGAGCCGGAGACACCGCCGAACATGGTGCAGGCGACGACGTTGGTCATGCCGAGGCCGCCGCGCACATGACCGACCATCGCCTTGGAACTGCGGATGATCCTATCGGCGATGCCGCCATACATCATCAGCTCGCCGGTGAAGATGAAGAACGGAATGGTGAGGAAGGAGAAGGTGCCCATGCCGGACGCCATGCGTTGGAAGACGACCGCTAGCGGCAGCCCTTCGTAAAGCACCGTGGCGATCGACGATAGGCCGATGGCGAAGATGACCGGCATGCCGAGCACCAGCCCGCCCACGAAAACTGCGCAGAGAATGATCAATGCCATGAGGGGATAACCTTGATTTTCAGGACGGCGGCGACGATCCGTTCGACAGCGAAGAGAGCGATGAGCACACCGCCGGTCGCAAGCGGCACATAACTCCAGGCCTGAGAAATCGGCAGGCCAGGATTGATGTAAGGCGCCATCTCGATGCTGAGTTGGCCGCCGCTCCAGGCCATCGACAGGCCGAAGATGATCATGCCGAGATAAACGATGATCTCGGCCGCCAGACGAACACCCTCGGGGGCGAAGTTCAGGAGCGAGTCCATGCCGATATGGCGTCCGTCACGAACACCGACCGCTGCCGCTAGGCAGGTGACGTAGAGAATGACCACCAGCGCGAATATTTCGGTCCAGGCTGGAGAGTCGTTAAGCACGTAGCGCCCGAAGATTTGATAGAGGACGGCCGCAACGATCAGAATTGTCCCGACGACCGCAATCATGAGGCAGATGCGCGAGAGCCACGCGTGAAAGGCGAAATAGGCGCCGAGCATGCCCGTGGTGTTGGTGGTGGTACGGACCGCTTGTGAAGGCGCGGCGGGATCTACCGGCAGTGCATGCATATGCGCGCCCATTGCTTGTCTCCTCGGATTGATCATTGAATGCTGTTGATCGATTGCCGCCGTTTCGGCGCCCCATGGACGCCGGGCGAAGGCGATCGCAGGCGGTGCGGGGGCGTGTCGAACGCCCCCGGCAGGCTTCGTTATTTCGTTGCTTTGATCTTGGTGATCATGTCCTTGAGGGCGGGATCAGTGACGAACTGGTCATAGATCGGCTGCATCGCGGCTTCGAACGGCGCCTTGTCCAGCGGGATGACCTCGACGCCGGCTTGCTTCACCTTCTCCTCCGAGGTTTTTTCCATCGCATCCCAGAGCTGGCGCATATAGACCACGGACTGCTTGGCGAGCTTGCGTACTAGCGCCTGCTCTTCAGGAGTGAAGCTGTCATAGACGCGCTTCGACATCAGCAGGACATCCGGAGCCATCGAGTGTTCGCTCAGCGAATAGTACTTGGCGAGCTCATAGTGATGGAAGTTGTAGTAGCTCGGCCAATTGTTCTCCGCACCGTCGATCAGCCCGGTCTTGAGGCCGGTGAAGACTTCGCCCGTCGGCATCGGCGTGGCGTTGGCGCCGAGCGCCTTCATCATTGCGACCCAGATATCGGACTGTTGCACACGGATTTTCAAACCCTTGAGATCCTCCATCTTCCGCACCGGCTTGGTCGTATAGAAGGAGCGCGAGCCTGAATCGTAGAAGGCGAGGCCAACGAGGCCATGAGCATCGCAATCCGCCAGGATCTGATCGCCGATCGGTCCGTCGAGAACCGTGCGCATCTGGGCCTTGTCGTGGAACAGGAACGGCAGAACCGGCACCATCATCGCCGGGCAGATGGTGTTCAGCGTTCCGGAGTTGACACGGATGAAGTCGAGCGCCCCGAGCTTGACCTGCTCGATGGTGTCCTTCTCGCTGCCGAGCTGCGAGTTCGGGAAGACCTTGATCGTATATTTGCCATCGGTCGCCTTGCTGAGTTCATCGCTCATATACTGCACGGCCTTGACGGTCGGGTAATCCGGCGCTTGCACGTCGGCTGAACGGAACTGACGGGCCTGCCCCGTCGTGAAGGTGCCGAACGCGAGAAGGCCGGCAAATGCGGTCGTGATGATTCTGGTGGTGCGCTTCATTGTTTCCCTCTTTCCTAATCACAAAACAAGAACGACTGCCCGCTTCCGTGCCTGGAGATCCAAGTCACAATCGGGCTGAAAACACTGGTTATTTTTGGAATGGCAATGGCGGCCTGGCCGGTCTGGTCTGTGCCGCGTTCGGCCCAAGCGGTAGCCCAACAATGGCAGTCCCCAAGATGCCGGCAATGGCGATAGTCATGATCTCCCCTCCTCAACGAAGGCCGGAACCTCCTCGTCCCGGCCGAATTCTCACTGCATTGCGCCCTCGAATGGCGCGAAACCAAAAAGCGCTTCGGGATTGTCGACGAGAGCAAGTCTCCGGGCGTCCGCACTCTGCAGCCAGCCGAGTACGGTGTCCGTCAGCGTTGCATCGTCAGGATAGTCGGCGTTTTGCCGCGCCAGATTGTGCGGCCAGTTCGTGCCCCAGACGATCCGCTCCGGCGCATGGGCAGCCACGTCGCGCGCAACAGCGGCGATATCCTCATAGGCGGGACCGCCGCTCTTCGAGGATTCGTAGCAGCCAGCGAACTTGAACCAGCAATTGCCCTTGTCGATCAGCCTCTTCACGGCCGCGACCTGCGGTCTCTCCGGCGTCACTCCGGAAAAGAATTTGCCGTGATGATCGAGCACCCAGCGGGATTTCAACCGCGCCAGCCGGGGCTCGTGCTCAAGAATATGACTGCCGTCGAACTGCACGGCCAGCATCCAGCTACGCGCGCTTGCCCTAGCATCGATGGCTTCAAGTGCGTCGAGGCCGACAGCGCCGCCCGGCAGGTCCATGATGCGCGTGCCGACGACGCGGGCCTCCGCGAGCCTGTCGAGTTCGGCTTCCGGCGTCTCGGCATCGATGACGGCGACGCCGCGGGCGATGTCGCCCATTTCGGCGAGGCAGGCATAAAGATTGCCATTGTCGCGCTGATGGGCATTGCCTTGGGTGATGACCACGCGGCCCATGCCGAGCCAGCCCATCACTTGGCGATATTGCTCAGGCGTGGGCAGACTGCCAGCCGGCAGATCGGGGCCGCCGGGCTGTGCCGGGAAACCGGGCAGATACATATGCATCTGCGTGTCTACCGTTCCCGCCGGAAGGACAGTGCGGGGCGGAGTGCCGGAGAGCTTGCGCACCAGCATGTCACCTGTCCTCCGTGCGAAGTTCAACTGCCATCTCAACGCTTCCAGGGCGAGATGAGCTTGTCGAGCATGGCCTCTTCCTCGCCAGTCAGATCATCCAGCGGCGGCCGCACCCTGCCGGCTTCGAAGCCCTGCAGCCTGACGCCGGCCTTGATGGCGGAGACCGCATAGCCCTTGCGGCGATTGCGGATGGCCATGAAGGGATAGAAGAAATCCTTCAGGATCGTCTCGCAGCGCACGCGTTCACCGGCGCGAAGCGCCCTGTAGAACTCGACGGCCAGTGCCGGTACGAAATTGAAGACGGCGGAGGAATAGGTGGTGAAGCCGGCGCCGAGATAGGCTTCGGCGAAGAGTTCGGCTGTGGGCATGCCGCCAAGATAGGTCAGCCGGTTGCCGAGCGTGGCGGTGATCTGGCGAACCACGCCGATCTCACCGGTACCGTCCTTGAAACCGACGAGGTTCGGGCATTCATCGCAGAGGCGTTTAAGCGTATCGACCGAGAGCACCGAGTTGTCGCGGTTATAGACCATGACGCCGATATCGACCGACTGGCAGATGCGCTTGACGTGGGTGTAAAGGCCTTCCTGCGGCGCATCGATCAGATAGTGCGGCAAAAGCAGGATGCCGTCGGCGCCAGCCTTCTGGACCGCCTGTGCCAGCTCGACACCGACATGCGTGCCGAAGCCGCAGCCGGAAACGATCGCCGTCTTGCCGGCCGCCTCCTTGGCTGCCCTGACAATAGTCGGGATCTCGTTCGGCGACAGCGAGAAGAACTCACCCGTGCCCCCGGCTGCAAACAGCACCGGCGCATCATAGCCGGAGAGCCATTCGATATGACGCTGATAGCTGTCGGAGCGGAATTTCTCCTCCGCGTCGAAATGCGTAACAGGAAAAGACAACAGGCCCGCGCCCAGCGCGGCCTTGATTTCTTGTGGCGTCATCAGGAATTCCTCTTCTGCCTCCTCAGGCAGGAGTTGTCATATATGTATGACGTTTTCCTGTCAACAACTCATCATACAGGTTTGCGCTGTTCGCGCAGAAGCGCGCGATAGCGCTCCTGGCTGCCCCGCAGATGCCTACGCATCGCCTCACGGGCGCCTTCTTCATCACCATTCGATATGGCGACGACGATCTGGCGATGCTCCTCGTCGATCAGCAGGATGTAGGCATCCTGATCGGGCTCGGGCTCCCCCTCGCGCATGGCTGCGCGCGGAATGATCCGAGGCCCGATCATCGACAGGAACTCCCGAAAACGGGAGTTGTTCGTCGCCTCGGCGATGGCGAGATGGAGCGCGAAATCGGCCTCGCTTGTCGGAGCACCCGCGTTGAAACAATCGCGCAGCGCATGATGCCGTTCGAAGATCGTCTCTTCCTGTGCCGGCGACCGCCGCAATGCAGCAAGCCCGGCCGCTTCGACCTCCACGGCGGTTCTAAGCTCCAAAAGCTCGATAACGGACGAAACCCGGGCCTGGTCGAGATTTCCGAAGGAGAGCACCGGCAACGCCGGAGATTCCAACACGAAGACCCCTGCCCCCTGCTGCGCCTCGACCAAACGGTCGGCCCTCAGCGCCGCGATCGCCTCGCGCACGACCGTACGGCTCACACCATGGGTCTCCGTGAGCTGCGATTCGCTCGGCAGCTTGCTTCCCGGTGGGAACTGTCCGCTCGCAATCGCCCGACGCAATATATTGCTGAGACGCGCAACCAGCGTCTCCGACCTGGCTTCAGTCTGGGACTTTGGCTGAACGGCCACGTCGGTACCTCTCTTGATCGGTTTCGGCGATGAGAAAAGCACTGCGTGAACTCGTATGTCAAGTTGATGCTAACACATGTGTCCGGCAAACTTGTAGACAGAAACCCTCAACATGTATGATGAGTTTGATTTGTCGAAAAAATCCGTCGCTTTCAACGCATTGCATAATGCAACTCAGGCTAACGTCGTTCCTCTCCGCCAGGTGCAATCAGGGGCGCGGTCGACCAGCCGAGTTCCGGCGCGATCCGCGTAACGAAGTCGTGGAGAATCTGGCGGTACTGCTCGTGTTCGAACTCGTAAGGCAGTTCCAGCCGCAACTCGCTGACCTCCGGCAGCAACGGATCGGCAAAGAGCCGTTCCAATATCTCATCCGAAGTCCCGACGATATCGCGGGCAAACAGAGTGCGTTTCTCGCCCTGCGGCGACAGCGTCCGTTCATTGCGGCCGGCGGCATAGTCCTGATACCGGCGGCGCGTGGCGGCATCGGCACTGTCGATCGGCACGATGACGCGCCCGAGGGCAATACGGCGCTTGGGCCCGGCAGCGGCACGATAGGTCTCGACCGACCGCGGCTGGGCGACGAAGAAATCATCGGTTCCTTCGCCCGTGATCACGTTGCCGGTCAACAGGTTGAAGCCATTGCGGCCGGCCCATTCCGCCGAACGCTGAGATCCACCGCCATACCAGATCCGGTCGATCAGCCCTTTGGCATAGGGCTGCAGGCGTGGCCGGATGGGACCAAAAGGCGTCTTGATGAAGGTCTGCTCGTCGCCGAGATGGGCGCCGCGCAGATTGTCGGCAAAGCGCAGGACACGATCGTGGGAGAAATCGTTGCTGGTCCAATCGCCGTCGAAGACCAGCGGCGCGATCAGATCGGCATGCAGCGGACGCCCGGCGCTGACGCCGATATTCAGCCGCCCGCGCGACAGCACGTCGACGGTCGCAAGATCCTCCGCTAATCGATAAGGGCTTTCATAACCGATCGGAATGACCGCCGTTCCCAATTGAATCCGGCTGGTGCGCTGAGTTGCCGCTGCCAGGAAGGCGCTGCCCGACGAAATGCCAGGCTCCAGATGTCGCTGGCGGACCCAGGCGCTGTCGAAGCCCAGCTCTTCCCCATATTGCAGTTGCTGGAGGGTCTGCTCCAATCCTGACAGCGGATCCTCGTCCGGATAGTTGCCGGGGGTCAGGAAACCGATATGGCTGATGGATATCTTGCGGCCGCTCATGTCATTACTCCCCTCGATATCATCAGCCGGTCAATATTTCGGCAGGTCGGGCGGATTGGTTTCCGACTTCGGCAGCGCTTCTTCCGCCAGATGCCAGCGATCGAGAATCTTCCCATAGGTGCCGTTGGCGATCGGGTTGTTGGCGGCGACGGTCAATGCATTGGCCAGGCCACTTCCCTTTCGCGTCGTCACCGCGACATCGGAGCGATCCGGCCAGCCGGCGCTCAGCGTGCCGACGCTCCTGATATTCTTATCGCGGGCGGCGATGTAGATGAGCTGCGCATGTGGCTGCACGAGGACATCGGCACGGCCCGACGCCAGGGCCAGCAAGCTTGCGGCATCGTCGTCATAATATTGCAGCTCCAGCGGTTTCAGCCCGGCCGCCACATTCTCCTTGCTCCATTCGAGCAGGACGCGTTCCTGATTGGTGCCGGCGCCGACGATGAACCTGAGACCAGCCGCGTCTTTCGGCTCCTTGATCGAGCCGATCTTGCTATCCGACTTGACATAGATGCCGTGCAACCCTTGACGGTAGGTGGAGAAATCGAACTTTTCCTTGCGCTGTTCGGTAACACCGACATTGGAGATGACGGCATCGTATTTGCCTGAAGTCAGACCCAGCGGCCAATCGATCCAGGCGACCGGCACGAGTTCCAACTTCAGCCCGAGACTATCGGCAATGGCATAGGCAATATCCGGATCGGCACCGACCACGGTCTTGGCATCCGTCGCATAGGTGGCGAGCGGCGGCCCGCCGGGCGCGACGGCGACGGTGAAGGTGCCCGGCGTCACGAATTTGAAATCCTTGCGAATGGCGGCAACTGCCGTCTCATCCCGCCCGACGTGAATGCGGCTCGGCTGCTCGGGGCTCAAATCGAAGGTCAGATCATCGGCGTGGGCCGCGCTGAAGGACGTCAGCGCCGTCATCATCAAAACGAACGAACATGCCCGGATAACCGGTATGCCTGTCATGTGAGCCTTCTCCATTTCCTGTTTTCATGAACGGCCGGCTCCGCATAAGCGCGAGCCCGACCGTCAAACGAGTTTGAACGAATTACGAGCCGCTCTTCGGCAGGCCGGGTGGGTTGGTCAGCGACTTGTCGACCGCCTCGGAGCTAAGGCTCCAACACTTCAGCACCTCGCCGTATTTGCCATTCTTGATCAGGTCATTAAGGGCGATAGTGACCGCGTCGGCGAGACCGGCACCCTTGCGGGTCGTCACCGCAATTTCGGCTGAAACGGGCCAGCCGCCGCTGACGGTGCCGACGAGTTTGGTCGTGCCCTTGATGGATGCGCTGTAGGCCAGCGTGGCGTTCGGGTTGAACTCGACGTCGGCGCGCCCGGACTGGATCGCCAGATCCGCGGCGGCGCGATCGTCGTAATATTGGACCTCGACCGGCTTCAGCCCGGCGGCGACGTTTTCGCGATCCCATTCCAGAATGATCTTCTCCTGGTTCGTGCCGGCGCCGGTGATGACCTTCAGACCGGCGACGTCCTTCGGCTCCTTGATCGCGGTGATCTTGCTGTCGGACTTGACGTAGAAGCCGAGAACATCCCTGCGATAGATGGAGAAATCGAACTTCTCCTTGCGTTCCTCGGTGACCGTCACGTTGCTGATGACAGCATCGTACTTGCCGGAGGAGACACCGAGCGGCCAGTCCTCCCAGGCAACCGGCACGAGGTCGAGTTCAAGACCGAGGGAATCCGCGAGCAACTGTGCGATCTCTGGATCGGTGCCCACGACCGTCTTGGCGTCCGTGGCATAGGTCGCGACCGGCGGATCCCAGGGGTTGATCGCCACGGTGAACTTGCCGGGATTGACGAATTTGAAACCGGACGCGATGGCCTTGATCGCCGCATCATCCTTTTCTGCGCGGACGCGGTTCGACGTGTCCGGACTCAGATTGAATTTTTCTCCCGCGTGCGCAGAGCCGAGGGCCGATGGCAGCTACGGCGACAATGCCGGCCTCCAGAGATCTCGTTCGTCTAAAGATAGTCATGTAACTTACCTCTTTTGCATTCTAAGGTTGTAGATGAATTTACTTTTTTCCTTTCGCGAAGGGAGCCGGATTTTCGCTAGAGAACTTTTGCCAGGAACTCGCGGGTGCGCGGATGTTCCGCTTCGTTGAAGATGCGGGCCGGCGGCCCGGCCTCAAGAATGTGGCCGCCTTCCATGAAGATCACCGTATCGGCGACTTCTCGGGCAAAGCCGGTCTCATGGGTGACGATCACAAGCGTCGTACCGGTGCGGGCAAGTTCCTTGATGACGTCAAGTACCTCGCCGACCAGTTCTGGATCGAGCGCCGAAGTCGGCTCGTCGAAGAGCAACACCTTAGGGCGGAGCGCCAGTGCGCGGGCGATCGCAACGCGCTGCTGCTGGCCGCCGGAAAGCTGGCGCGGGTAGGCATTGATCTTGTCGCTGAGGCCGACGCGGGCAAGCAGTTCCTGCGCCAATTGCACGGCATCCTCGCGGCTGACGCCGCGCACCTGGATCGGCGCTTCGATAAGGTTTTCGAGCACGGTCAGATGCGGAAAGAGATTGAAGCTCTGAAACACCATGCCGATATCGGCGCGGCTCTTCAGAATATCCTTTTCCTTGAGCTCGTAGAGTGTGTCGCCCTTCTGGCTGTAACCAATCAGATTGCCGTCGATGGAGATGAAGCCGCCATCGACGCGCTCCAGGTGGTTAATGGCGCGCAGGAGCGTCGACTTGCCGGAACCGGAGGGGCCGAGGATAGCGGTCACGCTGCCGGGCGGTAGGGTGAGTTCGATGTTGTCAAGCACCTTCAGCGCACCGAAGCTTTTCGAAATACCGTGAATGCGCACGGCCCCGCCAGCGGCCCTGAAACTTGCCACGTCGATGACGCCGGGCCTGAGCGCCGTATCCGTCGCGATGTTGATAAGGGGTAGCGGACGGCGGAATCGTTCTAAGAAGGCCTGGAAGGGAAGCGGCGTCGGGTTGCGCACGGCACCCTTCGAGAAATAGCGCTCGATATAGTGCTGCGCGACCGACAGCACCGTCATGATGACCAGATACCAGACGGTCGCGACCATCAGCAACGGAATGACTTCGAGGTTGCGGCGGTAGATGACCTGCACCGTATAGAAGAGTTCCGGCAGGGCGAGCACATAGACTACGGACGTGCTTTTCGCCAATCCGATGATCTCATTGAAGCCGGTCGGCAGGATGGAGCGCATCGCCTGCGGCAGGACGATGCGGAAGGCTTGCCTGCGGCGGGAGAGGCCGAGCGCCGAGGCCGCTTCAAGTTGTCCCTGATCGACAGAGAGGATGCCGCCGCGCACGATCTCGGCGAAAAACGCCGATTGATTGAGCGTCAGCCCCAAGAAGGCGGCAGCAAAGGGCGTCAATAGCTGCACCGTCGGATAGTCGATGAAGACCGTATCGGTGAAGGGAATGCCGACTTTGATCGTCTCGTAGAGATAGCCGAGATTGTTCAGCACCAGCAGCAGCACGATCATCGGGATCGAGCGCAGCAGCCAGATATAGCCCCAGGAGAGACCGGACAGCAGCGGCGACTTGGAAACGCGGGCGAGCGCCAGCGCCGTGCCGAGGACCGAGCAGGAAATGGCGGCAAGCACCGTCAGAAGCAACGTCCTGCCGAGACCGACGAGAACGGGCTCGGCGAAGAACCATTGCGCGAAAACGTCCCAACCCCAGCGCGGATTGGTGAAAGTGGAATAAAGCACGGCAGCGATGACGAGGGCGGCGAAAATGGTTCCCACCAACCGGCCGGGGTGACGGGCTGGGACGATGCGATAGCGGGAATAATCCTGCTTTTGATCGGCGACCCTGTTGCTGAGAGCGATGCCCGCATAATCTGTCGTCAGTGCCATGATGTTTCCCTTTTATCGGTTATCCGTTGCGCGCCGTTTCACCTATTGCCGACAGCCACACGTAGCTCAGGTTCGGCCAGATGGCTGACGTCCTTCTCGAACGGCGGCGTCTTATGGATTTCCGGATCGACGGTCTGGTCGAACAGGGCGGCGTAGCCATAGTTGAGATAGAGACCGACCGCCTCCGGCTGGCGGAAGCCTGTCGTCAGGTAGATGCGGGAATAGCCCTGGCGGGCGGCCTGAGATCCCAGCTCGATCAGGAGCTTGCGCGCCAGCCCCTGCCGGCGCAGATCATGGCGGGTCCAAATGCGCTTGAATTCGGCAGTGTGCTCGTCATAGCGCTTGAAGGCGCCGCCACCGATTGTTTCGCCATCGCGGATCAAAAGTACGAGATTACCGTGCGGAGGCGCGAAGGCCTCGGGTGGGTAGCGGTTGAGTTCGGCCGCAGCACCCTCGGCGCTGAAATAGTTGCCGTAGCGGCTGTCATATTCATGGATCAGCTCATCGATCAGCGGCTTAGCGCGGGGGTCGAGAGGGGTCGTGTAGAGAAAGCTGTCACTCATCTCATCAGTCGTCCTGTTGTCGTCATCATGAAAGGAAGGTCTCGACCAGCCGCACCCAGTAGCGAGCGGCGGGCGCGATGATCGTGTCGTCGAAATCGTAATGGGCGCTATGGAGAGGCGCGCTGTCGCCATTGCCGACGAAGAGATAGCTGCCCGGCTGTGCCTGCAGCATGAAGGCAAAATCCTCGCTCGCCGTGCGCGGCCGGAAATCCTGCACGATCCGCCCTTCGCCGAAAGTTTCCAGCGCCACAGAGCGGGCGAAGGCCGTCTCATTGCGATGGTTGATCAGCGCCGGAAAGCCGAGGCGGTAATTCACGTCCGCGCGTGCACCGAAACTGTTGGCCTGGGCGCGGGCAAGTGCAGGGATGCGCTCCTGCAATTGCTGGCGGACCGTCTCGCTGAAGGCCCGCATGGTCAGCTTCAGCTCCACGCTTTCCGGGATCACATTTGAGGCCGAGCCGCCATGGATCGAACCGACGGTGACGACCGCCATATCCTGCGGATCGACATTACGCGCGACGACGCTCTGCAGAGCCGTGATGAAGGCCGCGGACGTCAATACCGGATCGACGGCCTTATGGGGCTCAGCCCCGTGTCCACCCTTGCCGACCATGCGGATCACGGCCTGATCGACCGAGGCCATGGCGGCATCGGCGACGAAACCGAACTGACCAAGCGGCACACCGGGCCAATTGTGCAGACCGAAGACGGCGTCGACCGGAAACCGTTCAAAAAGCCCATCGGAGATCATCTTGCGGGCGCCGGCGCCGATCTCTTCGGCCGGCTGAAAAATCAGCGTCAGCACACCGGAAAAATATTTTGTTTCAGCGAGATAGCGCGCCGCGGACAGCAGGATCGACATGTGTCCATCATGGCCGCAGGCATGCATGACGCCGGGATTATCGCTGGCATAGGGAAGATCCGTCGCCTCCTCGATCGGCAGGGCATCCATATCCGCCCGGATGCCGATACGCCGGCCGCCGTCGCCGCCCCGAAGGGTAGTGACGACACCGGTGCCCCCGACACCGGTCGTCGCCTCATAGCCCCAGGAGGAAAGTAGCGAGGCGACGATCTTGCTGGTCCGCCGCTCCTGGAAAGCGAGTTCCGTATAACGATGCAGATCATGACGGAGCTCGATGGATCGGCCTCTTGCCGCCGCTTGCCGCCTCATAGGCTTCGAAGGTCTTGCGCAGATTCTCGGGATCGCCGTTCAGATGGCCGGCAAAGACCAGCTCCCAGCCCTTCTCGGCTGCGAGCTTGGCGCTCTCGACGGAGGCGCCGAGGAGATAGCGTTCGGGAGAAACCGTAGGAATTGGCGTGGCGACGGCGGTATCCGCCGAGGATTCGGCTGAGAGGTAGGCATTGATTTCGGCAAGTTGGTCGGCAAAGCTCGGCTTGCGCTCCGGATCGACCGCCGCCTGCAGCGCCCGCGTCGATAGCGGAAAACCGCCCGGCGCTTTGCCCACGCCGAGGTCGACGCGGCCCGGCGCCAACGAGGAAAGCAGGTTGAACGTTTCGGCCACCTTGTAGGCGCTGTAGTGCTGCAGCATCACGCCGCCGGAGCCGACGCGAATCTTCGATGTCTTGGCGAGCAGATAACCGATCAGCACCTCCGGTGCGGAACTTGCCAGGTTCGCCATACTATGATGCTCGGCCACCCAGAAGCGCTGATAGCCAAGCTCCTCGGCGCGAACCGCCAGCTTGGCGGTCGTCCGCAGCGCATCCGTGGCATTCTTGCCCGCGTCGATGGGGCTTTTGTCGAGAAGGCTCAAAAGATAGGGCATATGGATCATCCGATTATCGCGCGGCGTTTTTGATGCCACTCTTTAATCTATAAAATATGTAGACTAAATGGATTATAAGAAATCAGTTTCTTTTCGCCCGGCAAAGTGGGGAAATAAGTTTCAAAGCTGCGCTCACGTGAAGTGCGAGTTCGCGCGGCAAGATATGCGCGATCGTTTGGCAGGCTGAGCCGCTGCGGCGGATGCCGTTTCGGATTCTCGACCGGAGGCTCATCGCTTTGCCGCGTGCGGTCGTCAGCGTCTGCTGAAGGACAGGCATTGGATCATTGAAGCGTCAAAAGCACCCGCGGGTTTCGCAATGTCTTGCTCCCGGACGCCTTAAAGTTCTATTTATTCACCCACGGATTTGGAGTGAGAGAAACCTGCATAATGCCCAATAACCGAGGTCAAATGAACGACAACGTCATCCAGTTTCGGAGACCGAAGCCGCCCAAAACACCGCGTCCCGGTCTGCGCAAATTGCTTGTTGTCCTCGTCGTGATAGCGGTTTTCGCCGCTGCCTGGGGATATTTCCAGATTTTCGGCCAGCCGGTTCAATGAGAATGCGGCGGTCCTAGTAAAACAAAACGCCCGCTGTACGAGAGCGGGCGTCCAAACACACACGGTTGACAGAATTCAATATTATCGGGCGAGTGCTTCGCGAGCGATACGCTGGATATCGGTGCGCTCGATACCGATGTCGTTCAGCCTGTGGTTCGACATGCGGCCGAGTTCCGATACGGTGCGACGATACTTGCGCCAATTGTTGAAGGAATGCGCGATGTTCATTTTCATCCCTTTCTGCGGGCTTGAAGGAGCGGCTGCCATCCTGGCGCCGCCGTGTTTTCGATGGCTGTGATATAAGATCTGGCCTCACCGCTTAACAGTACCGGTCCGGTATTGCACCATTGCAGCTGACGCATGGCTTTGTGCCGATCGCATGTTTTTTAGACTTTGGCAGGCGAAACAGCGCTCAGCATGACGATTAACTTGCAACAACGATCAGGGGTTCGCGGCAATTTTCGGCCGTCAATCGAGCTTCGGCAAGATTGCCCGAGATGATCGGTATGCGATCAAAGCATATCTGCCAACCAAGATGTCGCGGTGCCAATTCGCCCCAATGATACGCGGCATGTCGAAGCCGAGGCAAACTATGCAGGCCTGGCCTATCGATCTGTCGGACATGATCGGGTAACATTGCTGGCCGACAAAAGGATATCCATCCATGAGCCTTCGTCCGCCGCAATCTCTGAGGCAGTTCAATTCCTCTGGTGGGTTCAATGTTCTCGAATATGAACTCATGTCCGAACGCGCCAGCTCCCTTGGACGCCACGGCCTGAAGGTAGAATCCGTGCTTGCAGAACTGCGGGCGTGGGACCCGGCTCGCCACAGCGAGGCAAACCGCGAGAACCTTGTCGATAGGGCTTCCGACGCTGTGTGGGCCTTCTTCATTCAGCGCGAAATATGCGGCCTACGAAACGGCCGCGATGTCATCCAACGCTACGCGATCCCCAAAGAGGTGCTTGCAAAAGTGGGCGTTGTGCGCCGGTGAACCAGACGGCCTTTTGGCATCAGCGCCCTAGGTGCAGCCCCTCGCGCAGGCAGCGTTGCTTCACGGCGCGGACCTGATCCCGTTACCAGGCGCGACTGCTTCCTATGTTGACGCCGGCATCGTCGAAGAGATGGATTGCCGCCATGTCCGGCGAAACCCGCAATGTCTCTCCCGGCTTAGCACGGATGCGTTCGCGGAAGACGCAGGTGGTGGTCTGCTCGCCCAATTTGGCAATGACCAGCGTTTCCGACCCGGTTGGCTCCAGCACGACGATACCGATCTCGATGCCCTCGGGATCAAGATGAATATTTTCCGGGCGGATACCGTAGATAGCGGCATTGTCAGGCTTTTTGAGCGTCGGCAGCAAGACGCCCTCGGCCGTCCGAAAACCCTCCTCGGTCATCGCGCCCTTGATGAAGTTCATGGCCGGTGAGCCGATGAAGCCGGCGACGAATTGATTGCTCGGCTGATCGTAGAGGTCGAGCGGCGAGCCCATCTGCTCGATCTTGCCATCCTTCATGACGACGATCTTGTCGGCCATGGTCATCGCTTCGATCTGATCATGCGTCACATAGATCGTCGTCGTCTTGAGGCGCTGGTGCAGTTCCTTGATTTCCGAACGCATCTGGACGCGCAGTTTCGCGTCAAGATTCGACAAGGGTTCATCGAAGAGGAACACGGCCGGATCGCGCACGATGGCGCGGCCCATGGCGACGCGCTGGCGCTGGCCGCCGGAGAGCTGTTTCGGATAGCGTTCCAACAGGCTCTCCAGGCCGAGAATGCGCGCTGCCCGATCGACCCTCGCCTTGATATCCGGCGTGGCATGCGCTTTCAGCCGCAGGGAAAACCCCATGTTCTGCGCCACAGTCATGTGCGGATAGAGCGCGTAGTTCTGGAAGACCATCGCAATGTCGCGATCCTTTGGTGGCAGGTCGTTGACGACATGCGTCCCGATCTGGATGGCTCCGGAAGTGATGCCTTCCAGGCCGGCGATCATTCGAAGCAGCGTGGACTTGCCGCAGCCGGACGGGCCGACCAGAACGACGAATTCGCCGTTCTCGATCTCCATGGACACGCCCTTGATAGCTTTGAAGGCGCCATAATCCTTGCGTGCATCGTTGACGGATACATTCGCCATTCGTTCCTCCCCTTCCCCTGCACGCGTCAGATCGATTTCAGCGCGTTGCGCAGGAAGCTCAAGCCAAGCCGCTCGCCTTCCTTGCGGGCGGAAATATCCTTGCCCGGCCAGCCGTAAGCGGCATCCTCGTGTTCGATCGAAAGCGTGCCGTCGAAGCCATAGGATTTTGCCTGGCGCAGGAACTTGTCCCAATCGAGCATGCCCTTGCCGGGCAATTTATATTGCCACCCAGCCCTTGCCATGATAGCCGACGGTCTGCAGCCGCTCGGCGTCGATGGCGGTGTCCTTTGCGTGCAGGATGGCAATGCGATCCCTGACCTGGGCAAGGGCTGCGAAGGGATCAACACCGATGCGCAGCAGATGCGACGGATCGAATTCCAGACCGAAACGCGGGCTCTTGATCCTTTCAAAAAGCTGCTGCCATCCGTGTGGCGTGGTGCCGACGAAATTATCCTTCGGGCCGGGCCAATTCTCGATCGCAAATGTCAGGCCGCTCGCCTCGGTCGCCGCAATCAGCCCGTTCACGTGGTCTGCGAAACTGTCGTAATTCCCCTCCTCGCTCGCATCATCGTTGCGGCCGGGAAAGATAACGAAGATCGGAACTTTCGCCTCACCAATCGCATGCGCGAATTGATACGGGCAAATCGACGTTGCGGGCCTGCCTCGGCGACGATGTCCATACCGCCACATGGCGCGACATCCCGTTCGACCCGGTCGAAACCAACTACCAGCGCTTCGTGCAGGCCGTCAGGGCCGGCAAGACGCAGGAGCCTTCCTACCGCCGCGCCGCCAACATTCAGAAGGTGCTCGACAAGGCGATCGCCTCCGATCTCAGCCACAGGGACGAACAGGTAGCATATCACCTAGCCCGCTAATGGCGACGGCAAAAGCGCGTCGAAGAACGGCAGCAGCGCCGCTCCGAGGGCAATGCCGCCGCCGTCGAAGCTCGCCGGCTGGATGGGCGAGATCCATGGGGTGATGAATGGGCGAATAGTCGTATTGCGGCGCTCGATCGACATTTGGTGAATCAGGGCTTCGACAAGGCCACGCGGCAGATCACCGCCGATAAGAATTGCGCCCGGAGCAAGGAACCCCGACGATAGCGTCGAGCAGGTGACCGGCCGCATTTTTCACCCAATCGGAAATTGCCGCCGACATCGGCAATTCTTCTCCGGCCAGAAGCGCCGCGTACTCCTGTAGCGACAGGCAGGCCTGTAGTGCATGCAAGCCGACGATGCTGTCGAGCCGCACATGATCCGGACCCGTCCGCATCGCGCCGATGCTGCCCGCCCGGCCATGCACTCCGGCAAAGGGCACGCCGCGTACGAGAAGCGCTGCCTCCACGGTGTGGTCAATGATGATCATCACCAGGCCGCCCTCCGGCACTGGTGCGCCAACGGTTCGCTCGGCAAGCACCGCTGTCACGCACTCGCGCTCGACCAGGACACGGAGCGGCCGAGAACCAAGCATTATCTGCCCGACGCCGATGTCGCCGGTCGAGCGGGCGGCAATGCCTATGCCAAGCACGCGATCCGATACCGTATTGCCCGACAGTAAATGACCTGCTGCCTTTTCAAGGCTGACAGGCAGCTCGACCGTCTGATCGAGCGGTGTCCGCTCCCGAACCTGGCCGCTGAGATCGACCAGCACGGCTTCGGGGCGTGCACCGCCCAGCCGAACGCCGATCGAGAAGGCGCCCTCCGGATTGAGCGCAAATTCCGTCGACGAAGCACCCTTGGCCGCATCCCTGCGCCGCCTGGATGTGACGAGCCCGTCATCCCCCAGCCGCCGTAATATGTTGGTAATGCCTGGTCCGCTGAGCCCGGTTCGCTGTGCCAGTTCAAGCCGCGTCAACGGACCGTAACGGCGAATGGCTTCGAGGATGACGCGGAAATTCCGGTCGGCGATTTCAGTCGATCGAAGGCCGACCTTTTTGGACGCCACCTCGCCAGGGCCGACACGCGCGCGCCCTTGCACATCTGACCGGAAGTGCCGCATGAACCCTCTTCTCTGTCACACTTCGACATATGATATCACCGATGCCTTTTATCATCGGAACATCTCTTGTCGAGGCGGCGCCAAAAGGCTCGCCGATGGCAGATAGCCTTGGCGGCTGAGCTGGGCATAATAGCGCCCAGCCTTGGTCGCGAAAAGATCGCTCAGCTCGCGGGCTCGAGCTTGTCCTGCGTCCTCATTTCGAAATCGCTGGCGTCGTGGCGCTCATGCAACTGGCTTGAGGGCTCACCAGATACCCGGTTGACCATCCGTCCGCGTTTCACTGCCGGCCGCTCGAAGATAGCGTCCGCCCAACGCTGAACGTTCTTGTAGTCCTGTACCTGCAGGAACTCCGCCGCACCATATTGCCAGCCTTTGGCCAGGCCGCCATACCAGGGCCAAACGGCCATGTCGGCGATCGTGTAGTCCTTGCCGCCCAGATATTCGCTTTCGGCAAGGCGGCGATCAAGTACGTCGAGCTGGCGCTTCACCTCCATGGCAAAGCGGTCGATCGCATATTCGATCTTCGTCGGCGCATAAGCATAGAAATGGCCGAAGCCGCCGCCGAGATAGGGTGCGCTTCCCATCTGCCAGAACAGCCATGACAAGCACTCGGCGCGAGCGGCGGCATCGGTCGGCAGGAAGGCGCCGAACTTTTCGGCGAGATAGACGAGAATCGACCCGGACTCGAAAACCCGAATCGGCTTCGGGCCGCTGCGGTCCATCAGAGCCGGTATCTTGGAGTTGGGATTGACCTCCACGAAGCCGCTTCCGAACTGCTCACCTTCGCCGATCCTGATCAGCCAGGCGTCATATTCCGCGCCGCTATGACCGACGGCCAGCAGCTCTTCGAGCATGATCGTGACTTTCACGCCATTCGGTGTTGCAAGCGAGTAAAGCTGGAGAGGATGGCGGCCGACCGGCAGATCCTTGTCGTGCGTCGGTCCGGCGATCGGACGGTTGATACTCGCGAACTGGCCGCCATTCGCCTTGTTCCAAGTCCAGATTTTCGGCGGCGCGTAGTCGGAAGAACCGGTCATGCTCAAACTCCTGATATTTGACAGGGACGTACAATCGATATCGTTCGATGATCGTTATGCACCTAGCAGAGGTAGCGATGTTTTGTCAGGGGCAAGGGCGCCACTTCACGCAACAGTGAGACAATTATCGAATTGAGCGTCGAGATCGAGCAATGAACTGAGCGGATTTGCGACAGGCACGAAAAAAGGCCCGGAGGGAAACCGGGCCTTTTCCCTTTTCTGATCGGAGGTCAAATTCAGATCAGATTAGAAGCTACGCTCGAAGCGGAGGATACCAGCCCACTGGTCTTCGTTGATCGAATCCCAGTTGGTGTAGGTGATTTCCGGCTCGATGAGCAGGTTCTTGACCGGCTTGAACTTGAGGTTCGTCGTTGCGGAGAAGATCTTCGAGTCGGTGTAAGCGACCTGGAAGTCCCACTTCAGCTTTTCGTTGATCGGAACGCTTGCGCCGCCCCAAACTGCCCAGTCGCCCCAGCCGATACCGGAAGCGTCGCCGCCACCGTTCGCGCCAGCGTACTTGTTCAGCTTGTCGCCGTCCGTGTTCCAGCCGCCCATCAAGAAGGCCGAGAAGACGCCGAAGTCAGCGTCGACACGAGCCTTGATGGCGCCTTCTTCGACGATGGAGTCATAACCACCGACGACCTTGAAGGACCATGCGCCAGCCTTGTAGCCAGCACCGGCAACGACGTCCGGAGCATAGTGATCCGAGCTGTCTTCGCCGTTAGAGCCGTGTGCGCCAACGCCAGAGTTGGTGTCTTCGAGCGAGATCACAGCCGTGAAGCCGTTGCCGGCGTCGTAGTTGTAGGTGATCTGGTTGAGTTCGTACGGGCCGTCATAGACCACGTCGTCGTTGATGACGTCGCCAGCGTAGCCGGTGAATACGTTGAACTGCGAATCTTCCTTACCGATGGTGAAGCCACCGAGGCTGATGCTGCCGTGCAGGAAATTGGTGCTCGTGGAGCCGCCTTCCTGCCAATCCCAGCGCAGTTCCGTGTTGGTCTTCAGCGGACCGTATTCGGTATCGGTAGCCGTCTGAAGCTGCAGTTCAGCACGAGTGTGCCAGAGCGTGCCACGAACGTTGTTCGGGTTGTAAGCGTCGTACCATTCACCTTCCGTACGAACCTTGCCGCCGATCTTGAGGCAGGTTTCGGTGCCCGGAATGAAGAAGTAGCCTGCACCGTATGCATCGCAGATACGGACGTATTCGAGCGGCTCCGGTTCAGCGGCGACGACAGCGTCAGCCGCGTGAGCACCGGAAACTGCTGCGAGCGCAGCAGCGGAGCCGAGAAGAAGGCTCTTGATATTCATTTTTTCTCCAATCGATGTGCCTGATCGGAACGACCCGGAGATTATCCGTTGCGTTCATTCATCCGGCTGTTCCCTTTTTTAGAAGCCCTTGGACTTCCGCGCGCACGATAGCGAGAGAACTACTGTATCCAACACGATATTCTGGAGAATCCCTGAAAAAAGCCGACATAAATCCGTCATAGATGCATAAATACATCAAAAACGTGAGAAAAGTCGAGTATGTAAATGCTAATACAACTTGGAAAATATTTCAAACATACAAAATATACATATAATACTGACCAATAGTGCTCATATAGTAAGTGATTATTATTATCTTCCGCCAAATTATTGCAAAGCTGCCCTCTCACCTCGGTTGAGAAGCGGCGAAGCCAGCTTTGCAAGATTGCGAACCTCCTGCTCCTGATACTTCCATCGAGGCAGGATTCGCACACCTCCGGCTTGGGGCGGTAGGCAGACGGTTTCTTCGGATGCTTCGTTCCTGCGGCGACTGACTGACAACGGCTGTGGCGGCATGCGGGGAGAGACCGCGGCTTCCGAATAGGAGTCAACGTCGGCACAGGATGTGGCTGGATGGCATCAGAACGAAAATCTGTCATTGTCGCGACCAATTTACATGCAGATATTCCGTCAGAGTTGACCGGTGCCCTTGCAAAAAGTCTGGACGTTGTCCCAACTGGGAGCGTCGACGCGTTCCGTCAATCTTCGAACCGATACATGGTTCAGCATTTGACACTGCTGGAAGGGGTGCTGCCGATCCGATTGCAACATTCTGGACTGCCGACCCGATGCCTAAGCATCTGGGAAAAATTAGCGCGGCATCGCGCTTGACGACAGCAATTGAGTTTGTCGACACCGCCGCTGCGGCAACGCCGGACGTTGACTGAACTGCGACGAATCGGATGGTCACCGATGCGGTTATCGGGGCTATCCTTGGATCCTATACTTGATCGATTGAAAGTACGGAGAACTTGCAAATGAAAATTGGCGTCGTTGGCCTCGGCTCCATGGGATACGGGATCGCAACCTCACTCGTTCGTTCGGGGCATCAAGTTTACGGGGCGGACGTAAATCCGGGCGCAGTGGAACGTCTACGCTCCGAGGGCGGATCGCATTTGGATATTGCATCGGCCGCTCCTGAGTTGGATGCGCTTGCCGTTGTCGTTCTGAACGCAGCCCAAACCGAAGACGTGCTATTCGGCAACGAAGGGCTCGTCAGCCGACTGGTGCCGGGCGCGGTGGTCCTCATGTGCGTAACCGTTGCGCCGGACTATGCGCGCAGCGCCGCCGAGCGTTGCGCATCCCGCGGCGTCCATTTGCTGGATGCGCCGATTTCAGGCGGTTCTCTCAAGGCCGCCAATGGCAAGCTCTCGATCATGGCATCGGGGACACCTGAAGCGTTTCGCAAGGCCCGCCCTGCACTTGACGCAATGGCGGAAACCGTTTTCGAACTTGGAGACAGTGCCGGAACCGGCTCGGCGATGAAAGCGGTCAATCAGATGCTCGCGGGCACGCATATCGCAGCAATGGCCGAAGCGATTACTTTCGCGATGACACAGGGCATAGACCCGGCGAGCTTTATGAAAGTCATCCCACATTGTGCAGGCACCAGTTGGATGCTGGAAAACCGCGCGCCGCACATCGTGTCAGGCGATTATACTGCCCATTCCGCCGTCGACATTTGGCCCAAGGATCTCGGCATCGTACTTGATGCCGCGCGCGCGTCCAAGTTCGCAGCCCCCATTACTGCGGCAGCTCTTCAGCAATTTCTCGCCGCTTCCGGCATGGGTCTGGGCCGCGAAGATGATGCTGCGGTGGCCAAGGTCTATGCCCGCAATGCCGGTTTGAAACTGCCAGGCACAGACACTCAATCTTGAAAAAAGACAATCGGCGAAGAGGCTTGAACCCTATGACAACTTTTTTTGGCGCGATTGCGGATGATTTCACCGGCGCGACAGACCTGGCGGGCCTGCTTGCGCGATCGGGCGTCCGTGTGTCGCTGCGCATGGGCGTGCCGAAAGACGAGCCCAGCGACACGGCGCCGCTGGAAATCATCGCCCTTAAGTGCCGCACTTCTCCCGTCAATGAAGCAGTGGATGAAACGCAGGCCGCGCTCGATTGGCTTCGCCGCGCCGGAGCCCAGAGGTTTTTCTGGAAATATTGCTCGACTTTCGATTCGACCGCACGCGGCAATATTGGCCCTGTTGCCGAAGCCTTGATGAGAGCGCTGGGCACGGATCAGACGATCTATTGCCCGGCATTTCCGGAAAATGGCCGATCGATTTTCATGGGAAATCTGTTTGTCGGCGAACAGCCGCTGGCGGAAAGCCCGATGAAGGATCATCCGCTCACCCCGATGAGGGACTCCAACCTCCTTCGTCTGCTGGGGCCTCAGGTCACATTGCCCGTCGGGCTTGCTAACCGGCATGCTGTGGCGAAGGGGGCCGGCTCCCTGCGCGATAGGCTTGTTCAACTTCGCAACGAAGGGGTGGCTCACATTATCGTCGACGCGGTAGCCAATGATGATCTCCACATTATCGCCGACGCCTGCCGCGACATGCCATTATTAACCGGCGGCAGCGCAATCGCCATGCCATTGCCGGAGATCTGGCTCAAGCAAGAGCTCCTGACCAGACACGGTACCAGCACCGCGCATCGTGCCGAATACGGCCCTGCCATCATTCTCTCCGGAAGCTGCTCTGAGATGACAAACCGTCAGGTCTCGGCCTATTTGTCTGGCGGGCGGCAGGGCTTTAGATTGAATCCGCTCGCTCTTGCGGAAAGCGGTGAAAATGCAGCCTGCGAATGGCTGTCGGCGCAGGCTCCCGATGTAACGCCCATTATTTATGCCACCGCCGAGCCGAACGACGTGCGCGCAACGCAACAGAGGCTCGGGACGGAGCGAGCAGGTATGCTCGTCGAGGCGGCACTTGCCGCTTGCGCCGTCAAGGCCCGCGATCTTGGGTACCGACGCTTTGTCGTCGCCGGCGGAGAAACGTCCGGTGCGGTGACCAAGGCCCTCGGCATTACGCAACTTGATGTCGGAGCCGAAATTGCCCCTGGCGTCCCCTGGTGTTTTGCCCGGACGGCAGGACACGACGTTGCGATCACTTTGAAATCGGGGAATTTCGGCAGCGACGACTTTTTCACCAAGGCGCTGGAGGTCCTCGACGCATGACGGAAGAAGCCCGCCTGCGCGAACTCATCTGCGAGCTCACCAAGTCATTGTTCGACCGAGGTCTGACGCACGGCTCGACCGGCAACATTTCCGCACGCACGGCCGATGGCGGATTGCTCGTCTCGCCTACCGGCACCAGTCTTGGACGGCTTGATCCGGCACAGCTCAGTCGTTTCGACGCGCGAGGACGTCATGTAAGTGGCGACCAACCGACCAAGGAAATGCCATTACACAGCGCCTTCTACGACACTCGCAGCCAAGCTGGTGCGGTCGTCCATTTGCACTGCTGCCACGCGGTGGCTTGGTCGATGATGCCCGATGTCGATGAAGACGATTTTCTGCCGCCGCTTACGCCGTACGCCATCATGCAGCTCGGGCGGGTGAAGCTCCTCCCCTTCTTTCGTCCCGGGGATCCGGCCATCGGCGACGCCGTGCGGGGGCTGGCTGGAAAGCGTTCTGCGGTAATGCTGGCCAATCACGGGCCGGTGGTTGCGGGCAAGGACGTCGAAGCTGCCTGCAATGCGATCGAAGAATTGGAGGCCAGTGCTCGGCTTGCGGTTCTGACCTGTGGCTGCCGGCCGCGTTTGCTGCGGAAAGAGCAAGTCCGCGACATTGTGACAACGTTCAATGTGGAGTGGGAAGCATGAAATTTTCGGCCAACCTCGGTTTTTTGTGGGCTGACCGACCGCTTCCAGATGCGATCCGCGCGGCCAAGGCAGCCGGGTTCGATGCAGTCGAATGCCATTGGCCCTATAATGTGCCAGTTGCCGCGACGAAGGCCGCGTTAGAGGAAACAGGGCTTCCGATGCTTGGCCTCAACACCAGCCGGGGTGACACGACGATCGGGGAAAACGGCCTTGCCGCGCTGCCGGGGCGCGAGCCCGAAGCGCGGGCGGCCATCGATGAAGCGCTTGCCTATGCAGCGGGTATTTCAGCCGCCGCCGTCCATGTCATGGCCGGAAATTCCAGCGGACCCCGCGCCCAACGGACCTTTTGCGACAATCTCGCATATGCCTGCGAAGCAGCCGGTGACGCCGTCACCATCCTCATCGAGCCGCTGAACCATTACAATGCCCCCGGCTATTTCCTGGATACCGTCGAGATGGCGGCGAACATCATACGAGAAGTCGGGAAGCCCAACCTGCGGCTGATGTTCGACTTCTACCATGTTCAGATCATGGGCGGCGATATAACGCGGCGTTTTGAAAGTCTTCTGCCGCTTATCGGCCATGTCCAAATTGCCTCGGTTCCAGATCGGGGGGAGCCGGACCACGGCGAGTTGGACTATGCATACGTACTCTCCAGGATTCGGGAACTGGGGTGGGATCGTCCAGTCGGAGCGGAATATATTCCGCACACCGTCGCGGATCCGGACATGTCCTGGCTGACCAAATACATGCGGTAGCGATCCATTCCGGCGCCGGTTGTTGCCAAACTATCGACGACTGGACAAACCGCTCGGATATGGGCAAACCCATACCATCTTCGCCCTGTCAGATGCCAGCGATCAGGCAGGATCATATGCGCCATACGGAGGAAAAAGTGACGAAACCAACCTATTTCGCGCCGGCAGGCGGCGCTCCGAAGCAGACGGACCTCCTAACCGGCCGCGCGGTCTTTACCGAAGCCTATGCTGTGATCCCGAAAGGCGTGATGATGGACATCGTCACAAGCTATCTGCCTTTCTGGGAGGGAACGCGCCTTTGGGTGCTCTCGCGCCCGCTTTCCGGCTTCGCGGAAACTTTCTCACAATACATCATGGAGGTCGCCCCAGGAGGCGGCAGTGAGCAGCCGGAACTGGATCCGCACGCCGAAGGGGTGCTTTTCATTTTAGAAGGGGAGATCACAGTCGAACTCGGGGGAGACATTCATATACTCCATCCCGGCGGTTACGCCTTCTTGCCACCCTCGTCCGGCTGGCGACTTCGCAATCGCGGATCGGGCATGGCGCGGTTCCACTGGATTCGCAAGGCCTATGAGGTCGTCCCGGGCATGGACGCGCCGGAGCCCATTTTCACCAATGAGCAGGAAATCGCGCCGACGCCGATGCCGGGAACGGATGGGAAATGGGCAACGACCCGGTTCGTCGATCCCATGGACCTGCGTCACGACATGCACGTGACGATCGTTACCTTCGAACCGGGCGCCGTCATCCCGTTTGCAGAAACACACGTCATGGAGCACGGTCTCTACGTCCTTGAGGGCAAAGCCGTTTATCGGCTGAATCAAGATTGGGTGGAAGTCGAGGCCGGCGACTTCATGTGGCTCCGCGCCTTCTGCCCTCAGGCCTGCTATGCAGGAGGGCCAGGAAAATTCCGCTACCTTCTCTACAAGGATGTCAATCGCCATATGAAACTGTCGCGATAACAGAAACGGGCATGTAGTATCCGGCCACGGCGTCTATTGCTCGAGGAGACAGTCATGAATTTGAAAGATGCAACATTGTTCCGGCAGGCGGCATTGGTCGGCGGTGACTGGATCGAGGCTGATCCATCCAATGCGATCAAGGTCGACAATCCGGCGACAGGCGAGATCATCGGCCTTGTTCCCAATCTGGGCGCTGCCGAGACCAAGACGGCGATTGCCGCCGCCGAGATTGCCCAGAAGGAATGGGCCACCCGCACCGCCAAGGAGCGCTCCGGCATCCTCCGGCGCTGGTTCGAGCTGATGATGGAAAACCAGGACGATCTCGGACGCATCCTGACGGCCGAACAGGGCAAGCCGTTGCCGGAAGCCAAGGGCGAGATCGCCTATGGTGCCAGCTTCGTCGAATGGTTCGCCGAAGAAGCCCGCCGCGTCTATGGCGACATCATCCCCGGCCACCAGAAGGACAAGCGCATTCTGGTGATGAAGCAGCCGATCGGCGTGGTTGCGGCGATCACCCCCTGGAACTTCCCGAATGCCATGATCACCCGCAAGGCCGGTCCTGCCTTTGCCGCCGGCTGCGCCATGGTCCTGAAGCCCGCCTCGCAGACGCCGTTTTCGGCGATTGCGATTGCGGTGCTGGCCGAACGCGCCGGCCTGCCGAAGGGCCTCTTCAGCGTGCTGACCGGCTCGGCCCGCGCCATCGGCGGCGAAATGACCACAAGCCCGGTCGTGCGCAAGCTGACCTTCACCGGCTCAACCGAAGTCGGCGCCGAACTCTATAAGCAGAGCGCGCCGACCATCAAGAAGCTCGGACTGGAGCTCGGTGGCAATGCGCCCTTCATCGTGTTCGACGATGCCGATCTCGATGCCGCCGTCGAAGGTGCGTTGATCGCCAAGTTCCGCAACAACGGCCAGACCTGCGTCTGCGCCAACCGTCTTTATGTGCAGGACGGCGTCTATGATGCCTTTGCCGAGAAGCTCTCCAAGGCCGTCGGTTCGCTGAAGACCGGTAACGGTTTCGACCAAGGCATCAATCTCGGCCCGCTGATCGACGAGGCGGCCCTTGCCAAGGTCGAGGAACATGTTGCCGATGCCCTTTCCAAGGGCGGCCGCGTCGTCGCCGGCGGCCATCGCCATCCGCTTGGCGGACGTTTCTACGAGGCGACGGTGCTGGCCGATGTCACGCCGGCAATGGCGGTGGCGAAGGAAGAGACCTTTGGGCCGGTCGCTCCGCTCTTCCGCTTCAAGGACGAGGCCGATGTCATCGCGCAGGCCAACGACACCGAATTCGGTCTTGCCTCCTATTTCTATGCCAAGGACCTTGCCCGCGTCTTCCGGGTCGCCGAGGCGCTGGAATACGGCATGGTCGGCGTCAATACCGGCCTGATTTCGACGGCCGAAGCGCCGTTCGGCGGCGTCAAGCTTTCCGGCCTCGGCCGCGAAGGCTCGAAATACGGCATCGAGGAGTTCACCGAAATCAAATATGTCTGCCTCGGCGGTGTCGCCTGAGGCCAAGGGAAGGCCCGAGATAAAGATGATGCCCTCTGGTAAAGGCTTGAGGTCGACGGCAGTGTCGTCGACCTCTCGGCCTGCCATAATGCAACATGGCCGCCTCGTTCAACCCGCCGAGGAAAGCGGATTTCGCGCCGGATGGGTTCCTGCCTAAAATGCTTTGATCAGTGTTCCGACCGTCACATGTGGAAAGCTCTTGCCTTTGAAATTCAGCAAGCCGGTTTGCGAATATTGCAATTGCACGAACTCGTTACCCAGCTCATCTATGACGGTTTCGATAGCAAAGACGGAGTCCAGATCGAGCGTATTTGCATTGGTGGTGATGAACGGGACATTTGCGATGCCGCCGCCGCTGGAGGTTATCAACCGTGTGATCTGTTTGAGGGTCTGACCCTGCTCGAAGACCTGACGGTTCAAGGTATCCCGCAGCACCTGATTGGGATCGTCGATCATCGCCTGAGTGATGCCCGGAGGGACCGGGCTTGTTCGGAATCCGTTCGTAATGGCAAGGTCATATTCGGGATATGGATTCTTGCTGCCGGCGGCCGGCGGCTCGCCGCCGATCGCGAAAGGTATCGTGTTGGCCGGCGGAATTTCCGGCACCTTGTCGAAGACGGCATGTTGCACGAAGCCGACGGTGCAGAACGCATTGCCGTGGGGAATGGTGCCCAACCTCGCAATGCTCGCATCGGCCTTTGGCGCGGTGGTCGCCGGGATGTTCAACCACATGCCGGGTTCTATATGCAACGCGCCGCCATTGGTGCCGTCCGTGACGCGATGCAGATAGGTGACACCATAAATGGCGATATCACCTTGCTCGCTGCCGCGATTGAAGACCGGGGATCCGATCGACGTGAATTCGATCGTTTCGTGTAGTAGATTGAGTTGCAAGAAGAAGCCGTTTTCGCTGCGACCGGAATAATCCGGACGAGCAATAAGGCTGAAACCCATCCCTTCCCAGAAGCCGGGAAGATCTGCCAGGGCGCCGAGCCGATCGGCGGTGACCCGCTGCGAAGTCGCTACGCGCCGCAATGGGGCTAAGCCTCTTACGTGAAGTGGAGAAGGCTGCATATCGTTCATCGTCGTCACCTGTCCTTTGTGTGACATGGGTCTGTGTCTGGCGGCTCGTTCAATGCGCCGAAAGATAGTCAAGCTTGGCGAATTCCTCCCGGAGGGTTTCCAAACCGTCGCGGGCAACGTCATAGGCGCTGGGTCGGCCCGCTACAGGCTGATCTTCGCCAGGAATCCAGAACTTGCGACGGGTCAGATGCAGGCCGCTAAGAAAAGCCGGGACCGCGTTGAACACCTCGATCAGGAACGGGCCGTCATAGACCGGCAGGATCGGCGCAAGGAAACTTTCCCAGGGAATCCAGCTATCCTTCAATGCGCCGCGATCGGGCGCGGAGATATGTATGTAGTTCAGACGACGCTGCGCCACGGTGTTGCGCAAGTCGGCCCGGTAAGCCGCAGGGCCGCTGCTTCCAAGCACCACATGAGCGCTGTCGATGGTCAAGCCAGCCTGGGAACTACCTACCCCTCCCAGGAAATCGAGCACATCCGAGACCATGTTCGGCGCCGGTGTTTCCCAGTGGTCCACCGGCTCGATCGCAAGCTTGACAGCCCTCTTCTCTGCATGGTTGGCGAGCTCCTCGATGATCGGCCGCGCCAGCCTGTAGCGAGGTTCAAGCCAATCCTGCAGCGCATCGCTCCAGAGCGGCGTGCCGGAATCGAGCGTCGGGAAGACACCGTAGGGAAAGACGATCGGCCCCGCCATAACGGTCTTGCCGCCCAGGATCGACGTGATGTCGACGCGGGACTTCAAATAGGCCAGTGCGCCTTCCCTCTGTTCACGGTACGGCGAGGTGGGATCGAAGGTCCGCGTCGTTCCGACGTTGGTCGTGAAGCGTACCGTTTCCAGGCCGGCCGCGTCCAAGGCCTGCCTGAAACGAGCATAACTGTCGATCTCGGCCCGATGGTCGCTAGTCTGTTGCGCGGCGATCGGCAAGTCGAAGCCGTCATACCCCATGGCAAGCAGAGCCTTGATGTGGTCGATCAGGGTTTGGCTATAGGCCCGATCATCCGGCCGCAGGTCGGCCGTAAACATGAACAGGCTGAGTAGAATCTCTTTTTTTGCGCCCCTATCCATCGCTACCACCCAAGTGTCTCGCGCAGATAGGCACGCGCCATCTTGGCGTAACGGAGCGGATTGGCCTTCGCCGGGTCCTGCTCGGCTTCGATCACCAGCCAGCCGGCGAAATCGGCTTCGGCGAGCGTCGCAAGGATTTGCGGGAAGGTCTTTATCGAGCCGTCTCCCGGAACAGTGAATATGCCGGCCTCGATGGCTGCCTCGAAGGAGAGCCCTTCGTTATGGACGCGGTGCACGACGTCGGCCCGGATATCCTTCAGATGGATGTGCTTGATCCGGCGGGCATATTTCTTGGTGACAGCCAGAGGATCGACGCCGGCGGCGGCAAGATGAGCAGTGTCCAGCAGCAGATGGATCAGGTCCGGATCGGTCCTTTCCATCAGCCTGTCGACGGCCGAAGCGATCATCACTCCGGTGCCGAGATGCGGATGATAGCAAAGGCGCCGGCCTTCTTCCCTGGCAATCCTGCCGATCTGATGCAGACCGTCCACCAAGCGGCCCCACTGTTCGTCTGTCAGCGTCGGGCAGTTCGGGAATAGCGCGAATGGCAGCGGATTGACCGCATGGCCGAACTCGGCCACCACCAGATCGGCCCTCCTCGGATCGGTGCTGCCGTGCTCCATCTCCTCCAGGAACGCAAGCTGCTGGCGGACTTTCTCGATCGTCTGCTCTTTCATCGCTTCAATCGTGAAATATGTGCTGACCCACGGTTCCGAAACGCGCAAACCACGCAGCTCGAGTGCCGCCTTCAGGACCTTGGGGTCGGTCGGATATTTATGACCGATGCTGCAGCCGACATAGCCGGCGAGCGCCATTTCGCTGATGCATTGTTCGAAGGGAATGCCGATGTCGATGTTGATGAAGTCGTCGTTCCACCAAAGTGTCGGTGTGATGCCAAGCCAGACCTTTTCGGGCGAGAGTCGGGGAGTTTGGGTGCTCATCTTGCCAATCCTTCGTTGTGGTTGATTTGGACTTCCTTGACTTGCGCAATCGCAGCCTCGCCCGCAAAGGCCGGAATTCGTGGCGGGGACGCCCACGAGCCGTAACCCGGGGCTTTCGCGCCGGCAGGGTGGGCTCCGATCGCCTTCCACATCAGACCTTCGGCATAGGCGGCGGGCGAAATCACGAAGGTCACGTCCTTTGGCCTCGCACCGAACGCCTCGCACCAGCCGGCCGGCAGCCCGTACCAAGTGCCGACGTACCAGAGTTTGATGATGTTCCGCGCGAGCGGGCCAAGTTTCTCGCTTCCAAAGATCTCTCGGCGCAGACGCGCCTTTCGCTCGGACGAAGGTTGGCCCTCTGTCTCCAGGCAGATCTTTTCATAGGTGGAAAGGAGTTCCTTCAGGATCGCGTCGCCAATCGCGCCATTGACGGTCGCGAGGTAGGCTTCGACCTGGCCTGTCGCCCACAATTCGAATGTGGCAAAGGCGGTTACCTCCGTCGAGAAGGCAAGAAAGCGGTGCGGATCTTCGATACTCATGCCCCTGCCTCCTCGACCGCCACGGTGCGCAACACCTGGTTGTAGCCAATCTCGAACGTCGCCATCGCATACTGGCCGGGGTAGTCGGGCAGGGGATTGCGGATCAGGTCTCCCATCAGATTCCTGAATTCGAACATTCTGGGCACGGCCTCCAGCAGCAACTGCGGCTGGCCGTTGAAGGCTTGCGTCAACAGTTCCAGGAACGCCGCATAGGTCTGATTGAACGAAAGCGCAGCCTCGTAGAGTTCCGGGCTCTTCTTACTGTCGATATCACCGAGTTTCAGATCGGTTTTGACCGGATAAACCGCATGCCAATCGACGCTGAAAGTAGGCCCGGTCGGATGGCCTGCCCTGTCCTCCGGCTGGTAGTAGCGCTCCCTGTCCAGCTCGTCGAAACGGTAGTAATGCGCGAGTTCTCTCTCATGGTCGTAGATGCCGCCACCGGCACCTTCGCCCTGCTCCATGACGAGCCGGATCGCCGACCTTGCACTTTCGATATCGGCAACGGGAAAGAGCTCGCCACCGCCGGAGTAATAGTAGTCCGACGTGACCTGGCGCTTCGGATCCCCAATGAAGATCGTCTTGCCGGCCGTCTTGGCTTCCCTTTCCAGACGATCGAATCCCTCTTCGATGGCGGCGTAGAAATCCCCGATGCTGTAGTATTGCATGTCGCTGGCGCCCGGATATCTCCCAAGCACAGTTACGCCTGAACGGTACATGCGCTTGACGAGCTTGTGGGATCCGGGGGCGAGACGAGGACGTTCGATCTTCTTGAAGATCGCAAGCGTCTCCTTGGTGAATGATGCCAGACTCACTTTGAAATCGGTTTCACCATCGGGAAGATGAGCGGGATAGGAAGGCACGAATCCCGGCCTCGTAAGATCAGGGATTCCGCCGATGGCGTTCAGAAGGTTTGCCGCGATCGTCAGATGCAGCATTTCCTCGACCGCGACGACCCGGATGACCTGGACGGCATCCACGTTGGTGCCCGGCTTGATCGAATAAAGCGCCGTCAGGTAGGGCGGAATCGTTGCATGTTCCAATTGCATTGCCAGGTAGAGATGCTCCTTGAGAGCATCGAGCGTCGTAATCGTATCAGACATGCTGGCTTCTCCGATTGTTGTGCGCGCGGAAGCGGTCTGGGGCTTATCGTTGCAACTGTTTCAGCATTGCTCGGGCGCTGCGGTAGCACAGTGCGGCGAGGGTCAAGGTGACATTGGCCGTGCCGATGGTGGGCATGCTGCCACCGCCGACCAGATAAAGATTGTCGTGGTCCCAGGAGCGCTGGTCGATGTTTACGGCCGACCTCTGCTTGTCCGTTCCCATGATGTGGGTGCCGGCCAGGTGGTTGCCGCCGCGGATTGCATAGCCCTCGCCTTCATAGTTCACGTAGCCATAGTCGCTGGTGTCGTAGCGGGTGTGGTCGGCAGCGCCGAGCCTGGCAAACATGGTCTTTGCGAACTCGCGCGCATAGGCGGCGCCACGCATCGTGTATTCCGGAACCGTGAACGAGACGACCGGCCGCATATTGCCGAGCCGGTCGGTATATTGCGGATCGACCGAGACGCGGTTGCTCTCGACCGGCATCACCTCGATCATGAAGGCCAGCAGCAGTTGACGCGAAATGCGGTCGATCAGGCCCTGCCGCAAGTCGCCGCCGAAGCGGTTGTGCTGGTCGACGAGTTCTGTGACGTCGGAATAGGGCGAGCCAACGGCCCAGCCCCAACCGTCATTGTGAATATCGACGCTGAAGGCCGCCTGATGCCGCCTGAAGGCGCCACCGCGTAAATCCACGATGCCGCCGGTACAGCTCGTGCCGCGCATGGTGCCGCAAACCTCCGGCATCAGTGCCCAGCTCAGCAAATAGGCGTGGTCCATCAGGTTGCGGCCGATCAAGCCGCTCGAGCTCTGCAGACCCGATGCCAGCATCAGCCGCGGCGTTTCGATGGCGCCTGCGGCCAGCACGAAGATCTTGCCCTTGACGGTGATCGTTTCGTATTCGGGCGAGGCCTCATCCTTATAGACCTTGACCTCGAGCGCTTTTGCCCGGCCCGTGTCGGATTCGATCAGAACGCGGGAGGCGACGGCCTGCGCGAGGAGATCGACTTTGCCGGTTTGGAATGCTTTCGCCAGCGTTTTCCCGGAATGGTAACGCGCCTGCACGGGACAGATCGGCACACAGTTCGTGTTGCCCTGACAGCGTCCCCCCTCCTCGACCTCATGCGTGTTGACCGCGCCGACAGGCATATACCCCTTGCCGCCGTCATAGGCGGGATTGGGGATGCCGTTACGCCCCTGCGGATAGGGCCGCACCTTGACGGGATAGTTTTGTCCGTAGAGTTCGACCGAGGTTCCGTCGATGCCCTTTGCCACCATCTGATCGAGATAGGAAAGCGGCAGCCCCCGCATGGGATAGACGTAACCCTGGGGGAAGGTGATATCGAGATAGCTCTGGTCTTCGACATCGGCCGACACGCCGATCTCACGCTCCGCGGTCTGATAGTCCGCTTCGATGTCGCGATAGTCCAGTGGCCAATCGAGCCCCTGACCGTACAAAGCGTTCGACTTGAAATCTTCTTTCAGCAATCGCGGCGTTTTGGCTTCCCAGTGCATCGTCGTGCCGCCAAAAATCCGCGTATAGGTCGTGTCAGTCACGTAGGGACCGGATTGGACCATATAGGTCGAGGCGTTGGTTTCGCCCGGTTGAAGCTTACGCAGCTCGGGGCTACGCGGCATTGGAACATTGGGATTGACCGGATAGGGCGACTGGTTGTCCTTGCTGGCGGCATTGTAGAAATTGGTCACCAGCGCGTTGTATCCGTCTAGGCTCCGGTTGGTTCCGGACGCGGCCTCCAGGACGAGGACGCGCTTGCCCGCCTTGCTGAGTTCATTGGCGATAATGGCGCCCGAGATGCCGGTGCCGACGATGACCGCATCATAATTTCCGTCCGCCGCAACGGCGCCGATGTCCGTCCTCCGCGCAGAGTCAATGGCAAACAGCATGGCGCACCTCCGTACTGTGCAATGCAAAATGAGGGTCGCTTCCTCGGACTTCTTTGGCGCGCAGCCGACATGATCGATGCATTCTGCTTGCTCCCTTTTTGCGTGGCGCGATCGAAGGACCGCTCCGATAAAATGAAGTCGTCGGCCAGCTTTCGCCGGCATGTGCAAATGGGATCAGTGTGCAAAACTCGCGATCAACCGATCCGCCGTCCGCAACGCCAGAGCCGTTAGGGTCAGCGTGGGATTGGATGTGCCAAGCGTTGGAAAGCTGCCGGAACCGACGACAAAAAGATTCCGGTGGCCCCAGGCTCGCTGGTCCCCATCGATGACTGAGGTGCTGGGGTCCAAGCCCATGGCATGCGTGCCAGCAAAATGCCCCATCCCGTGGTAGGCAAATGCACGACCCTGATAATGGGCCGTCGGAAACCAGCTTCCCTTATCCGGGTCGGTACAATCCTTGATGCCGGCTCGCCGAAATACGGCTTCGGCAACGCGCGAGGCAGCCGCCATTCCCGCCAATGTGTAGTCGTCGATCCGGTAATCGATCACCGGGCGCGGATTGCCGAGGGGATCGCGGTAGCGGGGATCGATACTGATGCTGTTGGCAGCGTCGGGCAGCTGTTCGACCGCAAGCGAGAAGCGGATCTGGCGCGGCAGCGTCGCCTCGAGTTCCCCACGCAAGGCCGAACCATACAGCCCCGCGTTCATCACCGCCTGATAGACCGCCGTGTCGGGAGCGCCGGTGCTTGCCCGCCAGCCGTCATTGCCGATGTCGAAGCGGAATGCCGCGTGTTTTGAGCGAAACGCGCCACCCCTCAAATCCTCGATGCCGGCTGTCGACTGCGGGCCTCTGTAGGCGCCGATCGAAGAGGGTGCGAGCCCCCAGGCATAAAGCGTCGGATGATCCATGAGGGTTTTGCCGACTTGACCGCGCGGACCGTCAATGCCCGAGGCCAACATCAACTTGGCATTTTCCACGGCATGCGCTGCCAAAACATAGACGCGAGCCTTTGCGACGAAGGTCTTTGCCTCCGACGAGGTCGGATCCTCGTAGCGTTGATATTCGATCCCCTTCACTTCGCCGCTTGCCGGATCGATATGGATCTTCGATGCGACCGCCTGCGTCAGGACGGTCAATCGATTCAAATCCGCCTGAGCGAGGGTTTTGCCGGCATTGTATTTCGCTTGCACCGGACAGATCGGCGTACAGGACGTATTGCCCTCGCAGCGCTCTCCGAGATAGCCAGTCCCGACAGGCCGGTAAAACTTGCGCGGCACTGAATTGCGGGCCGCCGGATAGCTTCGAACCCGGAGCTGGAACGACTCCTCCTGAAACTGAACCTCCATGCCGTCAATGGCCGCCCCGAGTACCCGATCCGAAAAACTGGGCGGGACGCGCTGCATCGGATAGTCATAACCATCCGAGAAGCCGAGCCCAAGATAGTGCTGTTCGGAGACATCGGCGGAAACGCCGATTTCGTGTTCGGCTTGATCGTAATAGGGTGCGATCGTCTCATAATCGATGGGCCAGTCCCGCCCGACCCCGTGCAGCGACCGCATGTTGAAATCTTCCGGCAGCATGCGTAGCGATACGCCAAGCCAGTGCAGGGTCGATCCGCCCAATAGCCGCGTATAGCTGCTGCCATAGAGATTAGGGCCGCGCTGGACGAAGTAGCCGTCGTTCGACCGCAAATCTGCGGTGTCCGGCTGCGGCGCGGCGACGGCCGGCGGCCACGCCGATTCCGGTCCCTTGCTGTTTGCTGCGTAAAAGTGCTCCAGATGCTGCGTGTATTCGTCGAAACTGCGCGTCGTGCCGGGGCCCGCCTCGAGCAGCAGAACCCGCATATCGGCCTTGGTCAAACGCTTCGCGATCATGGCGCCGGCTACACCCGCGCCAACGATCACCACGTCAAAGGACATCTCGTTCGCCATCTCATCCCCCCGCGGGCGCCAGGGCCCATGCACCGAAACCTTGCTGCTTGGCCCCCGGCGGATGGGCGCCCGCCGCCAGCCATTGCAGGCCGGCCTGATAGGCCGCGCCGGAGACCAGGTGAGTTTTGTCGAGTGGGGATGCTCCGAAGGCGGTGCGCCATCCCGCAGGCAATTGTTGCCAGGTGCCGCAGTACCAAAGCATAATCACATTGCGCGCGATCGGCCCAAGCTGCGGATCCCTGAGAATTGCCGGCAATGGCTCACCGTCCCGGTTCGCCGGCAATTCTTTGAAGCCGTCGATCAGATCGTTCACAATATCGATCGGAACGATCTGATCCAGCAGGCTGAGATAGGTCTCAGCCAGATCGGTAGCGTGCAGTTGCATCGCGTTGAAACCGGTCAGCGCGCTTGAGAGAGCAATGAAGCTAGTCAATCGCTCGCTCATTTCTTGCTCCCGGCCGCCCGCGCGGACTTGCCGGCGACCTTGCCGGACAGCTTGCTTCCGCTGGTTCTGGCGCGTACGGCGGACAGAAACGACGCATAGCTCCATGTCAGATTATGCACGCTCTTTTCATAGCCGGACGTGCCGTCGAACTGTTCGCTCAGTTCATAACGATCACTGTGATAGATGACGGCGCGCAGCATGGCATCGCCCGCGCTTCTGAGGGCCACTGCGGCATCGGCGATGGAGGTCGCGCTCGTCACCCCAACCTGCGCGAAGAAATCTTCGGACAGGCTATCCAAAGGAACCGTCCCGGCGTGATCGATCTCATTGGCGAGACGATAGTAAAGTTCGGCGAAGTTACATGTGCAAAGCGCCCAGGGATGCCCGCCGCTGACAGGATGGGCGACATCGCCGTCATAGGTGTCGCCGGGATAGCGGCCCAGGAGCGGACCAATCCCACGTGTCTGATCCGCGGCATTGATCGGGTAGAACGCACGGGAGTTGGGATCGGCCCACTGGCTGCGCAGGCGGGCTGCGGTCGCGAGCAATCTTGTGTCGGTTGCCGGCACCGCTCCGTAGACGCAGGCCGAAACGATGTCGATGTTTGGGTCATAGCCAAGCTCTTCGGGAACAATCGAGACGCCGGGACCGGCGTCCGGCGCCAGCATCGTCACGTAATACGAGCCGTTCCAATGGTCCTGAAGGGCGCTTTCGAGCCAGGCAATTGCCGTCGGTACATCGGCGGCAACGCCGATGCCGTGGGTGTTGGCGGCCACCGCCCTGAAACAGCGCAACTGAACCGAGCGCGCAAAGAAGGACAGACCTTCGTGCTCCTCCCAGAGGTTTGTGGTGGGCTTCTGGTAGGCACCGAGGAGATAAGACACGTTTGTTTCGATGACCTGCCTGGCAGTGGCTTGGGTCGCCGTGTCCAACTGCGGGTAGGCCTGCAAAAGGGCGAGGCTCTGAATGGCAGGTCCATCATTCTGTTCGGTCCACGGACGCGGTTGCCCGGCGACGGTGAAGCATGCATGCCCCAGCGTCGGATGGGCATTCGTCTGGCAGAGTCTTGCGAAGCTGACGTAGTCGATCAGGCTGGGCATGCCACTGCCCGGCGTCACCGGCAATCCGGCAGCGGCAATCTCGATGGCGGTGATCGCCGCATCACGCACCCAGTTGTAGACATAGTCCTGATCGACGCCGGGAGTATTCGCGGGAAAGGAGGGCGCGGCGATAACGCATCCGGGCGCCGAATATTGCCCGGAATTGGCGGGATCCTCGATGACATAGCCGTCGCTTGTGACGTTGCGCAGCATCAGCAGGATCAGATAGTTGGCGAGAGCCGCCAGCTCGGTTTGTTGATAGGCCGCTTTCGGGTGCTGCCTTCCCAGAGCAAGCGGCACTCCCGCCCGGGCACGGGCCGTATGATAGATGGTGCTGGTGATATTCATCTGTTCCTCCGCTCGAATTGCATGAAAGAGGCGCAGCAGCGCCCAGGTGAATCAGGCGTCGGCTGGTCCCTTGTCGCGGATCCAGGACATTTCGTTGACGGTGGTTACTCCCCCGCTTTCAGAAGGAGGCGTGCGCAAGATCAGCTCATCGCCGCTAAGCTCGTAGGGGCGAACCTGCTCGGTTTCCGACCAATTGGGGAAAGAGCTGCCTTCGATCCTGTGAGTGACCTTGCCGTCGGCAACCCTGTAGCTGCCGAAATAACCCAGACAGGTCGAATAGGCCGCCGCTTGCTCCTCGGCACTTCCGCCGAGCGGATTGCTTGTTTCTAAAGGCGGACGATGCGCGGCCGTCATTTGCACCATCATCTTGCCGTCCGACGTGTAGACAAGCAAACCCGACGCGTCCTCACCAAGCGGATAGGAAACATCCCCTTTGCTCGTCGTCCTGCGCCATCCTGATAGTCTCCAAGATCCCTTGAGATTGTTCATGTCCGCCTCTGTGCTTGCCGGAAACGCAATCGCTCTGCCCCCGCACGGTCATCTCCGACGGTGACGCAAGGCATTGCATGGGTTCCACTTTCGGAATTCGAGCATGGCGTTACGGCACGAGAGTGCGAACACCTCGGCGCAACGTCACATCATTGAAGCCTGAAAACTGATCGATGAGGCAGAACATCAGCCCCCTCCATCAGTCACACATCGCAACTGTCCCAAACAGGTCACACATGCTGCGCGCCTGTTGCTGGTTTTCTCCTGGCGACGGCGAAGCCATAGCTTTACCGCTCATCGACCTGCTGACGTTGAGGTCGATTCTGAAGGCTGACTATTTTTGTAGGCATCGACGGAAGCCATCGCTTCCGTCGAAATCGGACGTACGTCCAAGCGGCAGGTTGACCCTGCCTGCAAAGCTTTTTGGATTTCTTTCCCAGATGCCCAAAGACCGGCCAGGCAGTGCCCATTTCGCACGCCGCAGCCTTCCTACGAAAGACTAACTTTGGCCTTCGGTATGCCCGCACCCTGTAGCTGCAATTTCCTTCCCTTGTGTCGGATTTAACAGCTACCTTACGCAACGGTAAATAAGCAATTTTGCCTACCTTTGAGCGCATTCCTGATCGGACGAAGAACCTGCGGCATATCAGCCCGATCATGCGAGACAGCCTCTCTGCCAACGACCCTCTCGCTCGCACCCAGGTTTTATTATAAAAACATCATATAATGCCGGCAGTCACCCGAAATGGTCATGAAAATAATACTTCCTTGAGCTAATATGCGTTAGACTATGTGAAATCCTGGGGAGGGACGAGTGAACAGTGAAGCCGTGGCAACTGCTAACGTCATGTTCGACTTTTTGTCGGAAACCGCTGCGGCAAAAAGCAAGGATGAAATACTCGGCTCCCTGGATCGGTCGGCACGCCATTTTGGTTTTAGCTGTTTTGCAATTTCCGGCATACCTTTGCCCACCGAGCGCATTGATTCCTACTTTATGTTGAATGCCTGGCCGTCAGAGTGGTTCGACCACTATGTTTCGCACAACTATGTGCACGCCGATCCCGTAATCCAGCTCTCTAAAATGCAGGACGGTGCTTTCGTTTGGTCGGAGGCGCTGCGAGATCAAGAGCTTGGCCGTCACGCGCGCCGCGTCATGAACGAAGCGAGAGAATTTAAAATGAAAGACGGCTACAGCGTGCCCTTGCACTCAGCAAGCGGCTTCCAAGCGATCGTCACGTTCGGTGCTGAAAAGGTGGATCTCTCCGGCGCTGCCAGGGGGGCGCTGCATATTCTGTCGATCTATGCCCACAATGCGCTGCGCGGCCTTATGGCGAAAGAGGCGAGATCACGAGATCGGAGCCTGCTGCGGATCACGGCGCGGGAGCGTGAAATCATTCAGTGGTGCGCGGCCGGCAAGACAGCCATAGAGATTGCCGGAATTCTGGGGCGTTCGCACCGAACCATTCAGAACGAGATCTTGAATGTTCAGCGCAAGCTCAATGTCGTGAACGCGGCCCAGATGATAGCGGAAAGTTTTCGTTTCGGAATACTTCGCTAAAGCGTCTTATCGGCGGGCTGCAGACAGGTCGGCATGCTTTCGCCCCCTCTTGCCGGTTACCCGCTTCGCCTTGGAGCCGGCACGACCAACCCTCAATCCAAGCTCACGCGACGACGTCGGCCGAGAGCTGAAAGCTGGGTATTTTTACTCATTTAAATGGCAGGGACTATCATGCATTCTTGCCGCAAAATCAGGGGCAAGGATGATTAGGCTCTACGTCGGTTGCTCGGCATCAAACGGGCAAACAATGGAGAAAATTTGGCGCTTCCGGCACGAGCAATTTGTGGAAAGGCTCGGTTGGGAAGCCATTCGCCGAAGCGACGGATTGGAAATAGACCAGTTCGATCACGACCGCGCCCTGCATCTCGCACTCTTTCATGAAGATGACGTCGTGGGGTACTCGCGATTGCTCCCTACGACGGAACCGCATTTGTTGTCGGACATCTATCCTCAGATCATGAACGGCGGAACGTGGCCACGCTCGCCGGACATTTTTGAGTGGACCCGATGTGTTGTCGCGAAAGGTGAAATACTCATCAATGAGGTGCCGGCCTCACACATCCTGATGACAGGGGTGCTGGAATTCTGCCTTGTCGCCGGCATCAGTTCGCTGATCGTCGAAACGCACCCAAAGTTGGTGGACCTGTTGATTTCGACAGGTTGGCAGGTAACCAAACTCGGACTGCCCTCGCTGCTCGAGGACGGCTTGGTTATGCCAATCCAAGCAAAGCCGTCCATGGCCGGTTTGATGCGGCATCATCAACTCTACTCCATCCATGGAACAACCCTCTTGCTGGAACCGGAGCTTCACAACCCGCTGAAGCCCGAGACGACTTTGAGCCACTTGCCCTACTTGGCTCATGCAAGAGTTCGTTCAAACCACAAGAACAATGAAAACGCCTATTTGGCTAAGTGAAAGCACCGGGCCAGACCATAAGCGCGAACCGGCTTTCAGCGGGCGACATATGCGATCGGGAGGCGCTGCAAGCGCCGACTGCCGAGATGCGACTGACAGATTTCAGAAGAGATATGCCAGCTCGCTTGTTCCGGCAAAAAGCGGAAATGAGGGAGTGATGCGACTGCTGCGAGCATTGGTCGAGCAGATTAGATCCACCGAAGAGCGCGATCGCCCTCGGGACGGCGACGACGCTTACAACGAGCTGTGGGTGCAACGTTTGATCGATCAATTCGATCAGGAATTGAAGGCTGCAGAATGCCGGGAAACCGGAAAGACGCTTCAGGACAAGCTGGTGTGAGATGACAAGCGATAAACAGAATCAAACTGCGATTTTTGCGGAACCCGAAATCTATATTAAGGAACTGGTGCACGATCAGGCCAATAATTTGAGCGCAATCATCACCCAGGTATTTGAAAACCAGACGTCGACCGAGGACGTCGCATTGATACGCTATCTGCTTCAAATGCTCAGCGTGGCAACCACGGTCGAAAGAAAGTTTCATTAGATAGAAACACAGCAGCGCCTCGCCCTGGTATTGTAGCTGCCGCCGGCCGACCGGCCTCATTCGAAGCCGGTTGGGAATGGTCAATTCCTGCCGCGTATATTGCAATGGAAATTTCTTGTGAGGAGGGGCTCGCATGAATATCGCTGTAAAACTGTGCTCTTATCCCGGCCTTGACGATCGGATCACGATTGTCAGGGCTGGCGACGAAGTTGATAGCGTGTTTGTGCGCACGGAAAAATTTAACGTTCTGATCGATACCCTCGGAACGCCCGAGCTTTGTCAGACGGCTTTGAATCTGCTTGGGGAACAAGCGCGGGACCGTCCGGTGATCGTCGTCAATTCCCATATGGATTGGGATCATTTCTGGGGCAATGCAGCCATTGCCGGAAAAGCGCCGATTATCGCCCATGCGGCAGCACTCGAACGTCTGCGCGATCCATCCTGCCGGCAGACGCTGCGGGAAAAGGCAGACCAGGAGGCACGATTCCGAAGTGTCGAACTTGTCGGCCCCGACGTTACCTTTTCAGGCTCGACCATGCTTCATGGTGGCGATCTTAGCCTGGAACTCATTCACACCCCAGGACACACGCCCGACCACATCGCCGTATGGATCGCCGAAATCCGTGTCTGCCTTGCGGTCGATGCGGTAGAGCATCCGATTCCCGAGGTCTGGAGTGAGAATGCGGATGATCTTCGTTTGCTCCGTTCATCACTCCTGCGCATTCGCGATCTGAATGCGCAGTTCGTCATTCCAGCCCATGGCATGAGATGCTCTCCCTCCACCGTGGACGAGAATTTAGCCTACTTCGAAAAATTATCGGATCGTGTCGGCAGCCTCAATGAAGTCCAGTTAGCGGACCCGGCGCTGAGTAGATCGCCGGGGCTTCGGCTACAGGATTTCGTGCCGCTCCCAAACGGCATGGCCGCGCAGACCATCGAATTCTATGAGAAATGTCATCAAACGAATCTTCGAGCGACCATAGCGGCACACAAGGAGTGAAGAGGATGCGATGAGGCATCGCGTCCTCTTTGCGATTTGGATCCGTCCATGCGCGCATCCGGGACATGCGCGCGTATCAGCCCAGCAATGCCTGTTTGAGGCGATGAATGTGGCCCGCGCCAATGCCGCAGCAGCCACCGATGATGGTTGCGCCCGCTTGGACCCATGAGCAGGCGAAGCGCGAATATGCATCGTCATTCAGATCGCTGCGGGTGTCGTGCAGGCCCTCGTTGGCAGCAGAATCGCCTTGCTCGCCCTCGAAGGCATTGGCATAGACGCCGATTTCGAGCGCAACACCCCTATCCCTGAACACCCGGGCCGCGGTTTCGACGGCCGGCTGCATCACTTCCGGCTTGCTGCAATTGAACAGGAGCACGCTTGCACCCGAAGAGGCAGCCCAGATCGCCGCATCTTCGACGCTTTCACCGGAGCGGAGTTTCGGGTCGCTCCCATTTCTCTGCGCCGCATCATCCGCGAGCGTAAACGAGATCCAGAACGGCTTGCCCGTCGCGGCAACTGCGGTGCGCACAGCTTCTCCCTCCGCGATCAGGCTCAGCGTCTCGCCGAGCCAGACATCGACATAAGGATCAAGATTTTCGACCAGTACCTTGAGATAGTCCTGCACGCGCGAAGGATCGAAATTCTCCGGTTCGTAGGAGCCAAAGATCGGCGGCAACGAACCGGCGACCAGCACCTTGCGATCACTGCAGGCATCGGCCGCTTCACGCGCCAATTGGCCTGAACGCGCAATAAGCTCTGCACCTTCCTTCCAGAAGCGCTCTTCGCCGATATGGAAAGGCACGAGTGCATAGCTGTTTGTCGTGACGACTTCCGAGCCGGCGGCGATGAATTCCTCATGCACCTTTCGGACGATGTCGGGTGAATTGATCAGCGCCAGCGCCGACCATTCCGGCTGCTTCAGTTCGGCGCCGAGGCGCATGAGTTCGCGGCTCATGCCGCCGTCAAGAATGCGGAGTTTGCTCATAAACGGGTCTCCCGGAATGGATTTACGCAGCTATCAAAGTCTGGCCGCGCGATTCCTGTGTCGGCGGCCGGCGGTTCAAGATCGGACGGTCGGTCTCTGCGAGCTTGGCAGAAGCCTTCAAGCAGGCGTGAGGGCATGGCCTTCCTTTGGCATTGTGAGGTCAACGTCGGACCGGCACCTGTGCCTCCAGGAGGCGGAAGGCGCGAGCAATGACGGCGGTTAGAATGAGATAGAAGACGGTGACGACGATCAGCGGCTCATAGACGAGCAGCGTGTCTTGCCGCACCTTGCTGGCGACGGCGTAAAGATCCATGACGGTGACGGTGAAGGCCAGCGGTGTCGCCTTGAGCTGCATGACGATCTCGCCACCGATCGTCGGCAACGCAATACGAATGGCGCGTGGCAGCCAGATGCGCCGCGTCAGCGTGAAGGGGCGCATGCCGAATGCGCGGCCGGCCTCCAGCTCGCCCTTCGGAACGGCAAGCAAGGCACCGCGGAGCACTTCTGCCTCATAGGCCGCATAGTTCAGCGTGAAGCTCACAGCCGCGAAGAAGAAGCCTTCACGCAGGACCGGCCAGAACAGGCTCTGGCGGATGCCCGGGATCATCGGCAGCAGCGATCCGATGCCGTAATAGAGAAGCCAAAGCTGAATGAGCAGGGGCGTGCCGCGGAAGAAGGTACAGTAAGCACGAGCGGCATATCGCACAACTGAGCCGCCGCTGACCTGGGCGAAGGCAAGGCCGATTGCGAGGATGAAGCCGAAAACGACCGAGATCACCAGCAGCGATATCGTTTGCCCTGCGCCGTCCAACAGAAGCGGCCAGTAGGAGACGATCCATGAAAAGGTCATATCACGCGCTCCTCAGGCGAGCTTCGGCTGACCGCGCCGCAGCCGGCGCTCGATCAGGTTGAAGACGACGTTGGAGGCGAGGGTCAGGGCGAGATAAAGAAAGGCGGAGGCGAGAAAGAAGATGAAATAATGCTTGGTGCTCGCCCCGGCGAGGCGCGTGGCGAGCGCCAGCTCCTGATAGCCGACGACGGCGACCAGCGCGCTGTCCTTGGTGATCGACATCCACAGATTGGCAAGGCCCGGCAGAGCGTTCGGCAACAATGCGGGCAGCACGACACGGCGAAAACATAGCGTGGGGCTCATGCCGAACGCCTTTGCCGCCTCGATCTGGCCGACGGGGATAGCGAGGATCGCGCCTCTGAGCACTTCCGTCATGTAGGCGCCCTGCACGAAACCGAGCACGGCGACGGCAACGGCAAAGCCGTTCATCTCGAATGTGGGCAGATTGATGGTGGCCAGGAGCCGGTTGAGCCCGTCCATCCCGGCATAATAGAGACCGACGATCAGGATCAATTCCGGAATGGCGCGGATCGCTGTCGTATAGAGATCAAGTATCAGGTGGAGCGGCCTATTGCCGGAAAGCTTGCCGAGAGCGCCGCCAGTGCCGAGCACCAGGCCGATCAGAAAGGCGCCTGCAGAAATGGAGACGGTGGAGGCGGCACCCAACAACAGCACGCCTCCCCATCCCGGCGGATAGGGGGAAAGCAGCTCCAAGATCGTTTGCTGGGTGACCGCCATCGTTCGGTTCGCTTATTTTGCGCCGTAGATGTCGAAGTCGAAATACTTCTTGGTGATTTCGTCGTACTTGCCGCTGGTGCGGACTGCCGCAATCGCCGCGTTGAGCTTCGTTTTCAGCTCTGTGTCTTCCTTGCGCAGGCCACCGGAAACGCCGGCTCCAAGGATTTCCTTGTCGTCGGCCACATCACCCATCTTGGCGCAGCAATCCTTGCCGCCATCGCTTTTCAGGAAGGCATCAAGAGCAAGAGAATCGCCGAACACATAGTCGATGCGGCCGGCTGCCAGATCCTGGAACGCTTCGTCGAGGGTTTGATAGGTCTTCTGTTCCGCGACATTGGCAAAATACTTCTTGTAATAATCCGACTGGATGGTGGACACCTGAATGCCGATGGTCTTGCCTTTCACGTCATCGGCCGTTGCGCCGGGCTTTCCGTCCTTCGGGCCGATCAGCGTGCTGGGCGTGTTGTAATATTTGTCGGTGAAGTCGATGACCTTGGAACGCTCCGCGGTATTGGACATCGACGACCAGATCACGTCGAACTTCTTGCTCTGAAGGGCCGGAATGAGGCCATCCCAGGAGAGCTCCACGATCGAGCATTTCTCCTTCATCTGCTCGCAGACGGCGTCCATCAGGTCGATTTCCCAGCCTTGCCACTTGCCCGAAGCGTCTTTGGCGAAGAAGGGCGGATAGGATTCATTCATGATGCCGAAACGAACCTCGGCCTGCGCAGTGATAGCGGAAAGGGCAAGCGTGGCGCCGGCAAGAAGGATGGGCAGCAGTTTCATTGGCAGAAATCTCCAGATGAGGTTGTTTGTGATGGCGGTGTGGATCAGTGGACGAGCATGCCGGTGAATTCCCGGCACCGGGCGCTGAGGGGCGTATCGAAGATCTGTTTCGGCGGCCCCTCCTCCTCGATCCGCCCCTGATGCAGGAAAAGAACGTGGCTGGAGACATCGCGGGCAAAGCGCATCTCATGCGTGACCAGCAGCATGGTACGGCCCTCTTCGGCGAGATCGCGGATGACCTTGAGCACCTCTCCAACCAATTCCGGATCCAGCGCCGAGGTCGGTTCGTCGAAAAGCATCACGGCCGGATCGACGCAAAGCGCACGGGCAATTGCGGCTCGCTGCTGCTGGCCTCCGGAGAGGAAGGCGGGGTAAGCATGGCGCTTTTCGTAGAGGCCGACCTTGTTGAGCAGGGCTTCCGCCTTCTCGATAGCCTCGCGGCGCGGAACACCCAGGACATGCACCGGGGCTTCGATGACGTTTTCGAGCACGGTCCGATGTGCCCAAAGGTTGAAGCTTTGGAAGACCATGCCAAGACCGGTGCGCAGCCTTTCGATCTGCCGCCAGCTCTTCGGCTGCATCTGTCCGCCGCGACCAGGTTTCCAGGCAATTTCCTCGCCATTCACGACGATGCGTCCACGGTCCGGTATTTCCAACAGGTTGATGCAGCGAAGAAAGGTGCTCTTGCCGGAGCCCGACGAACCGATGATCGAAATGACATCGCCCTTGCTGGCTTTCGCCGAAACGCCTTTGAGGACTTCATGCGGGCCAAAGCTCTTGTGGAGATTATCCACCTGAAGGGCTTGGGGGGACGGTTCTGTCATATACGATTCCAGTGAAAGCAATTTGCGGAGAATATCGCTAAGACGCGCTATTTTTGCGCGCAAATTCTGATCAATTTGGGTAAATTATGCAGAAATTCGTTTCTAACGCATCAAATATGACGCAATGCCTATCTCAGAGGGCAAATTGGCCACCAGAAGGACCGAAGGAACAGACATGGAAAGACTGGATCGTTTCGATCGCGATATCCTCGACATCGTTCAGCGCGATTGCCAGCTCACGGCGGAAACCATAGCCGAAAAGGTCGGGCTTTCGACCTCGGCCGTACAGCGGCGGCTGAAACGCCTCCGCGAAGACGGCGTTATCAAAGCCGAGGTCGCCATCGTCGACCGAAAGGCAACCGGCACGCCGATGGTGTTCATCGTCGGAATGGAAATCGAGCGCGACAATTACGACGCCTTGGCGAAGTTCCGCATTTGGGCGGAAAAGCAGGATCACATTCAGCAGGTCTATTACGTGACCGGAGCGGTGGACCTGATCGCCATCGTCACCGCCTGCGACGTCGAGCATTATGACGACATCGCGGCTTTGATCATGGCGGAAAATCCGCAGATCCGTCGCATGCACACCAATGTCGTATTGCGCGATGTCAAACTCGGCATGCTCGTCCCGCTGACAGAGGACGACCGCGGCCAGTAGTCCTCTGCCATGAAAAATTGGACCGAGGCTTCGACCTGTTACTCGGTAGCGAGAACTGAGCCCGTCATCGCTGCATCAAAATATCGTACAGCCGCTTTTGCGCCTCCTTCGGGGACGCGTTCCTATCGTTGAAGAAATCGCCAACCACGCCAATCCAACCCTCCGACATCTGGCTTGGCATCGCTTGGGATTGGGCGCTCACCTCGCCCTTCTTCGCCCGGATCATTTGCAAGCCGAGCTGACCGCAACGATCGAGACCAGCCGGGTCGACGTCCGTCCGAACGGGAAGCGATCCCTTGGTCCGGCTGAAGGCGGCTTGATTGTCCCGATCGAGAACCATGCGTGCGAAGGCTCTGCCGTGCCATCGCGATTGGTAAGCGGAAAGGCGAAGGCATCGATGACCATGAAATAGGCGATGGAGGTGCCGGGAACGAGCGTGCAGTCGAAGTCCTTGTCGACGAGATAGCCCCGCGCGACAAGCTCGCCCTTTGCCCAGTCGCCCATGAACTGCATGCCAGCCTGACCAGAGCCAACCGCTGCCGTGGCGTCCGCCCAGGTTTTGTCCTTTCGCGCTGCGAACGGCTCCACATAGTCCGACAAGCGCGAAAGCATTTCCAAGGCGTCGATCATACGCGGATCCAGGACAAGTGACGCATCACCACTCATGAGGCGTGCATATCCCTCCGGCCCGAATTTGTGATAGATGATGTCATTGAAAATGAGCGACACTTCCCATCTGCTGCCGCCAAGGGCAATCGGAATATGTCCGGCGGCTTTGATCTTTTCGGCGATGGTGAAAACATCTTCCCAGGAGGCCGGCATGCTCAAGCCGGCATCGTCAAATATCTTCCTGCTTGTCCAGAGCCAATTTTCCGCATGGATATTGGTCGGCGCGAAATACACCTTTCCCTGGTAGGATATCCGGTCAAGGACCGTCGCTGGAATGACATCCCGCCAGTGATCAGTTTCCGCGACATCATTTATGTCCTGAACAATTCCCATCTCCGGCAGTTCGCGCGATCCCTCGTTGGCATTCCATTGCATCACGGCCGGCGGATATCCGTTGGCGATGCGATCGCTGACGACACGCTGCACAGCCACCTTGTTTTCGGCAGGCATATCCACCCATTGATTGCCGGCGGTCGTCCATGCTTTGCGGAACACAGCAAGTGCGGCGGACTCGCTTTTCGACACCCAGAAATGCACGACATCCACCGACATGCCCTCGCCGGCAAGAGCCGGCATCGAGGAACATGCGGCCGCCAAACAAACTGCGATCCATGCCCGCATCCTTCCATTCATCCGCTGTTCCTCCGTCGAAAAATTTATTCAATCCGCCGAGCGCCGCTCAACCCTCAGCGCGCGATCTGCATCGTTCTTCGAGACGGCCTGCGCGTTGCCAAGTAGGGGACCGCCAAGCGCTCAACCGCTGCCGAGGCGGGTTCCGGCTTGGCGTACAGATAGCCTTGGCCGACCTCGCAGCCGGCACCCAGCAGGAAATCGCGTTGCGTTTCGTTTTCGATTCCTTCGGCGACGCACCGCTTGCCAAGATTACGAGCAAGATCGATCATCGCCCGCACGATCTGCTCTGAGCGAAGATCCCTTCCCAGGTCGCTGACGAAGCTGCGGTCAATTTTCAGTTCATCGAAGGGAAAATCACGCAGATGCACGAGTGACGCGAAGCCGGTGCCGAAATCATCCAGCGACACTGACATGCCGTGTTCCCGGAAACGTGTGATAGTCTCCATGATCTGGCTGGCGCTGCGATTAAGAAATACATCCTCCGTCACTTCCACGGCAAAGTCGCGCCATTCGAGCTGATGGGCGCGGACTGCCGCAGCAATGAGATCATATCCGTCGCTGCCGACCAGCAGCACTTCGGGAAGGTTGATGGCCACCGATCCCGGGCGCAGTCCTGCAGCCTTCCAGGTCTTTAGATCACGCGCCACGCTGTTGACGACGCAGCGCGTCATGCTGCTGATGAAGTGCGATCCCTCCATGAGCGACAGGAAACGGCCCGGCGGCAGGATGCCGAGCCGCGGATGATGCCAGCGCACCAAGGCTTCGAAGCCGAGATGCGCTCCGCTTTGAAGATTGACCTTCTGCTGGTAGTAAACCAGGAATTCGTTTCGGTCGGCGGCGAAGGCAAGAGCGGCTGCGAGTTGGTTCTCCTCCAGACGTTGCGCAAGCGATGCTTCATCGAAGATGACGGCGGTATTGCGCTTGGCTTTCGCAGCATAAAGCGCGAGATCGGCAACGCGCATGAGCGTCGCTTCGTCTGCGGCATGCTGGGGAACAGCCGCTCCGCCTATGCTGGCTGAAACCGGTAGAATCCGGCCGTCGAAACAGAATTCGGTGGCAATTGCTGCAACCGCACGCTTGGCGAGGACTTCCAGCGCCGTTGCGTCGGCAATGCCCGGGAGCAGAATGGCAAATTCGTCGCCGCCGAGTCTCGCCACGATATCGGTGGAGCGAAAGGTCCCTTGCAGCATACGGGCGACGTGACGAAGAACCGCATCGCCAGCCGGATGCCCGACGCTGTCGTTGATACCCTTGAAATGGTCGAGATCGACCAGCAGCATCGAAAAGCCCGTGCCGATTTGCTCAAGCGAGGCGAAGAACCCGCTCAACGCATCGTTGAAGGATGAGCGGTTGCTGAGGCTGGTGAGCGCATCGGTATGCGCCTGATGCGTCAACTTGGTCTCGAAGTCGACGGTCCGCCGATGTTCGTTGCGAAGCTTCCTTACGAGCGGCATAAAGAGAATTGCGGTCGCCAGAATGAGCGCCGCCGCTGTCAGGCCAAGAAGCACCGCGCTGATCAGACGCGCGTGGTCAATGCTCCCGTCGCTGCGATCATGAGCGTTGTCGATCAGCGTACTGAACTGGCGCATGAGCAGGCTGTCGGAAGAAACGGCAAAGTCGATCGGTCCCCAGAAGGAATAGCGCTGGCGTCGATCCTGCGCTTTTGCCGATACGACCCTATCGGCCCGCTTCAGAAAATCCTCGAGTCGACCGGCAAGTTCGACGCGCATTTGCTCCGATGCGGTATCACGCGGATTGAGCTTTTCGAGGAGATTGCGTTCTAACTTGCCGTGCAATTCCTCGAGTTGTCCGCTCATGCTGCGGATGTCGTCAATTGCTTTGCGAACATCCTCGACCATCGGCTTTATGATATATTCCGGCATTTGCGGATCGGCGGACGCCTTCATCACAGCCCGCGTCTGATTGGTGAGCTGCTGAAAACGGATGAACTGGCGCCCCGTAAGATAGCTGATGTCCTGCTGCAGCGAATGGCGATCGAGTGCGATCTCGACTGTCTGGTAGGTCGCCCCGATAAGCATCGTCATGATGATGACTGCGGCCACATAGTGCCGCCCGATCGATCGAATGTATCCCTCCAGAGAGGAATGACGTTTATCGGTCGGAGCCAATTCATTTTCCATATAGGACCAATCCCAGTCAGACATTCAGATTCTGCTGCAGCTTCACGACTGCGTTTCTTGGCAGCGTTTTGCCGTGAATAAACCTGCGCGGCGGTGCACCGCGCTTGTCAGCTCTGTTGATGATCGGTTGGTTTCAAAGGGCCGATCGCATTCGAGCGCGTCCGAACTACCGGCCGGTCGGCCGTGAATGCGCCACTCAATTGCCAATCAACAGGGGAAGCTTTTCGCGAGAGCGGCGGCAGCTTCATGGTGATCCTCCCGGCTGCAACGGTGACCAGAAGTGTCATCCATCCGGTCATTTCTCATTGCCGCGCAAATCATTCGGGCGGATCTGGAGCCCTGCAACCTCGTCGGTACTCGATGACCGATGCTGCAAGTGCATGGCGATTAGCCGACGAAAAGTTTAATAAAATGCTGCGCATGGCGATCCGAGGCGCGCTTCATTGCGCAATACGGATTGCATATCGGAAAATGGATATTAAGCCGCGCCGATCGGCCTAATTCGATCTCGCCGAGATACGGAAGCTGCCGCGATATTTCGCCGGCGTGATAGTAAAGCGCCCTTCAAAAGCTTCGTAGAAACGCGACAATGACCCAAATCCCGATTCAAATGCGACAGCGGCTATGGGCAGATCGCTTGAAATCAGCAAAGATTGAGCAGTGTCGAGCCGGTGGCGCGTTATGGCCTGATTGACCGTAAGTCCGACGGCCTTCTTGAAGATCGACCTGGCGTAATTCGGATGCAGCCCCGCGGCCAGCGCGACGTCCGTCGCCGATATCTCGCCCAATGCCTTCTCGGCAATAAAGCGAAGCATTTTTTTCCACGCGCGGGAGGCAAATCCCCGACGATTTCCAGAGAGAATAAGGCTCCTGGATGATGCAGGAATCCGTTATTCGATGTGAATGTTGAGAAATTTCCCTGGCACCTAAATCTTTTTAGTGTCTAGGCGCCACGCCACAGAACCGGATTGGGAAGGACCTCTGACAGAGGTCCTTCCTCTCGGATCATTCGATAATTTTGACAACCTTGCGCGTCTTCGGCTGAACGATGACACGTTGGTGGTTCACGACAGCATAGGCGTAGGTTGGGTTGTCCGGAACCGGCGTTACGACAACGGTTTCGGGGAGCGGCTGACCAACGACGACCCGATCCTGCACGACGGTTTCAGCAGGAGGCAGCGGCTGCTCTTCCACGTAGGTGACGACCTTCTGCGGCGGCGGATCAATCGCCGTTCCGACGATTGCTCCCGTCACGCCGCCGACTGCGGCACCCACGGGACCACCGACAACGGCTCCGGTAACTGCGCCGCCTGCGGCGCCGGTGACCGTCGAGGACTGCGCAAAAGCTGAACCAGCGAGAAGCCCGAAGGCGGCCGCCGCGGAAACGATGAGTTTCGTATTCATAGCGTTTTCCTTTCCTTTTGTGCTCACAAGAGCTGAGAGGGGAATGGCCCTGGCATCAGAATGTTCCTCCAGACGGGTCGTCTGGAATCATCACAAGTTGCACCATCCTGACAAACTTCGTGAGACATGAGAGCTGAACCTTTGCCCGATCAGGGGGCTGCGGTGGTGCAAAGGTTGTATTTCCAGAAGTGGCTTTCTATAGCTCGTGTGATCTACACGGATCAGCGTTTGTACTCGGCAACAAGAGAGACGATATGAAGGGAAGACGATGATTTCAAAGGTCGTGACGGCAGTGTTTCGGGCATTAGTTTTCGCCGCGGCGGCAGTTTTGGGATCGCATGAATTCGTCGAAGCCGGATCGGAACATTCATGGCTGCAGGATCCTAATACCCACTGCAGATTCGTCGCGCCGGCATCCCTCACAGCCGGGCCTACGTTTTGGACAGGCACCTGCACGGATGGGAAAGCCTCCGGGAGCGGAATGCTGCGCCGCCGCGACGGCAATCGTGCAGGCGCGGCCTTCTTTGGCCAAATGAAGGACGGAATTCCCCAAATAGGTGTTGTCGACCTCGGCGACGGATACCGGGCCGGCACCTTCGATCAGGATGACATCGGCGGCCGGGCTGAATCGGAGCCGCAAGTCCGGATTGACGCTTTCCGGGCTGCTATCGAAGCTACTCGTTTTGTGAGTGCTAAATATAAGGTGGAGAATAACCCCGGCTCCGCGCAACTTTATGAGACGCTCGCGAAAACATTTGAAGCGCAGCTTGACTGATCGGGTACCCATTCGCTCCCGCCTGCAGCAACCGTCCGATCTCCTTCAGCCGAGCGTCTTGGAAGTGCTAAGCATCCCGCGATAAATTCCCGGCCACGATCCGGGAATTTCGAGCGCATCGAGGCGTTTGCGGTAGAATTCGACCGGGCCTGGATCGCCGATGATGGCGTAGGCATAGCCCGCTTCGCGAAGGCCGTGGAGGGCGGCAAACAACAGCGCCTCGCCTATTCCCTTGCCGCGCTCATCTTCCGCAACCCCCGTCGGCCCGAAAAAGCCTTTGGCGGTGGCATCGCCGCAGGCAAAGCCCAACATCTCGCCATTCCTGACCGCAATCCACCTCATGATCGGATGGCTGCCGAAACCTGTTTCACTTTCGGCTGCCCATTTCGAGCCGAAATGCGTCTCGATCCAGTCGAGCACCTGACGGCGTTCCGGCGTGAGCGCCCGGCGTATCTCAACGCCATGGGCTGCCACTTTCGCATTGTCATGGGCGGGCAGGTCGTAAAGACGGACCAGAAGATCAGGCATGCTGTGCAATGTCTCCCATTGGAGGACTCATATCGAGATGATGGTAGACGAAATGGCCGGAAGCAACTTCGGCCGGCTGTCCGACCGGCCTGCGAGACGAATTCCGCACCGTCTCGGCATGCATCGAGAATGGCTGTCCCTGTTCACCGCGACCGCCCGTGATCCTGACCGCCGGATCGGGCACGGCCGAAAGCAGGAGCTGCGTATAGGGATGCTGCGGATTGCGGATCACGCTGGCTGACGGACCATATTCGACGATCTGGCCAGCAAACATCACCGCCGTCTCCTCGGCGATATAATGCGCCGTCGCGATATCATGGGTGATGTAGAGAAAGCTGATGCCGCGCTCGAGCTTCAGCCGGCGCATGAGATCGAGCACCGAGCGGCGGATAGAAACATCGAGCATGGATGTCGGCTCGTCCGCCACGATCAGCCTTGAATCGACGGCAAGCGCGCGAGCGAGATTAACGCGCTGGCGCTGCCCACCCGAAAGCTCATGCGGATATTTATCGAGCGTCACGTCCGGATCGAGTTCGACATCGACAAGCGTTTGGCGCGTCGCCTCCTCCAAAGCATCGCCTTTCAAGCCTCGATGCAGAATGAGAGGCCGCACGAGGTGATGGCGGATCTTATGTGCCGGATTGAGAGCGGCGAACGGATCCTGGAACACCATCTGCACCATGCGAAGATAGCTCATCTGATCGGCATGTGTCGTGAGGCCGGCAATATCCCGCCCCGCAAACAGGATGCGGCCCGACGTCGGCCGGAAAAGCCGGGCGACGGCCCGTCCGACGGTCGATTTTCCGGAACCGGATTCGCCGACGATCGCCAGCGCCCTTCCTGCCTGCAATGTCAAAGACACGTTTCGAAGCGCCTCGACCCGCTTCTCCGGCCCGAAAAAGGGCTTCAGCGTGAAGATCTTGCTGACGTTCTGCAGTTCGAGCAGCGGCGGGAAATTTTCGCCCATCATACGACGACCTCCATCGCGTGACCGAGGCGCGGCATCGCCTCCCACAAGCGCCGCGTATAATCATGCCGGGGTGCGGCCACGATATCGGCGACCGGCGCGGTTTCGACGATTTCGCCTTTCAGCATGATGGCAATCCGATCTGCAAATTGTGCCATCAGCGCCAGATCGTGGGTGATGAACAGGATGGAAAAGTTGAGCCTTTCCTTGAGCGTGACGATCTCCTGCAGGATCTCCCGCTGCACCACCACGTCAAGCGCAGTCGTGGGCTCATCCATGATCACGAGCTGCGGTTCGAGCGCGAGCGCGATGGCGAGCACGACGCGCTGGCGCATGCCGCCGGACAATTGATGCGGATAATCGTCAAGCCGGCTGGCGGAAATGGAGACGAGCCGCATCAGCGTTTCCGCACGCGCCCGGGCCGCGTCCCGTCCCATTCGGTCATGCCGGGACAACACATCCCGGAATTGCTCGAAGATCGTCAGCACCGGATTGAGCGAACTCATGGCGCTTTGGAACACCATGGATGCCTTGCGCCAGCGCCATTGCTCCAAGGCGCGGGCGGAAAGCGCAAGCACATCGGTCCCGTCAATCCGGATATCGCCTCTCGAAATAATCGCCGGCGGACGATGCAGCCGCATCAGGGCGAAGGCTACGGTCGATTTTCCGCAGCCGCTTTCGCCGGCCAGTCCCATCACCTCGCCGCGCTTTATATCGAAATCCACACCTTTGACGGCGGTGAAGAGACCGTGTTGGGTCAGGAAATCCACCTGCAGCCCGCGCACTTCCACAAGATTGGAGGAGAGGTTCAATTTAGGCCTCCTGTTGGACCACGGTCCGGGCGCGGTCGAGCTTGCGCTGTTTCCGGATGGCTGCGTGGACCGTCCCGAGCGTGCGCAATCGCGGGTTGGAAATCTCATCGACGGCGAAATTGATCATCGACAAGCCTATGCCGATAATGGCGATGGTGGTTGCCGGTGCGAACACTTCCCACCAGGCGCCGACGCTCATCGCCGATGAGGTCTGCGCATTGTAAAGCATGGCGCCCCAGGAAACGGCGAGCGGATCGCCCAGCCCCAGGAACTCCAGCGTCGCTTCGGTGATGATCGTGTAGATGACCGAGCCGATGAAGTTGAAGCCGATGATCGAGAGCAGGTTGGGCATCAGTTCGACGACGATCATCCGCCATTTGGGTTCGCCGATCAGTTCGGAGGCGAGGATGAAATCCCGTTGCCGGAGCGTCATGGTCTGCGCGCGCGTGACGCGTGCCCCCCAGGCCCAGGAGGTCAACCCGATAATGAGCGCGATGACCAGCGGGCTCGCCTCGCCGACGAAAGCGGCGATGACGAGCAGCAGCGGCAACTGCGGAATAACGAGGGCGATATTGGTGACGAAGTTGATCGCTTCGTCGATCACGCCGCCAAAATAGCCGGCGGTCACGCCGAGGATCACACCGATCACGGTGACGATCGAGCCTGCGAGAAGCCCGATAAACAGCGATGTGCGCGTGCCCCAAATCAACTGCGTGAAGACGTCACGGCCCATCCGGGTGGTGCCGAGGATATGGTCCAGTGACGGCGCCTCGTGCGGCCGGCCGACCCGCTTGATTGGATCGTGGCCGGTCAGCACGGGAGCAAGCAGCGCGACGGCGACATAGAGGATGAGGACGGCAAGGCCGATGAGCGCCTTGCGGTTACCGAGAATGGGAAGAAGCATCCTTTTCATGGGTCAAGCCTTCCGCAGTCTTGGGTCAAGCAGGACGTAGATGAGGTCGACGAGCAGATTGGCCGAGAGCATGGCAAGGGTCATGATCAGCAACTGACCCTGGATCAGCGGATAGTCGCGAGCGACGATGCCGAGATAAAGGAGATGTCCGAGACCGGGGTAATTGAACACCACCTCGGTCACCAGCGAGCCGCCCATCACAGCGCCAAGCGTAATGGCAAACGCCGTCACGCTGGGCAGCAGGGCGTTGCGCGCTGCGTAGTTGAACATCACACGGCGGTCGGAAAGGCCCTTGGCCTGACCCATGACGACATAATCCTCGCCAAGCTGGCCGATCATGTTGTTGCGCATGGTGACGAGATAGCCGCCAATGTGAACGAAGGCGAGCGACACGACGGGCATGACGGCGTGGTAAAGCGCGCTTGAGAGGAAGCTCGGCGTCAGCCCCGGATCAAGCTGGGGATCGAAGGCGAAGCTTGTTGGAAACCAGGCCAGGATCAGGCCGAAGACATAGAGCACGGTCAGAGCCACGACGACCGCGGGAATGGACTGGATCGCCAGTGCACCGGGAGACGCGATCGTATCGAGGATGCCGCCGCGACGCCAGGCCGCCGATACCCCAAGCAACGAACCCGATAGGAAGGCGAGAACGGAGGCAGTGCCAGCGAGCGTGATTGTCCAGGGCAGCGCGTGGCCGAGTACCTGGCCTACCGTCAGCGGATAGAATTTGATCGATGGTCCCAGATTCCACGTGAAGACGCTTTTTATGTAGTCGAAAAACTGCAGATAGAGCGGTCCCGAGGCAAAACCGAAGGTTTCGATCAGGGCGGTTTTGGCTTCGGGCGGCAGCGAGGAATTCATCTTGGCGAACATTACGTCCACCGGATTGCCCGGCATCAGCCGCGGGATGAAAAAATTGATCGTGGCCGCGGTGAAAAAGGCGGCGATATAAAAGAACAGTCTTCGCAGAATGAACATCATCGGCTTATCTCCGGCGGTGGGTGACCGTCGCCGTTCGGTTCAGGCTTTAAGCCTGAACCGAAGGAGCGGGTCCGGGAGATGGATCGAACCGGACGCGCCGGAGCTATTGTGCGACCGGACGCAGCGCCAGAAGATGCAGGAGACGCTCCGGCACGCCGTCGTAGACAACCGGGCGAGCAACCGGATTGTCCGCGCTGAACCAGCCGGTGAACCGCTTGGTATTGTATTCGTACCAGAGCGGATTGTTGTAGACCGCGACGAAGGGCAGGTTCGCGCCGATGAACTCCTCGATCTTGTTCATGGTTTGAAGCTGCTGCCCATGATCATTGGTTGTGTAGAAGGAGTTCAAAAGCGCGTCGAGCTCAGGGTTGCTGTAGTGGGCCGATGCATAGCGCGTCTTGCCTTTGTTGCGCGAATTGAGTGCTTCGTCATACATGAAATGAGGTGTGACGCCGGTGCGGAACGAATTGATCGCCACATCGTATTTGCCGGTGGTCAGCGCATCGGTCCAGCCGGGAACATCCGGCGTTGAAACCTTTGCCTGGATACCGATCTGGGTCAATCCTTCGATCGCGAGCTGGCAGGTGTTGACCCAATCCGTCCAGCCATTCGGCACGATAATGTCGAAGCTGATCTTGCTGCCGTCTGGATTTTCCACGAAACCGTCGCCATCGATATCCTTGAAGCCGGCCTTGGCGAGCTCGGCCTTGGCGCTCTCGACATTGTATTTCGAATAGGCGCCATATTCCTCATCCACTTTCGGATTGTTCCATGAGTGGAAGGCGCGACCGAGGCCCGACGGATATTCGTTGAGCGTCGGATAGCCATAGCCTGCAATATCGACCATTGCCTGACGATCCATCGCCATGGAGAAGGCGCGGCGGAAGGCGAGATTGTTGAAGGCCTCATGATTGCCGGCATTCGCCGTTTCAAAATTCATAGTAAAGGCAACCATCGAACCGGCCGGGAACCAATAGCCATGGTTTTTAGGATCGGTACCGACATAGGTCTTTTCGATGTCTGGAAGAAAAGAACCGAACCAGTCGAGTTCGCCCTTGGCGGCAAGCGCGATCGTCTGATCATTGCCGGCGACCTGCGGGAAACGCATACAATCGACCTTCAGCGTCGCGTTGTCCCAATAATTGGGGTTCCGGCACTGGATATATTCCTGCGGCGTGAAGCGGCGGATTTCGGTGAGCGGGCCGCTGCCGACCGGGTTGGGGTTGGTGAAGGTGACGGGATCTTTAACCGAGGCCCAGATATGTTCCGGGACGATGTAGACCTGCACGATCTTGAAGATCAGGCCGCTGTCGGCATTCTTATAGTTGATCTTGACCGTATGATCGTCAACTGCCTCGATGCCATCGATCTGATCCCAAATCGCTTGCAGGTCGAGCGCCTTGTGCTCTTTGATCAGGTTGAAGGTGAAGACCACGTCCTTCGCGGTAAACGGCTTTCCGTCAGACCATTTCGCGTCCCTGAGCTTGAAGGTGACGCTTTTCAGATCGCCCGAATAGGCAAAGGATTCCGCCAGCCGATAGTTCGGCTCGCCATCCTTGAGCGCGTTGAAGATGATCAGCGGCTCGTACATGAAATCTTCTACCGACGGCACGCGGGTCGTCGTGTTGAAGGGATTGAAATTCTCGACCCATGCGGTCGATTCGTCCGGCAACGCGGTCAACATCACCTCTGCGCGCGCCGACGCCGGCGCCATGACACTGGCAATGAGCGCGGCCTTCAAAATAGTCCTGATGTTCATTTCCGTTCCCCATCTCTCAGGGCGCAGGTTCTTGCCCGGCCCGGTTTGCGCCGTCATATCAGCGCGGGACAAGCGGCAAAGTCATCCGACAATTCCGGGAAGAGTTGCGGCAAAATCGTCAAAACCGGAAATTCCGATCATATCGAAAAAACCGACTCCCCTTTTTCCGCAATTGTATAGATTGGCCGGAATTATCCGCCAGGGGAAAGCGGGAGGAGGGCATACCAGACATGATGCGGGAATACTGCCGATGCTGAGAGCGCTGTCGCCATCCGGATTTCGGGGCCGTCTTCTGCTCATCCTCCTGGCGATCAGCCTGCTGCCATTGCTGGCCACCGCTTCCGCCTTCTTCTACATCCTCAATCGCAGCGTCACGGTGGAGACTTTTGCCAAGCTCGCCTTCGTTCGAGACGCCAAGCGCAGCGAAATCGAACAATATCTGACCTTTGCCACAAGGCAGGCTGAAAGCCTCAGCCAGTCGAATGCCGTGCGCTATTCGATCGGTGACTTTTATGGTTTTGCCTATGCGTTTCGCCAGATCGATCCTTCGCCCGAGCGGGCAACCGCCATCCTGCGCCAGATGTTCGGGATCGACAGCGATGGTGGCGGCGCGGCGCTGCCGAAGGACAATGACGCCATGCTGCGTTCGGCGCTCGAATATGCCAACGCTCATCAGCAGTTCCACGATGATTTCGTCAGCTTCGTCACGACCTCCGAATTCGAGAATCTGTACCTCATCACCCCGGAACAGCGTGTCGTCTATTCGGTCGAGAAGGACCGCTATCTTGGTACGGACCTGAAGACGCTGGTGGCTCCGACGCCCCTCTCCCGCCTTGCGCGCGCCATGGCCGAAGCGCCACGGGAGCGGACCATGTTGGTGGGCGATTTCACCACCGATCCGGTCACCGGCAAATTCGGCGCCTACGTCGCCGTTCGCGTTGCCTTCTACAACAAAGTGCGCGGCATGGTCATCTTCCGCATGGGCACCAAGGGGCTCAACCGGATCGTTCAGTCGCAGCAGGGGGAAACCAGCAGTCTCTATCTCCTCAATTCCGATGGTTTCTACATCTCTGCGCCGGCGGGTCATCAGCCGGGTGCGCGTAGCAATCCCGCGGCGATCGGTGACAGCACGCCCTCCGGCACGGCGCTCGTTGAGGACGGGCTTGGCGATGTTCCGGCGCTTGCGGCAAATGTCCAATTGCATTTTGGCGGCGTTCCCTGGAGCTTGGTTGCCGAAGTGCCGGAATCTGTCGCCTTCGCCAACAGCAATTCCCTCCGGCAGATCGTCATCACGCTGGCCCTGGTTCTGCTGCCTGTGCTCGTCACCCTGGTCTTTTATCTCTCCGGCACGATGACCCGGCCCGTGCAGCGCCTGACCGATGCGGCAGGCGCGATTGCCGACGGCGATCTCGATCATGCCATGCCGACGATCAAGAACCCATCCGAACTCGGCCGGCTGACGGCGAGTTTCACGCGCATGCGCGATGCCGTGCGCGAACAGCTCAACCTTATCAATCAGAAGAACGCCGAACTGGAAACGCATGTCGGCCTGATCGAGGAGAAAAACAAGGCGCTCGAAGAGGCGGACCGGATGAAGGATGCCTTTGTCGCCAACACCTCGCATGAATTGCGCACGCCCCTCAACGGCATCATCGGCATTTCCGAAACCCTGGTGGCAGGTGTTGCCGGCGACTTGACGGCAACCCAGCGCAACCAGCTTCAACTCATCAGCTTCAGTGCGCGACGTCTTTCGCGCCTGGTGGATGATCTCCTCGATCTCTATCGTATCCGCCAGGGCCGCATGCGGCTCGACATCCACCCCGTACATATCGCGACCAGCGTCAGCAACGTGCTGAAAATGTGCGAGCCGCTGCTGCGCGGCGAGCCGGTGGCCCTCGAGGTCGATATCCCCGAAGACATTCCCTTCGTCATGGCGGACCCCGTGCGTTTCGAGCAGATCCTCTACAATCTCCTTGGAAACGCCATCAAATATGCCGGCCAGAGCACAATCCGCGTCGTGGCCATACCGGCCGGCAAGAATGTGGCGATCAGCGTCGAGGACACGGGCGTCGGCATTGCCAGCGACAGCCTGGAGCGCATCTTCCAGCCGCTGGAGCAGGCGGGTTTCGGGGATGGCACGCGAGGACCGGCCGGCACCGGTCTGGGGCTGACGATCGCCCGTCAGCTCGCCACTTTCCTGAATGGTAAGCTCACCGCCCATTCCATGCTTGGCGAAGGGTCGCGCTTCACGCTGGTGCTGCCAGCCGCCACGGTCGAGCCGTCCCATATCGATTATTTCGGGGAGGAACTCGATCAGAAGCGCCTGCACGAGACGGTCGACATGATCGCGCGCAGCCAGATCGCCGCCGATGCGCCGCTGGCTCCCGGTGCGCCGCTGATCCTTGTGGTCGACGACGAGCCGATCAACATCCAGGTGCTGCGCAATGTCCTCCAGCCGGTCGGCTATGTCGTGCGCGCGGCGGAAAGCGGTGCGGATGCGCTGGCCTTCATCAATCGCATGAAGCCCGACCTCGTCGTGCTCGATGTGATGATGCCCGGCATGAGCGGGCTGGAAGTCGCCAAGGCTATCCGCGAGCGCTACGACTTGCTCGATGTACCCATCATCATGGTAACGGCGCGCAGCCGCACGCGCGACGTGATCGCCGGCTTCGAACATGGCGCGAATGATTATGTCGTCAAACCCTTCGTCAAGGACGAGCTGCTGGCTAGGGTGGCAACGCTGCTGGAGGCCGCACGCGCACGCAGCCAGATCCGTGAAAACAGCTCGCTTAGGGCCGAGATCGAGCGACGGGTTGAAGTCGAGGACGCGCTTCGGCTGTCGCAACAGCGTATGGCCAGACTTCTCGAGATTTTCGAGGTGGCAATTCTCTGTACCGATCACCAGCACCGGATCATCTACGCAAACGAGGCTGCCCTCGGCATGTTTAACGTGCCGATCATCGCAAACGAAACAGCGCTTTCGTCGCTGACGGGTACCGAACTCGCGGAATCCATGTATCAAGCCGTGAAACGGGAGGGCGAATTTTTCCAGCCGAGCATTCGCCTCGGCGCCGATGCATTCGCTCTCAGCGCCTTCGAGTTCGATATCGGAACCGGCGGAGGACTTGCGCTCGTCGTCCAACCGATTTCGGCGAGCGATCTGCCCCGCAGAGATCGAGTGGTTCACCATCTTTTGGGAGCAATCGACAGCGCAGGCGCCAACTTGACCGTTTTGACGCCTGAGCCTGAGCGCCCGGATACAGCGCCCATCGAGCCGCTTGCCGAACCCAAGCAGCAACGCGCCTTTCGTTTAACCATCATCGATGTGATGAAACAGAGTGTCGAACTCTGGAAACGGATGACCGGCAAAGGCAAGATCGATTTCGCCGAGCGCAGCGGAATCTGGCGCGTGAACTTGGACCGCTCTTCGCTGCAGGCCCGCACGCTCGAAAAATATCTGTTGCTCGAAACCTTGCCCCTTCAGCCCCGATGGCGCGACGTCATACGCTCGGGGGAATTCGCATTGGCCCACGCCATGAAAACCAGCCTGGATGCAGACCTCAGCGATCTTGCCGAGACATTACGCCGGGATCTCGAGGAGTTACGGGCTATGGTTCGCGATGGCCGCAATTCGAATTGAGCAGGCACACTGCACCGCCTTGCCTGGCTTGGACAAAGGCGGTGCTGCTCGAAGTGGCGAAAGACGGGAACGACGATCGAGTCACTCCGCCTTTGTAATTTCGCAATAAAGAATGTTGCGGTTCTTTCCAAACCAAACGGATACTTTTGTCTCCGCATTAACGGCACCTGCTTCGGCAATCATTTGCATGTCGTTTTCCGAACGCAGGAGGAGAGGCCAATTCATGAACGCTTCCATGTAGCCGTCGACTTCGATTTCCTGCGAGAAATTCGCAAACAGGAAGGAACCGCCGGGCTTCAGCATTGCAACGCATTTGCGCGTCAATCTGGCAGCAACCGGGAAGGTGAGATAATCGTAGAGGCCTGCAGCGTAGATATAATCGAAATGCCCGAGGGCATGCTTGTTGGAAAGCAAGCTCTTCACCGTACCGTCCACGGCTTCGACGCATGTTCCGGCAAAGTCGCGCGCGACCGTGCCCACACTCAGCGGGTCCTGATCAAGCGCAATCCAGCGTCTGATTTTTCCTTCCCGAAGCGCCGTTGACAATGCGGCTTCGCGAAGATGGCCGGATGCCACCGCCAGGACTTCCGTCGAGCCGGGTCGATCCTTGGCGTATTCGTCCACCCGTCGTGCAAGGATATCGCGGCGCTCTCTTACGGCGACCGACGAGGAAGCGGCCTTGGTGTAGTCATAGATGCTTCTGCCCAGCTCGGTGGAGGCGGCGATTTCTTCCTCCACTTGTGCATGGCCGTAGATGAAATCGAGCAGATGCGCGTCACCCGCATAGCCGCGCGGCTTATCGAATGACCATCGCGTGAATGGATCCTGAAGCAAAAAACGAGCGACAGGATGGTTCTGCGTCAGGAGGACGATTTCATTCCAAACGTTGACGTGAAATCGACGGCGGATCTGATGCAAGGCCTGCGATAGTCGGCTCACGATGACTTGGGGATCCACTTCGGATCGAAACTGTTGAAGCGATAGATCGAGCGTGAGAGCAAGCTCCGCCTTCGCCGTTATCATCTGATCTGAGGGTGGAAGGTCGTCTAGCTCAATGGGGCGAAAAGCTTGACCGGGTGCAATGAGACTTTCGCCGTCGAACTTAAAACCTTGTGCCATAAATGAACTCCGTCCACACAATGTTAAGCATAAATATGTGGACGACAGAACGCGATTGGATTTTGCACGTCAAGAGGGTATTTCTAGCAGTACGAGCTAAATTTCGTGAGCAACACAGACGGAACTTTGGAAAGCGGTGAACTCAGGTTTATCGGCAGCAATGCTCGGGAGGCATCGCCGCATGTTCTATGAGCAAGTATCTTCAGAGCAGATCGCATCCGGAGTTCCCGCAAACGCCGCGCTTCTGGACGTAGACAGCGCTGTGCCAACGAAAGAACTTCATAACTCCACTCTGGAGATGAGGGCAGCATATGCAGCGGAAAATGACGCCGCCCGCCGGGAATGCACGCATAAGGGATTGTGGATGGCGGTGGCCGTTTATCTCGCCTTTGCCGCCCCTGACACCTGGCTCATCCCCGATGTCGCGCCGCTCACAATCGTCATGCGGTTTGCCGTCGCTGCCACTGTGCTTGTCGCCTTTGAGATTTTAAGGTTGGCGAAAGCGAAGACCGTTTGGCTGGACTGCACGTGCGCCTTGGCGCTGGTCTCCGGTTATGTCGGCTGGCTCTGCCCTGCGATCGCCACAAAATACGCGATGAGCATGTCGTACTACATGATCTTCGGCGCGATTTTCATGATGGGCGCGAATCTGTTCTTCAGCTTCTCGTTTCGCCTGTCTGTCGTGACGTCCGGCACCGTGTTGATGGTGTTTTTTGTGGCGCTATACGCTTCGTTTCCATCGACGCCGGCCTACCAACTCGCCTTCGGACTGTTTTACGTCTCGTGCTTCATATTCACATCCTTCGTGAACTGGCGTTTGAATGTCGAGCGTTACAACGTTTTCCTGAATGCAGTGGAAGCGCGCCAGCAGCATTGTGAGGCGGCGGAGCGCGGAAAAGCGTTGTTGCGTCTTTCGCACACTGATTACCTCACAGGCATCGAGAATAGGCGCGCGATTGATCGGAGGCTGAACGAGTGCTGGAGCGCGTGGAAAAATGAAGGCCGCGAATTTTCCGTCATTCTGATCGACGTCGACTTCTTCAAGCGCTTCAACGATCGGTATGGCCATCAGGAAGGCGACCGATGTCTGACCGTTATCGCCATGACGCTTCAGAAACTGGTCGAGCGCCATGGGGGCGTCATCGGCCGTTACGGCGGCGAGGAGTTCATCGTTGTCATGCCTTTGCGAGCGCAGGATGACGCAACCTATATGGCGGGGAAGATTCGGCACCAGGTCGAGGCGCTCGCCATCCAGCATGAAGAGCGGCCGGACGACACCCAGTTCGTAACTGTGAGCGTCGGTGTTGCCTTTATCAGCGAGCGATCGGGAGCAAAGGTGGAATGGCTTGTGCGTGAGGCCGACCTTGCGCTCTATAGCGCAAAAGCCTCTGGCCGCAACTGCGTGCGAATATTTGACCCGACGCTGCGGCGTCCCAACGAGGATGCCGGAAAATTGGTACCGCTGCTGGCGGCAGCTATCGAACGGAGACTGGTGTCGCTGGTCTATCAACCGATATTCGATCTCAGGGACGGCCAGATGAAGGCTGTCGAGGCTTTGATGCGACTTCGTCTGCCCGACGGAAGCTTCGTGCCGCCTGGCGTCTTTATTCCAATCGCCGAACGAACCGGATCTATTATCGAATTGGGTCGCTGGGCGATCAAGACGGCCTGTCAGGACATCCTGGCATCCGACCGCATGACCACGGTGAGCGTGAATGTCTCTCCGGTACAGCTAAGATCCCCGGGTTTCGCAACCAGCGTTGCAGCCATCCTGCGAGAAACTGGAGTATCCGGGTCCCGGCTTGCGCTGGAAGTCACAGAGGGCCTGGATATGGAGATGCAACCCGAGGTGCTGCAGTGTGTCGCCGATCTCCAGGCGCTCGGCGTCGAGATTTGGTTGGATGACTTCGGCTCCGGCTACGCCGGATTGTCGTGGCTCCGGGCGATCGAGTTCGATACCGTCAAGGTGGACCGGACCTTCCTGCATGATTGTTCCGATCAGCGCGGGCTCACCATGCTGCAGGACATGGTCGCCCTTATCCGTAACCGGGGAAATACCATTCTGGTAGAAGGTGTGGAGACCGAGGCTCAGATGTCTGTGCTCCAGAACCTCAGTATCGACCGAGTTCAAGGATTTCACCTGGGCAGACCGGTGACCGCCGACTTATTGGAAGCACACGCATAGCTCCCTCACGGACATGGATCATCGAGCCAGTCTGGCCGTCCGGCGCTTCATAGGCGCCGGACCATTGGCGGACGGTACCGAATAGCGCAATGAGGCATCTATCGGACTTGCCGAAGGATGTTCACGCTTTCTTAGTCACGCGCTTTAAATACGGATTTATAATTTAGCGATATACAGATTTTAAAACTGCCATGACGGCGGGTCGAGCGCGAATGAACTGCGTCATCTAGCCCTGGCAGTCAATTAGATGTTTCAGACACTTATTCGGTTCCTACGGAGCAAATCCGGCAATTTCGGCACGATCACCGCGCTCCTGGCCGTGCCTTTGATCGGCGCGGCGGGTTTGGCGGTCGATGTCGCGAACGCACTCAGCTTACGCAATCAACTCTATGAAGCTGCCGATGCGGCAGCGCTTGGAGCGATCTCGGAATCCTCCAGCGGCGTAGCGGCGGCCATGGCCATGTCGGGGGATGGCGTGGTGACAATCGGGCAGGACGAGGCGCGGAAACTCTTCTTCGGTCAACTTGCGAGCGACTGGAAGGATGTTCCCGTCAATGTCGACATCTCAGTGACGAAGACAGCCAATATCGTAACGTCAAACATCACTTTCCACGCAACGGTTCCGACATCGTTTCTGCAGGTCCTGGGCGACACGTCAATTCCGATCGCCGGATCGGCCACAGCGCAATACCAGACCGCCACCTTCATCGATTTCTACATGCTGCTCGACAACACGCCGTCCATGGGCGTGGGCGCGACACCGACCGACGTCGCGAAGATGCAGGAGAATACCAGCGACAAGTGCGCCTTCGCCTGCCACAACATGGATACGACGAACAACTATTACAATCTGGCGAAGAAACTTGGGGTGAGCATGCGCATCGACGTCGTGCGCCAGGCGACGCAGAAGCTGACGGAGACGGCGACCACCAGCCGTTCCACGCCCGATCAATACAGGATGGCAGTCTACACCTTCGGCACGCAGGCGGAGAAGGCGCAGCTAACGACAGTCTCCGGCCTGTCATCCGACATGGCGCAGGTCAAAAGCTATACCGACAATGTCGATCTCATGACCATTCCCTATCAAGGCTACAACAACGATCAGACGACGAGTTTCGACAACGCGCTCACCCAGATGAAGACTAACATGGGTACCGGCGGTGGCGGCACCAGCAGCGCCGATCGCGAAAAGGTTCTCTTCTTCGTGACGGATGGGGTTGGTGACAGCCAAAAGCCATACACTTGCACGAAGCCTTTGACCGGCAATCGCTGTCAGGAACCGATCGACACGTCCTTCTGTCAGCCGCTGAAGGATCAGAACGTCAAGATTGCCATTCTCTACACGACCTACCTGCCGCTGCCGGCAAACAACTGGTACAATACCTGGATCGCCCCGTTTCAATCGCAAATCCCGACACGCCTGCAGAGCTGCGCTTCGCCGGGCCTCTATTTCGAGGTCAATCCGACGCAGGGCATCACCGATGCCATGAACGCCCTCTTCCTCAAGATCATCAGAAGCCCTCGCCTGACAAGCTGAGATTTCATTCGATTTTTGTCAGCGATCGCGCAGGCACACAACTTAGCGAGAACGCTGCCGCTCAAAGACCTGGACCTTGCAGTCGGCGTCAAGGAACCAGGCTAATTCGACGAAGCCTTCAATACCCTGTGCGTACTTGAATCCATCGCCTGGCCAGTGTCCTTTGCGTCCTTGGCCATTCCCTTCACCGTGTTTGCACAGGACGATAACGTCAACAATGCCAGCATTGCAGCGGCGAGTGAGACTTTGATCATGGATAAATCTCCCCTTGGGATAGTATGGATTCAATTTATCCGCGCATCTCTTCTTTTCAAGGACGTAGATCCGAAACATTGCAGAAGAGGGATCAATTCTCGGCAGGCATTGCCGAAGGAGGGCAGCCGCTGATATTCAATGGCGATTGCCGCGACAATGGGCTCAGGCTATTTAGTTGACCAAATGTCTTGAAACAGCGGGGGCTCTCTGGATGGCTCATTCGCTTTTGAAATTGAAACGGGTGTATGACAAACCCTCGCACGAAGACGGTCGGAGGGTGCTTGTCGACCGGTTATGGCCGCGCGGCCTTTCTAAGAAAGATGCGAAACTGACCGACTGGATCAAGGATGTCGCCCCTTCGCCGCAACTCAGGACATGGTTTGGTCACAAGCCGGAACGGTTCGCGGACTTTCGCGCAAAATATCGGCAAGAACTGGCGTCGAATTCAGCGGTGCAGGTACTGCTCGATTTCGACGACGGGCCTGTGACGCTGGTGTATGGCGCGAAGGACCCAGTTCACAACCATGCGGTCGTTCTTCTGGAATTTCTGAACAGCTTGCAGAATCGAAGCTGATAATCGGCGGTCGGTGCAGGAAGCGAGTCGCGACTCATCATAGTGTCGGAGGCTCGAAGCCTAACTCGGCTGCTCGAAATGCAACCATTTCCATCTACCCAAAAGCTCTGGCCCGGATGGTGGTTTGAAGGGACAGCATCAGCTAAGTAACGGAGAAGACAAGGAAAATCGCCTCTTGTTTCTTAGCCGGAAAATGGCGTTAAGATTGCGCTAACCTTATTTTGCTGGACGTAAACGCAGAATCATGGCCTTTGTTAGCGGGTGGTGGCCGATAGAACGAGTGTAGGCCGCCAAGAGGGACAAATGACGCTAGCAGAACAAATCGAGCAGGAGAATGCTTTTTCCGAGGATGCTGCGACAAAGATCGTCCGGCATGCCGGCATGCTTTCGAACCAGCTCCAGGCTCTGCGGACCCGCATGTATCCGCCGAAGGCGCAAAAGAGCCTGCGATATTTCATGACGAATGAGGTCTCCAAGTTGACCTCGATTCCCGACTCCACCCTGAAGCTATTGTCCAATGAGGGCCGCGGACCAGTTCCCAGCCGGCTTGAAAACAATCATCGCGCCTATACGCTGCAGCAGATCAATCAGTTGCGCACCATGTTTGCCGAGCAGAAGCCCTCGGATGCGCTGCGGTTCCTTCCTTACCGGCAAGGCAATGAGCATCTTCAGGTGCTCGCTATCGCGAACTTCAAGGGCGGTAGCGCCAAGACGACGACCAGCGTCCACCTTGCACAATATCTTGCACTCCACGGCTATCGTGTTCTTGCGATCGATCTCGATCCGCAGGCCTCGCTTTCGGCGATGTTCGGTTTCCAGCCCGAGATCGACGTACAAGCCAACGAGACCATTTATGCTGCTCTGCGTTATGACGACGAACGCCGGCCGATGAAAGAGATCATCCATCGGACCTACTTCGATGGCATCGATCTCATTCCGAGCAATCTCGAGGTTATGGAATACGAGCACGAGACGCCTCGCATTTTGGCGCAGCGACAGGGCAGCCGCGAAGGCATGTTCTTCGAGCGACTGAAACTTGCATTGGACGAGGTCAAAGATCGCTACGATGTGGTGATCCTGGACACGCCCCCTTCCCTCGGTTTTCTGACGCTTGGCGCCATTCACGCCTCGACGGGGATGATTGTAACCGTACACCCTGCCATGCTGGACGTATCGTCGATGAGCCAGTTCCTGTTGATGATGGGAGACCTCATTCAAGTCTTGGGTGAGAGCGGTGCCGTGTTGAAGCAGGATTTCTTCCGCTATCTCATCACCCGCCACGATCCGAACGACCAGCCACAGTCGCAGGTGGTAGCCATGCTTCGTCACCTTTTCGGCGACGATGTCATATTGCCGACGGCGATCGAAAGCACCGCGGTCGAGGCCGCAGGCCTTGCTAAGCGAAGCTTGTACGAATTGGAAATGGGCCAGGTCGGCCGCGATACGCATCGCCGTGCCCGCGATGCGATGGATGCGGTAAACGATGCAATTCTGGCTTTGATCAAAAGCAGTTGGGGGCGTCGATGACGAAGTCCCCAAAGAGATCGTCGCTTGCCGCAAGCTTCGGACTGCTCGCGGCCGATATCAATGCGGATACGCAGAAGAGTGCCGAGCAACAGGCGCCCCCTTCGGCGTCTGCGCGCGTGGGTGCCGGCGTCATTGGCGCCACGCATAAGGCCATCAGTGATATCAGGGATGAGCGCGACCGGCTTCTTGCCATGCTCGAGGCGGGCTCGGGCGGCTCGACCGAAATCGAGACGAGCTTGATCGATCCGTCGCCCTTTCCTGACCGCCTTCCCGACGACAATGATGGCTCGTTTGCTGAATTCAAGAAGAGCATCGAGGAAGATGGGCAGAAGATTCCGATCCAGGTTCGTGTTCATCCGACGCTGACGGGCCGATATCAGGTGATCTACGGGCATCGTCGCTTGCGTGCTGCCCGTGAGCTTCAGCGCCCCGTCAAGGCGTTGATTTTGGAAATGTCCGATCGAGACCTTGTCGTCGTCCAAGGTATAGAGAATGCTGCACGGCAGGATTTGAGCTGGATCGAACGCGCGCTTTTTGCTTGGCGCATGGACGAAGCCGGCATCCGTCCGAGAGACATTTACGCAGCACTTGGGATCGACGACGCAGAGTTGGCGCGTATGCGATCCGTCTATCGGATCGTCCCTCTCGACGTGATCGAAGCCATTGGGAGGGCGCCAAAAATTGGACGCCCGCGATGGGTCGAATTCGGCGCTTCGCTAAAAGCGAAACCCGAAGCACTTAGGGCGGTCAGAGAAACCCTGTCAGATGACAGGGTTTTGCGCTTGATGTCGAATGAGCGATACAGTCAGGCCATGGGGGTGCTGAAAGCCCCTTCGGCTCGCCAGCCTGGTCGTGATCTTCGTGACGGACGTGGCAAATCCCTGGCAAGACTTCAGATTTCGAAAAAGGAATTGAAGCTTGTGCCGGAGACGGAACGCGGATTTCGGTTCGCAGCTTTCCTCGAAGGCGAAATGCCGGCGCTGATCGCGAAGTTCGACGCTGCTGACAAACAGGATGAATCATAAACCCTGTCAACTGACAGGGTCTTATCGCCGCGCCCGCGCGGATTTGGACTAAACTTATCGACGGAAGAAGCCTCACGGCGAACCATTCGAGAGCCTTTGTATTCTTGTAGCGAAGATATCATTGCTCTTTTGCCGCGACCTTCGATCTGTTGGTATCCGCTGATCAGCGGAACAACTCGGACAAAAGCCGAGAAACCATGATTGAAACGAAGAGAGAAAGGTAAGCGACGGCAAAAAGAAAAGGCCCCCAAACGGCGAACCATTCGAGAGCCTTTGCATTCTTGTAGCGAAGATATCAATAGCTCCCCCCGAATCAGTTGTCAATGCATCGAAGTCGTTTCGGTGGCCGTATTCGCTTTGCCTGCGATCAAAGGCGAAGATATGCACAATTCGAACTTCATAACGACGCCTTTTGGGCGGCGGTCGATGACGCTTGGCATGTTGTCAAATCAATATGAAGCCAAGAATATCGAAACTGGGAAATCTGTTGATAAATGGAGACTGTTTCGCGCCCTCTGCGAAGCCAGAAGCATTTACGGAATCTCCGACCGCGCCCTTGCCGTATTGAACGCACTGCTGAGCTTTTATCCGGAAAATATTCTGTCGGAAGAAAACGGCTTGGTGGTTTTTCCTTCCAATGCACAGTTGTCGTTGCGGGCGCATGGCATTGCTCCGGCGACGCTGAGGCGCCATCTCGCTGCTTTGGTAGCAGCCGGTCTGCTGATCCGGAAAGACAGTCCGAACGGCAAACGCTACGCCCGACGCGATCGGAAGGGCAAAATCGACGAGGCCTTTGGCTTCAGCGTCGCGTCTCTCATCGCACGCGCCGACGAAATCTTTGCTCATGCGGCAGTCATCGCCGCAGATCGCCAACGCTTGCGTATCACCAAGGAACGTCTGTCGATTTGCCGCCGCGACATCACAAAGCTGATCGAGATCGCCCTCCAGGAACAAGCGCCGGGCGACTGGGTGATGATCCAAACGACCTTCCAGTCGATCGTTGAAACCATGCCGCGCGCGCCGCAAATTCGCAATTTGATCGGAGTTCTCGATGAGCTGGAGATGCTGCGCAGCGAAATCCTTATCCGGTTGGAAAAGCAGCTAGAAACACAAAAACAAAGCGCCACAGAATCCCAAACTGAGCGCCATATACAGAATACAGATCTTAAAAACATTTTTGAATCTGAACCAGCCTCCAGCCTCCAGCTCGTTCAGGACCCGAAGCCGAACGAAACTCTCACTGGATGCGGCAACCAAGAAGCTTCGCAATCACTCTCGAGATCTACAGACAACAAACATCGTGTGATCATTTCGCAAAAACCCACAAATCCCTCTGCCCAGTCGCTAAAGTCTTTCCCACTCGACCTTGTGATCCAGGCTTGCCCGGAAGTCACCTCCTACGGCTACGGCGGAAGGATCGAGAGCTGGCGAGATCTCATGACCGCTGCAACCGTCATCCGTACCATGTTGAACATCAGTCCGTCCGCTTACCAGGATGCGTGCGATGTGATGGGACCTCAAAATGCAGCAACTGTCATCGCCTGCATGTTGGAGAGGGCGCAGCACATCAATTCGGCAGGCGGTTATCTGCGCAATCTGACGCGAAGAGCGCAACGCGGTGAGTTCGCTATTGGTCCAATGTTAATGGCTTTGGCACGCTCGCAAAGGTCGCCCGTGCGGGATGCCGCATGAAAACATCGTCCCGCACGCTCCAGCGAAAATTTGGCTCGACACGATCTCCCGCGACAATCTCGGACTTATGTGCTTCCTCAAAATCCTTAGCGAGAGCGTGGATATGGCCGAGCATAGCCAGGCATCAGAGCTTATTCTGCAACGAGGCCAACCGGCTTAGGCACCGATGAGAAGGGGCATTTATTTGAACCACTGCGCGCTCTCGAAGCACAGCGGATATTCGGCTTCTGACGATCATCGTTTATCTGGTTCCAGGCGATGCCGCGCCAAAAGATCCATTATGTCACCTATTTCACTTTGCGTTCGATCGTTATTATAGTAACCTCATTCTTATCAAATCGATCTCAGTTCGGCGCTTTGCGCGTCTGCGGATCGCCTTTTTCCCGGACGCTCCACCGATCGAGATTAGCCCCTAAAAAAGGGAATGTTGAGTGACGGAAATAAAGGCCAAAATTACTTCCGTTTGACAGCTTAGCTCAAATTTAACAATCATTTAGCCTTGATTAAGCTTGGTCAGTGTCGCGACGATTTAGGGTAAGTGGGGCAGATTCGGTGGCGGTGCTGGTTCGTTGGGCAACGGTGGTGCTGCAACCGGACTGAAGTGACCCCGTGTTCACGCCCTAGCGAGAATGATTGCCGGCAGGGGCGGAACCGGTTGGCCGACGTTGCCGATGCCAAGCCGGTCACCGAGATAGTGGTAAAAGGATAGCCCGAGCTTTTGGCAGGTCTTCATCAGACCGAGCATGGTATCGCGTGCAACACGACCATCGCGGCTCATCGTGCCGCCGGAGATCTTCCGCTTCGTCACAAAGCTCCGCAAAGCATTTTCGGATGCATTGGTGTGTAGCGGAATCTCGGGATGATCGAG
>NZ_AUFB01000007.1 GCF_000426285.1 Rhizobium leucaenae USDA 9039 | reverse complement strand
CGCTGCAGATTATCCTGCACCGTGCTACGCGCAATTCCCAACACGACGGCAATCTCACGCGAGCTGGTTCCGCTTGCTGCAAGCCGCAGCATTTGTCGCAAATGTCTCATGGTCAGCCTTCTCTTTGCCGGCATCAAAATCCCCTCGTTCACCGCGAGGTATTTGATGCCAAAGTTGCTGACCCAGGGAGTGATGTTCAGTGTCGAAAACTGGCCGGTCTTTGATCGGAACGGTGGCCGGCTTCAAATCGGAATGGTGGCCGGTCTTTGATCGGATTGGCGGCCGGCTTCACGTCGGAATCCGCAGAGCGGTACGGTGCGGACAAGGTGCTGTATCATGTGCATGCAAATGTGTTGTACTGGCCGACGCGCAACATCGGGAAGTTGTGGCCGGAGTTCTTGCAGTTCACGCACCAGATGACCGGTGCGTGGTGGAAGGACAACGGCGCGGTCAAGAAAGTCGAAGAGATCGTCAAGTATTGCTCGAAGCCGGCAGACACGCTCGCAGCGACGGACGACGAGCTGGTGTGGCTGTATGAAGCGACGCGCCGGTTGAAGATCTGCCAGCCGCTGGGCATCTTCAAGAGCTTGTTGAAGGAGCTTGAAGAAGCCGGCGAGAAGGTCGTCCGCGTCCACGTCGGACGCGGCGACGGCCGTCTCCGGCGCGTTCTGAAGCGCGGCCGGAAGGGTCCGAAGCCGAAGGACGAGTGGCTGGAAGCGAGGGGCAGCGAGCAGGAAGCGGGCGAAACCGTGAAACCTGTCGTCACGGAAAAGGACAGGACCGACGTCGCGCCGAAGACGCAGCGCGAGACACCGCCGTCGAACATCGTGCTTGGCCTGACGTTGCCTCAGTGGCGGCATACGCCATGGGCCGAGCCACTCATCATGGTGCAGCGCTACGACCCCGCCGCGCCGTTCGGAGAGAACGGCGGCGACATCGAAGCGTGGAAGAGACAGGCGAGGCGGGACTGGGACGACAACTGGGGGCCGGAGCCGGAAGAGGCGCTGCGCGTGGCGAAGATGGCACTCGACGCGGCCATGTTGGCAGACGATATACGCGAAGCGGCGGAAGCCGCTGAATCGTATATAGTCCACACATGTAGGCCAACTGTCCCAACGGGTGGAAACGCGGATGAGGAAGTACCGCCCGAAGAGCTAGACGACAATCTCCGAGAGGTCGTTTCGCTCTTCGAAGGCGGCACGGTGGTTCGTCTGGCCCCTCGACCGACAGACGAAGACGACGAAATTCCGTTCGAAGCACCCGCCGTCGTGGCGTGGCGCGAGAAGCTGCGGGCGCAGATCGACGCGAGCGCCGTCGGGCTGCTCGCACGGCGGGCAGCCCGACGGCGCGGTGTGACGGCGGGCTTCCCGTCGTCACCATGACCTGACGTGAAAACACGTTAGGTCTCGTCGTCCGGGAGGACGGCGACAAGGCCCCTGCCAGGCGCCGCGCGAGCGCCCCTCGGGAGAGTCCCCCGGAAGGGCCGGTGCTAGCGCAGCTAGCAGTAGCCGGTTACTACCATTGGACTTGTCCCCCTCTCCGCCGGCGCACACGATTCTTGCACCGGGATTTCCCCGGAGGAGGATCCTCATGCAAGCCGACGTCAACTCCATCATCGATCTCGACTTTCGTCGCGCCAATGTCTGTATCAAGCTTTCCCAGACGATGCTGCGCGACGACCCTGAACTCGCCGCGACCTGGCGCGACCTCCACCGTGACTCCACGACCACTTGTTTCCCGCACCGCCAGCCCTTCCTGACCCCACTCGATCTCATCGGCGAATCTGTGGAACTGCTGCTGCCCGATCCACGCTACGGCTATGTCGCCGAATGGCTAGACGACTGGCGCGAGGCGTCGCTCTCGCTGGGAGAGGACGTCTGCCGCGAGCGTGGAATCACCTCTCGCGAACTCGACGCGGTGCTGAACGCCGAACTGGCGCGTCGGCGGGACAGAGACGGTCGGGAGGTGTGACATGCAAGATTACGATCTGCCGATCGTCGTCACCAACCATGGTCCTGAGTTCCCTGCGAGGCTCAAGGTCATCCGGCTGCCGGCTTCATGGTACGCGGTCATATGGGAGAACCCCGAACGGTATGCGTCGTTCTCCCAGGAGAGGACCGAGAAAAACGGCGGTCATGAGCATATGAGCGACGACGCCTTCCTCGCCCGCGTCCAGCTCATCGCAGGCTTCGTGCAGGGCGTCGATTTCGAGTATGCGGGGGCACAGTGACAGCCACCCTCCGAATTCTCGCCGCGCTCCTGACGGTCGCCGGGACCGCCTCGGCGACGTCGCTTTCACCGCCGGTCTCCAGCCCCCAGTTCGATATCGCGTACGAACCGGGGCGGTTCGCATGGCACGTCAGCGAGGCAGTCGTCCTCCTGCCTGCCGTTCGCTTCGGCTCTGGCTCGTACCGGTGGTCTCTCGTCGCCGGGGCGCTGCCGTCGGGCCTCGTTCTCGGCCCGCTGGGCTCGGTCTACGGGTCCCCCCGGATACCAGGACGGTACGCGTGGACCGTCCTCATCCGTGACGTCGAGACCGGTGCTACCGCGACCGCGACGGCCTCCGCCGACGTACAGTGAGCCTGCGTCATGGGCTTTCAATTCATCCATATGGAGAGCTTCAGCCGAAAGGGCGACGCCCAAGGTCGGGGCACGGCCTTTATTTTTGCGGAGGCGTCACGAAAACCAGAAGCCTCGATCCACGTCCCACACCCTGAGCCACCCGTCGTCGTCTACGGCATGGATGTCGCGGATGTCGAGGCGCTGCACGATGCCGCAGCCGATGCCGCCCGGACGATCCCCAAGGATGGCAAGCCGCGTAAGCTCAGACAGGACCACAAAACTGTCCACACCGTCATCGCCTCGCACCCGTATACCATGGATGAAATCCATGACGACCCGGAGAAGCGAAAAGAGGCTGAGGTGTGGGAAAGGCGCACGATCGAGTGGCTTCGCTCACAATATGGAAACGATCTCAAGTCGGTCGTCCGTCACGAGGACGAATCTCATTATCATATTCACGCATATGTCGTGCCGACAGACGACACGGAAATGCGAGCGCTGCGGCATCATCCGGGAGTGACCGCCAAGCGCGCTGCGATGGCGGCCGGTCCAACCAACGCCGAGGATTCTAAAACGATATCGAAGCGGGGCGACGCCGCGTACAAAGACGCGATGCGGGAGTGGCAGAATTCGTACCACGCCGTCGTCGGCATTCCCTGCGGGCTCGCGCGCCTCGGTCCCTGTCGCCGGAACCTGCCGCGCGGCGAATGGCAGCGCGAGAAGGCGCAAGCCAAGGCCCTGCAAGCCGCGCTAGAACGGGCTGCCGTCGTCAGGACAAAGATCGAGACGCACATCGTCACGAAAAAATCGGAGGTTGAAACGCTGGTTTCGACAGCGGAAACGACGGCGGCCGCACTGCGCGCCGAAGCCGATGCTGCGATCGCGGAAGCGGCACGACAGCTCGCCGCGGCCCGTGCCGCGACGGACGCCGCGAAAGCCAGCCACGACGCCGCCGTTCGCGAGCAGGCGAAAGCGCGCGGGATGATGTCCTTCGTCCGCCAGGAGACCGCCCGCGTAGCAACGCAGGCGGCTCGTCTTCAGAAGCTGCCGTCGATCTTGAGGACGGTATTCGACGGCTTCCGACAGAGCCGTGTAGCCGAACGCATCCGCGCCGCCGTCGAGTCCGACATGACAGCGCTACGCGAACGGGCGTCGTCCGCGCTCAAAAAGGCTGCGGCGGCCGACGCCGCGCTCCGGAAGGCGGAGGAACGCGCATCGTCGATCGACCATGCCCTGACGGAGACGACTGCGCAGCGCGACGTCGCTCGGGAGGAGCTGGCGCGGCTTCGGCCCCCGGAGCCGACGTCGAGGCCCTCGCTAGGGCCGGGCCTGAGGCCGACGCCGAGACGGCGCTGAGCTTTTGACGTTCCCGCTACAAGAGACCTGGACGCCGAAAACCTGCCGGAATCGCCAATTTCAAAAAATGGGGACGCCGGAAGTGGCCTTCTCAGCGCGTCCACGAGTTGTCGACAGGTAGTAACCCACCCGGCATCGGCATCGAATCCTTCGTTTGGGTACCACGGCGCGCGCCGGTTTGCCTCGAGTCCAGCCGGCGGGCATGCTGAAGGCAACGACTCGGAGGGATGTCATGAGGAGGATTCCATTGACGGCGGCGATAGCGATGCTGCTCGCGACCAGCGCCAGCGCAGACGAGCCGCGCATCCTGTGGCGGTCGGCGACGACGGGAACGATCACCGCTCCCGTGACGGCAGAACCGCCACCGGTCGTGGCTCCGGGGCCGCTCTCGATTTCCTATGACGGTAACGGGCGGACGTTCCCTCGCGGTACGTCCATGTCGCTTGCCCCGACTATCGACGGCGGCTCCGAGCAGTACGAATTCGCTTTTGCGAATGGGAATACGCTCCCTGCGGGTGTCGTCTTCAACAGCGCGACAGGCGTCTTCTCGGGGCAGCCTCTGACTACAGGGGACTTCACTTTCAACATTCTCGTGCATGACACCCAGAGCGGCCAGTACGTGACGTCGGTCGTTCGATTTTTTATTGCGTAGGAGGTCCCATGTATCAGCTCATCCTTGGCGCAATCGCTATCGTCATTTTCGCCGCCCTGACGCTCCTCCTCTGGCTTGGCGGCCACCATTGGGCCGACGCCCGCCTCCGCGCCGAGCTGGTCGCGGTCGCGCAGCAGGAACAGCAGATCGGCGGGGCCTTGATGCTCTACCGACAGGATAACGTCCGCAGTCCGAACGGAGAGGACGCGGCGCTGCTCGCGCAGCTCCACCTCGGCGGCTACCTTCGGGACGTCCCGCCCGGCGCCTGGTCCGTCAGTTCGGACGGACAGAGGATGTCGAAGCACCTCGCCGGGCAGACGGTCGCTAGCTGCGCCAAGATGAACGCGCTCGCCGGGTTCGGCGCGGACTGCCCGCCTTGCGATTCCGACGCCGACAAGTCCGTGCCGATCTGCCAGCAGCCGTGAGGGGTATCATGAACGAGGATTCGAAGAGACGAGAGCGGCGACGTCGGACATGTATCGACGAAATGCGCCGCGACCTCGCTCGACGCCGCGAACGCCGGAGTGACCCGGCGACGAAGACGCTGCTACAGCTCCTGACGCTGCTGTCTGCCGCGCTCGCTCTCGCACAGCCGAGCGAGCCGGTATTCGACGTCGCTCTTCGTCCGCGACTCCGGACGCGGTACGACCCGCCGCCGGGGTACACGCTGGGGCGCGACGCTTGGGCTCGCGAGCGCGGTCTCGATCCGCAGCCGGATGCCGTCCTCGCGACGTCCGAGACGCCCACGCCGCGCTTGCGGCCGGCTCTCAAGTCGTGGCGACGCCTGGTCCACGAGCTGGGCTCGCCGTCGCCGCGACGCCGCGAGGAAGCCCGCCTCGCTCTCGAACGGCGTCTGCCGTCTGTTGTGCATGAATGGCTACGCAAGCAATCCGCGAGCGACGACCGCAGCCAGCTCAGAGTCCTTGGCATCGGAGCGGGACCGGCGGAGCTCGTGCAGCGCGCGCTCACTGCTGCGCGCGTCGAGAGCATCCGCGAGCAGGAGCCGCCGCCGTCCCCGACTCCAGAGATGGAGCCGGACGTCGAGGACGACGTCGAAGAGGAAGCCGGCCGGGTCCCGGCAGGAAGTAGAAGGAGAAGACAATGAGAATGGAACTGAAAGCCGATGCCGGGGCGATCCTCGATCATCTGACGTCGGCGCAGCGGCAGCGCCTCGATGCGCTCGACGCCGTCTACATCGAGCTGCTGTCGAGCGACGGCACCCCGGCCAAGGCCGACGTCGAGGCTCTGGCTGACGCCGTCGTCGCCCTCTACGACTTGGTCGCCGGGCGGAGGTCGGGGCTCGAAAACCCGGCCTAACGGCCTGAATTCAAAAATGGGGACGTCAGCGGAGGCCGCACAGCGCGTCCGGACGACGTCAGCGGGTAGTAACCCACCCGCCAACAGGGCTGAAGTGGACGTCAGCCCGTCCGGCGGCATTCCCATTCCCGGATCTCATGTTGGTACTCGCCGCAGAGGCGGCGGACCATCGTGACATCCTGATCCCGCAGGTAGCCCCAGCAATCCAGCCGGCTTAGCGATGTCAGTCCTTCTGGGTGCCCCAGCACCAGGGCGAGCGCAGCGCACTCAGTCGTGGAGCCGGGCATCTTCTCGGCGGCAATCTTCCCGGAAAGAATCTCTTTCAGCTTCCGCTCGACTTTGTCTTCGTATTCCATCACTCACCCCTGTTCTCTGTGTTTCCGGACGGCAGCCGCCGACGTCTTTGCGATCCTGTCCAGCGGATCTACGACCTCGGTTGCCATCTCTTCGCGGAGGCGAAGCATGGCTTCGTGCCACCCTCGCTTCATCGCTGCCGTTTTCGCGGCGTCGATGTCTCTGGCCCATCCGTAGGAATCCGGCGTGTCCCATACCCACTCGTCATCGCCGTGAAATTGAGCGACTGTGAGTTCCACAAGGTCGAGAAGCCCGTCATCGATCCTGATAACGATGCTTGTCCCTTCGACCGTATCGACGTCAGCCCTACCGTCGAATATGTCGGCGAATTCGTGGTTTTTGAACCATGGCTCCTCCATGCCCATCTCGACCTTCTGTATTTTCTGCATGTCGTGCACGTCATGCTCCTGCCGTTGTTGACGTTTGAAGGGTCGCCGCGCGGGCCAGTGCGGCGGGGCTGCCGGGTGCGGGTTTCGCTTTGAAGGAGTCGTTTCCGCACTCCCGGCAGTGCCAGCACGTCATCATGAGCGCCCGCGTGTCGGGATAGTGCTGCTTCCATTCGAGGAGCGGCCCCCCGCACGACGTCCATACTCCGCCCGCATCTGGCCACGTGTTCCCGCACGTCTTCGCCGTTGGTTTCCAATCGGGTGTCTGCATGTCGGTGTCTCCTGTTGGTCTCTGGGATGGCTCCGGGCGACATACGCCGCCGGGAGCCAGTTTTACGGTTACTGACCTGCCAGCGACCGCAGGCTATCGACGGTGTAGCCGTAGTCTCGCAGGTAGAGGCCGACGTCACCGGACCCGATGACGAGCGAAGCAATCCGCTCTCGCAACGCATCGTCCTCGACGTCGCTAGGCAAGGCGGTGTCCACCGTTTGCACGTATTGGTCGTATGCCTCTCGGAAGGTGTCGAACGCCTTGATGACCTTCGTGATAGCACCGGATTTCGTTGTCATGGCCTTGGGCCTCCTCTGTTGATGACGCGCTAAAGAGATCAAGCTGAAACGAAATAGTCCAGGAATTTCATACTACTATAAGTTAGTAGAAACTAATTAAGTCGCAATGGAAATGCATGTCTGAATCCTTGCGGCAAGGATTCGCGCAAGGATTCAACAGCTCGAATCCTTGCGCCCAAACGCACCCGCAAGGATTGAATCCTTGCGACTGACTCTGAGCTGATGCACCTGCACGGATTGAATCCTTGGAATAATATTTCAGGGAAAATCAAATAAGTTTGATCATGAACCAAAGGCGTCGAGAGCGCGGACACCCAGCCGCTGGACATCGCGCGCAAGGTGCTGCCCGGAGCCGGGAACACGTGTACGTCGCACCAAGCGCTCAGCGCCCGTCTTGCGTTCTCGCAGGAGGACTTGAGCTACGTAGAACAGGATGCCGCGCGCGTCCCGATTCATCGTCTCGATGACGACGACGTCGAAGGCGAGGCCACGGATTACAGTCGTTTTCGTCTCCATCGAAATCTCCTTAAGTCATTGGAAAAAAATGATTTTATAGCAGATCTCGCAATTCGGGCCCAGGACGGCATCGAAACAGATCTAACGGGGATCTAACGGGAAGCAGGATGTCCCGGTTTCGGGGGCGACGGTAGGTAGGGGTTGACGTCAGTCCAGCGCGCCATGCTCGAACAGGCATGCCCACAAGGGGGATGCCGCAGGCCGTAGGCCGTGTCGAGCGCGCTGGGCTGTCGTCACCGAGCGAAAAGGTTCCACGACTAATCGGGAGGAGCGGTCGCCGTAGGCGATCGGATCGAGACACGCGGCTCGATCCGAAGCGAGGGAGATTCGTCGTGGAAAGGAGCAAGGCTACCCCTGCCGGGTTCCGGCTACGGGCGTTGCGGTGGACTCCAAGAAGGGAGAGCGCATCGGAGCCGTCAGCATAGCGCCGCACTTGGCGGGACGGTGGGAATTCGCGCATGCTTCGGCGGGTTCCTGAGGCAGCCGCAAGAGCGTCAGCATAGCGCCGACAACGGCGGGACGCGGGACCGACTGCCTCCGCCGAGGCATTCCATTTCGACAATTGTTGACACCATCAAAACACGAACGTACACATCGCCGAACCCGCACATGTGCACGGAAAGCTTTGGAATAGCGGGTGCCTCTGGAAATCAGGACTTCTGGATGTACACGGCCCTTCCTCCCTCCGGGCCCACCACTTTCTTCTGTAAATAATTGTTTATTCTCCGTATTTCATATCGTTGTCCCTTGCTCTCTCGATATCGTCCCCGAGTGCGACACTTTTGCTTTCGTTTCGGTCCGCGACCAAAAGGAATGACGCCGCCCTTGCAAGTCGTAGTTTAGACGCCGGCTGGTTAGCGCCAACGGGCATGGTGGTCTTCCGAGTTCCTAGCATGTGAGTTCAAATTTTCGTACATTCCAGCAACCATCCTCCAGTTCGCGTGTTCTTCACAGAGTCTAGAGGAGGACCAGAGAATGAAAACGATGCTATCTATCGCCGCCCTGACAATATCGCTTTCGGCTGGCGCCGCTTTCGCCCAACAACCGCCGGATACGGCGACGCCGACGCAGCCAGGTCAGCAGCCAACTCAACCGCCAACTCAGACCGAAACCGCACCCTCGACAAACTCGTTGCAACCACCGCCATTGGCACAGCACCGGGCCGATGACGACGCCATGAAGGGCGATTGGCATAGGGGCTCAATGGGTCGTCATCCGATGCCGTCCAAGGCGGCTCGTTTCCGCATTGAGGACGGCGACGTCAAAATAGAAGTCAGATGTGCGGAAGACGAACCGATGAAGGCATGTGCAGACGAGCTAAATCAAATTCTGAACAGGCTTGAAGGACGCCGGTCCTCGTCGGGAGACGACGACTATCAATAGCCCAGCGGGTGATCGCATTTAATTGTGGAAGGTTTTCGGTTCCGCTTTCGCCTAAACCGTCGACCTTCGCTGGTTGTGGTTTGTCTTCGGGCTCACCATGTCTTGAATTTATACATTCGACCGTTTCACTGGTATCAGCGAGATTTCCTGTTTGGTTTCCAGCACATCCGGCCTAAAGAAAGCCGGATGTGCTCAACAGGAAAGATGTCTATGGCCATGAATCCGGAACGCAATGCTTCCGATCTGTCGGTTGATCCTGAATTTTTCGATCTGCTCACCGGAAGTTATGCCCGCATCGTCGGATCGCTTCTCGTCGGCGAGGGGCAGGGACCGAGTTGGCTTTATTACGATGCTCCTTTCGTGGTGGTGGCGCACAATACCGATGCCGACCCGCGTTTCATTTATGCTAATAAAGCTGGTCAGACTTGTTTCGAATATCCTTGGGATGAATTCATCACTTTGCCGTCGCGGCTTTCGGCGGAACTGCCCAACCGCGCCGAACGGCAGCAATTGTTGGATGCGGTGACGCGGGACGGCTATATCTCGGGCTATCGCGGCCTGCGGATCACAAAGTCGGGACGGCGCTTCTGGATGGAAGACGGCGTTGTCTGGCAGCTCATCGACCGCGACGGAAACCGGCGTGGGCAGGCGGCGACCTTTTCGAAATGGAAGGATGTATAGGCAGGGTGTGCTCCAACGCCGAGCTTATGGCAGTGGGATGCCACTTCATTTGGCCATGCCGACATCAGGGATGCCGGCACGCCAGCTTCTCGGTCGCGTATAGGCGGAACCTCAAGCGGCTGATTCGCATCCTGTTTCAGCGTAGGGAAATCGCTGGGTATCATGCCATTGGCGCCAATGCTCTCTCCGGTTCAATTTTGCGATATATGTCGTAATCAGTCTCCTTAGACTGTTCATACTCGTTGGCGAACAGCTCGGCGGCATGACGGCCATCGGGCGTTTTGTCGTTCTCGATCACCGCGGCGATACGGCGGAACAATTCGGCTTCAAAGCTTGCTGCGTTGCTGACCGGGTGCGGCCGTGCCAATCGTGCGCCACCATCCAAGCGGATCGCCGAGACATAAAACTCGCCATCATAACCATCTCCCGCCGACGTCAATTCGGCGCGGCCATAGAGCAGCAGGCCGGTTTCCCAGCGATCGCAGAGGTTGATGGCGAGCTCGTCGAATGAATATTCGCAGGAGAAAATTTCGCCAGCCATCATGCGGCCATTCGTGCAGCGGACACACATGATTTGGCGGACAGGCGATGGATCTCTTCCGTCAGCATGGCCCGATCCCTGGCGATCGACATTCCAAATGGCCGGGCGTCGATGCGCAGCAATTCCAATCTTAAGTTCGCAATGAGGTCGGCGCGGCTCTGGTCTTCGGTTTTGGTCGCATCGGTTGCTTGCTGGCGCGACCATGTCCAAGCTGTCGAGAGGGCGCGGGCGAACCATCTACGCCGCGCTGCCGCCGTCGAAGGCCGGCGCAACTGTGTGTCGCGGCGATAGAGCGTCCATGCGGTCGTCATGACATCGGATTTCGCAGGCATCAATGGCATTTTCCCTTCTGCAGCCGGTGGCTGCAACATCTGCGTTCGTCCGATCGTGATCCGGTTTCGCTGACTTCACGCAATATCTCCGGACTTGCGCGGGCTCATTCCGTTTCGGGCCGATCGGCTCCGAAAGGCAAGCTGTCATATAGCACGATATGTGTCAACATTATTTGTGTCTTTCAATCGGAAATAAACACAAATAATGTTTAGCTGCATTCGCCTAGGATGGCCGTCGATTCCGGTTTGGACGGAAAGAGCGGTTCTGTTTTACTTTCTGGCAATGTGCCCGCAGATGCGCCCGATGATCGTCAGCCGTGCCAATTCCACAGTAAAGGTTTCCAGCGCGGGGTTGTCGGAGATGATTCTGACCTGGCTGGGTTGGGTGAAGGGGACGCGCTGAAGGCGTTTGATCTGTGGTTCGGAATAGCCATCACTGATGGCATAGACTGTATCGGTCGTCATCTGGTTCTGCGAGAGATCAACGACGACGCGGTCGCCCGGCATATACGTGGGTTGCATGGAATCGCCGATCACTTCCATGATGATGGTGTGGTTCGGCGATGCCTTTGCCTCGTTGCGCAAATAGCCCGATGGAATCAGCCATTCCGCGACGATCTTATGACCGGCCACATTGCCCGCGCCGACCGGCAGATTGATGACTTCGCCGACGATGCCGCTGCCGGCGCCGAGTTTGACGTCCACCTCCGGCGTCGCGCCTTCGATCTTCGGTTGCCAATGTTCCCGACTGTAGCTCAGGTCGTCGCCGCCTTCGGCAAATCCTTCATTGTACTGTTCGTCGGGATCGAAGGAGGTGACCACCATGCGTGGCCCCGGTCGCTCTACCTTCCTTGGCCCTTCTCCGGTCAGGAGATAGCCAGCCGTGGTGCCGAACTTCTTGGCATAACGGTCAGCGATCTCGGGGCCGAATTCGTTCTGGCCGTTTTCGTGCGCTCGGTATGTGGACAGGCCGATGCCGAGTGCCTCCGCCGCCTTTGTTGCCGAGGGATAATTTGCGGCTTCGCGCGCCGCCTTCAGTCGTTCGCCCATGGATTTTTGCATGATCCGACACTCGCAAAATAAATAACATAAATCATGTTGACATCGACATTAATAACAACATATTTTGTGTCCATCAAGATGCCGGCGGTGAAATTCGCTGCAGGCTAAAGTGCCGAGGCGAAGGGCGCCCGGCGGAACGATGATTTTGGGAGTGATCGTATGATCTCGACTAGAAAGGGCACAAAGGTGGATTTGAGCTCACGTTATTTCGACTTCTTCTGGGGCTGCCCCGGCTGCGGTCGGGCATTGTCGATCGGGGAGGTGATCGAGCGGCACTGTGAAACCTGCGACGAGAGCGTCGAGCCGGCGGAAATATCCGATTTCGATTCGATCGAGAGCGAGCCCGGTATGGAGAAGGCGGTATGAGCGAGGTGATTCAGGGTCTTCTTGCCTGCCTTGGCGCGGCGCTCTTCTTCCTCTGTGTTCTTGCTGCTCTGAAGCCGATCATTTCGTCCTCGATGCTTGCCGGTCAGGATGATGACGCCAGCGGCGCGCCGGAGGGGGATCTGGTCCATTTCCGCATGATCAATGACGAGTTTCAATCAGAGGCCGATCGCAGCGAGCTTCGAGGACTTTAGTCATTCGGGTTGCGCTCGAGATTGCGCGCCTGCTGACGGCCTGCGGCTGGGCATTTGAACGACTTTCAAAACTTAATTCGAAAACCTGGTCGAAGCGGCCAGAGGAGGTTTCCATGAATGAATTTCAAATCGGTACTGAAGCTGTCGCCGGCGGTTATCTCGGCTGGATACGCAAGGTCCACCGCGCCACGAATGAAGTCCTTAGGGATCATCGCGGCGAGCCCATCGTCTTCTCGACTGAGGATGCGGCCAAGGCGGCAGCCGGTGAGGCGATGGTTGCCTACCTCAACACGCCGATGCTGCGCGACGGGGCGAGGGTGGAGAGGATGTCAAAGGCGGAAGCCCTCTTCAAGCCGAGGCACCCTTTTGCCGACGCCGGTGCAGCGAGCGGGAAGGTGGCGTGACCAAGCGGTCGCCGTTGATTGCGTTCATTTTTCTTCCGAAAGAGGTCAATATGCCTACGACCAAAGGCAGGCTCGATATTCTTCTCGACGGGCTCGGCATCAAGCTCGTGCCAGTTCATCGCCGCCGCGCGCCGGCGCAAAGCCATGCTCGGGGCACCATGCAGGAAATTCGCGGACAGCACGGTGACGGACATTTGGTGTTCGTATTGCGCTGTATTCGCCAGACGGGCAACAACCGCGACGAACTGTGGTCGGATACGATCGGAGCCGTATCCGACATCCTGGTCCAGCGCCAGGATTGGGCGCTGGCCCGGCCCGGTGATCTGCTCGTCGCCTTCGACGATATCGCGCTTGGCGCTTTGCGCGCCGATGCCGTGGCGCGTCGGCCATGGCCGGTGCGTGCCACACTTCGGATTTTGATCTATCGGGAATTGGAGAAGCGACTTGATGCACCGCAGCGCCTTGCAGTTTGACGATCTTTCCGAACGCGCGGCCGAGATCGCCGATCTGAGCCTCGTCGTTCGTGCCCGCTTCGTCGAGGCTGCCGACACGATGATTCATCTCCATGTGCGGGGCGTGCGCCCGGATCGGGTGCGCACGCTTTGGCCTGATGTTCTTCCGGAATTGACAGACCACGCCGATACCCGCATCCGTTATCGTCCGAACGCGGCGGCTATCAGCCGCTCGGAAGAAGTGCTGCAGGATTGGTTGCTGACCTATGTCAGGGATCAGGAGCGCCGCATCCTGCTTTCCCGGTGGTCGGTCTGTCTTGCCGCGCCTCACATTGTCGGTTCTTTCCGAGATTTCTGCGTTAGGACCGGCCGGGTGAGGCGAACGGCGGAACGACGCATCCAGAGCGAATTTCAAAATGTCGCCAATGCACTGCTTGCAGTTTCGCCCTCGCTGCAGGAGCCCGATTGGTCACGCATATCGCCGATGATGCCGAATTCAGCAGGGAGTTTTGAGCGAGTGAAAACGCCGCCCGTAAAGCACGAGACGCATTGGCTGCCGGAAGATTCAAAGCCGGTCTTCGATGCGGCCAGCCCGGAGCTGGCAGCCTTGGCCAAACGCCTGGAACGAGAGAACCGGCGGCGTGCGAAGATGAAAGCTTAAGTTGGCTATCGGCCACGGTCCACGGCCAGGGTTTTCGTCGTCAGGACTGATCTTCATCGCCTCGGCATTGCCGGGGCGTTTTGCTTTCAAATGCAAAGACCCCGCTCGGTCTCGAGCTGGTTGCGGCGCCAAAATCCGGGACAGCATATTCCGCCAGCAACCGCAGCCGCGACTGCGGCAGATGGGCACGCCAGGGATCGCCGATCAGGACCTCGATGCCTCTTGTCAGGCAACGGTCAAGGAATGCGGTCATGCGCTGGGCAAGCGCTGCTTCATAGAAGAGATCGCCGACGCAGATAATGTCCGTGACGGGAGGCTCGCCCGTCGTCAGATCGGTGAGGATAGGTAGAACCGTCACGCCATTGATGGCGGCGTTCAGCCCTGTCGCTGCGATAGCATAGGGATCCACGTCGGCCGCGATCACCTCCGCTGCGCCCGCCTTTGCCGCTGCGATGCCGACAATACCGGAGCCCGCGCCGAGATCGAGCACGCGGCGGCCAGAGACGACTTCGGGCTGATCGAGAAGATATCGCGCCAGCACCAATCCTCCACCCCAATGATGCGCCCAGTAGGGTGAACCAAACTCCTGATCCTGCTCGGCAAGCCGCCACAAACCGCTTTGCGGTCCGGCCTTGTGCAGGCGAATCTCTTGAATTGAAGGGACCGGCGCGATGGGAAGATTGGCAGAGATGAAATTCTGCGCCGCGGCGATCTTCGCATGATTATGATCGGGCTGATATCGATCTTGCTTCTTAGTCATTCGCTTTGTCTGGCGTTGAAGCCTTTTGAAGGAAAAAGGGGAGCAATCTTGCTCTGATCGTCGGACGACAGAGTGCGATATTTTGATGTAATTTCAAGTGATTATCCGTGGCATCGTCAAAGATTTCCCAATCCTTGCAGCCGCCTCATCGATCAAGGGTGTCGCCAACTGCGACGAATTAGGGTATTGATTTTGGCATGATGAGAACAGTTGCAGCGACGCACTGTTGACCGCAAGCGGCTCCGTTGTCAGCTGCTTTCTTTCTTTCAACGTTCCATCGGAATTCCAAAGCATGTCCACTGCCGACAAGCCTGTCGTGCCGCGCAAGCCGCGTGCGCGCCGGCGAAAAACCGCGTCCGCCGGCGATACGCCGCTCGACTATATGCTGAAAGTCATGCGCGATGACGAGGCGGATCAGAAACGGCGGGATGAAATGGCGAAGATCGCCGCATCCTATGTTCATCAGAAACCAAGTGAACGCCAGAGTGGCGGCGCCAAGGGCGGCCAGAGTTTCACGATCGACTTAACCAACGCCACGGATGAGCAGCTTGCGACACTCGAATCCCTCTTCGGTCCACTTGCCGGATCCGGCGGCGATGATGGCCGCGATACGCGAGGAGAAGACGAGACGGAAAGCTGAGGCGGAGCGGGCGGAACTCGCCCGGCAGATTGCCGAGAATGCCGAGGGTATTCGGGCGCGCTGTCAGTCGCTTGCCGGTTTCGTTCGCGAGGCCTGGCATGTCGTCGAGCCTTCCGTCGAATATGTCTATGGTTGGCATATCGACGCTATCAGCCGGCATCTCGAGGCGGTGACGTCAGGCGAGATCACGCGGCTGCTGATCAACGTGCCGCCCGGCACGATGAAGTCGCTGCTCTGCGGAGTCTTCTGGCCCGCCTGGGAATGGGGGCCGAAGAACATGCCAGAGATGCGCTATCTCGGCTCCTCCTACTCGGAACACTATGCCAAACGCGACAACAGGCGCATGCGCGATCTCGTCGCCTCGGAATGGTATCAGACGCTTTGGGGCGACCGGGTGAAGCTGACGCGAACGGGCGAAATGGCCTTTGCGAATACGCGTACCGGCTTTCGCCAGGGCGTGCCGTTTTCAAGGCTGACAGGTGGGCGCGGCGACCGGGTGATCATCGACGATCCGCATTCGGTCGATGGCGCCGAATCCGAAGCGGAGCGTCTATCGACCATCCGTACCTTCCGCGAATCTGTGCCGACGCGGCTGAACGATCCGCAGCGCTCGGCGATTGTCGTGATTATGCAGCGGCTGCACGAGGCGGATGTCTCCGGCACGATCGTGGCGCTTGGGCTCGGTTATGAGCATCTGATGCTGCCGATGGAATTCGAGCCGGAGCGCCGATGCCGAACGTCGATCGGTTTTGAAGACCCGCGAAGGGAAGAGGGCGAGTTGCTCTTTCCCGAACGCTTTCCGCGCGCGGTGGTGGAGCGGGACAAGGTGCCGCTCGGCTCCTACGCCGTCGCCGGCCAATTTCAGCAGCGGCCGTCGCCACGCTCGGGCGGCTTGTTCCAGCGTGGCGATTTTGAAATCGTCGATGCCGTACCGGCAGGCGCAAAGCGCTGCCGCGCCTGGGATTTTGCGGCCTCCAAGGAACGCCCGGGCCGCCAGCCGGACTGGACAGTCGGCCTGCGCATGGCGCAAGCCAATGGCATCTTCTATGTGGAGACTGTCGCCCGTGGCCGCTGGTCGCCGGCGGAGGTCGAACGCAATCTGAAGAACCTGGCGACGCAGGATGGACCGACGGTGATGATCCGCATGCCGCAAGACCCTGGCGCCGCCGGCAAGGCCGATGCGGAGACGAAGATCAAGCTGCTTGCCGGTTTTCCTATCAAGGTCATGTCTATTACCGGTGATAAGGCGACGCGCGCCAAACCGGCTTCCGCGCAGGCCGAGGCTGGAAACGTCAAATTGTTGCGCGGCGATTGGAACGAGGCGTTTCTCGATGAGATCTGCGCCTTTCCGAATGCGCAGTTCGACGATCAGGTGGATGCCTTTGCCGATGCGCTGAACGAGCTGGCATTGGGTTCCTCCTTCAGCTTCAAGAATTTCTAGACCCCTCTGAACAAGGGTCTCTCCTTCACATAAATGCTAAAGGATACTCCATGGGACACGTACTCTCGATGGTTCGCGATGGGCTGATGAGCCTTGCGTCTCGGATGGGGACGGAGCGCGACAAGGCCGCATCGGCCTTCTATACCCAGCCGATCCTCACCGACGAACAAATCATTGCCGCCTATCGTGGTTCGTGGCTGCCGCGCAAGATCGTCGATATCCCGGCGCTGGACAGTTGCCGCAAATGGCGCAACTGGCAGGCCGAGAGCGACCAGATCGGGGCAATCGAGGCCGAGGAGCGCCGCCTAAACCTGCGTGGCAAAGTGTTGGAGGCATCCAAAAAGGGGCGGCTCTTCGGCGGCGCGGCCTTGTTCATCGGCACCGGCGATACCGATCCCTCGCTGCCGCTCGAGGTCGAGCGTGTCGGAAAAGGCGGGTTGAAGCATCTGACCGTATTGACGCGTCGTCAACTTGCCGCGGGAGAGATCGATCGCGATCCGACGTCGGAATGGTATGGCAGGCCGAAATGCTACACGCTGACGGGGGCGAACGGATCGCAGGTTGCCATTCATCCGTCGCGATTGGTGATCTTCAACGGCGCGATGGCGCCGGACGAAGATTTTGGCGGCACGTTGGGGCAGCGCGGTCACGGCTGGGGCGAGAGCGTGCTCACGGCGACCTTCGATGCCATCAAGAATGCTGACAGCACGGCAGCCAATATCGCCAGTCTCATCTTCGAGGCGAAGATCGACATTATCAAGGTACCGCAATTCTCGGCCAATATCGGCAATCAGGCCTATGAGGATGCTGTACTGCGCCGCTATACGCTGGCCAACACTATCAAGGGCGTCAACGGGACGCTGATCCTCGACAGTGAGGAAGAGTACGATAGCAAGAGCGCGCCGCTGGCGGGGCTGACGGACATCCTCATGGCCTTCATGCAGATCGTCTCCGGTGCCGCCGATATTCCGGTCACTCGCCTGCTCGGCCAATCCCCTGCCGGTCTCAACGCTACCGGAGATGGCGACATGAAGAAAACTGGTTCTCACTGTTACCGGGACCGGTCGAGGTCCATCGTGTGCTTGATGCGCTTGATGGAAAGCTTGGTCTCAACGGCGATTTCGGCAATTGGAGCGGCGCGGGCAAATATGGCGATCTGGCCAACATCATGGGCCGTGCCGAACTCTGTCATGCCAAGGCGCATTATTCGGAAGCCGGCCTCGATGCCGAGGATTATATTCGCTGCGTCGAACTTTCCATTGCCGCCGGCTATAAAGGCCCTTTCACGTTGATCTACGACTCTACGTTTTATGAGGACGAATGGTCGGGCATATTGGAGGAGCGGGATTATATCTTGGGCGTATTGGGAAAGGCCAACGCGGCGGCGTGATCGCACCGTGATCGTGGCGGAGAGCCCTCTTCGGTGCAGGCGTGCTTTTCGTAGACCGAAATCCCGCGCTGCCGCTAAGTGCAGCGAGGCCGCCTTCGACGATGAAGCGCTGATGGCTGTTTGAACCGGCGCTACGATTTCAATGAAATTCGTAGTTGTGAAGGGCGCCGAGCAGTTGATCCTGAGTGTGATAGCCAGCGTCATAGAGGCTGATTGCGACGTTCGCCGCAAACAAGCCTTCCTGGCTTTGCAGTTTGATGCTGCGTTCAGCACACCAGGCATAGAGGGCGCCGGCGAGGATATCGACATCATCTGGATATAGGGGCGAGTTGACCATCATAGACATTCGCTGCACCGTGGTTGGAAGTTCGAACTTGAGCGGAGGCGGAGCAAAGAGTGCTTTGATTCCAAAAGTTTGCAACCGGCTTTTATCGCCGGCGTTAACGGCAGCCTGATATGATACAGGGATAGTTCCGTATCGGCACAGGTGCTTGCTCGAAGGGGATTATTGCGGCGTCTGATCCGGTGCGTGTGGGGCCGGATTTTCGATCTGATCCTTGCCGCTGTGTGGCACAGCGAATAAGAGGGCGCCCAGCGCAAGAGCGAGCGCCACCATGATCAAAAGGATCAGTCTTGGCCGCGAAGGCATCATTGATGAACCGGGTGCGATGCCTCCACCGCCGCTTCAATCAATTCCTCTGCATAAGATAGGGCGGAGGCGGTATCTTCGCCATCAAGTTTCAATTCCCGGCATTTGCGATGCATGGCCCTCCGGATCTCAGAAAGCAAGGTCGCATCGACATCGACATGGCCTTCGAAGAAGACATGCGTCAGGGCAGATTGGGCTACGACTTCGAGGACTGCGACACGCCCTTCGATTTCACCAAGCGAAGGAATGGCATTTTTCTCCACATGGTGTTTGCAGTCACGATGAGTGGTGAGCATTTCAGTGGTCTCCTCTGCTGAGGCAGATAACCAATGACAGGCAAAAAAGTTCACGCAAATCTTACGAAAATCTGGACCGGTGGCAACCGGCTTTTCGCAGTGGTGTCATGGTGGGTAAAACGCTCAGACATCGGTCATTTCAATGGGCAGAGATTTGCATCGGACAAGACATCAGCGCAACGGGGTGAGCGGCGAAAATCGTCGTAATAGAGCGTCCATTCCGTCGTATCGGCAGCACGATAGGGGCCGAACTTGAAATACTGGTTTTTGCCTAGACCTTTGTCGGCATGACCGATGTGTCCCTTGACGGTGACAATCCATTTATCATTGGCGAAGATCTCGATATGGCCTGTGCCGTCAGGGCCAGGCTTGCTGTAGATGGCAAAGTCGATCCAGCCGGAATCTGGCGTCGGCAACTTGTTGCCACGGTTGGTGATGGTAATGGCGCCGGTGCAGCCGGTAAATTCCTTGCCATCCTCCTTGCCCCAATTGCGGTCGGTAGCGACAAGGGCTCGCATCTGGTTGGTGTCCGAGCGGAACCAGACCGGTGTCTGACTGTCGTCACATTTTTTTGTCGCGTCACTCACCTCTGTCGTCGGCGGCGCGACATAGTTGGTTTCGACCGTGGCGAAGAGTTTGCCGTTGTTCAGTCGTAGCGCCAGGAAAGGGCTGAAATCACCCTTTGCCTTCGGCCCGATTTCGCGTTTCCACTGCGCAATCAGATAGCGGTGATCGCCGGCGGGAATGGGGCTGGCGAATTTGACCGAGAAGCCGTACCAGACGCCTTGATCATAAGGGACGCGATACTTGGTGCGTTCCCAAATTTCCGCTCGTTCACTGCAGTTCGCCTTGTCCGGTTGACAGAGCGGTTTGACGCTGAGCTTCAGCGCGCCAGTACCGGTGCGCTTTACTTCCGATTGAAATTCAACCTTGCCAGCTTTCTGTTCGGAATTGTCGCGATAATAGAGACGGCCGGAGGGGGCGAAGTCGGTACCGTCGAAACCGTCGTGCAGAACCAATTGAGCTGGATCCTCGGCCATAGCGGGAGTCAAGACGCAGGTGCAAGTGCAGGCCAGGATGGCGGGCAGTGCATATCTTGCGTTCATGAAAGTAGGCTCCTTCGGCGGATGATTTTGGAACACTATCAATGACCTGTTCGTCTTCGCTGGGCAAGAGGAGGCAGCATTGGTAAGTGATCACCGGCAGACGCCGAAACGGGGATCAATTCACATCGTTACATGAATTGACAATTCCACTTTAACCCCCTGTTAGACGCTTTCCGGTTCAATTTGATACAAATTGGGCTTTGCCTGCGGAAATCCGCGCCCCGGACATGAACGTTCGCCGCCGCAGCTTGAATCAACGTTTTCAATGTCGGTCATGAATGAGGCCGGCCATGAAGCGCCTTTTTGGGGTCGGCCATGACAGACCTGGAGCCAAGGGTCAAGACGGCAAGTGCCGTCGAGCCACGACGAAAGATTGTCATTTTGACATCTCATGTTTTTGTGCGCGGTTATCGCAAGGCGTCGATCCATTTCGTTGCGTCCCAGTGGGCAGAGCAGGGGCACGACGTCCATTTCGTCACCATAGGCCATAGCTGGCTGACATTGCTCAAAGATCGTCCACGGTTTCGAGCGCTGTCGCGGTGTCAAGCGAACCGATTCGAGACAATTGCGGCAAATCTTCAAGCAGGCGCCTACCTGCCGCCGCTGCATGCCTTCAGTTCCGGCAATCGTGTACTCAACGCCGCAAACGAGTTGCTTTTCCAGCTCTACGGCAACTATTTGCCGGGCTTCGCGCGGCGCGTCCTTGCCGCAGCCGACTTGGTGTTGATCGAAAGCGGCTCGGCACTCGCCTTCTTCAAATATGTCAAGAAGCTCAATCCGAAGGCGCTGACCCTCTATTTCTGCCGTGACCTGCTACGAAGCGTCGGTGCTGCCCCTGTATTGCAGCGGATCCAGGCCGCTGCGATCCATCAGTTCGATACTGTTTGCGTGCCATCGGAACGGCTCGGGGCATTGCTGCCGCCGGGTGGGCGCGTACGGGTCATTCAACAGGGCATCGACGCGGTTCTGTTCGACCGCAAACAACCTTCGCCCTATCCATCCGGCAGTCAGAACGCCATCTCGATCGGCAATATGCTGTTCGACGAGGCCGCTGTCGCTGCAATGGCAGCCGCGGCACCGGATGTAGATTTCCATATTTTCGGCGCTGACTGGCGCGATCCGCCGCAATCGAATGTCAAAATCTACGGGGAACGTGATTTTGAAAGCATCGTGCCGTATCTCCAGCATGCGGATTTCGGCATCGCGCCCTACCGCCTGACGGCGGACGAGATTTATCTGGCGGAGTCGAGCCTCAAGCTTGCGCAATATAGCTATTGCGCCCTGCCGATCCTCCTGCCTGATTTGATCCCTTTTACCCGCTCCAATGCCATCGCTTACCGCATGGACGGCGAAACCGCTTGGCGTGAGAAGATCGATGCGGCGCTGTCGATGCGGCGTTCACCATCTTTTCGCAAGGGAATTCTGACGTGGGATGATGTCGCTCTGCAAACGCTGAATGCAGCCTTTGAGGTTAAGCTTGCGCCTTAACCTGGTGCGAGGAAAGCGAGTAGGCCGTTGATCAGCGGACGGGATGGTCCCGGAAGCTTGCCGCCGATCGTGTCCATCAACAGCCGGCTGTCGCCCGATTCCACCAGATGCAAGAGCCGGACTGCAAGCATATAGGCAATGGCGCCGGCGGGAATGGCGCTCGCGATCGCAGCCAGGCCGTCGAGACAGTAGACGGCGAGACCCGCCGCAGCCGCACAAAAAGCTGCCGCAAATATCGTCTTTGCCACTGCGACGAGCGGCACGACGGTGTGGACGTTCTTCCAGGCGGTTCGAGCCAGCAGCAGAAAGGTCAGCGTCGCAATTGTTGCGCGAGCGAGTGCGGCGCCTTCCAAGCCGGCCAGTGGCACCATGGCAGCGAGCAGCAACATCGTCAGCAGACCGCTGGTGATCTGCACGCGTAGTAGCAGATCGCTGCGACCTGAGGCGCTGATCATGCCCCAAGGGATGACCGAGAGACCGGCGAGCCAAACAAACGCAAGCAGCGTGGCTGCAGCCGGGATGGCGGGCTCAAAAGCGTCGCCGAAAATCAGCGGCATCAAATCGGGCATGATCGCCGCGCCACCGAAGCTGATCGGCAGCATGACGAGCGCGACCATGCGGATGACCCGCCCATAGGCAGCCTGCAGTGCCCGTTGATCGCCCTTCGCGTGGGCGTCGGCGAAGCTGACGATCAGGGCCGGCGAGATCTGCAGCATGACTTGCTCGATCAACCCCGCAAGGCCGAGGCCGGCGGCAAAATAGCCGATGCCGGTGGACGAGAAGAAAAAGCCGAGGAAGAGAAATTCGACGCGCGACAGCACGAGGATTTCGATGAGATCACTCAGCCATATGTAGCGGCCATATCGCTGCATTTCCGGCGTCAATGCGTTGCTGGAGGCTGGAACGCTCCGATCGATATAGCCGCGCAATTGCAATGCCTGGGGTAGATAACGGGCGACGTATCCGATCAGCGCCCCGGTCGGGCCGAGGAGCCAAGCCCCGGCGAGAACCAATGGAACCTGCAGCAGGCCGGCAAGCGCTGTGCTGCGGGCAGTCTGTCCAAAGCGATGGCGGCCGCGGGCGACGGCAGTCGAAAGGACGTAGAACGCGTAGCTCAAGAACAGCAGGGCCGTCACGATCCAGAACCAGGCATGTCGCGCATCGCGATACACATAGGTGATGGCTGCGAAGACAAGGATGGCGGCGCCGACCATTGCAACGGATATCAAGAAGCTGCGAAGCGCTGCCCGCACCAATGCCTTCCAGGCATCACCTTCGCCTGAAAGACCACCGGCATTGCGCAGCAATGTCTGCGGCAGGCCCATATCCGCAAGCGCCGTGGCTGACGTCGCGACCCACAGCGCATAGGCGACCTTGCCTGAGCCTGCGGGACCAAGCAGGCGCGCGGCGATGATGCTGCTGGCGAAACCGGCGGCAAGCGAGATCACCGTAGCCGCCAAGCTGATCAGCGAGCTCTTGAGAAGGTTGGATCCAGAGGTACTCATGACTATCAATCATGAGGGTAGTCTCATAACCTTGTGTTAAAGGCGGACTGATACTTCTCACTAGCGTGAAAGTTGAAATTCGAGACGACCACATGACGGACAAAATCGCCGATCGAGACGGATTTCTCATTCCTGGATATTTGCAAAAGGGATTGAGCGAACGCGTGCACAACCTGCTCTGGCGGCTGATGTCGCCATTGCCGGATCGGCCTTATTGCGCGCTCAAATACTTCGTCATCCGTGGCAAGTTTCCGAACCTGAAATCGCCGCAGACTTTCACGGATAAAATTCAGGCCCGCAAGCTTTATGACCGCAACCCCTTGTTTTCGCGCTTCGTCGACAAGGCTGACGCCAAGGCGCTGATAGCGGAGCGTGTCGGCGACCAATATGTCATCCCGACACAATGGGTCGGCACCGATCTGGCGGCGGTTGATTGGTGCCGCATTACTCTGCCGGCCGTCGTCAAACCAACGCATGCAAGCGGGGTCGGCCGGCTTCTCTACGAGCAAAGCGATGTCGGCCGTTTGCTAAAGGATAACCCTTCGGCCGAGTGGCTGGCGATCGATCATGTCATCTATAATAGGGAATGGGCCTACAGCCAACTCGAGCGCCGCATTCTCATCGAGACCATGTTGCTCGCTGACGGGCGCGTTCCCTGGGATTACCGGCTTTTCACCTTCAACGGCAAAGTCTCGCATATCGAGATCGACATTCGTGAAGGTCAGCAAGGCTATTCTTGTAACTACACACCGGACTGGCAGAAATTGCCGTTCTACGATCCGGACTATCTCAGCCTCTATCCCGGCGAAGTGGCTCGCCCGCCGCGGCTCGACGAGATGATTCATATTGCCGAGACGATCGCTCGCGATATCGATTTCGTCCGCGTCGATCTCTATGCCGCGGCCGATTGGGTCTATGTCGGGGAGCTGACCTTCTATCCGGGCGGTGGATTCGAAGCGTTCGAGCCTGAGGAATACGATCTTATGCTCGGCCAAAAATGGCGGCTCGGCTTCGACATACCGAAGAGATAAGTGGACAAATCATCTCGTTCGCGTTTGATAAGCCGGCCAATTTCGGAGGAAGGATTTTCATGACGATCGAACACGACCTCAGCCGCATCGCGCTACAGGAGGAGACGCTGCGCTTCGATGCTTTCGATCTTTCGACCGCCTGGGTGCTTGGCAAGTTGCTGCACGATCTTGCCAGCGAACGCAATTTGGGTGTCGCGATCGATATCACGCTGCATTCTATGCCGGTCTTCTACATCGCGCTACCCGGTTCCACGCCGGATAATTCCAACTGGATCCGCCGTAAGCGTAATATGGTATTGCGCTATTTTCGCAGCAGTTATGCGAGCACCCTGCGGCTGGAACAGCAAGGCAAAAGTATTGAGGACAACGGGCTTTCGAGCGCCGACTATGCTGCATCCGGCGGCAGTTTTCCGATCTTCGTCCACGGCACGGGTTGCATCGGCGCGGTCACCGTGTCGGGACTTCCGCAGCGTGAAGACCACAATCTTGTCGTCGAGGCTCTGGCGCTGACGCTTGGCCACGAACTGCACAATCTCAGCCTGTCATAAGAGAGGATCGCGGCGTCCGGCTTAGCGGACGCCGCCTTTCATCTCAGATTTTGCCGCCAGCCTCGGCGATGACTTTGGTCAGGCTGCCCGTTGCAGGGAAGAGAGGGATGAGGCAGGCCTGTAGGGCGTGATAAATATCGCCCTTGCCCGGGAAAATCGTATGGGCGGGAGCCAAGTCTTCCGTTAGCTCCTCATGCCAGCCGCCGTTTTTGTGGTCGATGAAGTGGCGGCCGATGGTGCCCCAGATCTTGCGATAGCTCTCCTCGTGGAAATCGCTCGGCACGTGTTCGTTGAGATAGTGCGCCGCACCGGCGCCCTCGCATGCCGGCCACCAGAGCTTGTTGCGTTTGGCCGGCACATCAGCCCAATCGAGCGTATAGAAGAAGCCGCCTTTGTCGCTGTCCCAACCTAGTGACATCGATTGGGAGAACAGACCCCTGGCGGCGTCCGGCATCCAGTCGTGCTGCTCGCCGCCGAGAGACCAGAGCTGCAGGATAAGGCGCGCCCATTCCAGCCAGTGGCCGGGCGTCGTGCCCGAGGGGCGGAACATCTCGTTGCCGCGATAGTCCTTGTCCAGCGACCAGTCGGTAGCAAAATGCTCGGCAACGCGCCAACCAACGGATCCTGCCGAGCGGCGGATGACGAGATCGGCGATGCTCTCGGCTTTATCGAGGTACGTTTTGTCGCCAGTCGCCTCGAAGGCCGCCATCAGCGCTTCGGTCAAATGCATATTGGAATTCTGGCCGCGATAGCTGCCGCCGTCGATCGGCGACCAATCCTGGTTGAACTCTTCCGCGATGGCGCCGTGTTTTTCTTCCCAGAATTTCGTGTTCAGAATTTCGGTAACATCGGCAAGCATACCGTCGGCGAGCGGATGGCCGATGGTCTTTGCAGACGAGGCCGCGAGTAGCACGAAGGCGTGGCCATAGCCTTGCTTGCTGGCATCGACGGGGCCGTCATTGTTGAGCGACCAGACATAGCCGCCATGGGTGGCATCGCGGTGATGTTTCCAGAGATAGTCCATGCCGTGATCGACGATATCCTCGGAGCCGGGACGGCCGAGCAGCGAGGCGATCGAGAAGCAATGAACCATGCGTGCGGTCGAATGAATTCCCCGCACGGGATTGACTGCATCGAGCGGCCCGCCTGCGTCGTCCATATCGTAGAATCCCCCCTTGGGATTGATGCCGCGATACTGGAAGAAATCGAAAAGCCCATCAGCCTGATCAAGCAACCAGCGGCGGTGATATGCCCGCGAGCTCCAGTTGCCGAGTGCTGCCGCTTCACGCTGTATGCTCATGCTATCCTCCCAAGACTCTTTGCCATAAGCCCTATAGCGCCGCCTTAAAGTGCTGTCATGGCTTTAATCGACCTGTAGCGTCCGCGCCCGAACGAAGCGGAGTCCCCTCGATAATTTTTGGGAGACAAACCAGAGCGGCATTATCCTTGCATCCCGTCTCGCGAAGATATAGATATGTTGACATAAAGATATCTTTATGTGATCTGAATGCGAAGTCGCAATCAGGCCAATGGAGTTCGCTTATGTTTGACAATCTTTTTGGCTCAAAAACAGCGAAACGCGATGATCGCGAAGTGTTCGCGGCCCTGAAGCAGGCAGCGAGCGAGCGAATCCTTGTGCTTGACGGCGCTATGGGCACGCAGATCCAAGGGCTGGGCTTCGATGAGGATCATTTCCGCGGCGATCGCTTCATTGGCTGCGCCTGTCATCAGAAGGGCAATAACGACCTTCTCATTCTCACCCAGCCCGGCGCGATCGAGGAAATTCATTACCGCTACGCCAAAGCCGGGGCGGATATTCTGGAGACCAATACCTTCTCTTCGACCCGCATTGCCCAGGCCGATTATCAGATGGAGGGCGCGGTCTACGATCTCAACAAGGAGGGTGCGGCCGTTGCCCGCCGGGCGGCAATCCGTGCTGAACGCGAGGACGGAAGGCGCCGTTTTGTAGCTGGCGCAATCGGCCCGACCAACCGTACCGCTTCAATTTCCCCCGATGTCAATAGTCCCGGCTATCGCGCAGTGAGCTTTGATGATTTGCGTCTGGCCTATGGCGAGCAGATCGACGGCCTGATCGACGGCGGCGCCGATATCATCCTGATCGAAACCATCTTCGATACGGTGAACGCCAAGGCGGCGATTTTCGCCTGCGAGGAGCGATTCGAAGCAAAAGGCGTCCGCCTGCCGGTGATGATCTCGGGAACGATCACCGATCTTTCCGGCCGGACGCTCTCCGGCCAGACGCCGTCGGCCTTCTGGAACTCGGTGCGGCATGCCAATCCCTTCACCATCGGTCTCAATTGTGCCCTCGGCGCCAATGCCATGCGGCCGCATCTGCAGGAGCTTTCGGCTGTTGCCGATACCTTCGTTTGCGCTTATCCCAATGCCGGCCTTCCGAACGAGTTCGGCCAATATGACGAAACGCCTAATATGATGGCAGCGCAGATCGAGGAATTCGCGCGCGAAGGTCTCGTCAACATCGTCGGCGGCTGCTGCGGCTCGACGCCGGAACATATTGCCGCGATCGCGCAAGCGGTTTCGAAATACCCGCCGCGCCCGCTTGCGGCGCACCGCCCGTTCATGTCGCTCTCCGGCCTGGAGCCCTTCGAGCTGACCAAAGACATTCCGTTCGTCAATGTCGGCGAACGCACCAATGTCACCGGCTCGGCGAAATTCCGCAAGTTGATCACCAATGCCGACTACACGGCAGCGTTAGCAGTTGCGCGCGACCAGGTCGAGAACGGCGCGCAGGTCATCGATATCAACATGGACGAAGGCCTCATCGATTCCGAAAAGGCGATGGTCGAGTTCCTCAACCTGATCGCCGCCGAGCCGGATATCGCGCGCGTGCCCGTCATGATTGACAGTTCGAAATTCTCGATCATCGAAGCCGGCCTGAAATGCGTTCAGGGCAAACCGATCGTCAACTCGATCTCGCTGAAAGAGGGCGAAGAGAATTTTCTCAAGCAAGCCCGATTGCTGCGCAATTACGGTGCCGCGGTCGTCGTCATGGCGTTCGACGAGCAGGGGCAGGCCGATAGTTATCAGCGCAAGGTCGACATCTGCGCGCGCGCCTATAAGCTCCTGACGGACGAAGCGGGACTGCCGCCAGAAGACATTATCTTTGATCCGAATATCTTCGCGGTCGCGACCGGCATCGAGGAGCACAACAACTACGGCGTCGATTTCATCGAGGCGACGCGGACGATCCGCCAGACGATGCCGCTGGTTCATATCTCGGGCGGCGTGTCGAACCTCTCCTTCTCCTTCCGCGGTAATGAACCGGTGCGCGAGGCGATGCATGCCGTGTTCCTCTATCACGCCATCCAGGCGGGCATGGATATGGGCATCGTCAATGCCGGCCAGCTTGCGGTCTACGACAACATCGATCCCGAGTTGCGGGAAGCCTGCGAAGATGTGGTGCTCAACCGTCGTCCCGATGGCACAGAGCGGTTACTCGATATAGCCGAGCGTTTTCGTGGCGCCGGCGGTCGCGAAGCCAAAGCGCAGGATCTCGCCTGGCGCGAATGGCCGGTCGAAAAACGGCTGGAACACGCGCTGGTCAACGGCATTACCGACTATATCGAAGCGGACACCGAGGAGGCGCGGCAAAAGGCCGAGCGGCCGCTGCATGTCATCGAAGGCCCGTTGATGGCCGGCATGAATGTCGTCGGCGATCTCTTCGGCTCGGGCAAGATGTTCCTGCCGCAGGTCGTGAAGTCGGCGCGCGTCATGAAGCAGGCCGTTGCCGTGCTGCTCCCCTTTATGGAGGCGGAAAAGCTTGCCAATGGCGGTGGCGGTGAACGTCAGGCCTCGGGCAAGGTGCTGATGGCGACCGTCAAAGGCGATGTCCATGATATCGGCAAGAACATTGTCGGCGTCGTGCTTGCCTGCAACAATTACGAAATCATCGATCTCGGGGTCATGGTGCCGGCGATGAAGATCCTGGAAACGGCAATCGCGGAGAAGGTTGATATTATCGGCCTCTCCGGCCTGATCACTCCGTCGCTGGACGAGATGGTGCATGTCGCTTCGGAAATGGAGCGGCAAGGGTTCGATATTCCATTGCTGATCGGCGGCGCGACCACCAGCCGCGTGCATACGGCTGTAAAGATCCATCCGAGCTACGAGAAGGGTCAAACGGTTTATGTCACCGACGCCAGCCGTGCCGTCGGTGTCGTCTCGGCGCTGTTGTCGCCGGAGGCCAAGCAGGGCTATGTCGATACCGTTCGCTCCGAATATGCAAAAGTCGCCGCCGCGCATGCCCGCAGCGAGGCGGAGAAAGTGCGCCTGCCGATCGCAAGGGCGCGCGAGAATTCCGAGAAGCTCGATTGGGCGAATTACAAGCCGGTGAGGCCGCAGTTTTTCGGAACAAAGGTGTTCGAAAATTACGACCTGGCGGAGCTTGCCACCTATATCGACTGGACGCCGTTCTTCCAGACCTGGGAGTTGAAGGGCCGTTTCCCGGCAATCCTCCAAGACGAAAAACAGGGCGAGGCGGCGCGGCAGCTCTATGCCGATGCGCGGGCCATGCTGGAAAAGATCATTGCGGAAAAATGGTTCCATCCGCGTGCCGTCATCGGCTTCTGGCCGGCGGGCACGGTCGGCGATGATATCAGATTGTTCACCGATGAGAGACGCGCCGACGAGCTCGCGACGTTTTGTACGCTGCGCCAGCAATTGTCGAAGCGGGATAGCCGCCGAAACGTGGCCCTGTCGGATTTCGTTGCGCCGGTTTCGAGCGGCGCCGGTGATTACGTCGGCGGCTTCGTCGTCACTGCGGGCATCGAGGAAGTTGCCATTGCCGAACGTTTTGAGCGTGCGAATGACGACTACTCGTCCATTCTGGTAAAGGCACTCGCCGACCGCTTCGCCGAGGCTTTTGCCGAGCGGATGCATGAGCGGGTGCGGCGTGAGTTTTGGGGCTATGCTAGGGATGAAGACCTTAGTGGCGACGAGCTGCTGACTGAATCCTATGCCGGCATCCGCCCGGCGCCGGGCTATCCTGCCCAGCCCGACCACACCGAAAAGGAGACTCTGTTCCGTCTGCTCGATGCGGAAGCGGCGACCGGCGTGAAGCTGACTGAAAGCTATGCGATGTGGCCCGGTTCTTCCGTCTCCGGTCTCTATATCGGCCATCCCGACTCCTATTATTTCGGCGTCGCCAAGGTCGAACGAGATCAGGTGGAAGACTATGCGGCCCGCAAAGGCATGCCGGTTTCCGAAGTGGAGCGCTGGCTCGGGCCGGTGCTCAATTATATGCCGGAAAAGCGCGATGCCGCCGTGGACGACGCGGCATGACGATCTGATTTGAGGCGGAGACGCGATGCGAGGCAGCAGTTCACGCTGCTGCTAAGGCAAACTTTTGAATGATTGCTACGTCGACCCGATCGTCAGCTCCGCAACAAAGTCATAAGCGTCCCCTCGGTAGAGCGAACGGGTAAATTCCACGGCGCGCCCGGAGCCGAGGTAGGAGATGCGTTCGATCGACAGGCCCGCAGCCCCGACGGGGACGCCGAGCAGACCGGCGTCGGCCTCTTTCATGTTGGTTGCGGAAATGCGCTGGACGGCACGAACCGGGCGGACCTGGCGCTTTTCGAGTTCGGCATAGAGCGAAGCGGTCACTGTCGATGGGTCAGGCAGGAACTCGCCGGAGACGCTGGCATGTTCGATGGCGAGCGGCTGGTCATCGGCAATGCGCAGACGGCTGAGGCGGGAGACCTTGGTGCCGGCGGCAAGGCCGAGAATCATCATTTCATCGGGCGAGGGGGTGTGCACGCCTTTGTGCAGCCATTCGGAGCGAGCCGTCATGCCGCGCCGCGCCATGTCTTCGGTAAAGGACGTTAACTGTGAGAGACGCTGTTCGACTTTCGAAACAGGCTTGGCGACGAAAGTGCCGGAGCCATGGCGACGGACAAGGATGCCCTCGGCCACAAGATCGTCGATCGCCTTGCGTACCGTCACGCGGCTGACGGCTGCATATTCGGCGATATCGCGTTCCGGCGGCAAGGCGTCGCCGTGTTTCAGCGTTCCAACCTTGACCGCGTCTTCGAGCGCACGGCGCAGCTTGACATAGAGCGGACCGGTGCCGCCGGCAAGCAGCCGTTCCGGCGAGAAGATATGGCTCAAATCCTCGGTCATCGCGTGCTCCCCAAGTCTTTTTGGAGGAGCTTGGCCGCCAGTTCGACCGCGCCGCGCAATACGTCGCCTTTCGGCTCCGTGAGAAGCGTCTTATGCCGCGGATTGAGCCAGGGATGATATGCCTTCGAGAGGCCGCCGAGCAGGCAGATCGATGGGCACTCGGGCCAGAGCAGCGTATCGAGGCTTTCAGCGATGGCGTTCACCGCCGTCTTGACGATGCCGACGGCGACCACATCCCCTTTGTCGGCATATTCGAAGACCATCGGCGCATAGCGCGCGAAATCCTTCGGTTTGGAAACATGCGCGAATTCGACGACCCGTTCGGGATCGCCTTCGAATTCAGCCATGATCTTTTCGGTGATCGGCGAGGGTGGGTGCACCTTGTCATGCGCCAGCAGCAAGCGTTCCAGCAGATCGCGGCCGAGACGCGCACCGCTGGCCTGGTCGCCGACGACAAAGCCCCATCCACCGACACCCCAGATCATGCCGTTGCGGCGGGCGTTGTAGACCGAACCCGTTCCGAATGCGCCAATAATCCCGTCGGCATCGCCAAGCGCGCCCTGCAGCGCAATCATCGCGTCCGTGACGACATGAACGTTTGCGAAGGGCAGGGCTTTTTCGACGTGCTTGCCATAGTCACCAACATTGGCACCGGCCGTGCCGACAACCGCGGGCAGTGTGTGAGCCAACTCCGAATCAAGACCGGCATCGCTAAGGGCCTGCCGCGCCGATGCGACGATGTTGACCAAAGAGTTTTCGAGATCGGAAAGGATATTGGCGGCCCCCGCCTTGCCGCTGCCGAGAACTTTGCCCATCCTGTCCGTCACAGCAGCACGGCAGCTTGTCCCCCCGCCGTCAATACCGATCGCAAACTCCGCCATCACACCCTCCGGATACCGCTCGTTCCCCGTTTTTTCTACAATACCAAAAAAATACCATTTACCAATAGGCAAGGGCCGGCTTTTTTCTGTGGTGTATCTTGCTGAAAAATAACGGGAAAATTTTTTATCGCGTTTTCTGGCGCGCAAAAGTTAAATTTCGGCTGGACAATTGGTATTTTTTTGGCCTTAATTCTCTCAAGGGAACAGTTCGAACAGGCATCGGCAAAACCGGCAGGATAACAATAGCCGGGGGCCTAGCAGAAGGTGGCGGACCTCTGCCGTTGTCAGGAGCCGCGTGGATCAAAAGAATCTACGCGACGGCGTTCGTCGCGAATTTCCCCTGTGTTGAGTTATGTGTCCTTGGCCGAACGTCCGGGGGTCACGATTGGTCGGGCCGATCAGGCATAGTGCCTTGCGTGCCCTTTGCATTTGGGGCCGGCAATGTTGGCGGTCCTTGTGGAGCGTTGGCTGTTTTCTCATATGGCCGGCGGATTTCAGATCGAGAACAGTGCCTTATTCCGGGCGCTTAAACAGGAGAGGGAAATGAAAAACAATGTTCTGAAAGGCTTGCTCCTCGCATCCAGCCTGCTGACCTCGGTCGGCTTCGCGCATGCGGCGGACGTGACGCTGACGGTTGAAAGCTGGCGCAACGACGACCTGCAGATTTGGCAGGAGAAGATTATCCCGGCTTTTGAAGCCAAGAACCCTGGCATCAAGATCGTTTTCTCGCCGACGGCTCCGACCGAGTACAACGCATCGCTGAACGCCAAGCTTGAGGCCGGTTCTGCCGGTGACATCATCACCTGCCGTCCGTTCGACGCTTCGCTGGACCTCTTCAATAAGAAGCAGTTGACCGACCTGACGACGCTGCCGGGCATGGACAACTTCTCGGCCGTCGCCAAGGCTGCCTGGACTACGGACAACGGCAAGTCGACCTTCTGCGTGCCAATGGCTTCGGTCATCCACGGCTTCATCTACAACAAGGACGCCTTCGACAAGCTCGGCCTCAAGGTTCCGGCGACTCGTGACGAATTCTTCGCGCTGCTCGACAAGCTCAAGGCTGACGGGACCTATATCCCGATGGCCATGGGCACAAAGGATCTCTGGGAAGCTGCGACCATGGGCTACCAGAACATCGGCCCGAACTACTGGAAGGGCGAAGACGGCCGCTTGGCTCTGATCTCCGGCAAGGAGAAGCTCACGGATGCTCCCTGGGTCGATCCTTTCAAGGAACTGGCAAAGTGGAAGCCTTATCTCGGCGATGGCTTCGAAGCCCAGAGCTATTCTGACAGCCAGAACCTCTTCACGCTCGGCAAGGCTGCCATCTACCCCGCGGGTTCGTGGGAAATCGCGCTGTTCAACACGCAGGCTCAGTTCAAGATGGGCGCCTTCCCGCCGCCGGTCGCAAAGGCTGGCGACACGGCTTACATCTCCGACCATCCGGATATCGGTGTCGGCCTGAACGCCAAGAGCAAGCATCCGGACGAAGCCAAGAAGTTCCTGAGCTGGGTTGCTTCCGATGAGTTCGCCAACATCTACGCCAATGCGTTGCCGGGCTTCTTCAGCCTGAATTCGCATCCTGTAAAGATGACCGATCCGCTCGCTCAGGAATTCGTTTCCTGGCGCGACAATCACAAGTCGACGGTTCGTTCGACTTACCAGATCCTGTCGCGCGGCACGCCGAACCTGGAAAACGAAACCTGGACGGAATCCGCCAACGTGATCAACGGCACGGATACGCCGGAAGCCGCTGCCAAGAAGCTGCAGGACGGCCTCGACAAGTGGTACAAGCCGGCCAAGTAATCCGGCTTTGACCCAAATCGGGTGAGGGGCCTCATGGCTCCTCACCTCATTCCACAGCCGATGGATGCGATTGGAAGAAGGACGGAGGCCGTCGGTCGCCACTTTCCCGCTTTTGGGAGCTAAGTGTGTGAGGCGCCATCGTTATTTCCTGCGCCGATGAGCCGCGAGCGGCTGTTGTTGCGACACCAAGTCGCCCGCGCCCGATATCGTTTCTCCACTTTGGCTGAAGAGCCGGAACAGCGGGCGAATTTGAACATTTGCGCTGCCGCCCTAATGAGCAGCCAATACAAACAGGCAGAAAGCCATGAACGAAGCCGATATATCAGCCGCTTTCGATGCGGCCCCGATCAAGCGCCAGATGCGTTGGCATATCTTCGTTTTTCTTCTTCCGGCCTTCATCGTCTACACGGCGGTTATGATCCTGCCTCTGATCGAGACATTGCGGCTGTCGCTGTATAACGTCGTCGATAACCAGTCGACGTTCGTGGGCCTCAACAATTTCAAAGTGTTGTTCGGCGATGATCGCTGGTCGCATGATTTCTGGAATGCGCTGCGCAACAATTTGATCTTTTTTGCCATCCACATGTGCGTGCAGAACCCGATCGGTGTCGCGCTCGCCGCATTGCTGTCGCTGCCGAAGCTGCGCTTCGTCGCCTTCTATCGCACTGCCATGTTTCTGCCGACGCTGCTTTCCTTCGTTATCGTCGGTTTCATCTGGAAACTCATATTGTCGCCGCTCTGGGGGGTGGCGCCCGATTTGATGGGCCTTGTCGGCCTCAAGTCGTTCTTCGCCCCTTGGCTCGGCAAGCCGGGCACGGCTCTCATCACGGTCGCGCTGATCTCTGTCTGGCAATATGTCGGCATCCCGATGATGCTGATCTATGCCGCGCTGCTGAACATTCCTGAAGAAGTCATCGAAGCGGCCGAGTGCGATGGCATTACCGGCTGGAGCCAGTTCTGGAAGATCAAGCTGCCGCTGGTGCTGCCGGCGATCGGCATCATCTCGATCCTGACCTTCGTCGGCAATTTCAACGCATTCGACCTCGTCTACACCGTGCAGGGCGCTTTGGCGGGACCGGACGGTTCCACCGATATCCTCGGCACGCTGCTCTACCGCGTCTTCTTCGGCTTCCAGCTACAGCTCGGCGACCGCTCGATGGGCGCGACGATCGCGACGGTGATGTTCCTGATCATTCTCGCCGGCGTCTCCTTTTATCTTTTCATCATCCAGCGGCGCATCCGCCGCTACCAGTTCTGAGGCGAGGCGACCATGTCCAAGGCACGCACTTCCCTTGTCCGCTCCAGCCTCGTGCATCTGGCGTTGATCGCCTACACGTTGCTTGCCGTTTTCCCGGTGTTCCTAACGATCATCAATTCCTTCAAGGATCGCGCCTCGATCTTCCGTGCGCCCTTGAGTGTCCCGACGCCCTCCAGCTTCAGCCTGATCGGTTATCAGACTGTTCTTAAGCAGGGCGATTTTTTGACCTATTTCGAGAACAGCTTTATCGTGACGATCGTCTCGATCGTTCTGACCCTGCTGTTCGGCGCCATGGCCGCCTTCGCGTTGTCGGAATACCGCTTCCGCGGCAATACGGTCATGGGGCTTTATCTTGCGATCGGCATCATGATCCCGATCCGCCTCGGCACGGTGGCGATCCTGCAGGGCATGGTCGCCGCCGGCTTGGTCAATACGCTGACCTCGCTGATCCTCGTCTACACCGCGCAGGGTCTGCCGCTCGCTATCTTCATCCTGTCTGAATTCATGCGGACCGTCTCCGATGATCTGAAGAATGCGGGCCGCATCGATGGGCTCAGCGAATATGCGATTTTCTTCCGCCTCGTGCTGCCGCTCATCCGTCCAGCCATGGCGACGGTTGCGGTCTTCACCATGATCCCGATCTGGAACGACCTGTGGTTCCCGCTGATCCTGGCGCCCAGCGAGGCGACCAAGACGGTGACGCTCGGATCGCAGATTTTCATCGGCCAATTCGTCACCAACTGGAATGCGGTCCTGGCGGCGCTGACGCTCGCCATCCTGCCGATCCTCATCCTGTACGTCATCTTCTCCCGCCAACTCATTCGCGGCATTACTTCCGGAGCAGTCAAGTGAGCTCATCCCATAAGCCGATCCGCGTCTTGGTTGCCGGCCTTGGCAACATGGGCCGCAGCCATGCACTTGCCTATCACAACAATCCCGGTTTCGAGATTGTTGGCCTCGTCAATCGCTCGAAGCCGAAGCTGGCCGACGAGCTAGAGGGTTATACGATCCATCCTGATTTTGAGACGGCGCTGAAAGACTTGAAGCCCGATCTCTGCTCGATCAACACCTATTCCGACAGCCACGCGGACTATGCCGTCATGGCTTTCGAGGCGGGCTGCGACGTCTTCGTCGAAAAGCCGCTGGCGATGACCGTCGAGGATGCCGAGCGGGTCGTGGCCGCGGCCAAGAAAGCCGGCCGCAAGCTGGTGATCGGCTATATCCTGCGCCACCATCCGTCCTGGATGCGGCTGATTGCCGAAGCGCGCAAGCTCGGCGGTCCTTATGTCTTCCGCATGAACCTGAATCAGCAGTCGAGCGGACCGACCTGGGAGACGCATAAGGCGCTGATGCGCACGACGCCTCCGATCGTCGATTGCGGCGTGCATTATGTCGACGTCATGTGCCAGATCACCGACGCCAAGCCCGTCGAAGTGCGCGGCATGGGCCTGCGCCTGTCGAACGAGATCGCGCCGGATATGTACAATTACGGCCATCTGCAGGTGATCTATGAAGATGGTTCGGTCGGCTGGTACGAGGCCGCCTGGGGGCCGATGATTTCCGAAACCGCCTTCTTCGTGAAGGATGTGATGTCGCCGAACGGCGCGGTATCGATTGTCATGGATCCCAATGCCAAGTCCGATGACATCGATACGCACACCAAAACCTCTGTCATCCGGCTGCACACCGCCGAGACCGGCCCGAACGGCAAGTTCATCCATCCGGATCAGGATCTGCGCATGGACGGCGAGCCGGGTCATCAGGAGCTGTGCGATCGCGAACAGGCTTTCATGCTGAAGGCCATCCGTGAGGATATCGACCTCAGCCGCCATATGGCCGACGCCGTTCAATCGCTGCGCATCTGCCTCGCCGCAGACGAGAGCGTGCGCACTGGCAAGCCCGTTTATTTGTAAGGGATAAGAGACTGTGGGATCGCTTCAACTGAAATCCATTCGTAAGGCCTATGGTACGCATGATGTGCTGAAGGGCATCGACCTCGAGGTGAAGGATGGCGAGTTCGTCATTTTCGTCGGCCCTTCCGGCTGCGGCAAGTCGACCCTTCTGCGCAGCATTGCCGGCCTGGAGGATGTGACCTCGGGCGCAGTCCTGATCAACGGTACGGACGTGACGGTGACGCCGCCCGCCAAGCGCGGCATTTCCATGGTGTTCCAGTCCTATGCGCTCTATCCGCATCTAACGGTGAAGGACAATATGGGCCTTGGCCTGAAGCAGGCCGGCACCGCCAAGGATGAAATCGACAACCGTGTGGAGAAGGCGTCGAGCATGCTTTCGCTGGCGCCCTATCTCGCCCGCCGCCCGGCGGAGCTGTCCGGCGGACAGCGCCAGCGTGTCGCCATTGGTCGCGCCATCGTGCGGGAACCGGAACTCTTCCTGTTCGATGAACCACTGTCGAACCTCGATGCGGCATTGCGCGTTCAGACCCGCCTCGAAATCGCCCGCCTGCATCGCAGCCTGAGGGCCACGATGATCTACGTCACCCACGATCAGGTCGAGGCCATGACGCTGGCCGACAAGATCGTCGTGATGAATGCGGGCGCCATCGAGCAGATCGGTTCGCCGATGGAGCTTTATAATCGCCCCGCGAATATCTTCGTCGCCGGCTTCATCGGTTCGCCGCAGATGAATTTCATCCCGGCGGAAAAGCTCGAACAGAGCGGTGCCAAGATCGTCGGCATCCGCCCCGAGCACATCACATTGTCACGCGAACAAGGCACCTGGGCGGCCAAGGTCATCCATGTCGAACACCTTGGCGCCGATACGATCATCTATCTCGAATCCGACCAGACCGGCCTTCTGACTGTCCGCCTTTTCGGCGAACACAAATATGAACCGGACGATACGGTCTATGCCACACCGGACACGGGGCATATGCATCGCTTCGACGAGAATGATCAGGCCATTCGGGCGTAGGCCTTGGGATTTAGCAAATTGAAGAGGGCTCTGCTTCGGCGGGGCCCTCTTTTTATTTGTCCAGCGACGGCACGAGATAGTCCAGTCGTCCGGACGAATTCATATGTCTGTCACAGGGCTGCTTTATTGCTCGCTCAGTCCACTCCAACAGCGAGCGCATGATGACAAACGCAGCAACCACCTACGCAACGTGGCATACCGAACCGAATGGGGACATCGCGATGGCGGAGTCTCATAGTCCGCTTTGGCGGCATTTCATCGAAACCCTGCCCGAACGGGACTTTTCGTCGAAGACAGTGCTGGATTTCGGCTGCAACCGCGGCGGCTTCCTGCGGCTGCTTCACGCGATGCGGCCGTTCCGCCGCGGCGTCGGCATCGACATCGCCTCGGAATCGGTTGCGGCGGCTGTCGCAGCAAAGGGCAACGTGCCGCTGGAATTTCATGTAACCACTGATCTTTCGCCTTTTGCCGACAGCTTCGATGTCGCTTTCAGCTATGAGGTCGTCTATCTCCTGCCGGAATTGAAGCGGCATGCCGAGCAGATGTTCGAGGTCATGCGCAACGGCGGTATCTATTACGCCGTCACCGGTTGCCACAACGAGATGCCGCTTTGGCCGAAATGGCGCGAGTTGATCGGCGGCAACAGCAATGCGCCGGTCCAGGATCGCTCCCCGCAGGACTATATCGACGCCTTTGTTGCCGCAGGATTCAATGTCTCCGTCCGGCGCTTCGGCTACAACGGCTTCGTCAGCGGCGCAAAGGATCGCAAATATTATCCCAGCATCCTCGATGCGCTCGCCTATCCCGCCGAATACAAGCTATTGTTCCGGCTCGAAAAGCGCGTCTGATATGGAGACGATCGATCGTAAGAGCGGCAGCGCTCTCTGGCATCAGATCGGCGAAATCCTGGCGGCTGATATCGCCGCCGGGACCTTCGCTGCGGGTGCCAAATTGCCGACCGAACCGGAGCTTATGGAACGCTTCGGCGTCAGCCGCTTCACTGTCCGCCAGGCACTCGGCCATCTGGAACAGCGGGGGCTGGTGCGCGCCGAGCAGGGGCGGGGGACCTTCGTGCACCGAGGGGCTCTCGACTATATGCTCTCGAAGAAGACGCGGTTCTCCAAGAATCTGATCGAGCAGGGTTTCGAGCCTGGCGGCGAGCTATTGATCCACGAGGTCGTTGCAGCGTCGGAGCGTGTTGCGGCACGGCTGAAGCTGGCGTCCGGCGCTCCGGTCATCCACCGCCGCGGCGTGATGACGGCAGACGATGTTCCCGTCGAACTCGGCGACAGCTATTATCCGGCCGACCGCTTTCCTGATTTCGATAGAGCGAGGCTGCAATATCAGACCATTAGCGCGGCCCTCGCGAGCTACGGCGTTCACGACTATGTGCGCTTGTCGACCGAGATCGAGGCGCGCATGCCGAGCGCCGAAGAGGCACGACTGTTGCGGCAGCCGAAATCGGCGCCGGTATTGGTCATCCTCAAAGTGGATGTCGATAGTGCCGGCGTGCCCATTGCCTATGCCGAGACACTATGGTCGGCGGAGCGGGTGACCTTCAAGGTCGATTTGGGATGAGCGGCTTATCGATGTGACAGGATATTCACGATCTTGCCGAAGGGATCGCGGACATAAAAGCGACGAACGCCCCAGGGTTCATCGTTCAGATCGTAGACGATCTCGAACTGCATCGATCGGGCGCGCTGATAGATCTCGTCGACATCGTCGACCTCGATCGAAAGATCGGGCACGATCGTGCCCGAGCCACCTTTGCTGGCTATGCTGATCTGCGGCACGGTCTGCGCCTTCGAGGCGAAGGTCATGATCCAGCCGTGGTCCATGACGATGTCCAAGCCGAGCAGGTCGCCATAGAAGACCTGAGCGCTGGCGGGATCGGCGGCATGCAGATTGGACACAATTCGCAGGACGGTCATGCGATGCTCCTTGCCGGAGAAATGGAGGCGAGCCTTTGCCGCCTCCATCATCTTAACTCAGACAGTCACCGATGGCAGCAGCTTGGCGCGTTCGCTGAGAATCTGTCGGCAGGCGTTTGCGACTTCCTGACCCTTAATGACGAAATGCTGCTTGAAGAAATGAATATGCGCTTCCGACTCCTGGAAGTGATGCGGCGTCAGCACGGTGGAGAGAATCGGAACGCCGGTATCCAGTTGCACGCGCATCATGGCATCGAGAACAGTGTCGGCAACGAAATCGTGGCGGTAGATGCCGCCGTCTACGACGAAAGCGGTCGCGATGATCGCGCTATAGCGGCCATTGCGGGCGAGCGTCTGCGCGTGCAGCGGGATTTCCAAGGCACCGGGCACATCGAAAATATCGATGGGGGAGGCGCCTTCGGTCTTCTGCCATTCGGCAACGAAGGAATCGACGCACTGATCGACAATGTCGGCATGCCAGCGGGCCCGGATCAACGCTATGCGGCCCGGCTGTGTCGAAATGGAAATGGTCATTAATTTTGCCTTTCAAGGGTTTAACTCAATATCCCTTGGGCGAACACGCAAGGTCGCAGAAGCCCCCTGCGCGAAGGAGCCTTCGACCTGGCTTGCTCTCTTCCATCCGGACTGTACCGTCGGCTCCGGCCTCTCACCGGATCTGCTGACCCTTCCGGTAGAACCGAAAGGCGCTCGCGGGCTCGGAGACCAGTCTCCATACCGCCGGTGGGGAATTGCACCCCGCCCTGAGAACGGCTGGACTATAGATGCGGTGCAACAGAAATCAAAGAAAAACGCCGGGCGATTTACCCGGCGCTTGCGAAAAATCTGTCCAATTGTTCCGTCGATCAGTCCTGAATGACCAGCAGATCGGAGGAGGCGAAACGCAGCGTGACCCTTTCGCCGACGCTGGGAGGCATCATGCCCGGGCTGTTGAACATGTCGAAGGAGATGGTATTGCCACCGACATTCATGCGCGTGCGGATGACCGAACCCAGGAAGTGAGCCGAGGAGACTTCACCGGTCAAGGCAGTGTCGCCCTTGGCCGATTCTGCCAGCGAGCCGGCTTCCGGACGCAGCGCCAACGACACGGTGTCGCCGGGCTTGTAGGCGGTGACCGATTGTTTCAGGGTTACACCCTGATCGCCAATCATGATGCGGTTGTTGTCCGGGTCGACGACCTTGCCCTCGATGAGGTTCAACGTGCCGACAAAGGAGGCGACGAAGCGGGTGGCGGGCCTGTTGTAGATTTCGAAGGGCGTGCCGATCTGATCGGCGCGGCCGGCATTCATGACGACGATGCGGTCGGAAATCGACAGCGCTTCTTCCTGGTCGTGTGTCACGAAAACGGTAGTGATGCCGAGCTGCTGCTGGATGGCGCGGATTTCTTCGCGCAGCGAAACGCGGATCTTGGCGTCCAGCGCCGAGAGCGGTTCGTCAAGCAGCAGGACCTGCGGCTTGACGGCGATGGCGCGCGCGAGCGCCACGCGCTGCTGCTGACCGCCGGACATCTGGAAGGGATAGCGGCCGGCGAGATGATCGAGCTTGATCAGCCCGAGCATTTCCTTGACGCGCTTGTCGATCTCGGGCTTGGCGACACCAGCGACCTTGAGGCCGAAGGCGACATTGTCATGCACGGTCATGTTCGGGAACAGTGCGTAGGCCTGGAACACCATGCCGATATTGCGCTGGTTCGGCTTCAGCGGACGCTGGTCCTTGCCGTTAATCGTCAGCATGCCGGCTGTCGGACTTTCGAAGCCGGCAATCATCCGCAGCACCGTCGTCTTGCCGCAGCCGGAGGGTCCGAGGAAGGAGATGAACTCTCCCTTCTCGATGTGCATGGTGAAGTCGTGAACGACCTGGACCTCGCCGAAGGATTTTTTGATGTGTGTGAGTTCGAGAAAAGCCATGGTGTGAAGCCTTACGCCTTAATCGGAGCGGATTTGGAAAAGCGGGAAACGAGCTGGAGCAGGCCCATGCTGAGCCAGGTTACAGCGAGCGCGATGATCGCCAGCGCCGACGGCTCATAAGCCTTGTTGGCGCCGATAAGCTGCATATAAGGCCCGAAGGCCGGACGGTTGAGCAGCGACGCCATGGTGAATTCACCCATGACGATCGCAAGCGTGATGAAGGCGCCAGAAAGCACACCGCTCATTACATTCGGGAAGATGCACCGGAACATGATCGTCGTCCATTTTGCACCCAGGCTTTCCGCCGCCTCCGTCAGTGTGCCGACGTCGATGGTGCGCATAGCCGTATCCACCGAACGGTACATATAAGGCAGCGACAATACAATGTAGGAGCAGACGAGCAGGAGGTTCGTCGTCTGGTTGTAGCCGGTCAGCGGCAGGATCGACGACGAATTATAAAGGCGGAGATAGCCGAAGACGATAACGATGGCCGGGATGACGAGCGGCATCAGCGTGACGAATTCGACGACGGGACGGATCTGCGGCAAACGCAGGCGGACCCAATAGGCCGTCGGCACGACGAGCAGCATGCCGAAGATAATGGTCAGCAGCGCCATCAGCATGGAGAAGCCGAAGGCAGTCAGGAAGCCCAAGTCTGAAAAGACCGACCTATAGGCGTCGAAGCTATAAACGTCGCGCCGCATGCGCAGCGAAAATTCCAGCGTACCGATGAGCGGTACGAAGAAATAGATGACGCCGATGGCGACCGCGATCCAGGCAAAGAATTTCTGCAGCTTCATTTTTGCCACCGTTCAGCGCGCATGCGCATCATGATATAGATGACGTTTGAAATACCTGTGATGACGATCATACCGAGCGCCAGGGCATAGCCGAGATTGGCATTGTGGAGGACATCGCCGCGGATCTGCGCGTAGAGAACGATCGGAACGATATTCAGCGAGCTGCCGGTGAGTGCGATCGCGGTTGCGATGGCGCCGAAAGAGTTGGCGAACAGCAGCAGCGTCGTGCCAAGCAGGCTGGGCCAAAGGATCGGCAGGGCGACCATCAACCAATATTGCCTGTTGGTGGCGCCGAGAATAGAGGCAGCTTCGCGCCATTCCCTCTTCATGCCATCCAGTGCCGGCGTGATGATCAACACCATCAGCGGAATCTGGAAATACATGTAGGTGATGGTCAGACCGAAGAAGCTCAGAAGATTGAAGCCGGCAGAGTAAAGATTCAAACCGAAATGGGCGAGCAATATCGTGACGAGCCCCTGGCGGCCCAGCGTTGCGATGAAAGAGAAAGCCAACGGCACGCCTGCGAAATTGGAAGCGACACCGGAGAACGTCAGAAAGGCATTGCGGATCCAGGAGGGGAGACCACCGAGGACGAGCGCCCAGGCAAGATAAAAACCGATGATAGCGCCGCCGAGCGCCGAAGCGACCGAGATTTTGATGCTGATCCAATAGGCGCTCAGGATGGTCGGCGTGAACAGGTCGCCGAGGTTCTTGAGCGTGAAGCTTCCGTCCGGCGTCAGAAACGCGCCCATGACGAGATAGAGCGTCGGGATAATCAGGAACAACAGGGTGAAGATCGCGAAGGGGGCAATGCCCAGCCAATCGACGACGACACGCTTGCTGATCACAGGTGCGGTGCTGATCGTTGATGTTGTGACGGTGCTCATGAGGGACCCAATTTGCGGCGTCGGAAAACGGAAAACCTCCCCGCCGAAACGGGGAGGCTAGGTTAAGTCAGATTACTGAACGTTCGAACCGACGACGCTGTCCCACTGCTTGGTGATGACGCCCTTGCCGGCATCCTGCTCTTGGAGCGTCGGGAAGACGGCTTTTTCGTAGGCGGCAGCCGGCGGCAGCTTGTCGAGAAGTTCCTGAGGAACCTTCTTGTTCTTCGCCAGGTCGTTGAAGCGGATCGGGTGGCAATAGCCCTTCAGCCAGCCGATCTGGCCTTCGTCGGAATAAAGGAATTCCATCCAGAGCTTGGCGGCGTTCGGGTGCGGAGCGAAAGCCGAGATCGCCTGAACGTAGACGCCGGCGATAACGCCCGAAGCCGGAACGGTGACGTCAACCGGCGGGTTGCCGTTCAGGCTGTCGCGCCATGCGAGGCCGTTATAGTCCCAGGCGACGACGATCGGGGTAGAGCCCTGAGCGAGCGAAGCGGACTTGCCGATGATCGGAACGAAGTTGCCGGCCTTGTTGAGCTGGGCGAAGTACTTCAGGCCAGCGTCACCAACCTTGGTTGCATCCTTCTCGCCAGCGGCGAGACCAGCAGCGTAAACGGCCTGAACGGCTTGGTTCGAGGTGCGCGGGTCGCCAGCGAGGGAAACGGTGTTCGCGTATTCCGGCTTCTGCAGGTCAGCCCAGTCCTTCGGCGGGTTCTTTACGACGTCTTTGTTTACGACGAAGGAGAGAACGCCGTAATAGTCGCCATACCAGAAACCGTCAGCATCCTTGGCGCTGTCGGGGATCGAGTCCCAGGTGGAGACTTTGTAAGGCTGCAGCAGGCCGTCCTTCTTGGCGGTCGGGCCGAAGGAGAGACCAACGTCGATCACGTCGGGAGCCTGCGGGCCGGTGTTGCCCTTGTTGGCGCGGATGGCTTCAACTTCATCGCCCGACCCAGCGTCCGGGTTCAGTTCGTTGACGTCGATGCTGTATTTCGCCTTGAAAGCAGCGATTAGGTCGCCGTAACCGCACCAGTTATGGGGCAGAGCGATGGTGGTCAGCGTGCCTTCCTTCTTGGCGGCGGCAATGAGGTCTGCGCTCGGTTCAGCAGCAGCGATTGCAGTCGAAGCGACGAGCATCGCAGTGGAGAGCGTCAGAAGACGATGAATTTTCGAGATCACTGGTATTCCTCCTTTTGGGTTTTCAGTGTCTGGCGTTGCTGTTAATGACGTTGCATGAAGGTTGTGTGACGGGTTCCAATGGGTTGCGTCTTCCGAAAACACCGGCGATTTACTTTTATCCGCCGATGATGACGGGCTCTGTTTTGCTGGCCGATCCTCAGCGTGTATTTTATACTTTCCTTCCCTCCCAACCTAGCTTGCGAAACAGCCTTGTTTGTTCGAACAGCCCTTCGAGCGTTTTCATGCGTTCACTCGTCTCGTCCCAGGTCGAGCTTTGCACGGCTTCGATCAAGGCCTCGATGATGAAGAGGGTGACGACAGAGGAATCCCAGGCCGAAGGTGCTTCGATTTGCACGCGAAAAGTGTGTTTTGCATATTTAACGGCAGGGGTCGCCCATTGGTCGGTGAAGACGATGATCTCGGCTCCGCTGCGGCGAGCGGCGGCGGCGAGGCTGACCATTTCCTGCTCGTAGCGTCTGATATCGAAGATCACGAGTAGGTCGCCGGGGTTCATGTTCAGAACATATTGCGGCCAGGAACTGGAATTGGAGGAGAGCAAGGTCGTGTTCGGACGGATGACTTGCATATGGGTGAAGAAATATTCGGCAAGCGCGCCGGTGATGCGTCCGCCGACGAAATAAAGCCCACGTTTGTGCTCCGACAGCAGCGCAGCGACGCTATCGAAAGTTGCCGCATCGATGTCGGCGAGCGTCTGACGGAGATTGCTCATAATGGCATCTGCGAAGCGATTGAGAATATGTGTACCGGGAGCATTGGATGCCCAGCGATCATGCTTCGTAAGCGGATTTGAGATGGTTGCCTCGACCTCCTGGTGGAGGCGCGACTGAAAGTCCGGATAGCCTTTGAAACCGAGTTTCTGCACCATGCGCGCCACGGTCGGCGTGGACACCCGCGCATTTTCGGCAACCGTCGTAATGCTGCCCAATCCCGAAACGGGATAGTTGTCGAGCAGGCTCTTGGCGAGCTGCTTCTCGGCGCGTGTCAGCGCGTCAAATTGGGCATTGATTACGTCCGAAACTGTTTTCGACGCATTGCTCACTCGATTTTGCTCCCCGGGCCGGTCTGATGCCAAGCTCCTGAAATGAATATAACTACGCTGTCACATTTCGAGTCAATGTCACAAATGAAGAAATAATTTCAGTCCCTAGTTGACAGTCGCCGAAACCTGAAGAATTCTTTTCTTATAAAGATTTTATTAAGAGGGGTAGGGCGCCTTAATGCTTGTCGGGCAAGGCATTCTGACGGAAGCCGATGGCGATTGCGTCGCGGTCGAACGACCGGACGGAAAAAGCGCGGTTTTGATTATCTGCGAACATGCTTCGCGCACATTGCCCCAGTATTTCGGCGATCTCGGCCTTTCAGCCGAAGCGCTTTCCAGCCATATCGCCTGGGACCCAGGTGCGCTGGCTGTCGCCAGGAAGATGTCCGACAGCCTCGATGCAACGCTGGTTTACCAATGCTTCTCGCGTTTGGTCTACGATTGCAACCGTCCACCGGAAAGCCCGGGCGCCATGCCGGAAATCAGCGAGATCTACACGATCCCCGGCAACCAGCATCTGCAAGCCGCCGATCGGCAGGCACGCACAGATGCTCTTTATGTGCCGTTCCATGACCGCATTCGCGCTCTCCTGAAAGAGCGGGCGGTGAGGGCGCAAAAAACGGTACTTGTGACGGTTCACAGTTTTACGCCTGTGTACAACGGCAAGCAGCGGGCAGTGGAGCTCGGTATTTTGCACGATGAAGACCGCTGGCTGGCGGATCGCATGCTTGATGCGGCGGCCCACGCGCCGCTCTATCGTACTGAACGAAACCAGCCTTACGGGCCGGAAGATGGCGTGACCCATACGCTCAAGCTGCATGGGCTCGCCAATAGCTTGCATAACGTTATGATCGAGGTCCGCAACGACCTCATCGGAGATGACATCGGCCAAGGGGTCGTGGCCGATTATCTAACAGGACTTATCCAGAGCAGTCTGGAAGCCTGAGCATAGAAAGAAAAGACCCCGGGGAGCAGTTCAACTGCAATCGGGCCGTATGGCAAAAGCCAACGGCGCATGTGGCACATGGTGGCCCGCAATTCCGTGGGCGATCGGGTTTTAGGGGGAATGACATGTCTGATTACACAGAGTTAGACAAGAAGCAGGACGTGCACATTCTGCACTCCATGGGCTATGCCCAGGAGCTGGAGCGGCGCATGAGTTCGTTCTCGAACTTTGCCGTATCCTTTTCCATCATTTGCATTCTTTCGGGCGGCATCAATTCGCTCGCCCAGGCAACGTCAGGTGCAGGCGGTGCCGCGATCGGCATTGGCTGGCCGGTCGGATGCTTCATTTCGCTGGTCTTCGCCGTTGCAATGGCGCAGATCAGCTCGGCCTATCCAACCGCAGGCGGGCTCTATCACTGGGGCTCCATCCTCGGCAACCGCTTTACCGGCTGGCTGACCGCATGGTTCAATCTGCTCGGCCTCGTTACCGTTCTCGGCGCGATCAATGTCGGCACCTATTATTTCTTCATCGGTGCTTTCGGCGGCTATTTCGGCATGGTCGATACGACATTGATCCGTATCGTGTTCCTAGTGGTCATCACCGGCCTTCAGGCACTGGTGAACCATATGGGTATCGGGCTGACGGCAAAGCTGACCGACTTCTCGGGTTATCTGATCTTCGCGACCTCGATCGCACTTGCGGTCGTGTGCCTGATCGCCGCGCCGTCCTACGATTTCGCGCGGCTGTTCACCTTTACGAACTATTCGGGCGTGGCGACGATTGCCGCCGACGGCTCCGCGACGGGTGCGCCGGTCTGGCCGCAGATTTCCACCTTCTGGGTCTTTGCCCTCGGCCTCTTGCTGCCGATCTACACGATCACCGGCTATGACGCCTCGGCGCATACTTCGGAGGAAACGGTCAAGGCAGCGCATTCCGTTCCGCGGGGCATGGTCGCCTCCGTGCTTTGGTCGGCATTGTTCGGCTACATCATGCTGTGTGCGTTCGTTCTGATGCTTCCGAATATGGACGACGCCGCAAAGCAGGGCTGGAACGTGTTCTTCTGGGCGATGGATGCCCAAGTGAATCCGGTCGTCAAGGATATCCTCTATCTCCTGATCTTCATCAGCCAGTGGCTGTGCGGCCTTGCAACGGTGACCTCCGTATCGCGCATGATCTTTGCGTTCTCGCGTGACGGCGGTCTGCCGGCATCGAAGGCGCTCTCCAGGGTCAGCCCGAAACACCGCACGCCGGTTTCCGCGATCTGGACCGGTTCGATCCTTTCGGTGCTGTTCGTCTGGGGTTCGTCGCTGGTATCGATCGGCGATACGCCTGTTTACACCATCGTCGTGTCGTGCACCGTCATTTTCCTCTTCTTCTCCTTCGCGATCCCGATCACGCTCGGCCTTTTCGCTTGGGGTACGTCGAAATGGGACAAGATGGGTCCCTGGAACCTCGGCGAGGGCATGTTCAAGCTTTTTGCGGTGCTGAGCATCCTCTCGATGATCGTGATTTTCGTTCTCGGCATCCAGCCGCCGAATGACTGGGCAGGCATCATCACCGTCGGCTTCCTTGTCCTGACCGCGATCGTCTGGTTCGGCTTCGAGAAGCGCCGTTTCAAGGGGCCGCCGATTGGCGATGCGATCGCCAAGCGCAAGGCCGAAATCGCAGCGGCGGAAGCGGCCGTCGGCGAAAAGTAAGTATAGGCGAATCTCTCCAACCCTTGGGGTCGCAGACCTGCGGCCCCTTCACCGGCAACGACAAGGCTGCAAAGCGCGGGCTATCCGCTGTGCGGTGTGTTCGTTAGGCCGATGTTCCAATTCATTGTTCAGGCGGACCAAATCATGAACAGCAGCTATACGTTCGACGACCTCAGACGAGATGTGGCCGAAGGGCGCATCGATACGGTTCTGGCATGCCAGGTGGATATGCAAGGCCGGTTGATGGGCAAGCGTTTTCAGGCGGAATTCTTCGTAGAGAGTGCCTGGAAGGAAACGCATAGCTGCAACTATCTCCAGGCGACGGACCTCGAGATGGAGACTGTCTCCGGCTACAAGTCGACGAGCTGGGAGAAGGGCTATGGCGACTATACGATGAAGCCGGATCTCGCCACGCTTCGCCGTATTCCGTGGCTCGAGGGCACGGCGCTGGTGCTTTGCGACGTGCTCGACCATCACACCCACGAAGAAGTGGCGCATTCGCCGCGCGCCATTCTCAAGAAGCAGATCAGGCGGCTGGAGGCGATGGGCATGAAGGCTTTCATGGCCTCCGAACTTGAGTTCTTCCTGTTCGACCAGAGCTATGACAGCGCCCGCGAGTCGGGCTATCGCAACCTGCATCTCGCCAGCGGCTACAATGAGGACTACCACATCTTCCAGACCACCAAGGAAGAGGATGTGATGCGGGCGATCCGCAAGGGCTTGCAGGGCGCCGACATTCCGGTTGAGAACTCCAAAGGCGAGGCTTCGGCGGGACAGGAGGAAATCAACGTCCGTTATGCCGATGCGCTGACCATGGCGGACCGCCATACGATCATCAAAAACGGCTGCAAGGAGATCGCCTGGTCGAAGGGCAAGGCCATCACCTTCCTTGCGAAGTGGAATTACAATTCCGCCGGCAGTTCGTCGCATATCCATCAGTCGCTGTGGAGCGCCGACGGCAAGACGCCGCTGTTCTTCGACAAAGAACAAGAGCACGGCATGACGCCGCTGATGAAGCACTATGTCGCCGGCCTTTTGACGCATGCCAGCGAGATCACCTATTTCCTCGCGCCCTATATCAATTCCTACAAGCGTTTCGTTGCGGGCACCTTCGCGCCCACCAAAGCGATCTGGAGCACCGACAACCGCACGGCGGGCTATCGTCTCTGCGGTGCCGAAACCAAGGGAATCCGCATCGAATGCCGCGTCGGCGGCTCCGACCTCAATCCGTACCTCGCCTTTGCGGCGCTGATCGCGGCCGGTCTCGATGGCATCGAGAACAAGCTTGAACTGGAAGCGCCTTTCGTGGGAGACGCCTATGGCGCCCGCGAGGTTCGCGAAATTCCGCGCACGCTGCGGGATGCCGCGGTGGCGCTGAACGGCTCCGAGATGCTGCGCGCCGCCTTCGGTAACGATGTCATCGACCACTACACCCGCGCTGCCGAATGGGAGCAGGAAGAATATGATCGCCGCGTCACCGACTGGGAGGTGGCGAGAGGATTTGAAAGGGCTTAATTCTCAACGTTGAGATAATTCGTTGACATAATCGCAACTCCATGGAATTCTTAATGTTCAACATGAAGGATCGCTTATGGCACGGAAGAGTTCGATCGATAGGGACTGGTTTCATCAGAAGCTGACGAGCAGAGGCGAAACCATAAGCGGATTGGGCCGGTTTCTGAATATCGATAAGAGTGCGGCTTCCCGGATGCTTACGGGGGAACGCAAGATGAGCGCTGAGGAACAAGATTTAGTCGCCGAGTTCCTGGGTGTGAGTATTGTGGATGTCGCTGCCCATCGGGCTATTTCACGGCAGGGATTTAGGGAAATGAAACAGCCGGATTATACATATGGGCAGATGTCATCGCCGGACATAGGGGCGGGTGGGCCTGCGGACGGCAATCAGAAAGCTCATCCGATCTTCGGGTGCATGAAAGGAACAATGACGATAGCGGCGGATCTTGACCTCACGGTTCCGATAGACGTCGAATGGAGTGATAAACTCTACAATGAGTGAGAGTTTTCTCCTCGACACCTGCGCTGCTATTTGGCTGGCAAATGGGAAGCCGATATCACAAACAGCGGTCGATGCGGTGAATGAAATCACCCCCGGCAGTGATCGGCTTTGTGTTTCCGCAATGACCGCGTGGGAGATCGGGATGTTGATATCGCGAGGTAGAATACACAGCACGAAGCATGCGCTGGCGTGGTTCGAGGATTTTGTGAAGGCCAGCGGAATACATGTGCAGACCGCTACGCCAGCCGTTATGATTGCCGCGTCCTACCTTCCTGAGCCGTTGCACAGTGACCCAATGGATCGCATTATCATCGCTACCGCACGTGAACACGATCTTACGATCATCACCAGAGACCGCGCTATTCTCGCCTATGGAGCCGCTGGTCACGTTAAGACCCTTGCCTGCTAGGCCTACTGGAGCAACAAAAGAATGACCATGATCACATGCGTGTCCCCGGTAAACGGGGAGGTTTATGCCGAGCGTCCGGCGTTGTCGCTAGATGCGGCCAAGGATGTGGTGGCCCGCGCCCGCAAGGCGCAGAAGGATTGGGCGCGCCGCCCGCTGGAAGACCGCGTCCAGCTCGTGTTGAAAGGGGCTGCGCGTCTCAACGAGATGGCCGATCTCGTCGTGCCGGAGCTCGCTTGGCAGATGGGCCGCCCGATCAAATATGGCGGCGAATATCGCGGCTTCAACGAGCGCTCAAATTATGTGGCCTCGATCGCAGCCGATGCGTTGTCGCCGATGGTGGTGGAAGACAGTGCGAATTTTTCGCGTCGTATCGAGCGCGAACCGCATGGCGTCGTGTTCGTCATCGCGCCCTGGAATTATCCCTACATGACCGCGATCAACACCGTTGCCCCGGCGCTGATGGCCGGCAATACCGTTATTCTGAAGCATGCCAGCCAGACGCTTCTGGTCGGTGAGCGACTGGTTCAGGCTTTCGTGGAGGCCGGCGTTCCGGCCGATGTCTTCCAGAACGTCTATCTCGACCATGAGACGACTTCGGCTCTGATCGCCGCCGGCAGCTTCAACTTCGTCAACTTCACCGGCTCGGTCGAAGGCGGGCGATCGATCGAACGCGCTGCCGCCGGCACCTTCACCAACCTTGGACTCGAACTTGGCGGCAAGGATCCGGGCTACGTCATGGAAGACGCCGACCTTGAGGCGGCCGTCGACACGTTGATGGACGGCGCCACTTACAATTCCGGCCAATGCTGCTGCGGCATCGAGCGCATTTATGTGCATGAATCGCTCTACGATGCCTTCGTCGAGAAGTCGGTCGCGTGGGTGTCGAACTACAAGCTCGGCAATCCGCTCGATCCGGAGACCACGCTTGGTCCGATGGCGCACAAGCGTTTCGCCAAGGTGGTGCGCGAACAGATTGCGGATGCCGTCGCCAAAGGCGCCAAGGCGCTGGTCGATCCCAAGCTTTTCCCGGCCGATGATGGCGGCGCCTATCTGGCGCCCCAGGTCCTCGTCGACGTCAATCATTCCATGGCCTTCATGCGCGAAGAAACCTTCGGCCCCGCCGTCGGCATCATGAAGGTGAAGAGCGACGCTGAAGCGCTGGAATTGATGAATGACAGCCCTTATGGCCTGACGGCCTCGCTCTGGACCAAGGATGCCGAGCGTGCCTCTCGAATCGGCCGTGATATCGAGACCGGCACCGTTTTCATGAACCGCGCCGACTATCTCGATCCAGCACTGTGCTGGACCGGCGTCAAGGAAACAGGCCGTGGCGGCTCGCTCTCCGTAATGGGTTTTCACAATCTGACGCGCCCGAAATCCTACCATTTGAAGAAGGTAACAGCATGAGCAATATCTCAGCCAATTGGAGCTATCCCACCGCCGTCAAGCTCGGCCGCGGCCGGATCACGGAACTGGCGGATGCCTGCAAAAGCCTGGGTATCAAGAAGCCGCTTCTGATCACCGACCGCGGGCTCGCCTCGATGGCGATCACCAAGACGGCGCTGGATATTCTCGAAGACGCCGGCCTTGGCCGAGCCATCTTCGCCGATGTCGATCCAAACCCGAACGAGAAGAACCTCGATGCCGGCGTGAAGGCCTTCAAGGACGGCGGCCATGACGGCGTCGTCGCCTTCGGCGGCGGCTCGGGCCTCGATCTCGGCAAATGCGTCGCCTTCATGGCCGGTCAGACACGGCCGGTCTGGGATTTCGAGGATATGGGCGATTGGTGGACCCGCGCCAATGTCGAGGGCATTGCTCCGATCGTCGCCGTGCCGACGACTGCCGGCACTGGTTCCGAAGTTGGCCGCGCCAGCGTCATCACCAATTCCGCAACGCATGTGAAGAAGATCATCTTCCACCCGAAGTTCCTGCCGGGCGTCGTCATTTCTGATCCGGAACTGACCGTCGGCATGCCGAAAATCATCACCGCCGGCACCGGCATGGATGCATTCGCCCATTGCCTGGAAGCCTATTCCTCACCCTTTTATCATCCGATGTCCGCCGGCATCGCGCTGGAAGGCATGCGGCTCGTCAAGGAATTCCTGCCGCGCGCCTATAGGGAAGGGACCGACCTCGAAGCCCGCGCCAACATGATGAGCGCCGCCGCCATGGGTGCCGTCGCTTTTCAGAAGGGCCTGGGCGCCATTCATGCGCTGTCGCATCCGATCGGCGCCGTCTACAACACGCACCACGGCATGACCAACGCCGTCGTCATGCCGGCCGTGCTGCGCTTCAATCGCAAGGCCATCGAGGACAAGATCGCCCGTGCCGCCGCCTATCTCGGCATTTCCGGCGGCTTCGACGGCTTCTATGATTATGTATTGAAGCTGCGGGCCGATCTCGGTGTTCCCGAAAACCTCTCGGCTATGGGCATCACGCCCGATCGCATCGACGAACTCTCGGCCATGGCGATCGACGATCCGAGCGCCGGCGGCAATCCCGTGGCGATGACGCTGGAAAACACCAAGGCACTGTTCCGCGACTGCTTCTAGGCATATTGCCTCAGCCTTTGATCGTGCCGCAAGACGATTGCGGCGCGATTTTTTGTGCCGATTTCGCAGGTTGGCGATCGCAATTTTAGTTCGCAAGTAGAGTGCCGCCAGTGCCGTCGGTTAAGCCTCGCCGAAGCGATACCTTAACGTCCGACAGGTGCCGTTAGGGCTTTATTAACCATATCTCGAAACAATGCGTTAACTGCACCAATGAGTCAGACGGTGCTGAAAAGAGCGATGTTCGTGCTCACCGCCATCTTGCCGGAGACCGACTATGCCAGTTATCACATTTGCAAATACGAAAGGTGGGGCGGGGAAGACGACGGCGGTTTTGCTGTTGTCCACCGAACTGGCGCGGCGCGGTTATCGCGTCACCATTCTCGACGCCGACCCACAGCATTGGATTTCGCACTGGTACGAGATTTCCGGCAACCATGTTCCTAACATCTCGGTCATCGATTTCGTGACCAGCGCGTCCTTGCCTGTGCATCTCTCTGAAAATAGTGCGACGGACTATTTCATCCTGGACCTGCCAGGCGCTCGCACGCCGCTGTTGGCAACGGCGCTCGGTCTTTCCGATCATGTGCTCATACCAATCCAAGGCTGCGCGATGGATGCACGGGGCGGAGCGCAGGTGCTGGAACTGCTGCACTATCTGGAACAGCGGGCGGGCATCCGCATCAATCATTCGGTCGTTCTGACCCGCGTCAATTCGATGGTGACGACCAGAGCGCTGCAGGTGGTGAAAGCGCTATTGTCCGAGCGGAGTGTTGCGGTTCTCGAAACGCCGATCATCGAACGCTCTGCCTTCCGCGATATCTTCGACTGCGGCGGGACGCTCTATACGATGGATTCGACGAGGGTCAGCAATCTGGACAAGGCTCAGGAAAACGCACGCGCCTTTGCCGAGGAAATGATGCGGCTCGTGCCGACGCGGTTAACGGCTTCGGCACGCAGCACTGGTCATGAGGCGATCCGCAGTGCGGCCTAAGATATTCTCACCATAGAAAGGCCGCCGAAGGGCTCATTCGGCCGCCTGTTCTATTTGCGCAAATGCGATTTAATCGACGAATTCGACCACCACGCCGGGCTTGACCATCTTGGCAAGTTCGGTCGCATCCCAGTTGGTGAGGCGCACGCAGCCATGGCTCTGCGACTTGCCGATCTTCGAAGGGTCTGGGGTGCCGTGAATGCCGTAGGTCGGCTTCGATAGCGCCATCCAAACAAGACCGACCGGGCCGTTCGGGCCGGGCGGAATGTCGAGGATCTTGTCGTTGGCGCCCTGCTTGAAGTTGATCTTCGGATTGTACGTGTAGCCCGGATTGAAGGCGACACGCTCGACCGTGACCGTGCCGGATGGCGACGGTGTGTCGGTCGAACCGATGCTGGCGGGATAGGCGGCAATCAGAGCGCCGCTGGCGTCATAGGCGAAAACCTGCTTACGGCCCTTGTCGGCCAAAATCTTGGCGACGGCGCCGGTCTTGCCGGGGCCGGTGTTGACCACTTTGATCGTGCTGCCGGGAACGGTAAAATCGACGCCGGGGTTGAGCTCCTTCAGATAGCCTTCATCCATATGGAAGCGTTCGGCCAGCATCTCCGTGGTGGAGGTGTAACCGAGCGAGGGCATCTGTGCCTTCTCGGCGTAGTCTTCAGGAATCGATGCAACATAAGGGCCGGCGGCATCGGCAGGCGTGATCGTGTAGTTGACAATCGGCATGCCACCCGACAAGCGCAGTTGTTCGAGGATCGAATCCGTGTCGTTGGGGTTCAGCGTCTGACCGGTCATCTGTTGATAGGCGTAGATCGCTTTGGTGACATTGGCGCCCATACGGCCATCGATCGCGCCTGGCGAAATCCCCTGGCGAGCGAGGAAGACCTCAAGCGCCGTGATTTCCATCTTCGACTTACCCTTCAGCGTAATGACGGGCTCGGCAGGGGCCTTGCGTTCGATAGCAGGTGCCTGCTCCTGCGGATCGATCGATGCGTAGTCATTACCGCTCGAATTCTGAGATTGGCCGCTCACGTCCGGCAGCGGTTGATTGTCGAGCGGCTCACGTTGGATGTCGCCGTCGCGCGGAATGCCGCTGGTGACGACACCGCGATCCTGCTGCTGGCCATAGCCGTTATCAACATAACCATCATCATTCCCGTAATCGTTGCTGCGATACTGGCGATAGTCGCGATAGCCGCCATTGTTGGAAAGCTGCGTGTCGCCATAGCGGTTACTATCGTCACTGTAACCGTCACGGCGGGGCGCGCGGGGATAATAGGTGCTGGCGCGCATCTCGGTGGCGACGACATTGCCGTAGCGGTCGATCAACACGCGATGGCCGCGTCCGTCGCGGGCGACCGTCACGACGCCTTGTTCCGGATACTGATCGAGGATGCGTCCATCGGGGGTCACCAGAACGATATCGTTCCCGCCGCGATAATATTGTGCCTGCGCATCAATCGACGCGAGAGCAGATGTCGCGGCTGTCAGGGCCAGAGCAAGGCTGAATTTCAGGAACCGGTTCACGTCTGTCGAATCCTCGGATGGTGGCTGAGCCGACACACACATGGCAATTTTGACGCCAGTGTGGAATTTGAGTGTATCATGCTGAATAAAAGATAAAAATTTGTGTGATCAAGGCGTCAAGTTAACGATCGGTAAGACAAACCACCATTTAATTCGCGGCTGTGCCGTTTCGAGCCAACTTTGACGAGGACGCTCGATCAGGAGCCGACCAGGGAGGACTACAGGAAATGATGGACTTTGCCGCAGCCAGGGGACCGAAACTGACGCTGGATGAGAGTTCGGTGCTGGACATCGGCGCCTGCATCGTGGACGGCAACAATCTCGCGCCGGGACGCGCCATCCCGGATGATGGTGACCCGCGCATCGATCATTCGCTGGAGGGATTTCTCTTCACCTGCGGTCCGGATCATATCCGCCATCCGGAACCGATGTCTGACCCTTTCGGGGGCAAGCGCTATCCGCTGCACGGCTCCTTCTCCTCACATCCAGCCAAGATTCTCTGGACCCGGTTCGAGAACGGCAATGCGGAGTGCCGCGCCGACATCGATATCGTCACCGCCGAACGCCGCACGGCACGGCTCGAGCGCCATTGGCGTATCGACGGCGCGACAGGTGAGGTTTCGCTCTCGGACCGTGTCGTCAATACCAGCATCGAGGCGATGCCGGTCTTCCTGATGTATCATATGAATGTCGGCGGCAAATGGTTCGATGACGGCGTGCGCCTCTCCGGTCAGATGCTGGAGAACGGCGGCTTCCCGTGGACTTTCGGCGAGGAACTGGGCGGTCTTTTCTGCGTGCCGGCAACCGCGAAAGGTGAGGATTGGTCCGAAATAAGCCTCGGGCCGATCGCTGCCATTGGCGGCAAATCGCTGCGGGTCCGCTTCGGCAGGGATACGCTGCCCTTCCTGCAGGTCTGGCGCAACCAGCGCGCGCCGGCTGATGTCCTCGGCATCGAGCCCGTTTCGCATCGTTGGGTCTCACGCGCCGAGCTGGAGGAGGCGGGTGAATTCAATATTCTTCAGCCTGGGGAAGCCAGAAGTTTCGCCCTCAACTTTGCCTTCGTCTGACGGGCGTGAATCGGTTGACGCTTGCTCTATGGCGGCGTAGATCATGGCCCTCGGTTTCACAGAGGAAATAAACCATGGATATCCGCCCGATCGATGATGAATACTCGGTTTCCGGCCAGATCACACTGGAGGATCTCGATCAGATCAAGGCCATGGGTTTCAACTCGATCGTCTGCCATCGTCCGGACAATGAGAGCCCGGATCAGACGCCGTTTTCCGTCATCGAAGCCCGCGCCAAGGAGCTTGGGCTCGAAATCGCGCATGTGCCTGTCGGACCGATGGGCGTGACCGAAGAGGCTGTGCAGGGTATGGTCGACGCGCTCGACGAATTCCCGCGTCCGATGCTTGGTTATTGCCGCTCCGGCGCACGCTCGACCGCGATCTATCAGAAGACGCACCATATCCGCGGCTAAGCGACTACCGCGAAATATGCAAGAGATTGAGGGCGTTGCCGATGGCAGCGCCCGGTTTGTTACCCGTCACAGCACAACATCAGGAGAGAAGCATGAGCATCAAGCGTATCGACGTCGGAACCCGTATGAGCGGCGCTGTCATCCACGGCAACACCGTTTATCTCGCCGGCCAGGTTGGTGAAGGCGAAAGCGTCACGGATCAGTGCAAGTCGGCGCTCGCCGAAGTCGATCGTCTGCTCGCTGCAGCCGGCTCCAACAAGTCGAAGATCCTGCAGACGATCATCTATCTCTCCGATATCGCGTATTTCGCTGAAATGAACGCAGCCTGGGAAGCTTGGGTCGATCCAGCCAACACGCCGGCTCGTGCGACCAGCGAGGCCAAGCTTGCTGCTCCGAAATACAAGGTCGAGTTCATCGTCACCGCGGCGATCGACTAATCTCGGATTTTGATGCATTTTTGAAAAGCCGGTGAGAGCGCTCTCACCGGCTTTTTGTTTGCGAAATTTCCGACAGCGTCCGTGAGGGCGTGATGGCCTCGGGATCGAGCACGATCTCGATGATCGCCGGCTTGCCGCTGTCACGCGCGCGTTCGAAGGCCGGGCCGAATTCTTCCGTCGCTTTTACCGTCTCGCCATGGCCGCCATAGGCACGGGCAAAGGCCGCAAAATCGGGATTGCTGAGCATCGTTGCGCTGACGCGGCCGGGATATTCCCGCTCCTGATGCATGCGGATGGTGCCGTACATGCCGTTGTTGATGACCAGTGCGATCAAGGGCAGGTGATATTGCACGGCGGTTGCAAATTCCTGCCCGTGCATCATGAAACAACCGTCGCCGGCAAAGCAGATCACTTCGCGCTCGGGAAAGAGGTGCTTGGCGGCAACCGCCGCCGGCAGGCCGTAGCCCATAGAACCCGAGGTCGGGGCGGCCTGGGTGTTGAAGCGGCGAAAGCGATGGAAGCGGTGCAGCCAGGTGGCGTAGTTGCCGGCCCCATTGGTAAAGATCGTATCGGGCGCGGTATTGGCCTCGATCCAGTCCATAACCCGGCCCATATGCACGGCGCCGGGGCTCTTCTCCGGTGTCGTCGACCAGGCGAGATAAGCGGCATGCATGCGCTCGGTCCGCTCGGTCCAATACGGGTTTGCCGGGGCTTCCAAATCGGCGAGCGCTGCCATGAAATCGGCGGGGCTGGCGCAGATCGCCAGATCCGCACGATAGACGCGGCCGAGTTCGGACGGATCAGGATGGACGTGCACGAGCTGCTGGCGCGGGTAGGGGATATCGACGAGCGTATAGCCGGACGATGGCATCTCGGAAAGGCGTCCGCCGAGAAGGATCAGCAGGTCCGCTTCCTTGATCTCCTTCGCCAGCGCCGGATTGATGCCGATGCCGACATCGCCGGCATAGTTCGGATGCAGATGATCGAACAGCATCTGGCGGCGGAAGGAGCAGCCGACCGGCAGCTTGAAGCGCTCGGCGAAGCTTCTGACGCCCGCGACCGCATCCTCATTCCAGCGCGTGCCGCCGAGGATCACCATGGGTCGTTCGGCTGCAATGAGACGCGAATGGAGGTCGTCGATCTGGCTACGGCCCGGATGGGCCGCTACCGGCATGTAGCGCTTAGCATGCGGCGCCTCGACCTCGTCGCGCAGCATGTCTTCGGGCAGGGTCAGTACGACGGGGCCGGGCCGCCCTGATGTCGCCACGGCGAAGGCGCGGGTGACGAATTCCGGAATGCGTGCCGCATCGTCGATCTCGCCGACCCATTTGGCGAATTCGGTAAAGGCGCGGCGGAACTCCACCTCCTGGAAGGCTTCACGCTCGCGAGCATCGCGCTGCACCTGGCCGATGAAGAGGATCATCGGTATTGAATCCTGTCGGGCAATATGGAGGCCGGCAGAGGCATTTGTGGCACCTGGACCGCGGGTTACCATGCAGACGCCAGGCTCGCCCGTCAGCCGGCCCCATGCGTCCGCCATCATCGCCGCGCCGCCCTCCTGGCGGCAAACGAGCACGTCGATATCGCTGTCATGCAGCGCGTCGAGCACGGCAAGAAAGCTTTCGCCGGGAACGCAGGAGATGCGATGTACGCCGTTTGCCTTCAAAGCTTCGACGATGAGCTGGCCGCCGGTGCGCTTCATGGTTTTGCCCTTCCTTCCAGTTCTGCCAATTCGGCGAGAACCTCCTCCTGATGTTCACCAAGACGCGGACTTGGCCGCTTGTACGTCAGCGGCGTTTCCGACAGGACGACCGGTGTACGCACGCTCGGGATGACGGTGCCGGCGGCATCCTCGAGATCGATCCGAATTCCGCGAGCCTCAATCTGCGGGTCCGCGAACATGTCTTCGATCGTGTTGATCGCGCCGGCCGGCACAGCATTGTCCTCGCAGGCTTTCAGCAGATCGGCCTTCTTCCAGGAAAGCGTTTTCGCCGAGATGAAGGCGCGGACGTCATTGCGATGGGCGACGCGAGCCTTGTTGGTGACATAGCGCTGGTCGTCCGCATAGGCCTCGATGCCGAGAATTGCGCAGAGACGGCGGAACTGTCCGTCATTGCCGACGGCAAGGATCAGGTAGCCATCTGATGTCGGCACGACCTCATAGGGCGAAATATTAGGATGCGCGTTTCCGAGGCGCCCGGGAGCCTTGCCGGAAATCAGGTAGTTCATGTTCTGATTGGCGAGCACGGCGGATTGCACGTCGAGCAGCGCCATATCGACGAGCTGACCTTCGCCGGTCTTCAGCGCGTGGATCAGGGCCGCTTCTATCGCGGAGACGGCATAGATACCTGTGAAGATATCGGCGATCGCGACGCCTGCTTTCATCGGCTGTCCATCCGGCTCGCCGGTAATCGACATGAAGCCCGACATGCCCTGGACGATATAGTCGTAGCCTGCGAGAGCGGCATAGGGGCCCGTCTGGCCGAAGCCGGTGATCGAACAATAGACCAGTTTGGGATTGATCTTCCTCAAGCTTTCATAGTCGAGCCCATATTTGACCAGGCCACCAAGTTTGAAATTCTCGATCACCACATCGGCGGTCATGACCAACCGTCGAACAAGGTTTTGGCCCTCTTCGGTCTTCAGATCAGCGACAACGGAACGCTTGCCGCGATTGGCGCAGTGGTAGTAGGCGGCCGACAGGTTTTCCCCATCCTTGCCCTCGACGAAGGGCGGACCCCACTGGCGCGTGTCGTCGCCTCCATCGGGATTCTCGACCTTTATGACATCGGCACCGAGATCGGCCAGCATCTGCCCTGCCCAGGGACCGGCAAGAATGCGGGCCAGTTCGATGACGCGAATGCCGGAAAGCGGCGGTTTCTTGGTCCTATGATCGGTCATGTCGGTCCAAATCGGCGGCTACGGCGCGAAAGTGCTCCCAGATGTATCGGATACCGGCTTGGAAGCAAAGCGGCGCTCGCGCCAAAGAATATAAAGGCCGGAGGCGATAATGATGAAGATCCCGATCCATTTGATCAGATCCGGGAAGTTGCCGAAGACCAGCCAACCGAAGATCGTCGCCGAGACGATCTCGAAATACTGCAGCGGCGCCAGCGTCGAGGCCGGTGCTGCGCGATAGGCGTGGACAGTAAGAATGCCGGTGATCGCGGCGGTCAGGCCGACGCCGAGGAGATAGAGCATCGCGGTGCCGTCGGGGATGACGGAATCGATGATCGGCCAGCCCGTGCCATGGCCGATCGAGAGCAGGATGAGGCAGATCACCATGCCCCAGAGACCGGTTTGAAACTGCATCGGCCAAGCATCCTCGCTATGCGAGACGACGCGCGTAATCATCACATAAACAGCGATGCAGAGTGCGGTGACGACGGGCAACAGAGCAACGAAGCCGACTTCCTGGAAACTCGGCTGAATGATCAGCATCGCGCCGAAGAAGCCGACGGCACAGGCCGTATAGCGCCGCCAGCCGATCGTCTCCTTCAGGAAGATGCTGCTGAGGATGGTCAGCATGATCGGTTCAACAAAGAAAATGGCGATGGCGTCGGCCACTTCCATGACTTGCAGCGTTGTTACGAAGGAGATCATCGACAGCGTCAGCACGGCAGCGCGGATCGCATGCACCCCGCTGCGACGCAGCGACCATGTGCCCCATTGGCCGAGCACGGCCATCATCGGCAATGCGAAGAGCCATTGAAAGATGAAGCGAGCGGCGGTGACCTCCGCTGGTGGAACCGTAACTGCAGCAAGCTTTGAGAAGATATCGATGATCGGCGACAGGATGACCGACAGGAACATCATCAACAGGCCGAATGTCAGCTCCGATTGATGCAAACGGGGCCGGGAACTGCCGGTGGCATTCATTCGAACATTCCTTTGGGAATCAGATCTTTGCCGTGACTTGCTGGCACCAGTCGGCAAAATCCGAAATGGCTGCGGCCGCGCCGATCTCGTTCAGGGTCTCATGCCGCATGTCCTGATGGATGGTCATCGTGATATGCGAGAACCCTGCCTTTTTCAAATGGTTTGACAGCCAGGAAATCGCTTTTCCATTGTTCGTCGCCGGGTCTTGCCCGCCGCCGATGAGGTGGATCGGCATGTCGCGCCGAAGGCGATCGAGATGGGTCTTTTGTGGCGCGCGGAAGGTCAGTTCGAAAATATCCAGCCATAGCGAGACCGAGGCATCGAAGCCGCAGAGCGGGTCGGCGATGTACTTATCCACCTCCTCCGGAATGCGCGAAAGCCAGTCGAATTCGGTACGGCGATTGGCAATGGATTGCCCCCAGACGCCGAAGGTCAGCTTCGGTAGCAGTCCGCTGGGGACATCCGAACCCTTCAGCATGCGTTCCGCTTTCAGGATGACCTGCGCGGCGCGCCCGGCGAGGCCGGGATTGAAATTCGCGTTCCAAACGGTGACCGCATCGAACTTGTCGGGATGCGTCACCGCCACGTTGAGGCTGATCAGCCCGCCCATGGAGTGGCCGAAGAGGATAACCGGCAGGCCGGGGTGGGCGGTTGCGACAAGCTCGCGGATCGCGAGGACATCGGCGATGACCGCATCGGCGCCGTTGCGCCTTGCGAAGCGGCCGAGTGGCGCGTCGGTAGCCTTGGTCTCGCCGTGGCCGCGATGATCGTGAGCGTAGACATGAAAGCCGCGCGCCGCCATCGCTCCCGCGAAGCGTTCGTAGCGGCGGGAATGTTCGGCAAGGCCGTGGCTGATGAGAAGGACGCCACGGGCGCCTTCTTGTGCCGGCGCATGATGATAGGCGAGTGTCGCACCCGTCGGGCTATTCAAATGCCTCGTCTCGGCAAACATGATGCACGTTTCCTCCCTGTGAGGACGAAAGGTCATCGCTGACGCGATTGCAATGCGCCGCGAGGGAAGCTCACAGAAATAAATCGTCTTGCCTTTGCGATTCAGGGTTGCGTGCCGCCAATCAAACTGCTTATTTGTTCTCATATTGTTCTGTTTTTTTGGAGGTGTCGAATGAGGCCTTGGCTTCAAGGATTTGCAGTTGCGGTTCTGACTGCGGTGGTGATGGCGACGGGTGCGGTGGCACAGGAGAACAATCGCGGCCGGACGCGATTTATTCTGGCGGCAAGTTGGGAACCCGCGTTCTGTGCGACGAACCAAAAAAAGGCGGAATGCCGAAATCAATCAGCGAATAATTTCGACGCCAAGAATTTTTCGTTGCACGGTCTCTGGCCGATGCGGCAGGAATATTGCGATGTTTCCGATGATCTGAAGCAGTCCGATCGCAGCAGCGATTGGAAAGATCTGCCAGCCGTTCAACTGTCGGCGGAGACCAAGGCATCGCTGGATAAAATCATGCCCGGCACGCAATCCGGTCTGGAACGGCATGAGTGGATCAAGCACGGAAGTTGCACCAAACTCAGCGCCGATGATTATTTCGGGACTGCAGTGGGATTGATCAATGAACTCAATGCTTCCGCCGTGCGCGATCTTTTCGCGCAGAATATCGGCAAGACGCTCGATGCCGAAACCATCAAGGCCGCTTTTAATAAAAGTTTTGGCGAGGGCGCCAGCGATCGCGTGAAGATGAGCTGCCGCCAGGTCGGCAAGGTGCGCGTGATCTCGGAACTGACGATCGGTTTGTCGGAAGATGCCATCCAACCGTCGCCAGACGGTGAGCCCCGGCTTGAGCAACTGATCCAGAGCGCTGGCAAAACATCGTTCGGCTGCGACCAAGGCGTGGTGGACGCGGCAGGTTTCTGACATCCAGCAAGCGCTCGGCGCGGATAAATGCCCTCGGACAAGGTTTCGCCGTTGCCCGAGGGCGGGGTTTCGCCTACATAGCGGCACAATTCCCAATGTTATCCGCCCGTGGAGTAACCCAAGCTATGGCACGTCAGTTCATCTACCATATGGCCGGTCTGAATAAGGCCTATGGCGCCAAGAAGATTCTCGAGAATATTCATCTCTCTTTTTATCCCGACGCCAAGATCGGTATTCTCGGCCCGAACGGCGCGGGTAAGTCGACCGTGCTGCGCATCATGGCGGGCCTCGATAAGGACTATACCGGCGAAGCCTGGTTGGCCGAAGGCGCCACCATCGGCTACCTGGCGCAGGAGCCTCAGCTCGATCCCAACAAAACGGTGTTCGAAAACGTCATGGAAGGCGTTGCCAAGAAAACCGAGATCCTCAATCGCTACAACGAATTGATGATGAACTATTCCGACGAGACTGCGGAAGAGGGCGCCAAGCTCCAGGACATCATCGACAGCCAGAATCTCTGGGATCTGGAAAGCCAGGTCGAGATGGCGATGGAAGCATTGTGCTGCCCGCCGCGCGATGCCGAAGTCACCAGCCTTTCAGGCGGTGAGCGCCGCCGTATCGCGCTTTGCCGCCTGCTTCTCTCGCAGCCGGACCTGCTGCTGCTCGACGAACCGACCAACCATCTCGACGCCGAGACTATCGCCTGGCTGGAAAAGCACCTGCGCGATTATCCGGGTGCCGTGATGATGATCACCCACGACCGCTACTTCCTCGACAATGTTACCGGCTGGATTCTCGAACTCGACCGCGGCCGCGGCATTCCCTACGAAGGCAACTACTCTGCCTATCTGCAGGCCAAGGCTAAGCGCATGTTGCAGGAATCTCGTGAAGAAGCTGGCCGCCAGAAGGCGATCAGCCGCGAACAGGAATGGATCGCCTCCAGTCCCAAGGCCCGTCAGGCCAAGTCCAAGGCGCGTATCAACGCTTACGAACAACTGGTCGATGCCGCCGAAAATCAGCGTCCCGGCGATGCGCAGATCATCATTCCGGTCAGCGAGCGTCTCGGTCAGGTGGTGGTCGAGATGGAAGGCATCACCAAGGGCTTCGAAGGCCGCACGCTGGTCAACCATCTGTCGATCAAGCTGCCGCCGGGCGGCATTGTCGGCATCATCGGCCCGAACGGAGCGGGCAAGACGACCCTGTTCAAGATGATCACCGGGCAGGAAAAGCCGGATTCCGGCTCGATCCGCATCGGCGAGACGGTGCATCTCAGCTATGTCGACCAGAGCCGCGACGCGCTTGACGGCAATAAGACCGTATGGGAGGAAATCTCCGGCGGCGCCGAAATCATCAAGCTCGGCAAGTTCGACATGAACTCACGCGCCTATTGCGGCGCCTTCAACTTCAAGGGCGGCGACCAGCAGCAGAAGGTCGGCAACCTCTCCGGCGGTCAGCGCAACCGCGTTCACCTGGCCAAGATGCTGAAGGCTGGCGGCAACGTGCTTCTGCTCGACGAACCGACCAACGACCTCGATACGGAAACGCTGGGGGCGCTGGAAAGCGCGCTCGAAAACTTCGCCGGTTGCGCCATCATCATCAGCCATGACCGCATGTTCCTCGACCGCCTGGCCACGCATATCCTGGCCTTTGAAGGCGAAGGCCATGTCGAATGGTTCGAAGGCAATTTCGAAGATTACGAGCAGGACAAGATCCGCCGCCTCGGCCCCGATGCTCTCAATCCGGGCAGCCAGGCGCACAAGCGCCTGACACGATAAGTTTGCTGACTTTCTGTTATCGAAAGCCTCGGCATTGAACTGACCCCCGAAAGTTGGACGACAACCTTCGGGGGTTTTTCTTTGCCGCAGGGCGCGAAACACATATTCACCAGCCGACAAAAACTAACAGATTTCCGACGTCGAGTTCTCTTAACCCGCAATTGGGTCTTGCGGTTCGTACCCAAATCACATAAAGATATCTTTATATCTTGATTGGGTGTCGAATGACGGATCTCGTGAAATTCGGTTTGGATGATCTGGTGGACGTGCTGAAGGCGGCAGGTGAGCCGACGCGATTGCGTCTGCTGGCGCTTCTTGCCGCCGGCGATCTTACCGTCACGGATCTTACCGAAATTCTCGGCCAATCGCAGCCGCGCATTTCGCGCCATCTGAAGCTGCTCGGCGAGGCGGGGCTGATTGATCGCTATCAGGAGGGCGCCTGGGCCTATTTTCGTTTGAAGCAGGAGGGCAAGGCGGTCGTCCTCGTACGCACGCTTCTCCGGCACGCGGCAGAAAACGATCCGGTGTTGCTGCGTGACGGCGACCGGCTTTCTGCCGTCAAGCGCATCCGTGCCGAACGGGCGCAGGCCTATTTCAGCCGCAATGCTGCCGAGTGGGATGAACTGCGCCGCCTGCATGTGGCTGACGAAGATGTCGACAAGGCCCTGATCGAATTGATCGGTCCGCAGCAGATCGACTCTTTCCTGGATCTCGGCACCGGTACTGGCCGGATGCTGCAATTGCTGGCAGGTCATTATCGCCGCGCTGTTGGCATCGATGCCAGCCGCGACATGTTGGCCGTCGCGCGCGCCAATCTCGACCGATCGAACATCACCGCTGCTTCCGTCCGGCATGGCGACATTTTCAACCTGCCGCTCGAGGCGCAGGATTTCGACCTGATTACCATCCATCAGGTGCTGCATTTTCTCGATCAGCCCGAGATTGCCATCAATGAGGCGGCGCGAATGCTGAGGCCCGGCGGCAGGCTGGTGATCATCGATCTTGCCCCGCACGGGCTGGAATATCTACGCGACGAACATGCGCATCTGAGACTCGGTTTCTCGCATCAGGCCATATCGGAATGGTTGAAATTGGCGGGACTCGATGTCGAGCAGGTGCGGGACCTTCATTCGGGGAGGGAAGGCGGTCAAGCGCTGACGGTCACGATCTGGCTGGCGCGCGACCCGCGGCTGCTGATCGCCGCCGGACAGGATCGTCAATCGTCCCCCATTCTTGCCGGGAGAGCTTGATATGTCTTCAAAGACTGAAAACGGCCAGCATGGCATCCGTATTTCCTTCGAATTCTTTCCGCCGAAATCAGAGGAAGCCGAGACGCAATTGTGGAACACGGTGGCTGATCTGACCGAGTGGGAGCCGGATTTCGTCTCTGTTACCTATGGTGCTGGCGGTTCGACAAAAGCGCCGACATTGTCTGCCGTGCGCCGAATGATCCACGAGACACCGTTCACGACCGCTTCGCATCTGACATGCGTCGGCGCAACGCGCGAGGACACGCATCGGGTCATCGACGATTTGCTCGCCGCCGGCGTCCGCCGTTTCGTTGCGCTGCGCGGTGATCCGCCGGGCGGCGTCGGCTCCGCCTACCAGCCGCACCCCGGCGGCTATGCCAATGCCGCCGAACTGGTATCGGCTTTGCGCGAGCGCGGTGATTTCGATATTTCCGTGTCCGCCTATCCGGAAAAACATCCGGAAAGCCGTGATACCGCAGCCGATATCGACATGCTGAAGCGCAAAGCGGATAATGGCGCCAACCGGGCACTCACTCAATTCTTCTTCGATAATGACGTCTTTGAGCGTTATCACGACCGCGTGCGTGCTGCCGGCGTCAAGATTCCCGTCGTGCCGGGTATTATGCCGATCCAGAACCTGACGCAATTGAAACGGTTTGCCGGCGCCTGCGGCACCCACATTCCTTCCTGGCTGGATGAGCGTTTCGAAGGCCTCGACGACGATGCCGATAAGCGTGCGGATGTTGCTGCGGACGTCGCCGCGGAGCAGATCGAAGACCTGGCTCGCCGCGGCATCCATGAGTTTCATCTCTACACGATGAACCGCTCGCCGCTGGTCAATGCCGTTCTCGACCGATTGCGCATCCGGCGCAAGACAGATGCGCGCGCCGGCGCCGCTGCCTGACGAGACGTCGCCCGACGGGATTTGAGACGTGAACATGAAAAAGCGCATGTCGATTTCGGCATGCGCTTTTTAAATGGAATAGGTGTTTTGTTAGCTTTCAGGAGTTCGGTTTCCTGCCCTGTTCGCTATTTCGTCAGATGAAAAGCATCGTTACAACGAATAGGAACGCTGCACTGACCACTAGGACGTTGATGGATCGCGTCAATCCCATGTCTTCCTCCTTAGTCAACCGTTAGAGCCTATGTCAGAAATGTGTCGCTTGAAAAGCGAATTCGATGCTGCGGCGCGGTAAGGTGTGCAAGTTTTGAATCGTGATCTCGTGACAAGCTATTGTTTTTTATGGTGAAACTAAAACGATGCGGCGTTCACGAAATTTAATGCATCGTTAATTTAGCTGTGAATAAGGTTAAGGCGGATGTCTTCCGCTGAACCAGGAATCGGGTAGCTACGGGTTGCTCGTTCCCGGGTTCGATCGCATGCGTGCATAGAGACGCCCGTCGAGAATGAGCAGGCCTGTGCCGATCAGCAACATGCCGCCGATTTCGGTAAGCCCCAGTCGCTCGCCGAGGAAGAGAAAGCCGAGCATAATGGCGCTTGGCGGCACGAGCAGGGTGACCAGCGAAGCGTTGGTAGCGCCAGCGAGTGCCATGATCCGGAAATAGAGGATATAAGCGAAGGCAGTCGACAACAGCGCCATGCCGAGAATGGCGGCAAGCGCGGTGGCCGGCGGCATTGCCATAGTCCAGGGTTGATCGAGCAACAGGGCCACCGGCAGCATAAGGGTTGCGGAGCAGGTCAATTGACCTGCGGCAATAACGGGCGGCGCCAAGCCTTTGAACCGTTTTGCATAGATCGCGGCGAAGCCATAGGAGATTGCGGCAAGGATCGGCAGTAGCAGCGCCCAGAGCGGAACTTCGGCACCATCAGTCAAGCTTGGGCCAAGCAGCACGATCGTGCCGACGAGCCCTGTCAGGCACCCGGCGAGCTTGGCGGATGTCAGCCGCTCGTCGGTGGTGAAATGGTTGCCGATCAAGACGGTCCAGATCGGCGTCGTCGCGTTCAAAATGGATGCGAGCCCCGCACCCATTTGGGTTTGGCCGACGAAGATCAGCGCGTGGGGTATGGCGTTATTGATCAGACCCAGCAACAGGAACTGCCGCCAATGCCTTCGCAGCAAATCATAGATCCCGAAGCGACCGGCGATGTAGACATGCAGCGCAATTGCCGCCAGCGACAAGCGGAGGAAGACCAGTGTAAACGGTGGCACATAGTGAACGGCGATGCGCGCGAAGAAGAAGGAGCCGCCCCAGATCAACCCGAGCACCAGCAGCAGGCTCCAGGTCAGTGCGTTCATGCGATTGGTGGTGTTCATCGGATGCGCCTCCGCCATTTCGGTTATTTTGGCGAAAGGAGAGGCGCTTGCCACCCGTTTCTTGCGAACCTCTATTTGTGTGAAAGAGCACCGGATAGTTGCCGGTCCATAAAACGGAAAAAGGCGACCAGAGGCCGCCTTTCTATACCAGGGCAATAGCGCTTAAAGCGCGTTCAGCAATGATTGCGTCGCCCAACCGTCGGCGGGAAGACCGAGGCGAAATTGTTCCTTTTGAACAGCGACTCGCGTGCCCGAGCCGAGAATGCCATCGATCTTGCCGACATCGTAGCCGCGTGCCGTGAGCTTGGTCTGAAGCGCTTTCATATCGCCATCGTTCAGACCCGCTTCCGGTGTGCCCTTATTGTAGGTTGGAGCGCCGGCAAAACGGGTGGCGAAATAGGCTGCGGATGTCGTGTAGATGAACGACTGGTTCCATTCGAGATAGGCGTTGTAGTTGGGATAAGTAAGAAAAGCCGGGCCCTTACGGCCCTGCGGCAGGATGAGGGCAGCCGGCAGCGAACCGAAATTCGTGTTGCCGTCGCGGGGCTTGACGCCGAGCTGGAACCAGTCGGCGGCGGTGAGGGGGCCGCCTAGGCCGGATTTTTCCCAGGGCAGATTATCCGGCACCGTAACCTCCTGCAGCCAGGGTTGGCCGCGCTGGAAGCCCAGGCTCTGGATGTATCGCGCCGTCGTGAGAATGACGTCTGGTGCGCTTGTCTTCAAATTGACATGGCCGTCGCCATCGCCATCAACACCGAAAGCAATGATCGAGGGCGGTAGCATCTGCGTCTGGCCGATTTCGCCGGCCCATGCACCCGTCGTGGTTTCCGGATCGGCGTCGCCGTGCTGCACCATTTCAATATATGAAATCAGGCGCGGGCGGAAAAACTCGGGGCGCCGGCAGTCGTGGGAGAGGGTCACGAGCGCATTGCGGGTGTTGAAATTGCCCTGAACGGCGCCGAAATCGGTTTCCATCGCCCAATAGGCGGTGATGACGCCGGGTGGCACGCCGTAGTCCTGCTCTGCCTTGGCGAAGACATCGGCATATTGCTTGATCTTCTGGCGGCCGATGTCGAGGCGGGCCTGGCTGACGGTGCGCTGCGAGAATTCGAGGAACGTCTGGCGGAAAACGCCCTGGCCGCGGTCCATGGAGAGGACCTTTTGGTCGATCTGAGCACCGGCGAGCGTCTTGTCCGCGGCCGCAGCATCGGCACCGGCGGCGATCGCCTCGGCCTTGACGCCGGCCAGGAAGGACGAGAGGTCGCCGCCGCAAGGCGCCTGTGGGGCGCTGGTTCCACCTGCATTCGGCGCCGCGGTTGGAGTCGCGTTCTCAGCCATTGCCACGCTTGCCATGGCTGAAGCGAAGACCAACGCGAGTGCGCTGCGTCTGATGGTATAGGGGGCCATGAGCGATCCTCTTTGCTGATAGAATAGGGTCGCTTTCACAGAAGATTGTGACAGAAGCAAGAGAGAAGTTCAGGCAGTCTCAAGAATTTCCTTTCTTCTCTACTACCGCCACCCAGTCGTGCCAATTCTGTTCGGAACCGGCAAAAACATTGATGTCCGTCGGCCCCTTGATACCCGGAATCAAACCCGTCGAGGTGTATTGCCAAAAGGCCCAGGGGCGATCGGCATAGGTCACCGTCGGATGCTTGGCGACCGAGCGGACCCAGAAATGATAGTCCTTGAAATAGCCGGCCAGATTGTCACGGTGGAAGTCGACAGACGTGTAGATGATCGGGCGCTTGCCGTAATAGGCTTCCAGGCGGTCCATGAAGCGCTTGATCTCTATGCGTACGGTCTGCGGATCGGGCCGGGTGCGACAGGTCTTGGATTCGGCGTTCCACTCGACGTCGAGCACCGGCGGCAGCATCATCGCATTCTTCGGCACATTGTGGATGAACCAGTCGGCCTGGTCGTCCGCCGTCGAGCAGAAATAGTAGAAATGATAGGGCGCATAGGGAATGCCGGCTGTATTTGCTTCCCGCCAATATTCGTTGAAGCGGTCATCGACCCTATCCTTGCCTTCCGTCGCCTTGATAAAGACGAAGGCGATGCCTGAGCCCTTCACCGACTGCCAGTCGATATCGCCCTGCCATTTCGAAATGTCGATGCCATGGATCGGGTGGCGTTCTGGATGGTCGCGGCCGAAATCCTGCGGCTTCGTGTCCTTGAAACGCGTCTTCGGTATCGAGGCCGTCTGAAAGCTGTCATACCCCATAGTGCAGCTATTCAGAAGAAGGGCGAGCGGCAGTAAGCATGACAGAAGCCTGCGCATGGATATCCCGTTATGGCGCGAGTAATCTTGCTGCCCCAAGACTTGGCTTTCCGTGATGTGTGGTCCCCAAAAATCCAAAAGAGGCAAAGGACCAAGCTGTTTTCAGCCGGCCTCGCCACTTTTTAACCATATCAACGTAAAAAATGCGTTATCTTCAAGTAAATTCTTATACTTGGAATGCGGTATTAGCGGATTCCATGCCAAATTCCGCTCTTTTGGCTAGGCGCTCGGCTTGGTGACGACCGCTCTCCAGGCATAACCCCGCCCGATCTGCTCGAATGCGAGCTTCGCGCCGCGCGCCTGAACCCGCTCTTCCAGTATGTCGCGGAGATCGGCCCGCGGCGTGACGTGAAACTTTTTCAGCCAGCCCTTCAGCATGGTGCGGAACCAACCGGGCAAGCGCTCTTGCTGGCCGAAATCGACGATATGCAGTTCGCCGCCGGGAACGACCGCATCCAGCGAGGCATCGATTGCGCTTTTCCAGTCGGGGATCATCGACAGCGCGTAGGAGATCATCACACGGTCGAAACCGTCGGCACCGAAATCCGCGGCCGAGAAGGCGGTGGCATCGGCGACGCGGAAGTCCGGTACCTGTTTCAGGCCGCGAAAATTGTTGCGGGCCGAGATTAGCATCTCCTGGGAGATGTCGAGGCCGTAAAGCCTGGCCGACGGGAAGCGGCGATGGGCCAGCAACATGTTGCGGCCGGTGCCGCAGCCCACTTCCAGCAGCGAACCGCCATTGGGCACGTTGAGGTTCGCAATGGTGCGGTCGCGGCCGAAGAGGTAATATTTGCGGGTCAGGTCGTAGATGTGCCGCTGGTAGCGGTACATGCCGTCCATCAGTCCGGCATGATTCTCCGAGCTCGTCTGAAGACCTGTATCCGCCTGGCTCACGCTTTTTTCCCGTAGATGTGGAAGCCGCCGTAAATCGCCGAGCGATCGCGGGCGTTAAGCTCTTGCGAGCGCTCTTCGAAATAGACCCACTGTTCGCGAATAGCTGGAGACAGGCGGCCTTCGATGATGCTCTTTTCGGCAGCGGTCCGGAAGATGACGCGAGCGCCTTCACGGGCCGTGCGGGTAATTTCCGCCCAGAGATCGTTGAGCTGTTCGTCGGTCATCCAATCCTGCGCATCGAGCAGGATATAGCGGTCACGCGAAGCGGCGGGCTTGGAGGCCAGGAGTTCGGTGAAGTTGGCATGGTGAACGTCGACGCGGTCGGCATTGGCGCGAATGGCAGCGTAGTGCTCGGGCCGCAGATAGGTTGGTAGCGGCCCCTGGTGCTGGCCGGCATAGCACCGCGCGAAGGCCTGCCAGGCAAAATAATTGTCGCGCATCGGGAAGTGGCACGCCAGCTTTTCCAGACGGTGCTTCAGGACGCCCGATATGGAATCGTCACCGGCGAGGCTTGCAAGTTCGTCATATTGCTGCGGCGGAATGCCGAGGCCGAAAAGTGAGCTCTTGCGGCCGAGCAGCCAGCGCACCATTGGCTTGTCGAAGATCGGCGCAATCTCGTCGTCAAAGAACTGCCGCTGTTCGCGAACGGTGCGTGCTTCCGTCATCTTGGCGAGGCGGACGCCGTGCAGGCGGGCAAGCACATGGGCAGCACCGATGAAGCGGCCGAGCAGGCCGGTCTTGTAGATGTTGCGGTTGAACACGGTGACGCGACGACGACCATACATGTCACGGCCATCCCAGTAAGCGGCGGTTGCCGGATCGAGGCGCGGCGCGATGAACTGGTCGTATGCCTGGCTGTTGGCGCTAACGTTCGGCGTGCCGAAGAAGCGCACCAGATCGGCATGGCCGGGCAGTAGCCGGAAGGCGGCGAGCTTGAGCTTGTTCAGCGCGATATGGTGACGATTGAGGTCGACGACATCGATGGAAGCCGGGTTCTGAGAGAGATAGGCGAGCATGTTGCAGCCGCCGGAGCCGATCGTGACGATGCGGTGGTGCGGCTGAAGCTCCATCGCTTCCATGTCGATATCCGGATCCTCCCAGATCTGCGGATAGACAAGCCCGGAAAACAACATGCCGAACAGGCGCTCGGAAAAGCCGGCCTTCGACAGCGCCTTGTGTTGCAGCAGAGCGTCCTTGAGTTTCCGATTCTTGTGGAGACCGGCATCCGGGGCAAATTCCGTCATCTGAGTCTTGTCACCGATTTGTCAGGTTCAGCGCGTGTAACCCGGCAATGCTACAGTCTGATGACGTGGGCTGTTGGCAGATTCGGCCCAAAGGATGGTCTCGCCGATATTTGCAAAGCTGCGACGAGGATAGGTCTTTCATATTGCAGCGTTTCCTGATTGTCTCCGCAAACCTTCGGAGGGTGTGTGATATGCGTTTGATATCGAGAGTGATCGGGGCTCTTGTTCTTTTGTTGCTGATCATTGTCGCGAGCGGTGCCGTCTGGCTATGGGTCTGGCCGCCGGAATTGCTGAGAGTCGGCGACGGCTACGCCGCCAAGATCGTCTGCTCGAATACTTTTATCGCCAGGCGCGATCCCGAGCGGATAATGGCCGATGACGTGCAGGCGCCAGGTAATCCGGCGCTGAAGCTTGTCCAGGTTTCGGTCAATCGGGAGGAAGGCGTGGTCACCGCGCGTTTCCTCGGCATGTTTGCACCAAACTATGCGCTTTACCGCGGCGCGCTCGGCTGCACGACGGTTCCGGACGGTGATCTGCCGGCGGCGCGTAGCGCGGTATTCCTCAATAAGGTGAGGGCGGCCAAGAGCGATTCTCTTTGGCCGGATGGCGATAGGGTTGCGCTGGGCCAGGATGAAACCGGGCGGGCGCTCTCGAAGCTCCTTGCCAATCAGGACTTTGCCGGTCCCGCCATGCGCGCTATCGTCGTGGTCAAGAACGGCCATATCGTCGCGGAGGCCTATGGCGACGGGTTCGACAAAAGCACGCCGTTGATCGGCTGGTCGATGACCAAGACGGTCAATGCCGCCATCATCGGCCGTCTGATGCTTTCCGGCCGCATGTCCTTCGACGATCAGAACCTTTTGCCGCAATGGAGCAACGATGCCCGCAAGAACATCAAGCTCAGCGATCTCCTCAGCATGGAGAGCGGCCTAGCCTTCAATGAGGGCTATGGTGCCGTCTCCGACGTGACGCGCATGCTCTATCTCGATCCCGACTCGACGAGGGTTGCGGCGAATGCGCCTCAAGAGGCGGCCGCCGGCGAGCGCTTCAACTATTCCAGCGGCACGGCAACGCTGCTCTCAAGGCTTTGGATGAACAAGCTTCCGAATGAGAGTGCTGCGATCGCCTATCCGCGTGAAGCGCTGTTTGCGCCGCTCGGCATGTCCAGCGCTGTGTTGGAGGCCGATGAACGCGGCACCTTCGTCGGCAGTTCCTATCTTTATGCGACGCCGCGCGACTGGGCGCGCTTCGGGCAATTCCTGCTGCAGGATGGTGTCTGGAAGGGCCAGCGCCTGTTGCCGGAAGGCTTTGTCGGCGCGATGCGCACCCCGACGACGGCTTCGGAAGGCATCTATACGCAGGTTCAAGCCTGGCTTGCCGGCCCTGGTGGATCGAACGCGCAGTTCGGCCTGCCGGCGGACACGTTGTGGATGCTCGGACATGATGGCCAAAGCGTCGCCATCGTGCCCTCAGCCAATCTCGTGCTCGTGCGCATGGGCCTGACGCCGGGTTGGCTGGACTACAAGCCGCAACTTCTGCTGAAGAAGATTCTGGATATTACCAGCGCCGGTCAGGAGATGGCCCAACCGGAGCTGGCGGAGTGATCCGCCCGAATCAGTAGTTGCCCTGGGCGACGTCCGAAAGGCCTTTGCGCTTGGCATCATAATAGTAGCCACGCGCATAGAGCTGAACAGCATTCACTTCTTTGTTCTCGGCCTTGTTGTCAGCCACCATCCAGGCGCCGCGCAGATATTTCGCGGCATATTTGATGTTGGTCTCCGCATCGAGCAGGCCTGCAGGCGGACCTTCATAACCCATCGACTTGGCCGTGTTGTATCTGATCTGCATCAGGCCGAAATAACCGCCCCGGTTATAGGCCTTCGGATTGTAGCGGCTTTCGCGATGAACGACGCGATGGATCAAGGATTCCGGAATTTCGTAAAGCTTGGCGTATTTCTGAATGAGCCTCGAAACGTAGCTCTTCTCCTCCGGCGGCACATCGGAATCGTAATTCTGAGGGGTCAGCACCGCCGAAACGACCGTCGGGCCGCTGGCATCGAAGTTGAAATCGTAATGCATGCGCGTGTCCGCATAACCCATGCCGGCAATCTGCATGGGCGCGGCATAAGCGACTTCGGCCGGCGCCATGATCGGCGCATCTTCGCCGGGGCGGGGCGTCGGAACGACGGACTGAATGGCCGCCACGTCCGATGTCATCGGAATGGTTGCTTGACCTTGGGCCGCGGAACCCGACACCGGCAGAAGCGCGGTATCGCCCGGACGTGCCGGATTCGGGATCGGGATGGCGACGACAGAGGGGACCACGGGTTCGTCGGAAGCCGCATAGGCCGCGGCGGCGGATGCGTTTGCTGCCGGTGTGCCGGTCGCTGCCGGTGTGTTCGCTGCTGGCGTACCGGTGACAGCCGCTATGGCGACGGTGCCCTGGTTGGCCGCATTCGGCCCAATAGCCGTCGGAGCACCCATGCGGTTCTGCGCTGACTGGATCTGATTCTGATCGACCGGGCTGGCGCCAACTCGGCCCGATTTCATCATTGCTGCCTGCTGCTGAGGCTGAGTCTGAAGGCTTGTTGCCGGTGTGGTGGAAGAAGCCACCGCTGCGCCGCCCGTGGGCGATGCAGCACCGACCGTAGCCGGGTTTGTATTCGGATGCGGCACGTTGGTTTGTGCCGACGGGAGTTCTGCCTGGGACGTTTGCTGCTGAGTGCTTGCACACCCTGCCAGGACGCCGCACATCATTGCCGAAAAGGCAACGCTACGCTTTAGGCTGGGAAATCCGATCGTTACCATTCTGTCACTTTCGAAAAAACCATACCGCCCTGCGGTGCAAATCAGCCACAGGGTTGATAAATTTATGAATCCCCCATTAACCTATCCGTGATCGCCCCGCAACCCTGGACGGCATTAAGCAGCCATCCGGCGATATCCGGCGGTTACCGCGCCGGCCGCTATCAACAGGGTTCCACCCGTGCGGTTGACGACGCGTTGCACGCTTGCCTTGCGAATAAAACCGCGCGCCATGTCGGCGACGAAAACGTAAACGAGTGAGTTCAGCGCGGCCAGGGTGAGGAAAGTAGCCTCCAAAATAACGGTTTGCTGAAGGAAGGGCTTAGAGAGGTCGAGAAACTGCGGCACGAAGGCGATGAAGAAGACGATGCTCTTCGGGTTCAAGGCAGTCACAACGTAAGCGTGCAGCAAAATCTTCAGCGGTTTTTCTTCGGGAAGATTGTCATTATCGCCCATCGGACCCGTCACGATCGGAGCGCGCCAGAGCTTGATTCCCAGAAACATGAGGTACGCTGCGCCGATCAGCTTGAGAATCGTAAACAGAGTCGCCGAGGTGGCGAGAAGAGCGCCAAGACCAGCGAGCGAAGCAGTCATCGCCGTAAAATCGCCAAGCGTTACGCCGGTTACCGTTGCCAGCGCCGTCTTGCGACCGTGGCCGAGTGCATATGAAATCACAAGGAGAATGGTCGGACCGGGGATTGCCAGCATGATGCAGGATGCGGCGGCGAAAGCGAGCCAGGTTTCGATGGACATGGAATCCTCCCTCTATTCCTATTCGCCGCCAGCAAAGACATTGGATTTGTAATCCGTCAATTAGGACTATGCGTATTTTTGTCCGATATGATCCATGACCTCGGCGAACCATGGCAAGGACAGATCGAAGGGCTTGCCGCCCTTGATGCGCGGGAATTCGATGGTGCGCAGCTTGCCGCCCTGACCTTCGTCATGGCCGGTGACACCGGAGACCTTATTCAATGCGCTTTCGACGGCGAGATCGACCATACCCTGGATCAGGCGCAGGTCTTCGCCGTTGGCGGGCGCCGAGCGGGCAAAGTAGCCCGACTTCTGCACCAGGGAGCGCTCCGCGCCGAGAAGTGTGGCGAACTGCTTCTGGAACCAGTTGCCGACATTGATGGTGTCGATCTTCACATGGCCGAAGGCATCGCGCTTGATGGTTTCACCGGCAGCTTCGCGCTCGGCGACGATGGCCTCGAGGGCGGCGCCTTCCGAAACGAACAGCGTCACCTGGCCGGTCTTATCCATGATGGCCTTCAGGCGGTCGGCTTCCGCTTCAATGTCGAACGCCATTTCCGGCAGGTAGAGGCCGTCGATGCTCTTCATCGCGGCATTCATCATGAAGCCATCTACATATTCATTGCCGCTGGTCTTCTGGATATAGGCGCGGGCTGTCGCTGCCGTCAGCCAGCCGCAGCTTCTGCCCATGACTTCATGGATGACGAGGGTGCGCGGTGCGGCGGTCTGTTCATTGCTGACATTATCGAAGAAATGCGCGCCGACTTCAGCCGCCGTCCAGGCGCCGAGAGACTGGCGGATCGGCACGACGTCGTTGTCGACCGTCTTCGGCAGGCCGACCACGGTCAGGTTGTAGCCGTTGGCGCCGAGATAGGCGGCAAGATCGGCCGCTGTCGTGTTGGTGTCGTCGCCGCCGATCGTGTGGAGAATGGTGACGCCGTCGGAGGCGAGGCGCTCGGCGGCGACGCGCAGCGGATTTTCGCCTTCCTTGACAAGGCCGCGCTTGACGCAATCGGCGGCGTTGGTGAGCTTGACGCGGCTGTTGCCGATCGGGGAGCCGCCGTAGCGGTGCAACAAATGTGCACGCTCGCGCATGCCAGGCGTCACCTCGATGCGATCAGCCAGCAGAACGCCCTGATAACCGGAGCGATAAGCTATAATGTCGAGATCGGGCGCCACGTCGCTGTAGCGCTGGATCAGACCGCCGACAGCAGAAGAGAGACAGGGCGCCAATCCGCCGGCGGTGAGCATTGCGACTTTCTGTTTGGCCATGGGGATCCTCCTTGCAGCGGGACTGCTTCATTTCGGTGATTGCCGCCCGAATGGATGCGACAGGCGGGCATGGCTGTAAAGTAAAGAATTTAAGAAACGTGCGCTTGTTTTTTCATCCGGGCGGCGAGCCGCCCGGTCGCGCCACATCGCAAATCGCGGCCTCAAAACACGCCATCATTACCGAATTGTGAAAAGTGTTTTCGATTATGCGACCAATGGACTCCTTGCAATCGCAACCATTATTTGATCAACGTGTTTCCTATTCAGAAGGGGTAGTCGAGACCATCATGTCGTTTTGGGAAAAATTGCTGAATGCTGTTGGTGGCACCGCTGGCAATGCCCTGTCGGCGGTGGTTGAAGCCATCCGCACGCTGTTCGAAGGCGATCCGGAGACCCGCCGAAAGGTGGCTTTTTCCGTCGCGATCATCGCGCTTTCCGCCAAGATGGCGAAGGCGGACGGCGTGGTGACGGAAAACGAGGTGAATGCCTTCCGCGAGATCTTCGAATTTCCGCAGGATCAGGCGAAGAATGTTGCACGTCTTTACAATTTGGCGCGCCAGGATGTCGCCGGGTATGAAGCCTATGCGGAGAAGCTATCGTCGCTGTGCGTCACCTGTGCGAAGAACTGCCCGGTGCTGGAAGACGTGCTTGACGGTCTCTTCCATATCGCCAAGGCAGACGGCCTGATCCACGAGAAGGAAATGGCGTTTCTGCAGCACATTGCGCAGATCTTCCACATGAGCGAGCAGCGGTTCGAGCAGATCATGGCGCGCCATGTCAGCGCCGGCAGGGATCCCTACAAGGTGCTTGGCGTGTCGCCGCAGGACGATTTCACGACCATCCGCCGCCGCTATCATGGCCTGGTCTATGAGAATCACCCCGACCGTCTCGTCTCGCGCGGCGTGCCGGAAGAATTCCATCTGATTGCCAACGAGCGCATGGCGGCGCTCAACGCAGCCTACGCGGAAATCGAGAAAGAACGCCGCGCCGCATGAGTTCCTTCGCGGCCGATTTTTCCGGCGCCACCGTGCAGCCGTCGCCGAACCATGGCGAGCGGCGGGACGGGCGCAAGCCGGACATGATTCTTCTGCATTATACGGGCATGGGTACGGCCGAAGGCGCGCTTGACTGGCTCTGTCGTAGCGAGAGCCAGGTGTCGAGCCACTACTTCGTCTTTGAGGACGGACGTGTGATCCAACTCGTGCCGGAGGAACGCCGTGCCTGGCATGCCGGCAAGAGTGTCTGGCAGAGGGAGGTCGACATCAATTCCCTGTCGATTGGCATCGAAATCGCCAATGCCGGCCACCCTGGCGGACTGCCGGACTTCCCCGATGCGCAGATCGAAGCGGTCATCGAACTGTGTCGTGATTGCGGCCATCGCTGGGCAATTGCACCTGAGCGTGTGCTTGCACACTCCGATGTAGCCCCTGTCCGCAAGGTTGATCCGGGCGAGAAATTCCCATGGGCACGATTGGCCGCAGCAGGCGTCGGCCACTGGGTCGAACCGGCGCCGATCACCGGCGGGCGGTTCTTCCAGAGGGGCGATGTCGGCCAGCCCATCGAGGCTTTGCAATCCATGCTCTCGCTCTACGGTTACGGCACGGAAATTACAGGGGAATTCTCCACGAAACTGGAGGGAGACGTCGAAGCTTTCCAGCGCCATTTCCGTCAGGAGCGGGTGGATGGAATCGCCGATTTTTCGACCATCGATACGCTGCATCGTTTGCTGTCCGCGCTGCCTCGCTTTTCCTAAGGGAAGGCAAGCTGTCGTTTTGTGTTGATAGAGGTGCCGTCACGCTCAAAATGCGTAACGTGCTGCAACGCCACATCATTTCCCTATTATCTCCGCATTGCGCTGGTCTAACCACGCCGCTGAACGGCGGTCGCGCAAATTAGTTTGTGTGTCGCGCGGCCGTAAAGACTAACGGGGATCGTGCACTCCGGCGGCTCTTTTTGCCTCCCGCCGGACTGATGGCTTAGTGCTGTCCGCGGTTCCGCGCCCGGAGACAAAAGACTACATGAAAAATCTGATCGTTGCGGCAGCAGCATGCCTGAGCGTGCTGCTGACAGGATATGATTGCGCCTTTGCCGACCCGCACGGCGAAAAAACCACGACCCTTCCTTTGCAGATCATCACGCGTACGAGCGGCTATCCGATGCCGGGTGTCCCTGCCGAATTGCGTGATGTGCAAAATTCCTCCACGACACAAAATCCCTATTCGGCGTTGATTGCCAAATACGCCAAGCAGAATGGCGTGCCGGTCGAATTGGCGACCGCGGTCGTTCAGATCGAAAGCAATTTCAATCCAAAACGGCGCGGCAGCGCCGGCGAGATCGGCCTGATGCAGATCAAACCTGCCACCGCGAGGCTGATGGGCTATTCGGGCAGTGCCAAGGGACTTTACGACCCCGAGACGAATATCAAGTTCGGCATGAAATACCTCGCCGCGGCGCAGGAACTTGGCGGCGGCCCGACTTGCAATACCATCCTCAAATATAATGCCGGCCACGCGGCGACGCGCATGAATCCGGTCTCGCAGAAATATTGCGGTAAGGTGCTGGCGCTCCTTGATTAACCGGAGCTTTTGAGAGGATTGCGGATAGGGAGTAACCGCTTTTCATGTTATCGAATTTGCGATCATTTGCGAGGGGCATGACATGGCAGCGGATTTCAGGTTCATCGTCGTCGGCCGGGGGATGATGGGGGCGGCTGCCGCCCGCCATCTGGCCAAACGAGTGAAGGGTGTCGCCGTCATCGGCCCGGATGAGCCGGAGGATCGCGCGAACCATCAGGGTGTTTTCGGCAGTCATTACGACGAAGGTCGGATCACCCGCACCATCGATCCCGACGCCGATTGGGCTCGGCTCGCTAACCGCTCGATCGCTCGCTATGCCGAGATCGAGCGCGACAGCGGCATCCAGTTCTATGCTCCGGTCGGTTGCCTTGTGGTCGGTTCGAAACGAGGCGGCAGAGATGCCTATGTCGGCAATGTCGTCGACGCGGCAGCTCGGCTCGGCGTCCGGACTGAGCTTCTGGACGATGCCGGGCTGAAAGCGAAATTCCCCTTCTTCTCCTTCGCTGACGGCAGCGAGGGAGTCTATGAGCCGCACGGTGCCGGACATATCAGCCCGCGGCGGCTGGTAAAGGCGCAGTCGTTGCTGGCGGAGAAGGCCGGGGCTCGCATCATCAAGCAGACCGTTGTCTCCATCCGCGACGAGGGTGGACTGGCGGTGGTCACGACGGCGGAAGGCGAGACGTTCCGGGCGGAGAAAGTCCTGCTCGCCGCCGGCGGTTTCTCCATTGCCGAGAGTCTCTTGCCGCAGCCGGTTGAGATGAAGGTTTATGGTCGCACGGTGACTTTCTTCGAAGTGAGCGAGACGGAGGCCGAGGCGCTTTCGGCCATGCCGTCGCTGATATCGTCTAAGCCTGACGATATCGACAGCATCTATCTACTGCCGCCAATCCGCTATCCCGATGGAAAATACTACATCAAGATCGGCGGCGATCCGGACGACCTCCAATTCGAAAGCGAACCGGATCTGCGTTGGTGGTTTCGAACCGCCGGCCGCGACAAGGCACGCGATCACCTGACGCGGATCATCCATGAACTGGTTCCCAGCATCACAGGGCCGTCGGCCTTCACCAATTCCTGTGTCGTTTCCTATTCGCCGACCGGCTATCCCATGATCGGTTACACGTCGTCACCACGCATTGCGGTGCTGACCGGCGGCTGCGGCACGGCGGCAAAGAGTTCGGACGAGATCGGCAGGCTCGGTGCAGAGCTGCTGCTCGAAGGCCGAATCAAGGACGACGGCTACCGCACGGATTTTTCTGCACATTTCCGCGCTTAGGTCCGAACCGGGATAAAGCTGCATATTTCGATGGCAATTGCCGGCGCTCTCGGCTAAGGGAGCCCTGCCAGTTGGCCGGGCAGCCGCGCCTCACCAATGCCGAAAGGCGGTGGGGTGAGGAAAGTCCGGGCTCCACGGAAACACGGTGCCGGATAACGTCCGGCGGGGGCAACCTCAGGGAAAGTGCCACAGAAAGCAAACCGCCGGGTCTTCGGATCGGGTAAGGGTGAAAGGGTGGGGTAAGAGCCCACCGCGTCTCTGGCAACAGCGGCGGCACGGTAAACCCCACCGGGAGCAAAACCGAATAGGGATGACGCGGATCGCGAAAGCGGTCCAGCCCGTTTCCGGGCCGGTCATCCGGGTGGGTTGCACGAGGCGGCGCGCAAGCGTCGTCCCAGATGAATGGCTGCCACGTTCCGGCCTCGGCCGGAGCCATACAGAACCCGGCTTACAGGCCAACTGGCAAATTTTCCTTCGCTGATCTCGGTGCTCTCCATTCGCCCCTGTGCAAACAAATTCTCGGACCGCCAAAAGCGTTGGTTTTCAGTCTCCCAAGCATGTCGGAGGGAGCGTTTTCGGCTGTGAAAACAATCCGCTTTGGCTCCTCGGTTTAGGCAATCCTAACCTTTCGTTAAACTTAACGGGTTATGAATATTAAGGCTGTGGCCACGTCTCCGTGGCTTCATCCCATTGACGCCCAAATGGTCCCATGGTATCCCAAAAGCACACTGCACAAGGGCAAATCAGCGCCCATTCATCGCAAAGCCATGATCCCTCCATTCTTGGAGGTGTCGGAAGAGCATTCTCTCTTTCGGCTTGCGAAGCTGTGTCCGATTTTGGCTATGTCTGCGGGCGAATGATCGCCCGTATGTCATGGGAAACGGGTGTTTCGCGTCATGAACCGCTTCCTATCGAATGCAACCAACAGGATCGATGCCAAGGGCCGGGTTTCAGTGCCGGCGGCATTTCGGTCCGTGCTGGCGGAGCGCAATATCCAGGAGCTATATTGTTTCCAGGATTTTGTGTTTCCGGCGATCAGTGTCGGTGGTCTCGATCTGCTCGATCGGTTCGAGCGGCAGATTGCGGCGGACGATCCTTTTTCGCCGCCGGCGAACGAGATGTCGCTCCTCATTCACGGGGGCGGGGTCTTCATGAAGCTCGATGCGGAAGGGCGGCTGATGGTCACGGATTTTATCCGCGGCTTCACCGGCATCGCCAACGAGGTGACCTTCGTCGGGCGAGCGGATCATTTTCAATTATGGCAGCCGGAGGCCTTTCAGGCCTTGCAGGCGCAGGCACGAGAGGGGCGCAAGCTGGCGGGCCGGCGCTCGGAATAGAACGGGGAAACGGAATGGCGGCGAATCCTGGCGGAGGCTCGACTGATGCCGGTGGCGGACCGGTTCGCCACATTCCGGTTCTTCTTGCGGAGGTGCTTGAGGCGTTGGCGCCAGCCCCCGGCAAGCTCATTCTGGACGGCACGTTTGGCGCGGGCGGCTACACTTCGGCTATTCTGGCTGCTGGCGCGGATGTGATCGCACTCGACCGTGATCCGACGGCGATCGCGGCGGGGCAGGTAATGGTTGCCGCGCATGCCGGTCACCTTTCTCTCATTCATTCGCAGTTTTCGCAGCTTGCAGATCATGCGCCGCAAGGCGGGCTCGATGGTGTCGTGCTCGACATCGGTGTCTCATCCATGCAGCTCGATGAAGCCGAACGCGGCTTCTCGTTCAACAAGAGCGGCCCGCTCGACATGCGCATGTCGGCAAGCGGCGTATCGGCGGCAGATGTCGTCAACCGTGCCAAGCTGGCCGATCTCATTCGCATCTTCGCCTTCCTCGGTGAAGAAAAGCAGGCGCCGCGCATTGCGCATGCGATCGAAAAGCGTCGGGCGGAGACGCCGTTCGTCACGACGCGCGATCTTGCCGGGCTGATCGAAATCGTCACGCCGCGAAAGGCCAAGGATAAGATCCATCCCGCGACCCGAGTTTTCCAGGCGCTACGCATCTTCGTCAACGACGAGCTTGGCGAGTTGGCGCAGGCGCTGTTTGCCGCCGAGCGCGTGCTGAAGCCGGGCGGGCGCCTGGTTGTCGTCACCTTCCATTCGCTGGAAGACCGGATCGTCAAGAAATTCTTCGCCGATCGCTCCGGCCGCGCCGCCGGTTCCCGCCATATGCCGATGGTTCATGAGCGCCTAGCGACCTTCGATCCGATCGGTAAGTCGATGATTTCCGCGAGTGATGCGGAGGCGGAAGCTAATCCGCGGGCGCGTTCGGCGAAGCTGCGCGCGGGTCTTCGTACCGCGGTGCCGGCTGAGGCGGCCGATCTCTCGATCTTCGATCTGCCCAATCTCGCCAGTCTCGGAAAGCTCGGAGGTTGATATGCTGAAGACTTTTGACATCGTTCTGATTGGCGTCATGACAGCGATGGCCACTGTCACCTACACGATCAAGCACCGTGCCGAGCTGAAACTCGAAGAGGTTCACCGTCTCGAATCGGAAATCAAGCTGGAGAAGGACACGATCGAGCTTCTGAAGGCTGATTGGGCACTGGTTGTGCAGCCGAACCGCTTGGAACGATTGGTCAACAATTACAGCAACGAGCTCAAGTTGCAGCCGACGCTGTCGACCGCGATTGTGCAGCCGAGCGAATTGCCGATGCTCCGTTCACAGCTTCCACCGGAAACGGTTGCCGATGCCAAGGATGCGGTCGAGCCCGGCAAGGCCAAGGCCGGAAGCGCGAAGCCCCACGCAAGTGCCGGCGCAGCATCGAAGAACGGAGACACGACGGATGCTGAGATCAGGAAGGCGATTGCCGATGTCGCCGCCGCTCCCGCGCCGCGTCCGGTCGCCAAAGCGCCATCGCTGCTGAAGCGCAAAAAACAAGAAGTCGACAATATCGCAACGGGATCGGTGGACGAGTGATGTCTTTTCTTTCGCGCATCATGGTCTTGAAAAGCAAGGCGCATTTCTCCACCGACGGCAATAACCGGCCGAACGACGGCGGCAGCTCGACCTTCGAAGGCGCCCGTAAACGCAAGTCCAATCAGGCCAAGAGCCGCGTCGTTCTCTTGGTCGCAAGCTTTACCGTCGTCTACTGCATCATCGGTGGCCGCCTTGCCCAATTTGCGATGACGCCGCCGGATACGACGTCGAGCATTCTGCCGCCGGACCGGCTGATGGCATCGCGCCCCGATATCGTCGACCGCAACGGTGCCCTGCTTGCGACCGATATCCGCACGGTGTCGCTATTTGCCGAACCGAACAAGATCATCGATCCCGACGAGGCGGTCGAGGAATTGCGCACCGTCCTGCCCGATCTCGACACCAAGGGCACCTATAAGAAGCTTGCTGTCAAAACCTCGCATTTTGCCTGGCTTCGCCGCCAGTTGACGCCGAAACAGCAGAGCCAGATCCTGGCGCTCGGCATTCCCGGCATCGGTTTCCGTCCGGAAAAGCGCCGCTTTTATCCCGGCGGTTCGACCGCTGCCCATATTCTCGGCTACGTCAACATCGACAATCGCGGCGTTGCCGGCATGGAGAAATACATCGACGACCAGGGGCTCGCCGATCTCGCGGCGGCCGGCATGACCAATGACCAGCCGCTGCAGCCGGTAAAGCTGTCGATCGATCTGCGCGTGCAGGACATCGTCCATGACGCCGTCGTCAACGCAGTCAATAATTTCCAGGCAAAGGGTGCGGGGGCCGCGGTGCTCGACGCGCACACCGGCGAAGTGCTGGCCATGGCGTCGGCACCTGATTTCGATCCGAACTATCCGAACGAAGGCGCTGCGGAAGGCTGGCTCAACCGTATGACGAACGGCACGTTCGAAATGGGATCGACCTTCAAGACCTTCACCATGGCGATGGCGCTTGATTCCGGCAAGGTGACCCTGCGCGACGCCTTCGACGCCACCAATCCGATCCGTATCGGCGGCTTCACCATTCATGACTTCCATGGACAGCATCGTGTGCTGACCGTTCCGGAAATTTTCCAATATTCGTCCAACATCGGCACGGCAAAGATTGCCGACCTCGTCGGTATCGACGCGCATAAGGAATTCCTGACCCGGATGGGGCTGCTCACCAAGATGGACACCGAGCTGCCCGAATTGAAGATGCCGACGCAGCCGCACGTGTGGAAGAAGATCAACTCGATCACCATTTCCTTCGGTCACGGTGTCTCCACCACGCCGCTGCAGACGGCGGTTGCCGGTGCGGCCCTCGTCAATGGCGGCAAGCTGATCGAACCGACTTTCCTGCCGCGCAGCCGCGAGCAGGCTGATGCGATCGCCAAGACCGTCGTCAAGAAGAGCACCAGCGACGACATTCGCTTCCTGCTCGATTTCAACGGCTCCAAGGGGTCCGGCCGCGCCGCCCGCGTACCCGGCTACGACGTCGGCAGTAAAACCGGCACGGCCGACAAGGTCGTCAACGGCCGTTACTCGCATACGCTGAATTTCAACACCTTCCTGGCTGCGTTCCCGATCGACAATCCGCGATATGTCATCATGACCTTCTGCGACGAGCCGAAGACCGGTGAACATGGCGGTACGATTTCGGCATACACGGCCGCGCCGATCGCTCGCGACATCATCGCCCGGGCAGCGCCCATCCTTGGAATACAGCCCAGTTTCGGAAACGGTAACTCCGCCTTGCTGGTGTCTTATTAAGCGTGAAAGAATACACGGGTCGATTCGCGAGGGGCGGACTGATCAAGAACGAAAAGTATATTCGATGAACTTGCGGGATATTGCCGGAAATGCGTTTCCGGAACTCAACGAACAAATCGGCGGGGCACTTGGCGATCTTGAGATAACAGGCCTTTCCGCCGATAGCCGTAAGGCTGCACCCGGCATGGCTTTCGTAGCTGTCGCCGGCACGAAGGCTGACGGCGCAAGTTTCATTGCCGATGCCATTTCGCGTGGCGCGTCTGTGGTCGTCTCCGGCCACGGCGCTGCCGCCGCCGGTGTGCCGCTGTTGTTGACCGTTGCGGAACCCCGCCGTTTCCTCGCTATCGCTGCTTCGCGCTTTTATGGTCGGCAACCGGAAACGATGGTCGCCGTCACCGGCACGGCCGGCAAAACCTCGGTCGCTTCCTTCACCCGTCAGATCTGGGCGCATGCGGGCCATCCGGCGGCAATGATCGGAACAACCGGCGTCATATCGCCGAGGCGCAATGACTACGGTTCGCTGACGACGCCCGATCCGGTGTCGCTGCACCAGTTGCTCGCCGAGCTTGCGGACGAGGGCGTCACCCATGCGGCGATGGAAGCCTCCAGCCATGGTCTCGACCAATTCCGCCTCGATGGCGTCAGGCTCGCCGCTGCCGCCTTCACCAATCTTGGCCGCGATCATATGGACTATCATCCGACAGTCGAGGACTACATGGCCGCCAAGATGCGGCTGTTCAGGGATCTGCTGCCGAAAGGCTCGCCGGCGGTGATCTTTGCCGACGATGCATGGTCGGAGCAGGCGATCGCGGCTGCGCGCGACGCCGGTCAGGAGATACGTACCGTCGGACGCAAGGGCGATTTCCTGGCGCTGAAGCGCGTCGAGCATTTCCGTCATAAGCAGATCGCGGAAGTGCATGTGGGCGACGATATTTTCGAGGTTCACATTCCGCTTGCCGGCGATTTCCAGGTCGCCAATGCGCTCGTTGCCGCGGGTCTTGCCATGTCCACCGGCGTTGCCGCGCCGGTTGCGATGGCGGCGCTGGAAAAGCTCACTGGTGCTCCCGGGCGATTGGAGCTTGTGGGTCATACCCATGACGGCGCGCTGGCCTATGTCGACTATGCGCACAAGCCGGACGCTTTGGAAAATGTGCTGAACTCGGTGCGGCCGTTCACCACCGGCCGCGTCATCGTGGTCTTCGGCTGCGGCGGCGACCGCGATCGCGGCAAGCGGCCGATCATGGGTGAAATCGCCTGTTGTCTGGCCGATGTGGTTGTCGTCACCGACGATAACCCGCGCTCGGAGGAGCCGGCGGCAATCCGTGCCGAGATCATGGCCGCAGCACCCTGCGCCACCGAGATCGGCGATCGCGCCAAGGCGATCCGTGAGGCAGTAGGCATGCTGAAATCCGGCGATACGCTGATCGTCGCGGGCAAGGGGCATGAGGAAGGTCAGACGATCGGCAGCGTGACGCTGCCCTTCTCCGACCATGCCGAACTGCGCAAAGCACTGGAGGAGGTAAAGTCTTGAGCTGGCTATGGACAACTGAAGACATGATCGCCGCCATTGCGGGCCGCTCCTTCGGAGCGCTGCCTGAGGGCGTCACGGGGATTTCCATCGACAGCCGCTCGATCAAGCCGGGCGAGGCATTCTTTGCCATCAAGGGCGATCGCGTCGATGGCCATGACTATGCCAACCTGGCGATGGCGAACGGTGCGGCGTTGATCGTGATCAGCGAGGCGCGGCTGCCTGCGATGGGCCGGCTGACCGTGCCGAAGATCGTGGTCGACGACGTATTGGCTGGGCTCGCCAGGCTAGGTGTTGCCGCTCGCCAGCGCACACATGCCCGCATCATCGCCGTCACTGGTTCCGTCGGCAAAACCACTACGAAGGAAATGCTGCGCCGGACGCTTTCGCCCTCTGGCACGGTGCATGCTTCCGTCGCTTCCTTCAACAATCATTGGGGTGTGCCGCTGAGCTTGGCGCGAATGCCTCAGGATACGGATTTCGGTGTTTTCGAGATCGGCATGAACCATCCGGAGGAGATACGTCCGCTGACCGGGATGGTGCAGCCGCATGTGGCGATCATCACCACGATTGCGCCGGCTCATCTCGGCAATTTCAAGAACATCACCGAGATTGCCGCCGCCAAGGCGGAGATTTTCGATGGCGTCGTGCCGGGCGGTCACGTCATCCTCAATCGCGACAACGATCAGTTCGAGTTCCTGGAGCGCGCTGCGTTGGCCGCCGGCGTCGAGCATGTGCACAGTTTCGGCCAGCATGCCAAGGCAGACGTGAGGCTCGCGGAATTCAATGCTTCGGAAGAGAATTCGACACTGTGGCTGACGATCGGCGGCGAGACGATGGAAGTGGCGATCGGCGCGCCCGGGAGGCATATCGCGGAAAACGCGCTTGCCGTTCTCGGGGCGGTGATGCTCGTCGAGGCCGATCTCGACAAGGCGGTCGATGCCTTGGCGACGCTGCAGGCGGAAAGGGGCAGGGGGCAGCGCCACAAGCGCGCGCTCGCCAATGGATATTTCACGCTGATCGATGAAAGCTACAACGCCAACCCCGCATCCATGCGCGCGGCCATCGCGCTGCTTGCGACATCTTCGCCGGACGCCAATGTCGGCGTCAGAGCGGGCAGGCGCATCGCCATCCTCGGCGACATGTTGGAAATGGGGGATTATGCCCAGAGGGTGCATGCCAATCTTGCCGGTCCGCTGCTGGCGGCCGGTATCGAGCATGTCTGGCTGGCTGGTCCGGAGATGGCAGCGTTGAGGGATGCGCTGCCGGAAAGTGTTCATGTCGAATACCGTGAGACTACGGAGGAGCTCTCGGCATTCGTGCTCAACTCGGTCGCTCCTGGCGACGTTTTGATGGTGAAATCGTCGTTGGGGATAGGATTCGGGAAGATCGTGGCAGCTTTGCTTGACAAGTTTCCAGCATTTTCCGACACGGAGCCCCACTCCCATCAGGGGCTTTAGAAAGGGCTCTTATGCTGATCTGGCTTGCCGAACTGTCGGACCATGTTCATTTTTTCAATACTCATTTCAGATTTCTCAATCTGTTCAGATACATCACGTTCCGTACCGGCGGCGCTCTGTTCACTTCGGCATTGATCGTCTTCCTCTTCGGGCCGCGAATCATCTCTTCCCTGCGTGTACGCCAGGGCAAGGGCCAGCCGATTCGCGCCGACGGTCCGCAGACTCATTTCAAGAAGGCCGGTACGCCGACGATGGGCGGGCTGATGATTTTGGCCGGCATTGTCGTGTCGTCAATGCTGTGGGCTGATCTTGCCAACGTCTATGTGGTCGCAACGCTGCTGGTGACATTGGGCTTCGGTGCCATCGGTTTCTATGACGATTATCTGAAGGTCACGAAGCAGAGTGACAAAGGCTTTTCCGGTCGCGCCCGTCTTGGCATTGAATTCGTCATCGCCGCCATCGCCGTCTATTTCATGATGAGCACGGCGCTATCCTCGGGCACTGCCGGTTCGACCTTCGGTTCGTCGATCGCGTTCCCGTTCTTCAAGAATTTCATGCTTAATCTCGGCATGTTTTTCGTGCTGTTCGGTGCGTTCGTCATTGTTTCCGCGGGTAATGCCGTGAACCTGACCGACGGCCTTGACGGGCTTGCCATCGTGCCGGTCATGATTGCGGCCGCCTCCTTCGGTGTCATTGCCTATCTCGCGGGCAACTTCGTCTTTGCGGATTACCTTGCGATCAATTTCGTGCCCGGCACCGGTGAATTGGCCGTAGTGCTCGGCGCTGTCATCGGCGCAGGTCTCGGCTTCCTTTGGTTCAACGCGCCGCCGGCGGCCATTTTCATGGGCGACACCGGTTCTCTCGCGCTCGGCGGCATGATCGGTTCGGTAGCCGTCGCCACCAAACATGAGATCGTCATGGCGATCATCGGCGGCCTGTTCGTGCTGGAGGCGCTTTCGGTGATCATCCAGGTCGGCTTTTTCAAAATGACCGGCCGCCGCGTCTTCCTGATGGCGCCGATCCACCATCACTTCGAAAAAAAGGGCTGGACGGAGAGCCAAGTGGTGGTTCGTTTCTGGATCGTTGCGGTCATCCTGGCGATGGTCGGCCTCTCGACCCTGAAGCTGCGGTGAGGCGGCGATGATCCCTGTCACCACGCTCAAGGGGAAAAAGGTCGCACTGTTCGGCCTCGGCGGCTCAGGTTTTGCCACCGCGCGGGCGCTTGTCGCCGGTGGCGCAGAGGTGACCGCCTGGGACGATAATCCCGACAGCGTGGCGAAGGCTGCAGCCGAAGGTATTCCGGCCGCCGATCTCAGAACGATCGACTGGAATAGGCTTTCGGCCTTCGTGCTGTCGCCTGGCGTGCCGCTGACGCATCCGAGGCCGCACTGGACCGTCGATCTCGCTCACGCAGCCGGCGTCGAAGTCATCGGCGACGTCGAGCTCTTCGTTCGCGAGCGGCGGGCACATGCGCCGGATTGCCCTTTCATTGCCATCACCGGCACCAATGGCAAATCGACCACGACGGCATTGATCGCCCATATCCTGCAATCGAGCGGCAGGGATACGCAGCTGGGCGGCAATATCGGAACGGCCATCCTGACGCTGGAGCCGCCGAAGGCCGAGCGCTACTACGTCGTCGAATGCTCTTCCTATCAGATCGATCTCGCCCCGACGCTCAATCCTTCCGCCGGCATTCTGCTCAATCTGACGCCCGATCATCTCGATCGCCACGGGACGATGCAGCATTATGCCGATATCAAGGAACGGCTGGTGGCCGGCAGCGGCGTTGCCGTCATCGGCGTTGACGACAGCTATTCCTCGCTGATCGCTGACCGCGTTGAGCGGGCGGGCGGCAAGGTGAGCCGCATCTCGCGCCGGCATGCGCTGGCCGATGGGCTCTATGCCGAGGGTAGCCGCATCGTCCAGGCGTCAACCGGCGCGACGGCGGAGATTGCCGATCTCGACGGCATCCAGACGCTGCGCGGCGGCCATAACGCGCAAAACGCCGCGGCAGCGATTGCCGCATGTCTGGCCGTCGGCGTTTCCGCTGACGATATCCGTGCCGGGCTCAAATCCTTTCCCGGTCTCAAGCACCGCATGCAGCCGGTCGGCCGCCGCCGCCGCGTCGTCTTCGTCAACGATTCCAAGGCGACCAATGCGGATGCCGCCGCACCGGCGCTTTCGAGCTACGACCACATCTACTGGATCGCCGGCGGCTTGCCGAAAGAGGGCGGCATCACCACGCTGGCGCCGCTCTTCCCGCGCATCGCCAAGGCCTATCTGATCGGCGAAGCGGCACCAGCCTTCGCAGCGACCCTCGGCGAGCAGGTTCCTTACGAGATATCGGGCACTTTGGAGCGCGCGGTCGCGCATGCTGCAGCCGATGCCGACAAAGACGAACATGAGACGGCGGCGGTGATGTTGTCACCGGCTTGCGCAAGCTTCGATCAGTACAAGAATTTCGAGGTCAGGGGTGATGCCTTCGTCAGCCACGTGGCTGCGATCGAAGGTGTCACCATGCTGGTCGGTTCAGCAACAGGAGGCGATTGATATGGTAAGCCGCGTCGAGCGTGGGGCCTTGGCCGAATGGTTCTGGACCATCGACCGTGTATTCCTCTCTCTTTTCATCCTATTGATCGGCATTGGCTTCATGCTTTCCTTTGCGGCTTCGCCGGCAGTGGCGGAACGCATCGGGCTCGAGCCTTTCCACTTCGTCAAGCGCCACGCCCTTTTCCTTGTTCCGGCGATCGCGGCGATGATCGGCATTTCCTTCATGACACCGCGGCAGGTGCGGCGCACGGCTGTGATCCTGCTGATCGTCTCGCTGGCGATGATGCTTTTCGCGTTGTTCTTCGGTGTCGAGGTCAAGGGATCGCGGCGCTGGGTGAATATCGCGGCGCTTTCCATCCAGCCCTCCGAATTCATGAAACCGGCCTTCGTCGTCGTCTGCGCCTGGCTGTTTGCCGAGCATGCGCGCCAGCCGGAAATTCCGGGCAATCTCTTCGCCATCATCCTCTTCGGCATTGTTGCGGCGCTCCTCGTTGCGCAGCCCGACCTCGGGCAAACGATCCTTACCACCGCTGTCTGGGGCGGCATGTTCTTCATGGCCGGCATGCCGTGGCTGTGGATCGGAGTGCTTGGCGGCCTCGGTGCCGGCGGCTTCGTGGCGGCCTATTACGTCTTTCCCCACGTGGCGCTTCGCGTCGACAAGTTCATGACCGGCGAAGGCGATACGTTCCAGGTCGATACGGCCAAGGAGGCGATCATCCACGGCAACTGGTTCGGCGTTGGTCCGGGTGAAGGCATCGTCAAGCGCATCATTCCGGATGCCCATACCGACTTCATCTTCTCGGTGGCTGCCGAGGAATTCGGTGTCGTCTTCTGCATGGTGCTCGTCTGCATCTTCGCCTTCTTGGTTCTGCGTGGCCTGTCGCATGCCTATAAGGAAAAGAACGATTTCAACCGCTTTGCCGTCGCAGGGCTGGTGCTGCAGATCGGTATTCAGTCGATCATCAATGTCGGCGTGAACCTGCAGTTGCTGCCGGCCAAGGGCATGACCCTGCCGCTGATCTCTTATGGCGGGTCGTCGATGACCGCGATCTGCGTGACGGCGGGCTTCATCCTGGCCCTGACGCGTCATCGGCCGGAAAAGAGAGCGCAGGACCGCAGCCTCTTTCGCGTGACGCATGGATTGCCGGCGGAGTGATCGAGTTGGACCTATCTGCGCTTCGTCCCTATCTCCCGGATTACGCTCATTCTTCGTTCGCTTTCGTAAAGACGGGGATCTATGAAGGAAGCTTGACGCGCTCCGGTGACGCGGAAGAGGCGGCTTCCTATATTAGGGAGATGCCCCATGCAGGGGCTATTCGCGGGAGCGAAGATCATGAGTAAAGGTATTATCCTGCTTGCCGCCGGCGGAACCGGCGGCCACGTTTTTCCGGCCGAAGCGCTGGCCTACAAGCTGAAGGAGCGCGGTTATTACGTGCACCTCGTCACCGACAGCCGCGCTGAACGCTATGCCGGCAAGTTTCCGGCGGATGAGATTCATGTGGTGCCGTCGGCAACGATCGGTTCCAAGAACCCAATCAAGGTCGCAAAGTCGCTTTGGACGCTGTGGACGGGCATGCGCGCCGCCCGCAAGCTGATCCGCAATATCAAGCCGCTCTGCGTCGTCGGTTTCGGTGGTTATCCGACCGTGCCGCCGCTGCTTGCCGCCACCCGCATGGGCGTGCCTGCGATGCTCCATGAGCAGAACGCCGTGATGGGACGCGCGAACAAGGCACTTGCTGCCCGCGTTCAGGCGATCGCCGGGGGCTTTCTGGAGAAGGGCGGCGCGTTTCCGGAGAAGACGGTAACTACCGGTAACCCGGTGCGACCAGCCGTAATCGAAGCGGCCAAGCGGCCCTATGTGCCGTCTGGCCCGGATGATCCTTTTAATCTGGTCGTCTTCGGCGGCAGCCAGGGTGCTCAATATTTCTCCAAGGCGGTCCCGACAGCGATCAGCCTGTTGGAAGAGCCGCTGCGCAAGCGCCTGCGGATCACGCAGCAGGTGCGCCCCGAGGATATGGAGACGGTCAATAGCTGTGCCAGGAGGCTGGAGATGGGCGCCGATGTGGCGCCGTTCTTCACCGACATGGCAGAGCGCATCGGTGCTGCCCATCTCGTCCTCTGCCGCTCCGGTGCGTCGACCGTATCGGAACTCGCCGTCATCGGCCGTCCGGCGATCCTCGTGCCTTATCCATACGCGCTCGATCACGACCAAGCGGCCAATGCGGCCGCCCTAGCGGCAACGGGCGGCGTCAAGGTCATAGCGCAAGCAGAACTGACACCGGAGAAGCTCTCGACGATCCTGCGCGGCGCGATGACGATGCCGGAGAAACTGGCGAAGATGGCGGCTGCGGCCAAACAGGCCGGCAAACCGGATGCGGCGAGCTTGCTCGCCGATATGGTTGAGGCTATTGCCGCAAAACGTTCAATTCAGGAATTCAAGGGGGCGGGCGTATGAAGCTGCCGAAGGCTATCGGCCTCGTACATTTTATCGGTATCGGCGGTATCGGGATGAGCGGCATTGCCGAAGTGCTGCATAATCTCGGCCATCGCGTGCAGGGGTCGGACCAATCGGAGAGCGCCAACGTGCAGCGGCTGCGCGATAAGGGCATCGCGGTCCATATCGGTCACAAGGCGGAGAATCTCGGCGACGCCGAAGTCGTGGTGGTCTCCACCGCCATCAAGAAGAGCAATCCGGAACTTGCCGCCGCCCGCGAAAAGCTGCTGCCGGTGGTGCGTCGCGCCGAGATGCTGGCCGAGCTGATGCGCTTCCGCAACGCCATCGCCATCGGCGGTACGCATGGCAAGACGACGACCACCTCGCTGGTCGCGACCCTGCTCGAAGCCGGCGGACTTGACCCGACCGTTATCAACGGCGGCATCATCAACGCCTACGGTACGAATGCCCGCATGGGCGAGGGCGAGTGGATGGTGGTGGAGGCCGATGAATCGGACGGCACGTTCCTGAAGCTGCCCGCCGATGTCGCCGTCGTCACCAATATCGATCCGGAGCATCTGGATCACTACGGCAATTTCGACGCCGTGCGTGCCGCCTTTCGGCAGTTCGTCGAGAATGTGCCGTTCTACGGCTTCGGCGTCATGTGCCTCGACCATCCGGAAGTGCAGTCGCTGGTCGGCCGCATCGAAGACCGCAAGGTCATCACTTACGGCGAAAATCCACAGGCGGATGTGCGCTTCATGAATGTGCGCATCGACGGAACGCGCTCGCTGTTCGATATCCAAATTCGCAGGCGCCGAACGGGGAAGGTCTTCGAGATCAAGGATCTCGTCATGCCGATGCCCGGCCGGCACAATATTTCCAACGCGACTGCGGCGATCGCCGTTGCCAACCGGCTCGGCATCTCCAATGAGGCGATCGCCAGGGGGCTCGCCTCCTTCGGCGGCGTTAAGCGTCGTTTCACGCTCACGGGCGAATGGAACGGCGTGAAGGTCTTCGACGATTACGGCCACCATCCGGTGGAGATCAAGGCCGTGCTTAGGGCGGCGCGCGAGGGCTGCCAAGGCCGCATCATCGCCGTTCACCAGCCGCACCGCTACACGCGCCTGTCGAGCCTGTTCGAGGAGTTCGCTGCCTGCTTCAACGATGCCGACAGCATTTTCCTGGCGCCGGTCTATGCAGCCGGCGAGGACCCGATCGAAGGCGCGGATTCGCAGGCTCTGGTATCGCGCATCAAGGCAGGTGGCCATCGCGACGCGCGCTATCTGCAGTCGCAGGAGGATCTTGCCCGCATGGTCGCGGAGATTGCACGACCGGGTGATTTTGTGGTTCTCTTGGGGGCTGGGAGCATCACGTATTGGGCAGCTTCATTGCCAAAGGAATTGGAAGGCCTCTCGGGTAAGTCCGCATGAAACAGGTGAATGGGGAAAAACTTCTGGCGTCGCTCGGCGACAGCGTAAAGGATATTCGCGGCCGGTTGACGCCGGACGCGCCGATGGATCGCGTCACATGGTTTCGCGCCGGCGGGCTGGCGGAGCTGATGTTCCAGCCCCATGACACCGACGATCTGATTGCTTTCCTGAAGGTCCTGCCGGCCGAAGTGCCGTTGACGGTGGTGGGTGTCGGTTCGAACATCCTGGTGCGCGATGGCGGCATTCCTGGCGTTGTCCTGCGTCTTTCGGCCAAGGGCTTCGGCTCGGTCGAGCTCGCCGGCGAGAACCGCATCATGGCCGGCGCTATTTGCCCGGATAAGCATGTTGCCGCCATGGCCATGGATAACGGTATCGGCGGCTTTCATTTCTACTACGGCATCCCGGGCGGCATCGGTGGCGCGGCGCGCATGAATGCCGGCGCCAACGGCTCCGAGACCCGTGATCGCGTCGTCGAGGTGCATGCCGTCGACCGCAAGGGCAAGAAGCATGTGCTGACCAATGCCGAGATGGGCTACACCTATCGTCATTCGACCGCATCGGACGATCTGATCTTTACCCATGTTCTTTTCGAGGGGTATGCCGAGGACCGTGCCAAGATTCGGGCCGAGATGGACGCCGTGCGGGCGCATCGCGAGACTGTGCAGCCGATTCGCGAAAAGACCGGCGGTTCGACATTCAAGAACCCCGAAGGGCATTCCGCCTGGAAGCTGATCGATGAAGCCGGCTGCCGCGGCCTCGTGATCGGCGGCGCCCAGATGTCGTCGCTGCATTGCAATTTCATGATCAATATGGGGCAGGCGACCGGCTACGATCTCGAATATCTCGGCGAGCAGGTGCGCCGCGAGGTTTTCGAGAAGTCCGGCATCAAGCTGGAATGGGAAATCAAGCGCCTCGGTTGCTTCATGCCCGGCCGGGAAGTGCGCCCCTTCCAGGGTGTGACCACGGAGTAGGTTTGCTCTGCAATTGGCTCAAACTTCATAAAATGATTCAACAAAAAGGCCGGGTTTTCATCCGGCCTTTTCAATTGATTATCGTGAAGTCTTCAGACTTCGTCATTGCCTGAAAGCAGGATACCGATCAACGAGAGCAGTGCTGCGCCCGCCAGATAGTAGCCGACATAAACGAGGCCGTAGGTCGTCGCGAGCGATGTGGCGATGTAGGGAGCCAGGGACGCACCGACAATGCCGGCAAGATTGAAGGTCATCGACGCGCCGGTGTAGCGCACGGTGGTCGGGAAGGGCGCGGCCAGCGCGGCGCCGATAGGGCCATAAGTGAAGCCCATCAGAGCGAGACCAATGATCGAGCAGGCGAAGGCACCGGCAAGGCCGGCCATCAGCAGCGACGCATAGAACAGGCCGAAGATGAAAATGCCGATCGTCGTCAGGATCAGAACCAGCTTGCGCGAATAACGATCCGATAGCAGGCCGGAGACCGGAATCATCAGGCCGAAGAACACGACTCCGACGAGCTGGACGACGAGGAACTGACCTTGCGAGTAGCCAAGACCTGCCGGCAGTGGCCCGGAGCCCGGAGGCCTGGTGCCCCAGCTCAGGGTGAAGGCGGTCATCAGATAGAACAGCACGAAAGTCGCAACAGCGATGATGGTGCCGAGAATCAGACTGCGGAGGTGCGAACGGAAGATGACCGCGATCGGAACCGAGACGCGTTCTTCCTTCTCGATTGCGCGCTGGAATTCCGGAGTTTCCGTGATCTTCAGACGAACATAGAGACCGACGGCAACAAGCACGACGCTGATCAGGAAGGGAACGCGCCAACCATAGTTGAGGAAGTCCGCATCAGCCATGCTTTCGCGCAGAATCAGGAAGAGGCCGGCCGACAGGATGAAGCCGATGGGGGCGCCGAGCTGCGGGAACATCGCGTACCAGCTTCGCTTGCCTTCTGGAGCGTTTTCCGTCGCAAGCAATACTGCGCCGCCCCATTCGCCGCCGAGACCCAGACCCTGACCGAGGCGGCAAAGCGCCAGCAGTATCGGTGCGAGAACGCCGATCGACTCATAGGTTGGCAACATGCCGATTACGACCGTCGAAAGACCCATGGTCATCAGAGCCGCGACAAGCGTCGCCTTGCGGCCGATTCGGTCTCCGAAGTGACCGAAGATCATCGCGCCGATCGGCCGCGCGAAGAACGCGATCGAGAACGTTGCAAAGGACTGCAGCGTCGCTGAGGTCGGATCGCTGGCAGGAAAAAACAGCTTCGGGAAGACGATAACAGCCGCCGTTGCGTAAACGTAGAAGTCGAAAAATTCGATTGTCGTACCGATAAGGCTCGCGATCAGAACGCGTGCCGGGGAATTCGCAACAACGCTGTTCGAAGACGAGGGTGTCGGCGATAAAGGAGATATCGCGTCAGTCATGGTCCCACCAATTTAGATAATGCTAAGGTTGCCTTAGCGGCAAGGGGTGTCCTTAGCGCAATTTTTGTTCGGCGCAAACGTCTAAGAAGCAAGAAATCGACGAGCCTACTGATCTTCGTAGCAATCATTGGTTTGAAAGCGAGAGATCGTGCGTCTGCCGTCCTGGCGGGCGTTTGTCCCGCAAAGTCTTGACCGGAATCTTTTTCTCGTAGATGGCTGACTTTCGCTCTGGTTGAGAGCGGAGGAGATAGTTTTATGCAGAAAAAATTGATTGCGGAATTTTTTGGAACGTTTTGGCTGGTATTTGGCGGCTGCGGAAGTGCAATTTTTGCGGCGGCTTTTCCGAGCCTCGGTATCGGTTTTCTGGGTGTTGCCTTCGCGTTCGGGTTGACGGTGCTCACCATGGCCTTTGCAGTTGGCGGTGTGTCGGGCGGCCATTTCAATCCAGCGGTTTCAGTGGGACTTGCGGTTGCCGGCCGCTTCCCCGGCTCGCATCTCATTCCTTACATCATCGCTCAGGTCATCGGCGCGATCGTCGCTGCGGTTGTTCTTTACCTTATTGCCAGCGGCAAGGCTGATTTCCAGCTTGGCGGCTTTGCGGCTAATGGTTATGGCGAGCATTCTCCGGGCGGCTATTCGCTGACATCCGCGTTGGTTGCCGAAATGGTGCTGACGCTATTCTTTCTGATCGTGATACTCGGCTCGACTAGCGGCAAGGTGCCGCCCGGATTCGCGCCGATCGCCATTGGCCTTGCGCTGACGCTGATTCACCTGATCTCGATTCCGATCACCAATACTTCGGTCAATCCGGCCCGTTCCACCGGCCAGGCCTTGTTTGTCGGCGGATGGGCGCTGCAGCAGCTTTGGCTGTTCTGGGTGGCCCCGATCGTCGGTGGCGCGCTCGGCGGTATCATCTGGAAACTGCTCGGCGATCGCGACTGATTCAGCGAGCCAATAAGCCTAAGGAAGGCCCGCGCCGGAGACCCCGCCGTGGGCCTATTTGTTTAAAAATTTCTAAAAGTCGATATTCAAACATAGCAACTCCATGATTCTAATGGCAGAATTCGTTAAGTCGATTTGATTCGTGAAAATTGGCCGCCATGAGAGCTGTCGAAAGTTAACGAAAGTAAACGCTTCATTAACCTTAATGTTGTTCTAATGGAGCCTACAAGATGTGGCGAGAATCGCTGCTCAGCGTATCGAGCAAATGTCGATTGCAGATGGTGAATTGGGGGTATTGATGGGTGGCAAGCATGTGGCTGTCCTTTTGGGCGGATTTTCCTCGGAGAGGCCGGTTAGCCTGTCTTCGGGAAAAGCATGCGCTGATGCCCTCGAAGCCGAAGGCTTTCAAGTCACCCGCGTCGATGTGGAGCGCGATGTCTCTGCGCGCCTTGCCGATCTAAAGCCTGATGTCGTTTTCAATGCTCTGCATGGTCCGTTCGGCGAAGACGGCACCATCCAGGGCATCCTTGAATATCTGCAGGTCCCTTACACCCATTCCGGCGTGCTCGCCTCGGCACTCGCCATGGACAAGGCTCGTGCCAAGAGGGTGGCTGACGGCGCCGGCATTCCTGTGGCCGATTCGCGCGTGATGAACCGCTTCGCCATTACCGGCGAACATCCGATGCGGCCGCCTTATGTCGTGAAGCCGGTGCGTGAGGGTTCGAGCTTTGGTGTCGTGATCGTCAAGGAAGATCAAACGCATCCGCCGCAGATCATTACCTCTTCCGAATGGCGGTACGGCGACGAAGTGATGGTCGAGCGTTACATCTACGGTCGGGAACTGACCTGTGGCGTCATGGGCGATACGGCTCTGGGTGTAACCGAGATCGTGCCGCAGGGGCATAGCTTCTATGACTATGATTCCAAATACGCGGAAGGTGGATCAAAACACGTCATCCCTGCTAGAATTTCACCGAATCTTTACCAAAAGATACAAACATTGGCGCTAAGGGCGCATCAAGCTATCGGCTGCCGTGGCGTCAGTCGATCTGACTTCCGTTATGACGATCGCTTTTCCGAAGAGGGCGAGCTTATCTGGTTGGAAATCAATACCCAACCAGGCATGACGCCTACCTCGCTGGTGCCCGAAATGGCCGCTCACGCCGGCTACTCTTTTGGCGAATTTCTCCGGTGGATGGTGGAGGACGCGTCTTGTTTGCGCTGACGGTCAAAAATATGAGGCGGTCCCGCCACCGCGTCCCGCTCGCGATCGACGATGTCGAGGATGCGTTCGTATTGCCGCGGCCGCTGCGCCGTGCCGTGCGTTTCCTCGTGAGCCTCGGCTCCGGACGCGTCAATATTCCGGCCCATACGGGTACGGTTTCGGCTCTCGCTCTTTTTGCTGCGACGGGCCTTTACGGCATGTCGATCGGCGGCCATACGCAGGATGTCGCCCAGGCGACGACGTCGGCTGCGGGCTTTGCCATCGAAGACGTGAAGGTTTCCGGCAACGATCAGACTTCGGAAATCGAAATCCTGCAGCTTCTCGGTCTCGACGGCACGACCTCGCTGGTGGCGCTCAATGTTGATGCGGCTCGTCAGAAGATCGCAAGCCTGCCTTGGGTGCAGGGCGTCGAAGTCCGCAAGGTTTATCCGAAGACGGTCGAAGTGAAGCTCACGGAGCGCAAGGCTTATGCCATCTGGCAGCATGGCTCTGAACTCTCGCTGATCCAGAAAGACGGCAGCGTGATTGCGCCGCTGCGCGACAACAAATTCGCCAAGCTGCCGCTTTTCGTCGGCCGCGATGCCGAAACGGCTGCGGCGTCCATCGATGACGAGTTTGCCAACTGGCCGGATGTTCGCGGGCATGTGAAGGCATTCGTGCGCGTCGCCGGCCGCCGTTGGGATCTCTATCTCGATAATGGCGTGATCATCAAATTGCCGGAAGACAATATCGACGGTGCGCTCGCTCGGCTCACCAAGCTCGATAAAGACGAGAGCCTTCTGCAGCGCGATATTGCAGCCGTCGACCTTCGTCTTGACGACCGCACCGCCATAGAATTGACCCCGGACGCAGCGCTTCGCCGCCAGGCGGCGTTGGATGCCAGAACCAAGGCTTTGAAGAAAGCAGGGCAGGATACATGAGCTTATTCAGTTCGTCCCATTTCGGTCTGCCGCGCCTGAAGCCGCTGTCCTCCAAGCGGTCGCACATCGTATCCGTCCTCGATATCGGCTCGACCAAGGTCGTCTGCATGATCGGCCGGCTGACGCCGCGCGAGGAAAGCCAGGTTCTGCCGAACCGGACGCATAATATCGAGATCATCGGCATCGGCCATCAGCGTTCGCGCGGTATCAAGACCGGTGTCATTGCCGATCTCGATGCGCTGGAAAACGTCGTCCGTCTCTCGGTCGATGCCGCCGAGCGCATGGCAGGGCTTACTGTCGACAGCCTGATCGTCAATGTTTCGGCTGGTCGTCTCGGCAGCGACATCTATACCGCCACCATCGATCTGGGCGGCCAGGAAGTCGAAGCAAACGATCTGAAGAAGGTGCTTGCTGCCGCCTGCCAGCAGTCGCTCCGTCAGGAGCGCGCCGTGCTGCACTCGCTGGCAACCGGTTATTCGCTCGATGGAGAACGTGGCATCCGCGATCCCCTGGCGATGTTCGGCGATGCGCTGGGCGTCGACATGCATGTGGTCACCGCGGAGCGTGCGGCCCTTCGCAATCTCGAGCTCTGCATCAACCGGGCGCATCTTTCGGTCGAGGGCATGGTGGCAACACCTTATGCCAGCGGTCTCGCCGCTCTCGTCGATGATGAGGTCGAGCTCGGTTGCGCCGCAATCGACATGGGCGGCGGCACGACGACGATCTCGGTCTTTGCCGAAGGCAAGCTGGTGCACACGGACGCCGTCAGCCTCGGCGGCCATCATGTCACCACAGACCTTGCGCGCGGTCTTTCGACCCGCATCGAGGATGCCGAGCGGCTGAAGGTGGTCCACGCCTCGGCGCTCGCGAATTCTTCGGAAGAGCGCGAGCTGATTTCCATCCCGCCGATCGGCGAGGATGAACGCGACCAGCCGACACAGGTGCCGAAGGCGCTGGTGTCGCGCATCGTCAAGGCACGCATCGAGGAGACGCTGGAATTGATCAGGGATCGCATTCAGCGTTCCGGTTTCAGCCCGATCGTCGGCAAGCGTGTCGTGCTCACGGGCGGAGCCAGTCAGTTGACCGGTCTGCCGGAGGTGGCGCGGCGTATTCTTGCCCGCAACGTCCGCATCGGCCGCCCGATGGGCGTATCTGGTCTGCCGACTGCGGCCAAGGGGCCCGCCTTTTCGACGGCAGTGGGACTGATGATCTACCCGCAGGTCGCGGACATGGAGACACATGCGGCGGGCAGCGGGCTGCTCTCGTCGCTTGGGGGTAACAACAGCCGTATCGGCCGCGTCGGCCAATGGCTGAAGGAGAGTTTTTGAGTGCCTGATCCCGGATCGCGGCAAGCGCTTTCCGGGCAGGGGTCAGGCAAGTGAAATATAGTGAATTGGCCGGCGTGGCGATGCGGCCATAAAGAGAAGGAACGGGTACCATGACTATCAAGCTGCATAAGCCAGATATCACCGAGCTGAAGCCGCGGATCACCGTGTTCGGTGTCGGTGGTGGCGGCGGCAATGCCGTCAACAACATGATCACGGCAGGCTTGCAGGGCGTCGATTTCGTCGTCGCCAATACGGACGCACAGGCTTTGACGATGACGAAGGCGGAGCGGATCATCCAGCTCGGCGTCAATGTCACCGAAGGCCTCGGCGCCGGTTCGCAGCCGGAAGTCGGCCGCGCGGCTGCTGAAGAGTGCATCGACGAAATCATCGATCACCTGAACGGTACCCATATGTGCTTCGTCACCGCCGGCATGGGCGGCGGCACGGGCACGGGTGCTGCGCCGGTCGTCGCGCAGGCCGCCCGCAACAAGGGTATCCTGACCGTCGGCGTCGTCACTAAGCCGTTCCACTTCGAAGGCGGCCGCCGCATGCGGCTTGCCGAAATGGGCATCCAGGAACTGCAGAAGTCGGTTGACACGCTGATCGTCATTCCGAACCAGAACCTGTTCCGTATCGCCAACGACAAGACGACCTTCGCGGACGCCTTCTCGATGGCCGACCAGGTTCTCTATTCGGGCGTTGCCTGCATCACCGACCTGATGGTGAAGGAAGGTCTCATCAACCTCGACTTCGCCGACGTCCGTTCGGTCATGCGCGAAATGGGCCGCGCCATGATGGGTACCGGCGAGGCTTCCGGTCAGGGCCGCGCGATGCAGGCTGCCGAGGCCGCCATTGCCAACCCGCTGCTCGACGAAACCTCGATGAAGGGTGCCCAGGGCCTGCTGATCTCGATCACCGGCGGCCGTGACCTCACCCTGTTCGAAGTCGACGAAGCCGCGACCCGCATCCGCGAAGAAGTCGATCCGGACGCCAATATCATCCTCGGCGCCACGTTCGACGAATCGCTGGAAGGCATCATCCGCGTCTCCGTCGTCGCAACCGGCATCGATCGCGCAATGAACGAAGCGGCCGACAAGGCCATGGAATTCCGTCCGGTCGCAAAGCCGGCTGTCCGTCCCTCCGCGGCCGTTGCTCCGGCAGCGGCCGCAGCTCAGCCTGCCCATGTCGCGCAGGCACCGAAGGCGGCCGTCGATCCTGTCGCGCAGACCATTCGCATGGCGGAAGCCGAAATGGAGCGTGAACTGGAAATCCAGATGACCCGCCAACAGCAGCCGGTCATGCAGCAGCAGCCGGTCGCCCAGGAGGAGAGCTTCCGTCCGCAGAGCCGCATCTTCGCAGCACCCGAGGCACAGCCTGTGCGTCAGGCTCCGCTTCAGCCGCAGCCAGCCCCGGTCATGCATCAGCAGCCTGCGATGCAGCATCAGCCGGCGCCCATGCAGATGCAGCAGCCTGTGCGCCAGGAGCCGATCATCCGGCAGGCTCCGGAGCAGGTCCGTATGCCGAAAGTCGAGGATTTCCCTCCGGTCGTGAAGGCCGAGATGGAACATCGCGCCCAGCCGGTCGCTACTCAGGCGACTGAAGAGCGTGGTCCGATGGGCTTGCTGAAGCGAATCACCAATTCGCTCGGCCGCCGCGACGAGGACCCGGCTTTCAACGACATGACGGCTTCCGCTCCGAGTGCCGCTTCGCAGCAGCGCCGTCCGCTGTCGCCGGAAGCAAGCCTCTACGCACCGCGTCGTGGCCAGCTCGATGATCAGGGCCGTCAGGTTCCGCAGGCGCGCATGGCAAGCCAGGAAGACGACCAGCTCGAAATCCCCGCCTTCCTGCGCCGACAATCGAACTGATCCGGTATAAAGCATCCTTTTAATAGGATACTAACCATGTTTATCGAATCCGGGACTTAGCGGTCCCGGATTTCCTTATTTTCGAGCTTTCTTTAATTCAAAGATTACCCAATAAATTCAATGATCTGGTTTCGTAACAAAGCGAAAGAAACAGTGATTTGGAATGCGGTGCCCTCGCGCGTATTTAGGTAGCAAGCGAGCCAGCGGAATCGCATTCGGCAATCCTTGCATGTGGATTTCGCGGCGTGGGTAACAGACTGAACCAGCAATGAGGGCAGGATCCAAAGATGACCGCCCGGTCTGGGACAGATAGACGAAGGCAGAATTTATATGGCAATCGGATTGCTGGGTTTTCAGACCACCATTGCAAGCCCTGTGACACTTTCGGGTATCGGCGTTCATTCCGGCGCCAATGTGTCCATTACGCTCTATCCAGCCGAAGCCGACACGGGTGTCGTCTTCCAGCGCATGCATGACAATGGCGATGTGACGGAGCTGCGCGCCGTTTCTTCGCAGGTCGGCAACACCGATCTTTGCACAGTTCTCGGCTTCTCGCCGGCGCGTTCCGTCGCGACGGTCGAGCATGTCATGGCGGCGATCTATGCGATCGGCCTGGACAACGTCATTGTGGAAGTCTCCGGTGCGGAAATGCCGATCATGGACGGCAGCGCGTATCCCTTTATCGAAGCGATCGAGCAGGTCGGTACCGTCTCCCTCGGCGTCAAGCGCCGCTATATTCGTGTGACCAAGCCGGTGCGAATCGAAGCCGGCGGTTCCTGGTGCGAGTTCCGGCCCTATGATGGCACGCGTTTCGAAGTCGAGATCGACTTTGAATGCCCGCTGATCGGCCGGCAGAAGTGGGAAGGCGATCTGACCGCCAAGACCTTCAAGTCCGAGCTGTCGCGCGCGCGCACCTTCGGCTTCATGCGCGATGTCGAGCGTCTGTGGGCCTCGGGCCATGCGCTCGGCTCCTCTCTCGAAAATTCCGTTGTCATCTCGGACGACAACACGGTGATCAATGTCGAAGGCCTGCGCTATGCCAAGGACGAATTCGTCCGTCACAAGACTTTGGATGCAGTTGGCGATCTGGCGCTGGCCGGCGCGCAGTTCATCGGCTGCTACCGCTCGTATCGCGGCGGTCACCGCATGAATGCGAATGCGCTGAAGGCATTGCTGAGCGATCCCTCGGCTTACGATGTCGTCGAGACTTCCGCACCGCGTCAGCGCGCGCATAGCCGCGAATTCGTCGCCGTCAATGCTCCCGAATTCGCCCCCTGGTCTGCATGACCTCCAGAAACCCAGGTGGCCAAGTCGCCGCTCCCGAAAGGGGGCGGCTCTTTTTTTGACGGAGATTCGTCGGTGATGGTTTCAAAGCCGGTCGGAGCGTCGCGTTCGAGCGGACCGGAAAGGAAATCTCTTGTCAATACAGCGGTTAAAGCCTGTCATCGTGCAGTCTTTGCCACAAAAATGCGTTAATGCATCATCATTGCGTTGCCCTGATGGTGCTTTTGCGGCTAGAAACGCCAGCGAGAGAACGCCGTTTCCGCAATAACGGCTAGTGGGACAAGTCATCCGATGGGTTTTGCAGGGTCTGAAAGCATGAAGATTACAGCACGGGCTTTGCTCGTATCGCTTCTCCTGGCCGGTACCGGTGCGGTGGTAACGGGTTGTAATACGGACAAGGATATCGACATCACCAAGCTTGGTGTCGAGACCGATCCGCCGGAAACCCTCTACAATCAGGGCTTGGCCAACATCAAGGCCGGCAATATGACGGAAGCCGGCAAGAAGTTCGATGCCATCAACCAGCAGCAGCCCTTTTCCGAATGGGCGCGCAAGGCGCTGGTAATGAGCACCTTCGTCAAATATCGCACCGGCCGATATGATGATGCCGTCCAGTCGGGCAATAGCTACCTCAAGCAGTATCCTGGCTCGGAAGATGCCGATTACGTTCAGTATCTCGTCGGTTCGTCCTACGCCAAGCAGATCGTCGACGTGACGCAGGATCAGCGCGCCGCACAGCAGACGATCGAGGCGATGTCCAAGCTCGTCAGCACCTATCCGAATTCGCAATATGTCAGCGACGCGCAGGCCAAGATCCGCTTTGCCCGCGATCAGCTCGCCGGCAAGGAAATGCAGGTCGGCCGCTATTATCTTGAGCGCAAGGATTACCTTGCAGCCATCGCCCGCTTCCGCATTGTCGTCGAGCAATATCCGACGACGAATCAGATCGAGGAGGCGCTGGCACGCTTGGTCGAAGCCTACTACGCCATGGGCATCGTTCCGGAGGCGCAGACGGCAGCCGCCGTTCTCGGCCACAACTATCCTGACAGCCGCTGGTATGCAGATTCCTACAAGCTTCTGAAGACCAGTGGTGTCGAGCCACGTGAAAGCGAAGGCTCCTGGATTTCGAGAGCGGGCAAGAAACTTCTTCTTGGGACGTGAGATTGAGCGCACATGCTGGTCCAGCTTTCGATCCGCGATATCGTTCTGATCGAGCGGCTGGATCTTGCCTTCGAGACCGGCCTTTCGGTGCTAACCGGCGAGACGGGCGCGGGCAAATCCATTCTGCTTGACAGCCTTTCGCTGGCCCTCGGCGGGCGCGGCGATGGCGATCTCGTGCGTCACGGCGAAGATCGCGGCCAGGTGACGGCGGTCTTCGACGTCGGTATGCAGCACGCCGCCCGCAAGCTCTTACGCGAAAATGGCATCGACGATGACGGCGACCTGATTTTCCGCCGCATTCAGTCCGCGGACGGCCGCACCAAAGCTTTTGTCAACGACCAACCGCTCAGCGTCCAGTTGATGCGCCAGGCGGGGCAGCTTCTCGTCGAAATCCATGGACAGCATGACGACCGCGCCTTGGTCGATACCGATGCGCACCGCATGCTTCTTGATGCCTTCGCGGGTATCGCCGAGGAAACCCAGGCGGTCGGGCGGCTTTATAAGATTTGGCGTGACACCGAGCGAACGCTGAAGAAGCAGCGAGAGCAGGTGGAAAATGCTGCGCGCGAAGCCGATTATCTGCGGGCTTCTGTCGAGGAGCTGGAAAAGCTGTCGCCACAGGATGGAGAAGAGGACGAGCTGGCTGACCGTCGCTCGCGGATGATGAAGGCGGAGCGCATTGCCGGCGACATTTCCGAAGCCTCGGAGTTCCTGAACGGCAATGCCTCGCCTGTGCCGCACATCGCCTCACTGGTGCGGCGGTTGGAGCGCAAGAGCCATGAGGCCCCCGGCTTGCTGGAAGACACCGTAGCGCTGCTCGACGCGGCGCTGGATCAGCTTTCCAATGCGCAGATGGAAGTGGAGACAGCACTCCGCAAGACCGAGTATGATCCGAGGGAGCTGGAGCGCGTCGAGGAGCGGCTGTTTGCGCTGCGCGCCGCCTCACGCAAATATTCGGTGCCGGTAACCGGTCTGCCGGCGCTGGCGGAGAAGATGGTCGCCGAGCTCGCCGATCTTGATGCCGGGGAAGAGAGACTGGCGCGGCTGGATGGCGAGCTCGCGGTTGCCAAGGCGGACTATGATGCTGCGGCGCGCAGCCTTTCCGGCAAGCGCCATCACGCCGGCGAGGCGCTTGCCGCCGCCGTCATGGCCGAGCTGCCGGCACTCAAGCTGGAGCGGGCGCGCTTCATGGTGGAGATCACCACCAATGCCGATGAGGCTACGGCCGAAGGTATCGATATCATCGAATTCCATGTGCAGACCAATCCGGGGACGCGGCCGGGACCGATCATGAAAGTGGCCTCCGGCGGCGAGCTTTCGCGTTTTCTGCTGGCGCTCAAGGTGGCGCTTGCCGATCGCGGTTCGGCTCCGACCTTGGTGTTCGATGAAATCGATACCGGTGTCGGCGGCGCGGTGGCCGACGCCATCGGTCAGCGGCTGAAGCGCCTCTCCGAACGCGTGCAGGTGCTCTCCGTCACCCATGCACCGCAGGTCGCGGCGCGCGCCGCAACACATCTGCTGATCTCCAAGGGCCCGGTTTCTGACGGTTCCGAGAAGATCTCCACCCGCGTCGCCACCATGGCCCACAAGGACCGCACCGAGGAAATCGCCCGCATGCTCGCCGGCGCTTCGGTCACGGAAGAGGCGAGGGCGGCAGCTAAGCGGCTGTTGGCGGGCAACGGCTGATATTTCCCTTCTCCCCGTCGGGGAAAAGGGCCCCCAAAGGGGCGGATGAGGGGCCTTACAAGCGGTTCCCACGCCATAATTCTTTTGCGGTTCAGACTATTGCAATGCCCTATAGCGCCCCCTCAACCCGCGCTACGCGCGACCTTCTCCCCGCTGGGGCGAAGGTGCAACGCTCTTCCCATTCCCCAATTTTTCTCTAAAACATCTCGGAAATCCGGGAGTGCGAATCCATGAGCAGCGAGCAGAAGCCTGTCGAAGATTTGACCGAAGAAGAGGCGGCCGCGGCGCTTGCCTACTTGGCCGCCGAGGTTGCGCGTAATGACGCGCTCTACCACGGCCAGGACGCTCCGGAGATTTCGGATGCGGAATATGACGCGCTGAAGCGGCGCAACGATGCCATCGAGGCACGCTTCCCAGCGTTGGTTCGCGCCGACAGCCCATCGCGGCGGGTAGGCGCTGCGCCATCGGAAACCTTTGCGCCTGTCGTGCATGCAAGGCCGATGCTCTCGCTCGACAATACCTTCTCTCAAGAAGACGTGCAGGATTTCGTCGCCGGCGTCTACCGCTTCCTCGGCCGGCTGCCCGATCAGTCGATCGCCTTTACCGCAGAGCCGAAGATCGACGGGCTTTCCATGTCGATCCGCTATGAGAACGGCCGGATGGTGAACGCGGCCACCCGCGGCGACGGCACGACCGGCGAAAATGTTACCGCCAATATCCGCACCATCAAGGAAATCCCGCAAACCTTGCCTGCCGGCGCGCCTGCGGTCGTCGAAGTGCGCGGCGAGGTCTATATGGCCAAGAGCGATTTCCTGGCGCTGAATGCACAGATGGAAGCGGAGGGGAAGCAGACCTACGTCAACCCGCGCAATACCGCCGCCGGCTCGCTGCGCCAACTCGATGCGAAGGTGACGGCCAGCCGCAAGCTGAAATTCTTCGCCTATGCCTGGGGAGAGATGTCAGACATGTCGGCCGACACGCAGTTCGGCATGGTGCAGACATTCGGGAAATGGGGTTTCCCGGTCAATCCGCTCATGAAGCGGCTGAATTCGGTCGCCGACATCCTCGCGCATTATGATGAGATCGGCCTCCAGCGTCCGGACCTCGACTATGATATCGACGGCGTCGTCTATAAGGTCGACAGCCTGGAACTGCAGGCTCGCCTCGGTTTCCGGTCGCGCTCACCGCGCTGGGCGACAGCGCATAAATTCCCGGCAGAGCAGGCCTTCACCCGCCTGATAGGCATCGACATACAGGTCGGCCGTACGGGCGCCCTGACGCCGGTTGCGCGACTGGAGCCGATCACGGTCGGCGGCGTGGTGGTGACGAATGCGACGCTGCACAATGCCGATTACATCAAGGGCATAGGCAATAAGGGCGAGCCGATCCGCGAGGGCCGAGACATCCGCGTCGGCGACATGGTGATCGTGCAGCGCGCGGGCGATGTCATCCCGCAGATCGTCGACGTCGTGATGGAGAAGCGGGACGCATCAAGCGTTCCTTACGAATTTCCCAAGGTGTGCCCGGTCTGCGGCAGCCATGCGGTGCGCGACATCAACGAGAAGACCGGCAAGGTCGACGCAGTAACGCGGTGCACCGGCGGCTTTATCTGCCGGGCTCAGGCCACGGAGCATTTGAAGCATTTCGTGTCGCGCAATGCCTTCGACATCGAGGGTCTGGGCTCGAAGCAGATCGATTTCTTCTTCGAGAACGACGATCCGGCGCTGCAGGTGCGCACCGCGCCCGATATCTTCACGTTGGAAAAGCGCCAGCAGTCTTCGCTCGCCAAGCTGGAGAATATCGAAGGCTTCGGTAAGGTCAGCGTTTCCAAGCTTTATGCGGCAATCAACGAGCGGCGCGATATCGCCCTGCACCGCTTCATCTTCGCGCTCGGCATCCGTCATGTCGGCGAGACGACAGCAAAGCTCCTGGCGCGCTCCTATGGCACCTATGAAGCCTTCGAGGTGGCGATGAAGGAGGCGGCGGCGCTTGCGGGAGACGCATGGAACGATCTCAACGATATCGAGGGCATCGGCGAGGTCGTAGCGCGCGCCATCGTCGAGTTTTACAAGGAGCCGCGCAACATCGCGGTAATCTCGAAGCTGCTCGAAGAGCTGCGGCCACAGGAGGCAGAACGGCCGGCCACATCAGGCAGTCCGGTCGTCGGCAAGACGGTGGTTTTCACCGGTTCTCTCGAGAAGTTCACCCGCGACGAAGCCAAGGCCAAAGCAGAAAGCCTCGGCGCGAAGGTTTCCGGCTCGGTTTCGAAAAAAACCGACATTGTCGTCGCGGGACCCGGTGCGGGCTCGAAGCTGGACAAGGCGCGGGAATTCGATGTGCAGGTCATGACCGAGGATGAGTGGCTGGCGTTGATTGGGGGGTGATCGACGGCGGCGGACCGAAGGACCGCCGCCGTCGCGATTTACATCCTCACGCGCGCCATCGCGAATGCATCCACATATTCGCCGTTGCGAAATGCAAAGGCTCTGAGCCGCCCCTCGGTCTCAAAACCGAATTTCTCGTAAAGCCGGATCGCCGGTCCGTTGTCGACATAGACGGTCAGTTCCAGGCGCTTGATCGCCAGCCAATTGTCGGCGGTGTCGACCAAGGCGGCGAGCAACGCCGAGCCGATGCCGCGGCCGGTAAAATCGTCATGAACGCCCATGCCGAGGTGGCCGGTGTGAATCTGCCGGCCGGCATGGCGCCGCATTCCGGCATTGCCGACGACTTGCCCGTCGAGCACGGCGACGAGGTTGATCGAGCCGGGTGCAGGCTTCTCCATCCACTGCTGGGTTTCTTCGACGCTTTGAAAGGGTAGCCGCAGCGTGCCGGCGCGATAGCCGGGCAGATTTGCATTAAGGGTTATCGCTTCGGCGTCCGACAGTCGCGCGACGCGGATTTCCACCCCGCCTTGTTTTCGCGATCGTCGCTCGTCTGAAGCTGGTGATTCGGGGGTCATGTTGCTCTCCTTGAGGTTCACGAGGAGAGCAGAGCCTTCAAACCCTGCTCGCCTCGGCAGGGTGAAGGGGATCGCAGTCAGCTCAAAGCAATGCCGCTCCCACTCGCCCTGCTAGGGGTGAGGTCGTGAGAATATGCATCACGATGGTGCGGTTTGCGATCATTCGCGGAGCTTTCAGAATTTTTTTACAGAAGTCAACTCTCCCAACGGGAGCAATCGGAGTACAAGCCTACTCGCGCATGCCGTGCGACCGCTCGCCTTAATACCAAAGGATGAATTGTATTCTCATCGGAACAGGCCGCTGAATACCGCACAGTGGCATGATGTAAAAGGCGAATCCCTTTTCTCCGGCCCTGCATAAAATAAGGTTGGTGAGTGTCGAGGTTTCATGCGTCTAATACTTGTCAACGATGTCTCGATCATTCGCGGCGGTGCGACAAAGGTGGCATTGCAATGCATCGATGCGAGCAGGCAGGCGGGATTGAATTGCGCCATTCTGGTTGGTGATGACGGCGAAGGACTGAAGCCTCGCTTTGCGGGCGTCCGAACGGTGGCGCTTGGCGAACGTCCCCTTCGCGATGGTCCTACCTTCACCGACGTCTTCGAGAAAAATTATAACAAGCGAGCCTACGACGCGCTGGACGGATTGTTGAAAGAAACGGACGAAGAGACCGTGGTGCATGTGCACGGCTGGTCACAGATTCTCTCGCCGTCGATCTTTTACGCACTTGCCAAACATAAGGCCAAGGTGATCGTCACGGCGCACGATTTTTTCCTCAGTTGTCCGAACGGAGGGTTGATCAATTTCCAAAGCGGGACGGTCTGCGATGTCCGCCCGCTATCGGCAACATGTCTGACGACCAATTGCGACAAGCGAAACTATCTCCACAAACTCTGGCGCTTTCGCCGCACTATGACCCAACGAGGCGTCGGTGAAGAGTTCTGGAGCCGCGTCGGCATCGTGCTGGCGCATGAGAGCATGGAGACCTATCTACACTCGGGTCCGCTGCAACATTTTGTGACCTTGCGCACACCGACCGAGCCGTTGACGCCCGCGCCTGTCGAGGCCTGGCGCAATCACCGCACCGTCTTCTTGGGACGCATGTGCTGGGAAAAGGGCGTCCGCACGCTCGCCGACGCGTTGAATAAGACCGGGCGCACGGCAACATTGATCGGCCGCGGACCGCTGCTCAACGAGATGCAACGAGCCTTGCCGCATTGCTGGGTGCCAGGCTGGCTAGCCGATGAAGAGGTAACGGCGCTGGCGGGGGAGGCGCGCGTCTTCATTATGCCCTCCCGCATGCCCGAACCCTACGGCCTTGTGGCCGCCGAGGCGCTGATGTCCGGCATTCCCGTCATCGTCAGCAGCAATGCGCTGATTGCCGCCGAAGTAGAGCGGAACGGCGCGGGGCTGGTCTTTAAAAGCGGCGATGCCGGCTCGCTGGCGGAACGCCTGGCGAGCACCGACGACGACAGACTGATGCAGAAATTATGCGAAGGCGCGCTAGCGCTTGGCCAGCGGATTGCACCCAGCAAAGCAGAATGGGGTCGGCGCATGGTCGATATCTATACAGGCAGGAGTGGCTTTTTCGCTCAATAAGAAAAGGGGGCAATGACATGGCGCGGGCTTTGGTAACGGGAGGCTGTGGTTTTGTCGGGAGGCATCTGATCAGGCGGCTTTTGGCCGAGGGGTTGGATGTCGTCTGCGTCGATCAACTGGTGGAAGGGACGGGGGCACGGCATCCCGATCTGTGGCAGCGCTTCCCCGGATCGCGCTTTGCGTTTTTCGAGGAGGATTGCCGCTCTTTCTTTCTCCGCCCTTTGGAACATTTCGATTATGTTTTCCATCTCGCCGCGCTGGTCGGCGGCCGCGTGACGCTGGAGGCGCGGACGCTCGACGTTGCCGAAGATCTGGCGGTGGATACGGAATTGTGGAAATGGGCGGCGCGTGCCAAACCCGCCTGCGTCGTGTTCTTCAGCTCCAGCGCCGCCTATCCTGTCTCGCTACAGACGGTCGCCAATCATCGGCTACTTTCGGAGGATATGATTTCTTTCGAGGCCGCCATTGGCGTGCCCGATCTCAGCTACGGTTGGGCAAAACTGACCGGCGAATACCTGATGAAGCTCTATGTCGAGCGCTACGGCAACCGGGCGGTCGCCTATCGGCCATTTAGTGGCTATGGCGAGGACCAGGATCTAGCCTATCCATTCCCGGCTATTTGTCGCCGCTTGCTTGACGAAAGAGGGGCTGCGGAAGTTTTCGTCTGGGGTTCGGGCCGGCAATGCCGGGACTTCATCCACATTGATGATTGCATCGATTTTATCTGGCAAACCAAGGAACTATTGCCGGATGGCGCAAGCCTCAATCTTTCGACCGGTCGGGCCACCTCCTTTATGGAGCTGGCGGAAACCATTTCCCGGCAAATTGGCTGGAATCCTGTCGTGAAGGGACGCTGCGATCGCCCTGAAGGCGTCTTCTATCGCTGCGGCGACACGGCCCTGCAGCGCTCCTACGGACTGGCGCCACGCATCAGCTTGGAGGAGGGAATTGCGCGGATGCTCAATCATCTGCGCATGGAGCAGGGGCAGTACGACATCGCTATCTGACGGACGGCGTCGATTTCCCGTGGATTTTTCGCCGCGATCTCAAATTATGGCCCTTGACATGCAACCAAATAGTTGCCTATTAGATTCCTAACAGGCAACTAAATGGTTCCATGTTTGGCATGAATGACGATGCGGTTTTTCGAGCTCTGGCGGATGCAAGCCGGCGGCAATTGCTGGACCGGCTTTATGAGCAGAATGGCCAGACGCTCGGCGAGCTCTGCCAGGGCTTGGAGATAACGCGCCAGGCCGTGGCGAAACATCTTGCCATCCTGGAAGAGGCGAACCTGGTATCCGCGCAGCGGCAAGGCCGGGAGAAGCTGCATTTCATCAATCCCGTTCCGATCAACCACATCGCCGAACGTTGGATCAACAAGTTCGAGCGCCGCCAATTAAGCGCTCTTTCCGCCCTCAAGAAAGCACTGGAGGGCGATGGCGGCCAGTAGCTGTCGCCGGATCACCATGCGCAGGAAATCACCTGACAAGAGGAGAAATATCATGACCGGAAGCAGCTTCGTTTATGTGACCTTCATCCGCACCACGCCCGACAAGCTCTGGTCGGCGCTGACGACGCCGGAGTTCATCAAGAAATATTGGTTCAACATCCAGCACGAGACCGATTGGAAGGTCGGCTCGCCATGGAAGATGACCTACCCGGACGGGCGGGTTACCGACACCGGCGAGATCTCGGAATTCGATCCGCCGAAGCGGCTCGCCATCAAATGGCGCAACGAATTCATGCCTGAGCTGAAGGCAGAAGGCTGGTCGCGTTGCGTCATGGATATCGAGCCGGTGGAGGATGCGGTAAAGCTCACCGTCACCCACACCATGGAGCTGGAAAACGCGAAGTTCATCGGCGCCGTATCCGGCGGCTGGCCGAAAATCCTCTCCAACCTCAAATCGCTCCTGGAAACAGGCGAGGTCGTGTTGAAGGAAATCAGATGAGCGGCAGTGGGGCACCCATAGAGCGGCCCGGCTCCCTTGCATCCATCCATTGCCATCTTACCTTAGCGGGGCCGCCGCAGCTCCATCGGCGGCGATGTTGGAGGATGTTCGATGACGTCACTGAAATTGCATGCCGCTATTGTTGCGTCGTTCCTGGCGCTGGCGCCCGTTTCGGCTTCGGCCGAGATTGTCGGCAAGGTTGGGGTGGATTGGACCGGCAACGACATTCTAGTCGATGCCGTGCCGGATCCGGAAGTGTCCGGCGTTACCTGTCACGTCACCTATTTCGATCGCAGCGTCATCGACCGGCTGAGGAAAGGCAACTGGTTCGAGGATCCTTCCAACAACTCCATCGCCTGCCGCCAGACAGGGCCGATCGAGATCGGCAATATCAGCCTGTCGGAGGGCGGCGAGGAGGTGTTTCGCGCTGGGTTGTCGCTGATCTGGAAGAAGCTGGTGGTCGACCGAATCTACGACAAGAAGAACGACACGCTGATCTATCTCGTCCATTCGCGCGAATTGACCAATGGCTCGGCGAAAATGGCGATCTCGACCATTCCGCTGTTCGGCCAAAATGTCACCTGGAAAAACGGCAAGCCTAAATAAGATTACCGGGATACCGCATTGATAACCGTCAAGGGGTTTGTACCAAAAAAAGTCCTGCTCTTTGGTTGCTGAATACCTATCGGTCGCTTTCGAATTGCGTCGTTTTGGTGCAGTTCTAGGGACGAACGTGGAAGTGCCACTTCCATCTGTTCACGGCCTGCGTGACCGGCGCACCGGCAACACCCCTGCCGACGACGGTCCTATAAACACAATCGCCCTGGAGCTCGTACTCCAGGGCGATTTTCGTTTGCGGTATTATCTTGAAATCAAGCCGCTTGCGCGAGCTCGTCTGCGATCACCGTATCGAGATTCAGGAAGCAGACCATGGTCTTTTCGAGCGCGACGATGCCGCGGCAGAAGGCGCGCTGCGCTTCCGGAATGATTTCCGGCGGCGGCTGCAGATCTTCGCTCTTGATGCTCATCATATCGGAGACCTGTTCGACCAGCAGGCCGACGAGCTTGCCGGCGATATCGGTGACGATGATGGCGGAGCGTTCGGACGGTTCGGTCATTTTCATGCCGAGGCGGCAGGCCATGTCGATGACGGGGATCACCGCACCGCGCAGATTGATGAGGCCAAGCACATAGGGCGGCGTGTGCGGCATCGGCGTTACCGGCGCCCAGCCGCGGATTTCGCGGATGGCCATGATGTCAATGCAGAATTCCTGATCGCCAAGGTGGAAGGAGACGATCTCCAGATAGGCGCCCGATTGTTTGATGGCATTCGTCATGGTCAAGGACTTCCCGTTTGGCGCCGGCGGCAGGCGGCGGTAGCGATTGAAATGGGATCGGCTGGAGCGGCTGAGGGCTGCGACAGCATCCGGTGGCTTTCGCGCTTGAAACGCTTCGCTCCGGCGGGCGTCATGCCCTTCTGGAAGAAGATCTGTTTGCCGCATGTCCGGCGGCTGGCGAGTCGGACTTCGCCTCTATGTTTCGATGTTGGCGCGGAGTGGTTAGGATTGGTTTAACGCGAAGATGGATTCCGCATCTTTGCGCCTGGTTCGCATTCTCCGATGCAGAACTGATCGCGGACCTCGATCGCGGGAGCTCAAAAACATCTTCTTGAATTGCGTCCCCTATTTCAACCGGCTACACCCTCGAAATGATCGCCTGCGCGTCCCACATATCGAGCCGCGGCCGGCGTGGTGAGGAAAGCAGCGATGAAGAGCGTGCGGATTGTTGTCTGGGTAGCCGTGGTGATCGTAGCCGGGCTGTTGGGTTGGTTGAGCTTTGGCATCACCAAGTCGCCGGAAGCTGCGAGTGACGGGCCGTACGGAGTGCCGTTCACGCTGGTTGCGCAGAATGGACAGCCAATCAGCGATCAGGCGTTTCGTGGAAAGCCGACGGCGCTTTTCTTCGGCTATACGCATTGTCCCGATGTCTGCCCCACGACCTTGTTCGAGCTGAACGGCTGGATGCAGCAGGTCGATCCCGACGGGACGAAGCTCAACGCCTATTTCGTGACCGTCGACCCGCAGCGCGATACGCCGGCGATCATGAACCAGTATGTGTCCAACGTCTCCAGCCGCATCACCGGCATCTCGGGTGACCCCGACAAGGTGATGGATATGGTCAAGGGGTTCAGGGTCTATGCCAAGAAGGTGCCGCTCGACGAGAAGGATCCGAACGGCGATTACACTATGGATCATACCGCCTCTGTTTTCCTGCTCGATTCCGCCGGCCGGTTCGCCGGCACGATTGCCTATCAGGAAGATCCGGATATAGCGGTCAAGAAGCTACAAAACCTGATCAAGAAGGGCTAGGGAGTGCCGATGGCGGACGGAACCGGGGGAGAGAGGAAATCCAGATCCGTCCTGATCGCGGGGGCAGGTCCGGCCGGCCTGACTGCGGCGCTGGAGCTTGCCCGGCGCGGCTTCGTTCCGCGCATCGTCGATGACGGCCAAGGGCCGGCGCCCCTGGAAGAAAGCCGGGCCCTCGGCATCAACGCCCGCACATTGACGCTACTTTCGCCTTCTGGCGTCACCGAGCGCATCCTTGCGGCCGCTCAGCCGATCGTCCATTTCCGCGTCCGCTCTGCAACCAGGGTCCTTGCCGATGTCGACACACGACAGACGCCTGGCCGCTTCGGTGCTGTTCATGGTCTGGCGCAGGGAGTAACCGAGCGGTTGCTGATCGAGGCGCTTGCGGTCCACGGCATTGCACCGGAGTGGCAGACCTCGGTCGTGGCGGAAGCCATCGCCGATGTTGACAAGCCGGAGGTTATGCTCCGACGCCCGGACGGGTCTATGGAGGCGGTTCGTCCCGATATCCTGATCGGCGCCGACGGTGCCCATTCCGCCGTTCGAAAAGCGCTCGGCGCCGGTTTTCCTGGCGAGGCGTTGGAGGCCTATTTCTATCTCGCCGATTTTCGCTATGCGAAACCGGTCGACACGCATTTTGCCGAGATCACGCTTTGCGATCCCGGCATGATCGGGCGCTTGCCCGTATCCACCGATGTGCTGCGCTATATCTCGACTTTGGAGGATTTCGGAAGCCGCATCGTTCATCCCGAAGCGGTTGCCGAAAAGACCTGGGTCTCGCAGTTTCGCATCAACTTCCGCCATGTCGAGCCGATGGCCAGGGGTAACGTGTTCCTGGCCGGCGATGCGGCCCATATTCATTCTCCAGCCGGCGCACGCGGCATGAACCTCGGCATAGAGGATGCCTGCTGGCTCGCCTGGCTCATTGCGGAAGGCCGCGAACAGGAGTATTCGGCGCTCAGAATTCCAGCCGTGAAACAGGTGCTGAAGCAGACCTATGGCCTGACCCGCCTGGTCACCATGAAAAATCCGCTGGCGATTGCCGCACGCAATCTGTTCGCGCCATTGCTTTTGCGTTTCGGACCGGCGCGGCGCGAGCTGCTTCATAATATCGCCGGCTATGACACGCCGAAGCCATCGTGGATCGACTGGGCCGAATAAGAGTAAGAAAGAGCGACGACTTGAGTGAAATCCGCCTGTACGTAACGACGACCGAGAAAAAGGCCGAGCAGATTCTCGATCTGATGACGCCGGTGTTCGAAGACGAAGAACTGCCGATCGCCACCACCGAGATCGATGAAAAGAAGGATATCTGGGAAGCTTCGATTTATCTCTACGCAGACGACGAAGATGATGTGCACGCCCGTTTCGCGAGCGTGCTGAAGCCGGCATTTCCGGAGCTCGTTATCGAAAGGGAAGTCATTCCCGATGTCGATTGGATCGCAAAGTCGCTGGAGGGACTCAAGCCGGTTCGGGCAGGGCGCTTCCTGGTGCACGGCTCGCATCACCGCGACAAGGTGAAGCCCAGCGATATCGCGATCGAGATCGATGCCGGCCAAGCCTTCGGCACGGGCCATCACGGCACGACGGCGGGTTGCCTGGAGACGATCGAAAAGGTGCTCGCCAGCCGGCGGGTGCGCAACGCGCTCGATCTCGGCACGGGCAGCGGGGTGCTGGCGATCGGCGTACGTAAGCTGCGAAATATTCCGGTTCTCGCCACCGATATCGATCCGGTTGCGGTTCGTGTTGCCCGCGAAAACGTTCGCGGCAATGGCATTGCCTCCGGTATTACGCTGGAAACGGCGCCCGGATTTCATTCCACGGCCTTTTCCCGCCACGGGCCGTTCGATCTGATCATCGCCAATATTCTTGCGAGGCCGCTGATCAAAATGGCGCCGCAACTGGTGGCACATCTTGCTCCCGGCGGTTCGGTGATTCTGTCCGGCATTCTCGCCCAGCAACGTTGGAAGGTGCTCGCCGCCTATAATGGCGCTAGGATGCGCCACGTGCGCACCATCTGGCGCAACGGCTGGGTCACGATCCATCTCGACCGGCCATAGAATCCTTTACCCCTCGGGAGAGGGGACTTTGGGCGTAAAATGCAAAAGGCGGTGCCGAGGCACCGCCTTGCAGATCGGTATTTGACCGATCCTGCCCGCGAGCGTGTGGAGGAGTGCTCAAGCGGGCTCTACCGTTCAGGTCTCGATCCGGAGAGGGAGGAGGAGTTCCGGACCGCGATCCAATACGAACGCGTAGTCTTGTGATCGTTAGTGGCGACCGCCACGGTTTGCGCCGATTGCCTTCGACGTTTCGACTTCGAGCTGACGAAGTGCGCCGATGGAGTGACGTACGGTGCGACGCTCACCTGCCAGCGCCGGGCTAACATATACGGAGCGAGAGATTGGCATTTTCATAGTCCTTTTCGAGTGGGTTCGCCGTGAACCCCGTTTGATGCGCTCCATATAGCGACTCGCCTTTTCGCGTGGCAGGGGGCATGCTTCATGGGAGCTATGCAGTTGATGCATATTGCGCGTCGTGATGATGTCACAATTCATCCCGCCTGCTCACGAAATGGGCGAATTCGTTAACGCCCGATTCTCTCACCCTAAGGGCGTCGATCTGAACTCCTCTCGGATCAATAGTACACAATCTGGCCCGAAAATTGTTTCACACTTCTCGGGCTCATGCTCTAACATGCTGTCGCCGCTCAGTTTCGCGGATTCTCGGGTCATATTCGGATTAAGCCATGTTCCAGTCTTTCGACGTCACTTCCACCCCGCAATTCGGCCGCGAGCGCGTCACCGGTCTGCGGGCCGCCTTCAGCGATCTCGGCATTGACGGCTTCCTCGTGCCCCGTGCCGATGAATATCAGGGCGAGTATGTGCCCAAGTGCTCGGAGCGTCTGGCCTGGTTGACCGGATTCACTGGCTCTGCGGGTGTTGCGCTTGTGACACAGTCGCAAGCCGTGGTCTTCGTCGACGGCCGCTATGTGACGCAGCTTGCCGAGCAAGTGGACGGATCGGTCTTCACCGGCGGCGATCTGGTCGACGAGCCGCCGCATGTCTGGCTGCCGCGGCATGCGCCCAAGGGCTTCAGACTCGGCGTCGATCCGTGGCTGCATACCGGCGCCGAAGTCCGGCGGCTGGAAAAGGCGCTGGCGGAAATCGGAGGTAAGCTTGTCTTCCTGCCGCACAATCCGCTCGACAAGCTCTGGAGCGACCGGCCGGCCGAACCGCTGGGCGCCGTTATTATCCAGGATATCGCGCAGGCTGGTGTTCTCGCCAAGGACAAGCTGACAGCAATCGCGGCCGATCTGAAGGCCAAGAAGCGGAAAGCCGCATTGATCACCGATCCGTCTTCAGTCGCCTGGATCTTCAATATTCGCGGCAACGACGTGCCGCATACGCCGCATCCTCTGGCCCGCGCCATCATCTATGCGGAGGGTGAAGCGGAGCTCTTCCTTGACAAGCGCAAGACTAAGGTCGAGGCGGAGGCCTATCTGGCGCAGATCTGCAGACAATTGCCGCCTGCCGATCTCGGCAAGCAATTGGCTGCCGCCTCTGCAAATGGCGGACGCATTCTCGTCGATCCCGATCTCGCCTCCTATGCGCTGACCGACCTCATCCGCCGTGAGGGCGGCGAGGTGGTGGAGAGCACCGATCCGGCCCGGCTGCCGCGGGCGCGCAAGAATGCCGCCGAAATCAATGGGTCGGCCGCCGCCCATCTGCAGGACGGCGCCGCTATGGTCGAATTCCTCTATTGGCTGGAGACTAGCAAGCCGGGCACGGTCACGGAAATCGCTGCCGCCGAGCGGCTGGAGGCGAGCCGCGCGCGCGTCGGTCAGAGCATGCAGAACCCGCTCAAGGATATCTCCTTCGACACCATCGCTGGTGCGGGCGAACACGCGGCGATCATGCACTATCGCGTCACGACGGCGAGCGATCGGCTGATCCAGGCCGGCGAGCTGTTTCTGATCGATTCCGGTGCTCAATATATCAACGGCACCACCGACATTACCCGCACCGTGGGCATTGGTGCTGTTTCCGAGGAGCAGAAGCGCCTGTTCACGCTGGTGTTGAAAGGCATGATCGCCATCAGCACGGCGCGTTTCCCCAAGGGCTCGCGCGGCTGCGATCTCGATCCGCTGGCGCGTATCGCGCTCTGGAAAGCCGGTGTGGATTTCGCCCACGGCACCGGCCACGGTGTTGGCTCGTACCTTTCCGTGCATGAGGGTCCGCAGCGTATCTCGCGGCTATCGACGCAGGAGCTGTTGCCCGGCATGATTCTGTCGAACGAACCAGGCTACTATCGCCCCGGCCATTTCGGCATCCGCATCGAGAACCTGATCTACATTCGCGATCCGGAGGAGATCGAAGGTGGCGACATGCCGATGCTCGGCTTTGAAACGCTGACCTTCTGCCCGATCGACCGTAGCCTGGTTCTGCCGGAACTGCTGACCCGCGACGAATTGCAATGGCTGAACGATTATCACGCCAAAACCCGTGAAGCGTTGATGCCGCTGATCCATGACGGGGATCTCCGCACCTGGCTGGAGAACGCGACTCTGGAACTAAGTCACTGAGGGTCTTACCTCTCCCCGGCGGGGAGAAGGTGCCTCGAAAGGGGCGGATGAGGGGGCCGGCATTTCTATTCCGTAGCTATCTCAGGGCAGCCTTACGGTGCAACGCCCCCTCAACCTTCGGGCATCCTTCTCTCCGTCGGAGAGAAGGTAGCTAAACGCCGAGGAAATGTCTCCAGACCATTACGACCACCCAACCGGCGATGAGCATGAACGTCGCCGAAAAGCGCAAGCCTACCAGCATCGCCACGGCCATCGCCACCTTCGTATCCCAGCCGCCGATAAAAAAGGCCGGTGCGACGAGTGTGGTGAGGACGGCGGCCGGCACCGCGTTCAGCGCCGCTTCGACGCGGGGAGGAATGCGGGTCATCTTAGTAATGAGGATGTAGCCGCTAATGCGCGTGAGAAAGGTGACGACGGCGGCAGCGAAAATCAGCAGAACCATATGCGGATCGAAATCGGTCATGGTCAGACCTCGTGATTTTCGGTTGCGAGGTCGGGTTTTCGGTTCGATCTGACCGGCGGCAGCATGGCAGCGAGGGCAACACCGGCAAAGGCGCCGATGCTGACATGCCAGGGCGAACCGACATAGCGATAGGCGATGGCCGAGGCGGCGGTGCTGGCAATGACCACCGGCAGGAAATTGTCGCGTTTGCGGAAACCGATGACGATGCCGAGGAAATAGATCGGCAGCAAAATATCGAGACCGATCGTCTTGGGATCGCCGACCAGACTGCCAAGCATGCCGCCGACGAGGCTGATCAGCACCCAGGGAACGTAGATCATCGCAGCGAAACCGAAGTACCAGGCAAAGGTGACCGGCTTGCCGCTTTCGGCGCGCTTGATCGTTTCGGCAAATTGCGGATCGACCAGCAGGAAGAAGGTGAAGAATTTTTCGACGGGCGAGAAGCGCCTGATGTAACGGGCGATCGCGGCCGAATAGAGCACATGGCGGAAATTGACCGCCAGGATCGACAGAACGATCAGCCACGCCTGAACATTATGGCCAAATAGATCGATGCCCACCATCTGGCTGGCGCCGGCATAGACGGTACCGCTCATCAGGGTGAGTTCGCCGAGCGACATGCCCTGATCGCTCGCCAAGGCCCCGAACAATGCGCCGAACGGCGCGGCCGCGAGGCCGATCGGGATACCGCCCTTCAAGCCTTCAAAAAAATCCGCGCGACTCATGGCCCGCTCTGTCCTTTATGGAAAACTGATGGAGCTGTAAGCTGCGGGCGGAGTGTCGGCAATTCAATTTCCTTGATAGGACAATTGATTTCGTTGATCTAGCCGATTGGATTTGCTCGTAAAACACCGGGGTATCATAGATGAAAAAGATTGCCTTTTCGAAAGAGGAAAAAGCCGCGATCGTCGGCCGCCTTCAGCAATATTTCTCCGATGAACTCGACCAGACGATCGGCGCATTGCCGGCGGAATTCCTGCTCGATTTTTTCACGACCGAGATCGGGCCGCATTTCTACAATCAGGGCCTGCGCGACGCCCATGCGGCGCTGATGACGAAGATGGAGGATTTTGGCGAGGCGATCTATTTGCTGGAAAAGGAAGCAGTAAACCATTCACAGCCGGGGAGGCGGTGAGCAATAGCGGCCGGTTGAGCAGCGCGCGTCTGACGACCAGTAACTTGTCTCGCTACTTTTTCACCTGGAACGTATGCTCCGGACCTGGGAACGTCCGCGCCTTCACTTCCTCCGCATAGGCTTCCGCCGCCTTGGAAATGGTCGGCGCCAGCTCGGCAAAATGCTTCACGAAGCGGGGTTTGAAATCGTTGAAGAGGCCGAGCATATCGTCCGAGACGAGGATCTGGCCGTCACAGGCCGCCGACGCGCCGATGCCGATGGTGGGGACGGCAATCGACTGGGTGATCTCTCGGGCAAGCGGCTCGACCGTTCCCTCGACGACGATGGCGAAGGCGCCGGCCTCGGCGATCGCTTTCGCGTCTTGCCGGATCTTATCGGCTTCCTTGTCCGAGCGACCGAGTGAGCGATAGCCGCCTGTGGTGTTGATCAGTTGCGGCATCAATCCGATATGGCCAAAGACCGGCACGCCACGGTTAGTAAGGAAGGCAACGGTCTCGGCCATTTCTTCGCCACCCTCCAGCTTGACGCCGTTGCAGCCGGTTTCTTTCAAAATGCGTGCCGCATTGCGAAAGGCCTGTTCCTTCGATTCCTGGTAGGAACCGAAGGGCAGGTCGACGATGACGCAGGCCTTTTGGGCGCCGCGCATGACGCCTTGGCCATGGGCGATCATCATCTCCAGGGTGACCCCGACCGTCGTTTCCATGCCGTAGAGGACCATGCCGAGGGAATCGCCGACGAGAAGCAGGTCGCAATGCGGGTCGAGAAGCCGGGCGACCGGCGTCGTATAGGCCGTGAGGCTGACGATCGGGCGCGTGCCCTTCATCGCCTGGATCTGGGCGGGTGTTGTGCGCTTAGGCTGTCCGATCGTGCTCATTTCAGGCGGCCTTGTCGCTGGCGGCCTGCGTGAGGCCAATGACGCGGTTGTCGAGCAGGCGGGTGGTGCCGATGCGGACGAAGAGGGCGACGAGGATAGGCTGTCCCTGCAGTCTCGTCAGCGGCTCCAGGGTATCAGGATGGCGGACGGCGGCGACTTCGGGCGTCGCCAACGGCTCGTTGGCGATGAAGGCGCGCAGCGCTGCCTCAAAAGCGGCTGGATCGTCGGCGCCTTCCGCGTAGAGCCGTTCAGCCTCGGCCAGCGCTTTCGGCACGATGACGGCGGCGGCGCGCTCTTGCTTCGAGAGGTAGACGTTGCGCGAAGACAGCGCCAAACCGTCGGCATCGCGCACAGTCGGCACGGGTACGATGCGGACCGGCTGAGCCAGATCGTCCGCCATGCGGCGGATGATCGCCACCTGCTGATAGTCTTTCTCGCCGAAATAGGCGCTGTCGGGTTGCACGATGTTGAAAAGCTTGGTGACGACCGTGGCGACGCCGGCGAAATGACCGGGGCGAACCGCGCCCTCCAATTCCACGCCGAGCTTTGGGACATCGACTACCGTTTCCATCGGGCGCGGATACATGTCGGCCACAGTCGGAGCGAAGAGGAAGTCGACCTTGGCAGCGCGCAGCATGGCGCTGTCGCGCTCCAGATCGCGCGGATATTTTCCAAGATCCTCGTTGGCGCCGAATTGCAGGGGATTGACGAAGATCGATACGACGACGATCTCATTTTCGGCCCTGGCGCGGGCAACCAACTCCACGTGGCCGGCGTGCAGATAGCCCATGGTTGGCACCAGGCCGATACTTTTCCCTGTCTTGCGATAAGCGGAAAGGCGCTCGCGCAATGCGGCTATTGTGCTGATGGTTTCCATGCTGACGCTCCTCCACGGACCGGCGCCGCCCAACGCCCTTCCGTCTCCCCTTTGATTTCGCGGGTTCTTCTAACGTGTGCGGTGCAAAAAGGCAATTCACGCGAGGCCCCTACAGCCCAAGTCCATTATATGTTGCGCATATAGCTTAGCGCTTTTCTCAGCTTTTTGCTGTTAGCTGCCGGCATGGCAAAGATCATAGCATTGGCGGCATATTTTTATCAGGCGGCGGTGGCTTTCGGGCTGCTGATCGCCGTCGCGCATTTACTGTTGCCGGCGGATTATGCCGCTTATTCGTTGTTCATCTCCATCAGCCAATTTGCGGCGATTTTCTGTTTCGAATGGGTGCGTTTTGCCTGCAGCCGCTTCTATCCCGGTCAGGCGCCGGGCAGCGAGGCAGCGGAGCGTACGGCTCTAACCGTCGAATTCGCCACTTGCTCTGTGATCTGCATCCTGGCTGCCCTTGCATCGACCTTCTTCGCCGTGCCGAAGGAGATCGCGGTGCTCGGCGGGCTGGTTGCGATCTTTCAGGGCGGCAGCGACCTGCATCTGACCATGCTGCGCTTCCGCCAGGAGTTTCGCGCCTTCTCGCGCTTGCAGGGCTCACGGGCCACCATTCTGGCGGTCGGCACGCTTGGCGGCGCGGCGATAATGCCGAGTTTTGCCTATGCGGTGGCCGGTCTGCTTGCCGGGTATGTCGCCTATAGCGCGCTCGCAATGTTCCTGACCCGCAACAGCCTGAGAGAGGCGGCCGGTTTCCAACTGCCGCTGGTGCGAAAGCATTTTGTCTATGGCAGCGTGGCGGCTGGTGCCTCGGTCATCGGGCTGTTGGCGCCGCTTGGGTTGAAATCGATCCTGACGGCGGCATTGGGCGCCGGCGGGGCTGCGGGCGCGCTGCTGGCGCTCGACCTGCTGCAGCGGCCTTTCGTGCTCATCGTCTCGGCTCTTCAGGCCATCCAATATCCCGATGTGGTCGCAACCTACGACCGCGAGGGCGCAACAGCGGCGTTCCGGCGGCAGCTCGGCGGCTACTATTCGCTTCTCACGGGTTTCACTTTGATGACGGCCGCAGGGATCTTCGCACTGCTGCAGCCGGTCGGTCATTTCGTTATTGCACAGGGCTTGCGCGATGGTTTTCTGAGTGCGGCGCCGTTCGTCACCGGCCTGTCGGTCTGCCGTGCCTTGACGCTCAACATGCTGCCGACCCCAGCGCATCTGCGCCATCGGCTGCTGGCGATCTTTCTGCTGGCCGCCATAGATTGCGCACTGCTCAATGCCGGCGCTTTGGCGGGCGGCTATCTCGTTTTCTTCAGCGATGGTGCACTAATGGCCGGCGCCATGGTCGGAGCGCTGTTCGCGATGGCGGTCGGCGTGAAAGTGCTCATGGCGCTTCCCTTCGATTTTGTCTGGCAGCCGGTCGCGCTGTCCGCTGCCGGGCTGGCGGTGCCGGTGCTGGCGACCGCTGGGTTCGATTATTCGCTCTGGGTATCAGTCGGCGCCGGAATGGCCGGCGGCGCTGCCTTTTGTCTGCTGGGTCTCTATAGCTATTTCGTCAAGATGTTCCGCCGGGAGGCCGCATCCTAATCAGAGATCTTCCAGCATGGTCAGTACGCGGTCGGCGCTGCGGTCCCAGGAGAAACGGGCGACGTTCTCGCGGCCCCTTTGCCGCAGGTCTGCGCGCAATGCTTCGTCGCCGGCGATCCGGCGCATGGCGGCAACCAGTTCATCCTGCCGCGTTGGATCGAAATAGAGTGCGGCGGTGCCGGAGGCTTCGCGTACCGCAGGGATATCGGCGGCGAGCACCGGGCAGCCCTGCGTCATCGCCTCCAGCGGCGGTATGCCGAAACCCTCATAAAGGCTCGGGAAGACGAAAGCGGTGGCGTGGCGCTCGAGGGCCGCGACTTCCGCATCGCTCAATCGTCCAGGGAAGAGCATCTGATCATTCGATTCAGGGCCGTCCGATTTGAACACGGTCGGCGCGGTGCCGCCGACAACCACCAGCTTCTGACCGGGATCACCGAGCGCTTCGAAGGCGCGGATGGCGAAATCGAGATTCTTGTTCGGCTTCATCGTGCCGACCAGCAGGAAGAAGCCGCTCGTTTTGAGACCCAGGCGCTCAATGATCGCTTCATCCGGCTCGATGGCGGCGAAATGATCGACGGCGTTGTAGACGACATCGATGCCGTCCGTGGGCACGTGGAAGACGGACGCCAATTCCTTGCGCGAGAATTCAGACACGGTGCCGATCTTCGCCGTGCGGGTCAGCACCGAGCCGAGCGCACCGTGCAGCAGGCGATAGCTGCGCTTGAAGGATTGGGGATGGCGGAAGATCGTCACGTCGTGGATGACCACGGCCTGGCGGCGATGCAGCAGCGGACCGCTGCCGCCGAAGCCGATCAGCCGGCCGCCGCGGGAATGGGCAAGCAGCGCCGTCTGTTCCCAGACATGGCCTGGACCGGAGCTGAAGGCGTCGACCGATATGGCCGAAAGCCCGATATCAACAGGCGTGTCGCGCGGCACGGCCAGCCGCCAGTTGAGGCCCTTCAACGCCGCAGGCACGGCGCCGGCGGCGATCTTGCGGTCGAGCGCCAGTGTCAGCTCGCGGGCAAAGCGCTGCACGCCCGACAGGGGCTGGCTGAGGAAACGGCCGTTGATGGTGATCGACTGCACGAAAAATGTCCCGATATCTCCAATACCGGCAATAGTTTGCGCCATTTTCTTTAGGGAAGGTTTAGCCTGATAGGAGGAATTTTAGGCAAGTGCCTCTTTACTGTCGATGATGGCGACGCCGCGTGACCGCATTTCGTTGATCGCGGCCTCAACGCCGGTCGGATCGATGCCGCGGCTGGCGTCCGCAATAAAGCGAACCGTGACGCCCGGCAGCATTTCGACTGCGTCCAGAGCCGAGAATTTGACGCAGTAATCTGTCGCAAGCCCGCAAATGTCGAGCTGGGTGACACCTTCGGCCCTGAGATGTGCAGCAAGCCCAGTGAGGGCTGCCTGGTCGTTATCGCGAAAGGCGGAATAGCTGTCGACCGCCGGATTCTGGCCCTTCTGCTGGATGAAGTCGATGCCGTCGGCATTCAGTTCCGGATGAAGCATGGCGTCTTCGGTATTCTGGACGCAATGATCCGGCCACATCATTTGCGGCTTGCCGGCAAGCATGCCCATTTCGAAAGGCTTTTTGCCGGCAGGAGCGGAGGCGAAGCTGCCGTGGCCGGCGGGATGCCAGTCCTGTGAGGCAAGGACTATATCGTATTTACCGCTGCCGATGAGTTTGTTGGCGACGGGCACCACCTGATCTCCATCTGGCACCGGCAGATTGCCGCCGGGACAGAAACCGTTCTGGATGTCGATCAGCAGCAGTGCTTTCATGGCCTGTCCTTCCGTCGTGTTGCACTGCAACGATGCCAAGCGTTGGGCTGGGGATCAAGTCTTTTGCGCGGCGTGCGATGATAGGAGGGAGCGTGATAATTTTCCAAAGGCTATGGGGCTTGCCGCTAACCTCGAAAGCGCTTGACGTGCTCGATCAGCGCGCGAAGCTTCGGCGCGGTGTTTCTGCGGCTTGGATAGTAGAGGTAGAAGCCCCCGAAATAAGGGCAATATTCCTCCAGGATCGGCATCAGCTCTCCGCGACCGATTGCGGGGCGGAAACTTTCCTCCATCCCGAACGAGATGCCGGCACCGGCGACGGCAAGTTTGATCATCAAGCCCATGTCGTTGGTCGTGATCGTCGAAGGCACCGCCACGCTGAATTCCTTGCCCGCTTCGGCGAATTCCCAGCGATAGGGTGCCGATTTCGGGGAAGGGCGCCAGCCTATGCAGGCATGCCCGGCAAGGTCTGCCGGGTGCGACGGCACGCCGAAACATTCGCGATAGGATGGGGCGCAGACGGCGAGTTGCCGCTCGAGACCCGCGAGCGGCACGGCAATCATGTTCTGCGCGATGACTTCTCCTAGCCGAACGCCCGCATCATAGCCTTCGGCGACGATGTCGAATTCCGCGTCAGTGACGGTGATGTCCAGCTCCACCTCGGGATATTTGTGAACGAAGTCGGCAAGGAGCGGTCCCGCGAGAAAACGCTCGGCAATTGAGGAGACCGCAAGCCGCAGCCGTCCGCGCGGAAGCTCTGTCAGCGCCTCGGTCTTCTCCAACGCCCTCCGCATTTCCGCAACGGCGGGAGCCACCCTCTCATAGAGCCTCTCTCCGGCTTCGGTGAGGCTGACGCTGCGCGTCGTGCGCAGCACAAGCGCGATGCCGATATTTTCCTCGAGGCGGCGGATTGTCTGACTGACGGCGGAGCGAGTCACACCGAGCCTCGTCGCCGTTGCCCGGAAGCTCCGCTCCTCCGCAACAAGCGCGAAGACGGCAAGCGCATTCAGATCGGGCTCCATTGGTTATTTTTTCTTTCCAATCTGGCAAGGAATTGACGGCTTATCGAAACAATAGCCGAGCCTTACAGTCAAGGTCTCAAGACATGGGATAGAGAAAGGATGAAGCTATGCCGATCGACAAAGTCATTCTGATTACCGGCGCTTCGAGCGGGATCGGCGAGGGTATCGCCCGAGACCTTGCCGCCGCCGGTGCAAAAGTGGCGCTGGGCGCGAGGCGTGTCGGGCGCCTGGAAGCGTTGGCTGCCGAATTGAGCGCGGCAGGCGGTGCCGTGCTCGCTCACCCCTTGGATGTGACGGATCGCCGAAGCTTCGATGCCTTCGTGAACGCTGCCCGGCAGGCATGGGGACGCGTCGACATTATCGTCAACAATGCCGGTGTGATGCCGCTATCCCTGATGGCCTCGCTGAAGGTCGAGGAATGGGACCGGATGATCGATGTCAACATCAAAGGCGTGCTTTACGGCATCGCCGCGGTTCTGCCTGAGATGGTAGCGCGCAATTCCGGCCAGATCATCAATATCGCGTCGATCGGAGCGCTCGCCGTTTCCCCGACCGCGGCAGTCTATTGCGCCACGAAATATGCAGTGCGGGCGATCTCGGACGGATTGCGCCAGGAGCATAAAACGTTGCGCGTTACCTGCATCCACCCCGGCGTGGTCGAAAGCGAGCTCGCCGATACGATCAGCGATCCTGTCGCCGCGGGGGCGATGAAGACCTATCGCGCCATCGCTCTGAAGCCAGATGCCATCGCTCGCGCAGTTCGTTTCGCGATCGAACAACCAGAGGATGTCGACGTCAACGAGATCGTCGTGCGCCCGACGGCCAATATGTAGCTGCAGATGGCCATAGCGATCCAAAGTCTCGCCTTGGCTCTTGCCGCCTGCGCCATAGTCATCGTCTCATCAGAGGTCTGCGCCACCATGAACATCAAGCCCAACGCATCTACGGCCATCCAGCAAAGCCATTCCTATGCCGGCCTGTGGGTGACCGCCGACGGCTATGTGCGCCACAATCTGCTGCCGATCGGCCGCTATGACGAAGCGCGCGGCCGGCGCGAAAGCGCCTATCAGGGGCGATATGAAGTTAGCGGCGATCACATCGACTATTGGGACGATACCGGTTTCACCGCCGATGGAGAATTCATCGACGGAGTGCTCTATCATGGCGGCATGATCCTCTACCGCCAGAAATAGCGCAGATTGTGCCGCCGCCATTTGGCTATGCCCCAAACACCGTCATCCTCGGGCTTGACCCGAGGATGACGGAGACTACGGAGATCCAGGAAATCTACAGTGACCATCTGCTCGCGACTTGTGTCAGTAAGCGACCTCTGGTCCCAAACCAGATAGTCGACCTTATCCGATCACACCCGCTCCACAAACCCATCCAACACCCGCTTTTGCCCCGCCCGATCGAAATCGATCGTCAGCTTGTTGCCCTCGATCTCCGACACATTGCCGTTGCCGAATTTGATATGGAAGACGCGGTCGCCGATCGAAAAGCGGGAGGGTTCGGTGGAGGTGGATTTGGCGACGAGTTCGCCGTCGATGGTGCGGGTTTTGGGGCCGCTTTCGCCGTAGCCAATGCGTTCGACGGCGTGACCGGAGCGGGAGCCCCAGTTGTCGCGGGTTGCGTCGGTCTTGTTGGCCTGGGCGCGTTTCCATCCCGGGGTGGAATAGGAATTGGCAAAGGGATCGGCCTTGTCGAAACGTGACTGGCCGTAGCCTCCGCGGCCGTACCCGCCATAGGACTGTTCCATTTCGGCGACTTCGACGTGCGTTTCCGGCAGTTCGTCGAGAAAGCGCGAAGGAATGGTCGATTGCCAGAGACCGTGGATGCGGCGGTTGGAGACGAACCAGATGTGGCAGCGGCGCTTGGCGCGGGTGAGGCCGACATAGGCGAGGCGGCGCTCTTCCTCCAAGCCGGCGCGGCCGCTTTCGTCGAGCGAGCGCTGGTGTGGGAATAGACCTTCCTCCCAGCCGGGCAGGAAGACGGTATCGAATTCCAACCCCTTGGCGGAGTGCAGCGTCATGATCGAGACCGCATCCAGATCCTCGTTCTGCTCGGCATCCATGACTAGGGCGACGTGTTCGAGGAAGCCGCGCATGGATTCGAAACTATCCATCGAGCGGATGAGTTCCTTAAGGTTTTCCAACCGTCCGGGTGCTTCCGCCGATTTGTCGTTCTTCCACATGTCGGTATAGCCGGACTCTTCAAGAATCTGCTCGGCAAGCTCGGTATGCGGTGTGTTTTCGAGCAGGCCCTGCCAGCGGCGGAAGGACTGCACGACGTCGAACAGCGCCTTGCGCGGCTTCGGCTTCATCTCGTCCGTCTCGATGATATCGGCTGCTGCCGCCAGCATCGGAATGTCACGTACCCGCGCATAATCGTGCAAAGCGCGCACTGTGGTGTCGCCGAGGCCGCGCTTCGGCGTATTGATGATGCGCTCGAAGGCGAGATCGTCGGCCGGCTGGCACACGAGGCGGAAATAGGCCATGGCATCGCGGATTTCGAGGCGCTCGTAGAAACGAGGGCCGCCGACGACGCGATAGTTCAGGCCGAGCGTGACGAAGCGGTCTTCGAATTCGCGCATCTGGAAGGAGGCGCGCACGAGGATCGCCATGTCATTGAGATTGTGCCTAACACCGCTGGAATCGCTGCGCTGAAGCTGCTCGATCTCTTCGCCGATTGCCCGCGCTTCCTCCTCGGAATCCCAGGAGGCGTGCACCTGCACCTTGATATCATTCGGATCGGAGCGGTCGGTGAACAGCGTCTTGCCGAGCCGTCCCTCGTTATGGGCGATGAGGTGTGCGGCGGCGCCGAGAATGTGTTCGGTGGAGCGGTAGTTGCGCTCCAGCTTGATGACCTTGGCGCCAGGAAAATCCTTTTCGAAGCGCAGGATATTGTCCACCTCAGCGCCACGCCATCCGTAGATCGACTGGTCGTCGTCGCCGACGCAGCAGACATTCTGCAGTTCGCCCTTCGGCCGCTGCGCCAGCAGACGCAGCCACATATATTGCGCGGTGTTGGTGTCCTGATATTCGTCGACAAGGATATAGCGAAAACGCTGGTGATAATCCTTCAATATATCAGGATTCTGTCGGAACATATTGATCGGATGCAGCAGGAGATCGCCGAAGTCGCAGGCGTTCAACGTCTTCAGGCGGTTTTGGTAGGCGGCATACAGCTCTCGGCCCTTGCCGTTGGCAAAGGCGCGGGAATCGCCTTCCGGAATATCGGCGGGGCCGAGACCCTTGTTCTTCCAGGTGTCGATCATCCCCGCGAATTGCTTGGCCGGCCAACGCTTGTCGTCCAGTCCCTCGGCTTGGATCAATTGCTTGATCAGGCGCACGACATCGTCGGTGTCGAGAATGGTGAAGCTGGAGGAAAGGCCGACCAGCTCGGAATGACGGCGCAGCAGCTTGACGCCGATCGAATGGAAAGTGCCGAGCCAGGGCATGCCCTCGACAGCACCGCCGACGAGCAGTGCAATACGCTCCTTCATCTCGCGCGCGGCCTTGTTGGTGAAGGTGACGGCGAGGATCTGCGAAGGGAAAGCGCGATTGGTGGAAAGGATATGAGCGATGCGGGTCGTCAGCACCCGCGTCTTGCCGGTGCCGGCGCCGGCGAGCACCAGCACGGGCCCATCCAGCGTCTCGACCGCTTCCGCCTGCTCCGGATTGAGCCCGGCGAGATAGTCGGGTCGGCGGCTATTGTCGCGCGCCGCCATGGCGCGGGCGGCAATACCGCCACCCATGCCGGGGGCAGGGGCGGGTCGACGCGGCGCCGCGTGCTCCGGCTCCTCGTCAAAGAAGGGAATGTCGTCATGTCCGATGGTCATGCGGCTCAATGTAATGATTCTGCCCTGAAAGGCAAAAGAAACGGCCGAAAAATAGAACAAAAAGTGCACATTTCTGGGTGTTCAAGCCTTTCCACAAGCCTTTCCACAAGCCGTTTCGCAGCTTTTGCCGGCCTCTACCAGCGAGCACCGAAACGTACCGTTGTTCGCGACAACATTACAACTTCGTCATAATGCAGCGCAAATCTTGCCGCTGAATGGCGAAAGATCGATATTGCTGAAAATAGGGTGGAATCGTGCGGCATATCGCCACTCCGCCCATAGCCTGGCCTCGATAAACCTGAAGAATTTTGGGGAAACCACGCTGAATTTACGACGCGATTTCATCGCCTCTGACAAACCGAGCCGGAGACGTGCATGACCGCCTGGAAGCAGCTTTTCTTATCTCTCATCCTGCTCGTGGCCGCCTGCGCCGCGGCGGTGATCTTCCTGCCCGGCACGGCCGGGTTACTGACGAAAATCGGCGTTCCCCAATCTTGGGTGGCGGCGGTTACGCCGGCCGAGGTTGGAAAGGGTGCCGAAGAGGGTAATGCCGCCGCCGGCAGCAAGCGGCGCGGCGCCAATACACCGCTGGTGGTGACCAAGGCCGTCGTCAGCGGCGTTGTCAACGATCGTCTGAGCGCCATAGGCACCGGCGATGCCATCCGTTCCGTCGTTGTCACGCCGCAGGCGACAGGCATGATCCGCGAGATCCTCATCAAGTCCGGCGACCGGGTAAAGCAGGGCCAGGTCCTGGCTCGCCTCGACAATGATGAGCAAATCATCGCCCGTGGCCAGGCAGAAGTGACGCTGAAGAGCGCGGTCGAGAAATCGCAGCTCTATCACAACATCAAATCCAGCGTGTCGCGCATGGATGTCTTCGACGCCGAGATCGCCGAACAGGGCGCAAGACTGGCGGTGCAGTCGGCCGAGCTGGCGTTGAAGCGCCGGGACATCGTTGCGCCGATCGACGGCATTGTCGGCATCGTGCCCGTCGTCATCGGCGACAACGTCACCACGAGCACCAGCATCGTCACGCTCGACGACCGTTCGGAAATCCTGGTCGACTATTGGGTGCCGGAGCGTTTCGCCAACACGGTCAAGGTCGACCAGCCGGTGGAGGCGACATCGGTGGCGCGGCCGGGCCGGCTTTTCTCCGGCGTGGTGGAGGCAGTCGACAATCGCGTCGACGGCACCAGCCGGACACTGCGTATCCGCGCCCGTATCGACAATGCGTCCGACGAACTGCGTGCCGGCATGTCCTTCAATGTCGGAATGCGTTTTGCCGGCGAGACCTATCCTTCCGTCGATCCGCTGTCGGTGCAATGGGACGCAGAAGGCTCTTATGTCTGGCGCGTCGTCGACGGCAAGTCATCCAAGGTCCGCGTCAATGTCGTGCAGCGCAATCCGGACGCGGTGCTGGTTCGTGCCGATCTTAGGAATGGCGACCTGATCGTCACCGAAGGGTTGCAGCGCGTGACCGAGGGTGGCGCGGTGCGCTTTGCCCGCGATGTCGCCGAGGCGGCGGAGGTCGTCACGCAATGATGGGGCATCAGAGCGACGCCAGCGACGTTGCCGAGGGTGGCTGGGGCAAACAGAGTTTCACCGCGCTCTTTGTGCGCCGGCCAATCCTGGCGCTGGTTTTCAATACATTGATGGTGGTTGCCGGCCTTGCCGCCTATTTCGGCGTCGAGGTACGTGAATTGCCCGATGTCGACCGCTCCGTAGTGACTGTGCGGACAATGTTTGACGGCGCTGCGCCGCAGACGGTGGACCAGGAACTGACCAAGGTCATCGAAGGCGCTGTCGCCCGTGTCAGCGGCTTGAAATCGGTGTCCTCGAACTCGTCTTTCGGCCAGAGCCGCGTGACGCTTGAATTTTCCGATGCCACCGACCTCTCCGTTGCCGCAAATGATGTGCGCGACGCCATCGGCCGCATTACCGAGCAATTGCCTGAAGAGGCGGATGCGCCGCAGATCGTCAAGGCGGATTCGGATTCGCAGCCGATCATGCGCCTTGCCGTGACCTCCAATGCGCTGACCATGGATGACCTGACACAACTGGTCGACAACGAAATCACCGACCGGCTGGCCGCGGTTGACGGTGTTGCCGATGTCGAGCTTTACGGCGACCAGGAGAAGGTATTCCGCATCGATGTCGATCAGGCTGCCCTTGCGGGTCGCGGCCTGACGATCGGCGATCTGACGACGGCACTCGCCACGGCCGCGCTCGATGTGCCGGCGGGATCGCTGAAGAGCTCGCGGCAGGATATTGTCGTGCGTGCCACGGCCGCGCTGCAGACGCCTGAGGATTTCTCGCGGCTGATCATCAAGGACCGCATCCGCCTTTCCGATGTCGCAACCGTAACGCTGGGGCCGCGCGACGGGACGACGGCGCTGCGCTCCAACGGCGTACAGGGCGTGGGGCTCGGCATCATCCGCCAAGCGCAGTCGAACACGCTGAACATTTCCAATGGCGTGAAGGCCGTGGTGGCGCAATTGTCGAAGTCGCTGCCGGAGGGAACCCGTATCGCAATCACCAGCGATGATGCCGTGTTTATTCAGGGCGCGATCCATGAGGTGGTGCTGGCGCTGGTGCTGTCGGCTCTGATCGTCACCGTCGTGATCTACCTCTTCCTTCGCGATTGGCGCGCGACGCTGATCCCGGCCGTCGCCATGCCGGTGGCGCTGACGGGCACTCTGGCGGCGCTTTATATGGTCGGTTTCTCCGTCAACATCCTGACGCTGCTGGCGATCGTGCTTGCGACCGGCCTTGTGGTCGACGACGCCATCGTTGTTCTCGAAAACATCGTACGGCGCAGATCGGAAAAAATGGGGCCGCGGGCGGCCGCCGTTCTCGGCACGCGCGAGGTCTTCTTTGCGGTCATTGCAACAACCGCGACCCTCGCCGCCGTCTTCATTCCACTGTCCTTCCTGCCGGGGCAGGTGGGTGGGCTGTTTCGCGAATTCGGCTTCGTGCTCGCCTTCTCCGTCGGTCTATCGTCCATCGTCGCTCTGACGCTGTGTCCCATGCTGGCCTCGCGCATGCTAACCAAGGAGATGCGCGAGGATCACGGCATGCTCGGTCGGTTCGGCGAGCTGTTTTCCGGTGTCTATCGCCGCACGCTCCGCGCCTGCCTGAATGCGCCGCTGGTGGTCATGGTCTTCTGCGCGATTTTTTCCGCCGCCGCGGTTCTCGCCTTCATGGGCGTCAAGAGCGAGCTGACGCCGAGCGAGGATCGCGCCATGGTCATGCTCCGGCTGACGACCCCGCAGGGCGCCAGCCTCGACTATACCAGGGACCAGTTGCAGCGCGTCGAAGAGAACCTGCAGCCATTGATGGATAGCGGCGATATCCACAATATCTATGCGATTTCCGGCCAGAACGGCGCAGCCAACAGCGGCTTCATGGTATTGACGCTCGCGCCTTGGAGCGACCGCCATCGTACGCAGACTGAAATCGTCGGCGATATCAACCGGGCGATGGCCCGTGTGCCGGCGCTGCGCGGCAACGTCATACAGTCGAACAGCCTGCGTATCCGTGGTGCTGGCAGCGGCGTGCAGATGGCACTGACCGGCAACGACGAGGCGTTGACGCAGGCGGCGCTGAAGCTTGTGCACGCTCTGGACGCCACGGGCCAGTTCGATACGCCGCGCCTGAACAACGAACCGACGCAGGCGCAGGTCTCCGTCGCGATCGATCGCGAGCGCGCCTCCGATCTCGGCATCGATATCACCGGCATGTCGACGGCGCTGCAATCGCTGCTCGAAGGACGTTCGGTCGTCGATGTCTTTGTCGCGGGCGAGGCCTATCCGGTGCTGCTGACGTCGACCATGCGGCCGATCGATGATCCGACCGATCTCGAAAACGTGTTCCTGAAAACCGGTGACGGCAAGATCGTGCCGATGTCGGTTATCGCAAGCCTGAAGGAGGGAGCGGTTGCGCCGCAGCTCACCCGCGAGCAGCAGCTTGCCTCCGTCGCCATCACTGCCGGCCTGAAACCCGGCATGTCGCTCGGCCAGGCGGTCGAGCAGGTGACGGCGATTGCCGCGCCGCTTTTGCCGCCCGGCGCGCGCTTGATCCCTCTTGCGGAGGCCGCGACGCTAGAGGAGAATTCCAGCGGCATGGCGCTGACTTTCGGCTTTGCCATCGTCATCATTTTCCTGGTGCTTGCGGCGCAATTCGAAAGCGTGCTGTCGTCGCTGATCATCATGTCGACGGTCCCGCTCGGCCTTGCATGTGCGGTCTTCGCGCTCGTCATCACCGGTTCCAGCCTCAACATCTACAGCCAGATCGGATTGGTGCTGCTTGTCGGTGTCATGGCGAAGAACGGCATCCTGATCGTGGAATTTGCCAACCAGCTTCGCGACAAGGGCGAGGGGGTGCGGGAGGCGATCGAAAGAGCCTGTGCGCTGCGTCTGCGCCCGGTCATGATGACGATGATCGCGACGATCCTTGGCGGCGTGCCGCTGGTATTCGCCCATGGCGCGGGCGCGGAAGCGCGTATCGCGCTCGGTTGGGTGATCGTCGGCGGCCTCGGCTTTGCGACTTTGGTGACGCTTTACATCACCCCCGTCGCCTACCTCCTGATTGCCCGCTTCGCCAAGCCGCAGGCACATGAGGAGCGGCGGCTGCACGACGAGATGTCGGAAGCGGCATTGCGCGCGAAGGGAGTTAAGCTCAGGGCGGCGGAGTGACCGCAACCTGAACGCGATAATCATTTTCGGGTCGAGGGGCGATCTATGGTAAATCGGCAGTTTCGATTATCGCTTTATTAAGCGTGATTGCTAATCATAGGTACCTGTAACCGCTCGAGTTCAGGCGCTGTTTTTGCCAGGCTCACCTTCGCCGACTTTGGTCGGCCCGCGTGCATGAGTGCCCGTGGCATGGTTCCAATGTCTCCTTGTACTTGTTGTGTATCGTTGTGTCCGGAGTCCGTGTGCCGTGAGTATTTTTTCGACCTTCATAAGGGTGAGTTCCCCTGTCAGTACAGCCCTTGAAGTCCTTCGAAACACGCAGGCGAATCTGAATGTCGCTCAGCGTCAGATGTCGTCCGGCTTGCGTGTGCAGACCGCGAAGGACAACGCCACCTATTGGACGATCTCGACATTGACGCGCACCGATATCGGCGCCGTCTCGGCAGTACAGGATGCGCTGGGGCTTGCAGCTGCCACGGTCAGCACCGCCTCTACGGGCATCACGAGTGCCATCGATATCGTAACTCAGATCAGGTCGAAATTGGTGACGGCCTATGAGGGCAGCGTCGACAAGACCAAGCTCAACGACGAGATCAGCGAACTCAAGGACCAGCTTCGCAGCGTCGGTCAGTCGGCGAGCTTCAACGGCGTCAACTGGGTCATGCTCCAGGACGGTGAGGATCCGACGGAGCCGCATGAGATCCCAGGTTCCCTCATCCACCACACCGATGGCACGGTCTCGATCGGCATGCTGAATTACGAGGGTGTCAGCTCGACCAGTGGGCCCATCGTATCGACGGATGCACGATACCTGATCGACGATCAGTCAAGCGGCACCGGCGGCTATGGTGTGCTGACCTCCACCGCTTTTGCGACGGAAGCGGGAGCTGCCCAAAACTATGTGCTGATCGGCAGCAAAAATGGCGACACCAGCGGGCAGGTGGAAATCTCGCTTGACGCCAATACGACACAAGGCGCCGTGACCGATATGGTCAACACCGTCACCGCCATGCTGCATCAATTGAACACCATAGGATCGGCCTTCGGCTCGTTGGAAACGCGTGTCAGCCTGCAAAACCAATTCGCCAGCAATCTCAGTGATTCGCTCACCAGCGGCGTCGGCAAGCTGGTCGATGCCGACATGGAGAAGCAATCCAGCAGGGTATTGGCGCTGCAGACGCAGCAGCAACTAGGGTTGCAATCGCTGTCGATTGCCAATGCGAGCTACGATACGGTGAGGCAGCTTTTCCAAAATCTCTGATCGCGTAAATCTCTGGATTCCAAGCGAAACAGACAGAAATCAGCGGAGACGATCCAATTTGCTCTGACCCGTTGTTTTGGTGGAAAACGCGCGGGAACAAGGGCCGGGCAGGTGGGCAGTGGGTGCGTGAAAATTCCGCTTCATGATATTGCCGCAATGCTTCATATCTCCTGGGACCATCGAACCGGAGAGCGACGATTCTATGATCAAGAAATTTGCCATCCTTGCCGTCTCGGCAACCTTTCTCAATGCATGTACGACAACCGATCCCTATACAGGCGAACAAAAAGTATCCAACACGGCAGGCGGTGCCGCGATCGGTGCCGGCGTCGGCGCGGTTGCCGGCCTTCTCATCGGCCACTCGCCGGCATCCCGCCGCAACGCGGCGCTGATCGGCGCTGGCGTCGGTGCGCTGGCAGGTGCCGGCATCGGCAACTACATGGACCAGCAGGAATCCGAGCTGCGTGCGCAGTTGCAGGGCACCGGCGTCTCGGTGACGCGCGTCGGCGACCGCATCATCCTTAATATGCCGTCGGCCATTACCTTCGATGTCGATCAGGATGCGATCAAGCCCGAATTCGATCCGACGCTGAATTCGGTCGCGATCGTGCTGCGCAAGTTCAACCGCACGCTGATCGACGTCAACGGACATACGGATTCGACCGGCAGCCTGCAGCATAACCAGGATCTGTCCGAGCGCCGCGCCGATTCGGTTGCGAGCTACCTCGGCAGCCAGGGCATCGATCAGCGCCGCATGTCTGCCATCGGCTTCGGCCCGACCCAGCCGGTTGCCACCAATGCCACGGAAGCCGGCCGTGCGCAGAACCGCCGCGTCGAAATCCAGATCGCGCCGATCACCCAGAACGGCTGATCTGACATCGACATTCAAACAAAACGGCCGGGTTTTGCGACCCGGCCGTTTTGTTTTGACCTCACGCTCTTCACGAATGCATCGTCGCGCCCTTGGTGATCTTGTCGACGATCTTCTTGTCCGCGCGCAATGCGATGCCGACCACCTTGGCATCCTCGGGCGCAAATTCGGAGAAGACGGCGCGATTGGCGACATCATGGCCGGTCGAAAACATTTCCTCGATGAAGATCGAGGAGGTGACGTTTCGCTCCAGTGATCGACGATGAATCGTGCTCATCGTTTCTTCGTCGGCGGACAGCACAATCATCGGCTGGATCGACAGCGCGTTGTAGAGATTGCCCGCGCGGTCTCGATAAGGCTCGCCGATGACATCAGGAAACTGACCGACAATGCCGCTCGATCGGAAGGCGGTCACGTTCAGTTTTTGCCAGGATGCAAGATTGCTTCGCAGAACGATCGCGATTTTGGTATTGAACATTGGTGATCTCTCTTATGCAGTCTGGGAATGAGCCTTTGCGCGAGGATGTTGCCGGCCATATCTTCGAAGGTCTTGAACGTTCGTGCACGATGCCGGAAGCAAACCGGATCGTATCCGCACCCGCTTACCCCGGTATCGAGCGCATTCAGGCGCAGTTTCGCGGTGACGCCTTCGAGCCGCACCGGCACGATACCTATGCGCTCGGCGTCACCATCCGCGGCGTGCAGACCTTCAGCTATCGCGGCCAGCGGCGCTACAGCCTGCCGGGCCGGGTGATCGTCCTGCATCCGGACGAGCTGCATGACGGCGGGGCCGCGACCGACGATGGATTGCTCTACCGCATGCTCTATCTCGAACCGTCGATGCTGATGGAAGCCGCACGCATCGGACTGCCCTTTGTCGATGATCCCGTGGTCGAGGACGACCGTCTCGCCGGCCTGTTGCTGGCGGCGCTTGGCGAACTCGATCGGGAGCTGGATGAACTCTTTGTCGATGATTTCGTCTCACGGGTCGCTGCAGGCCTCGCCTCACATGCGCGTCTGCCGCAAAAGCCGCTGGGAAGCATCGCTTGGAGCCAGGCAAAGACGGCGCGCGATTATCTGGAAGCGCATGCCATGCGCGGGGTCCGCTCGGAGGAGCTGGAGCGCATCACCGGCCTCGACCGCTTTGCGCTCTCTCGTCATTTCCGCGCCGCTTTCGCCACCAGCCCGCATCGCTTCCTGCTGATGCGGCGGCTGCAGCGGGCCAAGGCAATGATCGCCGATGGCGAGCCGATCGCCGAAGTCGCAGCCGCTACGGGATTTGCGGACCAAAGCCACCTCACGCGGCATTTCAAGAAGGCATTCGGCATGGCGCCGGGCGCTTGGATTGGAATGCTTGGGACCGCACGCGCGCCGATGCGGGATTGACCGGAGCCTTTCGCGGATATCAATGCAAGCCTAGGAACTGTTTGAGTTGCGCGTTTGCGGATTGGCGAACACCTCGCCTGAGTGTGTTTGTTTCATTCGTTATCCTTGGCTGGACAGGCTGGCTCTCTTGCCTCATACAACCCATACAGGCGAGAGAGAGGTCGGTACGGTGGCTTTGATGGGTATGATGACAGGCATGGGTCGCAAAGCCGGTATCGCACCGCTGAAGTCTCGTGCTGGTTTAAGAATGCGCCGTCTCCTCGCGGCCATCGCGTCGTCAGCCGCCGTTCTCCCAAGCAGCCCCGCCTTTTCCCTACAGGTCGAAGGCCATGAAGCCTTCATCGTCGATCGCTGCGGTGGCGACTATGATTGCAAGGATGTGAAGCTGGTAGTGCTCAATGATAAGCACGACAAGGCGGATATCTATAGCGGCAATGAGGTCAACGGCCATGAGGCTGACGGCACGGCGAGCCATGTTTCCGGCTATGCGTTCAAATACAATGGCGGGAATCTCAGCTTATCGCAGGACGGCACGCCGTCGCAGCTCAACGGTAAGCCGACCGAAGTGAAATTCAACAATGGCGTCGCGTTCGAATCGGACAAGAACTACGTCTATATCTACAGCACCTGCAATGCAGACGGAGCGACCAGCGTTGCTGGCATCACGACCTCCTGCGATCTGAACTATATCGGCGTCGACAAGAAGACGTCGAATGCCATCCAGATCGGCGGGCACTACACGCCCTTGGCTGCAACGCCGGCGGGAGGCGCCGATCTCTGCAAGGCCGGTGTTATGGCCGGGCAGTTTTCCTTTCTCAATAACGGATACGAATATCGTCTCACGAGCGACCTTTGCCCGGCGGGAAAAAGCACGCTCGCGATCGTTTCCAACAATGTGGTGAAGTCGAGTTTCGATCTGCAAGTGCGACCGCTTGCCGGGAGCAATTGAAGCGGATCGATTTGAAGTCGCCTTAGAGCCGCTGCACGGAAACCAGGCTATTTTACTGACTGGACAGCGTCCTCCTGATGTCCCATAGAACCGCGAAAAGGGTTAACATTCCCTTTTGTACTTGCGATGGGAGATCGGAAAGATGGCTCTGGCTGATGCGAAGGCGGGGATACGCAACGAGGCGGGCATTGCCGCTGTTCTCGGCATCCTGAAGCAAGCCTTCGGCGAGCGGTTTCAGACCGGCGAGAGTTTTCGGGCCCAGCATGCCCATACGACCACCTATATTCCGGCCCAGCTACCCGACGCCGTGGTTTTCGCCGAGACGAGCGAGGACGTGCAGGCCGTCGTCAGGGCCTGCGCCGAGCATAAGGTGCCGGTCATCGCCTTCGGCACGGGCTCTTCGCTCGAAGGGCAGGTGAACGCGCCGCAGGGCGGAATTTCGATCGATTTCAGCCGGATGAATCGCGTCCTTGAAGTGAATGCCGAGGATCTCGACTGCACTGTGGAGCCTGGTGTCACCCGCGAGCAGCTCAACAACTATCTGCGCGATACCGGCCTGTTCTTCCCGATCGATCCAGGCGCCAATGCCTCGATCGGCGGCATGGCCTCAACGCGCGCTTCGGGCACCAATGCGGTGCGCTACGGAACGATGAAGGACAATGTGCTCGCCGTCACCGCAGTCACTGCCAATGGTGAGGAGATCCGCACCGCCCGCCGCGCCAGGAAATCCTCCGCGGGCTATGACCTGACCCGGCTCTTTGTCGGTGCCGAGGGAACGCTCGGGGTTCTGACGTCGGTGACGCTGCGCTTGCAGGGCATTCCGCAGAAAATCGCCGGCGGCGCCTGCGCCTTTCCGAGTGTGAAGGCAGCTTGCGATGCGGTCATCATGACAATCCAGATGGGCGTTCCCGTCGCTCGCATCGAACTCCTGGATGCCGTCCAGATGCGTGCCTGCAATCGCTATTCCGGCTTGACCTACGACGAGCAGCCGACCTTGTTCCTGGAATTTCACGGCACCGACGAGACGGTCGCGCTGCAATCAGCGCAGTTTGCCGAGATCGCTGCCGAATGCGGTGGCGGAGAATTCGTCTGGACCAGTAATCTCGAAGAGCGCAACAAACTCTGGAAGGCGCGTCACGACGCCTATTGGGCGTCGCGTGCTTTGGCGCCGGAACTCGCGGCCTTATCGACGGACGTCTGCGTGCCGATATCGAGACTCGCCGAATGTGTTGCCGCGACCCAGGCCGATATCGAGGAGCACGGGTTATTGGCGCCGATCGTCGGTCACGCCGGCGATGGCAACTTCCACGTCCTGGTGCTCTTCGACGACAAGACGCCGGAAGGTATCGCCGCCGTCGAGGCTTTCGTTGCGCGGCTGAACAGACGCGCGCTGGCAATGGACGGTACCTGCACAGGCGAACATGGTATTGGTCAGGGCAAGATGTCGTTTCTCGAACAGGAGCTTGGCGGCGCCGTCGATCTGATGCGCCAGGTCAAACAGGCGCTCGATCCCGACGCGATTTTCAACCCCGGCAAGATATTCCAGACTCATTGAAAAATGGAATATTGCCAAGATCTTGGCTTGCTCCCGGCGTGAATGGCGTTAGGCTAGACCATCCCGTTTTCATATGGCGTCATGGAAAGCGGTGAAGATGCCCTAGATTTGCAGCATGATCCGAAAACTGCGATGCGGCTTTGGATGGGAAGCAGGCTTAGACTGAAATCTGGAGCGTCTTTTTCATGTCCGCTTGGCTAACGGGCGCCTTGATATCGTAATTGGAATGCAGAATGGAGACGGTGTGCATTGTTAGGTAGGGTCCTGGTTTTTCTGGGGGGAGTACTGGTAGTAGTGCTGTTCATGGCGCTGCTTGCTCCGCTCTTCATAGACTGGACCGATTTTCGCAAGAATTTCGAGGATCAGGCGAGTCGAATCATCGGCAAGAAGGTGACCGTTCATGGCACCGTTGACGCTCGCCTCCTACCTTTTCCTTCCGTGACATTGCATGATGTCCGCGTCGGGCAGGAACCCGACGGGACACCGCTTGTGCAGATCGCCCAATTCTCCATGGATGCCGAACTGGCGCCGTTCCTGTCGGGTGAAGCACTCATTTTCGACATGCGCGTTTCCGAGCCGAAAGTGCGTCTGCGGCTGTTGAAGGACGGCACGCTCGACTGGATGCGCGGCAGCCAGCCGGAAATCCCCGCCAAGTCGGTGGTCCTCGAAGGCGTGCATGTCGATGGCGGCGATATCCTCTTCATCGACGAGCAGTCCGGCCGCGCCCGGCACATTACCGGCCTCAACGCGCAAATGTCCGCCCGGTCGCTGGCAGGGCCGTGGCGAATCGATGGTGATACGGCGCTCGACGGCGAGCACGGCAATTTCAGCATCTCCAGCAGCCAGCCGGACGATAACGGCGTCTTGCGCGTCCGCACCCGGCTCCTGCCGGACCGCCATCCCCTCAATGTCGATCTTGACGGCGAATTGAAGCTGATCAACAGCAAGCCGGATTATATCGGCATGTTCACGGCGGGGATCGAGGATAAGCAGACACATAAACCCGCCGACGAGCAGGTTCAGCCGCGGGTCAAGGGTCGTTTCGAGCTTACCAACGAGCGCATACGAATTCCGGAATATCGCCTGGAGGTGGGAGCCGCGGACGATCCCTATGTGGTCACGGGCGAGGCGACGCTGGACACCGGCACCAACCCGGAATTCCTGCTGACGGCCGACGGCCAGCAGATCGACGTCAACCGGCTCGGCAACACGCAGGGAACCAACGGCAAGACAAATCGCAATCCCTCCATTTCGGCACGGCAGCGATTGAACAGCCTTATTGCCATCGCAGCCGAAATCCCGATACCGCAGGTGCCTGGCAAGGCGACTGTGAGCCTGCCGGCGATCGTTGCCGGCGATACGACCATACGCGACGTACAGCTCGACCTGGAGCCCGCCGGAACCGGCTGGAAGATCGACCATGCGATCGGCACCCTGCCGGGCCGCACCCAGATCGAGGCCAAGGGCAATTTGATGCTAGAGGGCGATCCGAATTTCATCGGCAATCTCGTCGTCGCCTCCAATCAGCCATCCGGCCTGGCATCCTGGCTGGTGGGTTCGGTCGATCCGGCCATCCGGCAATTGCGTCAGGCTGGTTTTTCCGCCGATGTCAGCCTGCGGCATGAGGAGCAGCGCTTCGAGAATCTCGAAATCGCCGTCGGCTCGGCAACGCTCAAAGGCCAGCTCGACCGGCAGGCGCCGGCCGGCAGCAAGGCGCCGAGGCTTGCCGTCGATCTCAGCGGCGACGCGCTCGATCTCGATGCCCTGAGGGCGCTGACGGGCCTCTTCACCGGTCAGGATGCCGGCGAGACCCTGCTCGATCACCGGATTACGGCGCATCTGAAATCCGATAAATTCGCCGCTTTCGGCGTGCAGGCGGACAATGTCGAGACGTCGTTTTCGATAGCCGACGGTGCGCTGACGCTCGACAAGCTTGCCGTGCGCAATGTCGCCGGTGCCGAGATTACCGCAACCGGCCGCGCCAATGGTTCGCTGCTCGACTATAAGGGTTCGGGCGAAATCACCTTCAAGGCGGCGGATCCAGGTCCCTTCTTCGAAATGCTGAGCCAGCATCTGCCGCATCACCCGGCGATGGACCGGCTCGTACGAAACGCCGCCTGGTATGGAAACACGGCGTTGCGCGGCGCGCTGACGCTCGGTGGCGATCAGGGCGATGGGCTGGCGGTAACGCTTGCCGGTGTTTCCAACGGCAGCCGCGTCAATCTCGATTATCGCATGTCCGACCTGTTGGCGCTGACCGGCAAGGGCACCACGACGCTGGAGGCGACACTCGAAAATTCGGTAACCTCGATTCTATTCGGGCAGGCGGGCCTCGATCCGCTTCCCGTCGAAGCGGATGCCAATGGCCGTCTGACGCTGAAGGTGACGGCAAGCGGTACCGATCCGGCGGATGCGGCACTGACCTTTGCCACCGACAAGACGTCATTTACCGCCAATGGCAAGGTCGACGTGCGTCCCGCCTCCTTCCTCAATGGCAAGATCGCGCTCTCGCTCGAGAGTGCGGATATCGATCCCTATTTCGTGATGAACGGCATCGGCGTACCGCAGATGGGCACGGGCTTGCCGGTCAAATTCCAGGCAAATGCCGCGCTCGATGCCGGCAAGATCGTATTGTCCGATATGAAGGGCCAGCTTGCCGACAACAATGTTTCGGGCACGCTTACCTTCGACCGCAAGGCGCAGAATATCAAGGCGACCGGCGAGCTGGCGCTCGACAAGGCCGATCTTGGCTGGCTGGGCGAAGCGATCTACGGACCGATCACGGACGCAACGACAGGCAATCTCACCAAGGCCAAGCTGGGGCTGCCGATGTTCAGCGGGCTTGATCTCAACGTCAAGCTTTCGGCCAAGCAGTTATGGCCGGGTATTTTCGGTCCGATCGCGGATTTCAGCACGAATGCTGCCTATAAGGGCGAGGAGCTGCGGCTGAACGACATTGCCGGTGCCTGGAATGGCGGCGCGCTCAGCGGCAATTTGATGTTTGCGAATTCAGACGGCACCGGGCTGATGCAGACGAAGCTCAATCTCGCCAATGGCGACCTTGCTGCCGTTGCCTGGCAACGAGATGGCGCGCCGCTCGCCAATGGCCGCTTCGGCTTGGGACTGAGCATGGAAGCCAGTGGCAAGAGCCTGGGGGAACTGGCCGCCAACGCCAGCGGCTCGGGCGAGATCACGCTTGGCGATACGCATGTCCGCGGCCTCAATCTCTCCGTCCTGCCGCCGCTGTTGTCGGCTACGGACCAGATCCAGGGTGAGATCACGGCCGACAAAGTGCTGCCGATCGTGCAGACATTGCTCAACAATGGCGAGGCGGCGCTGCCGGCAATGAGCATACCCTTCAATATTTCGACCGGTGTCATTCGTGCCGCCAATATTAGCACCGGCAACGATCTGGCAAAGCTTTCGGGCAACGCCGAAATCAGCCTGCCGGACGAGCGCATGCGCGGCTCGCTCGGGATCGATTTCAAAGCCGGCAACGAGGCGCTGACCGGCGCCGAACCGGCGCTGCGCCTCGATTTCGCCGGTCCGTTGGCGACACCGGGGCGGACGATGGACGTGACTGATATCACCAGCTTCCTCTCGCTGCGGGCCTTCGAACGCGAGCGCCAGCGTGTCGAACGGCTTCAGGCAAGTGTGTTGGAAAAGCAGCGGCTGCGGCGCGAGGTAGCACTCTATAAATACACCGCCGCCGCTCGCGAAGCCCAGCGTCAGCGCGATGCGGCCATCGAGCAGCAGCGTAGCGCCGAGGAGCAGCGCTTGAGGGAACTGGCGCGCCAAGCCGCCGCGGAAAAGGAGGCGGAAGCTGCAGCCAAGGCGAAGGCCAATGCCGAGGCTCGAGCAAAGGCGGAGGCCCAGCAATTGCCGGTTCTCAATGGACTGCCGCAGACAGGTGCGCCGCTGAATTTTAACAGCCTTCCCGGCGTCGCCCGATAGCATTCTTCTTCATCGGACCGTACGAAATCCGCCGCTTCGTCGCGGGGAGTCGGGAAGCTGTCGAGTGGAGATTAGGTGCCTTCGTCTAACGACGCTTCAGCGGCGATCCTTCAGCCATTTTAGAACATAGAGCCGAAGCGCCGAAGAAAGGTTGCTCTCCGGGTCGCGCCCGTCGTCGATTTCGGAGATCAGCGCTGCAAGTGAAGTATCGCGCGCATTGGCGATCGCCTTCAGTTCGCTCCAGAAGGCGTCTTCGAGGGAAAAGCTGGTGCGATGGCCATGCAGGGTGGCGGAATGTTTGCGGATCATCGGCGGATCGATCAAAAAGTTCGGAAACGGAAGAGGTAATTCTAAAAATGATTCAAAATGCTGGGGTAAGCGAATGATTTCGGAAGGAATTCGACTTTCAGCTCGGCACTTCAGTTGTCTGTCTTGGGCGGCTCGATATGGCCGGCCTCATGCGCTTTCGCCGCTTTATCGTTGAGTGCTTTCGTCAAGTGCTTCTCCGCCTTGGTGCGGCCGAAGGCAACGCGATTTTGCTGCGCCTGCTTTTCTTTCTCCAAGCGTGACTGTTTCTTGCGGAACTGGCGCAGATTGACGATTTCGGCACTCATCGATGTCCCTCCGCTCTCGATGTGAAAAGGGGAAGCGTGTGCTTCCCCCAATGCTATTGCTTCTTGCGGAACGCGTCGAGGGAGACGACCGATCCCGGCTTCTTCTCCTCGCCGTCCTTGGCGGGCGCGGGCTCCTCGCTTCCCTCGGCCGATACCGGATAGGCGGTGATCTCGCCGGAGGTCACTTCTTCGTCTTCGGCGAGCGGCACGTCGAATTCCAGTTCGAAATTCACGGACGGATCGTAGAATCCGCGGATCGCGTTGAACGGGATGACCAGCTTTTCGGGGACGTCGGAGAAGGAGAGCCCGATTTCGAACTGGCTCTCGGTAACCTTCAGATCCCAGAACTGATGCTGAATGACGATGGTCATCTGCTCCGGATATTTCGACTTCAGGTGCTGCGAAATACGCACGCCGGCCGCACCGGTCAGAAAGGTGATGAAGAAATGATGGTCACCGGGCAGACGGCCGGTGGTGCCGACCTCGGTCAACACCTTGCGGATGACCCCACGCAGGGCGTCCTGTGCCAAAATGTCGTAGCGGATATGATCCTGCCCCATGCTTTCCTGTCTTTCGTTGGCCATGTTTTTTCTAAGGCTTATGCCACGCCCTGCGCCGACGGGAAACCCCCGCGCGCGAGTCATCGCCTGATCATACATAATATCGAAGAGAGGGAGAAGGTGAAGGCTTCTGTTGCCAGGTGCCTTCGAACCCCGCCTAAGAGTGCGACCCCTTAGGACTTTATTTGAAGTGCCACACTGCGATTAAGCAGCGAGACGAGCTTCCGCATAGTTGTCGTTTGCAACTACAATTTTAGCCCGATTACGGTGGTACAATGCCGAGCGAAAAGTCGATCTTTACACCCTTGTCGATCCTGTTTCGCCCCCATCAAAAGCCGGTCTGAAGCCAGTCTGGCCCGGCCGGTTTTTGGTGGAGGCGCCGGGTACCGCCCCCGGGTCCAATAGGTTTATTACACCGCTCATTTATCGCCATAGCCGGCCCGAAGACCGGCATGGCTGATATAGTGTTTTCCGCGGGCGAATGGAAGGGGATTTGTCATAAATGCTTCGCCGAAACACAGGTTTGCCGCGATAAGCGACTGCGAGCGCGAGAAATGCAGGGATTGTGCTTGCCCGTAGTTGGTTTCGCGCCGACTTGCCATTAAATTGAGGAGGAATGGAATCGGCGGCGGGTGCGATGAAGCAATATCTCGATCTTTTGAAGCATGTGATGGACACCGGCATTGATCGCGGCGACCGCACCGGTAAAGGCACACGCTCGGTTTTCGGCTACCAGATGCGCTTTGACCTTTCCGACGGTTTTCCGGTGCTCACCACCAAGAAACTGCATCTGCGCTCGATCATCCATGAGCTCTTGTGGTTCCTGAAGGGCGAGACGAACATTCGCTATCTCAAGGAAAACGGCGTTTCGATCTGGGATGAGTGGGCCGATGAAAACGGCGATCTCGGGCCGGTTTACGGCCATCAATGGCGTTCCTGGCCGGCGCCGGACGGCCGACATATCGATCAGATCGCCAATCTGATCGAAGGGCTGAAGACCAACCCGAACTCCCGTCGCCATATCGTTTCGGCCTGGAATCCGGCCGAGGTGGACGAAATGGCGCTGCCGCCGTGCCATTGCCTTTTTCAGTTTTACGTGGCCGACGGCAAGCTTTCCTGCCAGCTTTACCAGCGCTCGGGCGACACTTTCCTGGGCGTCCCCTTCAACATCGCGTCCTATGCGCTGCTGACGTTGATGGTGGCGCAGGTGACGGGGCTGAAGCCTGGCGATTTCGTGCATACGCTGGGCGATACGCACATCTATTCCGACCATTTCGAACAAGCCAGATTGCAACTGACCCGCACCCCGAAAAAGCTGCCGACTATGCGCCTTAACCCAGCCGTGAAGAACATCTTTGATTTCAAGTTCGAGGATTTCACGTTGGAAGGCTATGAAGCCGACGCGAATATCAAGGCGCCGATCGCCGTCTGAGGGGGTAGATATGGCCGAACCGGTAAAAACAGTTCTCGTCGCCGTCTCGCGCAACCGCATCATCGGCCGCGACGGGGATATGCCGTGGCGGCTATCGTCCGATCTCAAGCGGTTCAAGGCGATAACGCTCGGCAAGCCGGTCATCATGGGACGCAAGACGTTCCAGTCGATCGGCAAGCCGCTGCCGGGCCGTCCGAATGTGGTGATCACCCGCGACGCAGGTTTCTCGGTCGAGGGAATAACGGTTGCGCATTCGCTTGATGAAGCGATCGGGGCGGCATCCCGTCTTGCTCAAGAGGCCAATGTCGATGAGATTTGCATCATAGGTGGCGGTGAAATCTATCGACAGGCAGTTGGTCTGGCCGACCGCTTGCTGATCACCCATGTCGAGGCGGATGTCGAAGGCGACACCTCCTTTCCCGCAGTCGACCCGGCCCTCTGGCAGGTCGAAAGCGAGCTTGCCGTGCCGGCCGGCGAGAAGGACACCTATCCGACGCGCTTTGTCAGCTATTTCAGGCGCAAAGCATAAAAGCTGCCCGCAAAAATCAACTATTTTCCAATAAATCCGACGAACTTCCTGAAGTTGCGTTGAAAGCAGATGCGCCGATACCTATAACGGGAGACAATCGCCGCTGCCTGCGAATTTCAAAGTCTGCGCGATACTGGGAGTCCATAAATAAAGAGGTTTTGATGCCCTGGAGCAATCAGAATGGCGGCGGCGGCCCTTGGGGCGGCGGCGGCGGAAATAATCAGGGGCCTTGGGGGCAGGGGCCGAACCGGCCGCGGGGAAGCGGCAGCGGCGGGCCGCCCGATCTTGAAGACATTATTCGCCGAGGGCAGGACCGCTTGAAGGGGCTCGTGCCCGGCGGCTTCAATGGCGGTGCCTTTGTCATCGTCGCGGCGATCATCGTCATTTTCTGGCTTATCCAGTGCGTCTATACGGTTCAGCCGGATGAGCGCGGCGTCGAGCTGCGCTTCGGCCAGCCGCGCGCCGAAGTATCCATGCCGGGCCTGCATTTCCATTTATGGCCGATGGATCGCGTCGAAATCGTCAAGGTTACCGAACAGCAGCGCAATATCGGCGGCCGTTCGAGCTCCGGTTCGAATGCCGGTCTGATGCTGACGGGCGATCAGAACATCGTCAACGTGCAGTTCTCGGTGCTGTACACCGTCACCAATCCGCAATCCTATCTCTTCAACCTCGAAACTCCCGACGAGACGCTGCAGCAGGTTGCCGAAAGCGCCATGCGCGAGGTGGTCGGCCGCCGTCCGGCCCAGGACATCTATCGCGACAATCGCCAGGAAATCGCGATCGAGGTGAGAAATATCATTCAGGATACGATGGATCGCTACGGTTCGGGCATTTCCATCAATGCCGTGCCGATCGAAGATGCGTCGCCGCCGCGCGAGGTGGCCGATGCGTTCGATGAAGTGCAGCGTGCCGAGCAGAACGAAGACCAACAGGTGCAAGAGGCCAATCAATACGCGAACCAGCAGCTCGGCGCAGCGCGTGGCCGCGCGGCCCAAATCCGTGAAGAGGCGGCCGCCTATAAGAGCCGTGTAGTCAAGGAAGCCGAGGGTGAGGCGCAGCGTTTCATTTCCATCTACGACGAATACGTCAAGGCGCCGGAAGTGACCCGTAAGCGGCTGTTCCTCGAAACCATGGAGTCCGTTATCGGTAACTCGAACAGCATCATCATCGACGACAAGCAGGGCGTCGTGCCCTACCTGCCGCTGAACGACCTCGGCAAGCAGTCCACGACACAGTCGGGCAAGCCCGCGACCGCACCTCAGCCGGAGGCCAAATAATGACGTCCAGCCGTTTGCCAGCCATTCTCATCGCGATCGCGGTGCTGCTGCTGATCGTTTATTCCTCCATTTTCGTGGTCAATGCCCGCGAACAGGCGATCGTTCTGCGCTTCGGCCAGATTCGTGCCGTCAAGACGGAGCCGGGTCTCTACTTCAAGCTGCCTTTCGCCTTCATGGACGCCGATCGGGTGCAGTACATCCAGGATCAGGAGCTGCGCTTCGATCTGGACAATATCCGTGTCCAGGTTTCGGGCGGCAAGTTCTATGAGGTCGATGCTTTTGTCGTCTATCGGATCACCGATGCGCGGAAATTCCGCGAGACCGTGTCTGGCGATCGCGACGCGGCGGAATCGCGCCTCAGAACCCGCCTGGACGCATCGCTGCGCCGGGTCTACGGTCTGCGCGGTTTCGAAGCTGCGCTATCCAACGAGCGCGCTTCGATGATGACGGAAGTGCGTGACGATCTGCACCGCGATGCCGAGACCCTCGGCCTGAATATCGAAGATGTTCGCATTCGCCGCACCGACCTGACCCAGGAAGTGTCGCAGCAGACCTACGACCGTATGAAGGCCGAGCGTCTGGCGGAAGCCGAGCTGATCCGCGCCCGAGGTAACACAGAAGGGCAGCGCCGCCGCGCCGTTGCCGATCGTCAGGTCGTCGAGATCGTGGCGGATGCACAGAAGGACTCGGAGGTCCTGCGCGGTCAGGGCGAAGCCGAGCGGAACGGCATCTTTGCCGATGCCTCATCGCGCGATCCGAGCTTCTACGAATTCTATCGCTCGTTGGCCGCCTATCGCACGGCGCTCGCTTCGGGCGGCAAGACGCTGGTCCTGCCGCCGAACCAGTCGGAGTTCTTCAAGTACTTCGATAGTTCGGTCGGCGCAGCTCCTGCCTCAGGGGGGCCGGCGCTGGCTGCGCCGTCGACGACGACGCCCGCGAAATAGTGTGCGACAACCCGCTGAAATCCAAGGGGCTGCCCGTCGGCGGCCCCTTGTCTTTATGCCTCGTGGCATCAATCTTACCAGGAATCGCAGGGCCGTATGGACGTGCGGGGATTTCGCAAAAAGGTGATTTCACGCTTCATCATTCCGCCTTATGTTGATGCTTATACAAGACTTCCCTTTCTTGATGAGGATGCCTGATGGCCTCGACCAATCGCCTGCCTTTCAGACGTTCGTTCACGCTCCTGGCCAGTGTGGCGCTGATTGCCGGTCCCACTCTGGCAGGTGTCGAGCGGGCGTATGCGCAGACGACGCAGACGCCTTCGACCGATGCCGTGACGCCGAATAGCGGCGCGGCTGCAGGCGCCCAGGCTCCAGCCAATTCCACCACCACAACGGAGGCGCCCGCCTCGGGTTCGGGTGCCACACCGGCGCCAGCAACCGGTTCGGCCACTGCGCCGAGCGGCGAGGTGAAGAGCGAAGCACAAGCTCCAGCTAATTCCGGGACAACAGCGCCTGCAACCACCGGCGAGGCGGGCCAGGCTCCAGCCACGGGCTCCGCCGGCGTAGCCGCGGGCAATGCCGCGTCGGGCACGCAGGTACCCGCGACCTCCAATAGCCAGACCCCAGCCACGGCGACCAATCCGGCCCAGGCGCCGATGGGTGGTTCGACTGCAACCACGACCGAGAACCCAGCGGTGGTGCCGAACAGCACGATGCCGCCTGTCACCGGCAATCCGGCGATGAATGCCGGTCCGGCCTCGGTTGCCGATTTGGCATCCGGTCTGCTGGACGCCGTGGTCAACATTTCAACGTCCCAAAAGGTCAAGGATGAGGGCGATGGCCCGGCGACACCCAAGGTGCCGGACAATTCGCCGTTCCAGGAGTTCTTCAACGACTTCTTCAAGAACCGGAACAACGAGAACAGCAACCGCAAGGTCAGCTCGCTCGGCTCCGGTTTCGTCATCGATCCATCCGGCTATATCGTCACCAACAATCACGTCATCGAAGGCGCCGACGATATCGAGGCAATCTTCCCGAACGGCACGAAGCTGAAGGCGCGGCTGATCGGCACCGACACCAAGACGGACCTTTCCGTGCTCAAGGTGGAGCCGAAGCATCCGCTGATAGCGGTGAAATTCGGCGATTCCAGCAAGATGCGGATTGGCGACTGGGTGATGGCGATCGGCAATCCCTTCGGCCTGGGGGGCTCGGTGACTGTGGGCATCGTCTCTGCCCGCGGCCGCAATATCAATGCCGGTCCCTATGACAATTTCATCCAGACGGATGCGGCGATAAACAAGGGCAACTCCGGCGGGCCGCTCTTCAACATGAAGGGCGAGGTGATCGGCATCAACACGGCGATCATTTCGCCGAGCGGCGGCTCTATCGGCATCGGCTTTGCCGTGCCGTCCGAACTGGCCGAAGGTGTCGTCAAGCAGCTCATGGATTTCGGCGAGACCCGTCGCGGCTGGCTCGGCGTGCGCATCCAGCCGGTCACCGACGATGTTGCCAACAGCCTCGGCCTCGACACTGCGAAGGGCGCGCTGGTTGCGGGGGTCATCAAGGGCGGCCCGGTCGACAACGGCTCGATCAAGGCCGGCGACGTTATCCTGAAATTCGATGGCAAGGACGTCGACGAGATGCGCGACCTGCCGCGCGTCGTCGCTGAAAGCCCCGTCGGCAAGGAAGTCGAGGTCGTGATCATGCGCGACGGCAAGCAGCAGACCGTCAAGGTCACGCTCGGCCGGCTCGAGGACAGCGACCAGGCAGCCGCAGCAAGCAGCGGCGACAGTAATCAGGACGATAAGGGCGGCGGCGACAAGCCACCTCAGCTCGCGCCCAACGACAACGGCAATGGCGGCCGCGACGGCGTCATCAATCCCGACGAGGGAGATGAAGGCGATGACGACGGAACGGACGGGCAGGACCAGGACAACAATCAGCAGCAACAAGCGCCGCAGCCGCAGGCCACCCAGGACGTGCTCGGCATGAGACTCGCGACGCTGAACGCGGAAAACCGCAAGAGCTTCGGCATCGCCGACAGTGTCGACGGTGTGGTGATCACGCAGGTCACACCCGGTTCGGCCGCAGCGGAGAAGGGACTGAAGCCCGGCGAAGTCGTCGTCGAAGTCGCGCAGGAATTCGTGCAGACGCCGACCGCTGCTTCGGAAAAGGTTGCATCGCTGAAGCGGGAAGGTCGCCGCAATGCGCAAATGATGATCGCCTCTCCGAATGGCGATCTGCGCTTCATTGCCGTGGCGCTGGAATAGGCTTATTCAATCCCGGTTAGCCTGCATCTGTTGCCGGTGCCATTCCGTCGCGCTCAGGCGATAGAGCACATGGTGCTTTAGCTGCGGATGACTGGCGGGAATATCCGGATGATCGAAGCCGCCGGCTGGATCCAGACGCATGCCGATCCTTTGCATGACGGCCAGAGCGCGGTGATTGTTGTGCACGGCGAGAGATACGATTTCGCCGAGTTTCAGCGTCTCGAAACCGTAGCGCAACAAGGCGGCCCCGGCCTCGCTGGCATGGCCTTGACGCCAATAGCGAGCTGCAAGCCGCCAGCCGATTTCGACGGTATTTTCAGGCAAGAATGGTTCGAGTTTCGGCTTCGAAAGCCCCGAGAAGCCGATCGGCTCGCCGCCCTGTTTCAATGTCAGCACAAGAAGATCGAAACCATCTTCCGGCATCACTGCGCCGATGATGTCGAAGACGGCATCGGCATCTTCCCGGCTGCGGCGGAAGGGAAAGAATTCGAGGACATCGGGATCGGAGCTCAGTTCATAAAAGAGGTCGCGATCGCTCTCCTGGCATGGGCGCAGGATGAGCCGCGGCGTCTCGATGATCGTCATTGCCGGGCGCGCCACTCGGCTACGGTTAGGCGATAGAGCACGTGACGCTGCAGGTGAGGGTAGGTATTGGGAACGCCGGGATGGTCGAAATCGCCGCCTTCGACCCGATGCATGCCGATCCGCTCCATGACCGATGTCGAGCGAATATTGTTGTGAACTGCGAAGGAAACGATCTGATCGAGACCGAGCGTTTCGAAACCGCCGGCGAGCAATGCCCGCGCCGCTTCGCTGACCAGTCCCTTGCCCCAATACCGCGCCGCCAGCCGCCAGCCGATCTCGACGGCGCCTGCCGGCACGAATGGCTCCAGATGGTTTGTCCGCGCCAGGCCGCAAAAGCCGATCGCCTCGCCGCTTGCCTTGAGTTCCAGAGCATAAAAGCCGAGCCTGGTTTCGGCGATCATGGATTGGACCCGCTCCAAAAATGCATCGGCTTCCGCCCGACTGCGGCGAAAGGGAAAGAACTCCATGACTGTCTCATCGGAGTTGATCTCGAAGGCAAGATCGCGGTCTGCATCCCGCCAGTTGCGGACGATAAGACGCTCAGTTTCGGCAATGATCATGGATCGCCTCCAGTCGTCAGCGTTTTGATGCTACGCCTTGACGAAATCAGTTTTCCGGTAGCCTTGAATGTAGAGCAGGGCGGTCAGGTCGCCGTGATCGATGCGTATCTTGGCTTGGGCGGCCACCGTTGGCTTGGCGTGCAGGGCGACGCCGGAGCCGGCGAGTTGCAGCATGCCGAGATCGTTGGCGCCGTCGCCGACGGCAATTGCGTCATCGATAGAGATGCCAAGCTTTTCGACAATCGTGTTGAGCGCGTCGACCTTCGCCTGCATGCCGAGAATGGGTTCGGCGACAAGGCCGGTCAGCACGCCGTTGTTTTCCAGCAGGACATTCGCGTGGTTCTCGTCAAAATCCAAGGCGGCCGCGATGCGGCTCGTAAAGTGGGTGAAGCCACCGGAGACGAGGGCGGCGTAGTAGCCTTTGGCTTTCATCGTGGCGATCAGCTCCGCCCCGCCGGGCGTAAGGGTAATGCGTTTGGCGATGACGTCGTCAACGACAGAGATCGGCAGGCCCTTCAGTAGGGCCACCCGCTCTCGTAACGCCGGCTCGAAGGCGATCTCGCCGTTCATGGCGCGGGCGGTGATGTCGGCGACCTTCTCCTTCAGTCCGACTTCGGCGGCCAGTTCGTCGATGCATTCCTGGCCTATCATCGTGGAATCCATGTCGGCGATCAGCAGTTTCTTTCGGCGTGTCTCGGCTTCCTGGATGGCCAGATCGATCGGCGCGCCGGCGATGACGGCGAGAATATTGGCTTCTGCGGCCTGCAGATCGGTGCCATCGCGCAGCGCAATGTCGCAGGCGATGCCGTCGGCCAGCCAATAGAGTCCCGCTGCCTGGACGGCGTCCGCCGCCTGTTCGGCAATTGCCGGGACGAGAACGGGGTTTGACGGATTGGCAATAAGCGTGGCAACGAAGGCCATGAGCAGAAACCTTATAAGCGATATCGACGCGATCCTGATAACCGGGCCGACCGCCAGCGGCAAGTCCGCGCTTGCGGTGGAATTGGCGCGCGAGCATGACGGTGTGGTCGTCAATACCGACAGCATGCAGGTCTACGACACGTTGCGCGTGCTGACGGCCCGGCCATCCGAGGAGGATATGCAGGGCATTCCGCACCATCTCTATGGCCATATACCGGCGGGGCAAGCCTATTCCACTGGCGTCTGGCTGCGCGAGGCGACCGCCTTGGTGGCGCAGTTGCGCGACGAGAAACGGATGCCCGTTTTTGTCGGCGGCACCGGGCTCTATTTCAAGGCTCTGACCGGCGGCCTTTCCGACATGCCGGATATTCCCGTTGATATTCGCAGCCGCTTGCGCGAGCGGCTGTTGACGGTAGGACCTGAGGCGCTGCATCAGGCGCTCGTCAATCGCGATCCAGCCGTAGCGGAAAGCCTTAATCCTCAGGATGGCCAGCGCATCGTACGTGCCTTGGAAGTGATCGAGGCGACGGGACAATCCATCGCCACATTTCAGGGCAGGACCGGTCCCGTCATTATCGATGCCGATCGTGCGCGAAAGATCGTCGTGCTGCCGGATCGCGCGACCTTGCATCAGCGGATCAACGGCCGCTTCGAGAAGATGCTCGCCATGGGTGCTGAAGATGAAGTGCGGGCTCTGTTGGCTTTGAAGCTGCCGGAAGAGATGCCCGTCATGAAGGCGATCGGCGTATCGCAGATCGCTGCGATGCTGCGGGGCGAGATGACGCGTGGGGAAGTTATCGAGACCGGCGCTGCCGCGACGCGGCAATATGCCAAGCGGCAGATGACTTGGTTTCGCAATCAGATGGACGAAAGCTGGGAGCGCATCAGTCCGTAGTCCGCGTCAATCCTTGTTATAGAGGCTGCTCAGCGGCTTCTTGAGAATACTGTCGCGCAAGGACAGGCCGCCTTCGCGTCGCACAGACGGCGAAAGCTCGTTCGCCGATGCGGACTGACCGCTTGCATTGTCGCCACCGCGGAATTCGCGGCGCAGTTCGGCCAGCCGGCTATCGATTGACGTCTGGGGAGCAGCGCCAAATGCTGAGGCCGCTGTCGTGCGTGGCAGCATGTCGGGCCGATAGGGCTCTATCGGCGGCGCTTCAATTCGCACCGATTGCGGCTCGGGTTTTGGGGCAGGCTGCCCGACATCCTCGTCGTTAATATCCTCGTCGATATCTTTAACCGCATCGCTCGAGACCCTGTAGCTCTGCTGAAAGGCAGAGATATCGGGACCGGAGATCGAGCGCATGCGGCTGACGATGGTGCGCAAGTCGACCGTATCGGGTGACTCCTCGCTCGTTCTTGCAATGCTGCCGCTGGCCTTCGGCAGCAGGTGTTCTTCGACGCGGGAAAAGCGCATGCGCATGGGGACGGCAATCGCTTCACCGAAGGCAATGGCTTCGCCGTTGCCGATCGAAGACAGGAAGCTCGTGGTCGAAATCGAGGAATTGGGGATTGCTGATCGTATGATGTCCTGGTCGCGGTCGTTAGCGAGGCGCATGGCGAACAACGTCGAGCATTGCGACAGGATCGTCTGGTCGAGTTCGCCCGGTCGCTGCGTGATGATGCCGAGCGACACGCCGTATTTGCGGCCCTCCTTGGCGATGCGGGCGATTGCCTGGCGCGTCGGAAAGAAACCGAGATTCGGGTCGGCGGGGATATAGCGGTGCGCCTCTTCGCAGACGACCAGCATATGGATCGCGCCCTCGCTCCAAAGCGCGAGCTCGAAGGCCATGCGGCAGAGGACCGAGGCGACGGAGTTGACAACCTCGGAGGGAATGCCGGCGAGCTGGAAGGTGCAGATCGGTCTGTCGTCGCCAGGAATACGAAAGATCTGCGCGATCGTCTCCATGATCGTGTCGCTGATCGTGTTGTTGGAGAACATGAAATGATAACGGGGATCATTAATCGCGGAGATGACGCGCATCTTTAGGGAACGCAGGTGCGGTTTTTCCTGCCGGCCTTCGAGCCGGCCGATGCGCTCGTCGATCAGGGCCAGCAGATCGGCCATGCGGTAGGGAACCGGCGTATCTGCCGTCACCGAGCTTTTTTCCGTTTGGCGGCGCATCAGCGGCGAGTCGCTGCCGCGAAAGGCACGTTTTGCCTCCGGAATAATGTCGCGCAGCATGTCCAATTCGTCGGGGATCGGCGTCCGGCCGCGGAAGACGACCTCGGCGAATTCATCGAGCCGCATCAGCCAGAAAGGCAGGTCGAGCGTATCGGTATCGACGACGACGGAATGTTTGGGAAAGGCGGCGGCGAACTCATTGTGCGGGTCTAGGATCAGCACACGCAGTTTGGGATCGGAGACAATCGCCTTGTGCAGCAGCAACGAGACGGCGGTCGATTTGCCGACGCCGGTGGAGCCGACCACGGCGAAATGCTTGGCCAGCATCGATGGAATATGGATGGCGGCGTCGATGCTCTCATCCTGCGTCAGCTTGCCGATGACGCAACTGCTGTCCTTGCCGGCATCGAAAATGCGCATGAGATCGGCAGCGCGGATGCGATGGGCGATAGCGCCGAGATAGGGATAGGCCGAGATGCCGCTGGAAAACTCCTCGCGGCCGTTTGCTCCGACGCGGACTTCGCCCAGCAGTTCCACTTCGATGCGGAAAAGATTGTCCTCTCCTTCGCCCCAGCCTGTATTGCCGGTGTTCATGGAGTAGACGAGGGCGGCAACGCGATTGGCCCCGACGCTGATGGAGATCAGTTTGCCGACGGACCAAAGCTCAGTGAGATCGGTGCCACCTTCCTCGGCGACCGCGGCGATGGTTGCCCTGGAACCACTGCACGCGACAACGCGGCCGAGGAAGCGATTTCCCGGCTTCAAATTGTCGCGACGATCAAGGTCCCCAGCTTTGCCGGACGTCTGCAAATCATTATTGAGCAAACGGCTACTCCCAGCGTTAAGGCCTGGAGCATAGGGAGGCTGGCTTAACAAAACCCTTTCGCGCCGCTCGACATTTTAAGGGGATCGCGAAAGGCCGCGATTTTTTATTGCTGAATGCGTTGACGCTTGGAAATTTTCTGTCTATCACTTCCGCCCATGAAAAACTCGACGGCTCTTATCGTGGTGGGAAAGCGCATGGGCAGGATGGTGTAACCATCCGGCGATAGCCACCCATGCGCTAGACGACAGGCTCCCCAGGAGCCTTTTTTTATGCCCGAAATCGAGATTTCACTTTTCCAAACCCTCAGCAGATAGCGGAACAAACGTATGACCGGCAAAGATAATCAGGCGAGCGGCACTCAGATGACAGGCGCGGAGATCGTGCTGCAGGCGCTCAGGGACAATGGCGTCGAACACATCTTCGGTTATCCGGGCGGCGCGGTTTTGCCGATCTACGACGAAATTTTCCAGCAGGATGATATCCAGCATATCCTCGTGCGCCACGAACAGGGCGCCGGCCATGCAGCGGAAGGTTATGCCCGCTCGACCGGCAAGGTCGGCGTCATGCTGGTTACCTCCGGTCCGGGCGCGACGAATGCCGTTACGCCGCTGCAGGACGCATTGATGGATTCGATCCCGCTGGTTTGCTTGAGCGGCCAGGTTCCGACATCACTCATCGGCTCGGACGCGTTCCAGGAATGCGACACTGTCGGCATCACGCGTCCCTGCACCAAGCACAATTGGCTGGTCAAGGATGTCAACAAGCTCGCCGCGGTCATTCATGAAGCTTTCCGCATTGCCCAGTCCGGCCGTCCGGGCCCGGTCGTCGTCGACATTCCGAAGGACGTTCAGTTCGCCACCGGCACCTACACGCCTCCGGAAGCGCATGATGTCCAGAAGAGCTATCAGCCGAAGGTTCAGGGTGATCTCAACAGGATCAAGCAGGCTATCGAACTGATGGCAAATGCGAAGCGTCCGATCATCTATTCCGGTGGCGGCGTCGTCAATTCCGGTCCGGAAGCCTCGAAACTGTTGCGCGAGCTTGTCGAGCTGACGGGCTTCCCGATCACCTCGACATTGATGGGCCTCGGCGCCTATCCGGCATCCGGCAAGAACTGGCTCGGAATGCTCGGCATGCACGGTTCTTACGAAGCCAACATGGCGATGCATGATTGCGATGTTATGGTCTGCATCGGCGCGCGCTTCGACGACCGCATTACCGGCCGCCTGAATGCCTTTTCGCCAAATTCGAAGAAGATCCACATCGACATCGATCCGTCTTCGATCAACAAGAACGTTCACGTCGATATCGGCATCCTCGGCGATGTTGGCAATGTTCTGGAAGATATGGTTCGCCTGTGGCGCGCTTTGCCGCACAAGCCGGCAACGGATCGTCTCGGCGATTGGTGGACGAATATCACGCGTTGGCGTGCACGCAACTCCTTCGCCTACAAGCCGCACGACGATGTCATCATGCCGCAATATGCGATCCAGCGTCTTTACGAGCTGACCAAGGATCGCGACACCTACATCACCACCGAAGTCGGTCAGCACCAGATGTGGGCGGCGCAGTTCTACGGCTTCGAGCAACCGAACCGCTGGATGACGTCGGGCGGTCTCGGCACCATGGGTTACGGCCTGCCAGCCGCTCTCGGCGTACAGATCGCCCATCCGGAAAGCCTGGTCATCGACATTGCCGGCGATGCCTCGATTCAGATGTGCATCCAGGAAATGTCGGCGGCGATCCAGCACGAGGCGCCGATCAAGATCTTCATCTTGAACAACCAATATATGGGCATGGTGCGCCAATGGCAGCAGTTGCTGCACGGCAACCGCTTGTCGCACTCCTATACAGAGGCAATGCCCGATTTCGTCAAGTTGGCGGAAGCCTATGGTGCCGTCGGCCTGCGCTGCGAAAAGCCCGGCGATCTCGATGCGGCGATCCAGGAAATGATCGATGTCAAGAAGCCGGTCATTTTCGATTGCCGCGTCGCCAATCTCGCCAACTGCTTCCCGATGATCCCCTCGGGCAAGGCCCATAACGAGATGCTGCTGCCGGATGAAGCCACCGACGAAGCCGTCGCCAATGCCATCGACGCCAAGGGCCGGCAGCTCGTTTGATCGGAAAGCCGGGACACGGTAGGATTGCCGTGTCCCCGGCCGGACCAATCACCATTCAAATCAGGATCGAGCTGGCATCCTGATCACAAGAACCGAGGAAACGGAACAAGGACAATGACCGCACACCTTCAACCCACGGGCTCCGCCTATTTCATCTCGCCGGAAACCGCGGCGGCCGAGAGCCATACGCTTTCGGTGCTGGTCGACAACGAGCCCGGCGTTCTCGCCCGTGTCATCGGCCTTTTCTCCGGCCGTGGCTACAACATCGAAAGCCTGACCGTTTCCGAAACCGAGCATCAGGCCCATCTGTCGCGCATCACCATCGTCACGCGCGGCACGCCGCAGGTGCTGGAGCAGATCAAGGCGCAGCTTGAACGCATCGTGCCGGTTCATCGCGTCGTCGACCTGACAGTGCGCGCCCGCGATCTCGGCCAGGAACGGCCGATCGAGCGCGAAGTGGCGCTGCTGAAGGTTACCGGAAACGGCGAAGCCCGCGCCGAAACGCTGCGGCTGGCTGATGCCTTCCATGCCAAGGTGGTGGATGCGACCGTCGAGCATTTCATTCTCGAAATCACCGGCAAGTCATCGAAGATCGATCAGTTCATCGCCATCATCAAGCCGCTCGGCCTGATCGAAGTCTGCCGCACCGGCATCGCTGCGATGAACCGCGGCCCGCAGGGAATGTGAGTAAGTCTGTCATTGATCAGCTTGCGAGCGTCGCGTAGCTTGCGCGGCGCTCTGGATGGATGATCGCGTCATCAATGGGGTCATATCGGTGGCGTTTTCTACCGTGGAGAGTTTGCCTGACATCGGCGAAAAGAGCTGGCATCCGCCTGTAGGTATGCGCCTCGGCGCCACCTTTTATGTCCGCAATGCTTTTCCTTGGCTCGGCCAATATTTCGGGTCGCAGAAAATCGCATCCACGCTATCGCCTGGCGTTGGCGGAGTGCTTTCCTGGGGCGGCCGCGCACCCGCAAAGACAGCGGCGGCGATCTCGCGGTTGCGGGGATTGCCACGCTGGAATCTCGAAGATGGTTTTCTGCGGTCGGTCGGCCTCGGCAAGGCCGGTGCAATCCCTCTTTCGATCGTGGTCGACGATCTCGGCCTGCCCGTGGACGTGAGCCGGCCGTCGCGTCTTGAGCGCCTGATCTCCAGCGCGGAAGATGCCGGAGAGCTGGGCAAGGCCATCCGCGAACAGATCGTCCGCAACAGGCTCTCCAAATACAATCATCTGCCGCATAGGGCACCCGTGATCGAGCGGACAATGAAGCGTCGCATCCTGCTGGTCGATCAGGTCGTCGGCGATATGTCGGTCGGCAAGGCGCTCGGTTCGCACGCCTCATTCGAGCGAATGCTTGCCGACGCTTTGGCAAGCGACGCTCAATGTCTGATCCGGACGCATCCGGATGTCATGGCCGGCCACCGCAAGGGATATCTGACGACGGAGGCCGCCGGCAAAGGTGGTGCGATATTTCTCGATGATGCCGTGTCGGTCGCGTCGATTCTTGATGTGGTGGATGAGGTCTGGACCGTCTCCAGTCAGTTCGGTTTCGATGCGCTGCTGCGCGGCATCCCGGTCCGTTGCTATGCGGCGCCGTTTTATGCCGGATGGGGGGTGACGGAAGATCAGTTCGGCGTCTACACGAAGGCCGTTCTCGCCGATAGACGAGCCGGGCGGCGGACCGTCGATCAAATCGCCGCGGCCGCCTTTTCGCTTTATCCGACGTATCGCGATCCGGCTGGCTGGCGGCAGATGGATGTTTTTCAAGCAATCAAGCTGATCGTCGCACAGCAGCGCGCTGATCCTCGCGGTTAGAGCATCTCCAGCGGCTTCTTGCGCGCCGGCGGCGGGAAGGAGGCGTCGAGGGTGGCCCAGTCCTCATCGGTGATATCGAGCGAGACGGCGTCGAGGTTTTCGGCAACGCGTTGCGGATTGGAGGTTTTGGGAATGGCGATAACGCCGTCGCGCTCCAGCAGAAAAGCGAGCGCAACCTGAGCCGGCGTTGCCTGATAGGTCTTGGCGATGTGGATCAGGTCCGGATGATGCGCGAGTCGACCCTGTTCGATCGGTGAATAGGCCATGATCGGAATGTTGCGCTCCTGACACCATGGTAGCAGATCGTATTCGACGCCGCGTCGGCCGAGATTGTAGAGCACTTGATTGGCGGCGACATTGCCGCCGTCGGGAACGGCCAGCAGTTCCTCCATATCGTCGACATCGAAGTTCGATACACCCCAAGCGCCGATCTTGCCTGCGGCTTTCAGGATTTCGAAGGCAGCCACGGTTTCCGCCAGCGGATACTCTCCGCGCCAATGCAGCAGATAAAGGTCGATGCGGTCGATTTTCATTCGCTTCAGGCTGCGGTCGCAAGCTTGGATAGTCCCTTTGCTGCTTGCGTTGTAAGGATAGACCTTGCTGACGACGAATACCTCGTCGCGACGCCCCTCGATCGCCTTGCCAACGATTTCCTCCGCGCCGCCTTCGCCATACATTTCGGCGGTGTCGATCAGCGTCATGCCAAGATCGAGCCCGGCCTTCAGGCTGGCGATCTCCTCGTTAGCGCGGGCAGCTTTTTCACCCATGTTCCATGTCCCCTGGCCGAGTGCGGGAACCGTGATGCCGGAGGGGAGAGTGACGGTAGGAATGGGGTCGCGCATGGCCTGTCCTCGCTGCTTGAGAGGCGAAGGATAAGGGCATTCATCGGGATTTCAATCACGCCATTCATGTCACTATGACAATCCTGTCATGGCATTCTATTCCAAGGCGAATTAGGGTCGCGCAGCATAGGCGCCGCTATGAGTGATGCGCATCGCGAGGAATGGACGCTTCGGCTGACCAAAGAGCGGCGTCCGGGGAGACTTTATGCCGCTGAACACATTTCTGGCTCTTCTGCTGTTTGCCTTCACGACATCGATCACGCCCGGGCCGAACAACATGATGCTGTTCGCATCGGGCGTGAATTTCGGTTTCCGCCGCACGATCCCGCATATGCTCGGCATCGGCGTGGGTTTTCTGTCGTTGTTGCTGGGCGTTGGTTTGGGGCTTGGAGCATTGCTGCATACGGTTCCGGTGCTCTATGCGGGCTTGAAATTCGCCGGCGGAACCTATCTCGTCTGGATCGCCTGGAAGATCGCGACGTCGCGCAGTCTCAGCGAGAAGGAAAGCGGTGTCGAGCCGATGAGTTTCCTGAGTGCCGCGGCCTTTCAATGGGTCAACCCGAAGGCCTGGGTCATGGCGGTCACGGCCATGGCGACCTACACCAATCCGCAGCTCTACCTGATCAGCGTGCTGCTCGTCGGCTTTGCCTTTGCAGCAGTCAACATTCCCAGCGTTTCGACATGGGCGGGTTTCGGCTCGGCCCTGCGCGACTGGCTTTCCGACCCTGTTCGCCTCAAATGGTTCAACATCACTATGGCAGTCCTGCTGGTGCTCAGCCTTTGGCCGATGTTAAAATAGCGACAGGGATGGCTTGTTGAGCATCAGCCAAAGGATGCCGATGACAGCGAAAAAGGCGGGGAAGCCGCAGGCAAACCACATGAAATAGAGGCGGTGGTAGGCCGCCGGCAGCGGCGTTTCGGTCGCGGATGCTGTCCGAGCGAGATTGCGCAGGCGGAGCTGTATCCAGACGACCGGCAGCCAGAAAACTCCGGTCAGCACGTAGAGCAGCAAGGACAGAGCGATCCATCCTTCTTCGAGCGACCAGCCGATCGATTGCGCAAGCAGATAGCCGGTCACCGGCTGTAGGATGACGGCCGTTGCCGTAAAGACCGTGTCGGCGATGACGACTGTGCCGGCAACATGTGCGATCAGCTTGGGATCGCCGGTGCGATGCGCCATCACCATGAAGAAGGCGATGCCTGCGCCGGTGCCGAAAAGCACGGTAGCGCCGATGACGTGCACGAGGCGAAGAAATTCCTCGGTCAGCATCAGCGCTCCTCCAACACCGCAAGCGTGGCAAATGTCAGCAGGATCGACGGGAGCACTTTGACGAATGGCCCGAGCGGATCGAGCCAAAGCGATGGTTCGAGGAATGTGCCGCCGGCAAGATAGCCGAGCGTAACGGCAAGCATTCCGAACAATGCCGACCGCGCGAAAGGCCGCACGAGAACAAATGCGCCGAGCGCTATATCGAGAAAACAGGTAATCAGGGTGAAGGCCATTGCCGAACCATCCGGCATAAAGGGCAGCAAGTGCCGGCTTGCGCCTGTCGGGGCCAGCATTGGGATGATGCCAGACAGTATCCAGAAGAGTGCCAGGCCAGAGATCATCAACGGCTTTAACAAATAGAGGCGGGCAAACCACAAATCCTGAACGCCGGAGGGATGGGTATTCAGCGTTTCGACGGCCGTCGCCAGGCGTTGACTTGGGAGGTGTTGTCCATCCCTTCGGCTGAGAACGCCTTCGGACATCACGGCCATCGCGGTCGATCGGAGCGGCGAGCGCCATCCGAGCTTGCCGGCGATATCGGCGGCCCAGGTCACCGGCCTTGCCAAGCCGGTCGGTATTGGCACGACCCGCGCCGGGGGGAGGCCGAGCCAGTTTCGATGAACAATGACGAGTTCGCCGAGCGTCGGTGCCCCACTGGCGGCAAGATCGATGTCGGTGCCCGACTGGAATTCGCCGGCAACCGCTGCCGAAACGAGTGTGGCGACATCATCGACCGAAACCGTTTCGACAGGGCTTTGTGCATGAATGAGAGGCAGGACGAAAGGCATGGCGGCAAGTGCACGTAGCAATGCCGTGCCGCCGTGGGCGTTGCGGCCAAGGACGAGCGCCGGCCTCAGGATAATATGGTTGAGATCGCTTGCCGCTAGCGCCTTGTCAGCATTGCGCTTTGTCGCGAGGAACGGCTGGTCTTGGCCCGCGCCTCCGGTGCGCGCGGAAATCTGCACGACGAGCTCGATTGCCGACTGCGCGGCTGCGGCATAGAGCGCCAGCATCGCTTTTTCCTGCGTGGCGATAAGATCGTCGGAAAGCCCATCTTGAAGGGCGCCGGCGCAGTTGATGACGATCTGATGGTGGCTCAGCATCGCATGCCAGTTTGATGGATCAGTCATTTCGGCCAGATCGGCATTGATCCAGTCAATCCAAGGGTGCTTTACGCGCGCCCGGTAAGGATTGCGAGCAAGGCCGGTGACGATATGCCCACCCCTGCGTAATCGCGCCGCGATCACAGAGCCGATGAAACCAGTTGCGCCTAGAATCAAAATCTTCATGCTGGGCAGACTAGCGAAACGCGCTGACAATGGCAGGGGGTCGCGGCATCTAATCCCGGTTGCAACCGGTGAAGAAGGCGCTTGGCGGCTCTGTGGCAAAGGCTTAGATTTGCGGCCTGTTCGAGGGGAGATACATCATGCACGATCATGACGACCACCATCACCATGATCACGACAACCACTATTCCGACATGCAGGCCCGCGTGAAGGCGCTGGAGACGCTGCTGACCGAAAAGGGCTTGATCGATCCGGCGGCGATCGATGTCATCGTCGAGACCTACGAGACCAAGGTAGGGCCGCGCAATGGGGCGCAGGTGGTGGCGAAAGCCTGGAGCGATCCGGAGTTTGCCGAATGGTTGAAGCGCGACGCGACGGCGGCGATCGCCAGCCTCGGTTTCACAGGGCGGCAGGGCGAGCATATGCGCGCGGTGTTCAATACGGCGGAGACGCACAACCTCATCGTTTGCACGCTCTGCTCCTGCTATCCCTGGTCCGTGCTCGGCCTGCCGCCGGTCTGGTACAAGGCGCCGGCCTATCGCTCCCGCGCTGTCATCGATCCACGCGGCGTATTGGCCGAATTCGGTCTGACGCTGCCTGAGGGGAAGACGATTCGCGTCTGGGATTCGACTGCAGAGCTGCGCTATCTCGTTATCCCGGAACGCCCTGATGGCACCGAGGGCATGAATGAGGCTGATCTTGCCGATCTCGTTAGCCGTGACGCGATGATTGGTACAGCAATCGCCAAGGCTCCGGAGGTGACGCTATGAACGGGCCGCACGATCTCGGCGGGCAGATGGGCTTCGGGCCGGTGGCGCCGGAACCGAACGAACCGGTCTTCCATGCGGAATGGGAAAAGCGGGCGCTCGGCATCACGCTCTCTTGCGGTGCCTTCGGCGCCTGGAGCATCGATGAAAGCCGGCATGCGCGCGAAAACATCCCTCCGGCCAAATATCTTGCCGCCAGCTATTATGAGATCTGGACGCGCGGGCTTGAGACGCTGCTGGAACGGCATGGTTTTGTAACGCACGAGGAGCTATTAACCGGCCATTCGTTGGGGGAGGGAGCGGCGCCGAAACGTGTGTTGAAGGCTGACATGGTTGCCGGTGCGCTTGCCAAGGGCGGCCCCTGTGATCGGCCGGTCGATGCCGCTCCGCTTTTTGCGGTCGGCGATCGCGTGCGGACGAAGAATATCAATCCGACGGGACATACGCGTGTGCCACGCTATGCGCGCGCCAAGGCGGGCGTGGTGGAGGCCGTGCAGGGCTCGTTCGTTTTCCCCGATGATAACGCCCATGGCAAGGGCGAGAATCCGCAATGGATCTACACGGTCGTTTTCAAGGCCCCGGAAATCTGGGGCGAGGGCGCCGATCCAACGCTTACCGTCTCCATCGATGCCTGGGAGAGTTACCTTGAGCGAGCGTGAAACAGCCTCGCTCCTGGCGCAATCGCCGCAACTGCCGAAGTCCGCGAATGGCGAGCCGGTCTTCCCCGAACCCTGGGCGGCGGAGGCTTTTGCAATGACCGTGCATTTGCACGAGAAGGGCTTGTTTAGTTGGGGCGAATGGGCGGAGCGGCTTTCTGCCGAGCTGCACAAGCCGGGCCGGGCTGAAGACGGCAGCGATTATTTCGACTGCTGGGTGGCGGCATTGTCCGGCCTGCTGGTCAGCCGCGGTATCGCCGACGCAGGCGCGATCCTCAACCTGCAGAGAAGCTGGCAGCGCGCGGCCGAAGCAACGCCGCATGGCAAACCGATCTTGCTGGAGAACGATCCGGAACGCTGAAACGCTTTAATTAGGACGAAAACTGCTTGTAGCATTCGTCCGCCACCCGTCTCAGCATGTCGCGGGAGATTTCGCCGGTGACGGCATAGCCGAGTTTGCCGTCGATCCAATAGAAGGTCTCGACCGTGCCGACGCTGGTAAAGCGGAAACTGGTTGTGGTGTTCTCCTTGTTGCTGCCGACGAGCACGGTCAGGCGCTGGCCGGTGGCGTTCTCATACATGAAGAGTGCGCCGGGTGTGCCATTGATGGGCAGCAGTCGGCCGCCGACGAGCTGAAAGCCGAGCGTGCTGAGGCTCGGCACCTTCAGGCTGGCGACATTCATGCGTTTGCCGAGCCAGGTGGCAAGATGCGCTTCCTGATCCGCGCCGACTTCGACCGGGTGGCGGACATCGCTTGCGTAGACGACGAAGGCCGATTGCGCCTGCCGCGGCAGGGCCTCGATAGCCGCCAAGCGAGGGTCCGGCTGCGTCAGAAGCGGTGGGCCGAAATGGCCGGCGGCAGCGCCGACCAGGAAGATCGCCAGGGAGGCCGCGGCCATCGGCAGCCAGCGAAGCGGACGTGATGGCTCGGCAGGCACAGAGGCCGGAACGCGTGGTGATACCAGTTCACGGTCACCTTCCTTCGAGATTGCATATGGTGCAAACAATGCCTTGATGTCGGCGTTTTGCGTCCGCCACGTGGAGATCAGGTCCGCTTGTTCGGGATTTTCGGCAAGCCAGGCTTCCAACCGGGCGTGATCGTCCGCTGGCAGCAGCCCGTCTGCAAAGGCGTGGAGATCCGCTTCGGTCACGGTCGGGTTACGTTCGTTCATTTCGGTCTCCGAAGCGTAATGACATTCTCGGCATTCATCAGATCGTTCATTTTCCGGCGTGCTCGCGACAGGCGCGACATGACGGTGCCAATCGGAATATCCAGCGTGGTGGCGACGTCCTGATAGCTGTAGCCTTCGACCACGACCAGCATCAGCACGGCGCGATAATCCTCCCCGAGGCTGTTCAGCGCCGCTTCCAATCGCGAGCGTTCCAAAGGATCGCCATCCGTCTCAGCGGCCGGCAAATCGGTACTGTCGTCAAGATCGACGAAGCGGCGGCGACCTTGCTGGCGCAGGCCGTTGCGGTAGAGATTGGTCATGATGGTGAGCACCCAGCCACGCAGGTTCAGTCCGCGCCACTGGCTGCGCCGTGCCAGCACCTTTTCGACGCAATCCTGAAGAAGATCTTCGCCGTCGGCGTCGGAGCGGGTGAGGCTGCGCGAATAGCGTCTTAACGAAGGGAGGAGCGCCAGCACCTCCGCCTCGAAACTATCGGACGCGGGGGAGGTTCCCCCCGCGTCCTCGCCGGTCCGATTACGGCCGTGCGACATCCCACACACCCTTGAAGCCATCGCCGGCAACATCACCAGCCTTGGTATCCTTGACAAAGTAATAGAGCGGCATGCCGTCCTTCGCCCATTGCTTCTTCCCGTCCTTGCGGGTGATGATCGAATATGCGCCTTCTGCCTTGGCTTTGCCATCGGCCATCAGCGGCGGCCACGCCTTCGCGCAATCATCGTTACAGTTGGAGGCTCCCTTCTTGTCGTTCTTGAAGGTATAGAGCGTCATGCCGTTTTCGCCTGTGAGAACCTTGCCCTTGGCGCTTTCGGCGGTTTTTACCGGGGCAGCGGCAAAGACCGACGTCGCTGCGGCCGATGCCATGATCAGGATCGGCAAGAATTTCGCGGCTTTCATGATGTTTCTCCTCGGAATGGTAGACCCATGGTCCAGGCCCCACGTTTTGCGTTGCCGGACATGAGACACGAATTGCTACGATTTTATTCCCAACAATTCTGGGTTTTTTACTGCTTGCTTCTGCCGGCCGAATCCTGCCAAGTCGGCCCATGCAATTTGCGCCACAACAAGACGAAGCGCTCAAGGCCGTTGCCAAATGGCTGAAGGAACGGCGCTCGCCGCTGTTTCGCCTGTTCGGCTATGCCGGCACGGGCAAGACAACGCTTGCGCGGCATTTTGCCGAGCATGTCGATGGTGACGTGCTGTTTGCGGCCTTCACCGGCAAGGCGGCGCAGGTATTGCGCTCGCGCGGTGCCAGCAACGCCAAGACCATCCATTCGCTGATCTATCGACCGCGCGGCGAGGAGGCCGTCGAGGACGAAGAGACCGGCAAGACGTCGATCGCCCCGATGTTCACGATCAACCGGCAGAGCCCCGTCGCCAAGGCAGCGCTGATTATCGTCGACGAATGTTCGATGGTGGACGAAGCGCTCGGCAAGGACCTGATGAGTTTCGGCACGCCGATTCTCGTGCTCGGCGATCCCGGTCAATTGCCGCCGGTCTCGGGCGGCGGTTTCTTTACCAATGACGAGCCGGACTATCTGCTGACGGACATTCATCGTCAGGCCCGCGACAATCCGATCATTCAACTTGCCATGCACGTGCGCGAGGGCAAGGAGATCATGCACGGCGACTACGGCACGGCGAAAGTGATTTCGAAGAACGAGGTGACGCAGCCGTTGGTACTTGAGGCGGATCAAGTCTTGGTGGGCACAAACCGCACGCGCCGGCGGTACAATCAGCGACTGCGCGAGCTCAAGGGTTTTACGGCCGAATATCCGCAATCCGGCGACAAGCTGGTCTGCCTGCGCAACGACCCCGCCAAGGCCCTGCTCAACGGTTCACTCTGGCAGGTAATGACCTCGTCCAGGGAAACCACGAAGCCCGGCATCAATCTGCTCGTGCGGCCGGAGGATGACGACATGGATCGGGGGGCGGCGAAGATCAAGCTGCTGAAGCAGGCCTTCGAGGATGTCGAAGGCGAAATCCCCTGGTCGACCCGCAAGCGCTACGATGAATTCGATTACGGCTATGCGCTTACCGTGCATAAGGCGCAGGGTTCGCAGTGGAACAATGTGGTGTTGTTCGATGAAAGCTGGGCGTTTCGCGATACGCGCGAGCGTTGGCTCTATACGGCGATCACGCGCGCCGCCGAGACCCTGACGATTGTCCGGTGAAGCTTGCTTGCTCACATCGTGATTAGATGGAGTGGCCTTTGCGCCAGACGCAAGAGATCAGATGTCCCCGCCATGAGAATGAGGGAGCTCCGCGGCGCCATCATAATCAAGGAGATCGGCAACTTTCTGCATCTGCCGATTCAATTGGGACATCTCAACGATCAGTTCGCGCTTGCGGAGGTTGAGGGCCGCGCGGAAGATGGCCTCGGCTTCATCCGGCGTTTCCGCCTCGTCAAGCTTTTCCATGACCTCCTGAATGACGGCGATCGACATGCCGGCTTCCCGGCAGACGGTGATGACGGCCATGCGCAGCACATCGTCAGTGCCGTAGATTCGCATCAACCCGTGGCGATCGGCCGAGATCAGCCTCTTTTCCTCGTAGAAGTGCAGCGTCCTGTGCGTCACGCCGAAAGCGCTGGCCATGTCCGCGATGGCAACCGACCCCTCCGGCAGGTCAGAAGGAAGTGCTGTCTCGGGCAGGAACCGGTACTTGGCGCGCGCCCGCGAAACAAGATTGGCGGTCGCAAACGGACGTTTGGAACCGTCAGAACCGTCAGACATAAGTCCCTCCATATTTCCATCCCCTTTTTGTCGCGGCGCCCCACGCCACGATCTGGTGCCTATTCTGTTGTCTGACGGAGGAGGCCGAAGCTACGCCCAACTCGCTTTTACAATGACGCGACTAACAAACGCAGATGTCGCCGATGAAAATTCTTGTTTCATAAGGACAAATTTACCGTGGGCGAACTTTGGGCCCTCTCATTCCCGGACGAATCAAAATCAGGCGCCCGATACAACGACGCTATCGGGTTTCGCCGAAATTATAAGTTGCCCGAAGGGGGTATCGTCGGACGGACGAGACGGCAAAAGAGCGGAAGACCATCAATCTTTTGCATGAGTCGATATTCGAATCTCGTTGGTCTTGCGGCGTGCAATCGCATAAAACGGATGTATTATCCTCTTTAAAAATCATGGATTTCGATCATGCCCGCCAAGCTCTCCGTGAACCTCAACGCTATCGCCATGTTGCGTAACCGGCGCGATCTTCCCTGGCCGAGCGTCACGGGGCTCGGCCGAATCGCGCTTGCCGCCGGTGCCAGTGGCCTGACTGTGCATCCGCGGCCCGATCAGCGGCACATTCGCTTCTCCGATCTGCCCGATATACGCGCATTGATCGACGACGAATTTCCGGAGGCAGAGTTCAACATCGAAGGCTATCCGACCGACGAGTTTTTCGATCTCTGCGCATCCGTGGAGCCGGAGCAGGTGACGCTGGTGCCCGACGATCCCTCGCAGGCGACGTCCGACCACGGTTGGGACTTCCGTAAAAATCGCGATCTGTTGGCTGAGGTCGTCGCCAGATACAAGAAGATCGGCTGCCGTGTGTCGCTGTTTGCGGATGGGGATGGCGATGCCGAGGCCGTGAAGATCGCTAGGGACGTTGGTGCCGACCGCATCGAGCTTTACACCGGCCCCTATGGCGGCTGCTATGAAGCACCGGAACGGGCTGCCGTCATTCTCGAGGGTCTCGGCAAGACTGCGGATGCGGCATTTGCCAACGGCCTTGCCGTTAATGCCGGCCACGATCTGACGGTCGCGAACTTGCCGGCGCTCCTGAAGCGCATCCCGGAGCTCGCCGAAGCTTCCATTGGGCACGGGCTGACTGCCGATGCGCTGGAATATGGCATGGCGGAGACGGTTCGACGGTTTTGCCGAGCTTGCGGGCAGGCGGTTTGAGCAGCGGGATCTGAGGCTGGGCAGACAAGGACGCCGTTGGCGCGCTGTAGTGCCTGGCCCCTCATCTTGGCCTTCTCCCCGCATTGCGGGGAGAAGGGACGGAGCAAACAATTGGCCAGGACGGGCTGTGTTTGGGGCGAGACACGAGGATGCGGCAAAGATAATCTCGCCTGACCATCCCATAAACTCAGCCTACCAACGCGGCCTTGTGTTCCTCGACGAAGCTGCGTAGCGTCTGCGGCTCCTTGCCGGTCAGCTTGTTGAAGTCATTCGTGAGGATATTGAAATTGCCGGCGCGGATGTTGGCGTCGAAGGAGACCAGCATGTCGACGACGAATTTCGGCAGGCCGGCGCCGGTGAGGCCAGCGGCGAGCTGTTCATCATTGACCTGCACGACTTCCAGCGGACGGCCGGTGATCTTGCTGACAACGCTCGCGACGTCCTCGATGGTGACGGCGGTCGAACCCGTCAGCGTATAGGTGGCATTTTCCGGCGTGTCGGAAGCCAAAGCGGCAGCAATGGCCAGTGCGCAGTCTTCGCGGCTGATATTGCTGACGCGGCCGCCGGCGGTCGCGGTGTACCACTTGCCGACTTCGAGACTGTGCGGCAGACCCATCAGGTAATTGTCGAAGTACCAGGCGTCCCGCAGGATCGTATGGCCGATGCCGCTTGCCTTGATGGCGTTTTCGGTGCCGAGATGGTCGGGTGCGAAGCTAACGAGCGAACCTTCCGGGGCCGGCATGGAGGTGTAGAGAATATGCTTGACGCCAGCGGACTTCGCGGCCTCGACGGCGGCAGTGTGCTGCTTTAGGCGCTGACCGGGAACGGCGAGAGAGTCGGTGCTGATGATCAGCAGGCGATCGACCCCGGCAAACGCGGTGGACAGGCTGGCGGCATCATCGAAATCGGCCTTGCGGGCGACGACGCCCTTGGCGGCGAGGTCGGCAAGCTTCTCCGGGCTGCGTGTGGCGGCAATGATGCGGCCCGGGGCGACCTTGTATGTCTCCAGCAGGTGGTGAATGACGCGTTGACCAAGCTGACCCGCGGCGCCGGTGACGAGAAGAGTGCTGCTCATATGTTTTTCCTTGTTTGACCGCCGCGGACTTGCAGGGGTTTTCTTGCTCTCAAAAAGAGACTAGCACTAGAATAGGAATTGACTTTGGCCTGTAAAGGAGGCAGTTTTTCGTTCCTACGTTACCAAAAGGGAACCAACCCGACATGAGCGCCAGCACTGTCGTCAACTTACGCAGCACAGAGGATCCGTTGCGTGTCTTCGATGTCAGCAAACTCGATTTTACGAATTGCCCGGTGCGGGATCTGATCTCGCAGATTGGCGGCAAGTGGTCGGTGTTGCTGCTGGAAGCCCTGGCGCAGCGGCCTTATCGTTTTGGTGAGCTGCGGCGCATGGTGCCCGATATTTCTCAGCGCATGCTGACCCAGACGCTGCGGGACCTCCAGCGCGACGGTTATATTGGCCGCGAGGTGTTTCCGACAAAACCGCCGAGTGTCGAATATCGCATGACTGATCTGGGCTATTCGCTCTATGTACCTTTGGCGCAGCTCTTGAACTGGGCTGAGGCCAACCACGATGCCGTACGTGCCGCGCGCGTCCGTTTCGATCAATTGCAAGACTGAGCGCATCCGGTGAAATCCCTGAAAATTGCGATCGTCGGCGCCGGACCTGCGGGACTTGCTGCTGCCTTGTTCCTCTCGCGCGCCGGCCATACGACGGAGATTATCGAGCGGTTCGATAATCCGGCGCCGGTCGGATCCGCGCTAATGCTGCAACCGACCGGCCTGACCGTGCTGGAATCGCTCGGGCTCGGTCCCGCCATTCACGCCGCCGGTAATCGCATCGACCGGCTGTTCGGCACCGAGACTAAGCGCGGCCGCATCGTTCTTGACGTGCGTTATGACAGGCTGGCCGGCGGGCGCTATGGGCTGGCTGTTCATCGCGCCGCGCTGTTCGATACGCTCTACGACGAAGTCTCCGCGCGGCGACACATTGTCTTCACCGGACGGCGGGTAACTGGCGCGCTGGAAGAGGGCAGCCAGACCTATCTCACCATCGAGGGCGGGGAGCGGCTGGGACCGTATGATCTTGTCGTCGACGCGAGTGGCGCGCGTTCTGAATTGATCGCCGCTTCTCCGGTTGCACCGCAGACGCGCAATCTTGCCTATGGTGCCTTCTGGGCGACGCTGAATTGTCCGGATGGATTGGTGGATGAGAGGGCGCTGACGCAACGCTACGACCAGGCGAAAGTGATGATCGGCGTGTTGCCGATTGGACAGCGGAAGCCGGACCTGCCCAAGCAGGCGGCGTTGTTCTGGAGCTTAAAGATCGCTGATGCCGATGAGGTGCGCAGGCAGGGGCTCGATCGCTGGAAATCGGCGGTCCGCGGCTACTGGCCGGAATGCCAACCGTTGCTCGATCAGATTATCGATTGGGATCAGTTGACGCTGGCGCGCTACACCCATCGAACCGCGGCCATGCCTTATAGTGGTCGTACAGTCTTCGTCGGCGACTCCGCACATTCGACGAGCCCGCAACTCGGGCAGGGCGCCAATATGGCGCTGCTGGATGTGGCGGCGCTTGCGCACGCGTTGGCGGGTAACGAGGATATCGGTGCAGCGCTTGCCGACTATGCCAACGCGCGGCGGATGCATGTGCGGCTTTTTCAGTTGCTATCGCTGGTGTTTACGCCGTTCTACCAGTCGAATTCGACAGCACTGGCCTGGATCCGGGATCGACTGGTTGCCACAATCGCCAAGGTTCCGCCGGGGCCGCAGATATTGGCCTCGATTGTCTCCGGCACCTTGATCGATCCCTTTGCCTCGGCCGGCCTCAGTGAATGCGACTGGCTGCGGAGTGTCGTTCCGCAGCCGTCTTGATCATTTCTGCCGTTCGGTCAGGAAGATGAGCAGCGCTACCACCGGGAAGCAGACGCCGATCCATGAGGCGAGATTCCAGCCTCCGGTGGCATAGGCCCAGCCGCCGATCGCGGAGCCGAACGCGCCGCCGGCAAAGAATGTCGCCATGTAGAGGCCGTTCAGGCGGCTGCGATGTTCGGCGCTCAATGCAAAGATGGCGCGCTGGCCGAGCACCAGATTGGTCTGCACGCCGAAATCGAGCAGGATGCCGGAGAGCGTCAATGTCACGAGCGCCAGCAGCGAGCCGCTGCCGGAAGCGTGGCCAATGAGGAAGGCGACGATGGCAAGCACCAGGGCGAAGGTCGTGGCAAGCTTCGTCCAGCCGCGATCGGCGACACGCCCGGCAATTGGCGAAGCGACCGCGCCCGCAGCACCCGCCAGCGCGAAGAGGGCAATGCCGTTCTGTGTCAGGCCGAAGGCCGGGCTTGCCAGCAGCAGCGGCGTCGTCGTCCAGAACAGGCTGAAAGCTCCGAACATGCAGGCCTGATAGAGCGCGCGGCGCTGTAGCACCGGCGTATGCAGCGCAAGATGCCCCATTGAAGAGAGCAGTTGACCATAATGCAGCTTGGTATGCGGAACGCGGGTCGGCAGGGCGATGCGAAGAATGACGGCAAGCGCGATCATGACGCAGGCTGAGAGGATGTAGACCGCATGCCAGGAGGAGAGTTGCGACAGGAAGCTTGCCGCCGGCCGGGCCAACATGATGCCGCAAAGCAGGCCGCTCATGACATTGCCGACGACTGCGCCGCGGCTCGCATCCGGCGCCATATGGGCGGCGAAAGGCACCAGCACCTGTACCGCAACCGAGGCGAGGCCGATGCAAAGGGAGGCAAGCAGGAAGAGTGACGGCGACCAAGCAAAGGCGGCGCCGACCAGCGCCACGGCTGAAAGGCCGATCAGGGTCAACACCAGCCTGCGGTTTTCCAGGAGATCACCGAGCGGTACGATCAGCAGCAGGCCGAGGCCATAGCCGATCTGTGTCAGCGTTACGATCAGACCGGTCGCTGCCGGCGTGAAGCCGAGTGCCTGGCTGATCGGGCCGGCCAGCGGCTGGCCGTAATAGAGATTGGCTGCCACGAGCCCGCAGGCGGCAGCGAACATGAAAGTCATCAACGGCGAAATGGTCTTTTCGGGGAGCGGAGCGCTCTCCCGTCTGGCTGCGGCGGTTGCAGACATATCTTGATCCTTGATGCGGGCAGGGGAACGCGTCCCCGAAAATTCGTGTGAAAAAGTCAGTTCAGTAATGTCAGGGCAGTCTCGGCGACGGCGATCATCTGTTCTCGGGTGCGGCCGGTTTTACCGATCAGGCGCATGCCTTTCGTCAGGCTGAGCAGCGTGCGAGCTGTGTCTTCCACATTAAGCCGGTCCGATACCGAGCCGTCCTCCTGTCCGAGGCTGATCAGATCGACGAGCAACTGCTCGTCGACGTCGAAGGCGAAGGCGACGCGGCTGGCGACTTCCGCGTCAAAAAGAGCGAGTTCGGTGGCACTGCCGACGACAAGGCAACCCTGGCGACCAACCTCGCCGCTGGACGATTCTGCAAAGATGATCAGGAATGCGCGCAGCTTTTCGTAGCCGTTGGGCGCGGCAGCGAGGCGTTCGTCCCTGAGCTTGCAGCGCACATTCCGGTAGCGATCGAAGGCGGCGAGGAAGATGCCGCGCTTATCCTTGAACGCCTTATAGACGCTGCCTGCGGTCAGCCCCATGGCCTCGGTCAGTTCACTGATCGAAGCGGCATGATAGCCGCGCTCGGAAAAGACGCGCAGCGCCTGATCGAGTGCCGCGTCTTTATTAAATTCCCGCGGGCGGCCGCGAAGCTTCGGGGAAATATCCAGTGTGTCTGTTGTCATGCTGCTTGTTTAGGAAATGATCGTTTCCAAATCAAGCGGAATTTTGCGACGCGACATAATTGGGATGTTTGAATGAAGATTGATCGCCACCTGCCTTGCGAGTGAAGCGAGTCTCGTCGGTTTCCGTGGCCGACCCTCGTGGTTCGAGGCCTTGTCGCCTGCGCTGACGCTCCGGCGGCAAGGCACCTCACCATGAGGGCGGATCTGGCGCCGGTACGCAACTCGCTCTGCCCTCATAAGTGTACTGCCGGAAATGCGGGGGCAGCCCAAGTATAATTACCGCTTCTTCATGGGTTCGGCGTCGGATTTGGAACCGGCGTGTAACTCGCTCCATCCTCATGGTGAGGTGCGCAGCCCGTAGGGCGGAGCCTCGAACCAGGAGGATGGCCACGGCAGGCCGTCAAAGTTCTCTCCACCTCGCCTTGAACGATTACAAATCCAGCACCCAGGTCTGGCCGTTCAATTCGGGGCCGAACATGCGGTGCTTTTCTTCCGAGACGAGCCGGAATCCAGACTGGACATAAATGCCTCGGGCGGCATCGAGAATATCGTTGGTCCAGAGCGAAAGCTGATGGTAGCCGGCGCTGCGGGCAAAACGGATGCATTCGCCGACCAGCAGCTTGCCGAGGCCGAGACCTCGCGCCGTCTTATCGACATAGAGCAGCCGGAGCTTTGCGATGCCGCCGCCGCCATCGGCGACCATGACGGAACCGACATTCAGTCCGCCCCGCTCGACGATCCAGCATTGGTCCTTCTGCGGATTGAAGTTGGCGAGAAATTTACCGGCGACTTCGGCGACCAAGCCTTCGAAGCGCAGATCCCAACCGAATTCCTCGCAATAGAAGCGCGCCTGGCTCTGGACGATCCAGCCGATATCGCCGGCGCGGTGGGTGCGGATGACGGCGGGCGGCACGGCATTGGCGCTGGGGTTGAGTGCGGTCTGGATCGTTCGCATCGCGTCGATGACACGCTCGGGCTCACCGATTGCTAGCGCGTCGAAATGCCCGGCGATTTCGGCGCGGGAGCGGCGCACGAATTCGTGGAACTGCTGTTGTCCCTTGTCGGTGACCGTGATGGTCTGGCTGCGCAGATCGTCCGGATCGGGCTTGGTTTCGATCAAGCCGTCTTCGCGAAAGCGTTTCAAAATGCGGCTGAGATAGGCGGGATCGAGATGCAGGTCGCGCGTCAGTGTGGAGGCGGCGACGCCGCCGCGTGAGCCGATTTCGAACAGCACGCGGACGTCGGTCAGCGCGTAGGGGCTGTCGAGATAGGCTCTGTTCAGAACGCCGAGGAAATTGGTGTAGAAGCGATTGAAGTCGCGAACTGCATCGATGGTCGCAGGTTCCGTCGTAACAAGCATGGACATCGTCTCCCTATAATATAGAAGACGATGTCCATCATTTATTGGACTGAGTCAAGTAAATTTGACTTGATCTATGCGGCCTGGCTGGTGCTAGTAGTTTGCCCATTAAGGGCGAAATCGACGGCTTTCTCTGCGTGGATCGTCGTGGTGTCGAAGCCCGGTAAAGTCAGCGCATTCGGATCGAGAATCAGGCAGATCTCGGTGCAGCCGAGGATGACGCTGTCAGCACCTTTGGCTTTGGCGCGTTCGATGATTGCCATCAGCTTCCGGCGCGACTCGTCCTTGACTATGCCGGCGCAGAGTTCGTTGAAGATGATGTCGTGGGTAGTCGTACGGTCTTCAGCATCCGGCACCATGACGGAGACACCGTTGCGGGCCATGCGGTCGGTGTAGAACCCATGCTCCATCGTGTAGCGCGTGGCCAACAGCAGCGGCTTGACGCGACCGGCATCCTTCAATGCAGCCGCCGTTTCGTCGATGATGTGGATCAGCGGAATGGAGACGCGCGCGGCAACTTCCGGCGCGATCAGGTGCATGGTGTTGGTGCAGATCAACACGCATTCGGCGCCGGCGGTCTGCAGACGCTGCGCCACATCGCCAAGACGGGCAGCGGCATCATCCCAACGCCCGGCCTTCTGCAAGGCAACGATGTCTTCGAAATTGACGGAGTACATCAGCACCTCGGCCGAGGCGAGGCCGCCCAGTCGGTCGCGGACCATCTCATTGATAAGACGGTAATAAACCGCGGAACTCTCGAAACTCATGCCGCCGATTAGGCCGATGGTGCGCATACTGCTGCTCTCCGTTCTTGACTATGAATAGCAGAATATTGAGGCATTTCACGCGCCGCGTGTTTGCAATCTTTGTCGTGCCTGCGATTTTATCTGCAAAATTTTGCGCCGATATCATATTATGCGCAAAAACACAGCGTCATTACGGGAGATGGCTGCACATGCTTGATGAACGCGACCGAAAGATTCTCGATCTTTTGCAGACCGATGCCGGCATTTCGGTGACCGATCTCGCCGACAGCGTGGCGCTATCGGTCTCCGCTTGCTCCCGGCGCATCCAGCGGCTGGAGGAAAGCGGTCATATCGCGAGACGTATCGTCGTGCTCGATCGCGAGAAGATGGGTGTGCCGACGACGCTCTACGCGCTGATCAAGACAGCGCATCACGCCGACGAATGGATCGAAACCTTTCGCAAGGCGATCAGTGATATTCCCGAGATTGTCGAGGCACACCGGCTGACCGGCAACCATGACTATATCCTGAAAATCGTGCTGCCGCGTGTCGAACACTATGATGTCATCTACAAGAAGATCGTGCGCCGCGTAGAACTCTTCGACGTTTCGGCGTCGATCTCGATGGAAGTGTTGAAAAGCGGCGTGACGATCCCGGTCAGCTATGCCGAGTGAAGCGATCTCGTTTGCGGAACGATGTAGCGAGTGCCGCCAGGTCTTGCGAAGCATCATTGACGGCAACTTTGCGCCGAATTTGCGGACATCGTAGGCGGATGGATGTCTCTGGCATCAAGAATTTCGGTATCAAAATTATTCATCAGAGCGATACACGGTCCATGATGGATTTCACCGCTCAGAGGCAATAGCCTAATCGCAATAAAGTCAGCCCCAAGATTTCAACAGGACGCCGCTTCGGCATGGCTGGCTGTCAGTATGTTTGAACAGGTTCTCCATGGCTCTTCTCGACGCAAATGCCGTTAATCCAATTACCCTGCCCGATGGGACTGTATATAGGGACACGGTGTATCTGAAGAACGTCATAGACCATCCGCGCATGGAGATCGGCGATTTCAGCTATTACACGCATTCTGCAAAGCCCGAAGACACTGCCGGGATTCTGGCCCCTTATCTTGGTCATAGCGTTCGCGAACGGCTGGTGATCGGCAAGTTTGTCCAGATTGCCAGAGGAAGCTATTTCATTACCAGTTCGGCTAACCATCCGATGACTGGCTTCACCACCTATCCGTTTCGCATCTTCAAACCAGAGACCTTTGGCTACAAAGACCTGCCCGTGAAGGACACGATTGTGGACCACGATGTATGGATTGGCCAAAACGCGGCAATTATGCCGGGTGTCCACATAGGTGCGGGTGCGATTGTCGCTGCCGCATCGGTCGTTGCTCGCGACGTACCGCCCTACGCAGTTGTCGGAGGAAATCCGGCATCTATTATCCGAATGCGTTATTCCAGCGAAGTCATCAGCGAGCTTCTTCGTCTTACTTGGTGGGACTGGCCAATAGATAAAATCGAAGCCAACCTAACGGCACTCAGCAGCGGCGACTTGGCCACACTCAGGCTGGCTTGAACGATAAGCGCCCAGCATCTCTCGCGTCCGCTTCGGGTCGAAAGCTGCTACTGGTGGCATCTGCCACCAAAGTCCAGTCATTCGGTTCGCGCCCCGCACAGGTGCCATGCATAAAAGGCGGTTGCCCACCATCGTCCTCAACCCTACGTTCGCAGGTGTAAAACAGATACGGGGTGTCATCGTGCAGGATCATCACGTTGTCGTCGTTGGGGGTGGGTTTGGCGGCTTGCAGCTCGTCAACGATCTCAAGGGAGCTCCGGTCCGCGTCACGCTGATCGACCGGCGCAATCATCACCTATTCCAGCCGCTGCTTTATCAAGTCGCCACCACCTTGCTCTCCACCGCCGAGATCGCCTGGCCGATCCGTAGTCTTTTCCGAGATCGGCCGGAAGTGACGACACTGCTGGCGGAGGTCGTCGGCGTTGACAGTAAGGCGCATGTGATAACGCTGAAGGGTGGCACCACGATCGCATATGACACGCTTGTGCTGGCGACGGGTGCGACGCATGCCTATTTCGGACATGACGAATGGGAACCGGTGGCGCCAGGATTGAAGACGCTGGAGGACGCAACGACGATCCGTCGCCGCGTTCTGCTGGCCTTCGAACGGGCCGAAATGGAGAGCGATCCCGCCGCGCGCGATGCTCTGCTGACTTTCACCATCGTTGGCGCCGGGCCAACCGGCGTCGAGCTTGCCGGCATTATCGCCGAGCTGGCCAGAACGACGCTGCCGAAGGAGTTCCGCAACATAGACACGACCAAGGCCAGGATCATTCTTGTCGAAGCCGGTCCGCGTGTTCTCCCAAGTTTTGACGAAGGCTTGTCTTCCTACGCCCACAAGGCGCTGGAAAACTTGGGCGTCGAAGTTCGTACTGGAAAACCCGTCACATCCTGCACAACGGAGGGCGTAACGATCGGCGAGACCTTCGTGCCGAGCCGGACGATCGTCTGGGCCGCTGGCGTGCAGGCTTCGCCCGCGGCTGAATGGCTCGGCGTCCCGGCCGACCGCGCCGGCCGCGTCATGGTCGACAAGGAGTTGAGAGCACCCGGCGAGGCGGATATCTTCGTTATCGGCGACACCGCGGCGGTAATGCGCGACGATGGCAGCCCCGTGCCGGGCATCGCGCCGGCCGCCAAGCAGCAGGGTGCCTACATCGCCAAGTTGATACGGGCAAAGCTATCCGGACAGTCGGCGCCGGGGCCATTTCATTATCGTCATCAGGGAAGTCTTGCCACGATCGGCAAGAGTGCCGCGATCATCGATTTCGGCTGGATCAAACTCAGGGGATGGATCGCCTGGTGGATCTGGGGCCTTGCGCATATCTATTTCCTGATCGGCACGCGCTGGCGCATTGCGGTCGCCTGGAGCTGGCTGTGGGTCTATATCAGCCGCCAGCACAGCGCGCGGCTGATCACGCAAAGGGAAGCGATGCGTGAGGAATGAGAAAAGGGCAGCGCCGGTGGCTGCCCTTTTCTGTAAGTCTTGTGTCGTAGCGCTTAATGCATGTCGCGCAAAAGTGTGCGGCGGTTTTGCGAAAACGACATGCAAAAACAAGGAGCTAAGCGTGGGAGCGAATCTGAAAGATCGTGACGAGCTTTAGGCCAGCGAGGCGATATCGATGACGAAGCGGTAGCGGACGTCGCTCTTCAGCACGCGCTCATAGGCTTCGTTGACCTGATCGATATTGATCACCTCTATTTCCGAGGCAATGTTGTGCTTGCCGCAGAAATCGAGCATTTCCTGGGTTTCCTTGATCGAGCCGATCATCGAACCGGAAAGGCTGCGTCGGCCGGGAATCAGCGAGAAGGCATGAACCGGAACCGGATGCTCGGGCGCACCGACGACGACCATGCTCCCATCGACCTTCAGCAGGCCTAGATAGGCGTTCCAGTCGACGGCGATACCAACCGTCATGATGATGAGGTCGAATGTGCCGGCGAGCGTCTTGAATGTGTCGGCGTCGCTCGTGGCGTAGTAGTGATCAGCGCCGAGGCGGAGACCGTCTTCCTTCTTCGACAGCGTCTGGCTGAGAACGGTGACGTCTGCGCCCATGGCGTGGGCAATCTTGACGCCCATATGGCCGAGTCCGCCCATGCCGACGATGGCGACCTTTTTGCCGGGGCCGGCCTTCCAGTGGTGCAGCGGCGAGTAAAGCGTGATGCCGGCGCAGAGCAGCGGGGCCGCAGCGTCGAGTGGAAGATTGTCGGGGATGGAAAGGACATAGCCTTCCTTGACGACGATCGAGTCCGAATAGCCGCCATAGGTCGGCGTTTCGCCGTCGGCTTCGACGTCATTGTAGGTCTGGACCACGCCCGGCATGTAATGTTCGAGGTCGAGATCGCGGGTGGCGCAACTCGTGCACGAATTGACGAAGCAGCCGACGCCAACGCGGTCACCGACCTTGAATTTGGTTACTTTCGAGCCGACTGCGCTGACGATGCCGGCGATCTCGTGACCCGGTACCATGGGATATTTGGCGTTGCCCCATTCGTTGCGAGCCTGATGAATGTCGGAATGGCAGATGCCGGAGAATTTGATCGCGATAACGACATCGTCCTCGTTCGGATCACGGCGTTCGAAGGTGAACGGAGTGAGCGGCTTGGACGCGTCGGTTGCTGCATAACCCTTTGCGATAGGCATGGGAGGTTCCTTATCTGTGGGATGGGTTGGGAGTGGAATTGAGACGCTGGACTATGCATCGGGACGGGGCGACTGCGTTAGAGCGATCCTGCAAGCTTTATGTACGATCCTGCGAATCTAAATTGACGGCGGCTCTTTTTCAGCGAGAGGGGTTCACCTAGATAAGCCTCTACACGCTCTCAAAAACAATCGGTTGCGCATGACACTGGCTTTCAACCCCAATCAGGAACTCGCCTCCATCGTTGCCCGTTTCGCCACGGGGGATGGGGAACATCGCACGCCGATCGAAGGTCTCAACCTCTACCGGCAGTCGGCGGTCACCGTGTGGCAACATGGGGCTTACCGTCCCTCCTATGCCGTTGTGGTTCAGGGGCGGAAAAGCCTGACGGTCGGTGCCGATACCTACCACTACGGCGTCGGCGAGTATATTCTGACCGCGCTCGACCTGCCTGTATCGACACAGGTCACCAATGTCCGTAATGACACTCCCTATCTTTGCTTCTCCATGGTGCTCGACAGCGAGCGGCTGAAGGAGCTGCTGTCGCGCGTCAATGTTCCGCGCCAAGCAATGATGGCGGAGCCTATGCGCGGCCTTGCCGTCAATGCGGCATCGCCGGAACTGCTCGATGCCTCGCTGCGACTGCTCAGACTGCTCGACCGGCCGGAGGATATTCCCGCCATGGCGCCGTTGATCGAGCAGGAGATCCTTTATCGCCTGCTGACCGGTCCGAACGGTCCTCGGCTGCTGCAGGTGGCAATGGCCGAGAGCCAGAGCAACAGAGTGGCGCGTGCCGTTGCCTGGATACGCGGCAACTTCGCCCAACCGTTGCGCATCGAGGAACTGGCGGAGCGCGTCGGCATGAGCGTTTCGTCGCTGCACCATCATTTCAAGGCGGTGACGGCCATGTCGCCGATGCAATATCAGAAGCAGCTTCGGCTCCACGAAGCGCGGCGGCTGATGATCGTCGAGCAGCTTGATGTCGGTTCGGCCGGCCATCGCGTCGGCTATCAGAGCCCTTCGCAGTTCAGCCGCGAATATAGTCGCCTCTATGGACTTCCGCCCTTGAAGGATGTCGAGGCCATGCGGAGCCCGATCGCAGCGGAATAATTTCCTTCCTGTTATTGACGCGGTGCAGCAACGATTTGCGCTTGACGCTTGCTTTCCCCTCAGTCATAACGGCCACGAACCGTACCGTACGGTACGCATTTGGGAGTGGCCATCGTGCTTAGCGAAGCAGGACAGTCGAGCGAGTTTTCGCCGCGCCAGAACGCCGTTCTGGAACAGGCGCTGCGTTTGCTTGTCGATGGCGGCGAAAAGGCGCTGACGACCTCGGGTGTTGCGCGCGCTGCCAATTGCTCCAAGGAAAGTCTCTATAAGTGGTTCGGCGACCGCGATGGTCTGTTGTCGGCGATGATCGCCTATCAGGCGAGCAAGGTGCGCACCTTTGAGCGCAACGGCGAACGGCTGACCGTAGCGAGCCTGCACGACCATCTCGTCATTTTCGCCCGCGATCTGCTGGAGGTCTTGGCGGGCGACGTTTCACTGGCGTTGAATCGTCTGGCGATCGGTCAATCGAACCGCGATGGCTCGAAACTCGGCAAACTGCTGCTCGAGCGCGGGCGGCGCCAGATCGACCGGCGCGCCAGCGGGCTGATCGACGCCGGCAAGCGGGCAGGGCTGTTGCGCTTTACCGACGCCGATGAGGCATATCACACGTTCTACGGGCTCATCGTTTCCGATCTGCATGTACGCATGCTGCTCGGCGAGCCCGGTTTGAAGGACACCAGCCGCCAGGCGGAGAAGGCGGTCAGTGCTTTCCTCCGGCTTTACGGCACGGAAAAGGTATTGGCGGAAGCAGCAGCGACCGTCTGACTATTTAGAATCTGCACCCAGACAAGCAAAGGGAAGGACAAACAATGCGCGTCTATTACGATCGTGATGCCGATCTCAACCTCATCAAGTCGAAGAAGGTCGCCGTCATCGGCTACGGCTCCCAGGGCCGCGCTCACGCGCTCAACCTGAAGGACAGCGGCGCACAGAACCTTGTGATCGCGCTGAAGGCCGGTTCGCCGACCGTCAAGAAGGCTGAAGCCGATGGCTTCAAGGTCATGACCGTTGCCGAAGCTGCGGCCTGGGCCGACCTGATGATGATGGCGACCCCGGACGAACTGCAGGCCGACATCTACAAGTCTGAAATTGCTCCGAACATCCGCGACGGCGCTGCGATCGCTTTCGCCCACGGCCTCAACGTTCACTTCGGCCTCATCGAGCCGAAGGCTTCGGTCGACGTCGTCATGATCGCTCCGAAGGGCCCGGGCCATACGGTTCGCGGCGAATACCAGAAGGGCGGCGGCGTTCCCTGCCTCGTTGCCGTTCATCAGAACGCTTCCGGCAACGCCCTTGAACTCGCGCTCTCCTACGCCTGCGGCGTCGGCGGCGGCCGTTCGGGCATCATCGAAACGAACTTCCGCGAAGAGTGCGAAACCGACCTCTTTGGCGAACAGGTCGTTCTTTGCGGCGGTCTCGTCGAGCTCATCCGCGCCGGTTTCGAAACGCTGGTCGAGGCTGGCTACGCTCCGGAAATGGCCTATTTCGAGTGCCTGCACGAAGTAAAGCTGATCGTCGACCTGATCTATGAAGGCGGCATCGCCAACATGAACTACTCGATCTCGAACACGGCCGAGTGGGGCGAATACGTCACCGGCCCGCGCATCATCACCGAAGAGACCAAGGCTGAGATGAAGCGCGTCCTGAAGGACATTCAGACCGGCAAGTTCACGTCCGAGTGGATGCAGGAATACCGTTCGGGCGCTGCCCGCTTCAAGGGTATCCGCCGCAACAACGACAGCCACCAGATCGAAGAAGTCGGCGCCAAGCTGCGCGGCATGATGCCCTGGATCGGCAAGAACAAGCTGGTCGACAAGAGCGTCAACTAAGCTTCTTCGGGCCTATATCCAATGAGAAGGGCCGGGGAGGGAGACTTCCCCGGCCCTGATCGTTTCAAGGTGTGCTTAAGGCTTCGGTAGCTGGCCGAATACCTTTGCTGGCCTTCATCCGCAGCCATTTCGTCGGTTTGCCATCGTAGCCGGTACCGTCGGTTTCACTGAGTGAAATGTCGTCCCACTCGGCCGAAATCAGCAGATCGTTCAGCCAGACGGCCGAGAGGTAGTTGTAATACCGGCCGAAGCTGTCGTAACCCTCAGTGTCTCCAGCTTTGAAACTGGCGTGAAATATGCCGCCGTTCTTCAGGGCTTTGTGAACGCGGTTGAATATCGCTGGAAGATCCGATCGCTGCACATGCAGCAGGGATGCTTCGGCCCAAATGCCGTCATAAGCGTGATCATCGTCCAGCTCTTCGAACCTGCGAACGATCACCGGCTTTCCAAGCAACTTTTCGGCCTGCTTGGCCATTTCCGCCGAACCATCCATGGGCGTCACGTTGAAGCCCTGCGCGATCATATAGGCCGCATCCTGACCGCCGCCGCAACCAAGCTCGAGAATCGACGCGCCGGCGGGGAGGGCATTCAGAAAGGCGTCGAGCCGACGCTGCGGAAGGCTGCGTTCGCGCATTGCGTAAGTGGCAGCGTTCTTGTCGTAGAATGAGGATGTGCGGTCGCCGTTTGTCACATCAGTCCACCGTCTTCGAAATGTAGATTACGTTTTCCAGTTCCTTGAAATGCCCATCACATGTCAGGACATCGGCGTCGTGGTGAAGAGCGGTCGCATAGATGATCGCATCGGCGGTTGCGAGTTTATGCTGCATCGATATTTCGGCCGCGCGGCGGGCGATGACTGCATCCAGCTCAACAACGTTGCATGACATTGTGTAGGCAATGAAGTTGTTTACGGCGTCTTCGCCTTGTTCGCGGAGAAGCCATTTCGAAAGCTCAAGCTGAACTATTGTCGGGACGATGCAGTCTCGCGGTTCTGGAATTTGACCGGAAAGTCGCTGTCCGATCGGGCTATCGAGAATCCACTCTATCCATGAGGAACTATCGACCACACGCATCAGAAACGGTCGTCTCGGTCACGGTAGTTCTCAGGATTCGCGTCGCGCGCCATGCCTTTGAGGTCTTCTAATGTCGGAACGGGAATGAGCAGCACGCCTTTACCTTTCGGGATGAATACGAACTCCTGGCCCGCGCTCCAGTGCTGCTGATCGCGAACTTCTTTCGGGATCGATATCTGAAATTTTGAGGAAAGTGTCGCAGTGGCCATTCTTACGTTTTTCCCATCGATGCATATAGTGTAAGAATAACATCTGAATGGAGAGATGTGTAGGTCCTGTGGGACGGAGAATTTCTGCGCTTTGGCCGACACACCAACTTGAGGAATTGTTTGTCACCGTCACAAACAAAATAGGTCAGCATTATTGACTTATCTTTTGTTGCGTGATCTTGTGGTGCAAAGACCAAAAATTACGAGGAAACCCCATGTTGAATTGGGAAAATATCTTTGCGACGCGTTCGAGCCGTATGCGCGCCTCCGAAATCCGCGAACTGTTGAAGCTGCTGGAGCGTCCGGATATCATCTCGTTCGCGGGCGGCATTCCTGATCCGGCATTGTTTCCGGATCAGGAATTCAAGCAGGCTTATGCGGACATCTTTTCGGGTCCGGCCGTCAACGCAGCGCTGCAATATTCGGTCAGCGAAGGCTACAAGCCGCTGCGCGAATGGCTGGTCAGCCAGATGGTTGCGCTTGGCGTTCCCTGCGAGCTCGAAAACGTCTTCATCGTTTCCGGTTCGCAACAGGGTCTCGATTATCTCGGCAAGCTTTTCCTGTCGCCGAAGGATACGGCACTCGTCACCGCGCCGACCTATCTTGGTGCGCTTCAGGCCTTCAATGCCTACGAGCCGACCTATGATCAGCTCACCCCGAACGGCAACCGCACGCCGGCCTCCTACCGCGCTGCGGCCGAGCAGGCGGGTGGCAAGGTGAAGTTCGCCTATCTCTCCGCCGATTTCGCCAATCCAACCGGCGAAACCGTCGATCTCGCTTCCCGGGAACAGCTGATCGATCTCGCCGACGAGATGGATATCGCCATTATCGAAGATGCCGCCTATCAGTCCCTGCGCTATGACGGCGAGGCGATACCGCCGATCCTGGCGCTGGAAATTGCCCGCAAAGGCAATATCAACGATACGCGGACGATCTATTGCGGCAGTTTTTCCAAGACCTTAGCGCCGGGTCTTCGCGTTGGTTTCGTCGTTGCCAACGCGCCGGTCATTCGCAAATTGGTCCTGATGAAGCAGGCGGCCGATCTGCACTCCTCGACCATCAACCAGATCGCCATCCATCAGGTCGCCGAGCGCGGCTTCGATGCGCAGGTCGCGAAGGTCCGCAAGACCTACAGCCACCGCCGCGATTGCATGCTGGCGGCACTTGCGAAATACATGCCTGAGGGTACGAGCTGGACGAAACCCCAGGGTGGCATGTTCGTCTGGATCACTCTGCCGAAGGGTATGGACGGCGCCAAGCTGCTGGCAAAATCGCTGGAGACCGCGAAAGTCGCCTTCGTGCCGGGACAGGCCTTCTTTGCCGACGGCTCCGGCCCGAACACCTTCCGCGTCAGCTTTTCCTGCGCCAACGACCAGATGATCGATGAAGGCATCTCGCGGCTCGGCAAGCTGATTGCAAGCGAGATCGAAGCGATGGCGGCTTAGTCTTTACTTCAATTTTTACCTTCTCCCCAGCGGAGAGAAGGTCGAGCGAAGCTCGGGTTGAGGGGGCGTTGCACCGTAAGGGATGTCTTTCGCTCGCCGCTCAAGACTCACCCCGCGATGCGAGGTGCCCCCCTCATCCGACCTCTCGCGATTTCGTTTCACGCAATGGCTCCAGCCCACCTTCTCTCCGCGGGAGAGAAGGTGTTTTATTTTCCTCACTTCGCCAAATGAGGCGCAATCAGTGAAAGGTCGGCCTCGCTGAGCCGGTCGCTTGCCGTATTGCGTTGGTGCCAGTAGGGATAGAGCAGAGGCGGCAGGCTGACGTCGTCGAGGCGCTTGCGCTCTTCTTCGGTCAGCTTCAGCTCGGCGCTGGCGAGATTGTCCTTGAATTGCGCGTCCGTGCGCCCGCCGATGATGACGGATGTGACACCCTTGCGGCCGATCAGCCAGGCCAGTGCCACCTGTGCGGCCGAGACGCCGCGACCGTCGGCGATCTCCACCAGCGTATCGACGATGTTCCACAGGCGGTTTTCGTCGCGGATTGGCGGTTCGGTCCAGCCGGCGAACTGGCGCGTACCCTCCGGTGTCGCCTGGTTGCGGCGATGCTTGCCGGAGAGGAGGCCGCCGGCGATCGGGCTCCAGACAAGGACGCCGAGCCCTTGATCGATGCTGACCGGCAGCAGCTCGTATTCGGCGTCACGCGCTTCCAGCGTGTAGTGGATCTGCTGGCTGACGAAACGCTCGCGCTTGTCGCGCTCGCTGACCCCCAGCGCCTTCATGATGTGCCAGCCGGAAAAATTCGAGCAGCCGATGTAACGCACCTTGCCCTGACGGACGAGCGTATCGAGCGCCTCCATCGTTTCTTCGAGCGGCGTCTGGCCGTCCCATTCATGCAACTGATAGAGATCGATGACGTCGGTCTTCATCCGCTTCAGGCTGGCTTCGCAGGCCTGGATCAGATGCTGGCGCGAGGAGCCGGCATCGTTGACGCCCGGACCCATCGGGAAACGGGCCTTGGTGGCGATCAAGACGCCGTTCTTGCGTGGGCCACCGATGATCTCGCCGAGGATTTCTTCGGAAGCCCCTTGAGAGTAGACATCGGCTGTGTCGATCAGGTTGACGCCGGCATCGAGGCACATATCGACAAGCCGCTTCGCCTCGCCGACGCCGAGATCGCCGACGGTCTTCGCCCAGCCGACGCCGCCGAAGGTCATGGTGCCCATGGTGATGGTGGAAACTTTGAGGCCGGAGCGGCCAAGCAGACGGTATTCCATAGATTATCCTCCAAAAATCGTAGCTGAAACTCGCGCGCTAGCAGATAGTGCAGGGCGCTTATGGTCAAGGTCGAATGATAGTATGAACGGTTCGGTTCACGATTGCGGATTGTCACAATCATGTTAACCACCCTCGCTAAGGAACCCTTCTCATCACCCAGCCGAGGACGCTTCATGAAGACGTTTGTTTCCGCTCTCGCCGGCATGCTGGCCGTCGCCCTTTTCTCCGGCTCGGCTGCGGCCGCCGACCTCGTCCTCTACACCAGCCAGCCGAACGAGGATGCGCAGGCAACCGTCGATGGCTTCATGGCTGCCAATCCCGGCATCAAGGTCGATTGGGTGCGCGACGGTACCCCGCAGATCATTGCCAAGCTGCAGGCGGAAATCCAGGCCGGCGCTCCGGTCGCCGACGTGCTCCTGATCGCCGATACGGTGACGCTGGAGCGGCTGAAGGAAGCCGGCAAGCTGCTCGCCTATAAGTCGCCCGAAGCTGCAAATTACGATTCGTCGCTCTACGATGCGGGCGGCTACTATTATTCCACCAAGCTGATCACGACCGGCATCGTTTACAACACTGCCGCCTCGATGAAGCCGACGAGCTGGCAGGATCTGGCCAAGCCGGAAGCCAAGGGTCTCGTAGCCATGCCGAGCCCGCTCGCTTCGGGTGCGGCTCTCATTCATGCGCAGACGCTTGCCGGCGTCGGCAGCCTCGGCTGGGATTACTACAAGAACCTTGCCGCGAACGGCGCAATCGCTTCCGGCGGCAATGGCGCGGTGCTCAAGGCCGTTGCTTCCGGCGAAAAGGCCTACGGCATGGTCGTCGACTACATGCCGATCCGCGAAAAGGCCAAGGGTGCGCCGCTGGAATTCGTTTTCCCGACCGAAGGTGTTTCGGCCGTGACCGAGCCGGTCGGCATCCTCGCCAGTGCCAAGCATGTCGACGCCGCCAAGAAGTTCGTCGATTACGTGCTGTCGGAAAAGGGGCAGCAAGGCTTCCTGAAGCTCGGCTATATCCCCGCCCGCAACGGCATGTCGCTGCCTGCCGGTTTCCCGGCACGTGACAGTATCAAGGTTTTGCCGTTGAATGCCGCCGAAGCTCTGAAGAACACCGACCAGGATCTGAAGACCTTCTCTTCCTATTACGGATCGAAGTGATCCAATCTGGACGGTCGATGTACGGATATGTGCGTAAGGGAAACAGCCAGCCAACCTGGCTGTTTCCTTTTGTTGTTGTCATCGTGATGCTCTTGAGCGCGCTGCCACTGGCGCGGCTGGTGGAGGTCGGCATCGAGGCGCTGCTGCACGGCGGGGCCTATGAACTGATCACCGATCCCGCTCTTTGGCGCTCGGCCTGGTATACGATCGAGACCGCGGTGTTCGGTACGGTCATTTCCGTGCTGCTCGGCTGTCTCTTTGCCTTCCTGCTGACATTGACCGACATTCCCGGCAGGGGGCCGCTCGGTTTTCTTTTCGTCCTGCCGATGATGATCCCGCCGCAGGTGACGGCGCTCGCCTGGGTGCAGATGTCCGGCCCATCCAGCCCCTTGTTAAAGGCGCTGCATATTGCACCGCCGCTTGGCTCGCCGCAGCCGCTTTATTCCGTCGGCGGCATTGCGCTGCTTTATGGCGTGCAGCACGCGCCGCTGGTCTATCTCGCGCTCCGGGCTGGCCTTATGGCGCTGCCGCGTGACGGCGTCGAGGCGGCCAGGCTGTCGGGCGCTTCCGGATTTCGTGTATTCCGCGACATCATTCTGCCGCTGTCACTGCCCGGTGTCATCGCTGGCGCTGCCATCGCCTTCGTCTCTTCGATCGGCAATTTCGGTATCCCGGCGATCCTCGGCATTCCCGCTTCGATCTTCACCTTGTCGACCCTGATCTTCACCAAATTCTCCAGTTTCGGCCCCCGCACCTTCGGCGACATCGCTCTGCTGTCGACGATGATCGCAGTGATTTCGGTTGCCGGGCTTGCTGTACAGGGCAAGGCGCTGAAAGGGCGGGATTATCGGGTTATCGGCCTTTCGGGTGCCTCAGCAGCGTTCGCGCTCGGCCGTTGGCGTCTTGCGGCCGTGCCGCTGCTTTGGGCGATCCTGTTTATCATGCTGGTTGCGCCGTTCTTCGCGCTGGTCGCCGGCGCGCTGGTACCGGCCTATGGCGTGCCGCTGACCTTCAAGACGGCATCGTTGCATGCCTTCACCGAAATCCTGTTTCGGCAGGCGGTGACGCGCGTCGCTTTCTCCAATTCCTTGTTCCTTTCCAGCATGACGGCGCTTGGTCTCCTTGCGGTGACTGTGCTGGCGGCCTACTCCCTGACGCGGCGCAAGGATATGCTGAGCCGGATCGTCGGTGCGCTGATCGAGATTCCCTATTCGCTGCCGGGAATCATCGTCGCCGTCTGCTTCATCCTGGTTTTCGCCGCGCCGTTGCCGGTTCTCAACATCACGCTTTACGGCACGATCTGGATCATTCTGCTCGCCTATTTCTCGGCCTATTTCGCCGTCAGCCTCAAGCCGGTGATGAGCGCCTTTCTGCAGCTCGATCCGGCGCTGGAGGAGGCAGCGCGCCTCTCGGGCGCCGGCTTCGTCCGCCGTCTGGCCGATATCATCGTACCGTTGATCGCACCGGCAGCGGGCGCTTCGGTGATCCTGGTTTTTCTCATCGCCTGCAACGAGCTCACCGTTTCCGCCTTGCTCTGGTCGGCGGGCACTCAGACGCTAGGCGTCGTCATCTACAATCTCGATGATGGCGGCAGCGCCGATCTCGCCTCCGCCATGTCCGTCATCGTCATCGCCATGGTGGTCACCATGATGCTGCTGCTGGAAATCTTGGCCAAACGCCTGCCGAAGGGGGTGGTGCCATGGCGAAGCTGATCCTCAATCACGTCAGCAAGGATTTTGGCACAGGCGGCCGCCCGGCGGTCAAGGCGCTGTCGCTGGAGGTCCGCGAAGGTGGTTTTCTGGCACTGCTCGGCCCCTCCGGCTGCGGCAAGACGACGGTGCTGAGAATGATCGCCGGCTTCGAGCAGCCGACGGATGGTTCGATTTATTTGGGCGAACGCCTACTTGCCGATGCCGCGAACATGTTGCCGCCGGAGCGGCGCAACATGGCGATGGTGTTCCAATCCTACGCGCTGTGGCCGCATATGAACGTTGCCGACAATGTCGGCTATCCGCTGAAAGTGCGGGGCATTTCCGGCGAGCGCTATCGTCGGAAGGTGCGCGAGGCTTTGTCGACCGTATGGCTGGAAGACTATGCGAACGGCGGCCCGCGGATCTTTCCGGCGGCCAGCGTCAGCGTGTGGCGCTGGCGCGCTGCCTGGTGACATCGCCCGATGTCGTGCTGCTGGACGAGCCGCTTGCCAATCTCGATCGTCATCTCAAGAAGGAGATGGAGGAGACCTTCCGCGAATTCCATCAGCGCTCGGGCGCCACCATGGTCTATGTCACCCATGATCAGAGCGAGGCGATGGCGCTGGCGACAGATGTCGCCGTCATGTCCGAGGGACGGTTGCTGCAGGTCGCAGCGCCGGCGGAAATCTATGCGCGGCCGGAGGGCCGGCTGGTCGGCGGATTGGTGGGGCAGGGTGCAATCCTATCACTCGCCATTCCGGATGGTAAGCCGCGGCTTATCGATTGGCCGGCACTGAAGGCGATTTGGAGTGAGCAGCAGGATAAGACCCCGCGCGCCGATGTTCTCGTTCGACCCGAGGACGTCGTCGCCGATGCCGAGGGCATCTCCTGCAGGGTGGAATCCGTGCTTTACGAAGGCGAGCGCTACGCGTTGCGGCTATCGCTGCCGGATGGTCAGATATTGAGAGCCCATAGCCGCGAGGCGATAAAACCGGGCGATGTCTATGCGGTCGCTGTTCGCTCAGCATGGCGGCTGTGATCGGCGTCGTGACAGAAGACAATACGGTTGTCGGCAGCTTTTACCTGTGCTTGAGTTGTCCGATGTCACGAATGGGAGTCGCGCCATGTCCGACCAAAACTTCCCGATTTTCGATCTCGGCGCCTTCGAGGCGGCCGGCGAAGGGGAGAAGAGGCGGCTTGGTGTCGAGGTCGACGAGATCTGCCGTTCGACGGGCTTTCTGGCGATTGCCAACCATGGCGTCGACGAGGCTGTGATTGGAGCCATATGGGCCAAGACACACGCTTTTTTTGATCGGCCCGCCGACGTCAAGCAACGCGCGAAAGCGCCTTATGCCGGCTATCCCTATGGCTACCTAGGCCCAGGCACCGAAGCACTGGCGAAATCGCGCAATGTCGACACGCCGCCTGATCTCAAGGAAAGTTTCAACGGCGGACCGCTGGCCGTGCCGGCGGGGATGACCGACCCGGAAGCGCTCGGATTCTGCTATGCCGCCACCATTTGGCCGGATGGCCCGGAAGGCTTTGCGGATGCATGGAAGCCTTATTACCGATCGATGGAGGATCTGGCGGCGCGGATCATGCGCGTCTTTGCCATCGCACTCGGTCTCGACGAGCACTTCTTCGACAGCTACGTCGACCCACCGATTAGCGCACTCAGGGCGCTGAATTATCCCGAGCAGCGTATTGCGCCGCAGCCGGGCCAGTTGCGCGCCGGAGCGCACACCGATTACGGTAGCCTGACGATCCTGCTGCCGCAGCCGGGTTCCAAGGGACTGGAGATCGTTGCGCCGGACGGCCAATGGACGCCGGTGCCTCCGGTGCCCGGCGCCTTCATCATCAATATCGGTGACCTGATGGCGCTTTGGACCAATGATCGCTGGGTCTCGACGGTGCACCGCGTCGTCAATCCGCCACCGGAAGAAGGCGGCATGCAACGACGGCAGTCACTGGCGTTTTTCCATCAGCCGAACTGGTTCGCCGAGATCGCTTGCCTGCCATCCTGTCTTTCGCCGGGTGAGGAGCCGAAATACGCCCCGGTTCTCTCCGGCCCCTATCTCATGGGCAAGTTCAAATCGACCGTCACGGCTAAGGCCAATTAGCTAGGGTGAGCGAGAAGGCTCACATATCCACAAATCGGAATGCCAGATGTCCCTGCGCCTTGCCACGTTCAACGTCGAAAACCTGCTGACCCGCTTCGATTACACCGGTTTCCGCAATCAGTTGCGCCAGGACCGCGTGCTGAAGCTGTTCGACGTGCAGAACGAAGCCATCTACCAGCAATTGGAAGCGGCGCGCGTGGTGGCCGCCACCGATGATACGAGGCAGATGACGGCGCTTGCGATCGCCGATGCGGATGCCGACATCATTTGCCTGCAGGAAGTCGACAACATGGCAGCCTTGCAGGCTTTTGAATACGGCTATCTCTATCGCATGGTCGGCAATGGCTACCGGCAGAAATTCCTGATCGAGGGCAATGATGTCAGGGGTATCGATGTCGCCGTGATGATGCGCGAAGAAACGCGTGACGGACAGCCGATCGTGCTCAGGGACATCAGAAGTCACGCCATGGTGACTTATCGCGATTTCGGCTTTTTCAACGATGAACTTGCAGCGCTTGGCCTTCATCTGGACGACAAGGTCTTCAAACGTGATTGCGTTGAGCTTGATTTGACCATCGGCGGCGTGCCGCTTTCCCTCTATGTGGTGCATCTGAAATCGATGGGACCGGCGCGGGAAGGCATCGATGGCCACGATTCGACCATGCCGGTGCGCCGTGCCGAGACGCTCGCCGTGCGGCGCATCATCGAGAACCGTTTTGGCGCCGGTCATACGGCGACGAAGAATTTCGCCATTTGCGGCGATATGAACGACTATCAGGAACGCGTCGATGTCATCGGCACGCGTCACACCGGTTATCGCTTCAAGCATCAGGATGAAAAGACCAGCGCGCTCGATGTCTTCAGCAAGGACGGTTTTGTTGAAAATGTCATGCGCCGGCGCGATGCGTTGGACCGCTGGACATTGTATCACGCTCGCGGACCGCAGGAGCAGTGGCTTTGCCAGCTCGACTATATCTGGCTGTCTCCGGCCCTGGCGCGCACCAATGCGGCCCGTTTGCCTGAGGTCGTCCGCTCAGGTCAGCCTTTTCGTACCATATTTCCGCCCGGACAAGAGGTAGAACGTTATCCGCGCACCGGTTGGGACAGGCCGAAAGCCTCCGATCATTGCCCCGTCGTCATGACATTGGATCTGATATGAGTCACGCTTTCAAAGTGCAAAACGATGCGGCCGCCTGGCCGCCTGAAAAGACCGTATTTCCGGTCGCCCACATCGATCTCGCCGTTATTCCCGGCGATCACCCGTTTCACCTCAGCAATGCCGAAGCCGCGCAGGAAAACTGGCAAAGGGAGATCGCCGCCAATCCGGCACTTTACGATGGGCGGATGATTTTTCAGCATAGTTTGTCGGTCAGCGAGCAGGCTGTGCAGGGCGAGGCGTATGTTACGTCCTTCTCCACATTCCTATGGTGGCGCAAACAAAAGGAACGCAGCGGCGGCTTTCATGTCTTCGCCTTTCCGGTCGCCGTCTCCTCGGACGGCGCGATCATTGCCATCCGCATGGCTGAGCATACCGCCAATCCCGGCCAGGTCTATTGTGCCGCAGGCTCGATGGACGAAAGCGATATCGTCGACGGGCGCTGCGATATCGAGGGCAATATGCGGCGCGAAGTCATGGAGGAAACCGGGCTCGACCTTGCTGACGCCGTCGCCGAGCCGGGCTACTACGCCACGCATGCGAACCTTTCCGTGACCTTGTTCCGCGTCTTCCGCTTTCCCTGGACGGCAGAAGAGATGCTGGAGCGGATCCGCGCGCACATGCTGGTGGACCACGAAAAGGAGATCGACGACGCGATTGCCATTCGCTCGGCCGATCCTACGGCGCATCATTACAGTGCGGCGATGCCGGCTATTCTCGCATGGTTCTTCGCTCGTCGGGAATAGCTTTAGCTTGCGCTCACATGTGTTGCCGTTATGTATGGTTGAGCTGGGTTCTACAGTCTAGAGTCATGTGATGGAGGTAGGGGTGGCCCGCAGCTTCTGTGTCTATGATGTATTCACCGACAGCAAACTCGCGGGCAATCCGCTGGCCGTCATCTTCGACGCCGAAGGGTTGAGCGATGAAGCCATGCAGGCGATCGCCAAGGAGATGAATCTCTCCGAAACGGTGTTCGTTCTGCCGCCGCAGAACCCGGCGCATACGGCAAGCCTGCGCATCTTCACGCCGGGCCGCGAACTGCCCTTTGCCGGCCATCCGACCGTTGGCACCGCAATCGCGCTGGCGGAGCGGGCGCATGCCAGCCATGGCGGCGATGTCGATCTGGTTTCGGTTTTGGACGAGCGGGTGGGGCCGGTGCGCTGCGCCGTGAGATTGCGGCAGAGAAGCGCGAGTTTTGCCGAGTTCGACCTGCCGCGGAAGTCACAGCAAATCATGTTGCCGCTCGACAAAGCCGATATAGCCAACGCGCTCAGCTTGAAGGTCACCGAGATCGGGTTCGAGAATCATGTACCGTCCATCTGGAGCGCCGGCGTGCCGTTCTTGCTGGTGCCGGTGCACGATGTCGGGGCCGCCGAGCGGATGGAATTCGATCCGCAGCTCTGGGAAAAAACCGTGCCCTTTGTCGACGGGGCGCTCGCCTCGGCCTTCATCTACTGTCGCGGCGCGCTCAATCACACAGCCAAGTTTCATGCCCGCATGTTCCCGGTCGGCATGGGCATTCTCGAGGATCCGGCAACAGGCTCGGCAGTGGCTGCGCTTTCCGGCGCCATCAACCAATTCGACCGGCTTCCGGATGGTCACCATCCCGTCATCGTCGAGCAGGGTGTCGAGATGGGCCGCCCCTCCTTCATCCATCTCCATATCGACATCGACGGCGGCGATATCGCCAATGCGCGGATCGGCGGCCAGGCTATCCGTGTCGCGACGGGAATTCTTGAGCTTTGATTTCGTAGGGTTTTTGGGGCTCTTCGAAATTTTTTTGACGATTAACCAAAGAAAATTCATCTGGCCGCTGGACAATCAAACCGATCCTATTTATATGCCCGGTCACACCGCGAGCGAGCGGTTACGGGTGATTAGCTCAGTTGGTAGAGCAGCTGACTCTTAATCAGCGGGTCGTAGGTTCGAGCCCTACATCACCCACCAAAAACCTCTTTTATTCCAATGGCATAAGAGGTTTTCGATGTTAGTTGCGAAATCACGCAGCTACCGGTAGATCACGATTGTATCACATCGCAGGAGCATATTGATAGTTGTTCCTTTTCTGTTCCTTTCGACATCTGAAGACTTAAACCTGTGGATAACCGTGGTCTGGGACGGCGATTTGGTGTGGCCTCTTCCGAGAGGGTAATTCCGAGGCATCTGCGTTTGGTTCGTACTCGCCTCAAGGGTGTCTGATTGTCACAATAGGCCGACGCTCGACTTATGCTTGATGATTTGGTGTCAGGCGTGCGGGATGGCACACAACGCTTCTATTGTGTTGCATAAACCAGCTCAAAAATATGTGACGTACAAAACAAGCAAAGGGGATTGCGTCCTCGGTTTGACCCAAAGCCGTTGCCGGATCGCACGACAATCACTAAATCTTGGCGAGATTTTACAAGATTGGGCCATTACAATGCTTGAATTGCTGGGAGACACGTGGATCGCCATTAATACATATTCTGGCGGCGTTAGCGCTGTGGTTGCAGCCATTACGGCTATTGGTGGTTCGGTTGCTTGGGTAATCCGCTTGCGACGAAAATCGCACGACGAAATGCCGCTTGGACGTGGAGGTCAAGGGGGCAACGCAAGCGTTAGCGGCGATGGTTCAGCAATTGGCGGCCGAGGAGGTCGGGGAGGCTTGCACGGCGGCGGGGGTAATGGTGGTAGCGCGAATGTTGCTGGCGATGGAATGGCAATTGGTGGTGATGGTGGTGATGCGGGTGTTTCTTGGCGGCCTACATTGGGTGCACCGTCGGTGTTAGAACATCAACTGGAGCTTGGCCAGCAAATCTGGTCTGGTCATGAAAGAGATGGCTTTGGCTTTTTCGTTGTAGGAAGGGGAGGGCATGCAGGCGATCTCTCTGCCGGTGTGACGGTAGATGGGTATCGCTATCCACTTCTACCCTTGCTCCAACTTCTTCGCCTTTGGGCTCCAACTGTACTCAATGCAGCTGATGAAACCCGACCAGAAGGGCCGCAAGCGTTCTGGGACACTGTCACGAAGCTTGATGCGGAGGTGGCGCGGGCGGCCGAAGCGCATACACGTTACTGCTTAGAGGTTGCTATGCCAAAGGGCCTTCCTGCGCCCGATCCATACAGTTATCGGCGAAATCTAGGTCCAGTGAAACGAGGCTCGTCGTCAAACTGAGGAATTTTTCTGAGGGAGTGTCTAAGTTCCTTCGCGCAGCAATGTCCCCGATGGGTGCTGCCGGTTTGACGGGCAATGCGTACGATCTTTCCGAGTCAATCTTCGCCATCGCGAGAGGATATCAGGTCGGATACTCGGCGGGCTTTTCTTTTTGTGTAGTCGTGAGCAAAATACGCCCACAACGGGAATCAGCCGAGTGAGCGATTACAAGAAGCAGGACATACTTCTTAAGATCCGGCAAGTTGCGGCTGATAACGGCGGCAAATCGCCGGGCATGCGAAGTTCGAAGCGGAGACGGGAATTAAGCGTCACGAGTGGCAGGGAAAGATTTGGCGAAACTGGAGTGATGCCGTTGCTGAGGCAGGACTGGCACCGAATGAACTTCAGGTCGCATGGAGCGAAGACGCTCTCTTGGAGCTGGTGATGGACATTGCTAAAGCACTAGGCCGCTTCCCGACGACTTCCGACCTCGATTTTGAATTTCATCACCGTCCTAACAGTCCCGATCGGAAAACCTTGTTGAAACGTTGGGGCGTGGCCGAATTGGCGACAGCCCTTGCAGAGCACGCTGACCGAGCTGGTGAGGTAGAGGTCGCTTCGTTCGCGCGGGCATACATTCCGCGCCGTCAGAACGTCGACTACGACCGTGACAATGCGGCCACTTTAGTCGGCTACGTCTACATGCAGCGCCACGGCACGGATTACAAGATCGGCTTCACGACCTCACTCAATAAGCGCGGTCGGCAAATCCAGATCGAGCTTCCTCAGGAAATCGAGCTTGTCCATTCGATCTTAACCGACGATCCGGCAGGCATTGAAGCGTATTGGCATAAACGCTTTGCCGCGAAGCGGACACGTGGGGAATGGTTCAAGCTGACGAAGGCTGACGTTGCTGCCTTCAAACGATGGTCAAAAATTTGGTGAGGCACTGAGCATGGATTGGGTTTTGCCGCTAATCGGTGGCCTTGGTATCGGATCGCTACTGAAGTCGGTTATCGACAATTTCAATAGTCGCAGGGCAGTGATGAAAGACCGCCTGTATCAGGAGAAGCGGGAAGCCTATCTAGGACTTCTCGGAGCGCTCCATAAAGCAGCGGTGCAACCTTCAGACGAAAACTCAAAGGATTTTGCTCTTTGGCAAACCCGCTGCCAGCTTTTCGGGTCGCCGGACGCAGCGCGTTTCGCCCAGGCCATCGTGGAAACAAACGATAGGCCACGGTCTGAACGGGAGTCGGCGTTCAGCGGACTGATAGAATCAATGCGAGATGACCTTCGTCGATGAAGATCGGCAGGCTTATTGCTACAATAACTCAATCCGCGTTCAGGGTAGACGGCGATGGCAGAAGAGGTTGACCTGGCTACAGCGGTAGCTGTCGAAGTTGCAAAGCAGATTCCAGTCAAAGACGCCTATGACGATGCAGTAAAACCCGGTGCTCGGCAGGTCGGAAATATTGTAGAGGATATTACGAAGACAGTTCTTCTTACCCTCGCGCCTATACAGTATGCCGCCGCGCTGCAGGACCGATATAGAAACTTCCTCGATAAGTCCGTTCGCCGCGTTCCAGAAGATAACCGACTTCCACCTCCTCCGCAGGTGTTAGGACCGGTCCTTGAAGGAATACGGTATGAACCCGAGGATAGCCCGATATCTGAGATGTTCTCACAGCTTCTGAGCAGTAGCATGGACCAGACGCGCGTTCATAATGCGCATCCCGCTTTCTCTCAGATCGTCAGGCAACTATCGGCAGATGAGGCGACATTACTTAGCGCCATGTGGACTCTCTGGAAACAAGAACGCCAGTCCTTCCGTCAGCGGTTTACACAAGATTACGACCGAAGTTCAAATACCTTCAGCAACATAAAGATGGAGCTGGATGAGATACCGCGCGCTAACCTCATGTTTCCCGAAAACGTCGAATTCTACGGACAGCATTTATATGCTTTGGGCGTCACCGCATTCTTCGATAGCGCTCAACAGGAGCCGCTTTATGATGAGAACCAGATACAAAATGGTATCCGCGTCTTTAAGGAACTACGGTTCACGGATGTCGGACGCAAATTTATGGAGGCGGTAAGCCTGTAGCTTCGCTCTTGCGAGCAGCTTTCGATGCGGGTTATATGCTCTTGCAATCTAGAACAGAATGTATCCCGTGACGGCGTTACAAAGAGTGGAAATTATCGTTTAAAATCAACGACTTATACGATTTTGAATCTCTCTACTCCGACCAGTCGTGAGTCTTTGTTATCCCGAGATAATTCACGCTTTTCCGAACTGGCATGAGCATGATCGCTTCGGCCTCGTCATCGACGAGACGTTTGGAGGAATTGGCGCTACCCACCTCCTTCAACTCGCAACGACGGCATATTACGACGTGAAAGCGTCGCGTCGGACGACGGTGACGGTCTATCCCGAAATCTATGCCTTTCACATCGGCAGAGGCTACGGCGCTCACGCCCACTACGACTTCTGGCCAGCGAGGCGCGAAGTAATCCTGAAGACGTCCGATCACCGCGAGATTCTGGATGCCATTAACGACCGAGGCATCACGCGGCTGGCTGTTCCTGACCGGCCGATGCGCGACGTGGAGCATCGTCCGAAGGAGGAGGACGCCGCATTCGATCGGATCGCGTCCGCATTCGTCTACAATGCTTCGGGCCGCGTCTCGGATGGCGATCTCGCAATTGCCGGAAACGACAAACGCACTGAACATAATCCTCGCCAGACCCTTCGGCCCTTGGCCGAGCTAAGCCAGAACCGCATTTCCTCGGCGACCGGCCGGCCGATCAAGGAGGCGGACGACGCCTTCCTTCATTGGATCAGGGAGAGGGAGACTGACGTCACCGACGACGACCGAGTTCGCGTGCAGGCGCGTCGTGATGCGCTGAAGATCGACGGCCTGGTTGAGGAAACCTATCGCCGGGTATCGGTTGCAGAGGCGCTCAAGCGCCTGGCGTCGGCCGGGCGCACGGGGCCGAGTTGACCCATCGCTGAGATTCTGCTCATGGGAGAGGAGATGGAGGCACCACACGCAATAAGATTGTATTCGTCTCCATTCGATCGTTAGTAACACGATGTGAAGCGAGGACGACCTCCGCCCGCGCTTGCTGCTGTTGTTGTTAACACATCCTACTGGAGGCTTTGCGAAGGAACGAGCGGATTGCTTGCTCCAATGGTCGCGCCCGGCTTGTACCGGCTGATCGCCAGTCCATTGGCGTCGATTTCCGGAACCCTGCCGCTGACGAGATCGCTGACCACGCGTGCAGATCCGGAACTCATCGTCCACCCAAGGGTACCGTGCCCCGTGTTCAGATAGAGGCCTGCAATCTTCGTCGGGCCGATCACCGGAGTGCCGTCGGGTGTCATCGGCCGGAGACCAGACCAGAAGCTCGCCTTGGAGGCGTCGCCGCCAGGGAATAGGTCGGTCACGGAATGTTCGAGCGTCGCGCGGCGCTTCTGGCCGAGATCGTTCGTGTATCCGGAGATTTCAGCCATGCCGCCGACACGAATGCGGTCACCCAGACGCGTGATGGCGATCTTGTACGTCTCGTCCATCACGGTCGACTCCGGCGCTCTCGAAGCATCCGTGATTGGGATGGTCAGCGAGTATCCCTTCACCGGATAGACGGGAAGCTTGATTCCGAACGGCTTCAGCAGCAGCGGAGAATAGCTTCCAAGCGCCACGACAACCGCGTCGGCGGAAATCCTGCCGTTCTCGGTCACGACGCCGCGCACGCGTCCGGCCTCGACGTCCAGCCCTTTGATCGAGGTCCCGTACGAGAAGAGCACGCCAAGTTCCTCGGCCTTCTTTGAGAGGGCGTTCGTGAACTTGAAGCAGTCCCCGGTCTCATCCTTGGGCGTCAGGAGGCCGCCAGCGATCTTATCGCGAACGTGGGCGAGGGCGGGTTCGTGCCGAATGCAGCCATCACGCTCGAGGACTTCATACGGGATACCGTCTGCTGCCAGAGCCTTCACGTCCTTGGCGGATGCATCTAGCTGCGCCTGCGTCCGGAAGAGCTGAAGCGTGCCCTGCATGCGCTCGTCATATGCGATCCCGGTTTCGGCCCGGAGATCGGCAAGCGCGATCCTGCTGTAGTCGGCGAGGCGGAGCATGCGGCTCTTGTTGAGCGCGTACCGTTCCGACGTACAATTCAAGAGCATCTTCGCCATCCAGGACAGCATCGCGGCGTCGAGCTTCGGGCGAAGGATCAGCGGAGCGTGCTCCATGAAGATCCACTTCAAGGCCTTTTGTGGGATGCCGGGAGCAGCCCACGGCGAGCAGTAGCCGAAGGAAACCTCACCCGCGTTGGCGAAGCTCGTCTCAAGCGCGGGGCCTGCCTGGCGGTCGACGACCACGACTTCATGTCCGGCCTTTGCTAACTGGTATGCGGAGGTGACGCCAACGATGCCTGCGCCCAGGACTGCGACTTTCATGATACCCTCTTCCGAATGCGGCTCTTCCGGCCGTTAGCGATATTGACGATGATAGCGATGACCGAGTCCGGTCAGGATTTCGTACGAGATCGTTCCCGCCTCGCGGGCGACGTCTTCGAGCGTTCGATTGGGACCGATCACTTCGACGAGGCTCCCCAGCCGGATTGCGCCCTCGGGCAGCGCGCTGATGTCGATGGTGATGCTGTCCATGGATACGCGTCCGACGATCGGGAGACGAACGCCGTCGAAGTACACCGCACCACGGTCGCTGAGGCTGCGTGGCAGACCGTCCGCATATCCCGCCGCGATGGTGGCGAGCCGGGTCTCCCTGCTTGCGACGTGAACTCCGCCGTATCCAATCTTGGTGCCGGCGGGCACAGTTCGCGTCTGCACGACGGCGACATCCAGGCGCACCACGGCATCCATCGGGCTCGGCAAAGCAGATGGCGCGCCTCCATAGAGGGCGATGCCGGGGCGCGCGAGGCCGATGCGATAGGGTTTGCCAAGGAACAGGCCGCCGGAATTTGCGAAGGAAAGCTCGTGGCCGGGGAATTCAAAGGCGATCTTACGAAGCTCTTCAAGCTGCTCCCAGTTCTGAATGCTCTCGTCGTCATCAGCCGAAGCGAGATGGCTCATAAGGAACAGGATTTCGACATCAGACCCGAGGGCGATCTCCTCGGCAAGGAGACGGCGTTCTTCCGGGGGAAGTCCGAGGCGCGACATCCCGGTGTCGAACTGTACGGCGGCGGGCAATCTGCGTCCGAGCTTGCGCGCCGTTCTCGCCCAGTTCTTCCATTGCTCGATGGAATTGATGACCGGGATAATGTTCTCGTAGGCGCAGATGTCCTCGTTGCCAGGCTGCAGGCCGTTCAGAACAAATACGTGCGCATCCTGCGGCAGAGCCGGGCGGAGTCTTGCCGCTTCCACGAACTGCGCGACGAAGAAATGGCGGCAGCCATTCTCATAGACAGTCTTTGCAACTCGTTCGGCCCCGAGACCGTAGGCGTCGGCCTTGACGACAGCCGCCGCACGACCTGGCGCTGCCTTGGCGGCAAGTGCCTGGTAATTTCGACTGAGCGCCGCGAGATCGATCGTGAGATAGCCTGACGCACCCTCTACACCGCCGACTTCATCGACGTGCAGTTCGTCCAACCTGACCGTTTGCATATTCGACCCTCCGCTCCTGGCACACTTGGGATTTTATTGAAACAATCGTCGAATTTCCCATCAAAGAGTGTTCGATTATTCGAAAATGGCGTATCTGGAAGAGGAAAAGACGAAAAATTAGAGGATTCCATCATGCCGTCTCTGGATGCGATCGATCGCAACATCATTCGCCTTCTGCGCCTCGATGCCAGAACGTCGAACGCCAAGCTGGCTGAGGACGTCGGCCTCTCACCGTCCGCCTGCATGCGGCGTATCAAGATTATGGAAGAGTCGGGCGTAATTCGCGGCTATACGGCTCTCGTTGACACCTCGAACGTCGAGACGAGCATCGCCGTGATCATCAACATAACGCTCGAGCGTCAGACCGAGGATCATCTCGATCGCTTCGAGGCCGCCGTGAGACGATATCCTGAAATCCGCGAGTGCTTTCTGATGACTGGCGGTTCGGATTACCTGCTTCGCGTGGAGGTCGCCAATGCGGGAGACTTCGAACGAATCCACAAGGAAATCCTCTCGACGCTGCCCGGCGTACTCCGAATCCACTCGAGCTTCTCGATCCGGAACGTGCTGGCGACGAAGCCAAAGCGAGGCACCAGGGCGTCGGACGGCGCCTAGCCGACCTTGGCGCCGAGAATCGCGGCAACATCGAGCATTCTGCTCGCAAAACCGTATTCGTTGTCGTACCAGCCGAACACGCGCAGCAGTCCTCCGGGCGACATGGAGATCTCGGGGCCGGAGACGACAAGCGATTCAGGCCGGGCGCGCATGTCGACCGAGACCAAGGGACGTTCGATCCATCCCATCACTGGCGATGCCTGTACAGCATTCCGCAACAGGGTTCGGGCATCGGACAGGGTCGGTTCGATCCTGAGCGAGACCGTCAGGTCGATGGCGGATACGCTGGCCGTCGGAACTCTTATGGCGCGCGCCTCGATCTTCCCCGCAAGCCCCGGGAGGATGCTGCCCAGCAGTCTGTGTGCACTCGTCGAAGTCGGGACCATTGACAGGGCTGCTGCCCGGCTTCGCGCCGGATCGCCCTTTGGCTGATCGACCGTTGGCTGGCTGCCCGTATAGCAGTGGACCGTCGTCATCTGCCCGCCCACAATACCGTAGGCGTCGTCTATGACCCTTAACAGAGGAGCGAGTGCATTGGTGGTGCACGAGGCGTTGGAGACGATATTGTGGTCGCCGATCATTTCCTCATTCGCACCCAAAACCACAGTAACATCGGCGGCCTCGGCGGGGCCGGAGACTAGAACCCGCTTTGCACCGGCTCCTAGCGCGCGGGAAATGAACTCGCGCGTATAGGGCTGCCCGGTGCATTCGAGGAATACATCGGCCCCTGTCAGATCCAGGAATCGAACGTCGCGGACATTATGGAAAGGGAAGACCCTCGGGCCGATCTGCAGAGCCTGATCGAGAGCTTCGACTTCCTCCGGCCATGGACCGAAGACGCTGTCGTACTGAAACAGATACGCGCAGCTCTCCAGCGGGGCGACATCGTTGATGAGGACGAGCTCGAAATCCTGGCGGTTGTTCAGGAGAATCCGCAGGATAGTCCGGCCTATGCGACCGAAGCCGTTGATTGCGATGCGGACCTTCTTCCTCGTCATCTCATCCCTCAGCCTCAGGCAGCCCGCTTCAGGGCGTCGCCGATCCTGGAAACGATCAGGTCGATTTCGCTCTTCTCCACGATGAGCGGCGGCGACAATGCGATGATGTCTCCGGTCACACGGATGAGCAGACCCTTGTTGAAGCAATCCACGAAGACGTCGTAGGCGCGCGTGCCGGGTGCTCCGTCACGGGGCGCGAGTTCGATTGCGCCGACTAGACCGAGATTGCGGATATCGACCACGTGCGGATGGCCCTTCAGCGAGTGGAGCGCTTCCTGCCAATGATCGGCGACTTCCGCGGCACGGGTGAGAAGCCCTTCCTCCTCATAGATCTCGAGTGTGGCGATGCCCGCGGCGCACGCAACGGGATGGCCAGAGTAGGTATAGCCGTGGAACAGCTCGATCGCGTTCTCTGGGCCGACCATCAGGCCGTCGTAGACCTTCCGGCTGGCGAAGACCGCGCCCATCGGAATGGTGCCATTGGTGAGCCCTTTCGCCGTCGTCACGAGGTCGGGAACGACGCCGAAATAATCGCTCGCGAACGGAGTGCCGAGACGTCCGAAGCCCGTGATGACTTCGTCGAAGATCAGCAGGATGCCATATTTGTCGGCCGTGGCGCGCAGCTTCTCCAGATAACCCTTGGGCGGCAGGACGACGCCAGCCGACCCGGACATCGGTTCGACGATGACGGCGGCAATCGTTTCGGCACCATGAAGCTGAACGAGCCGTTCGAGATCGTCGGCAAGCTCGACACCGTGCTGCGGCAGGCCCTTGGAGAACGCATTGCGCTCGATGTCGAGAGTATGGCGCATGTGGTCGGCAGGGATCTGCGGGAATACGCGGCGATTGTTGACCAGGCCGCCGACGGAGATGCCGCCGAAGCCGACGCCATGATAGCCCTTCTCGCGGCCGATGATGCGTGTGCGGGTGCCCTGTCCGATTGCACGCTGGTAGGCGATAGCGATCTTAAGTGCGGTGTCGACGGACTCGGAACCGGACCCGGTGTAGAAGACCCGGTCGAGCTTGGCATCGGGACCGCCCGGAGCGATCTTAGCCAGCTTTGCGGCGAAGTCGAAGGCGATGGGATGGCCCATCTGGAAGGTCGGAGCGTAATCCATGGTCGAGAGCTGGCGCTCGACCGCCTGGGAAATTTTCTTGCGGCCATGTCCTGCGTTGCAGCACCAGAGACCAGCCGTGCCATCGAGAACGCGATTCCCGTCGACGTCGGTGTAGTACATGCCCTCGGCGGATGCGAGCAGGCGAGGAGCCGACTTGAACTGGCGATTCGCCGTGAACGGCATCCAGAAATTGTCGAGTGCGGGTTCGTTCTTCATCGGGATCTGGTCCATCGTGTCCTCCATAAATCTGGATGAGACTTCCGGTATTTTCCAAGATCAAACAAGTCCTTTTCTGCACTTTATTAACTCGTTGAAATCGTGAAAATCTCGTCTATGGTTTTAGCTATCTTGAACAACACCAACAGCCGCCATGACCTTCGACATCGGAAGCCGACTCCGGTACGTGCGAACCGCTCACAACCTGTCCCAGCGAGAACTCGCCAAGAAGACGGGTGTACCGAACTCGACAATCTCGCTCATTGAATCCAACAGCTCGAATCCATCCGTCGGCGCGCTGAAGCGCATTCTCGATGGCATCCCGGTCGGGCTGGCGGAGTTCTTCGCCCTTGAGCCCGAAACGCCGAAGAAGGCGTTCTACGCAGCCGAGGAACTGGTCGAGATCGGGAAGGGAGGCATCTCCTATCGCCAGGTGGGTGAGAGCATGTTCGGGCGCAGCCTGCAGATGCTGAAGGAGGTCTATCAGCCGGGATCCGATACCGGAAAGGTTCCGCTCGTGCACGAAGGGGAGGAGAGCGGCATCGTCCTTTCCGGAAGGCTCGAAGTCACGGTGGACGACGAGCGGCGGATCCTTGGTCCGGGTGATGCCTACTACTTCGAGAGCCGACGTCCTCATCGGTTCCGGTGTGTCGGTGCCGTGCCTTGCGAAGTGATCAGCGCCTGCACGCCGCCGACGTTCTGATTTTCAACCCGACAGCCTCGCAATTGGTTCCCAGTCAGTTCGAGAAGGCTGCAGGCCAACCCGTAGCTGCCGGTTGAGGTGCGCACCTCGACGGCAAGGGAATTTCCGCGTGCAGGGCTAACGGTATCTAAAGATTCTCCTTGAGAAGAACCTCGATCCTGATGCGCTCCTGTTCGGCGAGCGGCTCGCGGGAGTCCGCACGGGCCCGCATGATGCGGATCGCGCTGCGTACGGCGTGACCGGGATCCTGGGCGATAACGGCATCTATGCGGCCGTCGCGCAACGCTTCTTCGCTGAAAGGGGTACGCTCATGGACGACCACCGAGAGATTGACGAGATCAATGTTAGCCGCCGTTGCCGCCAACGGCATGCGCGCTTCGGAGCTCAATACGTAGACGCCAATGATGTCCTTGTTGTTTTCAAGGACGCGGGCGATGATCTGGTTTGCGCGCTTTTCGTCAGCATGCGTCTCTATGGATGGAAGAGACCTAAGATACGGAAATCGCTCATTGATGATCGTATCAAAGCCATGCCTGCGCTGAATGCTATCGAGTGATTGCATCGTGTCCGCGACAACCATCACCTTGCCCGGCGCCCGGCAGACAAAGGTGCCTATCAGCTTTCCGGCGGTCGCCCCCGCCGCGAAGTTGTCCACGCCAACGAAATCGGCCGCTGGGAGCTTTTCCTGACCCGATAGAAATTGCACGACCTTGATGTCTCTTTCGAGAAGCCGCGCCAAGGCATCGCGCACTTGAGGCGACTCAGGCGCCATGAGGGCTACGCCGTCGACTTCGTCCTCGCTTATTCCGGCGAGGTACTTTGCAACGCCATGCGCGTCTTCCGTCGGGATTTGAACATAGTCGATATCCGTTAGGTCGCCCTTGAGGACTGCCCCCAAATCCTCCACTCGCCGTAAAAGCTCGCGCAGATAAAGATCTCCAGACTTGGGCAGGACAAACCTGAAGCGGTAGCTTTTATTGCGTGCCAGGCTGACGGCAGCGGGATTGCGAATAAAGCCAATGCGTTCAATGGCTTCGTGGACGCTGCGAACCGCTTTCTTGCTCACATTCGGACGGTCGTTCAGGACGCGATCCACGGTCGCGAGGCTGACGCCGGCCGCTTCCGCGAGGTCTTTTGCTGTTGGCCGCATGTAGGCTCCAATCGATTTTAAGTCAGCCACATTTCCTCCAAAAAATTGAAAAATGCAAGAATTGATGTGCGGACCTCAAAATTTGCTTGCATTGAGGTCCGCACCTCAGTTATTAATTTGTTGTGACGGCCTCGGTGGCCAGAAACTGAAAAGGAAGTCGGAGAAACCGGCAGGGGAATGCGTTTCGCAACGCCCTTGCCGCAACGCTTTCATTTACCCTCTCGATGGAGGTCGAGAGGTTCAACGGGAGGATCCCAGTTATGAAGTCTCTATTGATGAACTCGGCACTCGCTGCCGGGATGTATATCGCTGTGTCTGCAGGTACGGCTTCGCATGCGCAGGCCGCAGACCTTACCCTGTGCTGGGCAGCCTGGGATCCCGCCAATGCGCTCGTGGAGCTTAGCAAGGATTTCGAGAAGAAGACCGGCAACAAGATGCATTACGAATTCGTGCCGTGGCCGAACTTCGCAGACCGCATGCTCAACGAATTGAATTCCAGCGGCAAGCTCTGCGACCTGCTGATCGGCGACAGCCAGTGGATCGGCGGCGCGGCGGAAAACGGGCAATACGTGAAGCTCAACGATTTCTTCGACAAAGAAGGAATCAAGATGGACGACTTCATCCCGGCGACCGTGGTCGGATACGCCGAGTGGCCGAAGAACACGCCGAACTATTGGGCAATGCCGGCATTCGCGGATGTCGTCGGATGGACCTATCGCAAGGACTGGTTCTCACGCCCAGAAATTCAGGCCGAGTTCAAGAAGAAGTTTGGCCGTGATCTCGCCGTTCCGAAGAATTGGGACGAACTGGTCGACATCGCCGCGTTCTTCCAGGGGCGCGAAATCGACGGCAAGAAAGTCTACGGCGCGGCAATCTACACGGAGCGCGGTTCCGAAGGCATCACCATGGGTGCGATGAATGCACTCTATAGCTACGGTTTCCAGTACCAGAATCCGAAGAAGCCCTATGATCTCGAGGGTTTCGTGAACTCGGCCGGAGCAGTCGCGGGTCTCGAAAAATACAAGCAGCTCTACGATTGCTGCACGCCGCCCGGCCATTCCGACGCCTACATGACCGAAGACGTCGATGCCTACAAATCCGGCCAGGTCGCCCTGCAGATGAACTTCACCTTCACCTGGCCGGGCATCAACGCCGACGCGAACGTCGGTGGCAACAAGACTGGTTACTTCCCTAATCCAGCCGGCCCAAATGGTGCACAGTTCGCCCAGCTTGGGGGGCAGGGTATTTCCGTGGTGGCCACCTCTGACAAGAAGACGGAAGCGCTTGAGTATATCAAATGGTTCGGCCAGCCCGAGATCCAGCAGAAATGGTGGAAGCTTGGCGGTTATTCAGCGTTGAAGGCGGTCGTCGACGACCCGAGCTTTGCCTCCAGTCAGCCCTACGCCAAGCCGTTCCTCGATTCCATGGCAATCGTGGAAGATTTCTGGGCCGAACCGTCCTACGCATCTCTCCTGCAGGCATCCCAGAAACGCTTCCACGACTATGTGGTCGCAAACCAGGGTAGCGCGAAAAACGCGCTCGACGGCCTCGTGAAGGATTGGAAGGGCGTCTTCCAGGACGACGGAAAATACTGACGCTGACATCCGCTTCCTCCCAGCAGTGAGCGTCGCGCAGGGCCGGCTGCGCGGACCAAGCCGGCCCCGCCTATTATTATCTTCATACCAAGGAGACGGACATGCTCCACTCACCGATCGATCGCATAGCCAGTGCGACTCCGCCTGCAATCGCGACCCGTGTCAGGGGCCTATCTGATCGCGCCATAGCCTGGCTCTTCGTAGCGCCGTCGATCGTGTTGCTGCTTGCCATCAACATCTTTCCATTGATCTGGACGATCCGGCTCAGTTTTACGAACTTCCGGGTGAACCGACCTAACGCGCCAATTGAGTTTGTGGGTTTGCGGAACTACCTGAACATCCTAACCGATAGCGATATCTGGCAGAGCATGCAGGCCACCGCGCATTTCCTGATCTGGACTATCGTCCTGCAGGTTCTGATCGGCTTTTCGCTCGCCTATCTGATCAACAAGAAGTTTCGCGGCAACGACCTTTGGACGACGATCATCGTCCTTCCGATGATGCTGAGCCCCGCGGTTGTCGGCAATTTCTGGACCTTCCTGTACCAGCCGCAAATCGGTCTCTTCAACTATGTGGTCGGCTTCCTGACGGGGCAAGATCCCTCCAGCTTCTCAATGATCGCGAGCACCTCGCTGGCGCCGTGGGCGATCGTCATCGTGGACACCTGGATGTGGACGCCCTTCGTAATGCTGATTTGCCTTGCGGGACTGCGTTCCATTCCAAACAGCATCTACGAGGCGGCCGAATGTGACCGCGCGAGCAAGTGGCGGCAATTCTGGACTATTACCATCCCGATGGTGCTACCGTTCCTGATGCTGGCCGTCCTCTTCCGCGGCATCGAGAATTTCAAGATGTTCGACCTGGTGGTGCAACTGACCGGTGGCGGTCCGGGATCGATCACCGAACTGACGTCGATCAACCTGAAGCGCGCCGCTTTCGAGCAATGGCGCACCGGCTATGCATCCGCCTATGCGGTCATTCTTTTCGTCACCGTCTTCGGCCTCGCGTCGATCTACGTCAAAGCTCTGAACAAGGTGAAACAACGATGAGCAGCTATTCCGTAACCGAGCCGTCCGGGCGTCAGAAGTGGTTTGCCGGTATTCTGGTCGTCCTCTATTCCGTCATCACGCTTCTTCCGCTGTTGTGGATCATCGCGACCGGCTTCAAATCGCCGGCCGACGCGATTGCCTATCCGCCGAAGCTAGTTTTCCAGCCGACGGTGGAGGGATACGTCAATCTCTTCACCACCCGTACCCGTGTGCCGGAAGATCAGCTCGAGGCACTCGGCGAGCCTACGACATGGTATGACAAGCTGGTGCGCAAGGACGGGGTGATCATTACCGGCGCCTCGCGCTTTGCAGAGCGGTTCTACAATTCCGTCATCATCGGTTTCGGCTCGACGGTCCTATGCATCGTGCTCGGTACAGCAGCGGCTTATGCCTTCTCGCGCTTCAAGGTGCCGCTGAAGGATGACCTGCTGTTCTTCATTCTTTCAACCCGCATGATGCCGCCGATTGCCGTCGCGATCCCGATCTTCCTGATGTTCCGATCGCTCGGCCTCAGCGATACGCATGCCGGCATGATCCTGCTCTACACCGCCGTCAACCTGTCTCTCTCGGTGTGGCTGCTCAAGGGTTTCATCGATGAAATCCCGATCGAATACGAGGAGGCTGCGTTGATCGACGGCTACACGCGCTTCCAGGCTTTCTACAAGGTCGTACTGCCGCAAGCCGTCACCGGCATCGCATCGACGGCGATCTTCTGCCTGATCTTCGCCTGGAACGAATATGCTTTTGCGGTGCTGCTCACATCGGGCAATGCGCAGACGGCGCCGCCGTTCATTCCGACGATCATCGGGGTCAGCGGCCAGGACTGGCCAGCCGTCGCCGCAGGTGCAACCATCTTCCTGGTTCCGGTCATGGTCTTCACGATCCTGCTTCGTAAACATCTCCTGCGCGGCATTACCTTCGGAGCGGTACGCAAATGACGACCTTTCTCAATCGCCTATTCCGCTTGCGCCGCGACGCATGGGAAATGCTGGCGTCAGTCCTGATCGCGCTCGGCGTCGTCATGCTGATGCAGCCCCTGTCGCTATCGCTCTACTCCTACTCTTTCCTCGTGACGCTGGTCGGAACGGTCATGTTCATCATCGTCAGCCACTTTCCGGAGTGAACCATGGCACAGATCAGAATTCAGAATGTGCGCAAGGATTTTGGGGCTTTCAATGCGGTCAAATCCTCGACCTTCACCGTTGAAGATGGCGAATTCTTCATGCTTCTCGGACCGTCCGGATGCGGCAAGACGACGACGCTCCGGATGATGGCCGGTCTCGAGCTTCCAACCAGCGGTGAAATCTACATCGGTGGCGAAGAGGTGGGTATGAAGAGGGCGAGCGAGCGCGACATCGCCTTCGTCTTCCAGATGTTCGCTCTTTATCCGCACATGAACGTCCGCAAGAACATTTCCTATCCGCTGGTCAGCCAGGGCATGAGAAAGGCGGAGGTCGCGATGCGGGTGGCGGAAGTCGCAAAGATCCTGAGGATCGAAAACATCCTCGACAAACCGGTTGGTGGCCTCTCCGGTGGCGACCGGCAGCGTGTCGCGCTTGGCCGCGCCATCGTGCGCAATCCAAAAGCCTTCTTCATGGACGAGCCTTTGGGCGCTCTCGACGCCGAGTTCCGCGAGCACATGGCGGAAGAGTTGCGGGCTTTGCATGATCGCATGGGCGCCACCACGGTCTATGTGACCCATGACCAGTTGGAAGCCATGCAGATGGGCGATAAGATTGTGGTGATGAACCATGGGGTTGTCGAACAGTTCGGCAAGCCCCAGCAGATCTACGATTGGCCGGCAACGAAATTCGTCGCAAAGTTCATCGGCTCGCCGCCGATGAATTTCCTGGAATTCGAGGGTTCGGTCACGGCAGGCAGCAACTTCGTGAGCCTCTCAGGGCACAGGGTCAAGGTGCCGGAATCTCGTGATGAACGTCTAGGCAAACTGGCGCTCGGCGTCAGGCCTGAGCACATCAGGTTTAATGACGATTCAATTTACCGGGGCCGGGTTGTGGCCGTCGAATATCTCGGCACGACGCAAATCGTCACGATCGATACGCCGCATGGCGAAATCAAGGCCCGTACACCGTCCAACCAATCCGCACGCGTCGACGATCTGATCGGTCTGGATTTTGATTCCAGAAACCTGACGATCTTTGACTCTGCGACCGGAAACGCGCTTGTTTCCGAGGCCAACGAGGGAGTGTTGCGTCATGGCTGAGGTCATCCTGAAAAACATCACCAAATCCTTTGCCGGCCATCGGGCACTTGATGAGGTCTCGATGATCGTCCCCAACGGGTCGTTCGTGGTTCTTCTTGGACCGACGGGCGCCGGCAAGACGACGACTTTGCGGATGGTGTCAGGGCTCGATAATCCCGATGTCGGCGAGGTGATGATCGGTGGGCGGTCCATGCGTGGGTTGACGCCGGCGCAGCGCAATGTTGCGATGGTGTTCCAGCAATACTCGCTCTATCCGCACCTGTCGGTCCGTCAGAACCTGGAATTCCCCCTGAAGTCGCCGTTGCTGAAGACGCCGCAACGGACGATCGACGAGAAAGTGAACGCGATCGCGGAAATCCTCCAGATCTCCCACAAGCTCGACAACAAGGCGACGGCGCTTTCCGGCGGCGAGATGCAGCGTGTGTCGATCGGACGCGCGCTGGTCAGAAACCCGCAGATCTATCTGATGGATGAGCCGCTAAGCTCGCTCGATGCGAAACTGCGCGCCGATCTGCGCGTCGAACTCAAAAGCATTCAGGCCAAGTCCGGTGCAACGCTGCTTTATGTCACCCACGATCAAGTCGAGGCGATGACCATGGCGACCCATGTCGGCGTTCTGCATGAAGGCCGGCTCGTGCAGTTCGGTTCTCCGCGCGAAATCTACGAACAGCCGGTGAGCATTTATGCCGCGACGCGCCTCGGGCAGCCACGCATAAACGTGGTTCCGGCGGAGTTGTTTCCCGATGCTCCCGCGAGGGCCAAATCAATAGGTTTGCGCCCGGAACATATCAATCAAGGCGATGGACAGGAGGCGACTGTCACCCGCGTCGAGCATCTCGGCGATCAGACCCGCCTGCATCTTTCGTTCAAGAAACACAATCTGATCACCGTCACCGACGCCCATACCAGGCTCAAGGGTGGCGAAACCATTAAGATTCAGCCGAACAAGCCGCTCTACTTCGACGCGGCCGGCATGCGCTTAGTTTAAGGGAGGCGATAATGTCACAGTTCCTCAACAGCAAAGAAAACGCGGTCACCGAAGCAATCGACGGTCTTCTGGCCGCATCTGGCGGCGCACTCAGCCGTCTCGATGGCTATCCGCATATCCGCGTCGTCGTCCGTTCCGATTGGGACAAGAGCAAGGTGGCGATCGTCTCTGGCGGCGGCTCGGGTCACGAGCCCGCGCACGCGGGTTTCGTCGGCAAGGGGATGCTCACCGCGGCGGTATGTGGGGATGTCTTTGCCTCTCCGAGTGTCGATGCGATCCTTGCCGGTATCCTGGCGGTCACCGGACCGGCCGGCTGCCTGCTGATCGTGAAGAACTATACCGGCGACCGCCTCAACTTCGGCCTGGCGGCAGAGCGCGCCCGCGCCTTTGGTATGAACGTCAGCATGGTCATCGTCGATGATGACATCGCGTTGCCGGATCTCCCGCAGTCCCGTGGCGTGGCCGGAACGCTCTTCGTCCATAAGATTGCGGGTGCCGTGGCCGAAAGCGGCGCTGATCTTGAGACCGTTGCCGACGCCGCTCGCAAGGTCATCGCCGCCATCAGCTCGATCGGCATGTCGCTCGACACCTGCACGGTGCCGGGCTCTCCGAAAGAGAACCGGATTCCCGCAGGCCGCGCCGAACTCGGTCTCGGCATTCATGGCGAGGCCGGTGTCGAGCAGGTTGAGTATTCCGGTGTGAGAGCTGCGGTTGCCGCAATGGTCGAGCGTCTCGCCGCAACGATGGACGACAGACCCCATGTCGTCCTCGTGAACAATCTCGGCGGCACCTCGATTCTGGAAATGTCGGTCATCGTCCATGAACTCGCGCAATCGGCTATCGCGGAAAAGGTTTCGCACATTATCGGACCGGCTGCGATGATGACGTCGCTCGACATGCAAGGGTTCTCTATTTCGGTCTTTCCGGCCGACAAGACGGAACTGGCGCTTTTGTCTAAGCCGGTTGCGCTTCCGGCCTGGCCGGGCGTGACCGCTATCAAACCGGTTGGCGTCCTTTCGCTCCCCGACGGGTTGACACCAATCGCTCCACTTGCGTCCAGGCACGAACCCACCCGCCGGTTTCTGACGGATTGCTGCAATCTGCTCATCGAGGCGGAGAGGGATCTGAACGCGCTCGATGCAAAGTCGGGCGACGGCGATACCGGTTCGACCTTGGCCGGTGCGGCCCGTGCGTTAATCGAGGCACTCGATCGTCTCCCACTCTCCGATCACACGCAGCTTTTCCGCGCCATGGGGCAGGAACTTAGCCAGACCATGGGAGGCTCCTCGGGCGTATTGCTCGCGATCTTCTTTGCCGCAGCCGGCGACGGCGCGTCCAGCGGGCTGACCATTCGAGAAGCACTGAAAGCGGGTCTTTCGCGAATGCAGGAGATCGGTGGTGCGCGTCTGGGGGATCGCACAATGGTCGATGCTCTCTCGCCCGCACTGGATGCCCTCGACGAAGGCTTCGCTGCAGCAGCAGAAGCGGCTCGCGCGGGCGCGAACCTGACCGCCACACTCGTTCATGCCAAGGCAGGACGCGCCGCCTACATCAATGCCAAGCAACTCGAAGGTCACATCGATCCCGGTGCAGAAGCTGTGGCGCGGCTGTTCGAATATCTGGCTCTCCGTCCCGATGCAGCCGGGCAGCGCTCGGATGATCAAGTGGCTGGCCTGCGCATCAGGGGCTAAATGTCGACCACGACGATCACGCCAGACCTCGAACTTGGCGCCCAAAGAAGACGTCGTGATGCGTGTCGTTCGATCCAGCCCTACATGGGAACTCGTTCGAAGCGCACTATTCCCGCGACGAGCCGGTTCTGACCAAGGCTTCCGCCACGCCTTCGACCGCGCGATTATTTCTGCTTTCCGGCAGCAACCAGGTCGCAATCTTCAAGCCCAGTGGAACGGTTTTTTTGAAGGGTGCGACGAGGGCGCCGCTTTCGAGGTGCTGGCGGATAAGACTACGGCGCCCAATTAATACGCCGGCGCCGAGAAGAGCTTGCTGAACTGCAACTGAGTAAAGCGAAAAGCCAGGTCCGTGCGGAGAGAAAGGCTGATCCGGCATGGCGGCGGCTGCCCAGACTTTCCAGTCCTCCCAGACAACATCGGCAATGCATCGAGTGGAAGAAAGATCGCTCGGATGACGAAGCTGCTCGGCCAGCGATGGGATACATACGGGTTCGAGCTCTTCCTCCTCAACCAGTCGATAACCCTTTTCGAGGCGATCGATGTAGAAAAGGCAGATATCGAAGGCGCTGCGTTTCAGGTTCGGCGGCTCCTCGACAGCCGTCACCGAAATATCGATGCTTCCCAGTGAGGCGGCGAGTTCGGGAACTCGCGGACCGAGCCAGAGTTCGGCAAGCGCTGGCGAAGTGACAATATGTACTTTATGCGGAGCTGCCTGACGTCGAAGATTGCGTGCGGCGGCCTCAATCGCGTCGAAAGCCAGCGTCAAATCGGTTTTGACGCTCTCTCCGAGCGGCGTTAGCCGCACGCCTTTGGCATGGCGTTCGAACAATGCCGCTCCATACTCTGCTTCCAAGATCTTGATCTGGGCCGCCACAGCTCCTGGGGTGACCAGCAATTCACCTGCGGCTTGGGCAAAACCTCCAAGCCGCGCGGACGCTTCCAATGCGCGCAGCGCGTTGAGATGAAGAGTGTTCCGGATTTGCGGATTGACCGACACATCGAGCCTCAGATTTTCTGGGGCTGATATTTCAGAAATCTCGGTTGTGACAAGGGCTGCCCTGGTGAAATGTTCCTGAACGCGCAGAGCGTTTCGCAAGAAAGTTTTTCGATCAGACAACCCTCGCCACAGGAAGCAAGATGAAGATCGCCGCCATCGAACTCTACGAATACAAGCTGACCTATTCGCATGGCACCTATGTCATGTCGAAAGGGCGTGCGGCCAAACAACAGCCGTCGAATCTTGTGCGGATCATCACCGACAACGGGATTGAAGGGTGGGGTGAGGCCGCGATCTTGTCCGGCAACTATCTGCCGCTCTTTGCAGGAGGGACCCGCGAGGCGCTTCGCGAGCTTGCGCCTTACCTGATCGGTGAAGACCCGCGTGCGCTCAACCGCATCCAGAATATCATGTCCAGCGTTCTCACCGGCCAGAACAACGCAAAGAGCGCCTTCGACGTTGCCTGCTGGGATATCTTCGGCAGGTCTGTCGATCTTCCGATTTCGGCCCTTCTCGGTGGTGTTCTCAGCACCGATCTTCCGATCTTCGAATCCATTCCGCTTGCCTCCACGGAGGACGGCATCGCGTTCATGAAAAGCCGCAGCGGCACTGAAGAGGGCGGCGGCACGGGCTTCAGCTCTTCGGAAGACGAAGATGCGAGTTGGACCGGCGAGGCCCTGGCCTTCCCGCGTATCCAAGGCGCCGATTGTTGCGCCCTATCGTTGCCGTGGGTAACGGAGTGGACGCGGCCCGCATTGGCGAGCGGGTGATCGTGCGCAATCTTCTGCGCACCTATGTCGACGACCGTGCTTTTGAATGTTGGACCTTCGGTTCCGAACGCGACGGCGGCTTTGCCCAATATGCGAAGGCTCCGTCGCGCGAGACCTTCAAGGTCGATTGCGACTGGTCGGACGCGGAACTGGCCGAGGGCTCGGTATTCGCGATCTGAAGACTCTGGATAGCAAGCTGCTGCTGTGTCTGCAGGGCAGTCACGCGCGCGGAAGTCTCTTCCATGTGTTGAAAATCATGGCTCTTTGCGGTTCTTTGTTTTCATGCGCTGCCGTGCGTGTTCACCAGAGCGCACGGTTGTGGGACAGGACAACATGCGCGTCGGTGTGCCCGGCGTGTCAGTCTTTTCTGAATCTCAGTTAGGCACGAATTGTGGTTGAACACGTAAAAAGTTTGGTAGAGCCGATTCCGGCTTTGCCTTGAATACAGCGGGTTTTTGGGGATTTCTTGAACACGATCTACTCAGGGCGGGTATTGAACACTCGCATTTAGTCTGCCGTGCGACTATGTGAGCAGGCGCGCCTTCATTGCACATGATTGATTGCATAAGGCGATGCTGGAAGGCGATTTGAGTAATCAGCATCCGGCGCAACCAGCGTCGCGATGATCAGAATGCAACCCATCGCGATGACGGCTCCAGCGTAAAGAATGAGCGCAAGGTGGCTTTCGTGCATGGCCGTGCCCAAATCCATAACTCCTCCTGATCTAACCGCTGGTCTTCAAGGAAGTTCCATATGTTGGAATGGACGGTTGTCTCGCTTTGTCCGTCGTTCAACGGCTCGCGAAACGGGCGGTCGCGACAACGCCATTTCGGCGTTTCTCTGATATGCATGCAGCGACTGGCCGCGCACTTATCCCCGCGCCCACTCCCGGCGGTCGCGCCGCAGCATTTGGTTAATGTGATTAATTACCACCAGTAACGTGAGCGCTCATTTTCAGCGGCGCTTCTTCCCATCAGGTAGCCTATTCCAAAAATGATCGCCCCGATCCCCAGGATCAGTGCTGACGTCGTTTGGTGTTCTTGAGCTCCCGTAGCGACGGCTTGGGCTTCCCGCTTGGCCAGGGAAGTTGCCGACTTCATGACCCTCTTCACCCCCTCGGGCTGCTCTACCGGGCTTCCTGTGAAACCTGCATTCAATTCCTCTGGCATCGCGTTCTCCTTTTTTCAAAAAAGAGTAACTGCGGAAAAACCGAACTGTTCCGCAAACCGCGCTCCTCGAACGATCTGTCGATCGATTTCCGAGCAGGATCAAACCTGTGAATTGAAGCAGGGGAAAGGGGGGACGAGCAGCGGACGCGCACCGAACCTTCAATCAGCCATCAATGGGCATCGGGAAAATTACGCTATGGCACAGAGGGGCTTTGCTAATGCCTTTTATGGCCGCCGCCTTCCATCACGCTGAATACGAAAATGGCCGCGAGAACCAGAACCAGCATATAGTCGAATGGGGTGAGCAGGTGGAGTAGTTCCATGATGTTTCTCCTCCCAGAGAACATGTATCAGAACAATCGGCAGTATGTGCCTTTGTTCCGTATATGCCAAGATTTTCGCATCCTGCGGTGCAATAACGCTGTTGTGCGCGGCACAACCAACTACTTGTTTGTGCAGGTGATATCGAAGCTGATGGCCGTTGAAACCGCCGGCTTGGCAACGGCATCGTATTGTCAATAAAATTTATAGAGTATATTCCTGTGCTCAGGGGCATACTCCGATGCCGTCGGCGAATTGTTCCGTGCAATCGATCGATCTGGAAGGATTTGACGATGACCACTTGTTCTCACGAATCGCGCGATCGGCCTGTCATCGCAATCATTGGCGGCGGCGTTTCGGGGACGGCAGTGGCCTTTCATTTGCTCCGGTCGCAAGCGTTGCAGCCTGGGCAGCTTTTCATTTTCGAACCCCGAACGAGGCTTGGGGCGGGCCTTGCTTATGATACACACGACCCCGCGCATCGCATCAATGTGCCGGCGGCGAAGATGAGTCTGTTTCCTGACGATCCCGAGCATTTCCAGCGGTGGCTTCAGGAAGGCAATGCGCTGGAGGGCGACCGGACGGCGGTCGCGGCGAATGGCGGTCTGTTTCCGCGGCGTGGGCTTTTTGGTCGCTATATCGGTAGCATGGTGCAGCCGTTTATCGATAGCGGCGCCATCACCCATGTGGCCGAGAGGGCTGTGGATGTTCGGCGCCTGGATGGCGGCTGGGTGATTGCGGGCGAGGCTGGGCGGCGTGTGGAGGCGGATATTCTCGTCATCGCCACAAGCCATCCATCGCCGCTGCCGCCACAGGCGTTGCAAAATGCGCTTGCCGATCATCCGCGTTTCGTTGTGGATCCGACGCGGCCGGATGCCCTGGATGCCATCCGCGCCGGGGATCGTGTGCTGGTGGTCGGAAATGGCCTGACCTCCGCCGACGTCATCGCCTCGCTCGATCTGCGTGGTCATAAAGGACCGATCACCGCAATTTCCCGACGCGGCCTGCGCTCGCGCGGGCATGCGCCGATAAAGCAGGAGCTGTTCGGCGATTTCGTCAGTCATCCGTCGCGGACGGCGGTTGATCTTCTGAGGCGTGTGCGTGCGGCCATTCGCGAAGCGGAAGGCGAGGGGCGGAGTTGGCATGCCGTGATCGATCAGGTGCGCGCGCAGGGACAGCATCTGTGGCGGGCAATGCCGGTCAACGAGCGGCGTCGCGTGGTGCGGCATTTGCGACCCTTCTGGGATGTGCACCGCTTCCGCGTCGCGCCGCAGGTGGAGACGGTCAGCGAGGAGGCGATTCGCGCCGGCAGGCTTAAGGTTTTCGCCGCCTCCGTCGCATCCGTAGAGGCGAAGGGCGAGGTGATCGACTGTACGCTGCGGCTCAGTCGCTCGGGTGAGATTCTCAATTGCGAATTCGATGCCGTCGTGGTGACGACCGGACCGGGCCATCGCGGCATTCTGAGCTCACAGGGCTGGATCGGCGCGCTTGCGGATGCGGGCTATCTCGCCATCGATGCCACAGGGCTCGGCCTTGCCTGCAACATGGTATCGCAGGCGCTCGGAGCGGGTGGCAAAGCGGCACCGTCGCTGTTCATTTCGGGACCTTTGGCACGCGGCACTTTCGGCGAACTTATGGGTCTGCCCGAAGTGATCGAGCATGCCGTTTTCGTTGCCGCGCAGGTGGCGTCGGAAGTTGCCGACTATACCAAGCGCAAGCAAGGCAAGCCAAAACTCGATAGCAGTGCCGCGTAAAGCTACAAAAAACTGCGAAATCGTTGCTTAAGCGATACATTTGCCTAAATTTACTCATATAAACTATACAATTTGTGAGTTATTGTCTTGTTCCTACGAAGCAACGGGATTACTTCCGTAGTTAATAACGAACAGGTCAGGCCGGTTGAGTTTCGATCGAATCATACCGGGCTTCAACAATCGACTTTGCAGTAAAGCGGATAGCGATGCTCACCAAAAAAGGAAAATACGGGTTGAAGGCACTGGTGGACCTGGCTCGTCTCGGGCCGGGCGAGACTGCCTTTATCAACGACATCGCGTCCCGCAACAATATCCCGAAGAAATTCCTCGACACTATCCTGTTGGAGCTGCGCAATGCCGGCGTGCTGCGCTCGAAGAAGGGGCCCGGCGGCGGTTATTCGCTGTCGCGCCCTGCCTCCGACATTCGCATCGGCCATGTCATCCGCACGCTTGACGGCCCCCTTGCGCCGATTCGCTGCGCCAGCCGCACCGCCTACGAAGCCTGTGACGATTGCGCCGATCCGGAGCGCTGTCATGTGCGCCGTTCCATGACGGAAGTCCGCGACGCGATCGCGGCTATTCTCGACAATATGACGCTGGAACAATTCGTCGCCGGCAGCGGGCCGGGGATCGAAATCGAAGAGCAGGAAGACTATCGCGCTTCGAATATCGGCTGATCCCTAGCTCGCCCGCCAAGGGCAAGTAGGTCCTCGAGTTTTCCGCTTTTCATAACGTCCAGTTCTTCGGCGGCGCCATGCCATTGAGATGGTAATTGCCGACGATATGATATTTCCCGCGTACCGGGTCGTGCAACGTGTGGGTTCGGGCGTTGCGCCAATGACGGTCGAGATTGAGGCCGATGCGCGTGGCGGAGCTACCGGCGAGCTCGAACAGCGTATTCGAGGCTTCGATAGCTATTTCCGTCGTCAGGGTTTTTGCAGCGGCCACGGCAAGCGTGGCCTCGATCACATCGTCTTCGGTTGGGTTGATCTGGGCGATATCGATCTTCTTGCCGGCACGTTCCAGCATGGCGGCGGCTGCCTCGATGCGAATGGCGATCTGACCGATCCTCGCGATGGTCAGCGGATCATCGGCAGCTCGCTCGACGCCGCTGTCCATCCAGGGACGTGCCTGCGTTTTTACAAGCTCGACGGTCTCGGCAAAAGCGGCCCGGGCGATGCCGAGATCGATGCCGGCATGAATGATTTGGCCGACCGAACCGATGGTGGTCGCCCGCTCGAAACCTTTGTGATGCAAAACGACGGCGTCGGCGTTGACGTAGACATTGTGCAAAATGGTCGTGCCGCTGCCGGATGTGCGCTGGCCGAAACCATCCCAGTCATCGATAATCTGGATGCCCTCGGAACCACGTGGAACAAGCGACATGGTAAGGTCGTCCTGCGCGTTCAGCGCAAAAATGGCGATCCAGTCGGCGAAAAGCACGCCGGTCGAATAGAATTTGCGGCCGTTGAGACGATAGCCCAACCCGTCCGATGTCAGGCGCGTATTGTATTGACCAGCCGTGGTGGTGCCGAGTTCGGAGAAGGCATTGCCGAAGCGGTCACCGGCCAATGCCTTCGCAAAGAAGAAATTCTTCTGTTCTTCGCTGCCGTCGATGCGCAGCGCTTCTAGAATGTAGAAATGGCTTTGCGGAATCTGTGCGATCGAAGGATCGGCTTCGGCCAGGATGGCGATGATTTCGGCGAGAACAGAGTTGGAGATATCGAGGCCGCCATAGTCTGACGGAGTGGTGATGCCGAGCAGGCCGGATTGCGAAAGGGCCTCCAATTCCTCGTAGGGTAAGACGCGGTTGATATCGCGGTCGCTTGCCTGCTGTGCGAATTGTGCGGCTAAGGATCGCGCGGTCTCCAGCGCTTCTTCATCGCTTTGAATGCGGTGTGCGGGCGGTCTGATGCGCTCGTGCAACTGTGAAACAGTTCCCATTCATGACCCCATCACGGTTGGCATTTCAACGATTTAGCGGTGCGAAAGCGGTATGATCGTAATTTCTATAGATCTACTATACAATAGATTTTCTTTGCTTATCGAAATTTCGCTGTCCGGCATAATAGGCATCGAATGGAGAAATTGTAAGCAGGCGGCTCATTGCAGCCGCCGCTGGCATCCAGGAGAGCGCCATGGTCGCGACACTGATCCTTCCGGGTTTAAACGGCTCCGCCGAGGGCCATTGGCAGCGCCATTGGGCGCGAGACCAAGCCTCGGCGACCATCGTCCGGCAGGTCTCCTGGTCGACGCCGGTGCTGGGCCATTGGCTGGCGGTGCTGGAAAGCGAGTTGGAGAGGGTGGGAGAGGCGTGGCTCGTCACCCATAGTCTTGGATGTCTGCTTGCTGCGAACCTTGCTGATCGGCCTGGCGCCCAGCATGTAAAAGGCGCCTTTCTCGTTGCTCCCTGCGATCTCGACCGGACGGAGAGACTGCATCCCGGCGCCATCGATTTTGGCAGCATGCCGACCAAAACCCTGCCATTTCCAAGCTTGGTCGTCGGCAGCCGTAATGATCCTTATATGGATTTCGCCGAGCTTCGCCGCCATGCGGCACAATGGGGCAGTGCGCTTCATGATCTTGGCCATGCCGGACACATCAACATCGCCAGCGGTTTTGGTCGATGGGAGCAGGGCTATCACCTATTTTCCGCGTTCATTGGAAGGGTCTGGGACCGCCAGACCAGGCCAGCGAAACCGCCGCTGCACAGCATCCTAGGCGAGGCCATTTCGTAGAGGCGATCCACCGTAAAAAAGCCGATCGCAAGAAAGCGCTTGCTCCCGGCGGATTTTCGCGCTTTCATATACGACTAAATAAGTAGACAATAGCAACAATTACATCTCTCGTGCCGCCGACAGGCTCGATATGTGCAGATGTTGACGAAGGGAAATGGGTTCCTAGTTGCGTGGGAACCCGCCCAGAGCATCCCGTTTCAGGCGGAACACCAAACGGAGAGGATGCCCTGAGTTCAAAGAACCGGAGCGGCCATTGCGCGTTTAAGGAGGCGCGGCGGCTCCAGCGGCCAGGCGCTCAATGGCCGTGAGCTGTGTGCGGTTTACAGGCAACGCAGCAATATGCCCTTAGAAAAGCATGATCGACCACCTCTTTGCCCCAGGAGTTGATATGACGGTTCAGGGACTTTTTTCCGCCAGGGCAAATGCCTTGGCACAGGCTTATGAAATGCCGCGTATCGCCGTCGTCGGTCGCGGCTTTTCCGGCATGATGATGGCGATCGCCTTAATGAAGACGGTTCGGACGCCGTTTCATCTGCAGCTTTTCGATCCCAATTCCAGCGTCAGCGGCGGCCAGGCTCTCGCGTCCGGCCATAGCAGCGAAATCCTGAACAGCCGTGTGCGCGATCTTTCGGTTGCCGCGGGCGACCCCGATGATTTCAACGATTGGCTCTGTAGCAATGCGACCTTCCGCAGTGCCGTGCCGGCTGCAATACCAGGATTTTTGCAGATCTTCGTCCCCAAGAGCATTTTCAGCGACTATGTCTATCAGCGCTTTTCCCAGGCACTGTCCTCGCGGCGGGACATTACGGTGCAAGTCAGCGGCGAGGCGGTGATCAGCGTGCACCGCAGCCATGGTGACCGCTTTGTGGTGGAGAGCGCCGGCGCTGCCAATCCGCCGTTCGACACGGTGGTGCTTGCGACCGGCTACGGCATTGCCGATCACGAGCCGCAGAGCGGTCAACCCGTCGTGACGCCGACGACGGTCCGCGCCCGCCGCCTGGTGTCGCGCCCGCATACGGTATTGCTCGGCAGCGGTCTGCGCGTCGTCGACCGGCTGCTGCAGATGCGCGACAACGGCTACAATGGCCAGATCACCATCATTTCGAGACACGGTTTCCTGCCGCAGAGCCACACCCGCAGCAATGCCGATCCCGTCTTTCCGGCGGAGGCTATGCCCGGCAGTCTCAGCGAGATCGTGCGCTTTATCCGGCAGGCTTGCGAGAATGCCGAGGCGAACGGGCAAAGCTGGCAATCCGTCATGAACGGCCTGCGCAAACACGCGCGCTCGCTCTGGCGCTCGCTGCCGGCGGGACAGAAGCAGCAATTCAACCGCCATCTGCGCGCGCTTTACGACAGCCATCGCAACCGCCTGCCGGAGGCTCTGTATGTGCGGCTGAAACAGGAGCTGGCAGAAGGCAATACGCTCTCGCGCCGCGGGCAGTTTCTCCGGCGCACCCCCACCGGTTTGATGCTAAAGCCGGCTGGCGAGCAGGGCTTGGAGCAGATCTATGCCGATGAGGTGATCGACTGCCGCTGTCAGGAACCCGATCTCGACACGCCATTGATGCGGAGCCTGATCGACGCAGGCCTTGCCATACCGGACGAACTCGGTCTTGGCCTCGCTGTCGAAGCGGCGGGCGCGCTCTCCGTGGATGGGCGAACAACCGAGGGGTTTTTTGCCATAGGGCCGCTCGGACTCGGGAGCTTGCCGGACATCGATCTCGTGCCCGAGATCGTGACGCAGGCCTATGCTGCCGCCGAGGGGGTGGCTGCGCGGTTCTATCCCCAGTGTAAGGCGGTGTGATTAGGATTTTATCTCGGCCATCTCTTGGGTGAGATCATGCCGCGGTCGCCATCGTTTGGTGAATACGTTTCAGCCTGTCCTTGCAGTCTCAGTTTTTGATTGCAATATGTAACGTAATAACATATCAAACCTACGTGCCAAACACGCCAACCTGACTCCGGGACAAGTGCAGACATCGATGACACCACCATTGCTCGTTTCGATTTTCTATGAGATGAACGTTGCCGATGGTGCTGCCGCCGGAATCATCCGGAGGGCGGCTGAAAAGGGAACACGGTGCGGATTACCCATCAGGGGCCAAAACCGTGGCTGCCCCCGCAACTGTAAGCGGAGAGCGCGTTCGCGACATGCCACTGGCTTCATGCCGGGAAGGTGCGAATGGGCTGTGACCCGTGAGCCAGGAGACCTGCCATCGATAACGTCAACCGCAACGGACGGGGTGTTCCGATGGAAATTCAGTGGTTGGGCGAGGGCGTATGCGCGTCCGCAAGCCCTATCTTGACTTTGCCTCCGGCGAGATCTCCGGGAGGCTTTTCATGGACAAAGCGAAAGAGCAGACGCATCGGATCACCGTATGCACGAGTTGCCGTCACGTCGGCGCACCATGCCGTCCCGGTCTCGATCTGCTGAAGCATCTACAGGCGGCTATTGCCGAGGCTGGTGCGGCACTTTCCGACGATTTCAGTCTGGAGGGCAGTGTCTGCATGGCTGGCTGCGAGAGGCCATGCACCGTCGCCTTCCAGGCGTCGGCAAAGGCGACGTACCTCTTCGGTGACATTGCTGATGAGGCCGATATCGGGGCGCTGGTCTCCTTCGCCGAGCTTTACCGCGATCGGCCCGATGGCCTGACGCGGGAAGGCGAACGCCCGAAAATGTTGGGCGGCAAGACGTTGGCGCGCATTCCGGCCGCCATCGTTTCAGCCGAGCGCCACGCAACGCTGTTGCAGTAGGAGGGGCGTATGCTGGAAAAATGCTTGCGACTGGAAGCTGACGGCGTCACCTGGGCGCCACCTAAAGGCAAGCCCATCATCCGCGACATCAGCCTGTCCATCAAAGCCGGTGATCGGCTGGCGATTATCGGCCCGAACGGGGCCGGCAAATCGACCCTGCTGCGCTGCCTCTACCGCGGTATCCGGCCGCAACGGGGTTCGGTGCGTCTCGACGGCATCGATCTCTGGTCGATCGGCCCGCGCGAGACGGCGCAGCGCATTGCCGTCGTCCTGCAGGAGACGCCGGGCGATTTTCCCTTCAGCGTTCGCGACGTCGTGATGATGGGGCGCATTCCCCATCGCAAGGGCATGGCGCGTTGGAGCGAGGAGGACCATGCGGCGACTGCGGCAGCACTTGTCCGCCTGGAACTCAAGCATCTGGCGCTCCGGCAGTTCGCGTCGCTTTCGGGCGGCGAGAAACAGCGGGTGTTGATTGCCCGCGCGCTGGCACAGCAGCCGGAGCTGATCATCCTGGATGAGCCGACCAATCACCTCGATATCCGCCATCAGCTCGAAATACTGGAGCTTTTGAAAGGCCTTGGTCTGACGATCATCACCACACTCCACGACATCAATCACGCCGCCGATTTTGCGACGCATGTTGCTGTGCTCGATTCCGGCCGTCTGACCGGTCACGGCTTGCCGTCAGACGTTCTGACCGCCGAGCGCATCTCATCCGCGTTTCGTGTCGAAGCGAGGCATCAGATCGCGGGCGACACATCTCACCGTTTCAGTTTTTCTCTTCGATAATTTGGAGCCGTTTATGTCTTTCCGCATGTCCTTGTCCGCCACCGCCTTGCTGCTCGGCACACTCTTTGCCGGCGCTGCTCTGGCTGAGCCTGTCACTGTGCGTAGCTGCAATCGCGATGTCACCTTCGACAAGGCGCCATCGCGCGCTGTTTCCAACGACGTCAATCTCACCGAAATGATGCTCGCATTGAAGCTAAGGGATCGTATGGTCGGCTATACCGGCGTTTCCGGGTGGAAGACGCTAGACGAGAAACTTAGGGACGGCATCCAGGAAATGCCGGAACTGTCGCCAAAGTATCCGACCAAGGAGGTGTTGCTCGGCGCCAATGCCGACTTTTATTTCGCCGGCTGGAACTACGGCATGAAAGTGGGCGGCGAAGTGACGCCCGAGACCATGGCGCCCTTTGGCATCAAGGTCTATGAGCTCACCGAATCCTGCATTTTCGTCATGCAGAAGAACAAGCCGACCATGGACGACATGTTCGTCGACCTGCTGAATCTCGGCAAGATTTTCCGTGTCGAGGATAGGGCCGAGGCCCTGGTTGCCGGCTATCGCAGGCAGCTTAGCGATATCCAGTCGAAGATCAGTCACGTCGACAGGCCCACTCGCGTCTTTGTCTATGATTCCGGCGAGGAAAAGCCTTTCACCTCCGGCCGTTACGGCATTCCGACGGCAATGATCGAAGCGGCTGGCGGCACCAATGTCATGGACGATGTCGAAAAGAGCTGGACGGAGGTTTCCTGGGAGCCGGTAATCGAGAAGAACCCGGAAGTCATCGTCATCGTCGACTATGGCCAGGTCACCGCGGCCCAGAAAATCGCATTTCTGAAGAGCAATCCGGCCTTCAAGAATATCGAAGCGGTGAAGAACGATCGCTTCGTCGTGCTACCCTATGTCGAGGCTACGCCGGGACCGCGCAACATCGAGGCCATCGCCACGCTGGCAAAGGCCTTCCATCCGGAAGCGATGTAACGAACGACAATGCCGATCCGTCCAGTTGATCACCGGACGGATCGCCTCGTGGATTTTCGCATGCGTCTTGGCCTTCCCATTCTGATCCTTCTCCTTGCTGCTTTCCTCGTCATGTCGATCACGGCGGGCGTCTCGTTTGGCGCGGCGCCGATCCCGTTTGCGACCGTCTGGTCGATCGTCGGCAACAAGCTGCATGCCGGGTTGTTTCGCATCACCTGGTCAGGCGGACAGGAAAGCATCGTTTGGGATGTCCGTTTTCCGCGCGTCTTGCTGGCTTTGCTGGTGGGTGCCGGGCTTGCGGTCACCGGAGCGGTGCTGCAGGCCCTGACGCGAAATCCGCTGGCTGATCCGCATCTTCTCGGCGTTTCCTCAGGCGCCGCTTTCGGCGCTATATTGGCGCTCCTGCACACGGGGCTCATCTTTGGGCTGTTGACTGTCCCGTTGTTTTCCTTTGGCGGCGCGCTGCTCGCCATTGCCGCCGTGGCGCTGGTAACGCGGCTGACGCGTTCACATTCGGCCGACCGACTGGTGCTATCGGGCGTCGCCGTCGCCTTTGTCTTTACCGCGCTCGGCAACCTCCTGATTTTTCTCGGCGACCCCAGGGCAGCAAATACCGTCGTGTTCTGGTTGCTCGGCGGCTTGGGGCTGGCGCAGTGGCAGCATCTGATCTACCCGGCCGGCGTGCTCCTCGTCTGCCTTTCCCTGCTGATGCTGAAATCGCGAGAGCTGAACGCCCTTGCCATGGGCGACGAGACGGCAGCGACGCTCGGCATCGCCGTATCGCAATTCCGCCTCCTGCTGTTCGTCGTCACGGCGCTACTGACGGGCGTCATGGTCGCCTTTTCGGGGGCGATCGGCTTTGTCGGATTGATGGTTCCGCATTTCGTCCGGCTGCTCGCCGGCGGCGACAACGTCCGTGTCGTGCCGCTGAGCGCCGCCTTCGGAGCACTGACACTGGTCTGGGCCGATATGGCCGCGCGGCTTATCATGGCGCCGGAGGACATGCCGATCGGCATCGTCACGGGTCTGGCCGGCGGCATCGCCTTCATTCTGATCCTGCGAAAAAGCTGAGCGGCTAGCGTTCCCCATTGCCGGAGGCCGGTCGTGGACCTATCTCCGGGCGGGCATGCCGGGAGGAAGGGAATGGCCGCAGATACGATTGTTTGTACGCCAGAAGAAGTGCTGAGCTTCTGGTTCGAGGAGTGCACGAGCGAGGATTGGTTTCGCTCAACCATTGCTCTCGACGAAGAAATGCGCCGTCGGTTTCGCGACACGCATCTGGCACTGGCGGCCGGCGTCCCGGATTCCTGGCGGACTACGCCCGAACGCCGGCTTGCAGCGGTTATTGTCCTCGATCAGTTCGCCCGCAACATTTATCGCGGCACACCGCTGGCCTTTGCCACGGATGGTTTGGCATTGCAGGAAGCGAAAGCGGCTTTGGAGGTCGGCGCCGATCAAGGAATGCCGGCCGAACGGCGGATATTCTTCTACATGCCGTTCGAACATGCCGAACACCTTGCCGAACAGGACCGAGCCGTTGCGCTTTTCCGTTCGCTCGGCCTTGAAGAGCAGATCGACTATGCGCTTCGCCATCACGCCGTCATTGCCGCCTACGGCCGCTTCCCGCATCGCAATGTCTTTCTGGGGCGGACGTCGACAGAGGCCGAGAAAGACTATCTTGCCCAGCCGGAAGCAGGATTCTGAGGGAATAAAGGTGTAAATGCCTTTGTGTCGCCTTTCTTTGCCTTACAAGGCGTACGCGTAGGGAATATGAAATTCGCAATCACAGTATGGGAAGATCCCGTTCTTCCATTGTTTCGTGCGGCGAATCCGTTTGCTCAGCCGCCGGCGATTTAATCTGCGACGAGGAGCTTTGCTTGCGCCTGCTGAAACACCGTCTCCGTTTTTTGCCCGTGCTGCTTTTGGGACTGAGCGCAGTCATGGTTGCCGGCTCTTCGCCGGGCGGGCACGCTTTTGCGCAGAATCAGCAACAGGTACAGCCTGCGCAGCAACCCGCGGCTCAAGCGCCGCAGTCGGCGCAACTCGCCAACGGTTTGCTGGAGGCTGCGGTTGGCGACCTCAGCAAGGCAAAGAAGGACTTTGCCTCGATCGAAGGTGACTCCAAAGAGGAAGGCGCCGATGACAATGCGCTGGTGGCCCTTTCCGGCAAGGCGGATGAACTCAATCGTTCCGTAGCGGCGATTTCGGCGCGGTTGAAGCCACGCACTGCCGAGATCGACGCGCGCCTGACACAGCTCGGTCCGCCGCCCAAGGAGGGGCAGCCGCCGGAAGCAGCGATCGTCACCCAGGAGCGTGATCGTCTCAACGCCGAACGTTCGCAAATCAGCGCCGTGACCGTCGATGCCGACAACCTGGTTGCTGCGAGCAACCGGCTTGTGATGCAGCTTGTCGAAGTGCGCCGCAAGTTGTTTGCCGAGACGCTGTTCAAGCGTACAGGCGTTTCCGCTGCAACATTCGAGGATGCGGGGACGGCCTTCGTCAACGAGGGCGTAGAGTTCAGCACGGCCGTAACGAGCTGGATCGGCTTCGTCCTGAAGGCCAAGCTCGGTTCGTTGCTGGCCGCTCTCTTCCTGTCGCTTGGCGCGGCGCTGATTTTCCTTTCCGGCGGCTACCGCTTGTTCCGCAGGTATTATGTGCGGGACGAAAACATCGAAAATCCGCCCTATATCAGCCGCCTCTCGGTCGCCTTCTGGTCGACGCTGATCCGCACCCTGTCGTTGGTCGCGTTCCTCGTTACATCCTTTTTCTTCCTGTCGAATTTCAACGTGCTGCGACCCGATATCGCGCCGGTGCTGGCCGCTCTCTTCGGCTTCATCGGACTGGTCTATTTCGTCGGCCGCCTGGCTAACGCCGTTTTTGCGCCCGCCCGGCCGCATTGGCGGCTGGTCAAGCTGTCCAACAAAGGGGCTCGCTCGCTAAGCTGGTGCATGCAGGCCATGGCCGTCGTCAATGGTCTCGATTACGTCTTCGACCGCATCAGCGAATCCATGGGTTCGCCCGTTGTCGTCACCGTCGCGAAGAGTTTCTTTGCGGCGCTGCTGATCGGCCTCATCCTGATTGCCGCCTCCTTCGGGTCGCCGATCCTTTCAAAGAACGGCAATCCCGACGCTCCCGGTCGGCGTTGGCCACACGGCATGGCGATCATTCTTCGCGTGCTTGGTACGTTGCTGATCTTCACGGCTGTTATCGGCTATGTCGGTCTGGCGCGCTTCATCGCAACACAGTTGATCGTCACCAGTGCCGTTGTGGCGACGATGTATCTCGGCTTCCAGCTGGGCAAATCGGTGTCGAGGCAGGGCGTCTTTGCCGAGACGATCATCGGGCGTTTCCTCGAAAATCGTTTCGCGCTGGGCGATGTCGCGCTCGATCAGGCTGGTCTAGGGGCGGGTCTTGCAACCTATGCCGTTGCGCTTATGACCGGCATTCCGTTGATCCTGCTGTCCTGGGGATTTCATATCCAGGATCTGGAGCTGATCGCCTATCGGCTGTTCACCGAAATCCGCATCGGCAACATCTCGATTTCGCTGGTCGGCATCTTCGCCGGCGTCCTGCTCTTTGCCGGCGGTTACCTGGTGACGCGCTGGTTCCAGCGCTGGCTCGATAGCAATGTCATGGCGCGCGGGCAAGTGGACTTGGGTGTCCGCAACTCGGTGAAGACCGGTATCGGCTATCTCGGCGTGGCGGTAGCGTCTATTATCGCCATTTCGGCTGCCGGCATCGACCTGTCGAGCCTGGCGCTCGTTGCCAGCGCGCTCTCGGTCGGTATCGGTTTCGGCCTGCAGAATATCGTGTCGAACTTCGTCTCAGGCCTGATCCTGCTGGTCGAGCGGCCCTTCAAAGTTGGCGACTGGATCGTCTCGGGTACGTCGGAAGGCATCGTCAAGCGCATCTCGGTGCGCGCGACCGAGATCGAAACCTTCCGCAAGCAGTCGATCATCGTGCCGAACTCGGAGCTGATCAACGGCTCGGTCGGCAACTGGACGCACCGCAACCGCCTGGCGCGCTCGGAAATTCCGGTGTCCGTCAGTTTCGAGGCCGATCCGAAGAGGGTGATGGATATTCTGCTGGAGCTGGTGCGCGACGTCCCGAAGGTGCTCAGAAATCCCGAGCCGCATGTCGAATTCCTGCGCATCGGTCCATCCTCGCTCGATTTCGAGATGCGTTTCTATCTCTCCGATCTCTCCGACGGCATGGATATCCGCAACAATCTGCGCATCGATATCCTGAAGCGTTTTCGCGAGGAGGGGATTGCCATTCCCTATCCGCATCAGGAGCTGCATATCGTTCGCGACGGCAAACGCGGCAAGCAGGCCGATCTGTTAGCGAGCACCAAACTCGCCGACTCCGCAGACGGGCCGGAAGTCGTGAATGAAGACATTGTGAAAGACATCGCTCCACAGGTTGAAGAGGAGTTGCCGCAGCCGCTGGAGGTCAGGAGCGGTGTCCGGCGTCGTGGCAAGGCGTCGGCCCAATGACGCGTGATATCTGAGGTTCAGAGTATAATAAATGAGAAGGCCGCCGGCGGTCGCCTTTCATTTGTGGGAAACCAGTCGACTTAATAAATATTCAAGTGCTTTGCTGTAGAGAATTGGGACGGGGACGATTTTCTATTAACAGGTTTAATCATGCCATTTTTGGGTATTTCGGGAATGCAGTATTCCGGCGGCTCGCTTGCTGGGGCGCGTATTCTTCTCGCCGAGGATTCGAATGTCTTTACCTCGATGATCAGCACGAAGCTGAAGGAACTCTTCGATATCGACATTGAAATCTGCAGGAACTTCGAAGAATTGCAGTTTGCCTATGACAAGTCGTCCGAGCCGATCCGGTTGGCAATTTCCAATATCAATCTGCCGGGGGCGGAGAAGGGCGAGGCGCTCGAATATCTTATCGATCTCAGCATCCCGACGATCGTTTTCACCGGCACGTTCCAGGAAGGCATGCGCGACGCGCTGATCGCCAAGGATGTCGTCGACTATATTCTCAAGGATAATATCTTTGCCGTCGATCTGCTGGCAGAATCGATCTGTCGCTTTCTCACCAATCATCGTCATCACGTGCTGATCGTCGACGACAGCGCCACGGCGCGTGCGCTGCTATCCAGCCGCCTGAAGCGCTATAATTTCCGCGTCAGCGTCGCCGAGAACGGCACAAAGGCATTGGAGATTTTGAAGGCCAATCGCGACATCGGCCTGATGGTCACCGACTACAACATGCCTGATATAGACGGCTTCGAACTGACGCGCCGTATCCGGGCTAGCATCGGCTCACATGAACTGCGCATCATCGGCGTCTCGTCCTCGACCAACCGGCTCCTGTCGGCGCGTTTTCTAAAGGCTGGCGGTAATGATTTCATCCTGCGGCCGTTCATCGACGAAGAATTCTATTGCCGTGTGAACCAGAATCTCGACACGTTGCTGCAGATCCAGTCAGTGCGACAGGTAAGATTGAGTGCGTGACATATCGGAAGAAGAAGCCGATCGATACTCGACACGTGAAAAAATGAAGAAAATTCATCTTTTGTGCGATATTTCTGCAATCTCCGGTTTCAATTTCTTCACGAATCCTGTTCACGATGGAGTTGAGGGGCAAGGTCGTTTTCGCTTGCGATAGGCAACAGCGATCAGCGCATGCCGGGGGGTCTGGGAGGACGTAAAGGCAAATGGTGTTCCGCGTGGATTTCCTCAGCGATGGCCGCAGCCATCGCCGCGGCAGCCAGAAGATACTTCTGGTTGAGGATTCGCGTATGTTTTCTTCTGTCCTGTCCCATCGATTTCAAACCGAACTCGGCCTGAATGTTACCCATTGCGCCTCACTGAAGACGCTGAATGAAGCGCTGGCGGTGGACGGGCACGGCTTCACCATGGCTGTCGTCGATCTCAATCTGCCGGATGCACCCCATGGCGAGGCGCTGGATGTTACCATCGCCCGCCGTATCCCCACCATCGTCTTTACCGCGTCGTTCGACATGGAAATGCGCAACCGCATCATGGAGCGCAGCATTGTCGATTATGTTCTGAAGGACAATGAATTTGCCCTCGACAATCTCGTTTCCACCGTAAGGCGCGCCATATCCAACCGCGGCACGCGGGTGCTGGTGGTGGACGACCTGCCGTCGGCACGGCGTGTGCTGGTCGAGCTTCTGGAGGCGCAGCAGTTCAAGGTTGCCGAAGCCGGCACCGGCGTCGAAGCTTTGGCAGCGCTCGACGAATATGGCGACATCGAAGTGGTGGTGACCGACCATCACATGCCTGATATGGACGGTTATGAACTGACCCGGCGTATTCGCCATCGCTACGGTTCGGATCGGATGCGGGTCGTCGGCATCTCCTCTTCGAACGACCGTCTGTTGTCGGCGATGTTCCTGAAGGCCGGCGCCAGCGATTTCATCTATCGTCCGTTCGTGGCTGAAGAGCTGCAATGCCGTATTGCACACAATGTCGAAACGTTGATGCAGCTCAAGCAGTTGCGCGCCGCCGCGGCAAGCGACTATCTGACAGGGCTCTATAATAGACGCTATTTCTACGATCACGGGCCGCGGATCGTCAACGAATGCCTGCGCCATCATCGGCCGACCTCGGTTGCGATTCTCGACATCGACCATTTCAAGCATCTGAACGACACCTATGGTCATGAGATCGGCGACCAGGTGTTGAAGGCTGTTGCCGGCCGGCTTCATTCGCTGTTCGAAGGCAGCGAGAATCTGCTCTCCCGTCTCGGCGGCGAGGAGTTTGCCATTCTGTTCACCGAGATGGATTCACGCGCGGCAACGGCGCTCTGCGACGAGGTGCGCGTCAATCTCGCCAATTTGAAGGTGAATGCGGACGACGAGGAACTATCGGTGACCGTGTCGATCGGCGTCGCCGAAATTGCCGGGCATGAGGCGTTCGAGAACTATCTAAACGCCGCCGACCAGTTTCTTTATATGGCCAAGCACAAGGGCCGCAATCAGGTCTATTCCGATGTCAAGATGACGGAGGAGGCGGCGGAATAGCCGCCTCCATCGGTCAGAACTCAAACGACGATGCCGGTACGGTTGCTCGACATGGTGAGCTTGCGTTCGGCGCGCTCCTGCTGCGGCGAGCGGTTATAGAGTTCGCGATAACACTTGGAGAAGTGAGAGGCGGAAACGAACCCGCAGGCAACCGCCACCTCCACGACCGGCATCGAGGACTGCACCAGCAGGTGACGTGCGCGGTCGAGGCGGATCTCCAGATAATAACGCGCAGGCGAGCGTCCCATTTCCTGACGGAAGAGGCGCTCGATCTGACGGCGCGAAAGGCCGGCATCATCGGCGATTTCCAGCAGCGACAGCGGCTCGGCGAGATTGCTTTCCATCAACTCGATAATCGATAGCACCTTGGCGTTCTGAACGCCCAGGCGAGCGCGCAGCGGCAGGCGCTGGCGGTCGTGCGGGCTGCGGACACGGTCGGTGAGCTGCTGCTCGCAGACGCGATTGACGAGGTTTTCGCCAAAATCCTGGCCGATCAGGTTCAGCATCATGTCGAGCGAAGCGGTACCGCCGGCGCAGGTATAGATATTGCTGTCGACCTCGTAGAGATCGGCGTAGACTTCGGCCTGGGGGAAATTCTCGGCAAAGCCGGGGAGATTTTCCCAGTGAATAGCGCAGCGCTTGCCGTTCAGCAGACCGGCCTGGGCCAACACATGTGCGCCCGTACAGAGGCTGCCGACGGCGACGCCACGATTGTAGGTCTCGCGCAGCCATGCGTTGACCGACTTGTTGTGGAACTCTTCGACGTAAATGCCCGAACAGACGAGCACCATGTTGGGCCTGTTCTCGCCGCCGAGATTGCGGCGCTCGTCGGCCAGCGACGTATTGACTTCGAGACCGATGCCGCTGGAGGAATAAACCTTCTGGCCGTCGATCGAGGCCAGCCTCCATGTGTATGCGGGATAACCAAGCATGCGATTCGCAATCCGCAGCGTCTCGACCGCGGCGGAAAACGGCAGCATGGTAAAGTGGGGAACGAGGAAGAAAACCAGGGAACGCGTCTTAATCGGAGTCTTGCTCATATCAGGAAAATCCATCCTCCAGGACCATCCCGTATTCCTTGCGTCAAATGCGTCGGCTCGATGGTCCAATAGCGACATTGGCATGGATAATAGCGGCCGCAAAGAGATATTTGTGCAAGCTCACTAAAATTGACGCTTCAAATAAAGCGGGCGAGACGACAAAGCAATTTACTGGAACGACCAAATATATATGGCGGCAATAACCAAACTAAAACCAAATACGCGCTCAGATGCATAAATGTTCGAAAGGCGACACCCGGACTGGTTGAGCGTCGCCTTCAGAATTCATGGGATATCGCGATCATCGTCCGGCCTTGGAATTCTTGGCTTCGTCGACGGCCGGCCAGCCAAGATCCTTGCGCATATCGTCCGAAAGGGACTCGAGCTCGCGCTCCGAGCGCCATTGCTGCCAGTGATCGGCAATCCGCGTGATGAGCTGCACAAACGTCCCAGTCGGCGGAAGCGGGCTGCGCGTCCTATGGGTGTGTCTATAGGTGATCGTTGTCATTTCAAGGTTCCTTCGGTTTTCAGATGCCCGAAAGGTCGCGACCTTTACGAGCTAATATGGGTGTGTTTGGCCCATCAATCAAACGAATAGATCTTATAGCTGCCATTAGCATTCTTGAACGATCGCGGGTTGGCGGCCTTCCGTTCGAGTGCCGAGAGCACCCGATCCGGCGGCAGCCCGCGGGCATTGACGTCGTCGATGAGATGCGCCGGGAAATGCGTTGCGATATCGTCGAGCGTGTGCTGCGCGGTGCGCTGAATTTCACGGGCGCGTATGAGGTTGAACAAGCGAGATGCCTCGCGAAGTGCTGCGCCAGCCATGGTTCGTTGCTCCTTTCGACTGTCTCAATCAATTTCGTTAGAGCCCAATATGGTGCTTCGTTGACATTCAGACAAATGAAATGATATGGTGTTTAAAATCAGAAAAATTGAAGGATGACGTTATGACCGTACCGCTCCGCCGGCCCATACCGCTGCTCGACAATGAAGTTCTGCGCACCTTCGTCGCCATCGCTGAAACCGGCAATTTTTCGACCGCTGCCGATGCGGTTTTTCGCACGCCGTCCGCTGTCTCCATGCAGATCAAGAAGCTGGAAGAGCAGCTCGGCGTGACGTTGTTCCTGCGCGATGCGCGCTCTGTCAGCCTGACGCAGCATGGCGAAATGCTGCTCTCCTATGCGCGCAACATCCTGGCCCTTTCCAATGAGGCCGTGTCGCGCTTCATCATGCCCGAGCTCAGCGGCGTCGTGCGGCTGGGCGCCCCCGATGATATCGGCGAGCGCCTGCTGCCGAGCATTCTGAGGAGTTTTTCGGAGAGTTATCCGGGCATCATGGTCGATGTTACTGTCGACATGAGTCTGCAGTTGAAGAAGCGTATCGAGGAGCAGCGGCTGGATCTGGCGCTGATCAACTGCGCGACGCGGCCTTTTCCAACCGAGGGCGAGGTGATCTATACCGAGCGCTTGGTCTGGGCCGGCGCAAAGTGCGGCACGGCCTATCGCCGCGATCCGCTTCCCATCTCGATTTGGGAAGAGGGCTGCATCTGGCGATCGGAGGCATTGGCGCAACTCGAGCGGCAGAAGCGTTCCTACCGCGTTTCCTATCTCAGCGCCCACACGATGGCACAGCGCGCCGCCATCGTGTCGGATCTGGCAGTCGCGCCGTTTCCGCGCTCCTACGTCACGGAGGATATGGAAATCCTTGGACCGAATGAGGGGCTGCCAGAGCTCACATCCTTCGACATTCGCCTGCTGACGGCGTCGCAGATGACAGGACCGATGAAGGCAGTCGCCGATAGCATCCGGCAGGCATTCGTAGAGATCGGACGAAGAATGGCGGCGTAAGCGGCCCGCGCTCGCCTATTACTCGCGGCTGCGGCGACGTCGGCGGCCGCCGCCCTCACCGTCGGCATCATCGGCAGGCTGCTTGCGCTCGGGCAATGTCACCACCTTCGACAGTTCCGGGAAGGCATCGACCTTGTTCGGCAGCGCCATGGCATAGACGAAATGCTCCTGAAACTTTGATTCAAGCGCCGTCTCTATCTTCTCGATTTTGCTCACCGTTTCCTCGATTTCGCGGCGGTGGCCGCGGTTGAGGAGGGCCATGCGCGCGCCGGTGCCGGCGGCATTGCCGACCGCCTTTACCTTGTCGAGGGCGCAGTCCGGGATCAGACCCAGCACCATCGCATATTTCGGATCGATGAAGGTGCCGAAGGCGCCGGCAAGGCCGATGCGGTCGACATGGGTTATGCCCTGCTTGTCCATCAGCAGCTTGACGCCGGCATAAAGCGCGGCCTTGGCGAGCTGAATGGCGCGGATATCATTCTGCGTCACCGTAATGCGCGGTTCGCCGTCGCGCAGCAGATAGGAGAAGGTGCGGCCGTTCTGCAGGATGCGCGGCGAGCGCGCCGTCATGCTGCCGTCGACGACGCCATCTTCGGAAATGATGCCGGTCAGGAACATCTCGGCCACGACCTCGATGATGGCCGACCCACAGATTCCAGTGACGCCGATTTTGGCTGCGGCTTCTTCAAAGCCGGGCTCATCCGACCACTGCTCGATGCCGATGACGCGATAGCGCGGTTCCAGTGTGACGGGATCGATACGTACGCGCTCGATGGCGCCGGGAGCGGCGCGTTGGCCGCTGGAAATCTCGGCACCTTCGAAGGCAGGGCCGGTCGGCGAGGAGGCTGCGACGACGCGGTCGCTGTTGCCAAGCACGATTTCGGCGTTGGTGCCGATATCGACCAGCAGCATCATTTCGTCCTGCCGGTGCGGCCCCTCGGCGAGCGTCGCCGCGGCGGCATCAGCACCGACATGGCCGGCAATGCAGGGCAGCATGTAGACGCGGGTGCCGGGATTCATCGGCAGGCCGATTTCGGCCGACGTCAAATGCACCGCGCCAGAGACGGCAAGCGCGAAGGGAGCGCCACCAAGTTCCGTCGGATCGATGCCGAGGAAGAGGTGATGCATGATCGGATTGCCGACGAAGACGGCGTCGAGAATATCCTGGCGCGATACGCCGCCGTCCGCGCAGACCTTGTCGATCAGCCCGTTCAGCGCTTCGCGCACCGCGTTGGTCATGGCGCCGCGACCGTCCGGATTCATCATCACGTAGGAGACGCGGCTCATCAGGTCTTCGCCGAAGCGGATCTGCGGGTTGGAAGCGCCGGCAGATGCCACCGTGCGGCCCGACAGCAGCGAAGAGAGATGCATCGCGATTGTCGTGGAGCCGATGTCGCAGGCAATGCCGTAGGCTTCATTCTTCAAGCCCGGATAAAGCGCGACTAGGCGCGGGCGGTCGCCCTCCTGATCCCTGTGGATCGCGGCCGTAACCTTCCATTCGCCCTTGCGCAGGATCGACTGGACCTGCGGGATGATATGAAAATCGACCTCGAGATTGTCGTACTTCCAGTCGGCGGCCAATGCAGCTTTCAGCCGGTCGAGATCGCCCGATGGCTTGTGCATATCCGGCTCTTCGACCTCGACGTAGCACATATGCACGGCCGTATCGCGGGCGATGACGCGCTCGTCGGCCGCCTTGCGGACCACCTGCGCATTGATCACCGTATCCTGCGGTACGTCGATGACCAGATCGCCTTGGATCAAGGCCGAGCAGGAGAGGCGACGCCCGTCGGGCAAGTCGCGGACTTCGGCGTAGCGCTTTTCCTTCGGGCCGATCGGTGAGAGGTGGTCGTTGGCGGAGACGATCTTGTGCTTGGCAAAATTGCCTTCCTGCACGGACACTTGGCACCGTCCGCATGTCGCGCGGCCGCCACAGACGCTTTCGACGTAGACGCCAAGCTGCCGTGCCGCTTCCAGCACGGGAGTGCCGACTGCAAATCGGCCACGCTTGCCGGAGGGCATGAAAAGGACGAGGGGGTTCGTGCTGTCGCTGGCTTGGGCCACGGATCAGCCTTTCTGTCTGGTGAGGCGGCGCACGTTCGATCGGACGCGCTTGCTGTAGGGCTTGACGGCGGCTTGGGCGATCGCATCGGCTGCGCGACGCGATGAGGTGCTGCTGCCCGTTGCCATCGCCGTTATCGCCACGACGTTCTGTTTGACAATGGCTATATTGGCCGCGACGGCGCTTTCCGCCGCAGCCATCATCTTTTCTGAGACCATCCGGTTGAATTCCGCGGTATTAAAAGCACCGCCGGTCATCGCCGCCATCCACATCTGTTGCGTGCGCATCGCAATGACGATGGGCGCCTGGAGCCACAGCGTTGCAAGATCGTTGGAAAGGCGGCTGCTCGGATACATCGCTATTCCCTCGTAGCGCCTGCTCCAGCGCGAGCCGCACGTCCACCACGGCGACCGCCGCCCGCTGCCGGCGCAGCCGTGGCAGCCGCAGCCACGCCGCCTTCGGCGGGCTTGTAGTCACGATAGGTCATGATCCAGTTCGTGCAATTGGGGTCAGTACCGTTCAGCACGTTGGCGGCGCGAACGGCTTCCATTTCCTGCGGGCGGCAGGGATTCATGATCGCCGAGGTCATGCCGGCGCCGATGACCATCGGAATGAAGCCGGCATTGATGCCATGGCGGTGCGGCAGGCCGAACGAGATGTTGGAGAGGCCGCAGGTGGTATTGACCTTCAGCTCGTTGCGCAGGCGATGCAGCAGCGCAAAGACCTGGCGGCCGGCGTCGCCCAGCGCACCGATCGGCATGACGAGCGGATCGACGACGATATCATGCGGCTTGATGCCGTGGTCCATGGCGCGTTCGACGATCTTCTTGGCGACCGCGAAACGCACGTCTGGGTCCATGGAAATGCCGGTCTCGTCGTTGGAGATGGCGACCACCGGCACGTCGTATTTCTTCACCAGCGGCAGGATGGCTTCGAGCTTCTCCTCTTCGCCGGTCACGGAATTGACCAGCGGCCGGCCCTTGGCGACCTTCAGCCCCGCCTCGATAGCGGCTGTTACCGAGCTGTCGATCGATAGCGGCACATCGACGAGGCCCTGGACGATTTCCAACGTCTTCACCAGCAGGCCCGGCTCGGTCTCGTTCGGATTGACAGAGGTGACGCCGGCGTTGACGTCGAGCATAGTCGCACCGGCGGCTACCTGTTCCAGCGCGTCCTTGATGACGGTCTCGAAATTGCCCTCGATCATCTCGGCGGCCAGCTTCTTGCGCCCCGTCGGGTTGATGCGTTCGCCGATCACGCAAAAGGGTTGGTCGAAACCGATGATGATTTCGCGAGTGGCTGAAGCAACGATGGTACGCGTCATGTCTGATCCTCTGGTCAGTTGGCCCGATAGCGGTGGTCTATCGTGCGATGAATTGGGTTACAAGCCAGACCGGCTCCTCCGGAGGCCTGTTGAGAATATTCTAATTCAATGCGCCAGGTGCGGCGGATGATGGGCGGCGGCTTCGGCCATTTGCTGTTGATTTTCCTCCATGCCGCCACGGATATGCTCCAGCCGCTCGGCGACCAGCGCGTCGGTACGGCTCGATTCGTGCTTCCACGGCTGGCGACCTTTCAACACACCCGAATCGTGCACCATCTCGGCGACATATTCTTCCTGGCGATAGGCCATGACATGGATGCCGGAAACGCCCTCGATCTCCTTCACCTCGTTGATGATGTCGATGCAGAGCTGTTTGCCTTCCTTCTTCTGATCCTGAGCACCTTCGATGCGCTTGATCACCGCGTCCGGAATATGCACGCCCGGCACGTTCGAGCGCATCCAGCGCGCGGTTTTGGCGGAAGCCAGCGGTCCGACACCGACCATGATGAAGCATTTCTCCTGCAGGCCGAGGTCCCGGACCTTCTTCATATATTCGCGGAACATCGGCACGTCGTAGCAGTATTGGCTCTGGACGAACTGCGCGCCGGCTTCAATCTTCTTCGCCAGGCGATACGGCCTGAAGTCGTAGGGCGGCGCAAAAGGGTTGATGGCGGCGCCAAGAAAGACTTTCGGCGGTGACGTCAACTTGCGGCCGGAAAGGAACTTGGCGTTGTCGCGCATGATCCGCACGGTTTCGAGCAGCGACATGCAGTCGAGGTCGAAAACCGGCTTGGCGCCCGGCTGGTCCCCGGCCTGGACGCCATCGCCGGTCAGGCACATGATGTTGCAGACGCCCATGGCGGCAGCGCCCAGCACGTCACCCTGGATGGCGATGCGGTTCTTGTCGCGGCACGCGATCTGCATGATGGGGGCATAGCCCATGCGCGTCAGCAGCGCGCAGATGCCGACCGACGACATATGGCAATTGGCGCCGGAGGCATCGACAGCATTGATGCCATCCACCCAGCCATCGAATATGGCGGCGCGCTCGTAGACATCTTCCGCATTGGCGCTGTCGGGCGGGTTCAGCTCTGCCGTGACGGCAAATTCGCCGCGGCGCAGCACGCGCTCCAACCGCCCGAGCGAAGAGTGGCCGGGCAGGGGATCGAGCGGCAGATGCGCGCCAAGCGGATTTTCATCGATATGCGCCATCGATCAGGCTTCCTTCTTCGTCGCTTCGCGTGCCGCCGCGGCTTCCGCCGTCACGCGCAGCCAGGAAGACGTTTCACGCAGCGATTGGTTCACTGGTTTCTGCACGTTCAAGATCGCGTCGCCACCGGTCATGTTGCGCGAGCCTTTCCAGGCCTGCACCCAAACGCACGGCATGTCGGGCTCGACTTCACAATTGCCGTTGGCGCGCACGCCGCCGCAGGGGCCGTTGCGCAACTGTTTCGGACAGTTCATCGGGCAGGACATGCCGGTCGACGAAAGGGCGCACTGGCCGCACATACGACAATCGAAGAGAAAGCCCTTCACATTGCGCTCGACAAAGGTGATCGGCCGCTCGACGCGCGCATAGCCGATCGACTTCCAGAGCGGATGCAGCAGGAGGAAGGTGTCGGCAAAGCGGTGATAAAACCACTCGAGGAAACGCGAGTGGCGCACAGCCCAGAGACGGACAGTGTATTTGCGGCGGGCGCGGCGGTTTGGCGAAACACCCGATGGCGTATAGGCGCCGCTGGCGGCCTTGGCCCCCGCTGCGGCGTTGCCCGGTTTTTGAACAGCATCACCCATTGTCACGGCCTCCGGCCTTCACCAATGCTACCAGGCGCTCGCGATCATAGGCGGCTTCGAGTTCGCTTGCGGCCTTATCGGCCTCTGCCTCCAGATCGTCGGAGACCGACACGGGATCGGCCTTGCGCCATTCGGCCAGATAATCGTCGGTCTCGGCAGCGCCGGTGCGCATCGCGCACATGTCGATCGCTTCCGTGAAGCGCAGCGACAATTCACGTTTGGCTGTTTGCCGTCCTTTCTTGATGATGACTTGGGCAGGGATGTCCCGCCAGTAGACGACAATGCGATCCGCCATGCAAAAATTCTCCTCTTTGAACAAGAATGGCACGTCCGCCGATCCTGGGACTGCGCTTGAGACGACGCGACCCATGCCAAAAAACGACGCGGTGTCGAAAGCGTCCCCACAATTGCCACCGCTAGTCACTCTTAAGTGACATCGTCTTGTTTTTCGCTGGGATTCGAGGCTTTCAACATGGCCAGCATGGCTGGGTCCGGTTACCGCCGCAAGTGGGCAGTCTTAAGGGCAATGTCGTAATCAGACGGCCAGCAATTCGCGGGCGAGATCGCCATAGCCGGTGAACCGGTATTCGTAGTCAAGGCCGAGATAGGCTGCTGCCGCTTTTGCCTTTTCCTGCAGCGCCGGATCCTCTTCCTGGGAGAGATAGACGATCTTGCGATAATTGCCGAAATACATTTCCTTCAGTTCGGGATGCCGGTCAAGGCCGAGTGGAACGACGACGAAGGCTTCGAACTGACGAGCCAGAAAATCGGTAAGGAAAAACGAGGTGACGTCATCCTCGCGAGCGGCAAAGGCGTCGTTGCCGCTGAAGAAGGAATAGCAGTGCGGGCCGGAGAGGCGCTCAATGCCCTCCTGCTCGCAAATTCTGTCGATATCGCCGCCGGTGCCGCAATCGGCATAGCCGATGAAAATCTTCTCAAAGCCGCGCGAGCGGGCATCCGCGATTGCCTCTTTGAGGGCAGGTGCGATCTTCTGGGGATAGGAATGATAGATCGCCGGAAGACAGTGCAGGTCGATGTGCTCGAGATTGTTGATTCTGGCGATCGCCAGTATTTCGCGCGCGATTGCGCCGCACGCGATCACATGAACCTTTTGCGCGATTGCACGTTTATCTCGCGGAGTTGTTGTCTCCGCCTTTTGTCGATCAATTTCCATTTCCGAGAAGGCTTCCGATCATGACCACACCGACACTCAGCAAAATCGCCGCCGCCTGCGCAGTCCTTATGGTACTCGGTTCATGCGCCAACACAATTCGCGGCGCGGGCAAAGACACCGCCAATGCCGTTAACGCGACCCAGGATGCCGGTCACAAGGTCAAGAAGGCGGCCCAATAACTGATCTGGGATGCCGATCGACCGGCGGCAACCCTTTGGATGCCGCCGCCTTGGCATTTGTCGTGATCAGGCGCTGGCAGCGTGGCTATTGTGCTTGCGCTTCATAAAGTCCTTGGCGGTTTCGACGGCGACGGCCGCGTCGCGGCAGTAAGCATCCGCACCGACCGCTTTGCCGAACTCTTCGTTCAACGGCGCGCCGCCGACGAGGACGACATAATCGTCCCGCATGCCCTTTTCCTTGAGCGTGTCGATGACGACCTTCATGTAGGGCATGGTGGTCGTCAGCAGCGCCGACATGCCGAGAATATCCGGCTGTTCGCGCTCGATGGCGTCCAGATAATTTTCGACCGGGTTATTGATGCCGAGGTCGATGACGTCGAAACCGGCGCCTTCCATCATCATGCCGACGAGATTCTTGCCGATGTCGTGAATGTCGCCCTTGACGGTGCCGATCACCATCTTGCCGAGCTTCGGCGCACCGGTCTGCGCCAGCAGCGGCCGCAGGATAAACATGCCGGCCTTCATCGCATTTGCGGAAAGCAAAACTTCCGGAACGAAGAGAATGCCGTCGCGGAAGTCGATGCCGACGATACGCATGCCTTCGACAAGCGCTTGGGTCAGAACGTCATAAGGTGCCCAGCCGCGTTCGAGGAGGATATTGGTCGCTTCCTCGATTTCCTCCTTCAGTCCGTCATAAAGGTCGTCGTGCATCTGCTGCACAAGTTCCTCGTCTGAAAGTTCCGAGAGAATGATTTCTTCGTCAGACATGCGCTCCATCCCGTTTTCGTGCGATGCATCAGGGGCTTCTATAAAACAATGCTGTCTTTATCGATAGACTGGAAGCCTAACAAAACCCTTTTCGAAAGCGACGTAGCGCAGATAAATCGCGACGGATGGAACGGATGGATATGAAGCAATTTCGCCCCGGTCATGTCTGTCCTATGCTAGTCACTGGCGCATAAAGGAATGTCCGTGCGATGGAATCGGGTAGCATGGGGCAAATGTACAGACGCATTCATGCGCAGGAGTGAGGAAGCATCATGGACGATATGATTGAGCAACCGGCCGCAGGTGATGGTGGCGGACGGCGTTCGCGCGGCGAAGGCAGAGGTGCGGCGGCGCGACGCGCATCACGCAGCGGTGGCGGGCCAGGTCCGTCGCTTCCGTATATTCAGCGTAAGATCGGTGTCTACGAAGTCCTGGACGAAGAAGGCCTGCAGCTTATCGAGCGCAATGCCGACACCGTGCTCGAAGAAATCGGCATTGAGTTTCGCGACGATGCGGAAGCGTTGGAACTCTGGAAGGAGGCCGGCGCCGACGTCAAGGGTCAGCGGGTGCATTTCCCGAAAGGGCTTTGCCGCGAACTCTTGAAGACCGCGCCGAAGGAATTCACCTGGCACGCGCGCAATAGCGCCCGCAACGCCCAGGTCGGCGGCAAGGCAACGATCTTCGCACCGGTCTACGGCCCTCCCTTCGTTCGCGATCTCGAAGGCAATCGCCGTTACGCGACGATCGAGGATTTCCGCAACTTCGTGAAGCTCGCCTATATGGCGCCGTCGATCCATTCGTCTGGCGGCACGGTCTGCGAGCCGGTCGACATCCCCGTCAACAAGCGCCACCTCGATATGGTCTACAGCCATATCAAATATTCGGACAAGCCGTTCATGGGTTCGGTGACCGCGCCGGAACGCGCCGAAGACACGATCGCGATGGCAAAGATCGTTTTCGGCGATGAGTTCGTCGAAAACAATTGCGTTACGCTGAACCTGATCAACGCCAATTCGCCGATGGTGTTCGACGAGACCATGCTCGGTGCATTGAAGGTCTACGCACGGCACAATCAGGCCTCCGTCGTCTCGCCGTTCATCCTCTCCGGCGCGATGAGCCCGGTGACGGTTGCCGGCACGCTGACGCAGATCCTGGCCGAGGTTCTGGCAGGCGCTTCCTTCACGCAATTGATTCGCAAGGGATCGCCGGTGCTCTACGGCACCTTCGCCGCATCCATCTCCATGCAGTCGGGCGCACCGACCTTCGGCACGCCGGAGCCGTCGCTGGTTTCCTACGGCTCAGCCCAGCTCGCTCGCCGTCTCGGCCTACCGTTCCGTACCGGCGGTTCGCTCTGCGCTTCCAAGGTTCCGGATGCGCAGGCTGCCCATGAATCGGCCAGCACGCTGAACATGACGCTGCTTGCAGGCACGAATTTCGTGCTGCATGCCGCTGGCTGGCTCGAAGGCGGTCTCGTCAGCTCTTACGAGAAGTTCATGATCGACCAGGATCAACTGGGCATGATGCAGAAGATGGCCGAGGGCGTCGATCTCTCCGAAAACGGCCAGGCGATGGATGCTATCCGCGAAGTCGGCCCCGGCAGCCACTATCTCGGCTGCGGTCATACGCAGGCCAACTTCCAGACCGCCTTCTACCGCTCGGCGCTCGCCGACAACAACTCTTTCGAACAGTGGGAAATCGAGGGGCAGAAGCGCATCGAAGAACGCGCCAATGCGCTTTGCCGTTCCTGGCTCGATCATTACGAAGCACCGCCGCTCGATCCTGCGATCGACGAGGCGCTGCTGGCCTATATCCAGAAGCGCAAGGATTCGATGCCGGACGCTTTCACCTGAAGAGAGCCCGAGGCCGCCAGGGAGCAAGGCGGTGCGGTTCGCGTCGCCGATCTGATTCAGAAAGAAGTCTGGCGGCCGCACTATCAATATAAGGGGCCGCGATGAGCGGCGGCTCCGCGATTGTCAGTAAACTCCGTGCGGCGCTTGCGCCACACGGAGTTTTTGTTCGCTGCATCGTCTCTTTCGGCGAAGACGAGGGACCTGCATTGGCTGACGGGGCGCCGGCGCGGAGCGTGATTCTGCTCGGCAATATCGGCGGTTCCATCTGGGAACCGTTTTCGCGGTGGCGGCAATCGCCCGAAAATGCTGGCCATACCGATCCGCTGGACGAATGGTCGAAAGCGATCATACGGCCTCTTGCCGCGGCATTCCAGGCGACGGCCTATTTTCCCTCCGATCCCCCGTGGCAGCCGTTTCAGCGGTGGGCGATGCAGGCGGAAGGTTTGAAAGCATCGCCGCTCGGTATCCTGATCCATCCGGACTATGGCCTATGGCATGGTTATCGCGGTGCGTTCGGCTTTGTCGGCGTGATCGAAGAGGATGGGGCAGGGACAATGGCTGCGCATCCCTGCGATCATTGCGCCGAAAAGCCCTGCCTAACGGCTTGTCCCGTCGACGCTGTCACATCGGCTGGATTTGATGTTGCCGCCTGCCGGTCGCATTTGCGCACGGATGCGGGGAAAACCGGCTGTATGACCGGCGGCTGTCTGGCGCGCAATGCCTGCCCGGTGGGATCGGCCTACCGCTATTCGCCGGCGCAACTTGCTTTTCACATGGCGGCACTTCAATCCTGAAAAGGAGAGGAATTTCCTTCTTTCGCCGCAATTCCATTGCGCCTTTGAAGCTCGCGAAATTCGCTGCGGAGCCCAAGCGTTTGATTCGGTTGCTGACCATGTTCGCCATCCTCATCTGCGCCACGACCGCGTCTGCTGACGAAGCCTGCCGCAAGGTTCTGCATCTCGGCGACAGCTATACGGTCTGCACCTTCGATCCCGCCAAAGACGGTATCCGGCTCTTTGAGAACGACCGCAGCGGCAAGCCCTATGGTTCGTTCCGCGCGTTGGAAGACGATCTTCGCCAAGACCGCATCTACGTCCGATTTGCGATGAACGGCGGCATGTACCGGGATGATCAATCGCCGGTCGGCCTCTATATCGAAGAAGGCAAGCAACAAAGGGCGATCAACACCAACAAGGGCTGGGGCAATTTTCATCTACTGCCGAACGGCGTCTTCTACATCGAGCAGGGCCATGCCGGCATCATGGAGAGCAAAGCCTTCCTGGCCTCAGGCGTCAAGCCGCTCTACGCGACGCAATCCGGGCCGATGCTGGTGATCGACGGCAAGCTGCATCCGTCGTTCCTCGCCGACAGCACCAGTTTCAAGACTCGTAACGGCGTCGGCGTCTCCGCAGATGGCAAGGTCATCTTCGCCGTGTCGGACGGCGCCGTCCGCTTCCACGATTTTGCGACTTTGTTTCGGGACGACCTTGATTGTGCCAATGCACTCTTCCTCGACGGCAGCATCTCCAGTCTCGATATACCGGAATGGCAGAGGCGAGACGAACTATTCCCGCTCGGCCCGATCATCGCGGTGACGGAGCTGCTGCCGGGCTGAGAGCCTCAAACGAACTGTTCGATATAGGTGAGAATATCGAACAAACCGTCCCTCGGACCGGGATTGGGCGGAAAGGTCTGCGTGAAGCGTAGGAAAGCCCTTGGCCGGTCCGATCTATCGAGTTCGGGAGCTTCTCGGCTTAGACGTTCCCGGATTGATGGTGAGAGAAGATTGATCGTCGTGTCGTCGACGATCGGCTCGATAATGACTGGTTCGCCGTTGAATGCGATCGCCTCCGTTGCGGCGGTCGCGATGCCGGCGAGCTTGCGGATCTGATCGTAGGATTCCGGCGGCAGCGGCGAGGGGTGATAGGCCGCCATGCGATGATACATGATGTAGGCCTCGACCCAATTCTGCGCGTGGACATGCAGGCGCATGGCGACGGCTTGGCGCTGCAGCATGAACTGCGTGATGCGCTGCACCAGAGACGTCCGGTAATCGGCCGGAAGCTTGCCGTCGCGAAGGGCCTGAGAGGCGAGATACTCCAGGCCGCCTCTATAGGTGTCCCACTGGAACATGCATTCCTTGTTGCCCTGCTGCAGGCGCGGGTCGTCGGAGACCGCCGTTACGCGCGCGAAGGGTTCCGGCATGAAGAGAATGTCGGCCTTGTCGAGTGCGCGGGTCGTATAGAGAAATGCCCAGAAGATGAAGGGCGTCGGGCTGGAGATGGACTTGGCCAGGACGTCGCGCCGGATGATCATGAACTCGGGAAAGACGTGCCGCTCGAGGATGAATTCCAGCATCGAATGGAAATCGCCTTTCGCATGACGCGTCGGATAGGAGAGGTGATAAAAGGGCTGCATGTCTCCGCCGCCGGGCCTTCCATCAACGAGCATCCACGGCGCCTGCACCATGCCGATCCTCTGGTCGTCCGCCATCAAGCGAATGTATTCGACGACCTTTTCCGGAATGAGCAAGTCGTCATCCCCGAGGAAAACGGCATATTGACCGCGGGCACGCTGCATGGCGAAGGCATAGTTGCTGAGAAAACCGGAATTGCTTGCGCGGCGATAGGCGCTGATTTCCGGGTGATGGGAGATGGACTGGACGTAGGCGGCGGTATTATCCGTCGAGCAATCATCGACGATCACGATCTCAAAGGGAATGTTTAGCCCGCGAAATGCATCCAAATGGAAGCTAACGTTGCGCTCCAGCATGAACTGACGATTGTAGGTCGGAACGCAGATCGAAAGAACGGGGGATTCAATAGAGGACATCGACTTCTCCAGGGGCGTCGGCGCGATTCGGAGCGCAAGCTTCGTCGCTGGATAGGAGAGATTGCTTTCGCGGGGCTGGAGAATTCCAGGCGGTGCAATGCGGCATCGGGCTCCAGCCCGGTGCAAGCTTTGATTTCTATCCCTCTGCCAAGGTGGTTCGCCGAACTTGATACGGCATGGTCGGCAGCGCGGGGAGATTGATCGAGACGCGGTTTCATCTATGCCGCCGCTGGCGGCAGCCCGTGCCTGGAGATATCATATGAACTCAATTGTCATTGCCCGCTACAACGAGTCTCTCGATTGGGTCGTGAACATTCCCAGCGATTTCGAGATCTACATCTACAACAAGGGCGTGCCGGTCAGCGATGCGCGCATCATTGATAGAGCCGATCATATCATTGACAGGCAGAATGTCGGGCGGGAGTCCGAAACATACATCCACCATATGCTGACGAAGCCGCGGAAAGACAATTCCTTCACGGTCTTCACGCAAGGCGATCCGTTTACCCATAGTCCGGATTTCCTCCCACTTTTGCAAAACTGGCGGCAGTGGGACAGCCTGCAGCCGCTTTCCTGGCAATGGCAGTCCGATCACAATATTCCGCCGGCGACCTTGCTTGCAGAATACGAACGCCGCCTGGGTGGGCGTCTGCGCGTTCGTCCCGAACGTTTCTCGCTGTCTAGCTGGAGTCCGCCGGATTTCATCGACGAAGGCGCCTTGGCAACGAGCCGTGATTATTGTGAGCTCCATGGCAGCCCGCGGGAAGGGGAAAACGTCGCCAGCGACTTCCTCCGCAAATGCGGCCTCGATGAGCTGGCGGATAAGGCTAGCGCGCATTCCTTTGGCGTGTTCTGCTACGGTGCGATCTTCGCCGTTCGCAATGATCTCATCGCCAATTGGCCGCGGCAAAGCCTCGAAATTACGTATCAGGCAACGTTAGGCCGGGCCGTCTATGGATACATGCTCGAGCGCATGTGGCTGCATTTCTTCGGCGCGGAATTCGACACGCCGGTCGCTTCGAGAGTTCCGGCAGAGCAGCCCTTGCCCCGGCAGGCCGCCGTGGAACTTGACGATCCCAAGGCGGAGCCGTCAATGGTCGAGCGCGATGACGACATCGTATCGTTTCAAGTCGAAGAGTTGCGCGATACGGCCGAGAAGCTGCGGATCGAAATTTCGGAACTCAGAGAAGCTCTCAAAACGCAGGCAGTTCTGGACCAGCGAGCCATTCACGATGTGGCCTCAGCGATAAGGAACATTCCCGGCGTCGTTCGCCCCAAGCGCCTGTTTATTTCGACCGGTTACTTTGCGACTGCCGTGGCAGCGACGCTCGCATCACAACAGGGTACGGCAACCGACGATTATCTTCTCATTACCATAGATAGACAGGCTGCCGAGGGTAACACGCAATGGGCGTACCAAATGAGCGACAGATGGGCAGCCGTCCACACCGTCGGTCATCATGAATATTACGAGAACAACGCCGGATTCTCCAATCCATTCAACTGCAATTTCGACGAAGTCTATTCCTCTCATTTCCACATGGCGGGATTCGTGCGCCACAAATTTCCGGCCTCACGGTACGCCTTTTATGAAGAGGGCCTGTCAACCTACTCTCAAGCGCTGAACGTGCGCGTTCAGGACAACAACACGCGATTCTATGCTCTGTCGCCCAAGATTGCGCGCGCAGCCTCGATCGTTTCGCAGCCTGTCGACGTCAAGCTACTCACTCAATTGCTTGAAAAGAGCATAAACTGTTACAGCATACCGATCTTTGAGAAGCCTCATAACATCGTCATGTTGGCGATGGGCATTCCACCAAATATTGCAGCCAGCCCTTCTCATTCCTTCGAAGCGTGCGAACCTGCGGCAAAAATGCTTCGGGCCGCGGGCTTCGATGTCTGGCTCAAGCCGCATCCGCGCGCGCCGATCGATGACCTGTTCGGCAATTCGAGCCTGGCAGCGGCCGGCGTCCGGTTGCTGGAGACCGACGCTCCTCTGATCGAGCCTGTGATCCTCGCCAATCGTCAGGCGATTTCAGCGGTCGTGTCGGTGTATTCGAGTTTCCTGGTTCATTCCTATCCATTGTTCGACATACCGGCATTTAGGATTCGTAGCCCTGTCATGGATAGAATGCAGGCCATCTGGAAATCCCTACAGGATTCCTCCGTGCCCGACGTCGATATGCTGCTGGGCGCCACGCCCGACAGCATCCCATCGATTGCCAGGTCGTTTCATAACACGTCGGTAAATCAGATCGGCAAACTCGGCCGTCGAATGTAGCGTGCGTTCCTTTGGTGAGAGCATTCCCAGCAACCGGAATATTTTAAGGATCGACGATGCAGCATCAAAAAGAATTCATACCGATCTCCGTTGTGGACGCCGCGTCCGACGAGAGCCTGCCGCTGGGGCACAAAGGGCAGGCCTTATTCATGAACAATACCGCCACGGGCTACCACTGGGGATGCTATGGAACCTCCATGGCGATCTACGAAACGATCATTCGCTCCGGCTATTCGATCGCCACCGTCGATGTGGATACGACACACGAGGGATTGGGTTATCCGCCGACGAGCGCCAGCGATCAATCCATCGTCGAATTTGCTGAGCAGCTTCAGGTCGTCAACAGCACCGTCTTCCGTGCCATCCGCGATTCCGATTTGCTGGTCGTCAATGGCGAAGGCACGCTTCATCGATTTCATCGGGCACCCCGCACGCTCCTGTCCGTCCTCCGGCTCGCAAAGATGATGGGAAAGCGCGTCCACCTGATCAACCACGCTTGTTTTCCTTCGGGAGGGCAGGAGCCGGCAAGCCAGGATGTCGAGCAATTCTATGCCGAATGTCTCAGAGATTTGGACAGGATCGTCGTTCGAGACGAGTGGTCTGCCAAGACCTACGAGCGCATGGGGATCAAGCATTCGATCGGCTTCGATTGCCTGCCGCTTTATATAAGGATGTATGCGAAACCGGTGCAGATGCCGAGTTCCATCCTTATTGGCGGGGCGTCTCACTGGACACCGGATATTGCGATGAATGTGGGCCGGATGCTTTCGACTATCCTTGGTCCGACGAGTGTCCCGGTGGTTTTCCTGGCTGGCGGCTTCAAGCGGGAGCCTCGGGAGGATGCCGTTCACTACGAGATATTGAAGAAGGTCATCCCGAATATTCAATTGGCACGTCCGACTTCCTTCTCGGATTGGATCGGGTGGATCCGATCTGCAGAGTTGATGATCACCGGGCGTTTTCACCATTTCGTTGCGGCCGCGACGCTGTCGACGCCAATTGTGACAATGCCGGGCAATACCGCCAAGACCAATGCCCTGGCTGCCATGCTGGGGGCTCCGCCTCCCTTGGCGCCAACCTCGGCCAACGCTCCGGATGCTCTGAGTGAAAGAATATCGAAGCCGTTTCGAACGTCGCCGGCGCAGGTGCAGGCGATACTGGAAGACGCCTTGGTCAATTTCGATTTCTAACGACGATTTCGACAGGCGACCGCAAAGGCGGGACCTCTGCAAGTTTCGCTAAAGGGACGACTGACAAGGTGTTCATCAACCTGGTTCGATTGTGAGTTGGGAGGCTGATGGTGCTTCGTAGCGCTATCTCGAAAACTCGAACGGTCGCTCCAAGTCCAGGAATAGGGGAATCCATGACGTCATTTGCAGCCAGTAATCTGCAAACTCTTTCGCATGCGGAGCGTGTGGCAATTGCAGAACAATGGTCTGACGCTCCGCCTTTGCAGGCAGAGATACTTTCAGGCACATTCTGGCAATTGGGCGATCTGAACGGGCGCCAGTTGTTGCCGTTCCTTGTGCTTGCCCCCGAGGGAATGGTCGGCAATGTCTTCCACAGATCACTCGACCACTGGTGCGTTGCCGACGGAAAACTTTGCATCCTCGACGACCGGGGGATGCCTACGATCGTATTCACCGCGGCTCGTATCATAAATTCCTCGGTCGTGACGCTTGCGGGCCACGCTGTCCTTGACGGCGTAGAGGCCGTCTACATTCTGAACCTTGTCGATCATCCGCCGCATCCTGTGGCGCCGACGCCACCCCACATGGAACGTCGGGCGAAATTCATCAAGCGGCCGCCAGCGGGTGCACGCCGGGCAAATCTCGTCGTCGTTCGCGCCAATGGTTCATCATTGCATCCGCGCTGGTTCGAGGGGATCGGGGATAATACGCGCACCTGGGATCTCTGCGTAAGCTGGTACGGAAACGAAATTCCCGACGCGTCGGTTTCGCCGGAATATCTGACCCATGCGCCGAACCAGCGCAAATTCAAGCCGATCTTCGATCTGTTTTATGACGATAGCCCGCTGTGGAACTACGATCGCATCTGGTTGCCCGACGACGATCTTCGGTGCAGCGGATCGGATTTGAACAGAATGTTCCATCTGTCGCGCAAATACGGGCTCGATCTGGCGCAGCCATCTCTTCGTCAGGAACCTGGCTGCCACATCAATCATCCGATAACGGCCCAGCGCCAGGGCAGCGACGTGCGCTTCGAACCTTTTGTCGAGATCATGTGCCCGCTCTTTTCGCGCCGCGCTCTGCGCATCTGCATTGGCAGCATCAAGGATGCGGTCTCCGGTTACGGTCTGGACCATTTATGGCCTTCATTCCTCGGACGGCCTGCGACGCGCATGGGCATTATTGACTCGGTTGGGATTGTTCATACGAGGCCGATCGGCGCGAGCTATGACGTGCGGTCCGCAATCGCCGAGCAAGCAGCGCTTTGGCAATCTTACGGGTTTCAGTATCGCCCTATACCAGGGGTAAATTGAGAATGTCGGCTACCGTCGCCATTTGCGAGAACGTGTTGAATACCGCTGTCGATATTCGAAATATTATTCTGCAGCGACAATGGGTACTGCTGAGGCCGAATGGCGATATTCGCACGTCCTATATGTATTTCGAGCAAGATGGCAGCATTATTGGTTACCAACATGTCAACGAAACGAGTTGGGATGTCGAAGGGGAAGAATTGCTTTTCCGGCACTGTTCCGGTGCGGTAACAGCGCGATCTGGAGTCATAAAATCCGACGCAGATGGCTCTCATCTGATTGTTATGATGCGTGAGGAAGACGCGTCCGCGTGTGCCCATGTGCTGGTGGAGCGTGCTGAAATATGGGATTTGTTGCGAAATAAGTCGTGCTCGGATCTCTGGTCAAGAGTCCAGCGGCATCCGGCTTTTAGGGACAATTGTCGTATCGATACCAACGGCTTTTCTCTACCGGCAATTAGCGATCTGGAAATGATCGAGGTTACTCAGGCCACGCAAGGACGCCTTGCAGATCTCGGCATCAATATTCTCGGACCCTTCGGAATACGCAATCTAATTGCAATTGATCGGAGGATGAAACGCGTCAATCTCGCCGTTCATTTTCACGGTCACAGCTTTAATGCGGTTATTCTCGATCAGCAAAGCAGGATTCGTGGTGAATTCAACTTTGAGGGAGACGAGAACATTGCAGTGATTGGTGCCTCCGCCTCAGAGAGAGAAACTCAAATCTCGGCGGTATTCCGTTACAACTCGGCAGGCCTCTTTTTAGGTAGAGGCAGTTCAGCCGGTCAAGTGAACTTCTGGATTGAAGGCCCCGGAAACTCGGTGCAAGTCGGGGATGACTTTATGTCATCATGGGGCGTATGGGTCCGGACGGCGGATTCCCATGGATTAATTGATCTCGACAGAGGCGAAATTATCAACTCTCCGAAGAGCGTAGTTATCGGATCGCATGTCTGGCTTGGGCAAGACGCTATTATTATGCCGGGCACGACAATAGGTGGCGGAACGGTAGTCGGCGCACGATCTATTGTTACCAAATCATTGCCAGCTTGTTGCGTTGCAGCAGGTGCGCCGGCGAAAGTCGTGCGCGAACGCGCGTCATGGACTCGCAAGGCACATCCCTCTGCTGATGAAATCGTTGATCTTCAGCGATATGCCTCGACGGAAATACTCAATCACAATTGGTGCGATCGCCACCAAGATTTGCCGGTAAAGAAAGTTTGAAAGCATGATCGATTTTTCCAACGTTGACCTGCTTATCGTCGGCGCAGGTTTCTATGGTGCGACCATTGCCGAACGGGTCGCGAACGAACTGCAAAAGAATGTTCTGCTGATCGATCGCCGCAGCCACATCGGCGGCAATGCCTATAGCGAATTCGATAGCGAGACCGGAATTGAAGTCCACCGTTACGGCGCACATCTTTTCCATACGCCGAACGAAACCGTTTGGACCTATCTCAACAGGTTCACCGGGTTTACCGATTACAAGCACCGGGTTTATTCGACCTATCGGGATCAGGTCTATTCGATGCCGATCAATCTCGGCACCATCTCGCAGTTTTTCAACCGGCGTCTTTCTCCGGCGGAAGCGCGGGCGCTGATTGCCGACCAGGCGGCCGAAATGGCCGGTCGCAATCCTGCAAATTTGGAAGAGAAGGCGATTTCCCTGATCGGCCGGCCCTTATACGAGGCGTTCATCCGCGGCTATACCGCAAAGCAGTGGCAGACCGACCCCCGCGATCTGCCGGAGCATATCATCACGCGGCTGCCGGTCCGCTACACGTTCGACAACCGATATTTCAACGACAAATATGAGGGCCTGCCGGTCGACGGATATACGGCGATCTTCGAGCGCATGCTGAAGCACCCCAAGATCAATGTCGCTCTCGGCGTCGATTTCTTTTCGCTGAAATCCTCTTTGCCGCCGGGGCTGCCGATTGTCTATACGGGGCCGATCGATCGGTATTTCGATTACTCAGAAGGGGAATTGGGCTGGCGCACGATCGATTTCGAAAAGGAGACCGTCGGTACCGGCGATTTCCAGGGCATGGCGGTCATGAACTATGCCGATGAGACGGTCCCCTATACGCGCATCCTGGAGTTTCGCCACTTCAATCCCGAAAGAAGCTATCAGACCGAAAAGACCGTCATCGTAAGGGAATATTCGCGCTCGGCGCAGCGCAAGGACGAGCCCTATTATCCGATCGACACCCGGCAGGACAAGGATGTCTTCCTGCGATATCGGGCGCGCGCGGAGGCGGAAGTCAATGTCCACTTCGGAGGACGGCTCGGCACCTACCGATATCTCGACATGCACCAGGCAATCGGCGCGGCCCTGAAGGCGTTCGAGAGCCGCGTCGTGCCGCATTTCACCGAGGGGCGGATCCTCGGCGGCGAAAAATAGGCTTTTGGCTGAGTTCGGCGCCGAACAGACCTTCGGCGCCATTTTATCAGAGATCAGAATGTGCATCGTCTTTGGATGATGCTGCCATTGGAGGCGTGGGCGGGATGACCTACGAAGGGCATCCCGCCCGATCGTTTTTATCCCCGGCGACGGCGCTCGCGCGTCGGGGCGGCCCCGCCTTCATTGGCCGTCTTGTTGCGCAGCGGGCCGATCCGTTCGATGATCGTTTCCAGCGTCGGGCGCGGGCCGGGCGTGTAGCTGTCGAGCGCTCCGCGCATGGCGGCGAGATGGCCGCAGGAGGTGCCGCAGCAGCCGCCGATGATCTTGGCGCCGGCGTCGCGGGCGAGGCGGGCGTAATCGGCCATCAGCGGCGGCGTGCCGGAATAATGGATCTCGGCACCGCGATATTCCGGAATGCCGCAATTGCCTTTGACGATCACGATCGAAGCCGGATCGGCATCGGTCATGTCGAGCAGGCTCGAGAGGATATCCGATGCGCCGACGCCGCAATTGGCGCCAACGGCGAGCGGACCTTCGCCGACATCCTTGGCAACACCATGAATGTCTCTCGGGTGCAAGCCCATCATCGTCTTGCCGGCGGTATCGAAAGAGCCGGTATAGGTGTAGGGCAGGCCAACCTTGACGGCAGCTTCCGCGGCAGCACGGATTTCTTCCGGCGACGACATGGTCTCGATCCAGGCGACGTCGACACCGCCGGCCTTCAGGCCTTCTATCTGCTCCGCGAAAGCGGCAACCGCGTCCTCATAGGTCAGCGCGCCAAGCGGCATCAGCAATTCGCCGGTCGGGCCGACGGAGCCGGCGACGATGACCTTGCGGTCAGCCTTGTCGGCGACAGCGCGGGCTATTTCCGCAGCCGTCTTGTTCAAGCTGTGAACACGGTCCTGCGCATGGTGCAGCTTCAACCGGTGACGGGTGCCGCCAAAGGTGTTGGTGAGAATAATGTCGGCGCCGGCATCGACGAAATCCTGATGCAGCTTGGTGATCCGGTCGGGATGCTGTTCGTTCCAGAGTTCCGGCGCTTCACCGGCCTCCAGGCCCATGGCGAAAAGATTGGTACCGGTCGCGCCATCAGCGAGCAGCACGCCCTTTTCGGCAAGAAGATCGGTCAAGGGATTGGCTGTGACGGTCATGGCGTCTCCTCAAATGTCAGATAAACCGGATGGAAATGCAGATATAAACATTTCTTTATATGAGTACAATGCCCGGATAAAGGCAGAGCTTGCTCGATAATGTGATCTACAAAGAAAAAAAGCGCCCGGAGAGGGCGCTTTTCCGCTTTACTGTAGGCGTGTTTTTAGGCGGCTGCCATCTGCGCCGTTTCATGCGTAGTCGGCGTCACCATCGCGGCGATGATGGCTTGCAGGTCGATCGCGCCGATCGGCCGGCCGCCGGCATCGATGACGACGGCAGTGGTCTGTCCACTGTCGGTCATCTGTTTTGCCGCCATTTCCAGCGTCATGTCGCCGGATATGCGAACGCCATGCGGCTCGCCGGCAATCGGTTTCATGATCGTCTGAGCCTGAATGACGCGGCCGCGGTTCACTTCCTTGACGAAGGCGGTGATGTAGTCGTCGGCGGGCTTCAGCACGATTTCCTGGCCGCTGCCCTGCTGCACGACCTTGCCGTCGCGCAGGATGGCGATTTTGTCGCCGAGGCGCAGGGCTTCGTCGAGATCATGGGTGATGAAGACGACGGTTTTCTTCAGCTCCCTTTGCAGGTCGAGAAGTACGGTCTGCATGTCGACGCGGATCAGTGGGTCGAGCGCCGAATAGGCCTCGTCCATCAGCAGGATATCGGCATCGTTGGTGAGTGCACGCGCAAGGCCGACGCGCTGCTGCATGCCGCCGGAAAGCTGGTTCGGATAATGGTTCTCGAATCCCTTCAGGCCAACACGCTCGATCCAGTATCGACCTTTCTTCTGGCTTTCGACCCGGGCCACGCCCTGGATGTCCAGCCCGTAGACCGTGTTTTCCATCACGGTGCGGTGTGGCAGCAGGGCGAATTTCTGGAACACCATTGCCGTCTTGTGGCGGCGAAACTCACGCAGCGCGTTTTCGCCCATATTGCAGACATCGACGCCGTCATAGAGCACTTCACCGGCGGTGGGTTCGATGAGCCTGTTGATGTGGCGGATCAGCGTGGACTTGCCGGAACCGGAGAGACCCATAACGACCGTGATGGCGCCGGCGGGCATGTCGATATTGATGTCCTGCAGGCCGAGGACATGGCCATGCGTCTCGTTGAGTTCGGCCTTGCCGATGCCGTTCTTCACCGCGTCCACATAGTCGCGCCCGCGCGGGCCGAAGATCTTGTAGAGGCTTTTGATCTGGATCGAGTGACTAGCCATGGATGACCTCCGAGTGCTTCTGGAGCCGTCTGCCATAGGCCTGGCTCGTGCGATCGAAAATAATGGCGATCGCGACCAGGGCGAAGCCGTTGAGGAAGCCGACAGTAAAGAACTGATTATTGATCGCCTGCAGCGTGTTCTTGCCGAGCCCGCCGACGCCGACCATGGAGGCGACGACGACCATGGCGAGCGACATCATGATGGTCTGATTGATGCCGGCCATGATGGTGGGCAGCGCCAACGGAATCTGCACGTTGAACAGTTTCTGCCGGTGCGACGAGCCAAAGGCGTCGGCGGCCTCCAGCACTTCCTTGTCGACGAGGCGGATGCCGAGGTTGGTCAGCCTGATCATCGGCGGAATGGCGTAAATCACGACAGCGATAAGACCGGGGACCTTGCCGATGCCGAAAATCACGACGACGGGAATGAGATAGACGAAGCTCGGCATCGTCTGCATTACGTCGAGGATCGGATTGATGATCGATTGCAGCCGGTCGGAACGGGCCATCAATATGCCGATCGGCAAGCCGATGACAATGGCGATGAGGGTGCAGACGGTCACCATGGCAAGCGTCACCATCGTGTCGCCCCAAAGGCCGCAGATGCCGATCAAGATCATCGAAATGGCGGTGCCGGCGACGATCTTGAGATTACGGCTGGCAGCGTAGACGACGGCCATCATGACGAGGAGCACGACGAACCAGGGCGTATTGGTGAAAAGCCATTCCAGGTAGTTCAGAAACCATTGCAGCGGCTGGACCACGGCGTCGATGACATTGCCGTAGGCGCGAACTATTCCCCTGAAGCCATCATCGATGTTCTTGCGCGCGGCGCGAATGAGTGTGTCGTCGATCGCCGGAAAATTACATAGAACATCCGGCAAGAAACTGCATTGAATAGCCATGAAATTCCCCTTCTTGTCCGGTTTTTTGCCCAGCCCATGCGTGTGGCCTTCACGCGTGGATGGCAGGCAGCACTGCGACCGGTTCGTCAGGCTGCTTCTTGTTTTACACTATCCGCAGGCGCCATTCTGCGCTTGTTGCGACCTATGGCCGCGCTGCTCCGTCGGTATGGGCGTCACCGCAGCGGCTGCGAATGCGGGAACTGGCGGCTTATCCGGCCACCAGTTCCGTCGTCTTGTCAAAGCGAAGCTTTGACCTTGGTGGCAACGTCCGGAGAAACCCACTTGGTCCACATGTCGGGGTAGGTCTTCAGGAAGTATTTTGCGCCGTCTTCGTTCGTGCCCTGATTGTCCGTCATCCAGGCCAGAACCTTGCCGACCGTGCCGTTGTCCCATTTGCGGGTCTTGACGTAGTCCATAGCAACGCTCGCCTTTGAGGCAAAGTTCTTGGTCACGACGGTATAAACATCGGAAACCGGATAGGAATTGACCTTCGGATTGGCGCAATCCTGGATCGCGGTGCAGGCGTCCCATTCCTTCTTGTCATGCGGCACATTGAAGCTCAGGCGCACCATATCGTATTTGCCAAGGATCGCGGTCGGAGCCCAGTAATAGCCGAGCCAGCCGGTCTTCTTTTCGAAAGCATTGGCGATAGAGCCGTCGAGGCCGGCGGCCGAACCCGTGTCCACCAGCGCGAAGCCGAGCTTTTCTGCGCCGAGAGCCTTATAGAGATTGGCCGTGGAAATCTGGCAGTTCCAGCCCGATGGGCAATTGTAGACCGCACCTTTCGAGGAATCTTCGGGGGCGGGGAAAAGCTCCGGATGTTTCAGAGCGTCCTGAACGGTTTTGATATCCGGGTGGGCGTCGGCGAGGAATTTCGGAATCCACCAGCCTTCGACGCCACCATCGCTGAGGAGGGGAGCTGCCTCGATCAGGCGGCCTTCGGAAACGGCCTTGTCGAGGGCGGTGCGCACGGCGTTGACCCAGAGTTCGGGCGCGACATCGGGCTCGCCCTTTTCGTCCATGGAGGCGAACGTCGGCTGCGTGTCGCCCGTGACCAATGTCACGTTGCAGCCATAGCCGTTCTGCAGGATGATCTTGTCGACCTGTGCGGCGACGCCGGCGGATGCCCAGTTCATTTCGGCAATCGACACGTCGCCGCATTCCGCAGCCTGTGCCGAGCCAGCCAAAGCATAGGCACCCAGTGCGAAGATGGCGGAAGCGATAAGCTTCTTCATTGGATAATGTCTCCCAGTTGTCGTTAAGTTACGGAAATCGACTCCAGCAGACATGATGCCTTGCCGATCCCCCGTCAGCGTGGTCGCACCACAACCGTTCACCCGCCGCTGACGACGTCTGCCCGGTCCCCTGTTTTGCTGTCGTGCATTTGCTCTTTATGTGGCTACGGAACCTTCTCGCAGCCGCGTTTTTTTGCATCGACGGGGTGCAGCCTAAGGATTTGAATGAAGAAATCAACCTGTCGTCGGCTGTGCGGACTTACTACGCCTTGTCGAAAAGCTTATATAAGAGCTTGAATTAGCCTATTTTCCGCTATTCATGGCTGTAAAACAGGCATGTAAGACACGGAAGCACGCGCTGCGTACTTGCAGAGATCGATGCCCGCTCAAATATCGCGTCCGTCGAAGACCTTTTTTATTCCATTCACGCCGTTTTCGGTCTCTGGAAGGAAGTCGAAAAAAAATCGAAAAAATTCCGGATTCATTCTTATTTAAGCCCTTAATAACTGTCCGGTAACGATGTCCGGCTATCAATCGGCGCGTGGCAGGGAACAACCTGCCTCTCCGGATCAGGTAGTGCGTACCGGAGGAAGCGAGCCTTGCAGTGTGAGATGCAAGCGAGCCGGCGTTTTTTGGCAAACCGCGTTGATCTCCGAGATCGCGCGGTTTTCGCGTTTAGGGCATTGGCTAACGGACGCGGGCAGAATCGTTATAGGATAACGCTCAGGCGCGGACCGACGCACGGCTTGCAGCACCTGGCGGAAACAATAAAGCCGCGTATGCAAGTTGCATGGCGGCTTTGCTGTGCGATAGACCTGCGGCTTGACGGCCAATCAACCGACGTTATAGGTGCGGATGAAGCCGATCAGGCCGAAGCGCGTATCGAGCTGCTGCAGGCGGTTGTCGGGGCGGCGCGACGGCAGCTTGGAGTTCCAGGCGATCTGAATGGAATTCTTGTTGTTGAAGATGAAGAGCATCGGGGTTTCCTCGGGCCGGATCCACCGGCTTTCGTTGTTTGATTTGCGATGGAGATAATCCTCTTCAGCATCATGAACAATGGAGGAAGTCGTCATCCATTGTCGCAAATAGAGCATTTTAGGAAGTGGTGCGTTTTTGCCTCGGATTCCCCGTTTCCAGCCGTTAACCTTCGCGGCGGATTCAGGGCAAAATCCATGATTTCCAGTAGTAGTGCCACATCGGAGCAATAACGGATGACAAAGGCGATCATGCTGCAGGGGACCGGCTCTGATGTCGGAAAAACGGTATTGGTCGCCGGGCTTTGCCGGTTGTTTGCCAACCGGGGCGTTCGGGTGCGCCCGTTCAAGCCGCAGAACATGTCGAACAATGCTGCGGTCGCCGAAGACGGTGGAGAGATCGGCCGGGCGCAATGGCTGCAATCGCTGGCCGCGCGCGTGCCGTCGTCGGTGCATATGAACCCGGTGCTGTTGAAGCCGCAGTCGGAGACCGGCAGCCAGATCATCGTGCAGGGCAAGGTCTGGGGACAGGCCAAGGGCAGGGATTATCAGGCACTCAAACCGCAATTGCTCGGCGCCGTCCTGGAGAGCTTTGCGACCATGCGCGCCGGAACCGATCTTGTGATCGTCGAGGGCGCCGGTTCGCCGGGCGAGATCAACCTCAGACGGGGCGATATCGCCAATATGGGTTTTGCCACCCGCGCCAATGTCCCGGTCGTGCTGGTTGGCGATATCGATCGGGGCGGCGTGATCGCGTCGCTGGTGGGCACGCATCATATCCTGCCCGAGGAAGACCGGCGGATGATCCGCGGCTACCTCATCAACAAGTTCCGCGGCGACATCTCGCTGTTTGGCGAAGGTGTGGATGCCATCGGGAGCTTTACCGGCTGGCCTTGTTACGGTGTCGTCCCCTGGCTCAAGGCGGCAAGCCGGTTGCCCGCCGAGGACTCTGTCGTGTTGGAGCGGCTTGCGCGCGGCTCGGACGGCGCGTTGAAGATTGCCGTGCCGGTGCTGCCGCGCATCGCCAATTTTGACGATCTGGATCCGCTACGCGCCGAGCCGGATGTCGATCTGGTTTTCGTTCGCGCCGGTGATCGGTTGCCAGCGGATGCGGGCCTCGTGGTCCTGCCGGGTTCAAAGTCGACGATAGGCGATCTCATGGACTTGCGGGTGCAGGGCTGGGATCGGGATATAGCTGATCATGTCCGCCGCGGCGGCCGCGTCATCGGCATTTGCGGCGGCTATCAGATGCTCGGCCGCATGGTGCACGATCCACTCGGCATAGAGGGATCGGTAACGGAACTGCCAGGGCTCGGCCTGCTGGATGTCGAGACGGAGATGGCGCCGGAAAAGACCCTGCGCAACAGCGTGGCTTTTTCCAGGGAATACGACGCGCCGCTCTCCGGCTATGAAATCCATCTCGGCGTGACGCGCGGCGTCGACTGCGACCGACCCTCGACCATGATCGACGGCCGGCCCGATGGCGCGCTCTCCAGTGACGGCCGGATCATGGGCACCTATCTGCACGGGCTTTTCACCAGCGATACCTATCGGGCAAAGCTGCTGGCAAGCTTCGGCCTGACCGGCGAGCGGATGGACTACCGCGCCGGCGTCGAGGCGGCTCTGGACGAGGTCGCGACAGAGCTGCAGGCCGTCCTCGATCCGGCCTGGCTCGACAGCCTGGTGCAGTAGAACGGCTCAGCTTTTCACGGAAATGCAGAACCCTGAATTTCCCTAGAGCTCGCCTGAAACCTCGCGGCGGCGGCGATCGAGTTCTTCGCTGTAGCGGCGCAGCGTATAGCTTTCGGTCAGCAGGCCGATCACCCTGCGTTCGATCAGGTCGTTGATAACCACCAACGCTTCGCTTTGGGTCTGGTCGAACAGGGCCGCCGCCTGTTTGGCATTCATCTGTGGCTGCAGGAAGTCGTTGCGATGGCGGATGAAATCGGCAAGGCCGTGTTCCTCGTCGTCCTTCTCGACCGGGCTCGCATATATGTCGGGCATCAGCACCATGCCGGCATATTTCTCGTCTTTGTCGATAAGAATGACGCGTTGCGCCGAGCCGATCGGAAAATGCTGGCGAAATTCTTCGATGCTCATGTCGATAGGCGCCGTGTGCACGTCCGGGCGCATCATACGGGCGACCGTGAGGTTGCGGATCCAACCGACGTCGTGGGCGCTGCGGATGCTTTCGCCGCGCAGATGGAAGCGCCATGTGGCGAAGGAATAACCGAAGGTGGTGCGCACCACCAGCGACGAGGTGATGACGGCGGCGAGCACCAGGGCAGTGATCGGAAAATCGCCCGTGATCTCAAGCGCCAGGAAGGTCATCGTCAACGGTCCGCCGATGATGGCGACGGCAAGCGAGCTCATGCCGACGACAGCATAGACGGCGGGCGTCAGCGTGGCGTGGTCGAAATAGGGGCCGCAATAGGCAAAGATCTTGCCGAGCAGCCCGCCCATGAACAGCGACGCGAAGAACAGACCGCCTCTGAAGCCGGAACCGATCGACACGGCAGAGGCCAGGGATTTCAGGATAAAAAGCCCCGTCAGTGCGCCGAGGGTTACATTCGTCGACAGGTTGAGATGCAAAGCGCCATGGCCGGCCGACAGAACCTGCGGCGAGATCAGCGCCAGCAGGCCGACAACGAGGCCGCCGAGCGCGGGGCGAAGGGGCGGGGCGATGGAACTCTTGCGTGCAAACTCTTCGACCCAGGCGACGCCTTGCATGATCAGGATGCCGATGCCGGCGCAGAAGGCACCGAGCAGGACGGCCGGGAGATAGTCGGCAGGGACGATCGCGCCGAAATGATCGATGTCGATGGCGAAATCATCACCGGCGAGCAGTCTTGCGATCATCGTCGAAATCAGCGCTGAGACGACGACTGGCGTCAGCGTGAGAATGGAATAGCTGCCGATGATCAGCTCGAAAGCATAGAAGGCGCCGGTGAGCGGCGCATTGAAGGCGGCGGCGATGGCGCCGGCAGCGCCGCAGCCGACGAGCATGCGCAGGTCAGCCCGGCGCATCTGCATCTTATAGCCGAATTTCGACGCAATGCCGGCGGCAAGCTGGGTGTAACCCGCTTCAAGTCCGACAGAGGCACCGAATCCGTTCGAGATCAGGTTCTGTACCGCAACGAGGATACTGTCGGTGAGCGACATACGGCCGCCATGCAGCGCATTGGCTTCAATGGGGTCGACCATCGGCTTCTTGCGCGTGCGGGACAATATGTAGATCAGGATGCCGAGGATGATGCCGCCGGCTACGGGTGCAATAAGAAGCACCGACTTGTCTGGTATCGCCACCGCCGCTGAGCTGAGGCGCTCATAGTCGGTTATGCCATAGATGATGCTGTGAAGCTTGCGCGAGATGAAGCTCATCGTCGTCACGGCGCAACCGGAGACTATTCCTGCCAGCGCGCCAGCGAAAACGAGCCCCAGTTCGCCACGACGAAGCAATGCCCTGAACCGACCGAGATCGAATAGAGCCGAGAAGACGCCGAGGCGACGCGGTTGGAATTTCTGTAACATGGAGAACGGACGACAGTTTTGTGCTCAAAGCTATATGCTCGGCTTCTATAAACTCCTAACATCAAAGAAATACGGCAAAAAGAGCGGCGAATGCCGAGACTTTTATGCATGTTTCGCCGTTGGAACAGCGGATGTCGCATCCGCCGCCTTGATTGACTTGCCGGGGCCGAGAGCCTAATCATTGCGGCATAACGAATGGTTCCCGAGCGGCGATCTGTCGCATGGGATGAAAAGGGAATGTGAAGGAGCGGACCCAACTCGGGCGTTCTCATCACAGCCGACCCCGCGACTGTAGAGCGGTCAGGGTCTTTCATCCGGTTTGAGGGCGTTTCGCTGATCGTCCGCATGGTGCGGGCAGGTGAAAGCAGCTTCAAGCCGGAAAAGCCACTGGCGTGGCATCATGATCAACCAGGGCTGGACGCCTCTAAATCTACGAATCGTCCGCTTTTTCATGATGTTTGCCGGGAAGGCGAGAGAGACTTGCTGGTGCAGGAGCGGAGGCGACCGGTTTCGGTCCGCCCCCGCTAGCTGCGCCTTATCCGCGAGCCAGGAGACCTGCCATACGTGCCGGGCGCAAGGCCCACCCCAGGGACGGATGTCTCGGCTGCCAGCACGGAGGTTGTCATGGCGCGAAATGAGTTTTTGGCGTGCAGTCGCCTGCTTTCGGAACGGGGATAGTTCATGACATCCCCGTCTTCCCAGGCCGTCTTCGTTCTCGGCGGCGCACGCTCTGGCAAATCCCGATTCGCCGAATCGCTCGTCTCGGACACTGGCCTCGATCGTCACTACGTGGCGACGGGCCAGGCTTGGGACGATGAAATGCGCAATCGCATCGCTCAGCATCGCGCCGATCGGGGTGACATTCTCTGGACGACGCATGAGGAGCCGCTCGATCTGACCGCCCGGCTGGCGGCGATCGACGGCGAGGGCCGCGCTGTTCTCGTAGACTGCCTGACGCTTTGGGTCACCAATCTGATGATGGCCGAGCGCAATATTGCGGCGGAATTTTCCGCTCTCACCGAATTTTTACCGGGCGCAAAGTCGCGTCTTGTCCTCGTTTCCAACGAGGTCGGGCTCGGCATCGTGCCCGAAAATCGTATGGCGCGCGAATTCCGCGATCATGCCGGCCGGTTGCACCAGATGATCGCGGCGGCGAGCGCCGAAGTCTATTTTGTCGCGGCAGGGCTGCCGCTGAAAATGAAGGGTTGATCCGCATGAACCAGGAAAAAATTCCCGCCACCGTCATCACCGGTTTCCTTGGCGCCGGCAAGACGACGATGATCCGCAACCTCTTGCAGAATGCCGGCGGGAAGAAGATTGCTTTGATCATCAACGAGTTCGGCGATCTCGGCGTTGACGGCGACGTGCTGAAGGGCTGCGGCGCCGAGAATTGCACCGAGGACGATATTATCGAGCTGACCAATGGCTGCATCTGCTGCACCGTGGCGGATGATTTCATCCCGACCATGACCAAGCTTTTGGAGCGTGAAGCGCGTCCCGACCATATCGTCATCGAAACCTCCGGTCTTGCTCTGCCGCAGCCGCTGGTCGCTGCTTTCAACTGGCCGGATATCCGCACCCAGGTCACCGTCGACGGCGTCATCACGGTGGTCGACAGCGCCGCCGTAGCCGCCGGCCGTTTCGCCGATGACCACGATGCGGTCGAGGCCCGCCGTGTCGAGGATGAAACGCTCGATCACGAAAGCCCGATCGAGGAGCTATTCGAAGATCAGTTGACCTGCGCCGATCTCATCGTTCTCAACAAGACCGACCTCATCGACGTCGCCGGCCTCGGCCGCGTCCGTACCGAGGTTGCCTCGCGCACCGCCCGCAAGCCGACGATCATCGAAGCGAAAAATGGTGACGTTCCGGCCGCCATCCTCCTCGGCCTCGGCATCGGCACCGAAGGCGACATTGCCAACCGCAAATCGCATCACGAGTTGGAGCACGAGGACGGCGCGCCGCACGATCACGATGAATTCGACAGCTTCGTCGTCGACCTCGGCCCGATCGCCGATCCGGCTGCCTTTATCGACAAGCTGAAGGGCGTGATTGCCGAGCATGATATCCTGCGCCTCAAAGGTTTCGTCGATGTGCCAGGCAAGCCGATGCGCCTGCAGATCCAGGCCGTCGGCAGCCGCGTCGACCATTATTTCGACCGGGCATGGACGCCGGGCGAAGAGCGCCAGACCCGGCTTGTAGTGATTGGGCTGCATGAGATGGATGAAGGGATCGTGCGCAAGGCGATCGAGTCGCTTGTTTGATTCTGTATCGGATCATGATACATTGTCTATGTTGTGCTGAGAATTGAGATAGCGGTGATCGCTTCATACAAAGGGAAGTTCGCCGAAACAGTTGCTTCGGGTGCTGTGCCGAAAGGCTTTCCCGCCGATCTTGTTCGTTCTGCGCAACGCAAGCTGACAATGTTGAACCATGCGGTTGTGCTGGACGACCTGCGATCGCCGCCCGGCAACCGGCTGGAGCGTTTGCAAGGTGATCGCTCCGGCCAGCATTCGATCAGAATCAACGACCAATGGCGCATCTGCTTCCTGTGGACCGAAGCTGGACCGCGTGATGTCGAGATCGTGGATTACCACTGATGGAGTGAAACATGACTGAGACCAAACTTCCGCCTATCCATCCCGGTGAAATCCTGCGGGAAGAGTATCTGAAGCCATTGGCGATGAGCGCTGGTGCTCTGGCGAAACATCTCAACGTGCCCCGAACACGCATTGAGAGACTGGTATCGGAGGAGACCGGAGTAACACCGGATACGGCGCTTCGGCTTGCGCGGTTTTTCAGCACGACACCGGATTTCTGGATGGCGATGCAGACGGGTTATGATCTCGCTATCGCGCAAGCGGAAAAGAGCGATGTATTCGCAGCCATCAAGCCGCTCGAAGCGGCCTAAATAAACGAAACGAATTGGGGCGGCATGCATCTCCTTCTAGCTCAAAAAGGAACGATCAGCGACGGCGAGGAGGCGATTGATCTCGGTCAGTCGCCGGGCGATATCCTGTTTCTGTCGGCCGCCGATACCGAGCTTGCGGCGATAGCCGCTGCCTATGGGCAGGGGGGAGCCGCACATTCCTTGCGGCTCGCAAGCCTGATGAGCCTCAAGCATCCTATGTCCGTCGACACTTATATCGAACGGACGGCGCGGCATGCGAAGCTGATCATCGTGCGGGCACTTGGCGGTGCCAGTTATTTTCATTATGCACTGGAGGCGCTGCATGCCAGCGCCGTTCGCAACGGCGCTTTCATCGCCGTTTTGCCGGGGGATTCGAAGCCCGATCCGGGGCTGACGCCGTTTTCCAATGTCGCGCTCGAGGATCTCAATGCGCTGTGGTCCTATCTGATCGAAGGCGGCGACGCCAATTCGCGTGACTTTCTCGGTTATGCCGGGGCGATGCTATCGGGCGCCGAGAAGCCGGCGCCGGCAGCTCCGTTGATGAAAGCGGGAATCTGGTGGCCACGCAGGGGTGTGATCGGGGTCGAGGAGTGGAGGACGTTTTCCGAGCCGTGCGGAGGCGCCCCCTCATCCGCCCTTCGGGCACCTTCTCCCCGAGGGGAGAAGGGGAAAATAGAGAGTGCGGCATCCTCACCCTCGCCCCAGCGGGGAGAGGGTGGCGCGATAGCGCCGGGTGAGCGGGCGATCACGGGTTCGGAGATAGCGGGACTCGACGCTCCGACCGTCGCCATTTCTTTCTACCGTGCGCTTGTTCAGAGCGGTGAAACCAAGCCGGTCGAAGCCATGATCGAGGCTCTTGTTGCCGAGGGCATGCGGCCGCTGCCGGTGTTTGCCTATAGTCTCAAGGATCCCGTTTCAGTCGGCATTCTCGAAAGCGTTTTTGCCGAGCTGAAGCCGGATGTTGTCATCAACACCACCGGTTTTGCCGTTTCGGCGCCGGGTGCGGATCGCCAGCCAACCGTGTTGGAGGCGAGCGACGCCGTTGTGCTGCAGGCGATCTTCTCCGCATCCTCCAGAGAAGCTTGGGAAACGTCATCACAAGGGCTATCGGCGCGCGATCTCGGCATGAATGTCGCGCTGCCGGAGGTGGATGGGCGCGTGCTTGCCCGCGCCGTCTCGTTCAAGGCGGCGGCACGTTATGATGATCGTGTCGAGGCCAATATCGTTGCGAGCGAGCCGGCAGCGGACCGCATGCGGTACACCGCCCGATTGGCCGCCAATTGGGCGCGTCTGCGCAAAACGCAGCCGCAAGACCGGCGCGTGGCGCTTGTCATGGCCAATTATCCGAACCGCGACGGACGGCTCGGCAATGGCGTCGGGCTCGATACGCCGGCGGGCACGATGGAAGTGCTGAAAGCGATGCAAACGGCGGGTTATCCGGTTGCCGACCTGCCTGCCGATGGCGACGCGCTGATGCGGCACCTGATGAATGGCCCGACCAATTCCGGTCATGACGGGAGGATCGTGCGCGAGGCGCTTTCCATAAGGGAATACAAGGATTTCTTCTCGTCTCTTCCCATTCAGATTCAGGAAGAGATCGCTGTACGTTGGGGCGATCCGGAGAGCGATCCCTATGTTCGCGAGGGTGCCTTTGCACTGCCCTTCACCTGCTTCGGCGACGTGCTAGTCGGCATCCAGCCCGCGCGCGGCTACAACATCGATCCGAAGGAAAGCTATCATTCGCCGGATCTTGTGCCGCCGCATGGCTATCTCGCTTTCTATGCCTTCCTGCGTCAGTCCTTCGGCGCGCATGCCGTCATCCATATGGGTAAGCACGGCAATCTCGAATGGTTGCCGGGCAAGGCCCTGGCGCTGTCGGAAACCTGCTATCCCGAAGCGATCCTCGGGCCGTTGCCACATCTCTATCCCTTCATCGTCAACGACCCCGGCGAGGGCACGCAGGCCAAGCGCCGCACGAGCGCCGTGATCATCGACCACCTGACCCCGCCTTTGACCCGCGCCGAAAGCTACGGCCCGCTCAAAGACCTCGAAGCGTTGGTGGACGAATATTACGAGGCCTCCGGCGGCGATCCCCGACGCATTCGGCTGCTGCGCAAACAAATTCTCGATCTGGTCACCGATATCGGCCTCGATCAGGACGCCGGTATTGCCAAGGGCGAGGGCGAGGATGAGGCGTTGAAGAAGCTCGATGCCTATCTCTGCGACCTCAAGGAAATGCAGATCCGGGACGGGCTGCACATCTTCGGTGTCTCGCCATCCGGACGGCTGCTGACGGATTTGACGGTGGCGCTGGCGCGTGTACCGCGTGGCTTGGGCGAGGGTGGCGATCAGAGTTTGCAGCGGGCGATCGCGCGGGATGCAGGACTCACATTATCATCCGAGTTTGCCGTTTGCCCCCACCCCCCCTCGGTCGCTTTCGCGACATCTCCCCCACAAGGGTTAACCTGCAGCATCCCGTCGTATCAAACAAACATCGAAGCTGTTGACGCTATGCGTGATGTTTTGGGCGAGCAGAGCGGCATACTCCCATCAATTTCCCCCCTGGGGGAGATGTCAGCGAAGCTGACAGAGGGGGGTATCTCTCCGCATGTACCGTTCGATCCTTTGGATCGCGATATGGCCGCAGCATGGACCGGCCCGCGCCCCGATATTCTCGCCGACATTTCCGACGCTCCCTGGCGCACCCAGGGCGATACGGTCGAGCGTATCGAACTCCTGGCTACGAGCTTCGTCGCCGGCGAAATCGCATGTCCCGAAGACTGGCCACAAACCCACACCGTCCTCGCCGAAATCGAATCTCGGCTCAAGCCTTCGATACTTGCCTGTGGCGACGCCGAAATTGCTGCTCTTATGAAGGGCCTCGACGGCCGGTTCGTGCCACCAGGTCCATCGGGCGCGCCGACGCGCGGCAGGCCGGATGTCTTGCCGACGGGTCGGAATTTCTATTCCGTCGACAGCCGCGCCGTCCCGACGCCGGCAGCCTATGAGCTGGGCAAGAAATCGGCCGAGCTGCTGATGCGCCGCTATGTGCAGGATCACGGTGAGTGGCCGGTTTCCTTCGGGCTGACGGCCTGGGGCACGTCGAATATGCGCACCGGCGGCGACGATATTGCCCAGGCGCTAGCCTTGATCGGTGTCAAGCCGGTCTGGGACATGACCTCGCGGCGGGTTACCGGCTATGAAATTATCGCGCCGGCAAAGCTCGGGCGGCCGCGTGTCGATGTGACGCTGCGCATTTCCGGCTTCTTTCGCGATGCTTTTCCAGAGCAGATTGCGCTGTTCGACAAAGCGGTCCGCGCGGTTGGGGCGTTGGATGAAGATACCACTGACAATCCCATTGCGGCCCGTATGCGCGGCGAGATTGCGCGGCTGGAAGCCGCTGGGCTGGATGAGACATCGGCGAGCCGGCGGGCCGGTTACCGCGTCTTCGGTTCGAAGCCCGGGGCCTATGGAGCGGGATTGCAGGCGCTGATCGACGAAAAGGGTTGGGAGAGGCGCGCCGATCTGGCGGAGGCCTATCTCGTCTGGGGCAGCTACGCCTATGGCGCAGGCGAGGACGGGAAAGCCGAACGCGGCGTGTTCGAGGAGCGGCTACGTTCGATTCAAGCGGTCGTGCAGAATCAGGATAATCGAGAGCACGACCTGCTGGACAGCGACGATTACTATCAATTTGAAGGCGGGATGGCGGCTGCAGCGGAGCAGCTCGCGGGCGCTCGTCCGTCGATCTATCACAACGACCATTCCCGACCGGAAAAGCCGGTCATCCGCTCGCTGGAAGAGGAGATCGGCCGTGTCGTGCGCGGCCGCGTCGTCAATCCGAAGTGGATCGATGGCGTCATGCGCCATGGCTATAAGGGCGCCTTTGAAATAGCAGCCACGGTCGACTACCTCTTTGCCTTCGCGGCGACGACAGGCGCCGTGCGCAATCATCATTTCGAGGCGGTCTATCAGGCTTTTGTCGTCGATCCCACGGTGCGCGATTTCATGGCGGAGAAGAATCCGGCCGCTTTGCAGGAGATGAAAGAACGTCTGCTCGAAGCGATCGATCGGCGGCTCTGGACGCCACGCAGCAATTCGGCGCGGTTCGATCTGGAGACTTTGACCGGCGATAAAGAGATCGTCGCTTGAGCGCGGTCGACGATCTTCTCAAGGTTTTCCATCGCTACGTCGCTTCGCGGAGCGATCCGCTATTGAAGCGTTTCGTCGAAGGTTTTGATTGGCGGATGGAGGAGCGGCCGCTTGCGGCGCACAGTCTGCCGGTCGTAGATTATCTGAATTTAGTCCGCCGGCCAGCCGACGCCGCAGAAGGTGAGCTGTTTTCCAGCCTTGCGGGTGCGGCAAGCGGATTGCACTGGGCGCAGACCTACAGCATTGCCAACTTCGGCGCCGATTTTCTGCAGAGATATGGCTGGGTCGAGCTTTTTGGGACGCGCGGCCACTTTGTCAGCAATGACATGGCCGGCGGCTTTCTGCTGCTCGGATCGGATGTGCATTATCCGGATCACCATCATATCGCCGAGGAAATCTATATTCCGCTGACCGACGGTTCGCTGTGGAGCAAGGACAGCCAAGCCTTCCTGCCGCGCTGGACGGGCGAAATCATTCATCATCCCTCGGATATTCGCCATGCCATGCGAACCGAGGAAACACCGCTGGTGGCGCTTTACCTTTGGCGAGGCGGACCACTGGCGCAGAAATCGACAATTCCAGGGAGGACCGAATGAGCGAAGAGACGACCGAAACGGGCACTGAAGCACCGAAGAACGATGAAGCCCGTCATGCGGAGAAAATGGCCAAGAAGAAGGTCGCGCGTGACAAGATCATGTCGAAGAAAACGGACGAGAAGGGGCTGATCATCGTCCATACCGGCAAGGGCAAGGGCAAGTCGTCGGCCGCCTTCGGGATGATTTTCCGTCACATCGCCCATGGGAAGCCGTGTGCGGTGGTGCAGTTCATCAAGGGCGCGATGTGGACCGGCGAGCGCGATCTCATCGAAAAGCATTTCTCCGATATCTGCCAGTTTCACACCATGGGCGAGGGGTTCACCTGGGAGACGCAAGATCGTGCCCGTGACGTGGCTGCCGCCAGCGCTGCCTGGGAGAAGGCCAAGGAGTTGATCCGCGACGAACGTAACTCGATGGTGCTTCTCGACGAGATCAACATTGCGCTCCGCTATGATTATCTCGATATCAATGACGTCCTCGACTTCCTGAAAACCGAAAAGCCGTACATGACGCATGTTGTCTTGACCGGCCGTAACGCCAAGGAAGAATTGATCGAGATTGCCGATCTTGTCACCGAGATGGAGCTGATCAAGCATCCGTTCCGCTCCGGCATCAAGGGACAGCCGGGCGTCGAATTCTGACTAGAGCAGAGAGGCGCTTCGGTCGGCGGCGGCGATGTAGATCTTCGGGTCGCCGATGCGAAAGGTTGTCTGCTGGAGTTCGGCAGAGCGGATGCGGTCGACGCGGAAAGTTCTGATGTCGTCACGCAGGTGATCCCAGGTGATGAGATACCAGACCGGCGCATTGAAATAGAGGAACTGCGGCTCGATTCGGCGGCTGGTGACAACGCCGTCGCCAGCCTCGTAGTCGATGATCACCTGCCGCTGTTCGAAGAAGGCTTGCGATATCAGCGCAAGATTGGCTCGGCTTGGCGGCACATAGCTGTTGACGACGTTGAGCGTTGCCGGCGCGCCGACGATAATCCGGCGCCGCAGGTCTCGGATGCGGCCCTGATAGCCTTCAGCGAAGGTGGCGGAGACCTTGCGCTTGATCGATGTGAGATGCTGCAACAGCAAGGGCGAGCCGACTTTTTCGGCGATGGTGATGCTGAGCAGCAGATCGATGGTTTCGAGATGATCGAGATGCAGCCTGCCGAGCGACCAGCTACGGTGCAATTGCATGCCGCCGCCACGGCCGCGGTCTGCATCGATCGGCAGGCCGTTCTGGCGCAATAGCGCAATGTCGCGATTGAGGGTGCGCAGGCTGACGCCCATCTCGGCCGCAAGCTCGGCAGCGGTCGCATGCTCGCGTTCGCGAAGCAGCCCTTTCAGCTCTTCAAGCCTGTTCAGCCTTGTTCCATCTGCCGTGCGCGCCATGGCTGAAATATGTCGTTATCTGTCCTATTAAGCAATAGACCACGCCCATCCAACTCAGCCCGAGGAAAAGGCGATGACGGGAAAAGTTATGGAATGGGCGCCGTTCAGGCTACGCCCCGACGTATCCGAAGGCGCGCTTCTGGAAGCGGCTGCGAGAATGCAGGATCGTTTTTTGAAGCGGCAGCCCGGCTATCTCAACCGCGAACTGGTGCGCGGCTCAGACGGCAGCTATGTCGATGTCATCTGGTGGCGCTCCCATGCCGATGCGGCAGCGGCCATGCCGAAAGTGCATGCGAGCAAGGATTGCCTTGACTATTTCGATCACATGCAGATCGATTCCGCCAATGCCGGCACCAGCGTGCTGCATTTCGAACAACTGCGGAGCTTTTGAGGAATAGGCATGGCTGAACGCCTGAAGGATCGTTTCGGCGCAGAAGTGCCGGCCCGCATCGCCGATATGATCGGCGCGGTGCATCCGGGATTCGACCGGAAAGGTTTCATCGCCGCGACATTGGACGGATATGAGCCGCTGGAATTGATGGACCGCGGGCGGGCGATCGCGCGCATGCTCAAGGCGTTTCTGCCCGGAGACTATCCCAAGGCGGTCGATATTCTCATTCGGTCGCTGGGGCCGGAAATGGACGGCAGCGATAATTTTGGCATGACGCCGTTTCTTTATCTGCCACACACGATCTTCGTCGCCGATAACGGCATCGAACATTTCGAGTCTTCCATGCGTGCGCAATATGAGCTGACCAAGCGCTTTACCGCCGAATTCTCCATCCGCACCTTCCTCGACAAAAGGCGGGACGAGACATTGGAGCGGCTACGCATATGGACCAGCGACGCCAATGTGCATGTCCGGCGTCTGGTATCGGAAGGCACTCGGCCACGCCTTCCATGGGCACAACGGCTCCGCGCCTTCCAGACCAATCCGGCGCCGGTGCTTGAACTGTTGGAATTGCTGAAGGACGATCCGGAGCTTTATGTCCGCCGCTCCGTTGCCAACAATCTCAACGATATCGGCAAGGATCATCCCTCTATTCTCATCGACACGGTGCGCCGCTGGAGCGTGGATGCGCCTGCGGAGCGTCAGCGCCTGATCCGTCATGCGCTGCGCTCCGCCGTCAAGCGTGGCGAAGCCGACGCGATCGGCGCCATGGGTTATTCCGCCGCCGAAGGCATTCGTGTCGGCAGCGCGCAAATAATTCCGGCAAAGGCGCAGATGGGTAATATCGTCCGCATCGGCTTTTCCCTCGTCAACGACGGAGACGCAGCGCAGTCGCTGTTGGTCGATTTTGCCGTGCATTTCGTCAAGGCCAACGGCTCGGCCAGGCCAAAGGTCTTCAAGCTGACATCGGTTTCATTGGCGCCCGGCGAAACGGCGCAATTTTCCAAAGCATTGCGTCTGGATGACCTGACGACACGCAAGCATTATCCAGGGCTCCATCGGATCGACGCGATGGTCAATGGCGTGGCGATGAACGTGGGGGAATTCGTGTTGGATTAGTGGCTGAGACGGTTTCAGCTACTCCGCGCGACTGCCGCCATCTCTTTTAACGCCTCGGCCGTTGCCTGATCCGCAGGGAAAAGGGATTCGATCGCCAGCTCTGCAAGGGTGATATCGACGGGCGTGCCGAAGATGGTGGTTGTCGAAATGAAAGAGAGGCGTCCGGCGTTGGTGATAAGCTCCAGGGGTACGGCGATACCGGCATAGTCGCGGTTAAGCGAGCTTGGCCTATGCGCGGTCGGTGCGGGATAGGCCGAGAGTTCCTTCAGCAGATCGGAGAGCACTGGATCGCCGGTCGCAATGATCTGCTGGCGCAACCTTTCCAGCAGATGTGCGCGCCATTCGGCGAGATTGAAAATACGCGGTGCAAGGCCCTGCGGATGCAGGCTGAGCCTCAGGACATTCACCGGCGGCTCGAGCAATGTGACATCGGCGACGCCGGAGAGCAGGGGCGCAACCGCGTCATTCGCGGCGATCAGGGTCCAATGCCTGTCGATCGCAAGCGCCGGAAAGGGTTCGTGGCCCTTTAGAATGACGTCGATGGCTCGGCGTGCCGGAGCTAGAGCCGGGTCGTCCAGCGAGCGTTCCGGGAAGACCGGCGCGAAGCCGGCGGCCAACAGCATCGGATTGCGTTCGCGGAGCGGCACGCCGAGCCGTTCCGCAAGATGGATCAGCATCTCGCGGCTTGGAAGTGCGCGTCCGCTCTCGATAAAGCTGAGATGCCGTTGCGATATCTCAGCTTCGAGGGCAAATTCGAGCTGGCTCAAATGGCGGCGCTGCCGCCATTCGCGCAGGTAATCGCCAAGAGAGCGGCCGGGCATCATCATAGGGCGGCCGGGGCCTGATCGAGAAAGCCGTGAACCGTTTTCAGCCGCTCGCCGTCGAGGATGGCGAAGTCCGTGCCCTTGATCAGAGGCTCATCGCCTTCCGCGCCAAGGCTCCAGGAGAAACGAAGGTTGTCGCCGTAGCGATCGGCCGGGCCGGCGAGTTTGAAGCGCAAGCCGGGAAGGCGGGTATGCACGGCGGCGACCAGCGCATCGATCTGCTCATGGCCTTCGCCGCGCATCAGCGGATCGACATAGGTGCAGGATTCCGTCCAAGCCTCAGTGATGAGGGCGCGGCGCCGTTCAGCGTCGGTTTCGTTCCAGACGGCGAGATAGCGTTCGGCAATGGTTGTTGCATCGGTCATCGGGTCAACTCCTTTGGATCGCCTGAACCGTTCAGGCAAAGCGATCATGGGTGAGCCCTTCAGCACTATCAATTACGTGGCAGGTAATCAAAGCCGCCCGTTTTAGAACCCCAGCCAGACGCGAACGGGATTGGTCGGGTCGGCCAGCAGCTTGATGGCGAAGGCGATGCAGACGACCACCAGCAGCGGCTTGATCAGTTTCGCGCCGATGCGCATGGCAAGCCTTGAACCGAGTTGGGCGCCGAGGAACTGCCCAAGCCCCATGGTCAGGCCGACCTTCCAGAGAATGGCGCCGGAGAAGATGAAGACGATCAGGCTGCCGAGGTTGGAACCGAAATTCAACAGCTTCGTATGCGCCGTCGCCTTCAGCATGCCGAAGCCGACGAGTGTGACGAAAGCGAGCATGAAGAACGAGCCCGTCCCGGGGCCGAAGGCGCCATCGTAAAAGCCGATCAGCGGCACGAACGTGAAACCGAAAAGCGTTGCGCTCATGCGGCCATGTTTTTCGACATCGTTTAGATTTGGCTTGAAGGCGAAATAAAGTGCGATGGCGATCAACAGGAACGGCAGGATGATGCGCAGGACATCGCCGGGCATGATCGTCGCCAGTGCTGCGCCCAGCATGCCGCCGACAACCGCCATCAGCGCCATCGGCAATTGCGTGCGAAGCTGCACATGGCCTTGGCGGGCATAGGCGATAGTCGCGGAGGCGGCGCCGCAGATCGATTGCACCTTGTTGGTGCCGAGCGTCTGTAACGGCGGAATGCCGGCAAGCAGCATGGCTGGCACGGTAATCAATCCGCCGCCACCGGCAATGGAATCGACAAAACCGGCGAAGAAGGCGGCGGCGAAGAGCAGAAGCAGCAGATGAAGGGTGATGTCTTGCAAGGCGAGAACTCGAAGGCGTGTGATTTGGTACGTCTTCTTGCACTGCGATTACATTAGGGCAATGGCTGTAGGGACACACCGGGCGAAATTGACGGCCAGGGGAATGATTCTGTAGATGGTCAGGTGAGTGCGTTTTTGCCGTGCCTGACTATAATTGCCGTCGCTGAGGCCCCCACATGACGACACATCTTGAACCTATTGCCCGCCGCTACATCCTCGGCCTCGGCTGCGAGCGCGGTACGGACTGGAACGATGTGCGCCTGCTTGCCGAACGGGCCTTGCGGGACAGCGGGATAGAGGTCACGCAGGTACTGACAATCGCCTCTATCGACACGCGGAGCAACGAGCCGGCGATCCTGGAGACGGCTGCTCATCTTCAACTGCCGTTGCGTTTTTTTGACGCCGCAACGCTGGAGCGCGAGACGCCTCGCCTGAAGAACCCGTCCGAGCTCGTCTTTGCTCGCGTCGGTTGCCACGGAGTCGCCGAAGCCGCTGCGCTGGCGGCCGCCGGACCTATCGCGGAGCTTGTTCTTCCGAAAATCAAGTCCGGCTTTGCCACCGCCGCAATTGCGAAAATCGGCTGATTTTCTGACTCCTCGGCCGCGATTTCTCGCAGTTTGTGACGAATTCGCGTGAGATTGCGTCCGATATTGCAGAAATGGCAGCTGCGGCTATGGTGAGGCATTTCGCCGGTCGCTGCTCGTATGCGTCGCGGCGAGTTCGTGCCATGATCCCAAAAACTGCGGGCAGTCTTTGGATAAGATCAGGGTGATCAAAAGGATAATAAGGAAAAATCATGCATAAGGTCATTTACGACACGGACCCTGGCGTCGATGACGCCATGGCGCTTCTCTTCCTGCATCGCCATTCGGATATCGATCTTCTCGGCGTCACCACGGTGTTCGGCAATGCTTCCGTCGACACGACGACGCGCAATGCGTTGTTTCTGAAGCGCGAATGGAACATTGCGTGCCCGGTTGCCCGCGGCGCCAGCGTTACGTTCGATCCATCGCGAAGGGAACGGGATTGGCCTACCTTCGTGCATGGCCGCAATGGTCTTGGCGATATCGAAGTGCCGGAAACGATCGATCTGTCGACCGATCCGCGTCCGGCCCACCAGTTCATCATCGATACGGTCCGCGCCAATCCGGGCGAGGTGACCCTTGTCGCTGTCGGCCGTATGACCAATCTGGCACTGGCCCTGAAGCACGATCCGGAGATCGCCAAGCAGGTGAAAGACGTCGTCATCATGGGCGGCAATTTCTATGTTCCGGGCAATGTCACGCCGGTGGCGGAAGCCAATATTCACGGCGACCCGGAAGCCGCGGATGCTGTCATGACCGCAGCCTGGAAAGTCGTGGTCGTCGGCCTCGACGTGACCGCGGTTACGACGATGAGCCGCAGCTATCTCGCCGACATGGCGAAGGCCGGCGGCCCGTCCGTGCAATTGCTGTCTGACCTGTCGCAATCCTATATCGACTTTTACAGCCATGCAGTGGATGACGGCATGATGGTGCACGATAGCTGTGCGTGCGTCTATGTCGTGGCGCCGGAATTGTTCGATACTATCGAGGGTTCGGTTCGCGTCGTCTGCGGCGGCATCGCCGACGGCCAGACAATCGTCAAGCCGAACGGCCGACATTTCCCGCCGAACGAATGGGACAATCTGCCGACCCAGATCGTCTGCACCGGCATCCGCTCGCAAGCGGTCATCGACCTGATCCGCGATGTGATTCTCGGCAAGGCGAACCACTGACGCAGATTCGGAGAGGGCGGCTGTTCTGCCTTCTCCGGAAGCTTCCTGTCTGCAGGATCGTCTATTTTTTAATATTATCAAGTTGTTGTACTGGCGTCCTGACAATTCGAGTCAGAGATTTCCAGCGATGCATCGGCTCTTCCTTCCGACGTCTTCGTCGCCCTGGGGAAAGTGAATAGCGCAGCGTTGCTGCTGCTGCGAGCTGATCTACCCTATCATCACGGCAGGGAAATGAGACTCGAAGCCGGAAGGGCCTTATCCCATTCTCAAGATTGCAATTTTGGCCATCCGGGCATAGGACAGGTGGGATGAACGATACTGCATTTTCCAATCTGCCGGCGCTGGAGCCGGGCTCCGTGTGGCTTGTCGGCGCCGGGCCGGGTGATCCCGGGCTTTTGACCTTACTGGCGGCGAAGGGACTGGCCGAGGCCGATATCATCGTGCACGACGCGCTCGTCAACGAGGACTGCCTGAAACTCGCCCATCCCGGTGCGATATTGGAATATGCAGGCAAGCGCGGCGGCAAGCCGTCCGCCAAGCAGCGGGATATTTCCCTGCGTCTTGTCGAGCTCGCGCGGGCGGGCAAGCGCGTTTTGCGGCTGAAGGGCGGCGATCCCTTCGTGTTCGGGCGGGGCGGCGAAGAAGCGCTGATGCTGGTCGAACACGGGATTCCGTTCCGGATCGTACCGGGTATTACCGCCGGCATCGGCGGCCTCGCCTATGCCGGCATCCCTGTCACCCATCGCGACGTCAATCATGCCGTTACCTTCCTAACCGGTCATGATTCCTCCGGTGTCGTGCCGGACGCGATCAATTGGGAAGCGATCGGCAAGGGTTCACCCGTCATCGTCATGTATATGGCGATGAAGCATATTGCGCAGATCAGCGCCAATCTCATCGCCGCCGGCCGTTCGGCCGATGAGCCGGTCGCCTTCGTCTGCAATGCCGCGACGCCAGCGCAGCAGGTGCTAGAGACGACACTCGGTCAGGCCGAAGCCGATGTCGCTGCATCCGGCATGGAACCGCCGGCGATCGTCGTCGTCGGCAAGGTAGTCAAGCTGCGGCCTTCCCTCGACTGGTTGGGCGCTCTGTCCGGCCGTAAGCTTCTGCCGGAAACGGACGTGCGGGCGGGGGCGGGTCACAAGGTGCCGGCATGAGCGGCTTGCTGATTGCCGCGCCGTCCTCCGGTTCGGGCAAGACCACGGTCACGCTCGGTCTCTTGCGCGCGCTGCGAAAACGGGGAATTGCGGTAGCTCCAGGCAAGGCAGGACCAGACTACATCGACCCTGCTTTCCTTGCTGCGGCCAGCGGTTCGCCCTGTCTTAATTTCGATCCATGGGCGATGCGCCCCGAGTTGATTTCCGCCAATTCGGCGCTGCATCGCGCCGGCGGGCGGATGCTGGTCATCGAAGCCATGATGGGTTTGTTCGACGGTGCGGCGGATGGTTCGGGTACGCCGGCCGATCTTGCCGCCTTCCTTGGGCTTTCCGTCGTGCTCGTGGTCGACGCATCGCGGATGTCGCAGTCGATTGCTGCGCTCGTCACAGGCTTTGTCAATTTCCGCGCCGATGTTCGTATCGCCGGCGTCATCCTCAACCGCGTCGGCAGCGACCGGCATGAGGCGATGCTGCGTCGCGCCTTGGAAGCCGTCCGCATTCCCGTGGCTGCCGTCATTCGCGGCGACAAGGAGCTGACGCTGCCGGAGCGGCATCTCGGGCTGGTGCAGGCCGGAGAACATGCCGGGCTGGAGGGGTTTATCGAACACGCGGCGGAGACGATCTCCAAAGCATGCGATTTCGGACTGCTGCTGCGGGCCGCACACCAGAATATCATCCGGCCATCGGCCGCCAACATCGCCCGTTTGATGCCGTTTGGGCAGCGCATTGCCGTGGCGCGCGATATCGCTTTTGCCTTCTGCTATGAGCATATGCTGCTCGGCTGGCGCCGGCGCGGGGCGGAGATTTCGTTTTTCTCGCCGCTTGCCGATGAAGCGCCGGCTGACGATGCCGACGCCATCTATCTGCCTGGTGGTTACCCGGAATTGCATGCGGGCAGGCTTGCGACGGCATCCCGTTTTCAAGAGGCAATGAAGGCCGCCGCCGCGCGGGGTGTGCGAATCTATGGCGAGTGCGGCGGCTACATGGTGCTCGGCGATGGCTTGGTGGATGCCACCGGCATGCGACATGAAATGCTTGGGCTACTGCCTGTCGTCACCAGTTATGAGAAGCGCCAGAGGCATCTCGGCTATCGGCGTGTGGTGCCGCTTGACGGTTCGTTCTTCGATCGGCCGATGACAGCGCATGAATTTCATTATTCGACCATCGTCTCCGAAGGCACGGCCGATCGGCTGTTTGCGGCCAAAGACGCGCTCGGGGCCGATCTCGGCACGGCCGGTCTGCAGCGTGGCAATGTCGCCGGCTCCTACATGCATCTGATCGATCTTGCCGGTGAGGCCGCATGACGAACAGGATCGTACACGGCGGCGGCATCACGGCGGCGGCTCGTCTCTATGGCGGGCGGCCAGAGGACTGGCTCGATCTGTCAACCGGTATCAATCCCAATCCCATTGCGTTGCCGGACATCTCCGTTTCGGCATGGCATCGGCTGCCGGATCAGCATCTGGTGGAGCGGGCGAGGGAGGTCGCGCGGGCCTATTATCGCAGCGGCGATATCCTGCCATTGCCGATCCCCGGTACGCAATCGGCGATCCAGCTACTGCCGCGGCTTGGATCGGCAGGCAGTGTGGCCATCCTGTCGCCAACCTATGGGGAATATGCCCGCGCCTTCGCGCTTGCCGGTATGCCGGCCTTCAAGATTACCGGTGTCGATGATCTCACGTCCGAACAGGGGCTGGTCATCGCCGTCAATCCCAACAATCCGGATGGCCGAATGCTGTCCGTCGGCCGGCTGCGGGAATTGCATGACCGGCTGCAGCGGCGTGGCGGCATACTGGTGGTCGACGAAGCGTTTGGGGATATGGAGCCGGAAAGCAGCCTTGCGCCTTATGCGTCCTCCATGCCGAACCTCATCATTTTTCGTTCCTTCGGCAAATTCTTCGGCTTGGCCGGTCTGCGCCTCGGCTTCGTTATCGCGCAGGTTTCGCTCTTAGAGCGTTTCGAGGATTGGCTCGGACCGTGGGCCGTTTCCGGGCCGGCGCTTTCACTGGCCGCCTCTTCGATGGCGGGCGACACAACCACCATTCGCAACCGCATTTCCGATCGCAGGTCGGCGCTGGATGCGGTCCTTCGCCGAGCTAGGCTTCAGGTGGCCGGTGGCACGGGGCTGTTTGCGCTTGTCGCCGATGATCGTGCAAGCGACATATATTCGCATCTCTGCCGCCATCATATTCTCGTCCGCAAGTTCGACTATGCGCCAAATTGGCTGCGCTTTGGCCTTGCTCCAGACGAGGTGGTGGATCGCAGGCTTGCCGGGGCACTTGAGGCTTATTCGATATGATCATAGACGAACATTTGCTCATCCTCGTTCTGGCATTGCTGTTGGACCGCTTCATGGGCGATCCGGATTGGCTGTGGCGGCGCCTGCCACATCCCGTCGTGCTGTTCGGCAAGGCGATTTCCTTTTTCGACCGCCATTTCAATCTCAGGGATTTGCCGGGCCTGACGCGCCGCCGCAATGGCGTGATGTCGATCATCGCGCTGCTTTTCGGGGCGGTCATTGCCGGCTGGGCCGCACATGGGCTGCTCGGCTTCTTCGGCTGGCTCGGCATCCTTGTCGAGGCGGGCCTGGTGGCGATTTTCCTGGCACAGAAGAGCCTGGCCGATCATGTGGGCGAGGTATCGAAGGCGTTGCGCAGCGAGGGACTGGATGGCGGACGCCGTGCGGTATCGCGCATTGTCGGCCGCGATCCTGAAACGCTGGACGAGCCCGGCGTCTGCCGCGCCGCGATCGAGAGCCTTGCGGAGAATTTTTCCGATGGCGTCGTGGCACCGGCGCTCTGGTATGCCGTTTTCGGCTTGCCGGGCCTGTTTGTCTACAAGATGCTGAATACCGCTGATTCGATGATCGGCCATAAATCCGAGACCTATATCGATTTCGGCTGGGCCGCCGCCCGGCTGGACGACGTCGCCAACTGGCCGGCGGCGCGGCTGTCGATCCTGCTTATTGCCGCCGGCGCACTCGCCAAGAAAGGGATTTCAGCACTCGGCAATACGATCCGCGTTGCGGTTCGTGATGGGGGATTGCATCGCTCGCCGAATTCCGGCCGGCCGGAGGCGGCGATGGCCGGCGCTTTGGATATCCAACTTGCCGGGCCGCGCGTCTATGGCGGTGAGGTCGTGCGCGAACCGATGATCAACGGTTCCGGCCGCGATATAGCGACCGTCAATGATGTCGACAGCGGCATCTCGATCTTCTACTCGGCATGCACCATGCTGACACTCGTCGCCTTTGCGGTCTTCCTGTTGCTGCTGTGATTGATTGGGCTCACGTTAACGAATTGCTCACTATCTGTATTAATCTAGTATAATCAGAGAGCTGATACTTCTTCCCTCCATCGGAATTGTTTCAAAAAGAAGCAAACGATGGAGGGGCGCAAGATGAAACGGATAGTGGCAGCCGCTGCTGCATGTTTATTCCTGCAGTTTCATGCTGTAACAGCACAGGCTGGAACTGTTCTCGCCAATGTTGATGTTCGGTCGCAGACGATGACCGTTTCCGAAGATGGCGTTTTCAAGTATCGCTGGAAAGTATCGACGGCGCGCAGAGGTTATGTCACCCCGACTGGCTCCTATACAGCGACGTGGCTCTCGCGCGATCATCGCTCGAAGAAATACGACAATGCGCCGATGCCCTATGCCGTCTTCTTCAATGGCGGCTACGCGGTGCACGGCACCTACGAACTGAGGCATCTCGGCCAGCCTGCGTCGCACGGCTGCGTACGTCTTGAACCGCGCAATGCCGCCACGTTCTTCTCGATGGCATCGCAGGTGGGATTGAGAAACACCCGCATCATCATCAGCGAGTGATCGCCGCCGCAATACTGCCGTATCTTGCTCGCATGCCGGCGCCTATCCGGCAATTGTGCACCGGAAGTATCTTTGCTGTTTAGGCAACAGTGCTTCGCCAAATTACTGGGGTCTCAGGTGGAAACCATTGGCTTTTGAAATGGATTTCCCTATGAGGAGGGTTGAATTGTCATTTCAAGAGGTATGGGCGTGACTGCTACATTCGACAAAGTTGCCGACATCATCGCTGAAACAAGCGAAATCGACCGTGAGACGATCACCCCAGAGAGCCACACGATCGACGACCTCGGCATCGACAGCCTCGACTTCCTGGACATCGTTTTTGCCATCGACAAGGAATTCGGCATCAAGATTCCGCTGGAACAGTGGACGCAAGAGGTCAACGAAGGCAAGGTTTCGACCGAGGAATACTTTGTCCTCAAGAATCTCTGCGCCAAGATCGACGAATTGCGCGCCGCCAAGGGCTGAGCATCGTTCTTGCTTTTTTTGACGCCCAGCCGCCCTTGAATATAGCGGCCGGGCGGTTTCATTCTTAACTATCGTATCCTGCCCGGGCCACACCGCGTCACCGGGTTGGATCGGAGGCGTTAATGCTGCTGGAATATTTCCAGATGATTGACCGGGTCGAGTCGGTCGATCTGTCCAAGGGTCTTTTGAAGGCGCATTCGGTCGTCCCGGCCAAGAGCCCCGTTTTCGAAGGTCACTTTCCGGGCATGCCGCTCGTTCCCGGTGTCCTGCTGATCGAGACCATGGCGCAGGCGTCGGGCATGCTGGTGCTCGCGGCAACAAAATTCGCCTATATGCCATTCCTGATGTCGGTCGACGGCGCCAAGATGCGCACTTTCGTCGAACCGGAAGCCGAACTCGACATCGAGGCGGAACTGGAGCATGACGGCTCGGGCTTCGCGGTGACGAAGGCGCGGATCACTATTGCCGGCAAGAAGATCTGCGATGCGCAGTTGAAGCTGCGCACCATGCCGTTTAATGAGGTGCCGCTCGCCGATATCGTGCGCAAGCGGGCAGGCGAGGTCGGGCTTCTCGACGCCATCGCCGCCAATGGCTGACGTTTCCGGCTTGCATGGCGCGGCATTCTAAGAGGATTGATGAATGAGCAAGGCTCAGAATGATGTGGTGATCACGGGTATCGGTATCGTCACCTGTCAGGGTGTCGGCAAGGATGCGCATGTCGCCCTGCTGACATCGGACAAGGTGCCGCCGACCACCGTCGAAACCGAGAAATTCAAGCCCTATCCCGTACATCCGCTGCCGGAGATCGACTGGTCGCAGCAGATCCCGAAGCGTGGCGATCAGCGCCAGATGGAAAACTGGCAGCGCATCGGCGTCTTCACCGCCGGCCTGGCATTGGATGATGCAGGCTTCAAGGATGATCTCGAAGCTTGCGGCAGCATGGATATGATCGTTGCCGCCGGCGGCGGCGAGCGCGATATCAATGTCGACACGCTGATCGTTAACGAAGGTCTGAAGCGCAACGACCGCGAATTGCTTCTGAACGAGAAGCTGACCACCGAGCTCCGTCCGACTCTGTTCCTCGCACAGCTCTCCAATCTGCTCGCCGGGAATATTTCCATCGTCCATAAGGTCACGGGTTCGTCGCGGACTTTCATGGGCGAGGAAGCTGCCGGTATTTCAGCGGTGGAAACTGCGTTTCATCGCATCAAGTCGGGCGAATCGAGCCATGCATTGGTCGGCGGCGCGTTTTCGGCCGAACGCCAGGACATGATACTGCTGATCGAATCCGTGAACGCGCATGCGATCGGCGACTGGCATCCGCTTTGGTCCCGCAAGCCGGAAAACGGTGGCGGCATGATCATGGGTTCGCTCGGCGCTTTCCTCGTGCTTGAATCGCGCGCTCATGCCGAAGGCCGTGGCGCGCGCATTTATGCAACAATCGACGCCATCGAAGGCGATCGCGGCAGCCGCGACAGCGGCAAGTTCGAGGCGCGTCTGGAGCGCTTGCTCGCGTCTGCCAAGGACGGCGAGGGCGACAACACCGTCATCTTCTGCGGGACGACGGCAATACCCGATCTCGCCACGCGCGAGAAGGCCGTTCTGGAAAAGCAATTACCCGCATCGGCCATTCGCGGCTATGCCGGCCTTTCCGGGCACGGGCTTGAGGGCCAGTTTCCGCTTGGGCTCGCCTTTGCCGCTCTGGCGGTCGCCAACAAGGCCAAGGTGCCGCCGTTCGACGCCACGCATGAAAAGCCCATGAACGCCGGCGCACGGAAAGCGGTTGTGACGACCGTCGGACATGTGCGTGGCGAAGGCGTCGCTGTACTTTCCGCCGAAGCGTGAGGAGTTAGGATCATGACCGCATCCGCCTACAAGGATCATCTCGGTCGCCCGATCGTCGCCGTTACCGGCATGGGCATCATCACGTCACTCGGCCAAGGGCTGCAGGACAATTGGAATGCGCTTTCTTCGGGCACGTCCGGCATCCACGGGATCACCCGCTTCCCGACCGACGGCCTTTCGACGCGTATCGCCGGTACGGTGGATTTCATCGATATCCCGGCACCCAACGCCGTCGAGCGCTCCTATGCCTTCGCTCGCGAGACCACGATCGAGGCGCTCGCCCAGGCCGGACTTTCCGGTGATTTCAACGGGCCGCTTTTCCTTGCGGCACCGCCGATCGAGCCGGAATGGAGCGCGCGCTTCGAGTTGGCCGACCGCTCGCCGCCATCAGATCATCCGGCCGATGCCTATGAGCGCTTCCTTGCAGCCATGCGTGAGCGCCCCGATCCCGCGTTCCACGAGGCAGCCCTATTCGGCGCCATTTCAGAGCGCCTTGCCGATCGTTTCGGCACGCGCGGCCTGCCGGTAACTCTGTCGACCGCTTGTGCATCGGGCGTGACGGCAATCCAGCTCGGTATCGAGGCAATCCGCCAGGGCCGAACGGCGCGGGCACTGACGGTCGCGACGGATGGGTCGCTTAGCGCCGAAGCGCTGATCCGCTTTTCGCTGCTCTCGGCGCTGTCGACGCAGAATGACCCGCCGACCAAGGCATCCAAACCCTTCAGCAAGGATCGCGACGGCTTCGTCATCGCGGAAGGTGCCGCAACGCTGGTGCTGGAATCGCTAGAGTCCGCACTTGCCCGCGGCGCCAAGATTCTTGGCATCATGAAGGGCGCTGGCGATAAGGCGGATTCCTTCCATCGCACTCGCTCGTCGCCGGATGGCGGCCCGGCAATCGCGACGATCCGCGCTGCTCTTGCCGACGCTGGAATGGCCGAGACCGATATCGGCTACATCAACGCGCACGGCACGTCGACGCCGGAAAACGACAAAATGGAATACGGTTCGATGTCCGCCGTTTTCGGCGATCGGCTGCCGACGATCCCGGTGTCATCGAACAAGTCGATGATCGGTCATACCCTGACCGCGGCCGGCGCGGTGGAAGCGGTGTTCTCGCTGCAGACGATGCTCACCGGCACGCTGCCGCCGACCATCAACTACAACAATCCCGATCCGTCGATCATTCTCGACGTCGTGCCGAACAAGAAGCGCGAAAAGCAGGTGGGCGCCATTCTTTCGAACTCCTTCGGGTTCGGCGGACAGAACGCCAGCCTTGTCATGGCGCTTGAACCGGCTTAATCGGACCTTCGAAGAAAAAGACATTACTGCGCCCGAGGGGCGGGGGATTTTGCCATGCGCGCTTTGCAATTGATCGACGACCGCAAACTTGAGATCACCGATCTGCCGGAGCCAGAGGCCCCGGGTGCGGGTGAAGTGACCCTGCGCGTCAAAGCGGTCGCCCTCAACCATATCGATGTCTGGGGTTGGCGCGGTATGGCGTTCGCCAAGCGCAAGATGCCGCTCGTGATCGGCGCGGAAGCGGCCGGTGTCGTCGAAGCGATCGGGCTAGGCGTTGCCAACGTGCTGCCCGGTCAGCTCGTGTCGATCTACGGGGCGCGTACCTGCGGCCTCTGCCGCCACTGCCGCGAAGGCCGCGACAATCTCTGCGAACATGTCGGCGGCGTGCATGGTTTCCATCTCGATGGCTTCGCGCAGGAGAAGGTCAACCTACCCGCGCGTCTGCTGGTTCCGGCACCTCCCGGTGTCGATGCGATTGGCGCTGCCCTAGCGCCCGTCACCTTCGGCACGGTCGAGCATATGCTGTTCGATAACGCCAAGCTCGAGCCGGGTGAGACGATCCTCGTCCATGCCGGCGGCTCCGGCATCGGCACGGCGGCGATCCAGCTCGCCAAGAAGATCGGCTGCACCGTCATTACCACCGTCGGTTCCGACGATAAGATCGAGAAGGCCAAGGCGCTCGGCGCAGATCATGTCATCAATTACCGCACGGATCGTTTCGAAGGCGTGGTGCGCAAGCTGACCAAGAAGAAGGGCGTCGATGTCGTCTTCGAACATGTCGGCAAGGACACCTGGGCCGGCTCGATGCTGTGCATGAAGCGTGGCGGGCGTCTCGTGACCTGCGGCTCGACTTCGGGCGTTTCCACCGACATGAACCTGATGATGCTGTTCCAGCAGCAGCTCAAGCTGCTCGGCTCCTTCGGCTGCCGCATGGAGAACATGGCGAATGCCATGCAAAAGATGGCGCGGGGGCTGGTGCATCCGGTCATCGACACCGAAGTAAGCTTTGGCGATATCGACCGGGCGCTAGAGCGGATGGAATCGCGCCAGATCTTCGGCAAGATCATCCTCAAGATGGATTGACCGGCGTGAAGCTTTTCCTCACCCGGATCGTGCTTGCCGTCCGGCGTTTTCGCCAATGGCTGATCGCGCAGATCATCTTCGGCTTCCTGAATTTCCTGAAGCTGTTTCCTGCCGATGGAGGCATCAACTTTGCCGATTGGATCACCCGGAAAATCGGGCCCCACATGAGCCGGCACAAGCTGATGCTGACCAATCTGCACAACGCTTTTCCTGAAAAGAGCGAGGCGGAGATCGCCGAGATCGCCCTGGCGAGCTGGGGCAATATGGGGCGGCTGGCGGCGGAGTATGTCTTCCTCGATCGGCTATTCGATTTTGATCCATCCAGCAAGGAGCCGGGCCGCATCGAGGTATCCGGCATTCCGATCTTTCTGGATCTCAGGGATAATCCGCGGCCGTTCATCGTCTTTACCGGACATACGGGAAATTTCGAATTGCTGCCGGTCGCAGGCGCAGCCTTCGGGCTGAAGGTCACCGTGCTCTTCCGTCCGCCGAACAACCCCTATGTGGCAGAGAAGGTTTTTGACTTTCGCGCCAAACGCATGGGCAATCTCGTACCCTCGCATGCGGGATCGTCGTTCACCTTGGCTAGGCAGTTGGAGGCCGGCGGCGGGGTTGGCGTGCTGGTCGACCAGAAGTTTCGCAAGGGACTGAGGACAAAGTTCTTCGGTCGCGACGTCAAGACCAATCCCTTGCTGCCGAAACTGGTTCGTCAGTTCGATTGCGAGGTTTATCCCGCCCGCTGCATTCGTCTGCCCGACAATCGTTATCGGCTGGAAATCGAACCGAGGCTGGAGATGCCCCGGGACGAGCGCGGCAATCTCGATCTGCCAGCGACAGCGCAGATTCTGAACGACAAGGTAGAGAGCTGGGTGAGGGAATATCCCGAGCAATGGTTGTGGTATCACGACCGGTGGAATATCAAGAAGGCTCTTTTTAAGAAATTATTTAAATAAAGCAATTTGTAGCAGAATGAGCCACTGTGAGCCCGATTAGGCTCAAAATTTGACCTTCGGTAAGTCCTGCCTTTCAAGAAATTCGCCTTTTCCGAGAACTTCACTTCGCCAGGATTGAATGTGAGGGTAAGTCATGTTATCTCAACTGCATGAAAGCTTGGCGAGATAGCGGACGCCAGGCTGAAGATCCTTGGTCATGACAGCGTCGGGATGAGGCCCGAGGCTGACCTGTGGGCAGGGACAGGAGGGCAATTGTGCTGGCACTCTTTCATGCCTTCTCCATGAAATGCACCCAGATTCAACGGGCGATCAAACTGGGCGATGATGAACTCGTCGGTTCACTCGATCGCGAATTGGAGCCGCTCGTCACAGCGATCCTGGCCTATAAAGCCACCAGCCTTCTCGAAATGTACATGCAGTTGCAATTCATGAGCAATCTCATCCGTGAGGAATCGGATGACCGCTCGCGGGTGATGCGCAATTCCGCGTCCCTCTCATCGCTGATCGATCGCTATTTCGGAGGTGCCAGCGAGGCTGCGGCCGAGGTGCTGATGGCATTTTCCACGGGAAAGAACGAGCACGAAGGCGAGGTTGCCAGTTTCGACGAGGATAATGTTCTGAATGACGTGATCCTCGACAGCCTGCCGGACCGCGTCGCCGTCATTACGCGCGACTACCGCTATCTCTATAGCAATGCAGCCAATTCCGAATACCTGAAATCAAGGCCGATCGAACTGGTGGGCCGGCATCTTTCCGAATTCATCGGTTCTGAGCTGTTCGAAGGCTGTATCAAGAGCAAACTGGATGCGTGCTTTGCCGGTGAGACGGTCGATTGCCACTATCCGGCCTATCGTCCGATGGATGTGAACAAAATCTTGCAGATCGTGTCCCATGGAGTGGTGTAGCTTGATTTCATAGCCATCGGTGATTTCCGGTAGGGTCGGGTTGCTTAGAGCCAACCTGAGGGACACCACCGATGACCGACGACATGATGAACCTGCGCTCACTCGTTGAGAAGAGCGCTGATGCCGATTTGCTGCGGGAGATGATCGGCTTTGCTGCCGAGAAGCTGATGGCGCTGGAGGTCGGCACGAAGACCGGCGCGGCCTATGGCGAGAAGAATGGCTTCCGGCTGGCCCAGCGTAACGGCTATCGCGACCGGGATTGGGAGACACGGGCGGGCACCGTCGAGCTGCGCATTCCCAAGCTT
>NZ_AUFB01000006.1 GCF_000426285.1 Rhizobium leucaenae USDA 9039 | reverse complement strand
GACGGACGCGCCCACAAAACCTATAAACATCCTCGCGCCCTCAGCGATTGCGAGATTCTTCTAAAGGGCCACCATGAGGGCTACATCGATTGGTCCGAGTACGAACGCAACCAGAAGCAGCTTTCCCTCAACGATTTCGGCCGTCGGGGTGGGCCGAAGTCCGGTAGAGGTGGGCGATCCTTACTGATTGGATTAATGGCTTGCGGTCGATGCGGACGCCGCTTGAAGGTTGGGTATAGGGGGCGCTATCCTTACCCCATCTACCAATGCTTCGGCGCGGATGTCTACAACTCGACGCGCTGTATGAGTTTTGCGGGGCAACGTACCGATAGAGTGATCGCTTCTGAGCTCATCCGTGCCGTCGAGCCCATGGCGGTCGAAGCGGCGCTTACGGCGGAGAGGACGTACATGGAAGGTCAGGCAGAGCAACAGCGGATGATCGAGCTGGAACTTCAGCAAGCCCGTTATGATGCCTCTTTAGCCGAGCGCCGTTACGCAGCCTGCGATCCAGACAATCGCTTGATCGCCGCGACGCTCGAGAAGAACTGGGAGGCGACCCTACGACGCGTTCAAGAGTGCGAAGCGCGGTTGAGCGCCGCAAAAGCCACCAACGCTGGTAAGACCGTTCCGGATTTTGCCGGTCTCGCCGACGATCTGCAAGCGGCTTGGGCAAGTCCGCAAGTGACGATGCGCACCCGCCAGCAGTTGCTTCGGTCGCTCGTCAACGAGATCACGGCCAATATCGATGACGTTGCCCGTGAGATTGTTCTGATCATCCATTGGAAGGGCGGTCAGCACTCGGAGGTTCGACTGCATAAACTGAGCTCCGGAGAACATGAATGCCGCACGTCCGACGACGCCATTGCCGTGATTACCAGCATGGCCGCTCGATGGTCTGACGAGGATATCGCCGCCACGCTGAACAGAATGCGGATGCCGACGGCGCAAGGGAAGACTTGGACAGCCAAGCGCGTGAGTTCCATACGGCGCGTGCGCGATATCCACGCTTATCGTTCGGCGGAGAAGGACGGAACGTGGCTCACTCTGCGCGAGGCGGCACAACACTGCGGGGTCACAAGTCATCGGATCCGGCGCTTGATCGAGGCTAAAATCCTTCCCGCAGAACAGGTCGTGCCCGGCGCTCCCTATCAAATCCTCGCCGCCGATCTTCACTCCGACGCCGTAGTTCGTGCGATGGGGCGTAACGGGGGCCCGTGTCACCTCGAAGCCCAAAATCAGATCCCAATGTTTCCAAACACTTGAGAAGGACGCGTACAATGAATCAGACATCGCGATCGTCAGCAGCAGCAGTCCGACAGCGATACGTGTAATGCGATGATTCAAGATCATGTTGCTAGACGAAGAACCCGCGTTGACAACCCTGAGCGCCGCCGAAGCATGGCGGTAGATACAACTAAGTCTTGCGTAATTTAGCGTAATGAAAATTAGCTAGCAAGTGAGGGTCGCAAATTATGGATAATGAAAAAACGGGTTAGGCACGAGGGATTAGGCAACCGTTAACCTGCGGTTTTTGCGAGGAATCTGGTCGATCAGAAAACCGCACCCTGCTCAGGATGACGCGCGGGCCGTTGCAAGAACGGGACATTGGCGTGGACAGTCTGCCATCGGACATTGCGATGTGCTGTTGTCGGGTTACAAGACAGTTGTGGCGTGTACTTCGGATTTCTGCGCTTTAGCCTTGCTCGATCGAAACGCTCATCCGCGCGAGGTGATAAACACCTCGCCAGTGATATTCGTTTTGCGCTTTAGAATTCCTCTCAGGAGGCGGCGGACTCTGCCGCGCCTGTCCGCCCTCCGAGAGCGCCAGCCAACTTCGCTGTCAGGCGACGTGCCGGCGACTCCACCGGCGTATGCCGCTGATGTGCCTCTGCGACAGGGCTTGCGGCTGTTTGATTGGTCGCGCCGATCCGGAAGCGGCCGAGAAGATTGAAGAGAGCTTCGGCTTCGTTCGCAAGGCTATGGCTGGCAGCGTTGGATTCCACGACCATGGACGTATTTTGTTGCGTGCCCTGGTCTATGGTGTTGACTGCCTGGTTGATTTCCTTGAGGCCGGTTGCCTGTTCGCGCGAGGCGTCGACGATCGCCGCTACATTGGCATTTATGGCCTCCACTTGCCGGCCGATCTGATCGAGCGCCTGGCCGGTCTCCCCGACCAGGGCCACGCCATTCTTCACCTGCTCGCCGGAGGTGTTGATCAACGTCTTGATCTCCTTGGCGGCGCCTGCCGAGCGTTGCGCAAGCTCACGAACCTCCTGAGCGACGACGGCAAAACCCTTGCCAGCTTCTCCGGCGCGTGCTGCTTCCACGCCCGCATTCAGCGCCAGTAGGTTGGTTTGGAAAGCGATATCGTCGATGACGCCGATGATGTTTGAAATCTCGTTCGAGGATGCCTCGATCTCACCCATCGCAGCGATGGCGCGGCGAACGATGTCACCTGATTTCTCGGCATTTTCGCGAGCCGTTATGACCAGCCGGCCGGCCTCGTCAGCGCGACGGCTGGAATCCGTGACGGTCGTGGTGATCTGTTCGAGGGCTGCCGCGGTCTCCTCGACAGAAGCAGCTTGCTGCTCCGTCCGTTTGGACAGGTCGCCGGTTGCCGACCTGACCCGATTGGAATTGGTCGCAATCGCCTGCGCATTCTGGCCGACCTTGCGCAGGGCATCCTCGAGCTGTTCTACTGCAGCGTTGAAGTCTCGCCGGACCACGTCGAGCGGCGGCGCGAAGGCAATCTCTATCCGATGTGTGAGATTACCGCTGGCGAGTTGGCCGAGGCCGCCGGCGAGTGCATCGACCGCAAACTTGATATCAGCCGCCTCCCGCGCACGGACTTGCTCCTGCTCCGCGCGTTGCCGTTCGGAAAGCGTGCGATTGGCTTCTGCCTCCGTTTCCAGTCGCTGGTGCTCCTGAGCTTTCGCCTTGAACACGGCAACCGACTTCGCCATCGCGCCGATTTCATCGGAGCGTTCGGAATGCGGCACATCCCTGGTGTAGTCGCCACCGGCAAGCACACCCATGTAGGCCCGCATGCTTTCCAGAGGCACGATCGTCCGGCGCCGCAACAGGAGCGTTCCGCCAATCAGCAATAATATGGACCCGCCCGCAGCGGAGAGCGAGAATATTGTCCATCGGTCAATCTCTTCGCGCGCGCCAGACTCCTGACCCGAGAGAAAATCGTTCGAGCTGGTCACCAGTTCCTCGACGGCGTCCTGATGCAGGTGGAACGTGCCTTTGAGATGAACGAGCAGCTCCTTGACCTTTGCCGTATCCTTTGCCGCCAGTGCGGGCAGAACCTCGCCGTTCATTTCCTGCCAGAAGACATCGGATTTGGTCAGCACGGCATCGGCGAGTTGATCCTTCAAACTCTGCGGCAAGCTGGAGGTTTTCCAGTAGGCGCGACGCTCATTGTAGTCTTGTTGGAGTTTGGCGATTTTGGCGGCATTCGCGTCGGCGAGTTCCGGAAAATCACTCGCTTCCAAAGCCAGCATATAGGATTCCACCACGAAAAGCGGCGGCGGCAGGATATCGGCAACGAGATCCTTTCCGTTGACGACCTGCTCATAGATCGGCCCATTCACTTTGAGCCGGTTCAAGGCGATTTGCTGCAGCCCTACCGAGCCGGCAAGCCCTATGGTCATCACGACACCGAAAGCAATAAGGCTTTTTGCAATACTGATGTTCATAAAAGTTGCCCTAGTAAAAATGAATTTCAACTAGAGCTATTTGCTTAAATTGTATTTAATAATGAATTAATTTTTTAGAAATATTCGTAAAGCGGATATGTTCAGCGTCTTTTGTTAGAATTTTGATGAAGCATTGAACTACGGGTGGCCGCTTCGAAGGCTTCCCGTGAGATTCCTGCCGCTTCGCCGATCCGAACGACGCATAAGCCAATTTTCAGGTCGCCATCGCAGCGTCTTCCAGACTTGCAAAAACGTGGCCGGCTATCGAGGGCCTGCGGCTAGTTCTGCTCGGGTATCAGGCTCGTTTCTGCCGCGTGGGGGTCTGGTTCAGGTCGGCGGCGGCCTTCTTCAAGCAGGCGAGGTAACGATCTCGGTTTGCAAGGCCATCGTCACGCGGCGTGACGAGGCAGAGCGTGCCGGCTATATGACCTTCATCGTCGCGTACCGGCACGGCAAAACAATGTGTGAAGCTGTCGACGATACTGTTGAAGGTGAAAAAACCTTCGCGTTCGGCGTGGCGCACTTCGGCGATAAAGGTTTGCGGCTCGAGCCATTCGCTGCTCGGCAGGCGGAAATCCTCAGGCGGAATGAAGTTCAGGATTTCTTGATCCGACAGATGCGCGACGAGCAGGCGGCCGGATGCCGTCCACGGGATCGGAACCGATTGGCCGATATCCGTCGAGATGCGGAATGGCCGAGCGCCTTCCCGCATGCGAACGACCGTATATTTGTTTCCATCCAACATGCAGAACTGCGCGGTCTCCCGCGTCTCGTCGGCGAGATGCTCCAGCGTCGCCTCACATTCGCGGGTGAAATCGAAATGGTTCTCATAGGCCGCGCCCAGGAAATAGAGCTTGCGGCCGAGATAGACACGTCCCTCACCACCCGTAAATTCCAGAATGCCGTTGCGCAGCAGCAGGTTGACCAGCTCGTAAACCGAAGAGCGCGGCGCGCCGATCTGCGCGGCAATTTCATTCGGCTTCAAGGCTTGCCGTTTGTGACGCAGGAAATCGAGGATCTCGAAGGCGCGGTCGAGCCCTCGGGCGCGCTTGCCGGCTGCTTCGTCCTGAACTGCATCCATTGTCGTCGATTCCTGTTTCTACCCGGCCAAGCTTTTCAAGCCGTCTGCTGTCCGTGTCAATTGATCCAGCCGCTCGTCGCAAACGAAATTTTTGTACCCCTCTTGCGAGGGAAAAAAATCGGCATAAGATCGCCGGTGTCCGGTATAAAGATCATATGTACGATATATTGGACATAGACAAATGGCAAGCCGCAAACGCTGCCGCACACAAAAGGGGAACGACATGAAGAATTTCGAGAACTGCACCTCAGCCTCACTGCGCAACCGCCTTCTCGCGGGCGCTGCCGCCGCTGCGGTCCTCCTTGCCTTTTCCGCCGGCACGGCGTCGGCGGCAGCCAATTGCATCAAGGGCGATCGGAAGGCGCCCTATACGATTGGCTGGGCGAACATCTATTCCGTCCCGACCTGGATGAAGCAGACCGAGGGCACGATTACCGACGAAGTGGCGGTTCTGAAGAAGGACGGCCTCGTCAAGGATCTGAAGATCACCGATGCGCAGGGCAACGCCCAGACGCAGATCCAGCAGATCCAATCGATGATCGACGCGAACCTCGATGCCATCATCGTCGAAGCCGGCTCGTCCACGGCGCTCGACCGCGTCATCTCCGACGCATGCTCGAAGGGCATTGCCGTCGTCAACTTCGACAGCCTCGTGGACACCAACAATCTGACGGCGAAGATCAACACGGACTCCAGCGAGTGGGGTGCGAGGGCGGCGCAGTGGATGGTCGATCAACTTCACGGCAAGGGGAAGATCATCATCATGAACGGTCCTGCCGGCGTTTCCGTCAGCGATGACCGCCGCAAGGGCGCGCAGCCGGTGCTCGATGCGAACAAGGGCATCCAGGTCATCACGGAAACCAACACGGAATATAACGTCGCGCCGGCTCAGGAAGCCATGACAAGCCTGCTGTTCGCCAATCCGGAAATCGATGGCGTTCTGTCGCTCGGCGGCGCATTATCGGCCGGCTCCGTTCTGGCCTTCGAGCGCCAGGGCCGTGAACAGGTGCCGACGACAGGCGAAAATGCCCGGCAGTTCCTGGAACTCTGGAAAGAGAAGGGCCTAAAGGGTTGGGCGACCATGCAGCCGAACTGGCTCGGCGCGCTCTCTGTCTATGCGGCCGTGCAGGCGCTGCAGGGCAAGAACGTACCGGCCTTCGTCAAGGTGCCGCTGCCTGTGATCGACGACAGCTCGATCGGCAGCTATCTCGCAAGGGCCGACAAGTTTCCGGCCGACGGATACATCTACTCGGACTACGACAAGGCGCTCTTCGACAAGCTGCTTGCTCAGTAATTCGTCTTGAGGGAAGCCGTCATGAAGGAAGAAAAACCCCTGTTGGAAGCTCGGCAGGTGTTCAAGGGATTTTTCGGCAATCCCGTTTTGAAGGGCGTCGACATCGCCCTTCTTTCGGGCAGGGTTCACGCCCTGCTCGGAGAAAACGGCGCAGGCAAGTCCACGCTGATCAACCTATTGTCCGGTGCTCTCCAGCCCGACAGCGGTTCCATCGTCGTTGACGGCAAGCCCGTCGGACGTTTCAGTCCGGCGGCTGCGCGTGCGGCTGGCATCGCCGTGGTTCAGCAGGAGCTGAGCCTCACGGCGAATCTCTCGATTGCCGAGAATATCGGGCTCGGCGCGTTTCCGCGCCGGTTCGGTATCATCGATTATCAAGCGCTTCATCGTGGTGTGCGGGAAGTCTGCGACATGGTGGGGCTTACCGAACCGATCGACATGCCGGTCGCCGATCTCGCGCTCGGCCGCCGTCAGATGGTGGAGATTGCCAAGGCGTTGTTCCGCAAGCCGCGCGTGCTCATTCTGGATGAGCCGACCTCCTCGCTTTCCGCCCATGAGGCCGGCATCCTTGCCCGCCTCATCGAGACGCTGAAGAAGCGCGGCATCGCACTTCTCTATATTTCTCACCGCCTCAATGAGGTGCAGGCGCTTTGCTCGCATGTCACGGTGCTGAAGGATGGCGGCGTCACGGCAGACCAGTCGCTATCCGGCATCGATGGCGAAGGGCTGGTGCGTCTTATGGTCGGCCGCGAGACCGGCGACCTCTTCCCGCTGCGGCCGGCGGCAAAGCCCGGTGCGACGCGCATAAGCGTCGAGGACTTTTCGGCCGGCATGGTGCGCCACATCGGCTTCTCCGCCCGCGCCGGCGAGATCGTCGGCATCGGCGGGCTCGTGGGGCAGGGGCAGGAAGACCTGTTGCTCGGCCTCTATGGCGCGATTCCGGCCTCGGCTGTCCGGGCGGAGATTTCCGGAAAACCGGGTCTGCCCGCCCATGTCGGCGAGGCAAACGCCGCTGGTATCGTCTACGTCCCGGCCGATCGCAAGCATGAGGGGCTGGTGTTGCCTCATTCCATTGCATCCAATCTCATCCTGCCCTCGCTCGGACGGCTCGCCAGCAAGGGGCTGCGCGACCTGCAGGCGGAAGGCGGTCTGGTGGCCGATCTTGCGCGCCGCCTGACGATCAAAGGCGACACGGCCCGCCCGGTCCAGGCGCTTTCCGGCGGCAACCAGCAGAAGGTGGCGCTTGCCAAATGGCTGCCGCTCGATCCGTCCGTCCTGCTCCTTAACGATCCGACGCGCGGCGTCGACATTGAAACCAAGCGCGAAATCTACCTCATGCTCCGCGCCTTCGCCGCCGAGGGGCGGCTTGTCGTCCTGGCGAGTTCCGACACGCCGGAACTGGTGCATCTTTGCGACCGCGTCGTGGTTCTGCGCGAGGGGCACATTGCGGCAACGCTATCGGGCACTGCGATCAGCGAAGGGGCGATCGTCGGCGCGGCCATGGGCGTTACGACACAGGGAGTGGCAGCATGAGCGCAGTTTTGTCATCCGGCAGGCTCTATGGCTTGATCCAGCTCCGCCGCAACCGCGGCCTCAGTGGTCTCTATCTGGTCGTCTCCGTTTTTCTTATTCTCTACGTCGTGCTCTTTCCGGGCATCCTTTCCATCAGCGGCTTTTCGAAGTTCACGCAGAACTGGTTCCCCCTGGCGCTCGTCACCATGGCGCAGGCAGTGCTCATGCTGAACGGAGGCATCACGCTGGCGATCGGGCCGCTCGTGAGCCTTGGGGCTGTGATCGCCGCGACGACAATGGAAGGGGCGCTCGGCGTACCCGGCGGCATTCTTGCGGTCGCACTCGCCGGCCTTGCGATCGGCGCCGTAACCGGCGCCATCGTGACGCATCTGAGGCTGCCTGCGATCATCGTGACGCTCGCCGGCTCCTTCATCATAACCGGAGTCGCGCTCATCCTGCTGCCGCGGCCGGGTGGGTTCATTCCCGACTGGCTGTCGACGATGCTGGCCGGCGATACGCCCGTCGCTTTCCTGTTGCTCGTGGTGACGCTCCTGCTTTGGAAAGCCTTTCTCGCAACGCCGCTCGGCCTTGGCATCTACTCAGCCGGCGATAATCCGATCGGCGCATTTCGCTCCGGCGTCCCGGTCGAGCGGGTGAAAGTCGTCGCCTTCGCACTGTCCGGCCTGCTTGCAGCGCTCACCGGTCTCTTTGTCGCTGCGCAGACCGGATCCGGCGATCCGGTCATCGGCGCGCCCTTTACGCTGAACTCGATCGCCGCCTCCGTGCTCGGCGGGGTCGGCTTCCTTGGCGGCAAGGGCACTATGCGCGGCGCCATCTGCGGCAGCCTGCTGCTCTCGGTCATGATCAACGTCATGTTCTTCCTGGGCTTTCCGCCGGTCGCGCAATATGTCGCGCAGGGGCTAATCATCGTCGGCGCGGTCGCGGTTCCGGAACTTCTCGCACAATGGAAAGCAAGGCAATGAACGTCATCAGGACAGCATTTCGCAACCCGCCGCTCCTGACCTTCGTTCTGGTCTCGCTCGTCTGGATCATCGCGAGCTTCATGCTGCGCGGTTTCGGCGCCTACGGCCACCTGCGCTACCTGCTTGAACTCGCCGCCGTGATCGGCATCGCGGCCGCCGGCCAGACGCTCGTCATCCTGATGGGTGGCATCGATCTTTCCGTCGGCGCAGTCATCACCGTCACGGCGATCCTGCTGCCGCTCATCTCGCCCGCCTCGGATCCGACCGGCCTCGTCGGCATCGCGACGGCACTTGTCATCGCCGCCGGCATCGGCCTCCTGAACGGTGCAGGCTCAGCCTATCTTCGCGTACCGCCGATCATCATGACGCTTGCCATGGCGACCTTCCTGCAAGGTTTGCTCGTCATCATCGCCGGCGGCAGCGCGGTCACCGTCAGCAACCCAGCGGTCATTCTGCTCGGCCAGGCGCGGCCGCTCGGCATTCCGGCGGGCATCGTGCTTTGGCTTGTCGTCTCGGTTTTCGTCCTGCTGCTCATTCATCGCATGCCGACCGGCGCGCGTTTCCTCGCGCTTGGGGCGAACGCGCTGGCTGCCCGGCTTTCCGGCGTCCGCGTCGAACGTAACACGCTGCTTGTCTATACGCTGTCGGGCTTTTTTGCTGGTCTTGCAGGCATTCTCGTGCTGGGCATGAACCGGCAAGGCTATGTCGGCATCGGCGATCCCTATCTGCTGACATCGATTGCGGCGGTCGTGCTTGGCGGCACGTCTATTCTCGGCGGCCGCGGCACCTATGCCGGCACCATTCCGGGCGCGATCCTGCTCGTGACGACGACGGCGCTGATTACCGTCGTCAACGCCTCGCCCGGCTGGCGGTCCATCATGTTCGGTACGCTGATCCTTGCGCTCCTCCTCGTATCCGGCCGCGAGGCGCGCCGATGACCGGATGCTATGACGGGCCGGTGATCGACCCGCATCATCACCTCTGGGATCTTAGGCTGGAGCGTCATCCCTGGCTTCAGAAAGCGCGGGCGAGGAGCGGGGAGACGGCTTTCGGAAGCCTCGCACCGATCCTGCGCAACTACGGCATCGAAGATTATCGTGCCGACGCCACGCGCCAAAACGTGGTTGCAACCGTCCATGTGGAGGCCGGCTGGTCCGATGCGCATCCGCTGCAAGAGACCCGCTGGCTGGATAGCCTCGACAGCAGCTCCGGCGTAGCGCATCGCTATATCGCGCGGGTTCCTCTCGATGCGCCGGACGCCATGCGCCTGCTCGACTTGGAAGCGGCAAACCCAAACGTTGTCGGCATCCGTGATATCGTGAGCTGGCATCCGGACCCGGCGAAACGTTTTGCCCGGCGCGCAGATCTCATGAGCGATCCCGCCTGGCGGGCAGGGCTGGCCCATGCTGCACGGCTCGGGCTGGTCTTCGACCTGATGCTTTATCCATGGCAGATGGAGGGTGCGCTCGAGCTCGTGCGCGCTTTTCCGGAGATGCTTTTCGTGCTCAACCATGGCGGAAGCCCCATCGACCGGACGCATGACGGCATGACGCTCTGGCGCCAAGGCCTGCGGGTGCTCGGCAACGAGCCGAATGTGCGCCTGAAGATCTCGGACCTCGTCGCTTACGACAACGAGCGGACGCTCGAAAGCCTGCGGCCGGTGATCGAACATTGCCTCGATTGTTTCGGTCCCACGCGCGCCATGTTCGCAAGCGATTTTCCGGTTGCAGGCTTGTACGCGTCCTTCGACGAGGTCTATCAGGCCTTTCGCACGGTCGCCTCGCAATTGTCTCTCGACGAACAACGCGCCTTATTCTTTGCCACCGCCAACGACACCTATCGCCTCGGCATAGCCGACCCAGCCGAGCTCAAGGGAGGCTGCCATGCCTGACCTTCATATCACAATGGAAGCCATGCTGATCGATGACCGCGTGCGCGGCTTTCCACCGGGCCATCCATCGCTTCCACTCGCGGTGATTGGCAAGCAGGCATGGAAACCTTATGACGGCCGGATGGCCCTGCCGCTGATCTCGCTCGACCGGCAGGCCTTTTCCAACAATGTCGAATTGATGATGGCCTATGTGAAGAGCCACGGCGCCGAAATCGCGCCGCATGCCAAGACACCGATGTCGACGGCGCTGTCGGATGCGCTTCTTCAAGCAGGCGCCTGGGGCACGACGGTCGCCGATATCCGCCAGGCCGCTGTCCTGCTCAAGGCTGGACAGCGCCGTCTGATACTCGCCAACGAGATCGGCGGGGCTGCCGCGGCGCGCCGGTTTGCCGCGCTACTAGCCGATTATCCTGATGCGGAACTCCATATTTTCGTGGATTCGATCGCGCACGTCGACGCGCTTCGGTCCGCATGGCAGGAATGTGGAGACCTGCCGCCGCTTGGTCTGATGGTGGAGTTGGGCGCCGGCCGCGCCGGTATTCGCAGCATCGACACCGCGGCTGCGATTCTCGATGCGATCGTTGCCGCCGAGACGCCGACCTTCCGGTTGACCGGCATTGCCGCTTATGAGGGCGCCGCCACGACTGCCGATCCCGAAGAGACCATGCATCGGATCGACGCGCTGATGGCGATGACGGCTGACTTCCTGCCGAAGGTGCGTTCGCGCATCGGCAACGAGCGGCCGCTCTTTGTCACGGCTGGCGGTTCGATCTTTTTCGACGTGGTCGTTGCGCGGCTTTCAACCGCCGTTGCGGCCGACCCCGCCTGCCGTCTCGTACTGCGCAGCGGCGCGATCTTCTTCCATGATCATGGTATCTACGAGCGCGGCCTTGCCGGTCTCGATGCACGCGGCGGCCTCCGCATCGGCGGCGAGTCAATTTCCGCGGCGGCAGGTTTCCGTCCTGCCCTACGAGTCTGGGCCGAAGTTCTGTCCCGGCCGGAAGCAAAGCTTGCGATCTGCGGCATGGGCATGCGCGATGTGGCTATGGATCAAGGACTGCCGCGGCCGCTCGCGCTTTACCGTGACGGTGCGCGCCTCAGCGATCTCCAAAGCGCCGAAGTTCTCCGCCTCAATGATCAGCACGCCTTCGTCGCGCTTGCGGATGGTAACGATGTTTCCGTGGGCGACGTGATCGAATGCGGCATCTCGCATCCCTGCACTTGCCTTGACCGGCACGCAATCCTCTATGGTCTCGACCCGGATCATTCGGTGACGGCGGCCTATCTTACCAGCTTCGGCTGACCTTCCCTTCCAAAGCAAGAAAAGGAAAAAACTGACATGATCCAGCGTTACCAGAAAGGTTCGCGTATGAGCCAAGCCGTCAGCTATGGCGGGCTCGTCTATATTGCCGGTCAAGTCGCGGAAAATCGCAAGGCGGGCATTGAGGATCAGACCCGCGACGTACTCGGCAAGATCGACGCGCTTTTGAAAGAAGCCGGCACGGACCGCTCGCGCCTCCTCGCCGTCAACGTCTTCCTACCGGCGATCGTCGATTTCGAAGCGATGAATGGCGTCTATGATAACTGGATCGACATCGAAAACCCGCCGGCCCGCGCCTGCGTCGAAGCGCGGCTCGCCGATCCGGACCTGCGCGTCGAAATGACGGCGGTCGCGGCCCTCTGACGGCAAGGCAACAGCCCGGACTGGAGACATCATGCACAGCGGCCTCGTCAATCCCATCGACTTTTCGCGCGAGGGCCGGCAGGCCGGCCATCTCGCCATTCCCTATTCGATCGACCGTTCGCCCTATTATCAGATCCGCATTCCGATCCTTCGCCTGAAGAATGGCGAGGGGCCGTCCCTGCTTCTGATGGCCGGCAATCATGGTGACGAATACGAGGGCGAACTCCAGCTCGGGCGTTTGATGCGCCGATTGCAGATGGAAGAAATCCGCGGCGCTGTCACCATTCTGCCGATGGCGAACCTGCCGGCAGTGATGGCGGCGCGGCGCTGCTCGCCCTTTGATGGCGGCAATCTTAATCGCGCGTTTTCCGGCGATCCGACCGGGACGCCGACGGCCCGTCTTGCCCATTTTCTCGAACACGACCTCTTTCCCATCCACGACGTCGTGCTCGATCTGCATTCGGGCGGCACATCCATGGCGCACCTGCCCTGCACGCTGATCGAGCGGCAGGCCGATGCCGCCCGCTTCGAGCGGTCGGTGTCGCTGATGCGCGCCATGGGCGCCTCGCATGCCTTCATCGCGGATAACGGCCCGGCGGCACCGACATCGATGGGTGCTGCCGGACGGGCAGGAAGCGTCGGTCTGTCCGGCGAATTCGGCGGCGGCGGAACCGTGGCGCCGGAGACGATGGCTTTTACGGCGGCGACGATCGACCGGCTGCTCATTGCGCTCGGCATCGTCGGGCGGCCGGTTTTGTCGCGCGCACCGCTCCCCGACCCTGGGCCGTTGCAGCTTCTTTCATTGTCCCGGCACAGCCAGGGCATCTATGCGAACCACAGAGGCTGGTTCGAGCCGGCCGTTGCACTCGGGACAAGTGTTTCCGCCGGCGACATTGCCGGTTGGTACCATGATCTGGAGCGTCTGGAGCAGCCGGAGGAAGAGCTGCGCTTTGCGGAGAGCGGCATCGTCATTTCCCACAGGCTGCATTGCGACAGCCAAGCCGGCGACTGCCTGATCCAGGTCGCCGAACCCATCTCGTCCTGAGAAGAGGATCAGGTGATTGTGTCGACCGCCACCTTGATCCAGTCGAGGCGCTTTGCCGGTATGAGGCCGTAATTGTAGAAATTTACGCCGTCGGCGCCGGCATCAACGGCCGCCTTGGCGCGTGCGGCCAGGATCGCCGGGCCGTCAACTTCCGGATAGAAGACACGCAGGCCCACCCCGAGGAACTTTTCCGGTCCGATTGCCACCCGCCCGCTCCGGATGACGTCGGCGACGGCTTCCGGATTCATGTCATAGCAGCAGAGGATCGCCCCGTCGCATAGCTTGCCAACTGTTGCGAGATCGACGCCGCCGAGCCAGCCTTCCTTCAGGTCGATAAGCACGATGCGTGTCGCCGGATCGGCTGCGGCCTTGATCTCTGCGATCAGGCTGGTCACCGGTTCGCTGCGCCAGGCGAGATAAGCGTAGAGCTCCGGATAGTCGCGAAACGCATCAATGCCGGCGGCCGGAAAGTCCGGAAACTGTTGTTCCGGAACAGCCCGTTCGCAGAGTTCCGCGATGAAGCGGGTGACCGATCTGCGCGCACCTTCGACCGGCACGCCGGCCTTCGTGGCGCGCGCCGTGCAATGATCGCAAAAGCAAAGCGACAGCAGGAAATCGTCTTCGGCGTTCAGACCGACGCCGTCTTTCTCGTGATGATATTCGTGCGCGAATCCCATGAAATTCGGACTTTCGAGCTCCACCATGTCGGGTTGATAGTTCGTCGTGATGTCACGAACGAGGGTGACGGCATAGGCGCGCGCCGCCGGGCTCGATGGGCAGAGATTGTAGTAGTTGGGATTACCAAAGGCGTTCCGCGTCACGTGATCGGGATGGAGCATGCCGAGGCGGGTATTGTGGAGGCAGACCGTCCAGCATGAGACCTTCATGTGGGTCGTGTTGCGTTCCTTAGTGAGTGCTTCCAGCATGTCGCCGCGTTCGGCCACATTCCTGGCCATCAGCGGCCGGATCTCCTTGTCCTGCCATAGTCTTTCGTCCGGCCGGAAGTAGACCGTCCCGTCCTCGGGAAAATAGGCCTTCTGTTGCGGGCTTCTCGGCTGAAAGAACCGGCCGGCGTGATAGGAGGTTGCCATGCTGACCGTGTTGAGCCCGGCGCGGCCGCGAAGGTCGGCGGCAAGCGCTTCGAGCCCCTGATCCTGAATGTCCCAAGGGTAAGTCCACATGGAAAGATGCATGGCGTGCTCCCACTAATCTGTCCACTTTTTAGAACATGTGTCCATAATAGTGTCCAGGCCGATCTTTGAGTGCGGCGGCTGTTGCACGCTGCCTAATGGTTTTGCTGGCGCTTATTGTCGCCCAGAAGATACAGTCCGACCCTTCGCCGACTACCGATGGTCAGATTGCGGTAAAGCCGTTGTCGACGAAGAGATGGATGCCGTTGACGAAGCTGGATTCGTCCGAGGCGAGATAGAGGGCGGCACGGGCCACATCTTCCGGCTCGCCGATCCGGCCTTGCTGCGCCGCGATTGCCGCATCCGAAACGTCAACGCCGAGGGCCTGCAGTTCGGCCACCTCGCGCAGGCCGTGCGGCGTGCGGATGAAGCCGGGGCAAACGGCATTGCATCGAATATTGCGGTCGCGGAACTCGACAGCAATGGCACGGGCAAACATGTGCACCGCGCCCTTCGTCGTGTCGTAGAGCACCTCCATCGGCGTTGCGGCAACCGCCGAGATCGATGATGTGCAGACGATGGAGCCACCGCCGGCGGCGATCATGCCCGGAAGCACGGCCCTGGTCATCAGGAACATCGAGCGCACGTTGACGCCATGCAACCATTCCCATTCTTCCAATGTCGTTTCGAGAAAAGGTTTGATGACGATAGTGCCGGCGTGATTGAAGAGTACGGTCACGGCACCAAAACGGTCCTCGACGCCTCTGACTGCTGCAATGACGGCGGCTTCATCCGAAACGTCGGCAACCCAGTAATCGGCGATGCCGCCGGCATCCTGGATCGCTCGCACCGTCTCTGCGGCCGCGTCGCCGTTTCGATCGATGATCGCAACCTTCGCGCCTTCCGCCGCAAACAAGCGTGAAGCCGCCCCACCCATTCCGGTGGCTCCGCCTGAAATGATGGCGATCTTGTCTTTGAGCCTGTCGGTCATTTGTTCCCCCGCTGTCATTGTCCGTTAATTTCGCAAGTCCTCGAACTTACCGGCGTCATTCCGAAACTGCGCCCGGTTTTCCTTCGAGGCAAGCCTGTTGGAAGGTCCAATCTCGAAATCCTCATCCGTTTCCTGAAACGAAAAAGGCGCCGGTCCCTCATATTCTTCTAAGTAGTTCGCCACCGTCGTAGCAGCGCGATTTATGCGATGAACGCATAAATCGCATGTTCGATTCTCGTTTGTGGATGAATTCAAAAGCAACGTAAGGTTCCTCAATTAAAGATCGAAGCTCACCAAAGAGCTCGGGGGACCGGAATTTGAACAATTCAGCGCTACCAGACGTGAATGCGCTTGTGATCGTACCGCAACGAAAAATCGGCACGAAGATGATGGCAGCGATTTGCATCATTCTGCTCCTTCTATTGGCGAGAGCCTTCTGGAAGGGAGATATTGCCTGGAGCTACGTTTCCGAGAATCTCTTCTCCAGATCCGTTCTGGCGGGTGTCGGCAACACGATCATCATGACGTTCTGCGCCATGATCGTCGGTATTGTCCTCGGCGTTATCGCCGCCATTATGCGCATGTCCGATAATCCTGTCTTACGCAGCATTTCGGTTGGTTACGTCTGGCTGTTCCGCGGTGCTCCCGCCCTGCTGCAACTTCTGTTGTGGTTCAATCTTGCGCTCATTTTTCCGACGATCGGCATTCCGGGACTGTTTTCGATCCGCACGGTCGATGTAATGACACCTTTCGTCGCCGCTCTTCTCGGCCTCGGAATTCAGCAGGGGGCTTATACCGCGGAAGTCGTGCGGGCCGGCATCCTGTCGATCGACAAGGGACAGATGGAGGCGGCTCAGTCGATCGGCATGACGAAGTTGCGGGCCACGCTGAAAATCGTTCTGCCGCAGGCCATGCGCGTCATCGTTCCTCCCATCGGTAACGAGACGATCGGCATGGTCAAGCTGACGTCGCTCGCCAGTGTCATCCAATATTCCGAGGTGCTCCGAAGCGTGGAAGACATCTACTATGTCAATTCTCGCGTCATCGAGCTGCTTATCGTGGCCACCATCTGGTACATGGTCGTCGTCACCATCCTCAGCATCCTGCAGATCTACATCGAACGGCATTTTTCGAAGGGCTGGGGCCGGCGCGACGCTTCCCGTCAGCAGCCTGTCGGCCCGGCGCTTACGGGGGAGGCCGGCTGATGGATGCGATCATCAAGGCACACGGCCTGCAGAAATATTTCGGAACATTTCATGTTCTCAAGGACATCGACTTCGAGATCATGAAGGGCGAGGTGATTTGCATCATCGGGCCTTCAGGCTCGGGAAAGAGCACGTTCCTGCGGTGCATCAATCAGCTCGAACGGATCGATGCCGGCTATGTCATGATCGACGATGAAATCGCCGGCTATCGCCGGGAAGGCAATCGATTGTTTCCTCTCCCGGACCGCGAGATCGCCCGGCAGCGGCAGGCCGTCGGCATGGTGTTCCAGAAATTCCACCTCTTTCCACATCGTACGGTCATGCAGAACATCATCGAAGGTCCGGTGGGTGTTCAGAAGCGGCCGCGGCAGGAGTGCATCGCCGAAGCGCGCGTTCTTCTCGAGCGCGTCGGTTTGGCGGATAAGGCCAACGCTTATCCAAGCGAACTCTCCGGTGGGCAGCAACAGCGCATCGCAATTGCAAGGGCGCTGGCGATGAAACCCAAGGCAATGCTCTTCGACGAGCCGACATCAGCGCTCGACCCGGAACTCGTCGGCGAGGTCCTCGGCGTGATGAAGGAACTTGCCGCTTCGGGTACGACGATGATGGTCGTCACCCATGAAATCGGCTTCTGCCGCGAAGTGGCCGACCGCATCATCTTCATGGACGGCGGCATGATTGTCGAGACGGGAACGGCCGACGAAATCCTTGAAAATCCGCGAAATCCCAGAGTGAAGAACTTCATTTCTGCGGTGCTGTAACAACAAGAACCTTGAAGAAAGATCATCAGAGGAGAAATCGATGAAACGCATCCAACTGGCCATTTCGGCGGCCCTGCTGTCCCTCGCCGCCACCACCGCATCGGCAGATTCCGGCCTGAACCTTCTCAAGGAAGGCGAATTGCGCATCCTGACCAACCCGATTTATCCGCCCATGGAATTCGTCAATCCGGACAGCGGCACCATCGACGGCTTCGATGTAGATCTTGCGAACGCCATCGCGAAGAAACTGAATCTTACGACCGTCTTCGTCACCTCGGCATTTCAGGAGCTTCAGAGCGGCCTGCAGACCGGCCGCGCCGATATGATCATTTCCGGCATGAGCGACAACGTAAAGCGCCAGGCCAGCATGGACTTCGTCGACTACATCACGAGTGGCCCGATCCTGTTCACCGTCAACGCCAACGCTGACAAATACAAGCAGGCGAGCGACCTATGCGGCAAAACCGTCGCAGGAAGCCGAAGCACCTCCTTTGGCGAAAACGTCAAGGATTGGAGCGCGGCCAATTGCGAGGGCAAGGGCAAGACGGCTATCGCCTTCGAGGGGACAGCGGATTCGAACGCCGCCCGGCTTGGTATGAAGCAGGGCCGTTATGACGCGGTCGTGCAGGGCATCGAGACGATTGCCTATCAGATGCGGCTTGAGCCCGATACCTACAAGTTGGTCGGCGACCCGCTGCTCAGCAACGACACGTTCGGCATGGCCTTCAAGAAGGACAACGCCGGTCTTCGCGATGCAGTTGCCGGGGCCTTCGATGCCCTGATCAAGGACGGCACCTACGATCAGATCCTCAAGAAGTGGGGTCTCGTCCACAATGCCGTTTCGAAGGCCGTCGTGAACGGCGTCAAGTAATTCGACAGGAGGCGCCGCGGCCCATCGGCGGCGGCGCTTCCAAATCTCATCAGCACGACGAACCCCCGGGGACGCCATCGCGTCGCCGGATGGATGGTTGCGTCCTGAAACATGGCCGAAAGCACAGACCGGATCCTATGATTGCCAAGACTGCAACCATTTCGGCGGCGAAGCCAACTCTCTGGCCAGAAGGCCGACAGTCGGCCGTGGCGCTGGCCTTTGACGTCGACGGCCCGACCGGCGACGCGATGCTCGACGGCTCGCTGCTGTCCAATCCGCGCTATTTCACGCAGGGCGCATATGGGCCCTGGCGCGCCCTGCCGCGGCTTCTGGACCTGCTCTACGCGTACGGACTGAAAGCGACCTTTTTCGTGCCGACCTGGGTGGTGGAGCATTGGCCATCGCAATGCGAGCGCATCCTGAAAGATGCACACGAGATTGCCTATCACGGTCACTATCATGAGGTCTTCATCGACCGCAGTTGGCGCCAGCAGCTCGATATCATGGAACGCTCCCGCGAGATCTTTCGCAGAAGACTGGGCGTGACGCCGGTCGGCTTCCGCACGCCTTCAGGCGACTGGAGCGAGGAAACCGCCGAACTCCTGCATGCCTTCGGCATCATCTACTCCAGTTCGATGCGCGGCGACGATCGGCCCTATTTTCACCGGGGGGCGTACGGGCGCGGACTTGTCGAGATTCCGGGGCGTTGGGATATCGATGACTACACTGCTCTCGCCTATAGCGAGGAGCCCGATTTTCCCATCGGCCTCGACCGGATATCGGCCTATGCCGACGTTCAAAGAAACTGGTGTGCCGAATTCGAGGGCTATCATCGCGAGGGACTCTGCTGGACGACGATCCTGCATCCAAAGGTCTGCGCCAAGCCCGGCCGGCTTGCGATCCTGGAAGGCCTTTTCAAAGCCATTACCGCGCATGGCTCCGGCGTCTGGACGACGCATTGCTCCGAGATCGCGAAGTGGTGGATCGGGCAACATCCGGAGACCGCATCATGACGACCGCTCCCTCCGTATCCATTTGGCCCGAAGGCAAGAGGTGCGCGGCGATCATTTCGGTGATCTTCGATGATGGCCTCGATGCGATTGCGCAGGCGCCTGATCTGAAGGGGCGCAGCAAGAGCCTTTCCGTTTGGGAATATGGTGCTGCCCGCGGTGTGGAGCGTCTGTGCAATGCATTCGCGGCTGCCGGCATATCGACGAGCTGGTTTGTGCCCGGCCTGGTCGCGGTGAACCACGAGAAGCTTCTGCGCGACGTCGTCTCGGCACATCATGAGCTCGAAAGCCACGGCTGGGCCTTCGAGCGTTACGACGCCGCAACTGCATCGGCCGCCGTGGAGCTCCTGCGGCGCAGCCGCGAGAAGCTGAGCTCGATCGCATCGAACGATGCCTCCGGCTTTCGGCTGCCGGCGGGCAACTGGCCGCGCCAGTTCGATCGGCTGCTCATTCAGGCCGGCTATTCCTGGTCAGCCTCGTTGAACGGCGACGATGTGCCCTATAGCCATCCTTCGTCGCTGGTGGAAATTCCGGTTCACATCGAACTGGAAGACCGGCCCTATTTTCAGTTCAACTTCACGCCGGCCTTTCCGAAGGGGCAGGGGCGCATACCGTCTTACGATTCAGTGCTCGGCAATTGGATAGCCGAGTTCGACGCCTACCGGAAATATGGCCTTTGCTATGTGCTGCAGCTTCGTCCGGAATGGAGCGGGACGCCGGGCAGAATTGCCCTGGTGGAGGAGTTGCTGCGGCATATCAGCAGTTTCGACGACGTGTGGTTGGCAACGGCCGCAGAGGTTGCGCGTTGGTACAATCGCAGAGGCATCGTGGCGCCCGGTGATCATCCGATCAATGTCTACGAAGCCTATGTCAGCGAGGAGCAGGCCGGTGAGTGACAATCTGGCGCGCGCCCTTGCCGAACATGTATGTTCAACGAACTTCGATGCCTTTCCCCGCGAAACGATTCACAAGGCGAAGCTACACATCCTCGATACGCTTGGTGCAGGGATCGCCGGGTCGGCATCCGGTGAAACGCGTACAATGCTGGAGACGCTCGGCATTCACGACGCGACTGGGCGCTCGCCGATTTGGGGACGGCTGATCTCGGCGGACGCCAGGACAGCCGCATTGGTCAACGGCGTGTCGGCTCATGCCTTCGAGCTCGATGACAGCGGCGGCTGCGACCATTCTGGCGCCGTCGTCCTGCCAGCCGTGCTGGCAACACTTGGCGATTACAATCAGCCGTTCAGCGGCCGCGAACTCCTGCGCAGTGTCCTGCTCGGCTATGAAGTCGGCCGTCGTGTTCTTGAAGCTGTTGGCGGATACGAAGAGCACAACGGCCTCGGTTGGCATTCCACCGGCACGTGCGGTGCTTTCGGCGCTGCCGCGGCTGTCGGCACTATGCTGACCCTCGATGCGGAGGCCATGACATCGGCGCTTGGCACTGCCTGTTCTTTTGCCGGCGGCACCTGGGCCTTTATCCATAATGGCAGCTCGACCAAGAAACTTCACGCAGGCCGCGCCGCCGAAGGCGGGCTTATGGCCGCCTATCTGGCAAAGAGAGGCTTCGAGGGTCCCGAGAGCGTATTCGAGGCAGAGCGCTGGGGCAGCTTCTTCGCAACCTTCGGCGCGGGTAGGGGCGATCCGCGGGCGCTCGTCCGCGATTTTGGACAATACTGGCGGCTCAACCGATGCTCCATCAAGCCGCACGCCACCTGTCGGGGCACTCATGCGGGGATCGATGCGCTGGATCTGCTCCTTCAACGCCACGGTCGCGAGCCTGCCGATATCGCGGCTATGGAGGTCGATATCAGCGGCTTTCAATACGGCATGTGCGGCGGCAAGATCATCGAGTCCCGCGCGCAGGCACAAATGAGCCTGCCCTATGCGCTGGCCGCGAGGCTGCGTTACGGCAAAGTCTTTCTTGCCGAGCTGGAGGAAGTGGCGTGGTCGGCAGCCGAAATCGGCCCGTTGATGGATCGTATCTCCGTCCGCATCGATCCGGCGATGAAGGATGAGGACGAACCGGCGATCACTATTGTTACGACTGCTGGTGATCGACACCGGCTGGTCGTCGACCTCCCTCTGGGAGGGCCGCAGAACCCACTGAGCGATGAACGGCTGATCGGCAAATATGCTGCGCTTGCCGGCACGGTGCTGCCGACGGCAAGGGTCGATGCTCTACGTGATTTCGTCCTCGACCTCGAAAATAAGGCCGACGCCCGCAGCCTGCTTGCGCTCGTTCAATAGAGGATGCGCCCGAGAGAGGGCAGCGTTCGTTCAAAAGGGAAGACCAAGATGAGAAACCAGAAAGAAGCCACGTGGTCCCCGCTTTTCAAGGAGGCCGTTTCGAGGGACTTCGAGAGTTTTCACGAATGCCTTGATCAGGACAAGCGCATTGCACTGCACGACGTTGCCGGCTCCAAGGTCCATGCTCAGATGTTGGCAGGCGTCGGCATCATCACGGCGGAAGAGAATGCCGACATTCAGAGCGGGCTTGACCGCATTGCCGACGAGATGCGCACGGGCGCGTTTGAATGGAAGACGGAACTCGAAGACGTTCACACCAATGTCGAAGACCGGTTGATCGCCCTGATCGGCGATGCCGGAAAGAAGCTGCACACCGCCAGATCGCGCAACGATCAGGTGGCGACCGACATCCGCCTCTATGCCCGCGAGCAACTGGATCTGCTGGCCGGCGATCTGAAAACGCTGATCGCCGCCTTCGTCGACCTGGCAGAGAAACATGCCGATGCGATCATGCCGGGCTTCACGCATCTGCAGGTGGCTCAGCCCGTGACCTTCGGCCACCATTTGATGGCCTATGCCGAGATGTTTCTGCGCGATCTCGACCGCGTCGGCGCGGCGCGGGAGCGTCTCAACGTCTCGCCTCTTGGCGCCGCCGCACTGGCGGGTACCGGCTATCCCATCGATCCCGAGTATAGTGCCGCTCAGCTCGGCTTTTCGGGGTCCTTTGCCAACTCCCTCGATGCCGTTTCCGACCGCGACTATGTGGTCGACATCTGCAGCGCCGGTGCGCTGGTCATGGGGCACCTGTCGCGTTTCAGCGAGGAGGTGATACTATGGTGTACGCCGATGTTCGATTTCATCGAAGTCGGCGATCAGTTCTGCACCGGCTCCTCGATCATGCCGCAGAAACGTAATCCGGATCTAGCGGAGTTGGTGCGCGGCAAGGCGGCTCGCGTCATCGGAAATCTCACATTTTCCGCGGCGCTGATGAAAAGCCAGCCGCTTGCCTTCAACAAGGACCAGCAGGAATCGAAACCGCCGCTGACCGACACGCTCGAAACCGTCCGCGCAGCCGTCAGCGTCACGGCCCAGATGATCCCGACCATCAAGGTGAAGCATGAAAAGATGCTGTCGGCGGCCAATCAGGGATACTCGACGGCAACCGACCTTGCCGATTACCTCGTACGCGGTGGACTGCCGTTTCGCGATGCGCACCACGCCGTTGCCGCAATCGTCGGCGCAGCACGAGACAAGCAATTGGCGACGCTCTCTGAGCTTTCGCTTGCTGATATGCAGGCCTTTGCGGCGACGATTCGCGAAGATGTCTTCAAGGTGCTGACGGTGGAAGGATCGGTCGCAAGCCGCGATCACAAAGGCGGCACGGCACCGCGGCGGGTCAGAGAGGCCGTTGAGACGGTGCGCCAGGCGATCGCCTGAGCACCTCGGTTGCCATTCGATCTGCATGCTTTATTGCTTGTTGCTCCCCGACGGAAGCGAAAAGCAAGACACCGAATGGAACCGAGATTCGATCATAACAGATTGCCGCCGCTGCAAACCCTGCAGACCTTTTCCGTCGTTGCGGAAACGGGAAGCTTCACCGCGGCCGCAGCCGAACTCAATCTCAGCCAAAGCGCAATCAGCAGGCAGGTTCAGCAGCTCGAGCACTATTTCGGCTGCAGCCTGTTCGAGCGCCATACGCGTAAGGTGGCGCTAACGGAGCGCGGTATGGCGCTGATCCCGATTGTCGACGGCCTTCTTGCCTCGCTGAAGACCTCATTCGACGCAACACGCACGACAGTCCGCTCGCTCACGATCCGCATGCCGCCCACATTTGCCCGCAAGTGGTTCCTGCCGCGCCTGCCGGATCTTCACAGCCATCATGAAGATCTGAATATCAATATCGACACCGCCTGGTTCCTGCGCCCCACCTTCTCGGTCGGCGATATCGATATGCTGATCACCTATGGCAACGGCCATTGGCCCGGCATGGACGTATTGCCGCTGTTGCGTGAACGGCTGACGCCGATGTGTTCCCCGCAACTGCTGTCGAAGCTCGGGGACCCGCCTGCGGTAGAGAACCTGCAGAGTTGTGTGCTGCTGCATTCCAACCCGCGTCATAGCGACTGGACGCTGTGGCTGCAGGCCGAGGGTGCTTATTCTTTCCAGGCGGCTCGTCACCAGGTCTTCGATACGCAGGATTTCGCAATGACGGCTGCGGCAAGCGGCTACGGCGTGACGATGGGCGACCTTGCCTTCTCGCAGCAGGATCTGGAAAGCGGCGAACTGGTGGCGCCTTTCGATCGGATCATCGACAGCGGCTACGGCTATTATGCTCTCTGGCCGGCTCGCGCCGACGCACGCCAGAAGGTACGCCCATTTTCCGATTGGCTCCAACATGCGTGCGGCGAGATGAATGTCGGTGGGGCTATCGAAGCGTGAGCGTGCGTGGGGAAGCGTGAAAGCAAGAAGACTGATCGGTGCCGGCGTCTGGCTGGGACCGATATCGCCGCTCATGTAGGCACTGAGCGACGCAAACGCAGATGCTGGCGCTTCGTAAATTCGGAACGCCAGGCGAGCCGGTGAAGGCGCGGGCGGGATCGATTATATTGTCGTCCGGTGCGCGCCAGCCTCGCGCATCGGTGCCGGCAGGGTTTCCCAGGCCCGGATCAGTTCGCCGATGGAGGCGACTTCCATTTTGTGCATGACGTTGCTGCGATGTAGCTTGACCGTCACTTCGCTGATGCCGAGATCGAAGGCGATCTGCTTGTTGAGGCGCCCGCGGGCCACTTCATAGAGAACCTCACGCTCGCGCTGCGTCAGCGTATCGAGGCGTTCGATGTTGCGCTTGGCGACCGCGGCTTGCGCCTGTCGTTCGGCATCCATCGCGATTCCGGCAGTCACAGCGTCGAGCAATGTCTGGTCCCGCACCGGTTTGGTGAGAAAATCCACCGCGCCGGCCTTCATTGCCTCGACGGTCATCGGAATATCGCCATGCCCGGTCAGGAAGATGATCGGTTTTGGGTTGCCGTTTTCGGCCAGGTGACGTTGCAGATGGAGACCGCTCGCCCCCGGCATGCGCACATCGAGGATCAGGCAGCCGGGATTGTCCAGGATATCGGCATCAAGCAATTCGCGGGTCGAGGCAAAGCTGACAGGCCGGAAACCCGCCGACAGGATCAACTCCGACAACGCCTCGCGAACGGCTGCGTCGTCATCGACAATAATGACGAGTGGCTGATCTGCTTCGCTTCTCTGCTGCGGTGATGACGGCGCCGATCTCCGCCGGAAAGATTGTTCAACTCTCATCTCAGCCTCCATCTCTCGATTTGTGTAAAGCGTTGGCAATGGCCGTGAGCAGGGCCTGGGCATCGAATGGCTTCCGGAAAAATCCGCTAATCCCTTGGGCGCGGCCTTGATCCGCTATCTCGTGGCGGCCGGTGATCAGGAACACCGGCAGCTCCGGTCGCAGCTTTCTCACCAGGTCGCGAAGCTCAAAGCCGCCAATGCCGGGCATCCCGATGTCGGTGATGAGCACGTCCAAGTCCGCTAGCCCGTTAACGAGCAGGGAGCTGGCCGACGGGTAGCCGCAGGCCTCATAGCCTGCGGATTCCAGAAGGTCGCCCACCGATTCCAATAGTCTCGGATCATCATCGACGATCGCCACAACATGTCGTGTCTTATTCATATTCAACTTCCTCCCACGCGGCGCGAGTGGGTAATCGGTATTTCCAATCTCTCCGCAATACGCACGAGATCGGCGAGCGACGCCGCCGCCATTTTCTGCATCACGTTCCGTCTATGGATTTGCAGCGTGACTTCGCTGATCCTGAGTTCCGCGGCCGCCTGCTTGTTGAGAAGACCGCTCACGACGAGCGGCAAGACCTCGCGCTCTCGTGGTGTTAGTTCGAGATAGCGTTGTCTCAGCATGCCGAGTTCCGCGCGTTCCGATCTCTTTTGCCGATCCTGGGCGATCGCAGCGTGGATGGCGGCCATGAGATCCGCGTCGCTGAAGGGCTTGGTCAGGAAGTCCACGGCGCCGTGCTTGATCGCGCGCACTGACGATGGAATGTCGCCATGTCCGGTAATGAAGACGATCGGCGGATGGTCGCCCTCTGCGATCTGCCGCTGCAGATCGAGGCCGTTGATATCAGGCAACTCGACATCGAGAATGAGGCAAGCAGGGAAATCCGGCTTGTCCGCGCGCACATAGTCGCCAGCCGATCCAAAGGCGATGGCGCGGATGCCATGCGACTCCAGCAAGTCGCCGAGCGCCTCCCGGATTCGTTCATCATCGTCCACGATGAAGACAATATGGTCATCGATCGTCATTGCGCTGCCTTCATTTCAAGCGGCAAGGTGAAGATGAACGTCGCTCCACGCGGTTCATTCTTTTCCGCCCACAATCGTCCGCCGTGCAGCTCGACGATCGAGCGGCAGATCGCCAGCCCCATGCCCATGCCATTTTCTTTTGTCGAAAAGAACGGTTCGAATATTCTCTCGGGAAATTCGATGCCCTGACCGCGATCGCTGATCTCGGTCTGGACGACATCGCCCATATGGCGCACATGGATCCCGATCACCCTGTCGTCTGCGCCGGAGTCCATCGCATCCATGCCGTTGCGAATGAGATTGATCAGAACCTGCTGAATCTGGATACGATCGACGGCAATGAACGGAAGGCCGCCATCGATCTTCACCTCCATCCGGACGCGATGCCGCAACGCTTCATCGGCCATGAGGTTACGCGCTTCGTTGATGATGTTCGAAATGGCGGTATGAAGCCTCGTGTCTATGGATTGCTTGAACAGGGCGCGAATGCGGCTGACGACGTCAGCCGCCGAGTTGGCATCCCGGATGATGCGCTCCACCGTTTTTTCCGCCCGCTCGATATTGGGCGGTTCGGCCATGAGCCAGCGCTGGCAGGCGTGCGAGTTTGCCACGACTGCGGCCAAGGGCTGGTTCACCTCATGTGCGATTGAAGCCGACAGCTCGGCCAGGCTCGCCGCCTGGCTCGCTCGTGCGAGGCCTTCCCGCGCGCGTTGCAGCTCTTCCTGAGCGCGAACTTCAGCGTCGATATCCATACAGATGACATTCCACTGCACGATCACGCCTTCGGGATTGCGCATCGGCGCGGCGCGTGTCTCGATCCAGCGATATTCGCCGTCGAACCGGCGCAGGCGATGCCTGCGCGCATAAGGCTCGCCGGTGGATAGGGAATGGGCATAGTTCTCTTTGACGCCCTGGAGGTCATCGGGATGAACACCGGCATCGAGTGTGCCGGCAAGCCGGGATTTTCCGGTTCCGTCCAGTTCTTCCAGTTTATATCCCAGAAAGTCACGGAGTTGCGGGTTGCGATAGACCGGCTCCCCGTCAGGAGCGGCGCAATCGATCATTGCGGGCAGCGTTTCGACGAGCTGCCAGAGCGAGCGTTCCCGCGTGCGCAATTCCTCCTCGATGCGCAGTTGATCATCGATGTCATGTGATAGACCGTACCACTGGACGATCTTGCCGCTTTCATCTCGCAGCGGCTCCGCACGGCCCGACATCCAGCGATAGACCCCATCCGCGCGACGCAGGCGATAGTTCAAAGAAAAGGTCTCGCCGGTGGCGAGCGAGCGGTTGAGCGTCTCCGACAATCGCGCCGTATCGTCCGGATGGACGAGAGCCGCTAGGGCGGCGGCCAGGCCGCTCTGTTCCGGCCCATCGTAAGCCCCGATATTCAAACCGAAGAACTCGATCGTTCGTCTGCTGAAGTAAACCGGCTCGCCCGTCGGACTCAACCGCCAGAGCAGGCTTGGAACCATGTCGACGATCTGCGAGAACTCCCGCTCGCGGTTGCGCAAGGCCTCCTCGGCTTTCTTGCGCTCCGTGATATCGATAAAGCCGACCAGGCTCTTGTCGGCGACGGCGCCGGGGCGGGCGGTTGTGAACAGCACGTCGATGACGCTGCCGTCCATTCGGGCTACTTTGGTTTCTTCCTGAAAGATCTCTTCACCGCGGTAACGGGCCTCGATGGAGCGGCGTATGGTGGCAATGCCCGGCTGCCAGTACCGGGTAATCGGGCCATACATCTCGCCGGTATCACTGGCGCCGAACATCTCGATGATGTGCCGGTTGACTTCTTCAACTTCCAGAGCTTCCACCGCACGCGGCAAGAATTCGGGGTGCTCGTCTATATAGGTTTTGAGCTCCGTCACGCCCTGCGCCCGCAGCTCCTTGAACAGGGGTATCAGTTTGCCTGCATCCACCTGCGCCAGTCCGATCGGCATGTAGTGGAAGAGGTCTCGGTAGCGGCGCTCGCTTTGCCGCAAGGCCTCCTGTGCGGTCTCCAGGTCATCGATGTCGAGGCAGACGCCATACCACTCCACGATCCGACCCTCCGGATCGCGCAGCGGCTCCGCACGCCCCTCGGTCCAGCGATAATTTCCGTCAGACCGATGCTGACGATACTTCATTGCAAAAGGAGTGCCAGTCTCAAAAGAGCGCGCCAGTACCTGCCCCACCGCCTGCCTGTCATCCGGGTGGACGTCGGCCAGGGATCGCGATCCGTCCGGCGCCGTCAAATCTTCCAGAGTGGCGCCGACCGTATCCATCAGGCGCTTGTTGATGTATGACAGCGTTCCTTCGGGCGTCGCGCTCCAGATCAGCGCGGGCACGGCGTCGATCAGTTGCCGCAACTGCCGCTCGCTTTCGCGTAACGCGTTCTGCGCACGCACTTCATCGTCGATGTCGATGGAGATTGCGAACCATTGCACGATGGCTCCGCTCTGATCCCGCAGCGGCTCCCAGCGGCCGTCGACCCACCGGTAAGCCCCATCCGCCCGACGTATACGGTATTTCATGGAGTCGGGCTCGCCGGTGGCGAGGGAGTGGCGGACCGTTTCCAACAGGCGGGGTGAATCTTCGGGATGGACGAGAGCCGTTATGGCTGCCGCCAGCCGGCTCATGCCCGGCTTGTCCAATTGCGCCACCTCGTCCAAACCGAAGAAGTCAAGCAAGCGCTTGTTGAAAAAGGTCGGCTCGCCTTCCGGCGTCAGACGTCTGATTTGTACGGGCACCATGTTCACGAGCTGCGAAAGCTCGTTTTCCCGCTCACGCAATGTCGCGACGCTTTGGCGCAATGTGGCCACCGCGAGCTGGTGCTGCCGGGATATGGCGGCCACGATGAGCGCGGAAAATGCCGAGATGGCCAGAAAAAGCTGCAGCATGATCTGCCTGTGTTTCTGGGACCCGGGATCGCCGATAAATTGGCTGTCGCCCGAAATCGCGAATATCGCCGTGATTAGAGCGAGAAGTGTCAAGGTGACAGCGGCGCCTTTGAACTCGAAGCGCACCGCGGCCCAAAGAAGAGGGGGCATGATAATGTAGCCGAAAGGCAGAAAACCGCTCAAGGAAAGGGCGGCGACACCGAGAAAGATCAGCCCCACGAGGCAAGCTTCCAGCCAGCGCGCGGGCGAGAGCGGGGCTTCACCGCGCCAGTTCTGGAACACGACCAGTGCCAGCGGCGCGACGATCAGGACCCCCGTGGCGTCTCCAATCCACCACAGAGGCCAAGCTGTCGTGAAGGATTGCGATTGCATGCCAAACCAGTCAAGCGTCGCACTTCCTATCGTGGCGCTTACGACCGGCGCAATGACGGCGGCAAACACGACGAATGCGAGAACTTCCTGCAAGGTTTCCAGCCGAACGGGACGCCCGCAAATGCGGTTCACAAGCCACGCGCCGACCACCGCTTCAAGAGCATTGCCGGCATAGATCAGGAGGGTTGCGGCCAACGGACTCTGGAACCACAGGTTGCTGAACAGTTCAGCCAGACACCCCGCCACTACCCACCACGGCCAGCTTTGCCGGGGGGCGAGAACGAGCGTGGCAATGAAAAGCCCGCTCGGAGGCCAAATGGAAATGCCTGTTCCCGGCACGATTGCGAGCAATTGCGCAAAGCCGCAGCCAAGGACATAGGCTACTATGAATAGCCCTAGGTGCAGGAACTGAGGGCGGGACGACCTGACGCGCATCATAGGCTGCTCCTGCGGGGCAAACAAAGCCTGGGATCGTCAGCGTTTCGAGTGGCTTATCTCGATGTCGGGACTGGCGAGCCCATGTCGCACCCTAATCTCGCGACAGCACGGCTGCAACTTATGGAAATCCATGTATCGGCGGACACGTGACGGCTTCGCGGTTCGCCATCACGACACATCTTGCGGAATGCGTTTAGAGAGCGGCTTGTAAAACCCTGTGAGACTGCCATCTTTGCCTTAATGCCGGTCATTACCTCAGTAGCCTTTCAGACCAATTGAGGTCTGCGTATGCAACCCGACGCGCATCGGAGGCGTTACACCGAAGCGTCAATATGGGGACACTTCTAGCCAGGGAAAGATTTTCTCGATGATGTTGGAAGATTTGTATCGCTTATTGAGAAGCAGCCATGTCCAAGCACAAGGGGTCGTTGATACGATGACCCAGCCGGTGGTCGTCTTGGACCAGGGTTTTTGTGTAGCGACTGCCAACAACGCTTTTATCCGCACCTTTAAAGTCGAGCGCGACGACATTTTGGGGCGCTGTTTCTTTGACCTCGGTAACGGTCAATGGGACATTGAAGAGCTTCGGCAACTCATTGCTTTGGTCATTCCAAAAGCGTCTGCCGTCATCGGATTTGAAGTGACGCACGACTTCCCGTGATCGGTCGGCGGACTTTCCTCGTCGATGCGCGTCGCCTCATTCATCCAGACGACAACAGCACCAACATCCTCGTGCTTTTCGAGGACGTAACTGAACGCCAGCGCCATGAGATCGAACAAAACTTCATCATTTCTGAAAGCCGACATCGCATGAAGAACCTGTTCGCAGTTGTGCGCGCGATTGCGATGCAAACAGGGACCGAAGATCGGACCGCAGACGAATATCGCGATGCCTTGCTGGGGCGGGTGGAGGTCGCTCTACGCGCCCAGGAACTCGTTGCAGGCAATGGAACGACCGATCTTGCGGATTTGCTGAAAAACTCAGTCGGTGAAATCGGCACGGATCGGCTTCTTTTCGAAGGGCCGGCCGTCCAGTTGTCGAGTTCCAAGGTCCTTCCGATCGGCATGATAATCCACGAAATGACTACCAACGCGACAAAGTACGGTGCCTTGTCTGTTCCCGAAGGTGAAATCCATGTGAGGTGGTCGCTGGAAACGGGGCCAAGCGACCGAACCTACCTGAATTGGGAGTGGCGAGAGAAGAACGGGCCGGCCGTTACAGCGCCAACACGCAAAGGCTACGGCACGGAATTGATCGAGGGTAGTGCTGCTCATTTAGGCGGAAAGGCGGAACTTATCTATGGCGCTGATGGTTTGGGCGCAACGATCAAACTCCCGATGTGAGGATCTGATGTGCGGACCTGCGAGAGAGAGAGAGAGAGAGAGAGAGAGGATGATGAACGCAGGCGCCTCATTCTTATCGTCGAAGACGAGTTCTTCATCGCAATGGATCTTAGGGCAGCGTTGATCAAAGGCGGCTTCGCCGTGCTCGGACCCGTCGGTTCGGTCCAGGGTGCCGTCGATCTCCTGCAAAACGAACGTCCAGATGCAGCAGTCCTCGATGTCAATCTTGGCGATGGAAAGGTGACGCCTGTCGCAGTTCTATTGCAGTCGCTGGGCGTGCCGTTCGTCCTCGCAAGCGCATGCGAAAGGTCGGAACTCCTCCAGAATGCAATCCTCGCCAGCGCAGTCAATGTTGGCAAGCCAACTGAGATGAAACATCTGCTCGATGCGATCAAGGCTCTTGGTATATAGACCTGCAGCCGAATGCCGCCATGGATTTCGACGGCGCCGTCCCAAGAACGGATTGAAGACCCTAGGATCGTACCGCCTGTTCACCCAAGCCAATACCTCGGTCCTGGCCCCTTGCGACCTGCCACGTCGGCAGGGTTCGCCAGATTACACCGGTCGATCGACAGGCAGCCGCAACCGATGCACTCGGTAAGCCCCGACCGCAGGCGCTGCAATTCGGCTATGCGTTCATCGATGCGCTTTGCCCATGCGCCCGACAGTTGCGACCAATCCCGACGCGACGGCACGCGATCGGCGGGCAGCTTAGCAAGCTCGGCGCCGATCTCCTCAAGCGTGAGGCCGATCCGCTGCGCAAAGGCGATGAAGGCGATCCGGCGCAAGACGGACCGGTGATAGCGCCTATGCCCCGAGCCGGCGCGCTCGGATGCGATCAGCCCGCGCTCCTCATAGAAACGCAGGGCTGATGAGGCAATGCCGCTTCGGCGCGACACGTCGGTGATGGTCAGCATCGGATCCATGCAAAAATAAAAGCACGATTCCCGCTTGACTTCAAGTTAACTTGAACTTGTAGCAATTGCTCGTACCCATTGAAGGAGCACCGGCAATGCATACGAATATCGATTTTCAGGGACTTCGGGTGGCGGTCACGGGCGGCACGTCCGGACTTGGACTGGCGCTTGTGCGGCAGCTTGCGGTGAAGGGCGCGCGTGTTGCCTTCGTCGCTCGCACGGCCGCGAATGTCGAACGTGTCGCAGACGAGACGGGCGCGCATGGCATCGTCGCCGACGTCGGCAAGAAGGACGACATCTATCCCATCGCGATGCAGGTCACCGCCAATCTCGGCGGGGTCGACGTCCTGATCAACAATGCATCCAGCCTCGGTCCTGTCCCTCTGGCCCTTCTGGCCGATACCGAGTGCGAGGCGTTGGAGGCGGCGCTTTCGGTCAACCTCGTCGGCGCGTTCCGGCTGACCAAAGCCCTGTTTGGCGCGCTCGCCGCGTCGGCCCGCGAGGGCTGCGGCGCGCTGGTGATCAACATCTCCAGCGATGCAGCGGTCAACGCGTATTCCGGCTGGGGCGCCTACGGTGCAAGCAAGGCCGCTCTCGCCCATCTTACGGCGATTTGGGACGAGGAGGCGAAGCCCGCCGGCATAAGGCTGCTTGCGCTCGACCCCGGTGATATGGACACCCCGCTCCACGCACTGGCGCTTCCCGACGCCGATCCATCGACCTTGAAGGCCCCAGAGCACGCCGCTGCGGAGATCATCGAGAAGATGCTCGACGCGTTGCCAATCCGTGCAGGCCTCGTGGCTGGGAGACAAGCATGATTGCCGCCGACCGTTCCGACCACTACTCCGCCAAGCTGTTGGTCGTCGAGGCTGATGGCACGATGCGCCACCTGCCGCGCAGCAGTCTCGCGGCGCTGTTCAATCCCGGCGATCTGGTTGTCGCCAATGACGCCGCGACCTTGCCTGCCAGCCTGCGAGGCACGCATATCGCGAGCGGCGAGGCGATCGAGATCCGCCTGGCAGGCTGGTTATCACTTTCCGATCCCACCCGCTTCCTGGCGATCGCCTTCGGCGCGGGCGACTATCGGACACGCACGGAAGACCGGCTGCCTCCGCCTGCGCTGGCAATGGGCGATCGTCTCCGGCTCGGTCCGCTCGAAGCGGGGGTTGAACGCCTCCTCGACCATCCCCGGCTTGTTGAACTGCGCTTCCTCGGCAACCGCGCGGCAATGTTTGCGGGACTGGCGCAGCACGGCCGGCCGATCCAATATGCGCACGTTCCCGAGCCGTTGGCGCTGTGGGGTGTTTGGACGAAAATTGCTGCTCGGCCGTTCGCATTCGAAGCGCCGTCCGCGGGCTTCGCGCTGGACTGGAACACCCTTCAGGTCTGGCGCCGGCGCGACATCGGGTTCGCAACACTCACGCATGCAGCGGGCGTTTCTTCCACCGGCGATCCCGCGCTTGACTCGCGCCTTCCCTTCGATGAGCCCTATCTCATTCCCGAGCGCACGGCGGCACAGGTCATGCTGGCGAAGCTCCGCGGCAGCCGCATCATCGCGATCGGCACGAGCGTCGTGCGCGCGCTTGAGGCAGCCGCCAATCCCGATGGCAGCGTTCGTGTTGGCAATAGCATTGCGACGGGGCGCATTGCGCAGGACACGCCGCTCCGCGTCGGCGATACGATTCTTACGGGCGTCCATCAGCCCGGCGAAAGCCATTTCGAGCTCCTGCGCGCCTTCGCCGACGATACCTTGCTCGCTAGGGCCTCCGCAGCCCTTGCCGCAGGCGGCTATCGCACGCATGAATTCGGAGATTCGGTATTGTATAATTTGCCAACTGCCGCCGCGGCCGGCGAAAGAAAGCCCGAGAGATCGCCATGATCCTCGCAGCGCGCCCAGGCTCAAAAGCACGCCCCTGTTATGTAGACAAGTTCATCGCCAGAACCGTTTCGCGTCTAGCACGTCGTCAAGCGAAACCTGCGAATCGTCTATCGAAGCATCCTTGTCCGTATGAGAGAGAACGCTATCGGAGGCTGGATGGTCGGTCAGACCATGCTTGCTCAGAACGTTAGGCCCGGTTGCAAGATCGTTCAGCGATCCAAGATGGTCCTGAAGCTTCTCCATTGCGCCGATAAAACGTCGATGGCGGCGGACGCCGCGCTTGTCATCGAACAGTGATTCGAAGAACTCGGCCGCGTAGCGCAGCTTCTTTGCGTCCTTGCGCGCCTCATGGCGTTGGTGATCGTCGACTTTGGCGAGCACCTGCCCGTGTTTCTTAAGCTTCTTGCGCATCCGGTCGAGCGCCATTTCGGCAAACTCCGACGCCTGCAGGCCCCGAACGTCCTCAGTCTCCGGAAGCGAAAGGTATTCGCCGCATCGAAGCCACTCGTTAAAGTCCAGCATGAGCGCGCGGGCACGACTGGAGTTCAATCCCTCAACCGCCTCATCGTAAGCCGCCTCTCGGGCATCCTTCAGCCGTCCTCGCAAGTCGGGATCCGTCGCCTTTGCCAGCAGCACATCCAGATTGCGGGCTTCTCCAAGAACTCCGGTCAGCCAGCGGAACTCGTCTTTCAGCCGTTGCGGCTCGTCGCCCGGAAGCATTCGCTTGAACAGCGAGAAGTCGGAGCGCAGGCGACGCAGCCCTACGCGGGCCTGGTGCAGCGCTTCGGCATTTCTCTGTCGCAGCAGAACGTCCTCGTTCAAACGAAAGTGCCGGAAGCAGGAAGCGGCAATTGTTTGAAACGCATCGGATGCATGCATATTCTGATCGAGGTGGATAGGCTCCGCCTTGAACACGGACTTCTGCTGTTCGATCAGCGCGAAGCCCCTTTCAGCCTTGGAGCGAACGCCAAAACGAATGGGAGCGACCGCTTCGATCTTGCGCGCAAATACGAACAGGTCTCTCTGATTGCCATCCTTCAGCTCAAGCTCGGCTTCTCGCACGGCGCTGTTCCGGTCGCCGGAAACAACCGATCCCTGGTCGATGACCACCTCGATCCGGGAACCATTTTCCTCGACGGTCCAAACGCGCCGCTCGATTTCCACGTTGAAGGCGGGCGACACGGCAAGTTCCTCACCGAACTCGGTTTTCAGCGGACTGGAATCGTCGACGACCGGCTTGTCCCCTTCGATGGGCGTCTCCCATTCCGATCGGGCAAAAAGAGACTGGCTTTGGCCCACCGCTTTCACCGTCTGAACATGGACATCGCCGGTTCGACGGACGCGAAGGGTGAATCCCTTCTGAAGCAGCTTGTGGTCGCCGGTGTCGAAATAGGTTGAAGTCTGTTTCAGCACCTTGTCAGGGTTGGTGAGGGGGTTGAACCCTAGCAGCCGTCTTGCGGCTTTGGTTGAAAGTTCAAGCTTCAGTTCGATTTCGGATGGCATCGAAGACCTCCGGCGCGTATTGAGAGCCCATAAGAACCCATAACGCGCTCAAGCGTCGATTGGTTCAGCGAAGTCCCTCCGTTACGAGCCATAATGATGTGCACCGAGGGCTTGATGAAATTCCCTTCCTATTCGGCGCCGGCGCTCCATTCTCGGTAGGCCAGGTGGAGCTTTGCTCCGATCGTGGTCAGAGGCTGTGGCGGCAAGGGCGCCGGAGCGGCGAGTTGACGGTAGACGCGGCCGAGTTCGGACTCATGCCCCAGAGCAAACTCTGCGGCAGCGATACCGGCCGCCGTGGAATTCGAGGCTCCAAGGCCGTTGCAGCCGCATGCTGCGAAGACGTCACGCTCGATTTCCCCGAAGGCCGGGACATGATTGCGCGTGAGCGCCATCGCGCCGCCCCATCGATACTGCATTCCGACGTCGCTTAACGCCGGGAAACGATGGGCAAACTTTTCGTCGTGCAGCCGTCCGGCTCTGCGAATCGCGGCATCGTTGACTTCGATGCCCGGGTTGTAGCTGTAGCGCGATCGCACCAGGATGCGGTCACCGCCAGAAGTGGTGATCCGTCGCACCGTCGTACCCATCGGCAGAGCCGGCGTGGCCGCCCATTTCCGTTCGCCACCCAATCGTGAGGGGTCGAACTCCTGGGTGAGCGATGCATAGGTGAAGACATGCAGCAGCCCCCCCGGAAGAACCCAAAGCTTTCCGCATGTCCATTGTTGGCCATGACGATTTTGGCCGCCTGCACCGATCCCTGCGGGGTCTTCACCAGCCAGCCTGTACCATAGCGTTCGAAGGAGAGGACGGGTGTGCGTTCGAATAGCGAGACCGGTTCCTTCAGGCAGTCGGCGACGCTGCGTATGTATGCGGCGGGTTGGACGATGACCGTGCCGGGCGTGAAGAGACCGGAGGTGAAGGCCTTAGATCCCGTAACAGCCTCGATCTCGCAGGTTTCGAGAAGCCGATGAACTTCGCCCATCTTGGAGAGCTGCCCGGAATAGGCTTCCAAGTGTTTGTCGCCGTCTGCGCTCATCGCCACGCTATAGCGTCCGCAGGGATCGAAAATCTCGTTGCCCCAACCGTTCTCCGCCGCCATCTCCGTAGCAAGGGCAATTGCAGAGCGCTGTATCAAGACGGATTGTCTGAACTTGGCTTCCGACTCGCCGCTGAAATCGTCGGAGGAAACCTCGTGAGGCAAATCGATGATGAAGCCCGAGTTCGCGCCGGCCGGTCCTTCGCCAACGATGCCAGCCTCAAGGACCGCTACAAGGGCGGTAGGGTCCAGTTGCGAAATGCGGCGCGCGGCGGAAAGCCCCGCAAAGCCGCCGCCGATGATCGCGATGTCGACAGTGACGGGCCCGTTCAAGGCAGGTCGTGGCATGCGTGGCGGGAGCGTTGCGACCCAGCCCGAGACGCCTGCGCGTTTCGGAAGCCTGGATGCCACATAGACATTTCTCGCGGTTTGGCTCACGTCAGATTGCTTCCCGCTCCATGAGCGCTTCGAGAGATTTACGCAGAAGCGGAACCTTCTCGGGGGCGAGCCCGCGGAGAGGCTTTCTCGGCACGCCCGCGCCATAGCCGGTCAGCTCGGCCGCGGCGTAGACGGACTGTACGTAGTCACCTTCCCAGATCAACCCCATGGCCGGCTCTAGAATCTTCCAGAGTTCGCGGACCTCGTCCCACTTGCGCTCCGACGCCGCCTTGACGAGCGCGACACAGGTTCGCGGAGCAAAGTTCGCACCGCCCCAGATCAAGCCGTCGCATCCCGCATAGAGTGCATAGGGAACGAGAGGGTCGGCGCCGTTCATCACGAAGCGTCCGGTGCGAATGAGCGCCGCCTGCTTCGCCAGATCTCCGCTGCTGTCTTTCACAGCGCAGAATCCAGGAATTTCGTTCAGCTTCTCCAGAAGTTCTGGCGTGATCGCGACGCCGACGGCCTGCGGTACGTTGTACCCGATGACGGGCAGACCCGCCTTCGCAACCTCGCTGTAAAAATCGAGGATTCCCTGATCGTCAGTCGGCCCTTCGAAGAACGGCGGAAGAACCATGACGCCTTCGGCGCCGGCATCGCGCGCGCGGGCGGTCCGCTCGACTACGTCCTCCACCATGAGCGCGGATGTCTGAGCAATCACCTTCGCCCGACCGTTGACGATACGGGCGCCGCGCTTGATGAGCTCCTCGGATTCCTGCTTGGAAAGATAGACATGCATTCCGGTGCCGGAGCTGAGCAAGAAGCTCCTGACGCCTGCTGCTAGGTAGCGCTCGACATTGTGTTCGAGCCTGCCGTAGTCGATGCGTCCGGCACCGTCGAACGGCGTGGCGATGGCAAGGTTGAGACCTGGAAACGGGAAATTAGACATTCTTGTTGTGTCCCACAATGTTAGGTTGCCGAAAAGGGCGAGCCATATGGTTTTGAGCTGAGCCTATCGACTCGGAAGTCGAGCAGAACGTCGGCTCCACTTCGAACGCTGACTTTCGCATGCGCTGCAAAGCTAGCGTGACCCGAGCGTCTAATCTACCGCTCGATAACGAGATCGCTCAAAGGCTTGGAGCAGCAGGGAAGAAACAGTCCCGCGTCGATCTCGCGCTGGCGGATACCGCCATTGTGTTTCATATCCACGGAGCCCGACACCAGCTTCGATTTGCAGGTGCCGCAGATACCGTTGGCGCAGGACGAGGGAATCCTTACGCCAGCTTTCTTCGCGCAGCTTAATACCGTCTGCTCGTCGGCCACCTCGATCTTGCGCGCCTGCGTCGAGAACTCGACCTGGTATATCTTTCCAACCGGTGCTTCCGGAACCGCGATCTCGTTCTCGTCGATCACCGCGGCGTCGAAGCTCTCCTCGATATAGCTCGACGGGGGCACTCCGAGGTCCGCTGCGATCGTGCGGGCTGCGGCCATGAATGGCGCGGGGCCGCAGCACATCACGGTCCGTTCGGCGAGATCAGGAACCGCGAGTTTCATGAATTCGGGGGAGATCCGGCCCGTCAGGCCGGACCAGGACGGTTCTCCGGCCACGGCCTCGGGAAGGAAATGCAGCCTGACGGTCTTCATCTTTGCGGCGAGGTTCGAAAGCTCTTCGCGAAAAATGAGATCCCGTGGGGAGCGGGCGGCGTGCATGAAGACGATGTCGATGGGACGGCATGTGTCGCCGAAGTCCCGGAGGATGGACATGACCGGGGTGATGCCCGAGCCGCCGGAGAGCAGCAGGAACTTGCTGGCCGCGTTCGGCCGAACGAAGTGCCCCAGCGGCCCCTGCGCCTTGACCGCCGTTCCGACGGCCATCTTGTCGTGAAGCCAATTTGAAACCCGACCGTTCGCGACTCGCTTCACCGTCACGGTGAAAGCGTTTGTCCGATGCGGCGAGGACGAGACGCTGTAACAGCGGCTTTCGGTGTCCGCACCGATTGCAAAGTCGAAAAGGAAGTACTGGCCTCCCTGGAAGGCGAAATGCTTGCCCTCAGGAGAGGCAAACGTGAAACTCTTTACGTCGTGCGTCTCCTGATGAACGTCTATGCAGACGAGGGTGTCGTCGCGCTCGATATCCCAGAACTCCGCTCTCTGCGGAGCCAATGAAGTCTGCATCGCTTTAGTATCCATGGGCGCGCATCCGCTCGATGTACCAGGTTGCGAATTTATCGAGGGTGGTCTCCGAGAAGCGCGAGTAGGGACCGGGAAGATAAGCCGGATCGAGCGCGCCCGCATGTGCCCTGGCAACGAGTTCTGAGTCCTGATCGGTCGTTGCGACCCAGACGTCGGTCAGCTTCTCAAGATCGTAGTCCACGCCCTCGACGGCATCCTTATGGACCAGCCACTTGGTGCGAACCAGCGTCTTCCCGGCCGAAAGCGGAATGACGATTGACACGATGGCATGGTCGCCCATGAAGTGGTTCCAGCTATTGTGACCCCAAAGATGAGTATCGCCGAGGTCTTTCCGCGTGATGCTGCCGAGCAGTTTCGATGACGCCGCCGTCGCATCGGGCGTCTGGGATTCACCGGCGCCGGCGATGATGAGGCGCTGGGTCCTGAAGTTCGTGGCGCAGCCCACGAGTTGTTCGACGGCGGCGGACGGAAAACCGTCTGCCTCCCAGCGTCTGGTGCGCTCGGCATAAAGTGCTTCGTGCTCCCGGGCCTCTTCCAAATCTTCAGGGCTCAACGCTTCTGGATCGAAGCCGAAGTCGAGATCGACGAAGGAGACGCACAGCTCCGGATGATTGGCGGAGCAGTGATAGCACTCGCGATTGTTTTCGATTGTGAGCTTCCAATTCCCATCCTCGATGACGTCCGTCTGGTGCGCCACTTTGGCATTGCGGATATCGTAGGGAGCGAGGCGCTCCGTCATGACCTGCTCGAGCCGGTCGATATCCTCGGGGGGATTATCGGAAAGGCAGGCGTAGATCAGTCCGCCGATCGACTTGAAGTTCACCGGGCGCAGGCTCTTGCAGCTCTTGTCGAAGTCGGCGCCCATGTGAGGCGCATATGTCAGTTCGCCGTCAAGCTCGTAAGTCCATTGATGATAGGGACAGACCAGCTTCGAAATCACCGTCGATCCTGCGTTCAGGATTCGGGAACCGCGGTGACGGCAGACGTTGTGGACGACGCGAATCTGGTTGTCGTCGTCGCGCAAGATGATCAGGCTGCTGTTCCCGATGTCGACAACCGTGGCATCGCCCGGCTCCGGCACGTCGCAGTCGAGGCCGACGCAGATCCAATGCTTTCTGAAAAAGACGTCGAGGTCAGCCTGGAAAACATCGTCTCTGATGTAGAGTCCAGCGGGAAGCGAATGACCGTCCGCTCGGCTGTCGAGCAGCGAGGAAATCGGCGAAGCGAATGTCTGTAGCATGAACTTACCTTATGGGTTGGATGCGCAATTCTTCGCCGAACTGGGTGACTCTTCAACGGCATAAATTTGCAGCTTTCACATAATCTATAGTAATGTGATGCCGGGCGCGGGAACGTCGCCATTGGAAGGATTGGGCGTCTATGAATATTCGCAGAAAGCTCCCGCCATTGGCGGCACTTACGGCCTTTGAGGCCGCGGCACGGGTCAGGAGCTTTACGAAAGCGGCCGCGGAACTGGGCGTGACGCAGGCCGCGGTCAGCCGGCAAATCCATCTGATGGAAGAAACTCTCGGATTTCCGCTTTTTCGGCGTCTGCACCGGAGCATCGAACTGACTGACAAAGGACAGGTGCTGTCGACTGCTGCGACGTCAGCATTCAATCTCATGGCCGACACGATCGCAGAACTGACGAGAGAGGAGGACGAGGGAGCATTATCGATCTCGGCAACGCTGGCGATCTCGCACTTCTGGCTGATGCCCAAGATCGCGTCCTTCTCCCGACTCTACCCTGACAGCCGGCTCAGGATCGTCTCCCAGGACAGTGCGGCGGGGCTTGGGGGAAGCGATTTTGCCATAAGATACGGAAATGGGGCGTGGCCGGATGGCAGGGCCGAATATCTCTTCGACGACGAATTGTTTCCGGTGTGCAGTCCGGAATACGCCGCGAAACTGGGCAGCGCTCCAACTCTGGAGGATATCGCACGGCAGCCGCTCATCAGCTACGACAGCCAGAATCCAAGCTGGATCGGCTGGGAAGAATGGCTCGCTGCCTTCTCGATCAAGCTGGCGAAGGCCCCCTCGGGACTGCGCACGAGTTTCTACACTGAAGCCGTGTATGCAGCACTGAGCGGCCAGGGAATTGCTCTGGGGTGGAAGCGGCTCCTGCAAAATCTCCTGGATACCAGGTCTCTGATCCGGCTGACGGAGCAGTCCATCGTCACAAGGGACGGATATTTTCTGATCGTGCCGCCAAGAAGCGCCAACAACACGAAGGCCTTGCAATTCATCGAATGGCTTAAGACGGAGGCTGCCGATTAGGGATGATCCCGTCTTTGCCTTCCGGTCTGCGCGGAAGGGCTCGGACGCGCACTCATCCTGATCCCTCGCGATCGGAGTGACGAACATCAATGTGAGGAATTCGGTATGCAGCGCCCATTTCAGGCGCCCGCCGCCGAAGCGGCCGATGCCATGTGTTGTGTCGTCGACACCTCCTCAAACTGCGTAAGATCATCGGAAAAAGGGCAGGGGACCCATCTTCGCCAATAACGGCAACGAGTGCGACGCCGGCATCGCACTCGAAATATAGCGAGGGCTGCGCGTGGAGTTCGTTATGAAGTTCCTCGCGCAGCGGATGCTCTAAGAGCAGGCACATCACACTCAAGAAGCAGTTGCAAGCGACGGACTGCCAGCGGGTGTGTCGTGTGAACTGACCAATGCGCGGGTGAGTTGCCGGAGGTTCACCGTTCCGATTGGCTCGCCTTTGTCACCAACCACGGTAACATCCTCATTCGGGCCTGACACGAGGGTTCGGACAGCGTCTTCGATGGTTGTGCGAGCCAAAACCGTTCTGCCGAGGGGCTGCGCGCCGGCTGGAGCGGGAGTCATAACCGCCTCCACGTGAACCACGCGGCCCCTGTTCACCTCTTTGACGAAATTCGCGACATAGTCGTCGGCCGGCCGCAGGACGATGTCCTGGCTCGTGCCTTGCTGTATGACTTGCCCGTCCCGCAGGATGGCGATCTGATCGCCGAGACGAAGCGCTTCATCGAGATCGTGGGTGATGAACACGATGGTTTTCTTGATCTCCTTCTGCAGATCCAGAAGAACCGTCTGCATGTCCATGCGGATCAGCGGATCGAGAGCCGAATATGCCTCATCCATCAGCAAGACCGGCGCGTCGTTGGAAAGTGCGCGCGCCAGGCCCACGCGCTGCTGCATGCCACCCGACAATTGATTTGGATATCTCTGCTCAAAGCCGTTGAGACCGACGCGTTCCAACCACTTCATAGCGGTATCGACACGTTTGGACCGGTCCATTCCCTGCACTTCGAGCCCGAACATCGTGTTGTCGAGCACATTGCGATGAGGAAGAAGCGCGAATTTCTGGAATACCATCGCGGTCTGATGTCTACGGAACTCGCGCAGTTCGCTCTCGCTCATCTTTACGACGTCGACACCGTCGACCAGGACTTCGCCGGCGGTCGGGTCGATCAGCCGGTTGACGTGCCGGATCAAGGTCGATTTTCCCGATCCCGAGAGGCCCATGATGACTTGAATGCAGCCCGATGGGATCTGGATGTTGATGTTGCGCAATCCGAGAACGTGACCGTGCTTCTCATTGAGCTCAGTTTTGCTCAGTCCCTTTTGGACGGCATCGATATATGCTTTGGGATTGGGGCCGAAGATCTTGTAGAGATGCCGGATCTCGATGCCGCCGAAGTGATGATCAGCCATGGACGGTCTCCCGATGCTTCTGGAGCCGCTTGCCGTAGGACTGACTGACTCGATCGAAGATGATGGCAATGCCGACAATGGCAAGGCCGTTGAAAATGCCCAGAGTGAAGTACTGGTTCGCAATTGCCTTGAGAACAGGCTGGCCCAATCCCTGAACGCCGATCATGGATGCAATCACGACCATGGCGAGCGCCATCATGATCGTCTGATTTATGCCGGCCATGATCGTGGGAAGCGCAAGCGGCAACTGCACCTTGAACAATTTTTGCGAATTCGAGGTGCCAAATGCATCCGCCGCCTCCAGCACATCCTTGTCCACCAGTCGAATGCCGAGATTGGTGAGCCGGATCATCGGCGGAATGGCGTAAATGACCACGGCAATGAGACCGGGAACCTTACCGATCCCGAGCAACATGACGACGGGGATGAGGTACACGAAACTCGGCATGGTTTGCATTACATCCAGAATAGGATTGACTATCTTCTGGACGCCGTCTGAACGCGCCATCAAAATGCCAATCGGGATACCGATGGCAATAGAGAGCACCGTGCACACGAAAATCATGGATATCGTATGCATGGTATCATCCCACATGTCGAAATAGCCGATCAGCAGGAGAGTGACGAGACAGCCCAAAACCACCTTCACGCTACGGCTGGCGAACCAGGCGATCGCGAGGATGATTGCGATAATAATCGGCCATGGCGTTTGTGTCATGAAACGATCGGCCGAGATCAGAAAATGCTGCAGTGGCGCAAACAAGCCTTCGATCGCATCGCCATAAGCGCGGGTGAACCCCCGAAAGCCATCATCGATCGCCTTTTTCAACGTGCGAAGAGCATCGTCGTCCATGTGCGGGAATTTGTAAAACCATTCCATTCTGTTCCCCTTTCCTCAAAGCAGGGCTGGCAAGTCTTTTGATTTTATCGCCCAGTGAGAAGCGGTGCACTATACGCGCACCGCGTGATTTTGCGATTACAACGAAGCTTCGATTTTCTTGGCCGCTTCCGGTGAAACCCACTTCGTCCAGATGTCCTTATTCTCTTTCAGGAAGTGCTTGGCGCCGTCTTCGCCGGCCTGGTTGTCGGTCATCCAGGCCATCAGTTTCTTGACGGTGTCATTGCTCCGGGAACGGTTCTTAAGGTATTTCAGGACGTCAGGGCCTGCTTTTTCCGAAAAGGATTTGACTACCAGCGTCACGACGTGATCGACCGGCCATGCATTCGGCTTCGGATCGGGGCAGTCGGCAACGGTATTGCAGCGCTTCCGGCCGCTGTGATCGCAGATGACCAAGGCAAGGGTGCTGCTATCACCGTAAGGTTCCGGCGACGGGACGTCCGGAACGGTCAAGTCAGGTTCGAAGCAAATTTGTCCAGCCTTCCTTGACCGTTTCCATCGCGACGTTCGTGGATGTGCTGGCAACATGGGGTAAAGTGGAAATCCGCTCTCCGAGGACGCGGCGATATCGCCCGATATCGCGCGTCCTGATCTTCAGCAAATAGTCGAACCGGCCAGCGATCATGTGGCATTCCTCGACTTCCCTGATCTTCTTCACGGCGTCGTTGAAGCTCTTGAGGGCATCCTCGCGCGTATTCGAAAGCTTCACCTCCACGAACGCGACGTGGTCGAGCTGCATCTTCGCCGGATTGAGCACCGCCTTGAACCCCTCGATGTACCCGTCATTGATGAGCCTCTTGAAGCGAAGCTGACACGGCGTCTTGGATAGGCCGACGCGGGCGGCCAGATCGGTGATCGACAGCCTGCCATCCTGAGCCAGTGCTTCGAGGATCTTCTTGTCGAATTGGTCTAAATCACTAAAGAGATCGGCTTCATTAGGCATAATGTCGGATCCGGTGGTCGATAATAAGTGCATATAACCTAGCAAGCGTTGTTTTCAAGTGAGAATGGCCCCGCTCTGTCGTGCTAGATATTTCAGCAGGATTGATGGAAGTGCCTTGGCCTCCACCTGCAACGCGACGGCATCTAAGTTTGGCTTCGAACAACACGATGATTTGAGGTTTCCGATGACACGTGAGACAATTCGCCAGCGTCAGGATATCGACCTGTCGGCAAACTATCGGCCTATCGCTCTCTCCGCTGTAAAAGCCGCAGTCAGCATGATGCCGACGAAGAACCAGGATGAGCCGAGGAAGGATTGTCTGAAGCATCTTCTTCTCCCGGAAAACCTGCCGGAACCATAAGCGCTGAAAGCCGTCGATCTAGATCACCACCGCCAATAGGTTTGAAAATGCTCAAAGTCGTCGCCGACGTCGCCAATTCCGACCCCAATTCCCCCCAGCCATTTGCGCAATTCGCACCGCCGATCCGCGAGCAGTCGGAGCTTCGCAAGGCCATCACGGCCGCCTATCGCCGGCCAGAGACCGAGTGCATGCCTCCGCTTGTGGAAGCGGCGAGGATTCCCGCCGGCATGAAAGGATCGGTGCGCGCGACGGCCCGCAAGCTGATCGAGGCGCTCCGCTTGAAGCATAAGGGCACGGGTGTCGAGGGTCTCGTTCACGAGTATTCGCTCTCCAGCCAGGAAGGCGTCGCTCTCATGTGTCTTGCCGAGGCGCTCCTGCGCATTCCGGATACGGCGACACGCGATGCCTTGATCCGGGATAAAATCGCCGAAGGAGACTGGAAGTCCCATATAGGCGGCGGCCGCTCACTTTTCGTCAACGCCGCGACTTGGGGCCTGGTCGTCACCGGAAAGCTGACGGGGACCGTCAATGACCGCAGCCTCTCCGCAGCCTTGACGCGGCTAATCGCCCGCTGCGGCGAGCCTGTGATCCGCCGCGGCGTCGACATGGCGATGCGCATGATGGGCGAGCAGTTCGTTACCGGCGAGACGATCGAGGAGGCGTTGAAACGCGCCCATCCCCTTGAGACACGAGGCTTCCGCTATTCCTACGACATGCTCGGCGAGGCAGCGACCACGGCTGCCGACGCCCGCCGCTACTATCGCGACTACGAGAACGCCATTCACGCGATCGGCAAAGCCTCCGGCAGTCGCGGCATCTACGAAGGCCCCGGCATTTCGATCAAACTGTCGGCTCTTCATCCGCGCTATGTCCGTTCGCAGTCGGACCGCGTCATGGGAGAGCTGCTTCCCCGTGTTCGCGAGCTGGCGCTGCTCGCCCGCAAGTACGATATTGGCCTGAACATCGATGCGGAGGAGGCGGATCGTCTCGAACTGTCGCTCGACCTGCTGGAAGAGCTCAGCTTTGACCAGGAACTCAAGGGCTGGAATGGCCTGGGCTTTGTCGTGCAGGCCTACGGCAAGCGCTGCCCCTTCGTTCTCGACTACATCATCGATCTCGCCCGCCGCTCGGGCCGCCGCATGATGGTTCGCCTCGTCAAGGGCGCTTATTGGGATGCCGAAATCAAGCGGGCGCAGCTCGACGGACTTCCCGACTTTCCGGTTTATACCCGCAAGATTCACACCGACGTCGCCTATGTCGCCTGTGCGCGCAAGCTGCTCGCGGCGACAGACGCCGTCTTTCCGCAGTTCGCGACCCATAACGCCCAAACACTGGCTACAATCTACCATCTGGCCGGTCCGGACTTTGCGGTCGGCAAGTACGAGTTCCAGTGCCTGCATGGCATGGGCGAACCTCTTTATGACGAGGTCGTCGGCCAGCAGAAGCTGGATCGCCCGTGCCGCATCTATGCCCCGGTCGGTACACACGAGACGCTGCTTGCCTATCTGGTTCGCCGCCTGCTCGAAAACGGCGCCAATTCGTCTTTCGTCAATCGAATCTCGGATGCGAACGTCTCGGTCGACGAACTCGTCGCTGATCCGGTCGATCTGGTCGAAGCAAATTCGCCGGTTGGCAAGCCACATGACCTGATCGCTCTGCCTCGCAATCTCTACGGAGGCGAAAGGCAGAACTCGTCCGGCATCGATCTTTCAAACGAAGCCGAACTCGACGCGCTCGCGGCCAATCTTGTCGCCACGACGCGGCACTCATGGCATGCCCTGCCTCTGCTCGCCGACGGATCCGTCGAGGGAGAGACGAGACCGATCCTCAATCCCGCCGACCACGGCGATGTCGTCGGCCAAGTCACCGAAATCAGGATCGATGCCGCCGCGAAGATCGCCCGGCTTGCGGCCGAGGGCGCGCAACAGTGGGCTGCCGTCTCTCCGGCGGACCGCGCGGCGTGCCTCGAGCGTGCCGCCGACATCATGCAGTCGCGGATCGAGACGCTGATGGGCGTCATCATGCGTGAGGCAGGCAAATCGGCGGCAAACGCGATCGGCGAAGTGCGCGAAGCGGTCGACTTCCTCCGCTACTACGCGGGACAGGCGCGCCGAACGCTCGGCCCCTCGCACGCGCCGCTTGGCCCGATCGTCTGCATCAGTCCCTGGAATTTCCCGCTCGCGATTTTCACGGGTCAGGTCGCCGCGGCACTGGTCGCCGGCAATTCGGTCATGGCGAAGCCGGCCGGTGTCACTCCGATCATCGCATTCGAGAGCGTCAAGATCCTGCACGAAGCCGGGGTGCCGCGGGGCGCACTGCAGTTCGTGCCGGGTAGCGGCCGCCTTGGCGCCGCGCTGATCGACGCGGCGGAGACCGCCGGCGTCATGTTCACGGGCTCCACCGGTGTCGCGAGACTCATCCAGGCGCAGCTTGCGAAGCGACTGTCCAACGTTGGAAAGCCGATCCCGCTAATCGCTGAAACAGGCGGCCAGAACGGCATGATCGTCGACTCGTCGGCCTTGGCCGAGCAAGTCGTCGGCGACGTCATCGCATCCGCCTTCGACAGCGCCGGTCAGCGCTGCTCCGCGCTGCGCGTCTTGTGTTTGCAGGAGGAGGTCGCCGATCGAACCCTGAACATGCTGAAGGGGGCGCTCCAGGAGTTGAGCATCGGTCGGACAGATCAGCTCCGCATAGACGTCGGGCCAGTCATCAATCATGAGGCCCAGGCCGAAATCGACGCCCATATCGAGAAGATGCGCGGCCTCGGCCGTAAAGTCGACCAGTTGCCGCTGCCGGAGACTGCAACGCTCGGCACCTTCGTGCCGCCGACCATCATAGAGTTGAAGAAGCTTTCGGACCTGACGAAGGAAATCTTCGGCCCCGTGCTGCACGTCATCCGTTACCGTCGCCAGGACCTGGACCGGCTGATCGACGATATCAACGGCTCCGGTTATGGCCTGACGTTCGGTCTTCACACGCGCCTGGACGAGACGATCGCCCGTGTCACCGGGCGGATCAAGGCCGGCAATCTTTACGTCAACCGCAACATCATTGGCGCCGTCGTCGGTGTCCAGCCTTTCGGTGGACGCGGGCTCTCGGGAACCGGGCCGAAAGCGGGCGGACCGCTCTATATCGGTCGTCTGGTCCAAAAAGCACCGGTCCCGCCGCAGCACAGCTCGTTCCATATTGACCCGGCACTCTCGGATTTCGCGCTCTGGCTTTCCGGAAAGGGCCGAAGCGACGATGCTGACGCGGCGCGCGAACTCGGCAGCCTTTCCGCAGTGGGTCTCGAAAAAGAGCTTGCCGGCCCTGTCGGCGAACGGAACGTCTATGCGCTTCATCCCCGCGGCCGAGTGCTTCTCGCTCCCGCAACGGAGCGAGGTCTCTATCGCCAGATCGCGGCAGCACTCGCGACCGGAAACCATCTGGTCGTCGATGAACGTACCGGACTTCATTCGACACTTACAGGTCTTCCAGGCAGCGTCGCCGCGCGCCTGGCATGGACGACGGACTGGAATGCCGATGGCCCATTCGCCGCCGCGCTGGTGGAAGGAGACGCAAAGCGCGTCCTTGAGATCAACCAACGCATCGCCGCGCTTGACGGACCGCTTGTCCTTGTCCAGTCGGCGATGACGGCGGAGCTTGAGAATGATGTCGAGGCCTATTGCCTGAACTGGCTTGTCGAGGAGGTTTCAACCTCGATCAACACGGCGGCTGCCGGTGGCAATGCCAGCTTGATGACGATCGGATAAGTCCCTTACGTTTGGCGGTGGCACCGAAATGCCGGGTGCCACCGCTCTTCATCCAGTTCTGTCTGCCGCTATCGTCGGACGACCTTCCGGCCTACTTGTAGGTGATGGTGTCGCCGACCCTTGGGCGGTTGAAGAAATGGCGATCGAAGGTATAGCCGTTCGTGCCGGTGATGGACGCAAAGAACGCCGAGACAGGGGTTGTCAATGTATATTGCACCCGCGTTAGCACGACCTGGACACCCGTTTCCTGTATCTGCGACGGTATGGTGATTGTGCTTGCCGTGCCGGAAGTAAGGGCTGTTGTATTGAGCGCGGCAGACCAGTTGACCGTTGCGCTGCCGGCGCTGCTGATATCGTTTACCGAGACCGTGATCGTAAGCCCCGTGGTGTCATAAGGCTGCAGGATGAAGCTGGCGCCGGTAAGAAGCTTTGCGACGTCAGCCTTTGTCCAGGTGCCCTGCTGGGAAATCATGTCGCCCGTAGTGGAGGCGATCTCATCCATTTTCCGGCTGACCGTGAGCGCATGGCCGAGATCAATGGCACCAAACAGCAGAACCACCAGGAGCGGCAATACGAGAGCGAATTCCACGCCCGAAGCCCCTGACCGATCGCGTACCAGGTATTGAATGCAGAATTTGGGGATACAGAATTTGGCCAACCGGCAAGAGGACAGGCTCCGTCTCGGGATCATGTTAGAAAGGCTCGTTGCGGAACAGAACGGAAGATCCGAGCAGGTAGCGGCCATCGGATAGCTCGGCGCTCGACAAGGTGAAAAAATTGACGACGGCAGTCCAGGGCAGAAACGCCTGCACCAGAATGTAGTCGCTGCCCTTGCCGATATTATAGGTCTCGGTGACGGCGAGCTTGCCGCTGCTGTCGATGGGATTGGTGCTGGCGACGGTTGATATGTCGGAAAGCACGTCGACCTTCACCAACAGATTGCCGGAGCATTCGAACGCCAACAGCATATCGTCACAAATTTGGCTTTTGAAATCGGCCAATGTGATCTTGGAGGACGCGGCCTCGCCGGTACGGATCGTTCGCGAGATCCTCTGCACCGAAGCGTCCAATGCAGAGTCGATGAAAAACATCAGCGACACTTCGATGATCGCGAATATGAACATAAACAGCGGCAGGGCGAGAATCGCGAATTCGATCGCAGCCACGCCGCGGCGATCGGCGAGGAAGCGGCGCAGAAGTGCAAACGGTTTTGCCTGCCTCATTGGGTCAGCCGGACGGATGTGAGATACTGAGTGAAAAGCGCTGACAGGCCTGCCGTGATGTCTGCCGAGGACGACGCAGAAATAAACAGGCTCTTGGAAGATGCGCAGTCGGCAAGCGCATAGGGGATGTAGTCTCGTCGCGTGATGCTGGTCGATACGCCGCTATCCATGGTGCCGCCCCAAGTGCTCTTCCACTTGGCGCTCGCCATGGTCGAGCCGACAGTTGCGTTGTAACCCCAGTCCGTGGTGATCGGCAGATATTCGGTATAAAGAACCGCCATGGTGGCGGACTGGTTCTTGATGTAGGCACACCAATCTGGATTAAGCGGCGCCACCTTGTTCCAGTATGACCCGGAAACGGCCTTGCTACCGTTCCATGTCACTCCGTTGATTACCCACTCGCGCTGTGACTGGACGCCGTCCGTCAGCAGAAGAACCAGTTTGAGCGGTTTGGACGAGGAGGTGCCATCGCCACCAGTCCCGACCATCTTCTTCAGCGCGGTCAAGGAGACGTCAAAATAGGTATAGGTCGTCGAGCTTGCGCTTGTGAGGCCGTAACTGTCGTCAACCAGGCGCTTGTGTGCAGTCGCGGTATCCAGCGTCGGAGCCAGAACTTCCGTAGCTGTGTCACCCAAGCTGTATAGTCCGACTTTAATGCGCGCATGACTGCTGTCGGACCTATCGATCATATCGAGCACTTCGCTGACTGCGTCCACGGCAACGTCGGCGCGCAGTTTTATACTCTTTGCGGTGCTATATTCGTAGTTGTTGGCGTAAGACTTACCGCTGACAGTGTGCGCGTCGCCCGTGTGGCAGGCAAATTGGCATCCGATGCCGGAATACATGGCCTGCTGGCCTGCCGTCGTTGCTGCCAGGAGCATCGACGGGGATTTGTCGATCACGATGTAGACGTTGAGATAGGATGTGGCTGGTCCTTCGACGGCACTTTCCACGCTGACGGGAACAGTCGCGATATTCGCGAGCTGCATCAAAGTCGTCGGAACAGTGCCGCTCGCCGTTGCCGTTATGCGATGGTTGGTCGTGTCGATCTCGATGTCGCCGAGCGAATAGCTGCTTTCCACCTGTGCATGGAACCAGTCGGACACCTTTTGCTTGAGAGCGTCAGAGTCATCGGTGTCGATCTGTTTGACGGCGGCGATCAAAGCCGCGTCAAGATCGCTCTGCATACTCTGCCTGACATTATAGGCGCGGATGTAGTCGAAGCTCGCGCCGACGGCGAGGATCATAGGCACCATGGTGAGGGCAACAACGATGGCGACGTTGCCGCCTGTGTCTCTTCGCAGACCACGAAGGGTTTCGACGAGCCGACTAAGCGAATATGAAAAACCCGAGCTCAAAAACCACCGTCACTTATTTCATAAAAATAATGGTGACGATGACGTACCGAGGAAGGTTAATCTTTTGCGCATTCTGACATGGTTCTGAGGAAAGCGTGCTGTCGCCCTGCTATTCCCTGCGCAAATTGTATATGTGTGCGGATTCTGGATATTAGTATGACAATTTCGCGCATGCCAATGTGAAAGAGCAGAGGACCGCAACATCGCGGCCCTCTGCTGGTCTTGTTTCAAGCCCGCGCCGCGGTCCTTGCCGGCACGACGGCATTGACCACGACCGCGACGGCGATGTTTGCCGCAAGCGCAAGCAGTCCGGTGTAGACGGTGAAGGGTTCTCCGCCGAGGCTGATCAGGTGCAAAGGCTTCCAGCCGGCATCCCAGACGAGGAAGGTGCCACCGGTGAAGCCGACGAACCAGCCGGCAAGCAAGCCCGGCGCGCGGAACCAGTTCGTATAGAGGCCGAAAACCAGCGCCGGCAGCGTCTGCAGGATCCAGATGCCGCCCAGCAATTGCAGGTCGAGCGCAAACTGCGTCGGCAGGAAGATGATGACCAGCAGGGCACCCACCTTGACCACGAGCGAGGTGATCTTGGCCACCTTGGCTTCGCCTGCGCTGCTCACCTTTGGATCGACATAGGCCTTCCAGAAATTGCGGGTGAAGAGATTGGCGGCGCCAATGCTCATCACCGCCGCCGGAACCAAGGCGCCGATTGCGATTGCCGCGAAGGCGAAGCCGGCAAACCAGCCCGAGAACAGCGTCTTGAACAAGGCCGGCACGACGTCATTGGGGCTATCGAGTTTCAGGCCGGCGGCATGGCCCATATAGCCGAGCAGGGCGAGAAGGCCGAGCAGCAGCGTATAGGCGGGCAGCAGGACGGCATTCTTGCGGATCGTCTTGCCGCTGTTCGAGGCGAAGATTCCGGTCAGCGTATGCGGATACATGAAGGCGGCGAGAGCCGAGCCCAAGGCGAGGGTTGCGTAGGCGACATATTGATTACCGCCCAGGAGCAGATTTCCCGATCCCTTGGCCTGGAATGCGGCATCGGCTGCAGCGAACACATTGGCGTAGCCGCCGAGTTTTGAGGGAATGAGCGCCACGGCAGCGATCACCACGACATAGATCATGATGTCCTTGACGAAGGCGATCAATGCCGGGGCGCGCAGGCCGGCCGAATAGGTGTAAAGTGCGAGCACGATAAAGGCGATCGCCAGCGGCAGTTCGCCGTGCAGCCCAAGCGCCTTCAGGACCGCGGTCATGCCGATGAGCTGCAGAGCGATATAGGGCATGGTCGCAATGACACCGGTTGCCGCAACGGCGAGTTCGAGCGCGCGTGAACCATACTGGCCATGCACGACGTCACCGGCGGTTACGTAACCGAAATCCCTTGCACGCTTCCAGAGAACCGGCATCACCATGAACACGAAGGGATAGACGACGATGGTATAAGGCAGGGCAAAGAAGCCATAGGCACCGACCGTATAGACAAGCGCCGGAACGGCGATCACCGTATAGGCTGTGTAGAAGTCGCCGCCGACCAGGAACCAGGTGATCCAGGTCCCGAAGCTTCGACCACCCAGGCCCCATTCGTCGATATGCGCAAGCGTGGCTGGTTTGCGCCAGCGGGACGCAACGAAGCCCAAAATCGTTACGAGCGCGAAGAAGAAGAGGAAGACGGCAAGCGCCGTGCTGTCGATGTCAGTCGTCATGGCGCACGCTCCGATAGGCGATAAAGGTCAGGAAGGCGGTGATCGGCACCCAGGCGAGCTGGTACCAGTAGAAGAAGGGAAAACCGAACAAGGCCGGCTCGCGGGTATTGTAAAGGGATGGCCAGAGCAGGCCGATATAGGGAATGACGAGCAGCCAGAGCGCTGCCTTGCTTCGTGGTTTTTCCATGTCGGATACCTTCCGGCGCCACAGGTGGCGGCAAGTTGCGGTTATCAGCGTGGAAGGTTGCGCGTATCAGGCGCTAGCCGAGGCAAACTCGTTCGTGCCGTCGCAGCCAGTGTCCCGGCTGAACGGAAGCAGACGTAGTGCATCTGAAATCCTCCCAACGGCTCGCCCTCCAGCAAGCCGCAGTGAAGTCCTATGGCGACGGTTTTCGTCAGACAAGATGGCTGGAGGAGTGAAATGGTGAGGCCTACCCAGAAGTGGGTAGGGCGCGATTCATCGCGTTTTGAGACTGATCCCATGATCGAGCGCATAGCGGATGAGCCCCGCGGTCGTCGCGATGTTGAGCTTCTTCTTGACGTTCTTGCGGTGCGTTTCGGCCGTGGCGGGCGTGATGCCGAGCGCCTCGGCCATCTCCTTGTTGCTGCTTCCGGAAACGATGAGGCCGAGGACATCGCGCTCGCGCGGCGTCAGGGGATCCGTATCATCTCCGCCCTTTCGCTCCATGAGCACGTCGACGACACCGGACGAGAAGTATGTTCCGCCCTGAGCAACCGTCTCGATGGCCGAAACGATTTCGTCGGTCGAGACATCCTTGAGGATGTAACCGGCGGCGCCACGCATCACGGAGGATGAGATGTATTCCCGGCTATCATGCATCGAGAGCATGACAACCCTTGTCTCGGGCAATTCGCTTCGAAAGAGTTCGATGGCGTCGATCCCGTTCAGCTTCGGCATGTTGATGTCCATCAGCACGACCTCGGGGCGCGTGTCGCGGCCGATGTCCAGGCCGGCCTGTGCGAGACCTGCCGTTCCTACGACGTCGATGTGGTCGTATGTGTCGAGCACAGCCTTTAGTCCGTCGATCACCAGCGGGTGGTTGTCGATCAGCAGCACCTTGATTCTGGGACGCTCGGTCATGCGGCTTCGACCTGATCGCCGGGCTGCAGATTGGCCGATTTCGGCATCATCGCCGTCAGCGTCGTGCCGGCGACCGTGCTGTCGATCAGAAGCAGGCCGCGGAAATGGGCCATTCGCTCCTGCATGTTGCGAAGACCCAGGCCACGCCCGCCGGCATCTGCCGATTTGGGATCGCCAAAGCCCGTGCCATTGTCGGAAATGATCATGCGCGCTCGCCCGCCGTCACTCCAGAGCCTGACCGCAAGGCGGCTTGCACCGGAATGACGCTCGACATTGTTGAACGCCTCCTGGGCAACGCGATAAAGAGCCGTGCTGGCCTCCGGCCTGAGCCGATCGACGAAACCGGACGCTTCGATTTCGGTCGCAATCCCGCTCCGCTCCTGAAAGTTATGGCACAAAGCCTCAAGTGCCGCGGTCAGACCCATGTCGTCGAGCACGCGCGGACGGAGATCGTGGGACAGCCGCCGAATCTCCTTGATCGCGCCGTTCAATGCCTCTACGCCGCGCTCGATCGTGAGGGCTGCATCGTTGACGTCGGTCCTGACCTTCCGGCCGGCGAGATCCATGGCATAGCGGACGCCGACGAGGTTTTGCGAAACACCGTCATGCAGCTCGCGGGCAAGCCGGGCGCGTTCCTCCTCCTGCGTGTCGATAACCCGTTGGGTCAGCTCCTTGAGCCTGCCGTCGGCCATGCGCCGCTCATGAAAGGTAAGCAGCATGCAGGTGGTGAAGACGACGATGACGGCAGGAACGGCAATCATCGCCACGATGATAAAGGTGCTTTTGATGCTGGCGCGCATGCTGGCATTTGCCGCCGCTGTCTGCGCATAGACGTCGTCGAGATAGACGCCGGTTCCGAGGACCCAGCGCCACTTGTCAAGGCCGACGACGAAGGACAGCTTGTCGGCCACCTGGCCGCTGGATGGCTTTTGCCACTCGTATTGGTGCAGGCCACCGCCCGCCTTTGCCGTCGCAATCAACTCGGCGATCACCTTGTCTCCGTTCGGATCGGTCAGATCGAGCCAGTTGCGGCCTGGCCGGAAGCTCTGGCGCGGATGGACGATATTGTTTCCGTCATAGTCGTAGACAAAGAAATATCCATCCTTGCCGTAGTCGAGCGAAGCGAGGATCGCCGCAACCTTTTCCTTGGCGGCCTGATCGTCCGCCGCAGCATCTCCATAGGTCGCCTGGATCGCCGAAACGGCAAGATGGGTCAGGTTGAGGATTTCGGTTTCCTTGGACTTCAGCATGTTCTGCTCGAAGGTCGCGATATTGACTTGCGTGAGGTTCGCCGACTGCCAGGTGATGAAACTCGTGATCGCCAGGATCGCGACCACAAGCGGAATGATCGCCAGCGCAATGATCTGGTGCCTTAGCGACAAGAGATGATCCTCCACGGTTTCCCGGCCGATTTCGTCCGTGTCTTCCCTTCACGAACCGCCGAAACATCTTGCACTAAAGAGGCAAGGATAATGCGTGGTCAAGTATAGTGCCTGCCGAGCGGGTGATTTGCCGCTGAATGGAGCGGGCAGATGACAGCGAGTCAAAGCCCGAGCATGTGGCGATGGTGTTGCATTCTTGCAACGATTTTCCGCTGATATTCTACAATGTGAAATTGTATGCTTGCCGATTAGCGGATCTCGTGTAACATAGCCGCATCCGCAATCAAATCAGAGGAGGCGTGAAATGAAATCTATTCTCATGTTTAATCGCTTCTCTGGCGGAGTGGCCGTGGTGGTGTCGATGCGATGCGCGTCGAATCCCGGCCATCAATGGCATCCAGGCTACTAAGCCCTCGGATTCTCTGCCCGTTTAGCATTTTTCTCGTTACCTTGACGTGACCGGTTACCGGAGCGATCGTTCGCATTTCCGCGTCGGTATTCGCACGTCTTTTGACCGTCGAAAGGACTCGGCTGCATCGTTGCGCCGGGAAAGAAACTATGCGCGAAGCACAATCTTTGGTTGCCGACACTCTTGCGGCGACAGTCGATGAACTCTGCCTGAAATTCGGCGTCCGGAAGACCGCGTTTGCGTTGTTCCTCGCCGTATGGAGGCATCAGCAAACGGTAAATCATACCTCTCAGCTCTCCAACCGCATGCGCCAGGATATCGGCCTTCCGGATGGTGAAGAAACCTCCGGATTTCCTGTTTGGAATTTCCGGGCATGGTAAGGGGCCGGACTGGCTACGGGGCGAGGGGTGTCAGATACGCCTCTCGCTCCATTCACGGCCGGCTCCGCGGAGGTCTGGAATGCTATGTGGGCATGGCGCGCCCGGTATTGGGGGCGCCCCTGCCAGCATCTATCTTTGACGATCAGGCGGCGGACATTGCCGGTGTCGCCAGATCGCGCTGACGAGCCAAGTAGGCGATCAAATCTTCGATCGTCACCAGCAGCAGGCCGTGACGTTCGGCGAATTTTTCGAGATCCGGAAGCCGCGCCATGGTGCCGTCGTCATTGGCGACTTCGCAGATCACCCCAGATCCAGAGTGGCCGGCAAGCCTTGCGAGATCGACGGCCGCCTCGGTATGGCCGGGACGTCCAAGCACGCCCGCCGGGTGCGCACGCAGCGGAAAGATGTGTCCGGGGCGGGCAAAGTCGTCAGGCCGCGTGCCTTTTGTAACGAGCGCCAGAACGGTCGCCGCGCGATCGGCTGCAGAAATGCCTGTCGTCGTTTCCGGAATATAGTCTACCGATACCGTGAAGGCGGTCTTCAGAACCTCGGTATTGCGCGGAACCATGAGGGGAATGTCGAGCTCATCCAGCCTTTCACCTTCCATGGCGACGCAGATCAATCCGCGCGCGTGGTTCATCATGAAGGCAATTGCCGCAGGCGTGATGGCATCAGAGGCAATCACAAGGTCGCCCTCGTTTTCCCGATCCTGATCATCAACGACAACAACGATCTCGCCACGCGAAATCGCCGCGATTGCATCTTCGATTTTAGAAATTGCCATGCACTTTGCCTTTCAAGGGTTAGCCGCTTTTGCGGCATCCAAGACTTCTTTCGAAGTCACTGTTTATCCCTTGGGCGAACAAGCCTGCGGACGCGCAACAACATCGGTTGCGCTCGCACGGTTGCTCTCTTCCATCCGGACTTTAACCGTCGGCCCCGGCCTCTCACCGGGTCTGCTGACCCTCCGCGATTTGCGGAGGCGCTCGCGGGCTCCGAGTTGCCTCGATACCGCCGGTGGGGAGTTTCACCCCGCCCTGAGAACGCTGATAAGATAGGCGATCGATATGGCCCTTCGCAAGAGGGCAGTTTCCCTCTCACTGTCTTTTATGCGACACAACCGGTGAACAGGTTGGTTTCTCCTAACCGACCGCAGTCAGGACATGATGAGACCGCCATCGACATTGATCGTCTGACCTGTGATGTAGGCCGCATCGTCGCTCGCGAGAAAGGTGACGAGGCCGGCGACGTCTTCGCCTGACCCGGCGCGCTTCATCGGAATGCCTTCGACCCACTCCTTCATCAACTCGCCGGGAGCGTAGTTGCCGAGGAGCTTACCCCAGGCCTGATCATTATAGGCCCACATGTCGGTCTCGATGATACCGGGGCAGAAGGCATTGACCGTTATGTTTTCGATGGCGACTTCCTTGGCGAGGCTTTGGGTGATCCCGACCACGCCCATCTTCGAGGCGGCATAGTGCGGCGTGTAAATGAAGCCGTCTCGTGCCTGTCCCGATGCGGTGTTGATGATGCGTCCGCCGCGACCATGCTTGCGCATGCGCAGGATCGCTTCCTGCGCGCACAGGAAGACACCCTTGGTGTTGACGGCCATGACCTTGTCCCACTCGCTTTCGGTCATGTCTTCGATCCGCGCGATCGTAATGACGCCGGCATTCTGGATCGAAACGTCGACCGAACCGAAGGCATCTTCCGTCGCGTCGTAAAGAGCCTTTACGCTTGATTTGTCCGTGACGTCGCCGACGAAGGAGATCGCTTTACCGCCATCCTTCCTGATCTGCTCGGCGACGGAGTGCACCGACTCTTCATTGGCGGAAACGACGAGATTTGCACCCTCTTTCGCAAAGCGCCTTGCGATGGCAGCACCAATGCCCCGGCTACCTCCAGTGATGACGACGGTCTTGTTTTCGAAGCGGTTCATTTGGATGTCTCCCGGTCAATCGCCGTCGTCCTCGCGAACGGCGCTTATCAAAGTCAATTTTCAAAGGCCCTCTTGGAGGCCCGACAAGCGATCGGCCTCGCCTTCAAGGGACGGCACGAAGTATCGCCGCGAAATCCGATGCCTTCAGGGAGGCTCCCCCGACAAGCGCGCCGTCTACACCGGCAATGGCAAATAGCGAGGCCGCGTTCGATGGCTTCACGGAGCCACCGTAGAGGAGCCGCATCTCATTGCCTTCCGCGCCAAAGCGCTTGATCAAGGCAGCGCGCAGGGCAGCGTGAACTTCGGCGATCTCGGCCTCCGTCGGAACGCGGCCGGTTCCAATTGCCCAAACGGGCTCGTAGGCGATGACGGTGTTGGCGGCACAGGCGTCGTCCGGAACAGATGCCGAAAGTTGACTTTCGACTACCGCGAGCGTCTTTCCGCCGGCCCTCTCATCCTCCGTTTCGCCGACGCAGATGATGGCCGTCAGTCCGGCGCGATAGGCCGCCGCCGCTTTGGCGGCGACGAGCGCGCTGGTCTCGCCATGGTCCGCCCGGCGCTCCGAATGGCCGAGGATCACAGAGGTTGCCCCGAGATCGGCCAACATGTCCGGGGCGATGTCGCCGGTATGGGCGCCCGACGACGACACGTGGCAATCCTGCCCGCCGATCCGCAGTTTCGAACCTCTCGCTATCGATGCGGCACGGTCGATCAGGGTGGCGGGTGGGCATATGATCGCTTCGGCTTTAGCGTCATCGGCCGCCGCCGCAATGGCGGCAATCTCGTTGAGGTCCGGGAGCACCCCGTTCATTTTCCAGTTTCCGGCGATCAGCTTGCGAGGCATCGTCATCACCAGCAGCAGAAGCCGCCGTCGACCAACAGGTCGACACCCGTGACAAAGCTTGCCGCCTCCGAAAGCAGGAATACGGCCGGACCAACCATCTCATCGACCGTCGCCATGCGCTGCATCGGCGTCTGCTCTTCAAACAGCTTTGTCTGGTGGACCATCTCCGGCCGGGTGTTCATCGGTGTCGCGGTATAGCCGGGCGAGATCGTGTTGACGCGAATTCCGCGGCCGACCCATTCCATCGCCAGGGACTTCGACATGTGGATGACGCCGGCTTTGGAAGCGTTGTAATGGCACTGGTTCAGGCCGCGATTGACGATGACGCCAGACATTGACGCAATGTTGACGATCGATCCCTTGCCCCTCTTGAGCATCGAGCGCGCCTCGGCTTGGCAGGAGAGGAAGACACCCTTGAGGTTGATGTCCATCAGCGTCTGATACTGCTCTTCCTCCATCTCCTCGGCCGGATTGGCGTTCGCGATGCCTGCCGCATTGAGCGCGAGGGAGAGGGGACCAAGTTCGGCATCCGTCCTCTCTACCGCTTCGGCAAGCGCTGCCTTGTTGGTCACATCAGCAGCAATCTGAATGGAGCGGCGCCCGGCCTTGCGCACGAATTCGGCGGTCTGCGACAGGCCATCGTCGTTGCGGCGGTCGAGCAACGCGATATCCGCGCCGCATTGAGCTAGACCGATAGCGATGCGCTGACCGATGCCGCTGCCGGCGCCGGTCACGAAGGCAACCTCACCGGAGAGATCGAAAAGCTTGGGAGCATTCAGAGTGATGTCAGGCATCGCTCTTCCTTTCTTGATGTCATTTAGATTGTAGCCAATTCCATAACGGAGACGTCGTTTGCCTGGTCACGCTCCAGGATTCCGGCCTGTTTTCCTTGCGCAAGGACCAGGATACGGTTCGATACGCCGAGAACTTCCTCCAAGTCGGAGCTGACCACGATGACGGCCACGCCCCTGTTCGCGAGGCCGACGATAATGTCGTAAATGCCGGCACGGGCGCCGACATCGATGCCTCGGGTCGGTTCATCGAGCACGACTACCTTGGGGTCGCGCATCAACCATTTTGCGATGACGATCTTTTGCTGGTTGCCGCCCGAAAGGTCGGAGGCAAGTTGATCGCCGCGGCCCTTGATGCCGAAGGTGGAAATAGCCCGCTTTGCGAAATCCCGCTTCATGGCGGAGGTAATCCAGCGGCCTCCGAACCGATCGAGGTTTGGGTAAACGAGGTTTTCAGCGATGCGGTGATTGACGACCAATCCCTGCAGCTTACGGTCTTCCGGCACCATAACCATGCCTCTCGCCACGGCATCGGCCGGGCTGCGCAGTTTCAGCGGCTCGCCATTGAGGCGTACCGTGCCGGACCTTATTGGATCTGCTCCGGAAATGGCGCGCACCAATTCGGTTCGCCCGGCTCCGACGAGGCCGGCTATCCCCAGAATTTCTCCAGCCTTTACCTCGAAACTGATATCGCGGAAGGAATCATCCACTGAGGTCAGCGCTTCGACCTGCAGCACCGGACGGTCCTGCGGCACCGGCAATGTCGGGAACATTCTATCGAGCGAACGGCCGACCATGCTTTCAACGATCGTGCGCACAGGGGTCGAGCTATCGGCAAATTCCTGAACCCGTTCGCCGTCGCGAAGAACAACGATGCGATCGGTGATCTGCTTGATCTCTTCCATTCGGTGCGAGATGTAGATGATCCCGACGCCCTCAGAGCGCAGTTTCCTGACCTGCTCGAAAAGCGCCTCGGTTTCCGCGCCGCCGAGTGCGGCCGTCGGCTCGTCGAGGATCAGCAGCTTCGCATCGAGCGCCAAAGCCTTGGCAATTTCAATAAGCTGCTGGTTGGCGGTCGACAGTCCCGCCACTTTGCGCGTGGCGGGAATATGCAGGTTCAGGCGCGAGAGCTGCTCCTGTGCGCGTTTGACCATTTGTGCCCGGTCGACGACGCCATTCTTCATCGGCCAGCGACCGATGAAGACGTTTTCGGCGATCGTCAGCTCGGGCAGCAATTGAAGTTCCTGGTGGATCAGGACCACGCCCTTGTCAATCGCCTCTCTCGGATTGGCAGGGGCATACGGCTGCCCCTGCCATGTCATGGAACCTTCGGAAGGCGTGCGCGATCCGGCGATGATGCCCGATAGGGTCGATTTGCCCGCACCGTTTTCGCCGAGCAAGGCGACGACCTCGCCCGGGAAGACATCGAGACTGACGTTCTTCAGGACTTCCAGAGGGCCGTAGCGTTTGGAAATACCCTTGAGTGTGAGCACCGGATCAGTCATCGCACCGCTCCCTTGGTTATTCTTACGGATGGTTGGCGATAAAGCCGGCCACGTTATCCTTGGTGGTCAGGGTCGCATCCAAAAGCTGAACCGGAGGCACTTTCTCGCCGCCGACGATCTTAACAGCATTGGCCACGGCATCGCGGCCCATTTTCTGGGTCTGCTGCGTCGCGGTCACGTCGAAGACGCCGTTCTTCAGCGCTTCCAGAGCTGCGGTGTCACCGTCGAAGCCACCGAGAGCAATCTTCTGCGAGGGGTTTGCGACCTTGATGGCCTGTGCAGCGCCGAGAGCGAGAGCGTCGGCCTGTGCGAAGACGATCGAGACGTCCGGATTGGCCTGAAGCATGTTCTGCATGATCTGGAAGCCTTCATCCTGGCTCCAGATGTTCGACCATTGCTCCGAGACGATCTTTACACCCGGATTTGCCTTGACGGCCTCCATGCAGCCCTTCGTGCGATCGACTTCCGGCGTCGTGCCCTTCTGGCCATGGATGATCACCATGTTGCCCTTACCGCCGGCCTTCTCGATGATGTACTTGCAGACGGCGTTTGCCGATGCGACGGAATCCGTAGCGAGGAAGGTATCGCCGGGTGCACCGTCGGCATTGCGGTCGACGTTGATGACCGGCACGTTCGACTGGTGGGCGAGCTTCACCGGAATAGTTGCGGCTGCGGCACCGGCAGGAATATAGATGAGCGCATCGATGTTCTGCGTGAGAAGATCCTGGACCTGATTGACCTGTGTCGGACCGTCGCCCTTCGCGTCAACGGTGATGACTTCGATGCCGCGGGTCTTTGCCTCAGCTTCCACGGCCTGCTTGATCTGGTTGAAGAAGTTTGCCTGAAGGTTGGCGACCGCCAGGCCGAGTTTCTTGACTTCCTTGGCCTGAACCGATCCCAGCGACAGTGCGAGTATGGCTGCCGTGGTCAAGAGAGTGCGGGAAAGTTTCATGAGTTCCTCCTTTGGTTTCAATGCGCCCTTGGAAACGTCCTCCGCCCTCGGGCTTTCATAATCCCCGTCCGCGCCGGAAGGGGAATTCCGGCTGTCGGCCTTAGCGGCCTGTCTTATGCCTTCCTCCGGCGCAGCGTTTCAGCGCCGACCGCAAGAACGATGACGACACCGATGATCACTTGCTGCAGGAATGGCGAGACGTTGAGCAGGTTGAGGCCGTTGCGCAAAACGCCGATGATGAGCACGCCGATCAGCGTTCCGCCGATGCCACCGGCGCCGCCCGACAGAGACGTTCCTCCGATGACCACGGCCGCAATGGTGTCGAGCTCGTAGCCAAAGCCGCTTGAAGGCTGGACGGCATCGAGGCGCGCAGCAAGGACGATCCCGGCAACGCCCGCCAAGATGGCGCAGACGACATAGACGCCGATCGTGACCACCTGCACATTGATGCCGGCGAGACGAGCAACCTCCGGATTGCCGCCGATCGCATAGAGCATGCGCCCCTCGGAACGGTATTTGAGAAAGAGCCACGAGACGATGACGATCGCCAGCATCAGGAAGACCGTCGCGGTCAGCACGCCGAAGTGACGGTCGATCGCCAGCATGGTGAACCAGTCGGGAAAGCCGACGATCTGCTGGCCGTCAGTAATCATATTGGCAATGCCACGCGCGACCGACATCATCGCAAGGGTGGCAATGAAGGCGGGGACACGGAAACTCGTGACCATCACGCCGACGATCAGGCCGCTGAGCGCGGACGCCAGGAGCGCCAGCGGGATCGCGACGGCCATCGGCAGGCCGGCAACATTCGCAACCCAGCCCATCACCATCATCGACAGCGCCAGAACGGAACCGACCGAGAGGTCGATGCCGCCGATCAGAATAACGAAGGTCATACCCACGGACATGACGCCGAGCACGGTGATCTGATCGAGGATGTTGAGCGCGTTGCGCACCGAAAGAAACCGGTCCGTCGCAACGCTCAGGAAAACGCAGAGTATCAGCAAGCCGATCAGCGGGCCTGTAGCCCCGCTGAGCCATGCAAGTGAGGTTCGCGGCTGCTGGCTTTGTTCGTTGACGCCCAATGCTGACATGGCTCCTCCACCCTCATGCCCGCCGCAGGTGATTTTCCTTCAAGCGTGCATAAATATGCATTCGTGTTGGAAAATTCATTAACAACTCATATTTGACCTGTCAAGCGCCGAAATCGGCTTACTGTTTTCGATCCATTCAGCAGGCAAACAATAAATGGACTTGACTGAGTGGCCATTTGTGCAAAAATATGTGCTACTGAATATTTATGCAACGAGGAAGCATCATGCAAGTTAAGGAACTTGAGCGCGTCGCGCGCCAGATACGCCTGCGCGACCTGCAAGCGGTCTATGACGCAGGTGCGGGACATATTGGCGGCGAGATGTCGGCCATCGACATCCTGACGGCGCTCTATTTTCGCGTTCTGAAGATCTATCCTAGCGAGCCGAGGCGGCCCGATCGTGATCGGTTCATTCTGTCGAAGGGCCACACCGCCTGTGCGCTGTATGTCACTCTCGCAAAGCGTGGGTTCATTGCGGAGGAGGAGATTTCGACATTTCTGCAGCCGCATTCCCGGCTCAACGGCCATCCCAATTGCAACAAGGTGCCCGGCGTCGAAACCAACACCGGTCCCTTAGGGCACGGACTGCCGGTCGCCGTCGGCGTTGCGAAGGCCGGCAAGCTGACCGGGGCCGGCTATCACACCTATGTCATGACCGGGGACGGCGAGATGCAGGAGGGATCCAACTGGGAAGCCATAATGGCCGCATCGCAGTTCAATCTGGACAATCTGACGCTTATCGTCGATCACAATCGTTTCCAGCAGGGCGCGGCGCTCGCAGATACCAACAATGTCGCCCCGTTACGGCCGAAACTCGAAGCATTCGGTTGGGAGGTCAGCGAAATCAACGGCAACGAAATGGCGCAAATCGTTCCTGCACTGGAGCATCGTAGCACGCGTCCGCACTGCATCGTCGCCCACACGAATAAGGGTCATGGCATCTCCTTCATGCAGGACCGGGTGGATTGGCATCATAAGGTGCCGAACAAGGAACAATACGAACAGGCTGTCGCAGAACTGTCGGAGGCGCTCTAATGGACACGTCCAACTCGAACCCCAATCTCTACGACTGCCGGGACGCTTTTGCTGCGACTTTGGAGGCGCTGGCGGCCGACGAGCAGACGATCATTGCGGTCTGCAACGATTCTGTCGGCTCATCCAAGCTAGGCAGCTTCAAATCTAAATTTCCGGAGCGACTGATCAATGTCGGCATTGCCGAGCAAAACATGGTCGGCGTTGGAGCAGGGCTCGCAAACGGCGGACAGATCCCATTCGTCTGCGGGGCCGCATGCTTCCTGACGGGCCGTGCGCTGGAGCAGATCAAGGCCGACATTTCCTATTCGAATGCGAACGTCAAACTGATCGGCATTTCCTCCGGCATGGCCTATGGCGAGCTCGGCCCGACGCACCATTCCATCGAAGATTTCGCCTGGACGCGTGTTCTGCCGAATCTTCCGGTCATCGCGCCATGCGATCGCATTGAAACGGCTGCTGCCGTGAAATGGGCGGCAAGCTATGCTGGACCCTGCTTCCTGCGCCTGTCGCGCGTTGGCGTTCCGGACCTGCTGCCGGACGGTCACAAGTTCGAACTCGGCAAAGCCAACGTATTGCGCGATGGAGGGGATGTGACCCTGATTGCCAACGGCACGCTGACGCATCGCATTCTCAAGGCGGCAGAAATCCTCGCGGCTCAGGGGATCGACGCCCGCGTTCTCAACATGGCAACCGTGCGGCCGATCGATGAGCAGGCTATCATTGCCGCCGCAAGGGAAACCGGCGCAATCGTGACGGCCGAGGAGCATTCGATCTATGGCGGCCTCGGCTCGGCAGTGGCCGAAGTGGTCGTCGACCACGCGCCTGTTCCGATGAAGCGCCTGGGCGTCCCTGGTATCTTTGCTCCGACGGGCTCGGCGGAATTCCTTCTGGATGAATTCGGAATGGCGCCTGATGCCATTGCCCAGGCGGCATTGGCACTTCTCAAGCGGAAGTGAGCTGACGCTGACAGCGCGCTTCCCGGGGCATTGCGCTGAATGCGCCGGGTTATTCTTGGAGGAAAGATTTTATGCAAGCCATTCTGGCAATCGATCAGGGCACGACGAATTCCAAGGCCATTCTGGTGTCGGAAAAGGGCGAACTGATTTCTCGTGGCGCCGCGCCTGTCGGCATCAGCTACCCGCAACCGGGCTGGGTCGAGCAGGATGCAAATCGCGTCTGGCAATCGGTATGCGAGGCGGTTCGTGCCTGTGTCGAAGCTGCGCCGGCAAAGGTTGCGATCGAAGCGGTTGCGATTTCCAATCAGCGGGAATCGGTAACGATCTGGGATGGCGATACCGGCGAGGCGCTTGGCCCCGTGGTGAGCTGGCAGTGCCGGCGCACGGCCGCCGATTGCGAAAAGCTGATCGGGCTCGGTCATTCGCAGTGGGTCGAGGAGACCACGGGCCTGCCGATCGATCCGATGTTCCCCGGCTCGAAGATGAAATGGTTGCTGGATCGCGCGCCGGCGGGTCACAGGGTGCGGATCGGCACCGTGGATAGCTGGCTTGTTCACTGCCTGACGGGTGGCCGGAAGCACGTCTGCGACGCATCGAATGCAGCACGTAGCCAGCTTTTCGATCTCAAGGCCCAACGCTGGAGCGAAGAGCTTTGTGCCTTGTTCGGCGTAGACAAAGACTTGCTACCCGAAGTTCTCGACAGCGCAGGGCAATTCGGAACGACTGCGGGTCTTCCGGGCGTGCCGGATGGAACGCCCATTTGCGCTGCCATCGGCGATAGCCATGCCGCTCTTTTCGGGCATGGAGCCCACAAAGCAGGGGACGGCAAAGTGACGTTCGGCACGGGCTCGTCGGTCATGACGACGTTGCCGCACTTCATCGCACCACAACATGGGATCACCACGACAGTTGCCTGGCGCATCGCAGGAAAACCGACCTTCGCTTTCGAAGGCAACATCCTCGTATCGGCGGCAAGCCTGCCGTGGATGGCGGAAATCCTCGGGCCTTCCGATATCAGCGCACTTGTCGACCTAGCTGCGACGGCGGAGCCCCGCGGCCCAGGCTTCGTTCCCGCCTTTGTCGGTCTCGGCGCTCCCTATTGGAATTCGGATGCCCGCGCGCTGTTTTCGCAAATCAACTTCAGCACCACGCGGGCGCAATTGGCGAGAGCCGTTACTGACTCTATCGCGCTTCAGGTGCATGATGTCTTCCGTGCGATGCAGAAGCAGAATGGGGGAAGCATCGGCTCCCTTTATGTCGACGGGGGACCCAGTCAGAACAGGTTTCTCATGCAGTGTGTTGCCGATCTCCTCGGGCATGCCGTTATCCAATGCGCAGCACCGGAGGCCTCGGCGCTGGGCGCTGCCTATCTTGCCGGCCTGTCGTTGGGCATGTGGGCGGATCTTGACGCTATCGGCCGTCTTCCGCGGCAGAACATCACCATCAGGCCTCAGACAAATGACAACGCGGAAAAGTTTAAAACGTGGAACGATGCGATTGCACGCTCGACGTTCGAACCGCCGCCCGTTATTGGTGAATAAAAATTCACCGATGGAACAAGCATGGGACGGATCAACGAGCTTCGCCTGATTTCTCGTGTAGCGCAGATGTATCACATCGAGCGCAAGCGGCAGGCTGATATTGCCCAGCACCTGAGGCTGTCGCAGGCGACCGTCTCGCGAATGTTGAAGCGGGCGGAAGCCGAGGACATCGTCCGGACCACGGTGATCCCACCCATCGGGACCTACACCGAGCTCGAAGCCGCACTGCGCGAACGTTTCAATCTCGCCGAAGCAATCGTCGTGGAATGTTCCGAAGACCGGGAAGGTGCCATCATGGCGCGGATTGGCGAAGCGGCCGCCCACCTTCTCGAAGTCACCCTTTCGGAGGGGGAAATTATCGGGGTTTCAAGCTGGAGCCAGACGATTTTCAAGATGGTGGAGAATATCCACCCGCAGAAAAGCGCCCGGGCAAAATATATCGTTCAGACGCTTGGCGGAATGGGCGATCCCTCCGTCCAGACCCATGCTACCCAGCTCACCACGAGGCTGGCCCGCCTCACGGGTGCCGAACCTAAACTTCTTCCGGTCCAGGGCGTGACAAGTTCGCGCGAAGCCAAGCTGCTCATGATGGCCGATCCATTCGTGCGGGAAACCATCGAGCTCTTCGGCGCGATCAGCGTCGCAATCGTCGGCATTGGCGCGGTCGAACCGTCCGAGCTTCTGGCCCGATCCGGCAACATCTTCTCGTCACGCGAATTGGCGGACCTCGCCGATGCAGGAGCGGTCGGCGATATCTCGCTGCGTTTCTTTGACGGCAAAGGCAAACCGGTCAAAACGCCGCTTGACGAGAGGGTGATCGGTATCTCGCTCGACGAGCTTGCCAAGGTCGATCGGGTGATTGCACTTGCGGGAGGCGAAAAGAAGACCGCGGCAATCGCCGGCGCACTGCGGATCGGCGTAGTCGACACCTTGGTCACCGACAAATTTACCGCGCAGCGGCTGATTGAGCAGCCGGCATAGCCCCCGCTCGATTAGATAGATGGCTGCAATTCACGCGGCTGAACTGCCTTGACGGAGCCTCTCGCCAATCTCGCCGGACGACATGGGCTTGCCGACCAGATAGCCTTGCAACTGGTCGCAACCGGAGGCTCGCAATATCTCCGCCTGACGAGAGTTCTCGATCCCCTCGGCAGTTACCGGAATTTCAAGGGCTGTCGCCAGAGCGACCGTGGCACGCAGAATATCGATCCCGTTGGCATTCTCTTCGAGGCCCAATACCAGGGATCGGTCGATCTTCATGCGATCGAACCCGAACTGCCGCAGGGCACCGATGCTGGCATAGCCGCAGCCAAAGTCATCGAGCGCGAATTTGATTCCGATGCGCCGAAGCACATCTATCGAGCGGCGCGCCTGGTCAGGATTGGTCATCAGGACGCCTTCGGTTATTTCCAGCGTCAGGCGGGCAGGATCGAAACCGGACTCATCGAGGACTGCCGTGACTTGTGCGGCAAAGTCCGGATTGCAGAGCTGGACGGGCGAGACATTGACCGAAAGCGCCAGGCCCGGCCAGTCCTTCGCATGGTGAATCGACGTCCGCAGCATATGCACGCCCAATGCGTCGATGAGGCCGGACTTTTCGGCAAGCGGAATAAAGACTTCCGGGCTGATACTTCCGACCGGGCTCCGCCAGCGTGCGAGCGCCTCAAGACCGATGATAGCGCCGGTTGACGCCGATACGAGAGGCTGGAAAGCCGGTTCGATCGCGCCGTTGTTGATGGCATTTCTCAGCTCGCCTTCCAGTTCGGCGATGCGCTGGCGCTCGCGATCCAGCTCGAGATCATAGGTGACGGCCTGTCCCTTGCCATTTTCTTTGGCGCGGTAAAGAGCCATATCGGCTCTGCGAAGAAGCTCCAGCGGGGCGATATTGCCGGTGCGACATGCTACGCCGATGCTCGTCCCCACTTCGATCGTTCGTCCGCCGATTTTGAAGGGATGGAGAAAAAGCTTGAGAATAGAGTCTTCTATGTCTCGATGCGGAGAGGATCCGAACTGCACCAATGCGAACTCGTCACCGCCCAGTCTTGCCAAGGCATGGATTTCGGGATGACAGCCCTGCAGAGCTTTTGCGACGATTCCGATCAGTTCGTCTCCGACAGCATGGCCCCACGCATCGTTGACGGCTTTGAAGCCGTCAAGATCGATCATGTAGAGCGATGCTGGGGAGCTGGTGCCATCCAGTTGATCCAGCACTCCAAGAATGCCGTGTCTATTGAGCAGGCCGCTCAAGCTGTCATGGTTTGCTTCAAATCTCGCCGCCTCGGCCAAACGACGAAGACGCCTGGCCTCCGACGCGCCTGCAAGCAAGACGGCTGCCAGGAAGAGAACGAGGATGGCAGCTGCGGCCGCCACATAGGGGTAGACCTTATCGAAAATGGCCTCTCCGGGAGCTTTGCTTGGCCAAACAAGATAGCCAATCACCGCACCGTCCATGTCCTTGATCGGGGAATTCAGCTTATCCGGCTCGGGTGCTTCCTGGAGGCGCAGCCCGTCGAGTTCGTGTTCATCCGAGAGCGCATCGACGACTTCCGGCGTCAATTCCTTGAAAAAGGTCAAGACACTGAGCTTCGGAAGCTCGCTCGTTGCGCTGAAGGGCTGGATTGCCTGTGATGCCACAAGCAGGATTCCCGCCTTCGTCTTGAAGAAATTGAGCAAAGGCGCCGGCTGCGGATTGGCGGCCGCTTCAATTTGGCGATCGAAAAACTTTCCAAAATAGTCGCGCGGCTGAAACAGGTTGCCCTTGAGATAGGCGGAAATCGCATTGCCATCGGGGCCGATTACGACGGCCCCATCATAGAGTGTATAATCGGCACTGGTCTTGCCCCAATTTTCATAGGCCCAATCTGCGGCGGCAGCAGTGCCGATGGCCTTATAGGCATCATCCCAGACGGCATTGTCCTTAATTGTGGCTCCGAGCTTGGCCATGAACGAGGCGATCGCAGCATGTGCAGCGCGGTCTGCGCGCGCATCGTCGATTTCGTTCGCTGATCGGGTCATTGTCATAACCACATGCGCCACGAGGCCGGTCAAAACCAATGCAACGGCGAGAAAGCAAACTGTTATCGCGATTACGGAAGAGGTTTGGGCGCGAAAATGGCGGGGCGTGGAGTTGGCAGACATAAGGATACGCAAACTAAGATTGACGGATCATGCCTTTGGGGGACGGCAGGAGACATCATGTCCGCTATGCGCTGCGTCTTTGTTTTAATGCCTGAGGTGATAAACCATTATTAACAGTGGCAGCCCCGCCTTGCTTTTGCCGCGAATCATGCGCGAATCGGCTACACTTGGCGCAATTTGCTCGCTCCACCCGACTTGATCGAAATGCGGCTGCTGGCAGTCTCACAGATCGACGTCGGTTGAATTGCCAATCGCTGATAGTGTGTGGTACGCCATAATACGATTCTTATGAAATCGACATCGAACGGAAGTCGAGCTTGCGAAACACGTCCAATGCTGAGGTGCAAGAATGAGCGGTGCCCTAAAGGACGCGGCGATCAGAGTTGAGCGTCCCGCAAAGACGCTGCGGGAGCTCGCGCTCGATAAGGTTCGCGAAGCCATCGTAAACGGGTATTTTCGCCCGGGCGATAGACTCGTCGAACGCGACATGTGTGCTCAGCTCGGCGTGAGCCGGACGATCGTGCGCGAAGTTCTGCGGCATCTGGAATCGGAAGGGCTGGTTGCCAATCTGCCAAACAAGGGTCCGATTGTTGCCCAGCTCGATCTCGACGAGGCCAAGCAGATCTACGAGATCCGCGGCGTGCTCGAAGGCATGGCGGCGCGATTGTGCGCGCAGCGCGGAAGTCCCGAGATCGTCACAGCGCTGGAAACGTCGCTGCAGGGAATCCGCGACAGCTACCGCGACAAGGACATGCCTGGAGTGCTCTCGCACACATCTTCTTTCTATCAAACACTGTTCACCATGGTCGACAGACATGTCGCCTGGGGCGTCGTCAACCTTCTTACGGTCCGCATAAACCATTTGCGGTCAATGACGATCAAGACGAAGAACCGCGACATCGAAGGTCCGCGTCAAATGGCAAAGATCGTGGACGCGATCCGCAATGGCGACGGCGAAGGCGCCTACAAGGCTGCCATGGACCATGTTGCAGCCGCCAGTGCTATCGCGGAAGCGGTTCTGTCCGCAAAGGACTCCGCAGAATAAAGCGGTGACAGCTCCCCGCATATAGCCGGAACGACTGAAAACCTCTTCGACCATCTCTTTCGATCTGCTTCCGCACGCGGGTTTCCTCGCGGGCGTATTGGCGACTCCGGAAACGACGGCAAGCAATATTGCAAGCTTGACACCTAACTTTGCTCAATGTGATGGTATGCCATATTAAGTAATAAGGTGGAGCATCGTATGAAATGCATTGCCGTGCCTCCGAACACCCGCCCGCATTAAGGATATCCGAGCAGACAATACCGGCGCCGGCTCTAACGCCCGCGTCTGGAACGATTATGTTGGAAGGCGCATTGGGAGCCCGGGCAATCCTCTGATTTCACGTCGCTATTTCGAAATCCCTCTTGAATCTTTGTAGCAAGAAGGAATCGGCTTGACACTTTCATATTATGGCATACCATAATACATGACGTCAAAACTGAGGTGTTCGATGACCATTCAAATTCGCAAGACCGGGCTGCAGATCGAGACGACGCTGATCGAGGGTGGCAAGCCGGCACAGGTGCCGCTGAAGCTGTTTACCGCCTACGCCGTCGTGAAGAATCCCTGGGCAGGGCGCGGCTTCGTCGAAGACCTGAAGCCCGAAATTCACGCCGCCGCTCCAATCCTTGGCGAACTGCTCACCAAGATGATCATCGAGGCCGTCGGCTCCGGCGATGCGGTTGAAGGATATGGGAAATCCGCAGTGGTTGGTCTGGATGGCGAGATCGAGCATGCCTCGGCGCTGATTCACACGCTTCGCTTCGGCAATCATTATCGCCAAGCGGTCGGCGCAAAGTCCTATCTCGCCTTCTGCAACACGCGCGGCCCTGCCAATGCGCCGATCATGATCCCGCTGATGGACAAAAACGATGAAGGGCGCCGCTCGCATTACCTGACGATCCAAACGGCAATCCCGGATGCACCGGCAGCCGACGAAATTGTCATCGCGCTTGGCGCGTCCGTCGGTGGGCGTCCGCATCATCGCATTGGTGACCGCTACCAGGATCTCAAGGATCTGGGCCAAGACGTCGCCAACCCTGCCGGCGTTTGAAAGGCCGGGCGCTGACATGCTGACCGTTGGATCAACGACGCCGGGTGCTTCTGCAAAGACCGATTGGGTCTTTGCAAGGAACAAGACTGCAGGTGGAACGGCCTATCATGAAGCCGGCAATGGCGAGCCGCTTGTCCTGATTCACGGTGTCGGCATGCGGCTTGAAGCCTGGGCGCCGCAGATTCTGGCTCTGTCTGCAAGCCATCGTGTGATTGCAGTCGATATGCCTGGCCATGGCGAAACTGCCCGTCTGCCGGCCGGAAGCCGTCTTGAGCAATTCGTCGCCTGGTTCGGGCAATTCCTAGACGAAATGACGATCGAGACCGCAAATGTCGCCGGCCACTCGATGGGTGCTCTGGTATCCGGAGGTGCGGCGGCAACGTTCGGCAGCCGTATCAAGCGTGTGGCATATCTCAATGGCGTCTACCGGCGTGACCCGGCGGCAAAAGCGGCGGTGCTGGCGCGTGCCGCGGCCATACCGCTGACAGGTGTCGATAAGGAAGGCCCGTTGCTTCGATGGTTCGGCGACGATCCCGATAGCGTTGTTGCGCGCGACCTGACGCGGAACTGGCTGAACCTTGTCGATCCGGAGGGGTATGCTGTCGCTTATTCGGCATTTGCCGAAGGAGACGCGACCTATGCGGATCGCTGGAAGGACGTGGCGGGCCCGGCGCTGTTTCTGACGGGATCGGATGATCCCAATTCGACGCCGCTGATGGCGACCCAAATGGCGGCACTAGCGTCCAACGGCTGGGCGCGGATCGTCGAGGGCCACCGTCACATGGTCAATCTGACGGCACCCGACATCGTAAATGCGCTGCTCGCCGAATGGCTTTCAGTAGGGAGGATGTAAAATGACCTTACAGATTGCGGATCCAAGGGCACTGCGCGATGCTTTCGGCGCATTTGCGACAGGGGTAACGGTCGTGACTGCCCAGGATGCCGACGGAAAACCCATCGGCTTTACGGCAAATTCGTTCACGTCGGTGTCGCTCGACCCGCCCCTTTTGCTGGTCTGCCTGGCCAAGACCTCCCGCAACTACGCGACCATGACGGGTGCGAAGCATTTCGCCGTCAACGTTCTCTCGGAAGGTCAGAAGGATGTATCCAACACCTTTGCCCGGCCGGTCGAAGACCGGTTCGCCACGGTCGACTGGCAAGCAGGCGCTGCCGGCTGTCCAATCCTGGGGAATGTCTCGGCATGGTTCGAATGCGCTACCGAAAAGCTGGTCGAGGCGGGTGATCACGTCATCCTGATGGGGCGGATCGAAGCCTTCGAAAACAACGGACTGAACGGATTGGGTTATGCCCGCGGCGGCTACTTCACGCCCATTCTTGCCAGCAAGGCCGTTTCGGCTGCAGCGGAAGGTAACATCGAACTCGGAGCCGTTCTGGAACGTCACGGCGAGGTTCTTCTGATCGGCGATGACGTCTTTTCACTGCCGACCTGCGACGGCAAGGAGGGAAGCCCTGCTGACATACTTCGGGATTATCTGGAGGAACTCACCGGTCTTTCGGTGACGATCGGCTTCCTCTACTCGGTCTACGAGGGCAAGAGCGACGGAAAGCAACACATCGTCTACCGCGCCTTCGCCTCCGAAGGCGAGCCGCGTAGCGGCAGGTTCCTGAAGCCCGACACGCTGGCCAAGAGCCATTTCAAGACAAGTTCGACCGCCGACATCGTTGCGCGCTTCGCGGTGGAAAGCCAGCTCGGCAATTTCGGCGTTTATTTCGGCGACGAGACCGTCGGCACGGTCCGCTCGGTTCCAACAAAGGCAGCACAGCCATGAAATTCTCTCTTTTCGTTCACATGGAGCGCCTCGACGCCGGCCAGAGCCACAAGAGCCTCTATGAGGAGTTCATCGCTCTCTGCGAGATCGCCGACAAGGGTGGCATGCATGCCATTTGGACGGGCGAGCATCACGGCATGGATTTCACCATTGCACCCAATCCGTTCGTGACCATCGCCGATTTGGCGCGCCGCACATCGCGGGCAAGGCTGGGTACCGGGACGGTGATCGCGCCCTTCTGGCATCCGATCAAGCTCGCAGGCGAGGCGGCCATGACCGACATCATCTGTGACGGGAGGCTCGATATCGGTATTGCGCGCGGCGCTTACTCCTTCGAATACGAGCGCTTGCTGCCGGGTCTCGACGCCTGGGGTGCCGGCCAGCGGATGCGCGAGCTCATCCCAGCGATCAAAGGCATATGGGAAGGCGACTACGCCCATGATGGGGAGTTTTATAAATTCCCGTCGACCACTTCTGCGCCGAAACCTTTGCAGCAGCCGAACCCGCCGATCTGGGTGGCTGCGCGCGATCCGAATTCGCATGAGTTCGCCGTCGCCAATGGCTGCAATGTTCAGGTGACGCCGCTTTGGCAGGGCGATGAGGAAGTCGTGGCGCTGATGGGCCGCTTCAACGATGCCTGCGCCAAGAATCCGGATATCGACCGGCCCAAGATCATGCTGCTGCGCCATACCTATGTCGGCTCGACAGAGGCGGACATAGCGCAGGCGGCCCATGAACTGAGTGTCTACTACAACTACTTCTTCGCCTGGTTCAAGAACGAGAAGCCCATTAAGCAGGGCCTCATCGAGCGGATACCCGAAGAGGAGATCGGCGCGAACGCGATGCTTTCCGATGCGGTCATGCGCAGCAACAACGTCGTCGGCAATGCCGAGACCGTCATTGCCCGGCTCAAGGCCTATGAAGCCATGGGCTACGACGAATATTCCTTCTGGATCGATACGGGCATGTCCTTCGAGCGGAAGAAAGCGTCACTCGAGCGCTTTATCGCCGAGGTCATGCCGGCATTTGCGGAGTAAACCCCATGCAGCGTTTCCAGTGTTACATCGATGGCGAATTTCTGGACGGCGAAGCCCGATATCGGAGCATCGATCCCGCCACCGGCAAGGACTGGGCGGATATGCCGGAAGCGCGGGAGGGGGATGTCGATCGCGCGGTCAACGCGGCCGAAAAGGCACTCTATGACGGCCCCTGGCCGAAGATGACCGCCACGCAACGCGGCAAGCTCCTGTATAAGCTTGCCGATCTCGTTGCTGCCAATGCCCAGAAGCTCGCCGAGCTGGAGACGCGCGACACCGGCAAGATCATCCGCGAGACGTCAGCGCAGATCGCCTATGTCGCCGACTACTATCGTTACTATGCCGGCATCGCCGACAAGATCGAAGGATCCTATCTCCCGATCGACAAGCAGGACATGGACGTCTGGCTCCGCCGTGAGCCGATCGGCGTCGTGGCCATGGTCGTGCCCTGGAACAGCCAGTTGTTTCTCTCCGCCGTCAAGATAGGTCCCGCGCTGGCGGCTGGCTGCACGATGGTCGTCAAGGCTTCCGAGGATGGACCGGCGCCGCTTCTGGAATTCGCGCGCTTCGTTCATGAAGCAGGCTTTCCCGCTGGTGTCCTCAACATCATCACCGGTTTTGGCGCATCGTGCGGCGCTGCCCTTAGCCGGCATCCGAAGGTCGCCCATGTCGCCTTCACCGGCGGGCCTGAAACGGCGCGCCACATCGTGCGAAATTCGGCCGAAAACCTTGCCTCGACGTCGCTTGAGCTGGGCGGCAAGTCGCCTTTCATCGTCTTTGCCGACGCCGACCTCGAAAGCGCCGCCAATGCCCAGGTCGCGGGGATCTTCGCTGCCACCGGACAAAGCTGCGTCGCCGGTTCGCGGTTGATCGTGGAGCGAAGCATCAAGGAAAGATTCCTTGGCCTGTTGAAGGACAAGGCCGAAGCGATCCGCATCGGCTCGCCCTTGGACATGGCGACCGAAGTCGGTCCGCTGGCGACGAAGCGCCAGCAGGATCACGTTACAGCGCTCATCCATAAATCCGTTCAAAGCGGCGCCCACATTATCACGGGTGGACAAACGCCAAGCGGCGAGGGCTTTTACTTCCCGCCGACGATTCTCGACTGCGACGGTGTTGCATCGCCCTCGCTTGCCGAGGAGTTCTTCGGTCCGGTGCTGTCGGTCGTGGCGTTCGACACCGAAGCCGAAGCGCTGAGCCTTGCAAATGATACGCGCTACGGCCTCGCGTCCGGTGTCTTCACCCAGAATCTCACGCGCGCCCACCGCCTGATGAAAGGCATTCGCGCCGGTATCGTCTGGGTCAATACCTATCGCGCCGTATCGCCGATCGCTCCCTTCGGCGGCTTTGGCCTTTCCGGCCATGGCCGGGAAGGCGGCTTGGCCGCGGCGCTCGATTATACCCGCACAAAGACGATCTGGCTGAGGACGTCCGACGATCCGATCCCCGATCCTTTCGTCATGAGGTGATGGCGATGTTCTATGAAATCCGGACCTATCGGCTGAAGAACGGTGCGATCCCGCAATATCTGAACGTCGTGGGGGACGAAGGGATCGCCATTCAGAAAGCGCATCTCGGCAATCTGGTCGGCTATTTCTATTCGGAAATAGGGACCATCAACGAGATCGTTCACATCTGGGCCTATGAGAGCCTCGATGATCGCGAGGCAAGGCGCCAGAGATTGGCGGCCGATCCGCAATGGCAGGCTTTCCTGCCGAAAATACGCGACCTGATCGAAGTGGCCGAGAACAAGATTATGAAGCCGGCAAGCTTCTTCCCTCAGGGGACGAGCACGCCAGCCGCATAAGGCATGCCTGTAAGACAACAGACAAGGATAAGGGAACATGAAAAGAAGAATTGCACTCGCGGCTGCTGCCGCAATAATCGCGATGTCCGGGGCTGCGAAAGCCGACACGCTCGTCTTCACAAGCTGGGGAGGGACCACGCAGGACGCGCAGAAGGCCGCCTGGGCCAATCCGTTCACGGATAAGACGGGCATCGTCGTCGCACAGGACGGACCCACCGATTACGGCAAGCTGAAAGCTATGGTCGAAGCCGGCCAGGTCAGTTGGGATGTCGTTGACGTCGAAGGCGACTATGCCGCTCAGGCGGGCAAGGACGGGCTGCTGGAAAAACTGGATTTCTCCGTCATCGACAAGTCCAAGCTCGATCCCCGTTTCGTCACGGACTATTCGGTCGGCAGCTTCTACTATTCCTTCGTGATCGGCTGCAATGCGGATGCCGTGAAAGCCTGCCCCAAGACCTGGGCCGATCTCTTCGATACGGCGAAATTTCCCGGCAAGCGCACCTTCTACAAGTGGTCGGCGCCCGGCGTGATCGAGGCGGCATTGCTAGCTGATGGCGTTCCTGCCGACAAGCTTTACCCGCTCGATCTCGATCGGGCCTTCAAGAAGCTGGATACGATCAAATCCGATATCATCTGGTGGTCCAGCGGTGCGCAGTCGCAACAGCTTCTCGCATCTGCCGAGGCTCCCTTCGGCAGCCTGTGGAATGGCCGCATGACCGCGCTCGCCGCCAGCGGCATAAAGACGGAAACCTCCTGGGACCAGAACATCACGGCTGCCGACTCACTGGTCGTGCCAAAGGGAGCGCCGAACTTTGAATCGGCGATGAAGTTCATCGCGATTGCAACGTCCGCCCAGCCCCAGGCCGATCTGGCGAAGGCGACCGGCTACGCGCCCATCAATCTCGACTCGGCCAAGTTGATGGATCCTGCAACGGCCAAGACCTTGCCGGATCAGCAGACCGCCAGCCAGGTCAATGCGAGCATGGCTTATTGGGCTGAAAATCGCGATGCCATCGGCAAGCGGTGGTATGCTTGGCAGGCCAAATAGTCTGAAAAAACTCCGAGGCAGCACCGCGGGCATCGTTCTGCTCGCGGTGTGTGGCGCAGGTTCTAAATCTTCCTGGGAGCTGGTGCCGTTGTCTGATCCTACGGCGGGAAAGGATTGCCATGTCGACCTATATTGACGTCGCCAATGAAACGGTGACCACGTCCAAGGCCGCCAGGCCTGCGGGCTTCGGCGAAGTCATACCGGCGCTGATTTTCGTCGGAATCTTCTTCATTGTCCCGGTCGTCGCACTTCTGTTGCGAAGCGTGTTGGAACCGGTGGCGGGCTTCGGCAACTATGCCGAACTGCTGGGCTCGGCGACTTATCTCAAGGTATTCGTCAACACCTTCATTGTCTCCGGTCTCGTCACCGCGATTTCGCTGCTGATCGGCTTTCCCGTCGCCTGGACGCTGGCCATCATGCCCACGAGGCTGGCATCCGTGATTTTCGCAGTCCTGCTGCTGTCGATGTGGACCAATCTGTTGGCCCGGACCTATGCCTGGATGGTCCTGCTTCAGCGCACCGGGCTGATCAACAAGATGTTGATGGCAATCGGACTGATCGACCAGCCGCTGCCGCTCGTCAACAATCTGACCGGTGTGACGATCGGCATGACCTATATCATGCTGCCCTTCATCATCTTGCCGCTCTACGGCGTCATCAAGAAGATCGACCCGACGGTCCTGCAGGCGGCAGCACTTTGCGGAGCGAACCGCTGGCAATGTCTTACCCGCGTCCTTCTGCCTTTGGCTGCGAGAGGCATGGTCGCCGGTGCGCTGATGGTCTTCGTCATGTCGCTCGGCTACTACGTTACCCCGTCGCTTCTCGGCGGCACGGCGAACATGATGCTGGCAGAACTCATCGCCCAGTTCGTGCAGTCCCTGGTCAATTGGGGAATGGGCGGCGCTGCGGCCCTGGTTCTCCTCGTCGTTACTCTTTCGCTCTATGCCGTTCAGCTACGGCTGTTCGGCGTGCAGAACACGGGAGGGCGCTGAGATGCTTCTCAATTTCGATCGCCTCGGCTGGTGGAAATACGTGCTGGTGACGGTGACAGTCTTGACGGCTGCGTTCCTGCTGCTGCCTATCCTCTTCATCGCCGCGCTTTCCTTCGGATCTTCGCAGTGGCTGATCTTTCCGCCTCCAGGCTGGACGCTGCAATGGTACAGCCAGCTTTTCGCCGATCCGCAATGGCTGGCATCCGCCTGGACGAGCTTCAGGATCGCCTCGATCGTCACGGTTCTCTCCGTGCTGCTTGGGCTGGTAACCTCGTTCGGTCTGGCGCGCGGAACCTTCATGTTCCGCGACGCGCTGAAAGCGCTTTTCCTGACGCCGATGATCCTGCCCGTCGTCGTCCTTGCCGTTGCTCTTTATGCCTTCTTTCTGAGGATGGGTCTTGGTGGAACCCTGATCGGCTTTGTCATTTCGCATCTCGTTTTGGCTTTGCCCTTCTCCATCCTTTCCATTTCGAATGCGCTCGAAGGCTTCGACAAATCCATCGAGGATGCTGCGGTGCTCTGCGGCGCATCGCCTCTTGAGGCGAAGATCCGGGTGACCCTGCCAGCCATCAGCCATGGACTGTTTTCGGCCGCGGTCTTCTCGTTCCTGACCTCCTGGGATGAAGTGGTGGTGGCGATCTTCATGGCGAGCCCGACGCTACAGACATTGCCGGTGAAGGTATGGTCCACCCTCAGGCAAGATCTGACGCCGGTCATCGCTGCGGCATCGTCCCTTCTCATCCTCTTGACGATCACTTTGATGGCGCTTGTCGCGATCGCACGCAAGGTACTGAAATCATGAACGAATCTTTCCTACAGATCAGAGGCATCCGCAAGGAATACGGTCCTGTCGTGGCGGTGCAAGATGTCAATCTCGAGGTCCAGCGTGGCGAGTTCCTGACCTTTCTCGGACCGTCCGGTTCCGGAAAAAGCACGACTCTCTACATATTGGCCGGCTTCGAAAACCCGACGAAAGGCGACATCCTCCTTAACGGACAAACGCTGCTTTCGACGCCTTCGCACAAGCGCAACATCGGCATGGTCTTCCAGCGCTATACCTTGTTTCCGCATTTGACCGTCGGTGAAAACATCGCTTTTCCGCTCAAGGTGCGGCGCAAATCCAAGGCGGAAGTCGACAGCAAAGTGAAGGAAATGCTGCGGCTTGTCAGGCTTGAGGGATTCGAGGATCGCAAGCCTGCGCAGATGTCGGGTGGCCAACAACAGCGCGTCGCGCTCGCCAGAGCTCTGGCTTACGATCCGCCGGTGCTTTTGATGGACGAGCCACTTTCTGCTCTCGATAAGAAGCTTCGCGAGGAAATTCAGCACGAGATACGCCGGATCCACCAGCAGACCGAGGTGACGATCCTCTACGTCACGCACGATCAGGAGGAAGCCCTGCGTCTTTCCGATCGCATTGCCGTCTTCTCCAAGGGCGTCATCGACCAGATCGGCACCGGGCCGGAACTTTACGCCCATCCCCGCACTCGCTTTGTTGCCGAATTCATCGGCGATAGCGACTTCATTTCCTGCGATCTACTGTCATCGACGGACGGACATGCGACGATCTCGCTTGGTGGGGATTCTGTCTTCAGAATTCCGGTGCATGGCAACGCCATCTCCGGCAAGAGGGGAGCCTTGATGCTGAGGCCCGAACGCATTCGGTTGTCGCGAAACCGGGTGCAGGAAGGCAGCCTCGCAGCAACTGTCAGCGATATCACTTTCCTCGGCAACAACGTTCACGTTGCCACCGAGACCGCCGCAGGCGAGTCATTGGCCGTGCGTCTTCCCTTCGGGCATGAGGCTATCACCGGGCTCAGCCGCGGCGAACAGGTGCATCTGGATTTCGATCCGGATGCTGCTCACGTATTTTGCTGAAAGTCGTCCCATGAAGCTCAATGATCTCTCACTATTTCGTCAAGCGTGTCCGATTGCGGGCAATTGGATCGAAGCGAAGGATCATCAGGCGACGACGATCCGCAATCCGGCCACAGGCGAGGTGCTCGGCGCAGTTCCGGATCTAGGTGCGACGGAAACCGAGGAGGCAATCCGGGCCGCCGTGATCGCCCAAAAGCTCTGGGCAAAGAAGACCGCGGGGGAGCGCGCCACCATATTGAAGGCGTGGCACCGCCTGATGATCGAAAATATCGATGATTTGGCGATGATCCTGACGCTGGAGCAGGGAAAGCCGTTGGTCGAAGCCAAGGGTGAGATTGCCTATGGTGCGAGTTTTATCGAATGGTTCGCCGAGGAGGCGAGGCGCATCAACGGCGAGACGATACCCGGCCATCAGCAGGATAAGCGGATTCTTGTCCTGCGCCAGCCGGCAGGCGTCGTCGCTGCCATCACCCCCTGGAATTTTCCAAATGCCATGGTAACCCGCAAGGTCGGCCCGGCACTTGCCGCCGGCTGTGCGGTCGTTCTCAAGCCGGCGCCGCAGACGCCTTTTTCCGCCATCGCGCTTGCCGTTCTCGCGGAGCGCGCGGGCCTGCCGCCAGGCCTTCTCAATATCGTCACCGGCGATGCCGCGGCAATTGGCGGCGCGTTGACTGCAAGCCCGGCCATCAGGGTTTTGACCTTCACCGGTTCCACGCGCACGGGCGAACTGCTTTATCGGCAATGCGCGCCTTCGATCAAGAAACTCGGTCTCGAGCTTGGCGGCAATGCCCCGTTCATCGTGTTTGACGACGCCGATCTCGACGCTGCGGTCGAGGGTGCGATCATCGCCAAGTTTCGCAACAACGGGCAAACCTGCGTTTGCGCCAACCGCCTGTACGTCCAGGATGGTGTCTATGAAGCTTTTGCAGCCAAGCTCGCCGCTGCGGTTGAGAAACTGACGGTCGGCAACGGGCTGGATCAGAATGTCGTCCTTGGCCCGCTGATCGATGAGAATGCCGTTCTCAAGGTTGAGGCGCATATTCGCGACGCGGTGGCCAACGGCGCTGAGGTCATCTCGGGCGGCAACCGTCATTCTCTCGGCGGCAACTTCTTTGAGCCGACCGTTCTTCGCAACGTCGATGACAGCATGCAGCTTGCTCGCGAGGAGACCTTTGGACCGGTCGCGCCGCTCTTCCGCTTTCGCGACGAGAGCGACGTCATAGAACAGGCAAATGACACCGAGTTCGGTCTTGCCTCCTATTTCTATGCACGCGAATTGTCACGCGTATTTCGCGTGGCGGAAGCATTGGAATACGGGATGGTTGGCGTCAACACCGGCCTGATTTCCACCGCCGAGGCTCCCTTTGGAGGTGTGAAAATGTCCGGTTTGGGCCGCGAGGGTTCACGCCACGGCATCGACGAATATACGGAACTGAAATATGTTTGCTTGGGCGGTCTGGGGTAAAGCTTTCGGACGACCACGCCTAAAGCGCCAATTCAGCTCGCGATAATGTTCCGTCAATCTCGCCAGAAGGCCGAGTTGAGCCCGCTCAATTGGCAGGCACCCAAATTAAAACGCCCGCAAATTCGTCCGGTTACCTGCCCCATTCGACATGGACCCTTCAAGCGCGGGACCAAACTACGATTGGACTACTTCCCAAAAGAAGCTATCTTCAAGGTCTTCTTCTTCCAATTCGGTAAGCCTCGACCGATCGACCGCCAACCAGCACGGACCTCCATCCATGACCAAAGGCTCTGATCTCCTAGTGGCCGCACTTGAGAATGAAGGTGTCGACCGCATTTTCGGCATTCCGGGCGAGGAGAACCTCGACGTCGTCGAATCCATCCGCAGATCGTCGATCCAGTTGGTGCTCACCCGGCATGAACAGGCAGCCGCATTCATGGCAGCGACCTATGGCCGCCTGACGGGAAAGCCGGGAGTCTGCCTGACGACGCTTGGACCGGGGGCCCTGAACCTTTCGACCGGCGCCGCATACGCGCTGCTCGGTGCGATGCCGATGGTGATGATTACGGGTCAGAAGGGTGTCCTCTCGTCTCGCCAGGCGCGGTTTCAGGTCGTCGACGTGGTCGCATCGATGAAACCGCTCACGAAACTGGCGCGGCAGATCGTGTCGCCGCAGATGATACCCACAATGGTCAGGGAGGCGTTCCGGATCGCCCAGGAAGAGAGACCGGGGCCCGTCCATCTCGAACTTCCGGAAGATATTGCAGCCGAAGAATGCCAGGACATCGCACTCATCGCGCCGCACCAGCTCGAACTGCCGACGGCAAGCGACGCGGCGCTGGATCGGGCGGCCGGTCTCATCGCTGCCGCCACGCGTCCGCTTCTGATGTTCGGAGCTGCGGCCTCGCGCCCCCGCTCGACATCAGACATTGCGCAGTTCGTGATACGAACCGGCATTCCGTTCTTCACGACGCAGATGGGCAAGGGAACAGTTCCGGGCGGCACCGAGCTTTACATGGGCACCGCCGCGCTCTCTGAACGCGACTATGTGCATGAGGCGATCGAGCAGGCCGACCTCATCATCACCATCGGTCATGACACGATCGAAAAACCGCCTTTCATCATGGGCAAGGACGGTCCGCATGTGGTCCATGTCGGATATCAGCCCGCAACCGTCGAACAGGTTTATTTCCCGCAAGCGGAAGTTATCGGCGATATCGGGCCGTCGCTCAAGGCACTGGCGGATCGCCTCGAGGGCAGGCTGCCGAACGCGCAGGCACTTTTCCACTTGCGGCAACGCATACTCGAACGTATCACGGCGCGGGCGACGGAGGATCGTTTTACGCCCCAGCGCCTAGTGCACGACATTCGCGAAGTGATGCCGCATGATGGCATCCTCGCGCTCGACAACGGCATGTACAAGATTTGGTTCGCCCGCAACTACCGGACGCGGATGGCGAACACGCTGCTGCTTGACAATGCTCTTGCCACTATGGGAGCGGGACTTCCATCGGCGATGGTTGCCTCGATGCTCTATCCGGAGCGGCGCGTCATGGCGATCTGCGGCGACGGCGGCTTCATGATGAACTCCCAAGAGCTGGAGACGGCTGTCCGCTTGAAACTGAACCTCGTGATACTCGTGATCGAGGACAATGCCTACGGTATGATCCGCTGGAAGCAGGCCGTAGACGAGTTCCCGGATTTCGGGATGACCTTCGGCAATCCGGACTTTGTGAAATATGCCGAATCCTATGGCGCCAAAGGAACCAGGGTCGACGACATCGGCCAGTTCAAGCGAGTTCTTGAAGATGCATTCTCAGGATCCGGCGTTCATCTGGTCAACGTCCCGGTCGATTACTCGGAAAATGAGCGCGTGCTGGTGAAGGAGCTTCGGGAACGGCTTCCTGCAATATTGGAGACGTGAGATGCGCCTCGCCCTGAAGGTCTGAGAGGCTGAAACCCGCGGCGTCAGGCACACTCAGATGATCGAAGCTGTGCTGTCGGAAATCGCCGAAAGGCGGCCATCGCCGCCGTCACGCACGGGCGGAAGAATGATCTCCACCACAAGACCATTCGGCGCCCGATCCAGCAAGGTCAGTTTTCCGCCATGACCTTTCCTGATGATGCCCTCGGCGGTCGGAAGGCCGAGACCAAAGCCGCCTCCCACTCCGGTGGTGCGAGCCTCATCCGCTTTGAAAAAGGGCTCCAGCACCCGAGTCTTGAGCTCATCCGTCAAGCCCGGACCATTGTCGCTCACTTTTACAAATATCCCTTCGTCGCCCCGGTCCTGCAAATCGATATCGATTTGGGTCGCGTAACGAGAAGCGTTTTCAACCAGATTGGATATCGCCCTCGTAATCGCCTCGGATTTGCACATATATTTTAGCCGCCGAGGCCCGGAAAACCGGACATCGATGCCGGTTTCCGAGAAGTCCGTCGCAATCGTTTGCAGCAGGCTCGAAAGGTCCACTTTCCGAGACGGCACGTTGTGACCAGCGTTTGTGAGAAACGCCAGACTTTCATTGATCATGCCATCGAGCACTGTCAGATCGTGGAGCATCTTGCCCTGGAGCTCCGGCTGCTCGCAGCGCTCCACGCGCATGCGCAATCGCGTCAAAGGTGTCCTGAGATCGTGGCTGATCGAACTCAGCATTCGCGTCCGACTTTCCGCCATTTGCAATATGCGGCTGCGCATTGTGTTGAGCGATGCGGCGAGGCTTCGGATCTCGGAGCTGCCTTCCGCCACGAACGGTTTTTCCAGACTGTCGTCGGTACTTGCGCGTTCCGCTGCCGCCGCAAAGCGGCCCATCGGCCTGATGATCAGCCAACTGCTGACATAGGCGAGCACGATCAGCGGAATGACGATTTTCAGAATTCCGCTCGCCACCGCAGGGAAGAACCACAAGGACCGAGAAAAGGTCGGCATATGGAAAACAAGAGCCCGTTCCTGATCGATTTTCACGATGAGGGGAACGGATGCTACTTCCTTATCGAAGAGGTGACGCAGACCGTCGAAGAAGTCGTCTTCCAGAGCGCGTCGCGTTCTCTGAAGAATGTCGGCCGATGACGCCTCCGCCTCGTCGCGCGGAGATATCTGGCTCGCCGGCAGTTTCTCCACCGAGATCTGCAGTCTCGTGGCCAAATCCAAAGCTGCCGCCTCCTCTTCAGGAGATCGAGCGTCTCGGAATTGGTCGACCACGCGCTCGATCCGTCCCGCCAGCAAACCGATCGCCATGCCTTTGTCGTGACGACCGTAGATAAACGGCTCGGTCGTCGCAGCGACCACGGACACGAGAACGATCAGCAAAAGCGCCAGCACGAGGATCTGCGTGCGGATGGAGGCCGTGCGGAGGCTTTTCACGGCAATTTCTCCACCGCGGCTGCGAACAGGTAGCCGCCCAGCCGGACCGTCTTGATGAACGCCGGATCCCTCAGGTTCGGTTCGATCTTCTGCCGTATCCGGCTGATGTGGACGTCGATGCTGCGTTCAACGGGTCCTGCCGATCCGGCATGCGTCATGGACAGAAGCTGGTCGCGGGTCAGCACCTTGTTCGGATTGGTGCAGAACGCCCAGAGAAGGTCGAACTCAGCGGTTGTCATCGACACTTCATCGCCTTCGGCGTCGAAGAGCTGCCGGCTGTTGGGATCGATGCGCCATCCCGTAAAAGTCAGTGGCCCGGATACTTCTTCTTCTCGCCGGGAAAACGATGCCCTACGCAGAATGCTTTTGATGCGGGCGAGCAGCTCGCGAGAGTTGAATGGCTTGGTGACATAATCGTCGGCACCCAGTTCAAGCCCAAGAATGCGATCGATATCCTCCCGCCGTGCCGTCAGCATCAAAATGGGAATGGACCGCGTGGCTCTCAGACGCATGCAAATGCTGAATCCATCCTCACCGGGCAGCATGCCGTCGAGAACGATCAGGTCGAACTTGTGAAAACGGAGCAGCCGGTCCATTTCGGCGCCGTTGGCAACGGTTTGGGCAGTGAAGCCGTTGTCTGTCAACAACTCGACAAGCATGGCCGCGATATCGGCGTCGTCTTCGACGATAAGGATGTTGGATTGCTCGTAAAGAGCCATTTCAAGTGCCTTTCCGTGGTTCGAGTGAGCCCTCGAACCTCCGTCGTTTCAGCAATGATTATGTTTGCATGCGGGTAGGTCACGCCAGCAACTCCGATGACTGGAAGTCATATAGATAGCAAAGGAATTCGTGGCGCTGTGTTTGGAAATGTTGAGATATGTTGCGGCGCTGATGGATTCGGCGCCCATCGAGAAGGGGCATTGCACGAAAATCGCGATCTGGTTCGGCCATCGGACAGCCTTCGCAAACGTCCTCGCAACATAACTTAACATCAAAAGACACTGCGCAATCTCCGCTCGAGGCATGGTGCATCGTCACGAGCGGGTCGAGCGTTTTGCCTCGCCCTCTCCCTTGCAAAACAAGATGGGGCATCCCTATGGATTTCAGAATATTCGCTTTCGGCGCTTTCGTTCTCTCCCTGGCCGCGCCGGCTATGGCTGCCGACATAACCTTTGAGCAGTCTACACCGCAGCCGGAGCAACAGAACTTTTCGGGCTTTGATTGGTCTGGCTTTTATCTGGGTGCCCAGGGCGGGTACACTCGGAACAAAGCGACCTATTTGGGCCTGGATCAGAACCTCAACAGCGGATCGGCCGGTGTTCATGCCGGCTACAACTTTCAACATGGAAATATCGTTTACGGCATTGAGAACGACTTCAACTACAACTTTGAGAAAGGCAACGAAACCAATCTCGAATGGGACGCCTCCGGCCGCGCCCGCGTGGGCTACGCGCTGGATCGGAATCTGATTTTCGCGACGGCGGGTCTTGCGGCTGCAGGCGGCAAGATCGACGTACCCGCAGTCGGCAAAAAAGATGATATCCTAATCGGCTGGACGGCAGGCGGCGGCATCGAGCACGCGCTCACCGACAATATCCTCATTCGCGGCGAATATCGCTACTCCGATTTCGGAAACAAGGACTTTGGCACTGGAATTGGAAAAGTCTCGGCCGACCAGCAAAAGATTACCATTGGTGCAAGCTACAAATTCTGAGGGAACTGCTCAGCAGATTTTCTAATCGCTGCTTCGCCCAAATTATCTTGGGCGAAGATGATGGACGTCGAGCTGCCGATTATATGGCAGGCAACTATCCGTAAAAGAACGGCCGGCAAACTTGAGCGCGAAGGTGATAACCCTTCTGGCTCAAGTTTGCCGACAGATAGAAACTACGAAGTTTAAACTGCTGCCGTCATTTCCAATCAGACGGTCAGCAGGTCGCTCGTCGTCGTATCATCCTGGTAGTTCGAGCTGAACAGCGAGCTGAAATCCGGAGCCGGCGGCGGTCCAGCCTTCATCGCGGTCTCGAACTGGCTCTCCGTCAGGGAACCCGAACCTGACGTATCGAGGCTATCGAACATATTGGTCGCCTGGTCCTCGCTCACGTCGGACGGACGCGCGGCGACGAATTCGGCTTCGCTGACGCTGCCGTTACCATCCGTATCCATTGCGCTGAACATGCTGGAGATCTGGCTGTCATCAGGCGTTTCCCCAGAAGGTGGTGCCGGCGGCTGTCTATTGGCCTGCATTGCGCTTGCCAACTGGTCCGTCGTCAACGATCCGGTATCGCTGGTATCGAAGCTTTTAAATAGCGAAGTGGCCTGATCCTCGCTGACATCGGACGGACGCGCGGCGACAAATTCCGCTTCGGTGATGCTGCCGTCGCCATTCGTATCCATCGCTGCGATCATATCGCTCTGGCTGCCGCCTTGACCGATACGGCCGCTAGCCTGTTGAGTAGACGATGCGCTGCTGGAGCTGTCATCCGAATCCGAGGTGGAATCGTCGCCCGAAGCGTTGGCCTGCAGATTGAGCATGATGTTCATGAGCTGCGAAACGAGCTGCTCGGCCGTCGATATCAAGGACTGATCGTCTGTCGAAGAAGACGAAGAGGAGGAGGATGATGAGCTTTTGCTGGACGAACTGCTGCCGAGAATGGACGCCACAGAATCGTCCGATGAGGACGATGTCGAGCCGGATCTTTGATATTGATAATAATTATTGGATAAAACAGAGGAAATGCTCGTCAAGGGGGCCTCCAGATGCGAGCGTTGCACGGACTCTGGTTTTTACGCTTACATGGTTCTACGCTTGCCATGCCGCATTCGATGGACGCGACAGTGCCTCTTTCGAGATCAATGCAGACGGATAAAGTTGCCGAATACTGGAGGCCAAGCTTGTTCTGGGTCCTCGCTTGCGCCGATGCGCGACCGAAGACGGACGAACGGATAGGCCATGACAGTTGCCGCCCTCATGGCGTCATCGGCAGTCCGCATTCTCGATCTGGTACTCCCCAACAGCCCGACCCTGCACAGGCAAACTTGCGCGAACCTTGTAAAGTGCCGCTACATTCCATCCATTGCCGCAGTGTCGCGCCTGAGAGAGTGAAGGGCGACATCAGGTCGCCAAGCCGAATTCGCCAGAAACAAAATTCAATAATTCGGCACACACAGAAACAACGAATCTCCCTAGATTCTGCCGGGGGCGCTTTCTGCGGAAAAGGGATATTTGGCGAATGACGGAAAATCGGCTTGTCTTCATAGCCACCCCTTGTTTTGGCGGCATGGTCGCCAAGGACTATATGCAATCCATCATTTCGCTGATGCAGGCCGGTGGGCAGTTCGGTGTGCAATTGACGCTGGCGTTGCTCGGCAACGATGCGCTGATCACCCGCAGCCGCAACACGCTGGTCTCGCATTTTCTCAATGATACGGCGGCGACCCATATGCTGTTCATCGATGCGGACATCAGCTTCGAACCGGAGCAGGTGATGCGGCTGTTGAATGCCGACAAGGATGTCGCCGCCGCCATGTATCCCATCAAGGACTACGACTGGAGCAATGCCGCGAAGGCACCCTCACGGAGCGCTGAAACTCTGGCGGAAGCGGCGTTGCATTATGTCGGCACGCCGCTGACCGGTCCGGGTGCCGAACGGGATGGCGATTTCATCACCGCTATCTATGCGGGCACCGGCATGCTTCTCATCAAGCGCGCCGTCATCGAAAAGATGATCGCCGCCTATCCCGACCTGCGCTACGACGCGATCCACGCCTATCCCGGCACCAAACGCACGCCGGCCACGCAATATGCGCTCTTCGAGTGTCTCATCGAGGAGGAAACCGGCATCTATCTCAGCGAGGACTTTGCCTTTTGTCATCGCTGGCGAGCTCTTGGCGGAGAGATTTGGCTCGATACCGGCAGCAAGCTCAGCCACACCGGCGCCCATCGTTTCGCCGGCAATCCTCGGCCGCGCTATGACGCGATGGGGGCCTGAAAAAGGCAAACGATCCGTCCACGATTGCTTCTCAGCCTTTTCTTCGCATCATCATCATGAGGAAAGGTGCGCCGGCGATCGCCGAGACGAGGCCGGCCGGTATTTGGTATGGCCAGACGATGGCCCGGCCGATGAAGTCCGCAAACACCATCAGCGCGCCGCCGATGGCGGCTGCTCCCACCATTTGCGGAAGAGCGCACGAGCCCCGCTTCCCTTGCCAGATGCGGCCCCATAAGGCCGATGAATGTCAGCGGGCCGACGCTCAAGGTGGCGGCCGCGCTCATCGGGCCCGCAAGGCCGAACAGCGCGAAACGGGATTTGCGTACCGGAACGCCAATGGCTGCGGCCTGTGATGGGCCGAGCGGCAGGATGTCTTGCCAGCGCCGGCGAGGAAAGCAGCGGCGGATGCGGTCTTAGCTGCCCGCTGCCGCAGCGACGGCGATAGGCCGCAACCAAATTACTCGTCTTTGTCTGATTGAAATCGCCGCCGGGCGTTTCGCAAACGCGGGCCTCCCCGCAGCGACACAAAGGTGGCATTATGTCTGAAGTGCGTCTGGTCGACCGGCAATTCCGCATCCATGCCGTCCGAACATACAAGCCAGATGGCGGCAATATCTGCGGCGGCACCGTTCTTGCGTAAATCGACGTGACGGAACCATCCTGACGGATGAATACTTCCAGATGAATGCTTCCATAAATGGAAAAACGGCTGACAGCGCCTAGATAATTATGGAGGAGGAAAATGCACGATGAACGTATTGATTGTCGAAGACGAGGGACTCGTCGCCCTACAACTTAAGAAAATAGCCGCCGATGCAGGGTTTGCGGTGCTCGGCCCGGCATCCGGAGTCGAGCAGGCTTTGGCCTATGCCAGGCGGGCCGACATTGCCTTGGTCGATGTCGGCCTTTCGGAGGGAAAAAGTGGCCCTCAGCTCGCCCGCAGGCTTATCGATCGCTTTCATACAACGGTTATTTTCGTAACCGGAATACCCGAGGCGATCCGGCACGGATTCGGTGGGGCCTTCGCAATTATTCCAAAGCCGTTCAGCGATAAGCAAGTTGCCGAAGCTCTGGTGCGTGCCCGCGACATGCGGATGGGCCGGGAAAATCAAACCACGTCTCACGGGACGTGATGCTGCGCAGCGGTCGATTATTTCGACAAAATGCTTCGACGATCAAAAGATAGTCGAAGTCCGCTCCTGTGATGTCGTCTAACTTTATGGCCGTGTTGAGGAATTTACTTTCTCCATAAGTGGCTCGCGCAAATGGAACCTTTCACCGGCACCGGCATTATCGTCATTATTCTGCCTAGGCGGGGGGATGGCGATGAGCATAGAACAAAATTCAGCGCCAGCCTCGCCAAGTTTCCTGTCCTTTGTCGGGAATGCAACTGCATTGCAGGTCAGCCAAGACTTCATCGAAAGGCTGCCCGTGGCAATTTATGCCTGCGATGCCGACGGTCGTATTCTTTGGTTCAATTCCCTTGCCGCAACGTTATGGGGCCGCGCGCCTCTCACTGGCGATGACAGCGAGAGATATTGCGGTTCATACCGTCTCTACATTGGTGGCCAGCAAATTCGCCGGAATGAAACGCCGATGGCAGCCGTGTTGCGCACCGGCATTCCGATGCAGGGAGCCGAGATAAGGGTAGAGCGACCTGACGGCTCTTCGGTTTGGGCCATGGTTCACATCGAGCCGGTGGAAGATGAGACGGGCAAGTTGATCGGGGCCATCAACTGCTTTCATGAAACCACAGCCCTTCACAACGCAAAGGAAGATCTCTCCAAATTTTTCGAGAACGGCGCTGTCGGTCTGCATGTTCTCGCGGATAATGGAACCATACTGCGCGCCAATCAGGCCGAACTTGCGATGCTTGGCTATGCTGAGAGCGAGTATGTCGGTTGCAACATAAGGGATTATCATCTCGACCAGTCAGTTGCCGGCGACATTCTCGATTGCCTGCGCAATCACCGGCCGATCAGGCAGTATCCGGCGAGATTGCACGCAAAGGACGGTTCGGTTCGCCATGTACTGATAACGTCGAACGGCCGCGTACGCGATCGCGGAACAATCGGCACACGCTGCTTCATGATCGATGTTACCGATCGGGCCGCGGCCGAAGCTCTCCTCCACGAGCAGGAGCGCAGGCTTGCGACCACGTACGAGCACGCGGGCAGCGGCATTGCAGAGATCGATGCCGACGGACGATTGTTGCGCGTCAACTTGCGGCTTTGCGAACTGATGGATTTAACCGCCGATCAACTCATCGGCCGCTCGATCTTTGACGAAGCGTTTTCCCAGGACGTCGAGCACGATCGCGAACAGTTTCGGCGCCAGGTTGCAGGTACCATCGATCGATACTCCGTCGAGAAGCGAGTTTCCCGGAAGGACGGCAGTTTCTTCTGGACGTCGGTCACATCATCGAGCGTGCGCGATGCAGACGGGCGCTTTCTCTACGCCGTGCGCGTCCAGCACGACATCAGCGAGCGCAAGCAGGTGCAGGAAGAACTCGCCGCCCGCATCCAGGAGCAGGCTGCACTTTACCGGCTGACCGATAGGTTGCAGCATGCGCGATCTTTGGGCGATGTTTACGAATTGGCTCTGGATGCGATTCAAGAAGCGTTGCGCTGCCAGCGCTCATCTATCCTTTTGTATGACAGCGCCTCCATTTTGCAATTCGTGGCTTGGAGAGGGTTGTCAGATGCCTATCGCGCGGCGGTCGAGGGCCATTCGCCTTGGAAGGCGAATGAGGAAAATCCTCAGCCCATCTATATCGCAGACATCCGGCAAGCTGCTCTTCCGGAAGTTCTCAAGAACACCATTCTCGCTGAAGGGATACGAGCAATAGCCTTCATTCCTCTGATGGATAGCGGGAAGCTCCTCGGCAAGTTCATGGCATATTTCGATCAGCCGCACGTCTTCATGGATGGAGAGACTGATGTCGCCTTGGCGCTCGCGCATCAGCTTGGGTTCGGCATCGAACGCATGCGGGCGCAGAAAGCGGCCCAGCATTTGGTCTCAATCGTCGAATCTTCGCACGATGCGATCGTGAGCAAGAATCTCGATGGCATCATTACCACCTGGAATCGCAGCGCTGAACGACTTTTCGGTTATACGGCCGATGAGGTGGTCGGCAAGTCGATTACCATCATAATCCCGCCGGACCGGATGGATGAAGAGACGGAAATTCTAAGGCGTATCCGCACCGGCGAGATGATCGACCACCTCGAAACCGTGCGCCGCCGCAAGGACGGCAGCCTTGTCGATATTTCGCTCACCATATCCCCGGTCCGTGACGCCAAAGGGCGGATCGTTGGAGCCTCCAAGATCGCCCGCGACATTACCGAGCGCAAGGAAGCCGAGACCAAGATTCGAGCCAGCGAGCAGCAGCTTCAAGATCTCCTCGCAGCCATTCCGACGGCAATCTATACGACGGATCCAAAGGGCAAGATTACATATTTCAATCAGGCGGCGGTGGACTTCGCCGGCCGCGTCCCGAAGCTCGGCAGCGACAGGTGGTGTATCAGCCCGAAGCTCTATTGGCCGGATGGAACACCGCTGCCGCATGACAAGTGCCCCATGGCGGTCGCCCTTCAGGAGAAGCGGGCGGTGCGCGGTGTCGAAGCCGTGGCGGAACGGCCCGATGGCACGCGTGTTCCGTTTATTCCGCACCCGACGCCGATCTATGACGCGGATGGCAACATCGTTGGCGGCATCAACATGTTGGTGGATATCAGCGAGCGCAAGCAAGCCGAGACACAGCAGCGAATGCTGCTCAACGAACTTAACCATCGGGTCAAGAACAACATGCAGATGCTGCAGTCTTTGCTTTCAAGTGCCGCAAGGCGCAGCCAGAGCGAAGAGGCGCGCCACATTCTTGAGGATGCGACCGGCAGGATCAGCGCGATGGCCGCCGCCCAGCGTGTATTGTACGATACGATCGACGCAACACGATTCAGCCTGCCGCAGTTTCTCGACGCCGTCTGCGTTGCCGTGCAGCAGACCCTTCCATCATATGCCAAAATCACCCGCAAGGCTGATGCCGGCGAGCTTCCCAACGATGCCGCAATGCCGCTTGCTCTGATTATCAACGAGCTGGTCACCAATGCCTTCAAGCACGGAGGGACCGGAGATGCCGAGCTCAACATTCGGGTCTCACTTCTCCAGGAAGGGGACGCCGACATTCTTTCAGTCGAGGACGATGGGCCGGGCTTCGAACTGAACTCGGTGCGCCACAGATCATCGGGCCTTCGGCTGGTCGAAGGCCTTGCCCGCCAACTCGGCGCCACCTTTGCCGTAAGTTCAGGTTCGACGACGCGCTGCAGTGTCGCGTTTTCGCGAATGGCGGAGAGGTAGGCCTGGCCTTGAGCAATAGTACCATTCTCATTGTCGAAGATGATTTTTTTATCGCCATGGACGTCGAGGCTACCCTCGTTGCTGCGGGATATTCATTGGCGGGCATCGCCGCCTCGGCCGAGGAGGCGATCCGCCTTGCCGTTTCGCGTCAGCCGGCCCTGGCGATCATGGACATAAGGCTTGCGGGCAAACGCGACGGCGTAGATGCGGCGCTGGAGCTCTTCAAAGACCACGGTATTCGCTGCATTTTCGCGACGGCTCACGCCGACCACGAGATCGTCCAGCGGGCGGGCCCGGCCTGCCCGCTTGCCTGGCTTCAAAAACCCTATTCGATGACATCCTTGGTTAACGCGGTTCAGAAGGCTTTGAGCGAGGTCGCGTCAAAGTCCGGTGACCAGGAAGCCAGTTAAGGCCGCCGGGCACGAGTGCCATGCGTAGGAGATCGCTGCGACTCCATCGAGACTATTCGCCCTTGCGATACCAGCGCAGCGACAGGCAGGAGAGCCCGGCATCGATCCTGCCGATTTCAGCGGTCTTCATCGCCACGATCCGATAGCCCAGCCTATCGAGCATATCGAGCGTACGCGGATGCTCGGCAGGAACCATGAGGACGTCATTGACCCTCAGCGCATTCGCAGCCGCCTCTTCGCCTTCCGGAATGATGATCTGCTTGAAATCCTTGAAGACGCCGGATCGTGCAAGGCGGGCGGTCGAGAGCACCGTTTCCTCGTCCAGCAGCGAGCAGTCGGTCTTGAAATGAAGCACGCCTTCGGGCGTGGCAACCAGCTTCGCCTTGCGGCCAAGCTTGTCGATGCAGACGGCGAGAGCTTCGGCGCCGGTCTTGTCGGTTCGTGCCGAAAGGCCGATCATGACACCTTGCGGCGTCGTCAGAACATCGCCGCCATCCACATATCCATCACCTGGGAGATCGAGGACGGTGTCGAACATGTCACGCAAGGCGGGTGCGATTGCCGCGGCTTCGCCCATGCGGCTTGCAGCACCTGGACGAAGCAGGATCGCCCCTTCGGTAAATACGAGTGCGGGGTCCTCGACGAAGATGGAGTCGGGAAAGGCTTCGAGTGCCAGCAGGATGGTCACGCGAACGCCAGCGTCGCGCATGGCGGCGATATAATCATCATGCTCCGCCTTAACGCGCTCATAGGTCGGACTGGCGTGCTCCCCGGCACGCAGGCCGTCAACGACCGAGCGCGATGGTTCGCGAACGATGGCGGAGTTGAAATGATAAACCGAATTGCCTGAGGACATTTCCAAAAATACCTTATTTTGTCGTTCAGCGGGTTTCTATCGTGCTTATCGACGGCGGTCGATAGCTCCTGTCCGCAGCCCGCATCTGCCGGAGCCAGCTCGTGTTTCGTGCTCGGCCGCTTCACGCCGACTAAGGCAGCAATTCTCGGATGACAGTTGCGGATGGGCGCTTCGAACCAGCTTTACAGACAGAGCGCGTCACCCTCTGCCAGTAAGGATGGTATCGGTCTAAATTTTCTGCGACGTTTGAAATTCAAACGCACGCATCCCGGGGGGCGGCGCGAGCCCCCGCGGCCAATTCGCGCGCAGCAGGAACGAACTGTTCAGCGCATCAATCGTCGATCCGGAAACCGACCTTCATCACCACCTGATAATGAGCGACCGCGCCATCCCGGATGTGCCCTCTGATTTGATCCACCTCGAACCGGTCGAGATTTCTCATGGTCTTCGAGGCTCGCGAAATCGCAGTTTCGATCGCGTCGTTCACCGAGGTTTTGGAACTGCCGATAAGTTCCACTTTCTTATAGACATGATCGTTCACGTTATCCTCCCAGCGTCGTAGAGACTATGTTTGGCTCGAACTCCGGACCGTGTTCGTGTGGCCGGCTCACGAAACGTCTGCTGTTGCAGGCGCCTCGCACTCACGATCCGGCAACAGTGGTCCTTTGTCAAACGGTCGGGGCCGCGCTCAAGGCAGTTGAGAACCAGACCTGTTTTTTGCTCAACATTTCCGACGTCAGGATTTTTGTAAACCAATGTTTCCGGCGCGAGATTTCGCTGGTTTCGTCCGCGAAAAACCTTCTTTTGGAGAGGAGTTCGTATAAAAGCCTTAAGAAATGGAACGATGGCTATGACTGTGACCGCCGCGTCTGACATCTTGATTGTCGATGACGACCATGAAATTCGCGCGCTTCTGAGCCGATATCTCGAGGAGCAGGGCTTTCGCGTCTCGACGACAAGTGATCTTCGCGGCTGCAATGACGTGCTCAATCGGCGCGCGCCGGATCTTCTCGTTTTGGACGTCATGCTGCCCGATGGATCGGGCCTTGATCTTTGCCGCGATCTGCGAAACCGCCGCCCCCGTGTCCCGGTCATTCTCCTGACTGCTCTGAAGGAAGACATAGATCGGATCTTGGGGCTTGAGATCGGTGCGGATGACTATCTCGGCAAGCCGTTCAACCCGCGAGAGCTAGCAGCGCGCATCCGCGCGGTCCTGCGCCGTAAATGAGGACATCTCTTCGGAGCCGGAGCAGCGCCGCTTTCATTTTGCCGAGATGACGCTCGATCCGCAGCTTCGCCGCGTTACGAGGGATAATGGCGAGATTATTTCGCTGACCGGAGCTGAATTCGATCTGCTCAAGGCCTTTATCGAACGAGCCGGGCGGTTGCTGTCCCGAGACCAACTGCTCGACCTGACGCAGGGACGCGATCGCGATCCGGCCGATCGTTCGATCGACGTGCTGATGAGCCGATTGCGTCGCAAGCTGGGAGAGACGGCCGAAGAGCCGGTGTTCAGAACTGTTCGAAACGGCGGTTATCAGCTCGTTGTCCCGGTAACGGCTGTCAAGAGCGATCCATGAAGTCTCTCGGCGCCCGCCTGGCGCTTCTCTTGCTGACGGCCATTGTTCTGGTGGTTATCACCTCCTCCTTCGTGGCGAGCCTTGTGATGCGAGGGCCCAAGCCGGAAAGCACCATGGAGCCGATGGCGCGCCAGTTATCCATACTTGCAAAACTTGCGGAGGCCGACAGGGCTGCGGCGATCTCTGCTGGCGTAGTTATAGCTGCTGTTCCCGCCGGCGGGCACAGCGATGAACCGCTTTCCGGATTTCTGATGGAAAGCCTGCTTCGCACTGGGGACCCCCGGCCAGCGATCGTATCCCGCCCATCGTCCCGTGCCACGATTGCCTCTCTGAGGCTCCCAGACGGCAATTGGATGGTGATGCCGATCCCGGAACTCGGTCCACCGCCCGGCGGATGGAAGAATCTCGCGGGCTGGCTCGGCCTCATCATCACGGGAAGCGTGCTGATTTCCATATTTGCCGCATCGAAGATCATGAAGCCGCTTCGCCTGCTTGAGCGGGCCTCGGCCGAGATCGGCCCGGACGGAACGCTGCCGCACGTTCCGGAAACCGGTCCGGGTGAAATTCGCGTCACGGCACGGGCGCTCAATGAACTGTCAGCCCGAGTGAAAGCTGCCACCGAGAGCCGAATGCGACTGGTCGCGGCCGCCGGACATGACCTTAGAACACCCATGACGCGCATGCGGTTGCGTGCTGAATTCATCAAGGATGACGAAGATCGGCAGAAATGGCTCGCCGACCTCGAAGAACTCGACACGATCGCCGACAGCGCCATCGGCTTGGTGCGGGAAGAAATCTCCAGGGACAGCCTGCAGTGCGTAAGGCTCGATACGATCGTCGCAAATATCGTGACGGAGCTCACATCGATGGGCATGGCAATCAAAGCCGGCGAACTGCAGACCGTAACGATTTGCGCGGGCCGTTTGGCGATCACGAGGGCGCTGCGCAATCTCCTGATCAACGCTGCGACGCATGGTGAATCGGCAATCGTCGCGGTCACGCACACCGGCGACAAAGCCATGGTCACCATTGTCGACACAGGACCTGGTATTCCCGAAGGCCGCCTGAGCCAGGTCTTCGAGCCCTTTTTTCGCATCGATATCGCACGGCAGCGGTCTTTCCCAGGCGCCGGCCTCGGAATGGCCATCGCCAAGGAAATCGTTTCCAGGTTCGAAGGCGAGATCACCGTGCGCAATCGGCAGCCGAGGGGATTGGAGCAGGTGGTCACATTCAACAGCCGTGGCGATAAACTCGCCGCCGGTTGAGAGCCGCCGTCATCCAATATCGGGCGACCGTTTCAGTCTCAGCGCCGATTGTCAAACATAGGCTGCCCGTTCGCGCGCCGAATCTCCATCGAAATTGGTTGACCCTATGCCGTCACTTTCGTCCGAAAGCGATGTTGGGAGCGCAATAAATAAATTCGGGAAATCCTTAAGGCGCATTTCTAATTAGCATTTCTGCAAGTATTCACATCTTTAATCGATTAAAATAAATTCAATCGTTTAAACGTTTTAATACTCTAATTTACAAAGCATTTCTGCCGTGGCATTCAAAGAATATCAACGGCAGGGGAGGCCTCGATGCAAGAGCGTGAAACCGTACGGAAAGAAATACCCGTACATGTAGTCGATCGTCTGGAAAATGAATGGCGGCTGATGCAGGTCGAGCGCTCGCCTGTAAAGCTGGTGCCTGGGCTCGATGGGGCCGACAAGATAACCTCTGTGCCGGGCACCGGCCTCAATACGCGCTGAGCACCATCGAGCTTTGCCGCGCTTGGGCAGGCTTCATCTCCTTGAAGCCCTGCGCTTGGGATCCGAATCCATCGGATCCCGTTCGGCGCCCTCTTCTTTTATGCGGAAATTGCCAGCGCGCGGGGAAGAAGCTCTTCGCCGAATTTGGCTGAATAACCAAGCTGGCCGAGCACTGTTTGGCTGACTGTATCGACGATTGCGTATTTCTCGGCTTGATAGTTCCAGTATTCGGAGACGAAGTTTCGGGAAAGCCAGAAACTGCTTTTTCCAGGGGCACCGGCCCAGCCGACGCTTCCGAGTTCTGTCGCCTGTTTCAAAAGTCGCTTCAAATGCGCGCTCGAAATCATGAACTGACTCTGGATGACCTTCGGTGAGATCGGGCCGATCAGGACCTTGTCCGAGGTGGGATCGAGCTTGCTGATTCGGGAGATCAGATAGTCCATCACCACGCCGCCGGAGGTCGCCCAGTTGAACAGAGCGAAGGTTACGCCCGGGTTCTTCAGGCTTTCGCTGTCGAGGATCATCTTGGCGATCTTAGGCTGCATGCGCAGCACCGAACTGGGATCGACGGTCGTCCTTGCCATCCTGTCGCCGCCGTCAAGCGCATCCAGAACCAGCAGATGCGTATAGATCCAGCGGGCCATGTATTCGCGGGTCGTTTCGGTGGGCTCAAGTAAGGTGATGCGGCGGTCGGAGCTGCCGGCGACCGGCCGTACGAAGCGATAGGCGATCATTTCCTTCAGGAATGCCGCCGCCGTATTATGGCTCGCGATTTTATACTTGACCGCGAAATCGACAAACCGGCCGCTATAGAGCCCCGGCGTGGGATCGTCGGGATAGCCGAGAAAGAGAGCATAGCCGGCATGCGCCAGAAGCCACCTTTGCTGCGCGGCAAAGATCGAGGCGATGCGCGGGTTCTCATCATAGATCGCCATAAGTTCATGTGCGCTGTGCAATATAGCGGACAGGAAATCTTCGTCTTGACTGAGTTCTTTTGCTGTGAAGGCCATAAGCGCCAACATTCTTTCAATAATTTAGGATTGGCTAGGTCATGCCTTAATATTCGATAATTATAGGCTTTAAATACTAAATATTTGTTTGCCTTGCCTGATAAGAGTTTAGCTTAAGAATAAAGCTTAAGGCGTCAAGCGAGGTTATATACCCAAATAGGATTACCCGCCTGCCGCTATTGCGATGCAGGCGGGATCATGTGCGCTTGGCGGGGGTGGAGTTACTTGCCGCGGTCTGCGGCTTTCATCGCCGCGAATGCTTCGGGAAAGCCGTCGAGCGACAGCTTGATCGGTATGTTTTTCCCATCCGGAGTCGTCACGGTCACGGTGGCGGCGGGTTTCGTCTTCATGGCATCGAGGAGGGCATTCTCGACATTGGTTTCGACGAGGCAGCCCTGCAACGTACAGCGGCTTACGTCCATCGTCGCACTGGAGGCGCTGTCATCGCGATCGCATCGATTGCCAGTGCTGCTTCGGCTTCCCAGTTCGTCTACAAGCCAATCAATCCCGCTTTCGGCGGCGATCCTCAGAATGGAAGCTGGCTGCTGTCGCAGGCGAGTGCGCAGGGCAAGGCCGCGGAAGGCTCCAGCAGCCCGGGATCCTCCATCGATTTTCCCAACTTCGGCAGCACGACCCAGCCGACGTCCTCGTCGACGACAACGCTGCCTGACGTCAACACCAATACCAACACCACGCCAACGAACCGATCCTATCCGGACTGTATCGACGCTCGGCGTGGCGGCAATCATTTTCAGAACAGGTTTCGTGATCGAGGCAGTGTCGAGCGTTGAAAAGCCGGAACGGCTCGCCTGCTTAACAAAAGCTGGCGAAGTCCAGATAGGTTTCTGCGGCAAAACTTGTCTGAGCAACAAAAATGCCAATAATCACGGTCGAGATCGATTTAGATGGAGCAGCGGCCGTCGCCGACACCGGCGGCGAACTCATTTTGGTGATCGCGCGCCTTGCTTCTGACAGGGTCTGCTGCTAGTGACCCCGGCATAGCTTTTGAAAGCTCAACTATCCGGTCGCAGCCCACCCGGTCAAAACAAGGGACCTCAAATTATGAAGACTATCGTCATCTGCTCCGGCGGATTGGATTCCGTTTCGCTCGCCCATAAGGTCGCTGCCGAACATCACCTTATTGGCCTCGTCTCGTTCGATTACGGCCAGCGGCACCGCAAGGAGCTGGATTTTGCTGCTGCCTGCGCCGCTCGCCTTGGTGTGCCGCATCACGTCATCGATATCACGGCCATCGGCGCACACCTGACAGGATCGGCCTTGACAGATAACGTCGAGGTGCCGGACGGACACTATGCCGAGGAAACGATGAAGGCGACCGTCGTCCCGAACCGCAATGCCATCATGCTCGCGATCGCCTTCGGCCTTGCCGCCGCGCAGAAAGCGGATGCGGTCGCCGTTGCCGTTCATGGCGGCGATCATTTCATCTATCCGGATTGCCGGCCGGGTTTCATCGACGCGTTTCAGCAGATGCAGAACCACGCTCTCGATGGTTATGCCAGCGTTTCGCTCTATGCGCCCTATGTGAACATCTCCAAGGCGGACATCGTGGCCGACGGCGCGAAGAACGGCACGCCGTTTGCCGAGACCTGGTCTTGCTATAAAGGCGGCATGCGGCACTGCGGCCGCTGCGGCACCTGCGTCGAACGGCGCGAGGCCTTCCATCTCGCCGGTGTCGACGATCCGACGGAATATGACGATCCGGATTTCTGGGTGGCTGCGACGGCCGGCTATTCGGCCGAGGAGGCGAAGTAATGTTCCGCATCACCAAGCAATTTCATTTCTCCGCCTCGCATCAACTCACCCATCTTCCGGCCGATCATCAATGCGCCCGGCTGCACGGGCACAACTATATCGTCGAGGTGGAGCTTTCGGCTGCCGAGCTCGATGCCGACGGTTTCGTCCGCGATTATCATGAGCTTGCGCCGCTGAAGCGCTATATCGACGAGCATTTCGATCATCGTCATCTGAACGAAGTTCTCGGTCATGACCGTGTGACATCGGAATTTCTGGCCAAGCACTTCTATGACTGGTGCAAGCAGCGTCTGCCCGAGACATCGGCGGTGCGCATCAGCGAAACGCCGAAGACCTGGGCGGAATATCGGCCATGAGCGAGGCACGCGAAACCACGATCCGCGTCAGCGAGATATTCGGACCGACAATCCAGGGCGAGGGGGTACTGATCGGGCTTCCGACCGTGTTCGTCCGGACCGGCGGCTGCGATTATCGCTGTTCCTGGTGCGATACGCTGCACGCGGTCGACAGCGAATATCGCGATCAATGGCAGCCGATGTCGGTCGATGAGATCTGGCAAGAGGTGATCCGGCTTTCCGGGGGGAAGCCGCTGATGGTGTCGCTCTCGGGCGGTAATCCGGCGATCCAGCCGCTCGGGCCCCTGATCGCTCGCGGCCATGATCAAGGCTACAGGTTTGCGCTGGAAACGCAGGCGAGTATCGCAAAGGCGTGGTTTGCCGATCTCGATGTGCTGGTGCTGAGCCCCAAGCCGCCTTCGAGCGGCATGGCAACGGATTGGGATGTGCTCGCCGACTGTCTCTGCTCTGCGGCCGACGGACCGCAGATTGCATTGAGATTCGTCGTTTTTGACGATCGCGACTATGCCTATGCACGCGATGCCGCCACTCGCTTCCCGCATCTGCCGGTCTATCTGCAGCCCGGCAATCACACGCCCCCTCCGCCTGAAGCGGATGACGCGACGATCGATATCGACGGCATTATGGATCGAATGCGCTGGCTCGTGGACAAGGTGACATCAGACGGATGGTTCGAGGCGCGGGTCTTGCCGCAGTTGCACGTCCTTCTTTGGGGCAACAAGCGCGGCGTTTAGTGCCGCTGCCTCAAATCCTTCGATTTCGCAATGGGCGCATAGTACAAACCTGCTCGTCCCAGGCTTCTCCGAAAAAATCGGCAAGATTTTCTATCGGAAAAGTTGCGTAGAGTGTTCTTTCGCGCTTGTTTTTCGGCTAAGCCTAATCCGGAAATAGCTCATACTGTATCGATTGTAGTCAGAAAGGATGATGGGACGTTCAAGATTATCCTATGGTAAAACATAGATAATCTTGGAGGATGGGATGTTGTATCCGCGTGACGCCGCGATCGCTGTGCTGAGCGTCATACTGCTTGCTCCGTTGCCTTCGAATGCCGCCGAGAAGGTCGGCGAGGCGGTACTCATTAAAACCGAAGTCACGGGCGCGGGCGGTCCACTGGCGGTCGCTGATCCCGTGCATCGGGACGAGCAAATTCGCACCTCCATTTCGGGCTTAGGACAGTTCACGTTTCGCGATGGCACGAAATTGGCTGTCGGAGCCGGCTCTTCGGTTGTCATCGACAAATTTGTCTTCGACGACTCAGGCGCGGTCAAAAAACTCACCATAAATGCGGCAAAGGGTACTTTTCGCTGGATGAGTGGAAATTCGAACCACTCGGCCTATCAAATCGTGACGCCGGCCGGAACGATCGGCGTGCGCGGAACCGCGTTTGATTTTTATGTCGGCGCCAACGGCACGACGGCAATGGTTCTGTTGAACGGCGCCGCTCAATTTTGTGGCGCGGGCGGCTGCCGGCAATTGAAGGCACAGTGCGATTGTGTGGTCGCCAAACGCAATGGCGAGATAAGTGATCCGCGCCGGGTCAATCGCGATATTCTCAAGACGCTCGGAAACCAGAAAGCCCTGCCGTTCCTGTCCGGTGATCAGACGCTTTCGGGCAGAATGGCTTTTGCCGGCGGTGGCGATTGTGGTTTATCGACGGCGATGAGAGACCGGCCCAACGGCATATCGCCGCGCAGCGCTCCGGCAAACAATCCGGCACCGTCACCGCCTGATACGCCTGGCCCACCCAGCACGCCGGAATCGCCGCGCGCCGAGGCGCCCGCTGCACCAAGTACCCCCGAAACTCCCAGTACGCCGAACGTCCCCAACACGCCAAGCACGCCTGACAAGCCTGGCAAACCGCACGAGCATGATCACGACGAAGGCAAGCATCATGATCATCACGATCACCATGGCAGAGGCGACCATGGCTGGGGTGATCACAACTGGGGCGACGACGACGGTCATGACGGCGATCATGGCGACCATGGCGACCATGATGACGGCGGGCATCACCATCGGTAGCATGGACGCTTTTGGAGCCTGAAATCCAGTCCGCTTTCAATGATGTCATTTGAAAGCAGCATGGGCGACGGCGGCGAAATCAGCTAGATGTCGGCGGCCTTGTCGGCAGGTTCGTCGACAAAGTGTCCGGCCCGGCGCGAAATCTGCCTATAAAAATCCTGCAGCAGTCCCGTCGCCGCAACCTGCGCCTTGAGCTTTGCGGCGCTGACGAGTTTTCGGCTATTCGTCGATCGTACGCGCAGGGCATCGACAAGGCGCCTGTGCACGGCTTGAAGTTCGACAAATTCGGCAGATCTCGCCAGGCGCGCATCGCCGACCACCGCAAAGAGTTTGGTTCGCATGCTCTTACCCTTCAGTGTCAGCGCTCCCGCTTCGAGCAGAGCACAATCGGGCAGCAAGCCTGCTGTCGGCTCGGATACCAGAATGTCGAAATTGATATCCTTGCAGGCAGATTCGATACGCGCGGCAATGTTCACGGCATCGCCGACTGCGGAGTAATTGAAGCGTGTCTCGGCGCCCATATTGCCGACGCAGGCAAGCCCGGTATGGATGCCGATCCCGATGCCGACCTTCCGCTCGTCTCCGAAACCGAATGCGTCGCTGTTGTTGAGGCGGGTGAGCGTTTCCCGCATGCCGAGAGCCGCATGCACTGCCTTACCGGCATGGTCGGAGACATCGACGGGAGCGTTCCAGAAAGCCATGATCGAGTCGCCGATGAACTTATCGAGCGTGCCGTCGTTTGCGATGACATGGTGGCTCAGCGCATCGAGCAGCGTGTTCAGAAATGCAACGACGGCGCTTGGCGTCATTTCCTCGCTGATCTGAGTGAAGTTTCGCACATCGACGAACATGACAGTCAGCTCGCGCTCATCTCCGCCAAGGCGCAGGGCATCGCGGGTATGCTCGATGCGATAGAGCAGCGATGGCGAGAGATAGTGGCCGAATGCCCGCCGCACATCGCGCCGTTCCCGGTCGGTGACGAGAAAGCGGAATGCCGTGGCAGCGAAATGCGTGATCGATCCCGCAACGATCGGTGCCAGCGGGTCGAAGAGAAGTCCGCCATAGAGGAAGGCGATCCAGGAGGCGACAAGGGCAAGGAAGGTGATCAGCAGGCCGCAGGCGAGGGCGACGGCCGGATTGACGAAGGTGGTGAGGATTACCAGAAGGCTGCCCAATACGGCGATGGACAGGATTTCCAGCCCATCCGCCCAATCCGGCCGGGATAGGAAACGGCCGGAAAGGATCTGCTCGACGATCTGCGCATGGATGGAGACACCCGGAACGTTCTCGCCAAGCGCCGTCGTGCGGACATCCTGAAGGCCGGAAGCAGAGGTTCCGACGAAGACGATGCTGCCTTCGATGGCGTTTTTGATATCGGCGGAGGGCGCTCCGTTCGCGAGCACCTTGCTTGCGGAAATATACCGTTCCGAAGTGTCGTGGCTGACATAGAGCCAGAGCTCCCCCGCCGCTGTTACCGGCACCACGAAATCCCCGATCTTGACCCGCGTCAGCGTGTTCGGCTTGTCCGGCGCCGCGTCGAGGATGTAGGTGGAGGCTCCCTGTGCGACACGGAGCGCTTCGAGCGCGAGATTGGGATAAAGCCTCTTGCCGTCGCTGAGGAAAAGCGGGACCGCGCGCACCACCGCCGATGATGCGCCCGGATTGAGGCTGATATGGCCGATGCCGGCGGCATTAGCCTCCAATAGCGGCTGCAGAGGCGTCGCCGCCTTGATTGCCGGCGGCGCGCCGAAGGGATTTTCGCCGGTATAGGCAAATCCCGCCTTGACCGGCGGCAGATAGTTTCCTTCGTTGGAGAGGCCGACGCCCAGCACCACGGGCCGTCCGGACAGCGATCGGGAAAAGATTTCGTCATTGTCCGGCAGTTTGCCGAGCAATGTGGGATCGACCCCGGTGACGTCACGAACGACATTGCGAGGCGAGAGGCGATCTGGCTCGGCGAAAAGGACATCGAAAGCGATGGCGGACGCGCCCATATCGGAAAGCCTGTCCACAAGGGCGGCAATCCGGTTCCTTGGCCAAGGCCATTGACCGAACTCGCGCAGCGACGCTTCGTCTATGTCGATCACCCGAACAGGCTGGTTTTCGAATGTCCGGGGCACCAGGCGCTGATACTGGTCGAATGTCAAATCACGGGCGAGCCTCAGCAACTGAGGGTCGCTGGCCCGCAGGACCGTAAGCGCTGTGACAATCGCCAGGCCGATAACGACGCCAATTTGCTGCGCGCGCGTCACCATTACGGTGTCAGTCCCTTTGCCTCTTATCCTCGGCAACAAGTAGCAATTCGGCGAAATACAAATCTACTGGTCTGCTGCTGCGCCAAGGAAGAGCATGCTGCCTTGTTCGCGTGAACGATGCAATGATCAAAGTCTCGAAGAGACGCAGGACGGGATTTCCGCGATTGCAATCATCGAGGGCTTTTGACGAAGATGGTCGCGAGCGGCGGCAGTTGCAGGGATAGCGAGGCGGGGCGGCCGTTCAGCGAAGACGAGGTCGCCGGCACTGCCCCGTTCACCAGGCCGGTGCCGCCATATTCAGGTGCATCGCTATTGAACTCCTCGACCCATATGCCTTCCGTCGGAACGCCGATGCGATAGTCGTAGCGCGGAACGGGCGTGAAATTCGACACGACGAGAATCGAATAGGAGCGGTCTTGCGGAAACCGTAGCATCGCGAAAACGGAATTGGCCGCGTCATCGACCACGGCCCATTCGAAGCCCTGTGGATCGAGATCTCCGAATTGCAGGGCGTCCTCCCTGCCATAAATGCCGTTCAGATCTCTGACCAGACGCTGCATGGAGGCATGTCGCGGTTGGTCGAGGACATCCCAGGTTACGGATTGATCGTGCTGCCACTCGCCGGGCTGCGCGATTTCCCCGCCCATGAAAAGCAGCTTTTTGCCTGGATAGCCCCACATGAAGGCGAAATAGGCCCGAAGATTGGCGAATTTCTGCCAGTCGTCGCCCGGCATTTTCGCCAGAAGGGAGCCTTTTCCGTGAACAACCTCGTCGTGCGAGAGCGGCAGCATGAAGCGCTCGGAATAGGCATAGATCATGCCGAAGGTCATCATGTCATGATGATGGCGGCGATAAACGGGATTCTTCGACATGTAAGTGAGGCTGTCATGCATCCAGCCCATGTTCCATTTGATGTCGAATCCCAGGCCGCCTTGCTCCGGTGGTCTCGTCACGCCGGGCCACGCCGTGGATTCCTCGGCAATCATGAGTGCATCGGGGCATCGCTGATGAATGATGCTGTTCAGGTGCTTGAGGAATTCGACCGCTTCCAGATTCTCCCGGCCGCCGTACCGATTGGGAACCCATTCGCCTTCGTTGCGGCTATAGTCGCGGTAGAGCATCGAAGCCACCGCATCCACCCTCAGGCCATCCACATGGTAGCGCTCCAGCCACTCCAAGGCGCTGGCGATCAAAAAGCCTTTCACCTCGTTGCGGCCGAGATTGTAGATCAGGGTGTTCCAATCGGCGTGGAAACCTTCTCGGGGATCCTCGTGCTCGTAGAGGGCGCTCCCGTCGAAGCGGGACAGGCCCCAGACGTCGGTCGGGAAATGTGCGGGCACCCAGTCGAGGATCACACCCAGACCTGCCCCATGGCACCGATCGACGAAATAGGCGAAATCTTCCGGTGTGCCGTAGCGTCCAGTAGGGGCGAAAAGGCCGAGAGGCTGGTAGCCCCAGGAGCCGCCGAACGGGTACTCCATTATGGGAAGCAACTCTATATGGGTGAACCCCATGTCGCGCGCATAGGGTACAAGCCGCTGACTGAGTTCGATCCAATCGAAAGACCTGTTGCCGTCCTGAAGATTTCGAAGCCACGAACCCACATGGACTTCGTAGACCGACATGGCGCCTTCCAGACTTTTTCGCGATTGCCGGGTATGCAGCCACGTGTCGTCGCTCCAGCGGAACGGTGTTGACGACGCGACGATGGAGGCCGTTGACGGGGCAGCTTCGCTCGCCCGCGCGACCGGATCGGCTTTCTGCGGAAGGCAGGTACCGTTTGCATCGACGATCTCGAACTTATAGCGTTCGCCGGGCGTCAGCCGTGGAATGAAGATCTCCCAAACGCCGGCGGGTGCCCGCAGGCGCATGGGGTTGCGCCGGCCGTCCCATGAATTGAAATCTCCCACGACCGAAACCCGTCGTGCGTTCGGTGCCCACACGGCGAAGCGAACGCCGGCGATTCCGTCGACTTCCATTGCGACCGCGCCGAGTGTCCGACTTAGGTTGTAATGGGTTCCCTCAGCAATCAGATGGAGATCGAGTTCGCCTAGCAAAGGTCCGAAGCTGTAGGGATCCTCGGTCACTTGAATCGCGTCCGGCCATTTGATCCGCAGGCAACAGTCCAATTTTGAAGCAACGGCGGCTGCAAACAATCCAGCCGGGTGAACAAGCTGGCAGGCGGTCAGGACATTGCCGCTGGCGGTATCGATGATATCCACCGCATCCGCGCCGGGCATGAATATCCGCACGATCGTGAACACGCCGTGCCTGTGGATTCCGAGGACCGCAAACGGATCGCCGTGGCGTCCTTGAGTCAGCGCTGCAATCGCGTCCTGTCCGATGCCGGCGAGAAGGTCGGAGCGTTCGATATCCATTAGCGGGCCTCCAGAAGATTGGACAGGATGCCCGAAAGCCCTGCCAATGGAATGGGCAGCCATTTTGGCCGGTTGCGCGCCTCGTAGGCGACTTCATAAGCAGCTTTCTCCAGAAGAAAGGCGTCCAGAATCCTGCGTCGTTGTTCGGGCGGCATCGACAATGCCTCCGACTTCGAAATCGCTTCGAAATAGGCGTCGAGAAAAGCGCGCTCCGCTTTTAGGGCGAAGCCGGCGATGGCTTTCCGTCGGCGCTCATTTTCGTGCTCGATGACTGCATCATTATCGAGGTCGGCGGTCGCGGCCAGATAGCTCAGCGACCGCAACAGTCCTGCCACATCGCGCAACGGACTGGTCTTGGCGCGGCGCTCGGCAAGGTTTCGCGCAGGCTCGCCTTCGAAATCGATGATTACCGCATCGCCTTCGCTCACGAGAATCTGGCCGAGATGGAAGTCGCCATGCACACGTGTCATGAGCGTACCGCGGACGCTTTCCGCCAGCGTGTCGGCCAGATCGATAATCGCTGCCTTGCGCTGCAGAAGCGGCTTGGCCAATGCATCGACAGCCGGATCGGCGGTCTCGTCCAGTTCCGCAAGCTTTGAGAATGCGTACGAAACTTCGCCGGCGATCGTCTCTTTCAGCGATGCGATTTCCGGTTCAGCCGCAGTGACCGGTTTGAAAGCTTCTTCTTCGGTATGTTGAGCAAGCACCACATGCAGCTCACCAAGCCGCTGGCCAATCATGGCGACGAAGTTCGTCAGCGACTGGAAGAAATCGTCCCGCGGCTGAGCGGCCGGATCACTTAGGGCGAATTCATCGGCGGCGCGGCGAAGATTGCTCAGCATCCAATCCCAAGCGTCACCCTGGTTTCGGATTGCGCCCTGCACGATGATGAGCGTGGATCGGCGTCCGCTGGGATCGGTATGCGCGACCTCGCCGAGGAAGGGGGCGGTGTGATCATAGCCGGCCCGGGTCAGGAAGCGCGTCATCTCGACCTCCGGATGCATGCCGGGAAAGATATGCCTGATCAGTTTGATGATGACCAAGTCGCCGATGATCAGCGAACTATTCGACTGCTCGGCCGAGAGCCAATGGATCGGCATGTCGGGCGTCATGTCGAGATGATCGAGCTGATCGGTGCCGATGAATTCTATGGTTCCGGTGCGGCCAGTGGTGTGGGACCGTTCGCAAAGGCCGCGCACGATTCCGCGCGCCATCGCATCCACGGCAAAACCATCCGTCAGGAAGCCGACGCGCCTGCCCTGGCGGAGCCTGGCCAGCGCGAGCTGTTGAGCAAGTACGGGAGGCTGCGTGTCATCCCACGCCACGGCAAGCGGTAGCTGATAGGATTCCGTATGGTTCGGAAGCTCTGCCTCTAGTTCACCGAGCACGACACCTTCAGCAAAGGGAATGGGTGTCGCGGAAATGAGCCGGGCTGCCTGCAATGGCTGGTCTTTCGCCCCAAACCAGCGGCGCTTGGAAAGATATGCCGGCAGGATTTCGGAATTCAAGATCTTCGAATGCCTTGGCTCGTCCACTAATTCCAGCAGGTCCCGGCGGATGACCATCGTCAACAGATCGGGGAGTTGCTCGGGCGGAGCCGTCCGCCAGGCGGGCCCATCGGCATCGGCGACCAACTGGAACCAGAAGAAGCCGTAAGGCGGTAGCGTCAATAGATAGGTCAATTGGCCGATGGGTGGAAATGGCGACATGCCCGTCAGTTCTATCGGCACACGCATCTCGAACTGCGATAGGTCGAGTTCCACGGCCTGCGGCAGGCGGGAAAGATTGGCAACGCAGAGAAGCGTTTCGTCTTCGTGTTCGCGTAGATAGGCGAGGATCTTCCGGTTAGTCGGCGAGAGGAAACGCAGCGAGCCGCGACCGAATGCCGGATGTTTGCCGCGCAGCGCCAGCATCCTGCGCATCCAGTTCAGGAGCGAATGTGCATCCGTGCTTTGCGCCTCGACATTGACGGCTTCAAATCCATAGAGGGGATCGGCAACCGGAGGCAAAACGAGGCGCGCAGGGTCAACGCGCGAAAAACCGCCATTGCGGTCGGGAGACCACTGCATCGGCGTCCTGACGCCATCCCTGTCACCCAAATAGATGTTGTCCCCCATGCCGATTTCGTCGCCATAATAGATCACCGGCGTTCCCGGCATGGAGAGGAGAAGCGCGTTCATAAGCTCGATGCGGCGGCGGTCGCGCTCCATCAGCGGCGCAAGGCGCCGCCGGATACCGAGGTTGATGCGTGCGCGCTTATCGGAGGCATAGGTTTCCCACAGATAATCGCGCTCGGCGTCGGTCACCATTTCGAGCGTCAGCTCATCATGATTGCGCAGGAATATCGCCCATTGGCAGATGTCTGGAATTTCGGGCGTCTGGCGCAGAATATCGGTGATCGGAAAACGGTCTTCCTTGGCGATCGCCATGTACATGCGCGGCATCAGCGGGAAGTGAAACGCCATATGGCATTCGTCGCCGTCGCCGAAATATTCGCGCGTGTCTTCCGGCCACTGGTTCGCCTCGGCGAGCAGCATCACGCCGGGATGGGTCGAATCCAGCGCCGCGCGTATCCGCTTGAGGATCGCGTGGGTTTCGGGCAGGTTCTCGTTGATCGTGCCGTCCCGTTCGACGAGGTAGGGGATGGCATCCAGACGAAAACCGTCGATGCCGGTTTCCAGCCAAAAGCGCATCACCTTCAGCAATTCTTCCATCACAAGCGGGTTGTCGAAGTTCAGATCCGGCTGGTGCGAGTAGAACCGATGCCAATAGTAGGCGCCGGCGACCGGATCCCATGTCCAGTTGGATTTTTCGGTATCGACGAAAATGATGCGGGTTTCCGAAAACCTCTGATCAGTATCCGACCAGAGATAAAATTCCCGTTCGGGCGATCCTGCCGGTGCTTGCCGGGCGCGTTGGAACCACGGGTGCTGGTCCGAGGTGTGGTTGATCACGAGTTCGATGATGACGTGGATATTGCGCTGATGGGCGGCGTCCACGAAGGCTCGAAAATCCTCCATCGTTCCGTAATCTGGGCTGACATTGCCATAATCGGCAATGTCATAACCGTCGTCGCGGCGCGGCGACGGGAAGAAGGGAAGCAGCCAAATGGCGTTGATTCCAAGTGACGCGATATGGTCGAGTTTTTGGTGCAGCCCAGCAAAATCGCCGACGCCGTCATTGTTGGCATCATAGAACGATTTGATATGGAGCTGATAGATCATCGCGTCCTTGTACCAGAGTGGATCGCGCTCTCTGTCGCGGTGCGTCGTGTCCATTCATGCCTCCCTTGACCGGACGCGCCAGATGGCGAAGGGCAGGCTGTGCGGATCGAGCCAGACCCTCTGCCGTTTGCCGGTCCAACTGAAGCGACCGCCGCCGATGAGATCCTCGGCGTCCAACGTACCGTCATCCCCGAGTGACCAGAGCCACAGCGGTATCTCGACCTCGCTCTCCTGTGGGTGGTGAGGATCGAGGGTAATGGCGACGAGCAGGACATTGTCGCGGGCAGGGCTTGCTTTTTCGAAAAACAGAATATTGTCGTTGGCTGCGTAAAGAAGCGTCAGCCCCAGGTGCGAATGCAGGGCGCTGTTTTCGTTTCTGATCCGGTTCAGCATCCGGATCTCGGCGATGATGTTGCCGGGCCGATCGTGATCCCAGGCGCGAATTTCATATTTCTCGCTGTCGGCATATTCCTTGCGCTTGGCGTCAGGACGTCCCTCGCAAAGTTCAAAACCGTTATAAACACCCCAAAGACCTGAAAGCGTCGCCGCGAGTGCCGCGCGGATCAGGAAGGCGGGGCGGGGCGCGTTCTGCAGAAAGTCCGGATTGATATCATGCGTGTTGACGAAGAAATGCGGGCGGAAAAAATCCTTCACCTCCGTCTGGGTGAGCTCTCGCATATAGTGTTCGAGCTCCCATTTGGCATTGCGCCAGGTGAAGTATGTGTAGGATTGGGAAAAGCCGAGCTTTGCGAGCCGGTACATGACTTTCGGCTTGGTGAACGCTTCCGACAGGAAAACCACATCCGGGTGACGCGCCCTGATATCGTCGATCAGCCATTCCCAGAAAGGAAATGGTTTGGTGTGAGGATTGTCGACGCGAAACAGCTTTACGCCCTGATCCACCCATACTTGGACGACCCGCCGCAGCTCGAGCCATAGGCCGGGCAGGGAATCCCTGGTGTAAAAATCGACGTTAACGATGTCTTCGTATTTTTTCGGCGGGTTCTCGGCGTAACGGATCGTTCCGTCCGGCCGCCAATCAAACCAACCCGGATGCTCCTTCAGCCAAGGGTGATCGGGCGATGTCTGGATTGCGAGATCGAGCGCGATCTCAAGGCCATGCTCCTCGGCCGCTTTGATTAGGCGACGAAAATCATCGAACGTGCCGAGTTCCGGATGGATGGCATCGTGCCCGCCGGCGGGCGAGCCGATGGCATAGGGACTTCCAGGATCGCCCGGGCCCGCTTGCAGGCTGTTGTTGCGCCCCTTCCTGTTGGTCGAACCGATCGGATGGATCGGCGGAAAATAGAGCACATCGAAACCCATGTCGCGAATGGCCGGCAGTCTTGCGACAACATCGTCGAAGGTGCCGTGCCTGCCTGGGTCGCCGCTCTGCGAGCGTGGAAAGATCTGGTACCAGCTTGCGTATGCCGCAGCCTTCCGCTCCGCATCCACTATGCTCGCTTCCGAGCGAACTCGGAAGGGTCGCTTATCCGCTCGCGCCATCAGTTCGGACGTATGCAGATTAAGCAGAATTGCAGTCCGGTCCGCCTGTGAGGAGGATTCAAGCTTTTCAAACAGTGCCTGCAGCTCGGTGCGAAGCGTGTCCCGCGCCTCGGCGAGTGCTGCGCGAACGAGGTTCATTCCTTCCTGGATTTCCAACTTGAGATCGAGCCTCGCCTCGTTCTTCTTCGACAGCTCATAGCGAAAGACCGCAAACAGGCTCTTCCAGGCCTCGACTGCGAATTCATACCGGCCGACCCGCTCCAGCGGAAATTCGGCCCGCCACCGGTCGTTCTCGACCAGCCGCATCGCCACTTCGTTCCATGCAGTCGCATCCGCGGAGCGCCATAGGAGGGCTGCGGCGATCGGATCATGTCCGTCGGCGAAGATATCAGCCTCGACCGAGACGACGTCGCCGACGATCCGCTTGACCGGAAACCGTCCGTCATCGACCCGAGGCATGATATTTTCGATTGCCAGGCGCGGCGAGGCGATAGCCTTTGTAATGTCCAGCGTGGGAGCGACCGTGATCGGCGTCGAGGCCGTCGCCTCGAACGCGATAATTTCTCCGGCCCGCAGGCGCAGGGCCGCATCAACGCCCTTCTTAAAGGGGAGAAAGCGCGAGGCTGCCTCGCGCAGCGCCGTCAAAGGAGCAGGAGCGCTTCGCCGGAGGTCTCTGTTGAGAAGGATGATCTGTACGCGGTCTGCATCCCGAAGGTCTTCTTCGTTTGAATGAAGGAGTGCGGATACCGGGCTGCTTGCGCTGCGGATAAGAGAAAGCGACGAATGAAACTTCGCGCCGTTCGTGCCTAGTTCCATGTTGGCAGCGCGAATTTCGGACGAGATATCGAAGGCCAGGTCATATCGGAGGCCCCGCAATCCCGATCCGTCTCCGTGGGTGGGATCGAGCGGCAGGGCGGCGCCATATTCGAATCCCATCGGGATCATGAGCCCGCCGCCCAATGACGTGGCAAGGCGCAGCGCCCTTATGGACCGTCGTTCGCGTATTTCCCGGCTTTCCGTACCGTGAGCCATCCGTTTGGCAAATGGTGGCTCCGGAAAAGCGATTTGCCAGCCAAGCGGTTGCTGAACGCGATGCTCCTCTATGAACCACCTTTCGTCGAAGTCCCACCAGGCCATCGAGGAAAAGCAGCCATCAAAGCCGAGACCGGCTAGTGCAGCCCTCGCCTCGAAGGCAGTGCCGGGCGTCCAGGCCATGAATTGCACGTTCGGCGCCTGTTCCCGGATCGCCGTGATCAAAGATCGCCATAGCTCCGGTGGTATGCGATCGGTGCCCAGACAGCGATAGCCCGATATTCCAAGCCCGCTCAGCGTCTGCAGCCGTTTCGTCCATTCGGCCAGGAGCTGTGATTGCCGATCTTCTGCGGTGAGGGTAATGAGGGAGCTGCTTGCGTCCAATGGCGAGAGCCTCGGATCAATCGGACGCAAATCCCGCGACGGATCGCGTGCCTTTCTATCGAGCACGAGATCCATCATGAGGGCCACACCCCGCTCTCGCGCAGCGACTGCCAAAGCCCCTAAGCCGTCGACGAGAGATGTCCCAAGGGAGAGTTCAGGGTCAAGATTTTCGAAATCCTGAGCCGCGAACACGCTGTTGCCGCCTCGATCGAAAAGCGGCGCCGTCAGAACCGTATCGAAACCAATATCCTTTGCGTGATCAAAAAGCTCGCGCCATGCGTCGATCCCTCTGAGAAGCAGGGGATTGACGTAGTAAATTTGGGGTGGAGTGCTCGGCAACCCCTCGTTCGCAGTTGATGTCATCGCCGCTGCTCACGTTGGTTCGACATGAGAGTTCGACATGAGAACTTTCGCCGCCGCTGCTTTGTTCCCTTTTTTATGCCGCAGGAATGCTCGCCGACATGTTCTCCTTTGAAGTAGCATGAGGTCGCTGCAGATGGTCGCGCCAGATTTTCCCGCCCTTATAAGCAGTTATCGCGGTCTCTGCGGCGATAGGGAAAGCGCCACTTAAGGGCGAAAAATAATTGATGGAGAGCGTCCGAAATCCGCCCATCGAAGGGACATAGGAACGAATTTTCGCAATGGTCACGAGAATTCGATCATTGGATGGCGGCTTTGCACCAGTCACATTGGAGGACCAAGACAGGCTTCAAAAAACCTTTCAGCCGCCGGTGGGTCGCATGTGCGAAGAAATCGGCGGTGCCGTATTCTCGAAAAATGCTTTCCGACACGAGGATCTGATCGGCAGAGGCCGAGGCACACAATCGTGCTGCCAGTTGAACCGTTGAACCGAACAAGTCGTTGCTGTCCTCGACGGGCTCGCCGCAATCCAGGCCGATGCGTATATGAAGCGGTTCGAGATTGTCCTGATTGTAACGCTTGAATTCCTGCTGGATCGCGATGGCGCAATCGACGGCTGCAGTTGTCGAGACGAACATTGCCATGATCCCGTCGCCGGTGTGCTTTACCTCGCGGCCTGACGATCGGGCGAGGCATCTGCGCACGACAGCATCGTGCGCCCTCACCAGTTCAGTCGCCATGCGGTCACCGAGACGCGATGTCATCTCGGTCGAGCCGACGATATCGGTGAACAGAATGGCCCTATGACCGGCATCCATTTCGACAGCGGACTGTCCGGATGCCGGCTCGGGATCATGAATTCGGCCGAGAAATGCCTCGACTGCCGACAGGGCGACTTCGACAACCTCGGCGGCGATGAAGCCATGCGCCTCGCGGTGCACGCATTGGGCGGTTTCCATGTCCGGCGCATCCATCAGGCAAAAAGCAGTTCCGCGCCGCTCGTCGAACCAATAGGTGAGGAACTTGACCCCGTACCGATCTTGAATGTCGAGATCCTTACGATGTGCTTCGGCAATATCGGCCGCAGTGATCCCCGCAAGATCATGTCGGTCCATGAAGATAGCCATTATGCGCCCCCGCTGGAATCTCCCCAAGCATATAAGCTTACCCTAAAGTTTCGACGGAGCCCAGCCTATCCGATAGGGCGATCCGATTTCGCGTTTTCTCAGAGGGCCGCAACCGGATGCGGCGATCCGTCGTAAGCGCCCCAGATCGACTGGTCGAAACAGATGACCGAGCCGGTCATGAGGCCGGATTCGGCTGATGACAGATAGGCGCAGGCGCGGGCCACTTCCTGCGGGTCGACCAGACGGCCGAAAGGCTGGCTCGCCGCGGCCTTTTCCAGCCAGTCGGACGGTGCATCGTGATATTCCCTCTGGATCCGGTCTTCGCCTTCCGAGGCCATCCAGCCGATGTTAAGGCCGTTGACGCGGATACGGTTGCGCAGCAGCGCGTAGGCAGTGTTTTTCGTCAGGGTTTCCAGCGCGCCCTTGGAGGCGCAATAGGCGGCGATGAAGGGTTGGCCAGCCTTGGCCGACATCGAGCCGATATTGACGATGGTGCCTTCGATCTTCTCGCGCCGCATGATTTTCACCGTTTCCTGCATCAGGAAGAACGGCGCGCGGACATTGACGGCGAACATGGTGTCGAAAAGCTCGGGGCTGGTGTCGAGAATGTTGCCGCGGTCAGTAATGGCGGCGGCATTCACCAGTGCATCCACGCGACCGAAGGTCTGGTCGCAGACATGCACGACGTTCCGCGCCTCTTCGACATTGCCGAGGTCGGCTTTGACATAGACGACCTTCGTGCCTGTTGCCGCCGAGATCTCTTCAGCCTTGGCCTTGCCCTTCACGTCGTTGCGTCCGCAAATGACGATGCCTTTGGCGCCCCGATCTGCAAAGAGACGCGTGATGGTGGCGCCGAGCCCCTGCGTGCCGCCGGTGACGATGGCGATCTTGCCGTCGAGACGGCTGTGGTCTGTGCTCATTTGGTTCCTCCCGGAAATGATTTGATAGAATGTGCGGAAAGCCCCTCGCACTGCGAGAGGCTTCGTTTTGTTGGATGATGCGCCTTCAATACTGTCAGGTCAGCTTCTTTTCTGCCTGTTCGGCAAGCGCCTCGCTGAAAGCCTCGTCGCTCCAGTTTCCTTCCAGCGCCTCATGCATCAGTTGCGCCTGCGTCTTCGGCGCGAGGCCTCCGATGGGCGGGTCTCGGTCGAGATTGGTGGGGAAGGAATAGCCCTCGGCGCAGGCGGCAATGGCATTCGACACTTCCGCCTCGGAGAGCTTACCGGCCGATTTCAACGCCTTCAGCGCGGGAAACAGATTGGCGCTCATGCGCCGGCGATTGACCGTTTCCATGGCGCGGCCGAAGGCGGAGGAAACCTGCAACAGGTTTGCCACGCGCTTGATATCGGCCGAGCGGTTGTTACCGGCCGCATGGAAAAGGGCAGGATTGAAGAAGGCGACATCGCCTTTTTCGAGCGGGAGCTGAACATGGTTGCGATCGAAATAGTCGCGGAACTCCTGGCGCTTTAATGCGAGATAGCCGGGTACGTAGGTCTGGCTGTGCGGCAGGAAAAGCGTCGGACCGCTTTCGAGCGGCATGTCGCAATGGGCGACCGCGCCCTGCAGCGTCAGAACGGGCGAGAGCCTATGCACATGGGCCGGAAACTGCTCGATCACCTTCGATGATTGGAAACCGAGATGGTAGTCGCGGTGAGCGGATTGTGCCGCGCCGCCGGGGTTAACGCGGTTGACCTGCGCCGTCATCTGATAGCTCGGCCCGAGCCAGGCTTCGCTGGCAATCGCGACAATGGCATTGCCATAGTATTCCGCGAAGTTTTCGGGATCGGCGAGGCAATGCTTCTCCAGCGAATTCCAGATACGGTCGTTAGCGCCGGGCTTGGCGAAGTGGTCGCCGCCGCCGGTCGCGGTGCGATGCTGCTCCTCGATGATCTCGTTGAAAATCGCGCTGGCGCGATCGATGACGGATGTATCGTCATAAGCACGCTTGAAGACGACCACGCCCGGACCCTCGCCGAAGGCTTCGCAGATTTCTGCGAGCACGGCGCTGCGGCCTTGCGGGGTAGCAATGTCAGCCAGAACCTTGCGGCTGTCGTAGATCAGCACATTTTTTTCGACGTGATCGGCGGTCGGGTAGTCCGAAAGCAAGGTGGTTTTTTCGGCGAGCGCGCGAAAATCGTCGAGGTCACAGGCGTCTTCGGTCAGCCAGACGCGGTCGGCGCGTAGTTTTTGAAGATTGTCTGATTTCATCGGATGCTCCTCCATCTCTGATGAAGGCACTATACGGCAGATGCCGGTGTGTTATAGATCACAAATCCATCAAAAAACCATCAGAACGAGCCGCATGTCGCATCCCTTTCTCGTCAAGGACATCGCCTTTCAAGCCGGGCTCAGCACCGCCACGGTCGACCGGGTGCTGAACGGACGGGCAGGCGTGCGGCGGCAGACCGAAATGCGGGTGAAAGCGGCGATTGCCGAACTGGAAAAGCAGCAGGCGGGTGTTGCGGCGAGTGGGCAAACGCTGGCGATCGATATCGTCATGGAGACACCGGAGCGCTTTTCCAATGCCGTGCGCGCCGCCTTCGAAGCAGAGGTCGCGACCTTTTTGCCGACGGTCTTCCGCTGCCGTTTTCATTTTGCGGAAGTCATGAAGCCGGTCGAGATGGTGCAACTGATCGATCGTATCCGTCTCAGAGGCACCCACGGGATAGTGCTGAAGGCGCCCGATATTCCCGAGATTGCCGCTGCGGTCGAGCGTGCGACCAATGCCGGCGTCACCGTCGTCACCCTAGTGACCGACCTGCCGAATTCGTCGCGCGCGGTCTACGCAGGCGCCGACAACCGAGCCGCCGGCGAGACAGCGGCCTATCTTGTCGGGAATTGCTTTGATGGGGCCGCCGCTAGGGTGCTCGTGACGCTATCGAGCGGACGCTTTCGCGGCGAGGAGGAGCGGGAGATCGGCTTTCGCCGCATACTTCGCGAGCACTATCCCCAGATCGGCGTTGCCGAAATCAGCGAAGGTCACGGCGCCGACGCGGCCACAGGCATTCTTGCCGCCCGCGCCATCGCGGCAGATGCGACGATCAATGCGGTCTATTCCATCGGCGGCGGAAACAGGGCCGTGCTCGCCGCCTTCGCGGAGGCTCGAAGGAAAATCCGCGTTTTTGTCGCGCATGATCTCGATGCCGACAATCGCGCACTGCTTGCCACGGGTAAGATCGATTTTGTGTTGCATCACGACCTGCGAACGGACGCGCGTTCGGCATTTCGAGCAATTATGAGCGGTCTGCTGAAAGAGCGTGTCGCGCCGGCCGTGCTGTCCGCAGTGGAAATTATCACGCCCTATAATATGCCTGCGAGGAGCTGACCCGTCAGCGCCGTCCGCCCACTTCATCGATATGATAGAGCAGATCGGCCGGATCTTCGTAGACGCGGATCGCCCCTGCATCCCTAAGTTCTTCCTGGCCATAGCCGCCGCTCAGCAGGCCGACCCCGAGCGCCCTGCAACGTGTCGCCGCAAGCATGTCCCAGATGGCATCTCCTACGACAATCGAATTCTCTGTCGCAACCCCCAGCGCTTCGGCTGCGGCAATGAACAGGTCCGGGTCGGGCTTGGCATATTTGACCTTGTCGCGAGTGATGACTGGAAACGCGTCCGGATCGATCCCCAAGGCGGCAATATTGACCGCCGCCGTCTCCATGCGACCGCTTGTGGCGATCGCGAACGGAATCTTGGCGTCCGAAAGCCATCGGAGAAGTTCGCTCGCGCCGGGTAGAGGATGTATCTGAGCGCCAAGCCGACGATAGGCTTCGGCGTGAAGCTGCCGCAGCCGCTCATTTTTCTTATCGGTTATTTCGATGCCGGTTTCACGGAGCAACTGGTTGGTGAACAGTCCACCGCTCATTCCGATTTTTCGATGAATGCGCCATATCGAGAGGTCTATGCCCTCGGCATCCAAGGCCTCTTTCCACGCAAGCACATGCTGATAGACACTGTCCACCAACGTGCCGTCAAGATCGAACAGAAAGGCATGTTCAATGCGCATCGAGCTCTCCTCACCCCTGATCTAGGGGAGGAGCGAAAGGCATCAATGGCAACATTGTGCAGAAAAACCGTTCCCCTGTTGACCATCCTCTGAGCGACGGGCTCACCGCCACTAACGTTTGTCGTTCTCCAGCACCTGCAACATGGCGGCAATGTAGCCATAGGTGAAAGCGAAGGCGGTGTTTTCCGGGTCACGCCCGGAAACGCGCGGCACATGATCCGGCATGATCATATATCGGTAGCCGACATCGGCGTAGGTTTTCAGCGAACGCCACATATCCATGTCGCCTTCCTCCGGAAAGGTCTCCATGAACGAAAGCTTCCGGCCGCGGATATTACGAAAATGGACGTTGAAGAGCTTGCCCCTCTCGCCAAACCAGAGGATGACGTCGAAAATTTCCTCGGCCGGATTGTCGAGCATCTCGCCGACCGTGCCCTGGCAGAAATTCAGCCCATGATAGGGGCTCTCGTGCATCTGAACGAACTTCTTCAGGCCATCCACGCTGCCGAGAACTCGCGTCACCCCGCGATAGCCGGGCGGCGTGTAGGGATCGTGCGGATGACAGGCAAGCCGCACCTTGCAGGACTCGGCGACCGGAACGACGCGTGACAGGAAATAGTCGATACGCTCCCAATTTTCCTCCTCACAGAGGATGCCGACGATCGAAGGCGGCGCATCGTGATCGGCCTTTTCCCAGCGAAAGGCCTCGTTTCTCGATCCGCCGCGGCCGATTTCCAATTCGGTGCGAGGGATGCCGATAATATTGAGATTGTATTTGACGGAGGGAATGCCGACGGCGGCGGCATTTTCGATCAGACGGCAGATGGAATCGATTTGGCGATCACGGTTCGGTCCGGCAGTCAGGATATCCGGGCTATATTGCTCTTCGATCACCCGTGAGCTCATGGGGAGCTGGATCATATCGAGGATGAGGCCGAAACTTTCGATGTGCTCGCGGTGGGCCTTCAGAATATCGAGCGTCCAGTCGTGCGGATTGCCGGCGGGATCGGCATTGACGTGCCTGACGCCCAACTGTGCCATGACGCGGTAATCATCATCGTCCCGAGCCTCAAACTGCGTACCGAGATACATCTGAAATCCTCTCCTCGAATCTCTCGAATCCTAAGCAACGGGCATGCGAATTCATCCCTACAAAACGCTTTCGCGGCAATCCGCCGCGGCCGAAGCAAGGCTTTGAGTTACTTTCGACGCGGCGGCGCTACGGATCCACGCTGGATCAGACTTGTCTTGACGGTTGTGCGCTCCGCGGCCAGCTCTTTGCCGTTCAATCGGGAAATAAGTCTTTCAGCCGCCTTTTTGCCCATCTCATAGACCGGCTGATCGATGACGGTGATCGGCGGCGTGGTGACGGTCGTCCAGTCCGCATCGAGGAAGGAGATCATCGATATGTCCTGTGGGATGGACAGGCCGAGAGATTGGAGTGATCTGAACAGTCTGAGCCCGACGAGGCTGTCGGATGCCACCAGAGCCGTGGGGGGCGATCCCTCCTCAAGCAAATGCTTCAAAACGGCATTCGTCCGTTCCTGGTCGGTCGCGCCGAGCCTGACATAGTGCTGCGGGTTCTTCAGTCCCGCCTCTGTCAGCACGCTCAAAAAACCTTCCACGCGCTCCCGCACCGCGGAGTTGGAAAGATGCCGGCTGTCCGCGATGTGCTCGCCGTCGGCCTCAAGGGCGGATACATAGGCGATGCGGCGATGTCCTGCCTCGAGCAGATGCCGTGTCGCCGCAACGGCGGCGTCGCGGTCGTCGCCGGTCACGGAATCGACCCCGAGTTCCGGAATGCTTCTGTCGAACAGGACCAAGGGGACGCCGACGCGGCGAACATCCTGCAGGTGATCCATACGATCGCACCGCGAAGGGGTCACGATGAGGCCGTCGACGCGCTTGCCGATGAGCAGGTCAACCGCCGATTTCTCGGCATTAAGCTCTTCTCCTGAATTCGCAATGATGACATTGAAGCCCGCGATGCGCGCGGCATCGCTGATGCCGCGGACTGCGAGGCTGAAGAACGCGTTCTCGATATCGCCGACCACGACCCCGATAATGCCGGATTTTCCGGTGGTCATACTGCGGGCGAGCTCGTTTGGCCGATACTCAAGCGCTGTCGCCGCGGCCATTACCTGCGCGCGGATCTTGTCGCTGACCACACCATAGCCGCCCAGAACGCGGGCCGCGGTGGCCTTCGAGACCTTCGCCGCCCTTGCGACATCGGCGACGGTGACTGAGCGTTTCGAAGCGGCGAAATTTTCCATGCGACGACGACTACAAGAGTTGTTGACGGGAGGTCAATCTCAAGTTACCAAATATCAATGAGACCGGTCTCTTTCTAAATGAGACCGGTTTCTTGTCCACATATTCCTTCAACGGCGCCCGGTGGAGGAGCGGACAAGCACGTACAAATGCCGATAAGAGCACCCTTACAGAGCGGAGAACGAACATGAACAAATCTGGTATAGTCTCGGCCGTCATCGCTCCAGTGCGCGCTGGCGTCCTGGCATATCTTTTGGCAGTCGGCATCGGGTCTGCTGCTGCAGCCGACAACCCCTATAATCTCATCGATCCGAATGTTATCAGCGTCGGCACGATGGGAGATGCAAAGCCCTACACATTTGCGACCGCCGACGGTCAGTTTACCGGTTTCGATATCGAACTTTTCCTGAATGTCGCATCCCGCATCGGCTTCCCGAAGGATAAGGTGACCTTCACCGGACAGGAATTTTCGGCATTGCTGCCTTCCGTCGCGAATGAGCGGTTCGACGTAGCGGTTGCCGCGATTGGAACCACCGATGCACGCAAGAAAACGGTAGACTTCTCGGACGGCTACCTTGCCGGCTATCTGTCGGTTCTGACCCCCGATGCCGATATCAAGGACGCGAGTGGCCTCAAGGGCAAGCGCCTCGGCGTGGTACAGGGTACTCTGCAGGAAGGCTACGCCACCAAGAATTTCGCCGGCACCGATCTTGTCAAATTCCCCGACAACAACTCCGCAGTTGCCGCGCTCAACAACGGCACGATCGACGCGCACTTCCTCGATTACGAGGCGGCCAAGCAATATGGCGAACGCTATCCGGCGCTGAAGATCGCGGTGAACATTCCCTCCTTCGATGCGCCTGCCGGCTTCGTGGTGAGGAAGGGGAACGACGCCTTCCGTACCGCATTGAATACCGCGCTTCATCAGGCGATGCAGGACGGCACCTGGAAGACGCTTTACGAAAAGTGGTTTCCCGGCTCGCCGATGCCGGACCAATATCTTCCCAAGAAGTGAAGCTGCGAGCCGCCCGCGCTTGCCGGGCGGCCCTTTAACGGCACTGCTGATTTCCGGCCGGACAGCCGCATCCGCTTGCCTGCAAACTCATGGGGAACTGAATGGACTGGCTTGAAAATCTCCGCCGCAGCTTCCTGGATTGGGACGCCATGGCGGAAGTGTTGCCGAGCATGATCAGCGTCGGCCTGAAGAACACGCTGATCCTGGCTGCCGCCTCGACCGTGCTGGGCGTCATCATCGGCATGGTGCTGGCCGTCATGGGCATCTCGCAATCGCGCTGGCTGCGGCTGCCAGCGCGGATCTATACCGATATCTTCCGGGGTCTGCCGGCCATCGTGACGATCCTGATCATCGGACAGGGTTTTGCCCGCATCGGGCGCGAAATATTCGGACCTTCCCCATTTCCGCTCGGCATCATTGCCCTCAGCCTGATCGCCGGCGCCTATATCGGCGAAATCTTCCGTTCGGGCATACAAAGCGTCGAGCGCGGCCAGATGGAGGCGTGCCGCGCACTCAGCATGAGCTATGGACAGGGAATGCGGCTGATCGTCATCCCGCAGGGTGTACGCCGTGTTCTTCCCGCCCTCGTCAATCAGTTCATCGGAAACGTCAAGGATTCGAGCCTTGTCTATTTTCTGGGACTTCTTGCCTCCGAGCGCGAGATTTTTCGCGTCGGACAGGATCAGGCCGTGGTCACGGGAAATCTGTCGCCGCTGCTGCTCGCGGGCGCGTTCTATCTCGTCATTACCGTGCCGCTCACCCACTTCGTCAACTATATCGACGCGCGGCTGCGGCTCGGCAGGCAGGGCCGCGGTTCCGGTGCAGCCAGCGGGCTGGTCGAAGTGAGCGAATTGCAAGCCGCCTCCGGCGCGCAGACCGAAGCAGGTGTGGTGATCGGCAGCCATAGGCCGCGCTTCAAGGGAGGCGCTCTCAAGATCCGTGATCTCAGCATGGCCTATGGCGAGCTTGAGGTGCTGAAGGGTGTCGATCTCGACATCGCTCCCGGTACGGTCACCTGCATCATCGGTCCGTCGGGCTCGGGCAAGTCCACGCTTCTGCGGTGTCTGAACAGGCTGGTGGAACCGAAGCGCGGCGAGATCCTGCTCGATGGGGAAAGTATTCTGGCGATGAAGCCGGAGAGCCTGCGCCGGCGGGTCGGCATGGTGTTCCAGCACTTCAACCTGTTTCCCGACCACACTGCCCTCGAAAACGTCATGCTCTCGCTGACGAAGATCAAGAAGATGCCGAAGAGGGAGGCGCGGCAGATCGCGAAAACGCGGCTCGGCGAGGTGGGGCTTGCAGGACGTAGCGATCACCGGCCTGCAGGCCTGTCGGGGGGACAGCAACAGCGCGTCGCCATTGCGCGTGCGCTGGCGATGAATCCCGAAGTCGTCCTGTTCGACGAGGTGACGAGCGCGCTCGATCCGGAACTGGTCAAGGGCGTCCTCGATCTGATGGCAAACCTCGGCAGCCAGGGCATGACGATGGCGGTCGTCACCCATGAAATGGGATTTGCTCGAAAGGTCGCGGATCAGGTCGTCTTTATGGACGAGGGGCGAATCATCGAAGCGGGCAAGCCGCAGGAGATCTTCGACAATCCGCGAAGCGAGCGGCTGCAGCGCTTCCTTGCGGAAGTCCTTTGACATCCGCCGTCTCACGCGCCGCAACGGCGACAGCTTTTTCACCGTCAAGCAACGTCAACAGAGGTTACCCGATATGCATGCTTCCACTAAGCCTTCAAAGGTCATCGTCGTCGGTGGCGGGATTTTTGGGGCCTCGACAGCCGTTCATCTGGCGCGGCTCGGTGTTCGCACCGTTCTCATCAATGATGGCCCGCTGGCGAACGGGGCATCCGGCCGCTCGCTCGCCTGGCTCAACTCGGCGCGGAAGCGTTCCGACGCCTATCACCGGCTGCGCCTGGCGGGTATCGACCGTTATCGCACACTTGCCGCCCGATATCCGGATGCGCCATGGCTGCGCTTCGATGGTGGCTTGACCTGGGACGCGGACGATGCCGGCAACGAGATCGCCGAGGTCTTCGAATATGAACGCAATCTCGGCTATCATGCCAAATTGCTTGCTCCCGCAAAGATCGCCGAAACGACACCCGGCGTCGACGCAAGCACGGTGACGCCGCAAGGCGCTATCTTCAACCCCGGTGAAGGCTGGGTCGATCTGCCGTCGCTGATCGGCGTTCTCGCCGAGGAGTTCAAGGCCCTCGGCGGCGAGATCGTGACCGACGCGGGGCGTGCAGCCGTCAATGTCGAAGAGGGGCGCGCTCGCGGTGTCACAACATCCAATGGCGCCCGCTGGGACGCGGATGCCGTGCTGCTTGCCGCCGGCGGGGACGTTCCCGCAATTGTCGCTCAGACGGGGCAGCGTATCGCCGACGGAACGCCGGTTGCGCTTCTCGTCAGAACGAAGCCGGTCAAACATGCGCTGAAAGCAGTCTTGAACACGCCGCGCGTCGCCATCCGGCCGACACCGAACGGTGGCTTCGCGCTCGATTCCGCCTGGTCGGAGGAAGAGGTGGGCGTGAAGCCGGACGGCAGCTATGAGGTCAGATCGTCCACGCTCGAAGGCTTGCTGCAAGAGGCATCCAAGGTGCTCGAAGGCAATCCGGTACTGGAACTGGCCGATTACGGCGTTGGCCCAAAACCTATTCCGGGTGACGGCGATCCCGTGTTCGGCGAATTGCAATCCATTCAAGGCTATTTCGTTGCCTTCAGCCACAGCGGCGCGACGCTCGGCCTGATCGCCGGCGAATTGCTCGCGGATGAAATCGCCACCGGTAAGCGTCACCCGCTGCTCGCAAATTTCCGGCCGGAACGCTTTTCCAGGTAGGATATGGGTGTGAAAAAATGAAATCTCATCCGTTCGGCGAGGTATTTTCGGACGGAATTCATTGGTGGATCGAACCGAGCAGTGTCGGGCTTGCGGCAAGATTGTCGACAAGCACGGTCATCGCATAACAGGCGGCCAGTAGTTGCACTGAAAAGCTCAGTATAGGTCTCCAGTCGCGGGCAGAGGGAGGCCGATTGCCGATTGCGACGGAGGGGTTCTCGGTCTCGACGGGCATGGCCTTCAGGGTCCTAGCGGCGAAAGCCAGAAGCACGAGAATGTTGAAGACGATGAACTGACGCGGGCTTGCCCCGATAGTGCAGAAAATCACATTGCAGCACAGGGAGATGGCAGAGAGATAAACGCGTTTCTGCCTGCCGAGAAAGCGGTCTAAAACAGTCGATCCATTCAAATTTCGTCCCGGATTGCTCTGTCCGGCATTGCTGTTTGGCTTCACATTCTGCCTCCTTGCTCGAATCGGGCAGGCAAAGGAAACCAGCTTTCGCCGACCGCATGTGTTGCATTACATTGCGGCAAATTCTTTTAGTTTGCGGCGGCCAAGTTCGCTCGCTGCGGACAGCGCTACGCTGCTGAAACAAAACGCAACAAGATACAACACTGCGTTACACCGAAAAGCTCTATGGTCGGCCGAGTTTGAATGAGAGGTCGCTGGATGCTTTTAGATTCTCCTTCAGAGCCTGGTCAGGCGGATGTGCTGATCTGTCTCGACAATCAGCAGGTTGCCACGCATATCGGCTCGGTCCTGTCTGCCCGCGGGCTGACGGTTGCGGCCGTTCCAGCTTCTAGGATGGATGTGGAATTCGAGCCGAGAGGTTGCCAGGTTGTCGTCACGCACACAGCGATGATCGGACGGGTGCGCAGCCGCCTGCACCTGCCGGTGGTCAATGTCGAGGCGTTCATATTCGAGCGGCCGGATCATTCCACCACCGGCGCGCCGAAGCAATTCGATGGCGCTGCCTTCGTAAAACGCGTCCTGACGGTGATGAGCGACGCCGAAAGGCGCGGGCCGCGATAACGGCGCGAATTCTTATAGGCGCTGCTGGGTCTGCTTGTCGAAAAAGTGGACGTTCGACGATCTGAGGGAGAGGTTCACCGTTTGGTCGGGTGTCAGTTCCGCGCGCTGGCGCATGACCCATGTCAGTTCGCGCCCTTCGAGATCGAGCGCCACATGGGTCTCCGAGCCTGTCGGCTCGACGACGGTAACCCTGGCTGGCACGCCGCCGTCGCGGGCAAAGGATAGGTCCTCCGGACGGATGCCGATGATCACCTCCCGGCCGTCCGATTGAACCGGAGCCGCCGATAGTTCGATCGCCGTGCCGCTCGGCAGTCGCAGCCTCGGATTCGCGCCGCCCGTAAGCTTGCCCTCCAGGAAATTCATCGCCGGCGACCCGAGGAAGCCGGCAACGAAGACGTTTCTCGGCCGGTCGTAAAGCTCGAGCGGCGTGCCGATCTGTTCGACTTTCCCGCCCTGCAGCACGACGATCTTGTCGGCCATGGTCATCGCTTCGATCTGGTCGTGGGTGACATAGACGATCGTTGTTTTCAGCCGCTGATGCAGCGCCTTGATTTCGGCACGCATCTTGACGCGCAACTTGGCGTCGAGGTTGGAAAGCGGTTCGTCGAACAGGAAGACCTTGGGATCGCGCACGATGGCCCGTCCCATGGCGACGCGCTGGCGCTGGCCACCGGAAAGCTGCGCCGGCTTGCGGCCCAGCAATGGCTGAAGTCCGAGGATCTTTGCTGCCTCGCCGACTTTTCGGTCGATGTCTGCACGCTTTGCGCCGGCAAGCTCCAGCGCAAAGCCCATATTCTGGGCGACCGTCATCTGCGGATAAAGCGCATAGTTCTGGAAGACCATGGCTATGTCGCGATCCTTCGGCTGCAGGTTGTTGACCGTGCGGCCGCCGATCGAGATTTCTCCGCCGGTGATTTCCTCCAGCCCGGCAATCATCCGGAGAAGGGTGGACTTGCCGCAGCCGGACGGACCCACGAGAATGACGAATTCGCCGTCCGAAATATCGACATCGACGCCATGGATGATATCCACCGCTCCATAGGATTTCCTGACGTTCTTGATGGCCAATCCGGACATGACATTCTTCCCTTGAGGATCGATCAGTGCTTCTTGCGAATACGAAGGGCCTGGTATGGCCTGCCCGGCAGTGCGACGCCGAAGGCTGCATCCGCCTTGCCGCCGCGTACGATTGCACCATGCCGAGTGGGGTGCGGGATGGGAGCTTCGACTTTCTTTGCGGGGGTGATCGTCATCTCCCAGGTGTCGATGATATCGACGTCGTAATTGGTGCCATCCTTGGGCAGGCCCGTCGACCAGACCACGGGCTGGTGTTCGCCGAGATAGATATAACGAAGCTCGCCGTCCCGGGCGCCCGAGACGCGGGTCCAAGGCCATTCGCCGAATGATGCCATCGGTTCGAGGCCGTTGACGACATCCTGCTCCAGCAGATCGCGCAGGAAGCCGATGCGCTTCCACGCCTCGCCGCGCAGTTCGCCGCCCTTGGCCCACCAGATCAGATCCTGCGGGTGCGAATAGGTTTCGCCATGGCCGGCATAGCCGCCGCGCGTCACCGTGATCCAGAAACGATGCACCAGCTCCTGTGCCGTCAGATTGCCCCAGGACTGAATGATATTGCCCTCATATTCCGGCTCGTCGTTGACGATGGGCTTGCCATAGGCCTCACGCCATTCCTGCGTGCGCTTCACATCCCAGTTCTGAATGCAGGTGTGCGTCACCCAGGGCTTGCGGTGATCGAAGTTCATCGTTGGCTCGCCATTATGGATGGACTTCAGGTGACCGTAGGGATCGTTCTCTTCGAGAATGTGGAAATAGCGGTCCCATTGCTGCAGCGGCTTGGTGTCGAGGAGGAAATCATATTCGTTGGCAAGAGCCCACCAGACGTTCCGATAGGCGGCAAGCCGCGCCGCGAGATAGGCAACGTAGCGGAAATCTTGTTCGGCCGACATGTCCGCATAACCCCAGCGATCATAGGGGTGGAACATGATGATATCGGCTTCGATACCGAGATCGCAGAGCGCGGCCACCTGCTTTTCGAAATGCCGGAACAGGACCGGGTTCGGCCGATCGAAATCCTCCTTGCCGTCGGCGCCTTTTTCAAAGCAGGCATACAGCGGTTCGTTGACGTTATAGGGATAGTCCTTGGGAAATACGCCCATGCGGATCTTGTTGAAGCGCGCCTTCTTCAGCGTTTCGAGCGTCTGGGCCTGCATCTCCAGCGGCTGATGCGTCCAGGCATAGCAGGTCGTGCCGAACGACAGGAAAGGCTTGCCGTCGGCATAGGCGAAGTGGAACTTATTGTGGACGTGCACCGGGCCGTGATTGCGCTCAGACGGTTTGGTCGCGACAAACGAACCGGTCTTGCCATTCAATTCGGCCGTCTTCGAGCGCGTGCGGAAGGACCATTCGCCTTCATTGTTGGGCATGAAGCGAACGCGATAGACGCCGTCGCCATCGTAGAAGCCGGGTACACGGATTTCGCGGCTGTTTTGGCTGAACACGGCATCGAATGCCACGTCGAGATTGGGGTTGCCGCCCGAGGGGCCGTTGAAAGCCGCCTCGAAGACGCCCCATTTTTCGACGGTTGCATTGGACATGATATTCTCCTCGAAAGACTTGCCTATTGGGTTGATGATCAGCCCTTGACGGCGCCGGAGGTGAGGCCGGAGACGAAGTATCGCTGAAAGATGAGGTAGACGAGCGTCGCCGGCAGCACGGTCATGACGATCGCTGCATTGAGCTGCCCGTAATCATTGGAAAACTGCCCTTGGAAAGACATAAGGCCGAGTGGGAGCGTCCACATGTGCTGATCCTGCAGAAGCACTAGCGCCATGGCGAATTCGTTCCATGTGGAAACGAAATCCAGGATCAGCAGCGCGGCGAGCACCGGCAGGCAGACCGGCAGGAATATCCGGCGGAAGATGGTGAAATGGCTTGCTCCGTCGATCAGCGCGGCTTCCGACAGCTCCTTCGGAATGCCTCTGAAGAAACCATGCAGGATGAAGACCTGATAGGGCACGCCGAAGGCGATATAGGGCAGGATGACGCCGGGATAGGTATCGATCAGGCCGAGCGAATTGACCAGCATAAACAGCGGCGCCAGCATGACCTGAAACGGGATCATCGTGCCGAAGACGACGAGGAGCAGCAGTAGCTTGCTGAACCTCAGCCGGATCTTGGCGAGCGCATAGGCGGCCATGGCCGACAGGATGAGCCCGAGCGGCACTTTGATCACGGTGATAATGGTGCTGTTCAGGAAGGCGCTGGCGAAGTTGCCACGACCCCAGGCGCTCGAATAGTTCTCGAAGGCCGGATTGAGCGGCGGCACGAAGGCGCCCGTCGTCGTCACATCAGCCTGCGTTTTCAGCGACGTGAAGACGATGAAGACAAAAGGTGCAAGCCAGATCGCGGCGACGAGGAGCAGAGCGATCCATAAGCCGATCAGGACCGGATCCCGCTTGCGCTTTGCCGGGGTGACGGTCTCGAAGTCGTCCGACATGGATGATGCCGATGCAGCCGTCATTGTTCGGCCTCCTCATGCTGCTGCGTCCATCGCAGGTAGGGAATGACGATGGCGATGGTGATGAGCAGCAGAACGACGGAGATCGCAGCGCCGCGGCCGAAATCGAAGATCTGCATGGCCTGCGTGAAGGCCCAGAGCGCCAGCATCTGCGTGGATTGCGCCGGCCCGCCGCCCGTCAGGCCGTAGACGATGTCGAAGGCCTTCAGCGAGGAGATCACCGACAGAACCAATACGATGGTGAGCGTGGTGCGCAGTGCGGGGAGGGTGACGTATCGGAAGATGTTCCAGCGACCGGCGCCATCGATGCGTGCGGCTTCTACGAGCGTCTGCGAAACATTCTGCAGACCTGCGAGAAATAGGACCATGGAGAAGCCGACGGACTGCCAGAGATAGGCGACGAAGACCGAATAGAGTGCGATGTCCTTGTTGCCGAGCCAGTCCTGGATCCAGTCCTGCAGCCCCATCGACGTCAGGATCTCGGTGAAGAGGCCGAAGAAGGGATCATACATCCACTTCCACATGGTAGCGACTGCGATCGGAGCGATAATGACAGGGAGATAGAAGATGGCGCGGAAGGTATTGCGGGCGAAAAGCTTCTGATTGAGGCTCAGCGCCAGCAGCAGGCCGATCATTGGCGGAAAAATCACGCACATGATCGTCCAGATCACCGTGTTGCGGAAAGCGACCCAGAACACGGGATCCTGCGTGAAAATATATTGGTAGTTCGCGAGGCCCACGAACGGGCGCTGGGGATCGAGGCCGTTCCATCTCTGGAAGCTCAGCACCACCACGTTCAGCATCGGGTAAAGCGCGAAAATCGCGTAGATCAGCATGGCCGGGGCGAGCAGGATCGCTGCCTGGACGCGGGGATCATGTGTTCGATTGCGGAATGACATTCTGATTGCTCCCGGCGGCAACTGACGCGTGGGCATGAAGTCAGGGAAGCCGTCCGCCGCGATTTTGCGATCGGAGCAGCGGGCTCCCTCGAGAGATCAGGTGCGACCCGCGATGAAGGTCTGAAGCTGCTTGGCAGCATCGGCCGGCTGGATATTGCCGGAAGCAACGTCGTTGATCACCCGGAAGTATTCGGTGGTGACGTCAAGCGGAAACGCCTGGTCGCCATTCATATAGACCTTGCTATAGGTCTTGAAGATATCCAGCCATTTCGCCTCAAGCGGCTTCTGGTCGGTGTACTGGACATTCTTGTTGACCGAGATCGAGCTGATCTGGCCGACGAGGTCCTGCTGCACCTTGGTCGACAGGAAATAGTCGAGGAACTTGGCGGCGAGATCCGGATCCTTGCTCTTGGTGCTGATGTAATTGTACTCGGCAAAGCCATAGAGACGGTTGGTGTTCGTCGGGAAAGGCACGACGCCGTAGTCGTCGAGGTTGACCTTGCTGCCGCTCAACTGGCTGACCAGCCAGTCGCCTTCGAGCATCATCGCGGCGCGGCCGGCGACGAACAGCGTGTAGGACTGCTGGTTGCTGATGCCCATGAAGGGTTTCAGCGTGTAGTCCTTGGTCCACTTGGCAAATTCAGTAAAGGCGTCGGTCGCGCAGGGCTCCTTGGTCCAGTCGGTCTTCATGGCCATCAGCGCGTCGTGCTTGTCGGCGCCGCATTTGGTTTCGAGCAGCACATCCATCAGGCGCATGACGTGCCAGTTGACCGAGCCGCCGAAAGTGAAGGCCGGGATTCCAGCAGTCTTAAGCTTTTCGGCGTCTGCGAGCAGCTCTTCGTAGGTCTTCGGCTCTTGCGTGATGCCGGCCTTCTGGAAGAGCTTCTTGTTGTAATAGATCGCTTCGCCCTTGAAGGTGAAGGGAACCCCATGCTTGCCGCCCGGATAGAGATCGGCAAAGGCGGCGGCAGACGGAAGCAGCTCGTCGTTCCACTTGTACTGGGTGTAGTACTTGTCGAGCGGCAGTGAGAGACCGGCTTTCACATATTCGCCGCCGAGACCAAGCCCGGCCCAGCTAAAATAGATATCGGGGCCTTTGCTGGAGCCGGCCGCCACGCGAAGGGCGGTCTTGTGTTCATCGACGCCGCGCTGGACGATTTCGATATGGGTCCCGGGATTGGCGGCCTCGAAATCCGTCGCCACCTTCTTGAGGGCACCGTTTGCTGCGCCGTTGTCGAAGTTGAGCGTCCACAGCGTCAGGTCTTCCGCGGCGACATTCGTCGCCGAAAAGGCTGCCACAGCAATCGCAGCGGCACCGAACCAACGCGCATATTTGGAGTTGATAGCCATCTCCCGTCCTCCTCTGAGCAAAGCTGAGGTGGTTTTGACAAATCGCTATCAACATGTCAACTGGTATGATGAGGTCATCATCACTCTGATGTGAAGTGAGCCTTAAAGCAGGATATAATCACCACAGCCGAAGCCGCTCCCGGATCGATGTGCCCGAGAGCCCGCTCGCCAAGGCGCGATGACCTGCCCTTTGTTGCAATCATATTCTTCGTCGCTTCGGCTCCCGCCTCGCCAGCCTTGAGGCCAGCGGCCAGACATTCAGGCAGCGACAAGCCTTGATCCCGGGTGGCTCGGCAGGCTGCGGCCGCCGGTGCCCAGGCATCGACCATCGTCTTTTCGCCGATCTCTGCCTTGCCCCGATCCTGAATGCCCCTGGCAAAGGCTGCAAATAACTCCACCATATCATCATCGTTCAGCGATGGTTTCCCCTTGGCGACTGCGCCGGCACGCATCAGGGCCGTCGCATAGAGCGGGCCGGAAGAGGCTCCCACGGCATTGAGGAAGGACTTCGCTGCCGTGTTGAAGACCAGCGTCGGATCGGCGGTCGTCGAATCCAGTTCCGAGACCGCTTTGGCGGCGGCCGAAAAACCGAGCTCCATGGCGATGCCATGATCGGCATCACCGATTACGCCATCCAGCTCGCAGAGGCGATCCTTCTCGCGTGCCATCGCTTCGGCGATCCGGACAAAAAGGGCCTTCAGGTCTTCCGTTGAAACCGTCATCATTGCAGCGCCTGGCCTGAGCGGAACATCGCGCAATCGCAGGGATGATCGATTAGCCGCTGCAATTCGTCGTCCAAATGCATGAGCGTAATCGAGGCGCCGGCCATCTCCAGCGATGTGCAGTAATTGCCGACCAGCGACAGGTGAATGATAAGGCCTGCATCGTCGAGCGTCGCCTTGAGCTTGCGCATCATGATGTAGAGTTCCATGAGCGGCGTCGAACCCAATGAGTTGACGAGCACGGCGACCCGATCGCCACGCGCCGGCTTCATCTCGTCGAGGATCTTGCCGACCAACTCGCTCGTCACCTCATCCGCCGATCGCATCGGTCCGCGGACGACGCCCGGCTCGCCGTGGATACCCATGCCGATCTCCATCTCGTCAGGGCCAATCTCGAAATTCGGCTTCCGTGTCTGCGGCAGGGAGCAGGGCGCAAGCGCGACGCCCATCGTGTAGGTGCGCTCATTGGCGAAGCGCGCGACGCGTTCTACGTCGTCAAAGCTGTACATGAGATCGCAGGCAGCTCCCGTGGCCTTGAAGATGAAGACGTTGCCGGCAACGCCGCGACGGCGCTCCTTCTGATCGACCGGCGCGGACGCGACGTCGTCCGTCGTGAGCACGGTGCGGACCTCGATGTCATCCATGGCGAGCATGTCGGCCGCCATATCGAAATTCATGACATCGCCGGCATAATTGCCATACATGAACAGCACGCCGGCACCGCCATTAGCGGCCTTGGCGCATTCGATGATCGGATCGGGTGGCGGAGAGGCAAAGACATTGCCGATGGCTGCGGCATCGGCGAGCCCCTTGCCGACGTAACCGAGGAAGGTCGGCTCGTGCCCCGAACCGCCGCCGATGACCAGGCCGACCTTGCCGGGCCTCGGCCCCTCATTTGCAACGATGGAGCGCGGCGATCCTTCGACGGCGCGGAGGTGCCGGGAATGAGCGGCCAGGACGCCCGCCAGCATCTCGTCTACAGCGGCGGCGCCGTCGTTGATAAGCTTCTTCGTCTTCACGTGAGTCCTCCCGGTCATTTCATTTCGGAAGACTAAGTTGCCCTTCTCGACTGTCAGGTCAATCCTTCAACGCGATCGAACAGACGGCAAAAGGCTGCAGTGTCACGCTGCCGCTCTCGCGTTTCTCGGCGAGGCGGAAGGATCCAAGTTCGACTTGCTGTGCCGTGGCGGTGATGTTCACCAGCAGCATTTGCGATGCCCCATCGGCAGGCTCCGCGACGAAAGAAAGGACGGCAGTCGGATCGGATGAGACGCATTCCCGCCAGTGACTGCCGGCGAGGCCGGCAAGCCTGGCGACCGTGTTGAAGATCGGGCGCTTGCGGCCGGCTGGAGACGGCTCGTCCTTGCCGGCGATCACGCCGAACGGCCCCGTCAGCGCCGAAAGCGTCAGGCATTCCAATCCGGCATCGAGCACCGCAGCCGCATAGCCAAGTGCGAAGGCTTCCGCGAAACGGCCATTATGCCGGGGGTCGCTGTTTGCCATCGGAATGCGGCCACCAGCGGCATTGTCCATGGTCCGGCTGCCATAGGGGTTCTGGCGCATCGGAATGGTGGAGGGGCCGATGCGATAGGGCTTGTCGCCGTAAATGGCGCGCACCGAGCGCGTGATAAACGGCAACGCTTCCAACGTCTGCATGACGCTGAGATCGTCGGCCGCATGGACGATCGGATTCGTGCAGTGGCTGATGAAATCGAGCGGTCCGGAAGGAACACGCTTGCGGTTGAGTTCGGTGAAATAGCTCAGCATGCCGCCGCCAAGCCGGACATCCGGAAAGGCGGAACGTGCCGCCGCATAGACCTCTTCCAGCGGCGGACATTCCGGCCATTGGCTGCCCGGAGGAGTCGATTGCCTGTCCACGGACGGAGATATGACGATCGCGTCCGGTTTGAAACCGGCCGCATTCATCCAGGCTGCGATCTCCTGTGCCTCGGCATGCGGCGACTGTTTGCACGGCAATGCGACTTCGAAGGTCGACGTGCCGGCCTGAAGCTTTGCGATAGCACCGAACGCTCCGAAGACGGTGGCGTCATGACCGGCATTCGGATCGAAATGAAAGAGCAATTCCTGCGGCCCGATCTTCGCCAGGGTGTCCCGGGCTTCAAGTGTCGCCTCCGCCTCTTCTGGCGTGATCACCAGCCCCATCGACGGCATCGTGCCGCGCTTGCTCCCTTCCGTGATCGTGACGGCTCGGCCCTCACACAGGACGGATGCAGGGGCGCTTAGCGTTTGCCGCTTATCCTGGAAACTCAGGACAATGCGCTGGCTGACGGATTGGCCGGCCGGTATCCGATATGGCCAGGGGAGGGCAAGGGGACGAACATAGGTCTTATAGGAGGCATCCGACCAATTGCGTTGGTCTTCCATCTCGAACGTATCGCCTTCCATTCGGCATTCTGCCGTCACGTCAGGCATGACGGTATGCGTGATCGCACGCATATCCTTGAAGGGCTGCCAGGGCTCGATGAGATCGGGAAAGCGCGTACCCTCGCGGCGACCGTCGACATGTTCCACCGAGACCGGTGTTCCGGCAACGCCGACGATCGGATGGAGTATGCAGAATCCGCAACGGTTCGTCTCGAAGCCGGTCTTTGACATCGCTTCCGCTTCGAAGACCACAGCACCTCCGGCTTCGGCGGAGATATGCACACGGATTTCGAGGTCCGTATCGTCCGGGCCGGTGCAATGCGCAAGATAACCGATCGAAAATCCATCCTGACCCTGATCGATCTTCAAGTCCGATATTCGCGGGGCGTAAGTCCCCCAATCGCGGTCGCGCACGAGATAGGATACGGCGCGGAGCACTTCGGTTCCGTCGTAGGTGATGGCGCGGAGATTGCCGTCCTTGAAGTCGACAGCCAGCCTGCCGGCGGCGAGCCGCTGCGGCGGTACTTCGGTTTCGCGCGTACCATAAAGTTGAAAAGGGTCGATTTCAGCGGTCATCGCAGCAGTACCCCAATATCGACTGTCCTCCCATGAGCGGCACTGTCATAGGCTGCTTCGACAAGCGCGAAAGTCTTCAGATTGTCCGCACCGGACGTGGACGTTTCGCCGCCCGATGCGAGACGGTCCGTCCAATGCTGCTGGATGGCGAGGACGCTTTCCTGAATGTTGTGCCATGGGCGGGAAGCCCAGGGGAGAAGCTTGGGCGAGGCATCCGAAACGGTGGTGCCCTCTGCGCTGTTGACCTCTAGGCGATAGCCCTGCGAAAGCCGTATCGTTCCCAGCGTTCCGTCGATCTCGATCAGCGTTTCGGGAAAAGGCTCTGTCCCAAGCTTGGTCGCATAGCTGACGTCGACGATCGATGTCGCGCCATTTTGATGGTCGAGCATGATCGTGGCAACGTCTTCGCCCTTGATCTTCGGATTGACCCGTTTGGTGCGCGCGGTGAGCGTCGTCACATCGCCGAGGATGAAGCGTGCTATATCGAGCGTGTGGATAGCGAGATCTTCGATAATGAAGCGCTCGCCTTCGGCAAGATAGGGCTGGCCGGAAAAGACGTCGTAGCCGGAGCGGAAGGAAAAGCGGCCCCAGAACGGCTCGCCGATTACCCCTGATTGGAGCATAGACTTCACCGCCTGTATCGGCGTTTGCCAGCGGAAATTCTCGTGAACCATCAGGGGGATTGCCGCGTCGGCGCAAGCTTTGACCATCGCTTTGGCGTCGCTCAACGTCTTCGCAAAAGGCTTTTGGCAGATGGCCGGAATTTTATGGGCGGCTGCCATTTCCACCAAAGCGCGGTGGCTTTGCACTGTCGTCGCGATATCGACGAAGTCAAAGCCGCCATCGGCGAAGAGGGCCGCCGCATCGCTGTAACGGCGTTCAATGCCGAATTGGTCGCCGACAATCTTCAACCGCTGGGGATCACGATCGCAGATCGCGACGACCTCCGCGCCTTTGACGTCCTTCCACGCATGCATCTGGTTTATCGCGAAGAAGCCGCAGCCGATGAGCGCACCCTTGAGTTCCGTCATTCTCAACCTGCCTTTGCCATTTGCATGAGTGTGACACGCTGCTGGAGACGGCGCTGCGCCTGGTCGACGACCACCGCAATGATGATGACCAGCCCTTTGATGACCATCTGCCAGAAGGACGAAACGCCCATCATCACCAATCCGTCGGACAGGATACCGATGACGAAAGCGCCGATGATCGTGCCGCCGATCGTCCCCCGCCCGCCGGACATGGAGGTGCCGCCGAGGACGGCCGCGGCGATGGCGTTGAGTTCGAAACTCTCGCCGGTCGCCGGATGCGCGGCCATCAGCTCCGACGAAATGACGATGCCGACGATGGCAGCGCACAATCCGGAGAACATGTAGACAAAGATCTTCACCAGATCGACGCGAATGCCCGACATGCGCGCCGCGCGCTCGTTGCCGCCGACGGCAAAGATATGCCGGCCGATCGGCGTCGAGCGGGCGACATAAGCGGCAAGCAGCGCCAGAACGATGAGGATCCAGATGGAGACCGGAAGGCCGAGCAGCCTTCCGGCGCCGAAGACATCGAAGCCGGTCGTGTCGAATTCTGGCCTGCCGACGAGGTTCGGAAAGGTCTGGCCGTCGGAAGACAGCAATGCCATGCCGCGTGCGATGTAGAGCGTTCCCAGCGTCGCGATGAAGGGCGCAACGTTGAGTTTGGTGATGAGCAGTCCGTTGATCAGCCCGATGACGATACCGACGGCAAGGGTGATCAGCACGATTTCATAGAGGTTGAAGTAGACGGTATATCCGATCGGCAATTCGACTCCGTTGAGGATCAAGGCGCCAGTGACCATTCCGCATAGGCCGACGATCGAACCGACCGAAAGGTCGATGCCGCCGGTGATGATGACGAAGGTCATGCCCATTGCCAGGAAGGCGTTGAGCGCAACGTGTTTCGACATCAGGATCATGTTAGCCGTCGAGGTGAAGTTCGGCGCAAAGACGGCGAAGAAGATGATCACGGCAAAGAGGGCGATGAAGGTCCTGAGCTTCATCAACGTCAGGAGGATAGAGCCGTTCGACCGCTTGGCCGCAAATGAAGAAGATGTATCCGCGGTCATGAGGCGAGTTTCCTTGTATGTCCGTGTCCCTTGGCCGATGCGGCGACGATGGCCTCTTCCGTCGCATCCTTTCTGTCGAAGACGGCGATCAACTGGCCGTTGCTCAAAACAGCGATGCGGTCGGAAAGCGCCATGACCTCTTCAAGGTCCGAGGTTGAAAACAGGATTGCGAGACCCTTGCCGGCGAGCTTACGCATGGTGCGGAAGACATCGGCCTTGGCGCCGACGTCGATGCCCCGGCTCGGCTCGTCCATCAGAAGGACCTTGGGATCGGTCATCAGCGCCTTGCCGATGACGACCTTCTGCTGGTTGCCGCCCGACATCGATGTCACTTCGAAATCGGGATTGGGCGCCTTGATCGAGAGATCGCGGATCATGTCGCGAATGGCACGCTTTTCGGCGCCGGCATCGATATGAAAGAAGCTGGCGAAGCGGCCAAGGCTTGCAAGCGTCAGATTGCTGGCGATGGAGAGCACCTGCACCAGACCCTCGCGTTGCCGATCCTCCGGGATCAGTGCTAGGCCGCGCCGGATTCGGCGGGTCGTGTCACGTTCACGGACCTCGACGCCGTCGATGAAGATCTTGCCGGTCGAATGCATATGCCGGCCCATGATGCATTCGAAAAACTCGCTGCGGCCGGCGCCCATCAAACCGTATATGCCCAGGATTTCGCCGGCGCGAACCGAGAGCGAAACGTGGTCTACGGCAAGGCCGCCGGTCGGCCGCGGCAGGCTGATGTCCTCGGCGCGGAAAGCTTCCTTGCCGATTGTATGGCCGCCGTCCCTTGCAAAATCCTTGGCATCCGATCCGATCATGGAGCGGACAATCCATTTCGTGTCGATATCGCGAACCATCGCCTGGCCAGTGATCTGCCCGTCGCGCAGCACGGTGATGTAATCGCCGATGCGCATCAGTTCTTCCAGCCGGTGGGAGATATAGACGAGCGCCACACCCTGCGCCTTCAGTTCGGCGATTACCTTGAAAAGAATGTCGACCTCCGCCGCTGAAAGCGCCGAAGTCGGCTCGTCCATGATCAGGATACGGGCATTCAGCGAAATGGCCTTCGCGATTTCGACAAGCTGTTGCTGCCCAATCGGCAGATCCTCCACCATGGTCTCGGCATTGATGCCCGCGTCCAGCTTCTTCAGAAATTCGTTGGCCTTGGCGATCTGCGCCTTGTGGTCGATGCCGAAAACGCCGCGCGTGATTTCGCGTGTCGCAAAAATATTTTCGGCGACAGTCATATTGGCGAAAAGATTGAGCTCCTGGAAAATCATGCCGATGCCCCGCGCTTGCGCGTCAGCGGGGCTGTCGAAATGAACGGCTTCGCCCTCTAGAAGGATGCGGCCGGCGGTCGGACGCTCGACTCCGGCAATGATCTTCATCAGTGTCGATTTGCCGGCGCCATTTTCCCCAACCAGCACATTGACCGCGCCACGCCGTAGTTCGAGGTTGGCGCGCTTGACCGCGACGATGCCCGAATAAACCTTGGACACGTCCTCGAGACGAAGGATGATGTCTTCCTGGGTCGTATCGCTCATTGTCATTGTCCCAACGTCAGCGCCGACGGGGTAATCAGGGGAAGCTGGCCGGATGTGGGCAGCGGAAACGCGCCGGTTACATCGACTGTCTTTCCCGTCAGGCCATCTCTCGGCAAAGCGGCGAGAAAGGAGGTGTTCACCTTCTCATTGAACGCCTTGCCGAATTGCGCCCATTCGATCTGGTTCTTGAATTCGTTGAAGTCCACGAAATCCAAAGCGTCGCGCAATGCCGTGCCGCGGATTGCCGGGCCGATCTGAACCTTCGCATCTGCCTTGCCATCGCCGTCGACATCGACGTCGAGCGTTGCGGCACGGGATGCTGTGTCAGCGGCGACGATCTTGCCCTTGAACTTCACTGCATAGGTCCAGGGCGACGTGCTCTGCTTGCGCGGATTGCCGTATTTTGCGCCGGCCTCGTCCGGGTTCGACGCCGCCGCCTGCATCACCGTCTTGAGATCGCCGGCACGCTTTTCAAGATCGGGTACCGCCTGCGATTGCCAGATCGCATCCACCTTTGCCGCGGGATCGAAGGCGCTCTTTGCCGCCAGCGCCGCCTTCTCCTCGGCCGTCGGCGTCTTGATGATCTTACAGCCGGGCAGTGCTGCGGCCAACATGAGGGCCACAACGGCGCCTCTGATCCTCAACATGCAATGCACCTCATCTCGCAGAAAATGTCAGGAGAGCGTGGCTTTGCCACGCCCTCCGCAGTGCTTGGTCCGCCGTTAATTTTTCAGCGCAAAGGTCTCAAGCTTGTCGGCGTTCGCCGCCGTGATGAGAACGCAGTCCATGAGCTGCTTCTCTTCCTTCGGGGTCGTCTTGTTCTTGATATACGCATCGGCCTGCTGAACAGCCATCTGGGCTTGGGCATAGGCAGGCTGCAGCACGGTCGCTTTGATGCCGCCCGCCTTGATCGAGTCGCGCACATCGTTGGAGCCATCGAAGCCGACGACGATCACATCCTTGCGTCCGGCGGCCTGAAGTGCCGCGATCGCACCCATCGCCATCGTATCGTTACCCGAGATCACGCCTTTGATGTCCGGGTTGGCCTGCAGGATGGTTTCCATCTTCGCATAGGCTTCGGTCTGGCTCCAGTTCGCCGATTGCTTGGCAACCAGTTTCAGGTCCGGATAATCATCGATGACGTCGTGATAGCCCTGCGAGCGGATGCCGGCATTGGTGTCGGATTCCTTGCCGACGAGCTCGACATAATTGCCCTTTTCGCCCATTTGCTTGACGAATTCCTGCGCGCCGAGTTGCGCACCCTGATAGTTGTTGGAGACGATCTGGGCGGCGGCGACACCGGTCGCATTGATTTCGCGGTCGATGAGGAAGGAGGGGATGCCGGCATCCTTGGCCTTCTTGACCGCGGCCACGGTCGCATCGGCACCGGCATTGTCGAGGATGATGGCCTTGGCGCCGCGGCCGATCGCGGTGTCGATCACTTCCGACTGCTTATTGGCGTCATCGTCATGCGTCATGACCAGCGCTTCATAGCCCAACTCCTTTGCCTTGGCTTCGGCGCCGACAGCTTCAGCCTTGAAGAACGGATTATCATGTGCGGGCGTGATGATGGCGATCAGATCTGCCGAGAAGGCAGGCATTGCGGTGCCCAATGCAAGGGCGCCGGCAAAGGCGGCAAGAGTCAATCTGCGTGTCAGTTTCATGGTTTCCTCCCAATTGTGAAACGGGCCCTATTCCCAGCAGGGCTAAGAAGGGAGGGGCCAGCCCTCCCGGGATTTCGGTCAGGTGATGCGGCGGATGCTCTCGGCGATCTCCTGGGGCTCAAAGACATTCTTCCAGTCGTCGCGCATCAGAGCTGGGATGCCGAATTCGATCGCCTTGTTGCAGGCATCCGAAAACACACCCTCGACCTGGTTGAAGATCACGGCGCCGAGGACGTTCATGTGGCCGAGCAGGAAATCGCGGGCAGCCTGTTCCGGCACGCCGCGCGCCACGCACTCGTCCATCGCCTGCCGCATCACGACGAGCAGCGATGCGCAGACAGTCTCCGAGAGCCCCGGTTCGAGCATCGCCATCTGCTCGACGGTGACCCGATGCGAGCGCATGACCGGCGCCCAGATGAGCTTGGCGATCTCCTCCCCGAGCGCATAGGCAGCTTCCGGCCCCTGCATCAGCGCGGACACGATGTGCTGCTTGGCGAACAGGCCACCGAAGTGGTCGTTCTTCGCCTGCATATCGGTTTCGTCATTGAAGATCGGCGGATGGCAGGGATGGGTGACGAAATAAGTCAGGTCATCGCGCTTCGGCAGGTGGCCCGCAAAGGGCGCGGCGGCGTCGAGAGCGACCACCATCGTCCCCGGCTTCAGCTTGTCGACGATCCCGGCGGCGACCTTGCCGATGGCTGTGTCCGGAACGGCCAGAATGACGACTTCGGCGCCATTAAGGGCTTCGTCGGCGGGGACGCATGACAGACCGAGGTCGTTCTTCAGGCGGGCTTTACCAGCATCGCTTACCTCGACATGACGAACATCGAAACGCGAACCTTTGAGGTTTTTGGCGAGCCGGTACCCCATTTTTCCACCGGCACCGAAAAGAGCAATTCCAGTCATGTTTTTCACCTCGTCGATTTCGAATTGTGGTATAGCAAGTGGTATGATGAGTCAATAAGCACACCATTACTCTGAAGGACTTAAGCTCATTTTTCTAAGCGCTTCTTCCGTCGCGGATCTGCGGAAAATAGCCGTCGGTTCCGACTTGCCCGCCTTTCAGCGCGATCTGCAGTCCATTGGTCGGAGCGTAGCTACCGTGAGCCACACAGAGCGGCGAACCCGGCGTCTGCGGGAGAGGGAGCAGCGTCGTCAGGGCTTCGACGCGTAATTCCTTCAGCGCGTGGCTCGACGTATCGCCGCCGGCGATGACCGCACGGCTGAGCTTTTCGCCTTCGACGAGCCGACGCAGGATGATGCCGAGGGCTTGCCCAAGCCGATGCCGGGCGTCCGGAACACGGTCGATGGCGCTGCCACGATCAGCCGAGGGGCCGAGGGCCGTGTGCAGGATGACGCTGCGGCCCGTCTTCAGCCTGCCAATGCCGGCATTGACGGCATCTTCGATCGCGCGGTCAGCGCTTTCGCCGGTAAGTGCCAGGGGATCGAGATCGATGCCATCGAAACCATCAGTCATCGCATGACGTATCTGCCGTTCCGTCGTCGGCGAGACGCTGCCCGAGACGACTGCCAGGCGTTCGACCTTTCCCGGCAGCGCGAAATCGGGGCACTCGCCAATCAGTCCCTCACGGCGCCAGGCATTCAGCAGCGCGTATTCGACGCCGGAGGAGCCGGCGACGAAGGAACCGTCTTTGGCGGCGCGCCGCCAAAGCTGCGTCCCCGCCGCAGCCTGCGTTTCGGCGCTGTCGACGTCGATCAGCATGATTCCTGCCGTGGCGGCGTGTTCGTCGACCCGATCGTCCGCATCCGTGGCCGCAAGGGTTACAAGATCGACGAGGCTGACGGGGAGGGAGGTCTGCTTGCCGAGATGCAGCGCCAGATCGGCTTCGTCCATCGGCGTGACCGGATGGCGGCTCATCACCGGATGGCGGTCGATGCGGTAGACCCGGCCTTGATAGGCCGCGAAAAGGTGACCGAAAGCCGTGTAGCGTTTAAGCTGCGGCGCCCCCACGACGACCGGCACCGAGGATTGCGAAAAAAGCTCCCTGCCGATCTCGATTGCCTTGCCGATATTGCCGATCCGCGGACTGGAATCGAAGGTGGAGCAGACCTTGTAATGGCATATCTGCGCTTTGAGCCCCTTCAGCCATCGCAATGCCGGAACGAGATGCTGCTGCATCCATTCCGGGGTCTCGCTGCGGCTTGTGCCGGCAATGCCGATCGCCCGGCATTGGCTGAAGCGCTCCAGCAGCACAGCATCCGGAATACCGAGAAAAAGCGCCGTCGGAACGCCGTTCGACGCCAAAGCCTCCATCACGTCGGTGGAGCCGGTGAAATCGTCGCCATAATAGCTGATCAGAAGATTGCCCGTCGCCATCATGCACCCTTGCCGTCACTGAATTTTGTGATCGAGGCGGCGAGTTCCGGATGGTCTTTCGCATAGTCCTCGAGCGGGATGTCTGCGACCGCGGCCTGCCACGCCTGTTGGATCGCCCGGACACCGGCGGCCGGTCCGAAGGGATGGCTGACGATGCCGCCTCCGCAGAGATAGAGCAAATCGGTGGTGCGGCCGGTGCGCTGGTAAGTCTCCGGCGCTTGGCCGCCCCATTGACCCGAGCCGGCAACAGGGAGCGGGCAATCGGACGGATCGAACAGCGGTGTCCTGAGAGCCTTGAAGGACTCGACGAAACTTTCGTCCGGCTCCCAATATTTTACGCGGATGCCGTTGATCTGGAACTGGTCGACGCCGAGCAGACGCCAGAACTGTTGATAAACCTTGAAATCCATGCCGGCGCCGGGATGACGTGTCAGTATATCCCAGCCGTTGCGGTGGGCGTGCAGCACCAGTCCCGAGCGCTTGCGAAGGAAGCTCATGCCGCCGAAGCCGATGGAATTGATATTGACGACGGCACAGTTGCCGCCGGCCTTCAGGACAAGGTCGTGGTTGCGCATCATCTCATCGGGATCGGCATGGGTAATGCCGAAGGCATACATCACCTTCTTCCCGGTCTTCTGTTCGTGGTCGTGGATCAGCGGCATGATCGCCTCGACACGTTCCTTGAGCGGCGAATAGGCAGGGCTCATCAGCTTTTCATCGTCCTTGATGAAATCGACGCCGGAGCTGATGAGCTCGCCGACCAATTCCGCGGTCTCTACGGGACGAAGGCCGAGAGCCGGCTTGACAATCGTGCCGATGATGGGGCGTCCTTCGACGCCCGTCAGACACTTGCTGCCGGCAATGCCGAATTGCGGACCCGGATGCACCCCGTAAAAATCCCCGGGCAGCTTCATATCGACGATGCGAATGCCCGTCATGCCTTTGATCGAGTAGACGCCGCCGATCGCAATCGTCATGAGGGCTGAAAGATCGGTGCCAATCGCTTCGAGCGGAAAGGCAATATCGACATCGGCGCGATGAAGAGGACCATGACCGGTCGCAACTTCGGGCCATGTCGGCCGCCCTGCATCCTCCAGCCGCCGAATGCCCAGAACCCGCGCGGCGACACGTGATTTCAACTCTTCCGTTTCACCGGGAACCGGCACGAAGGTGCCCGTCGACTGATCGCTGGCGATCTTGTCGGCCATCGCTTCGATGTGGCCGGGCGTCTCAATGCGGTAGGTAATGATAATGCTCATAAGCAGGCGTTGCTCCGTTCGCCGGCGATTTTGTCGTGGCGTCAACTTGTGATCTGGTATAATGAGTATTCCAATTTGTGCAACGATTTTTTTGTTCAGGAGGCCCTGTGTCGTTCCGAACGGGCTTTCTCGACGCTGTCTGACATTGCATAAGGGAGAAAAGCTTTGAGCCAGCGAGATGCCATGAGCCAGCCAGTCGAGCAGATTGTACGTCGGAAACTCTCCGACGAGGTATTCGACCGATTAGAGCGTTTGATCACGTCCGGAGAACTCAAGCCCGGCGATGAGATGCCGTCCGAACGTGTTCTCATGGAGCGCTTCGGCGTCGGGCGTCCGGCAATTCGTGAAGCGATGCAATCGCTCGCCAATATGGGATTGGTCAGCATCTCGCATGGGGAGCGGGCGAAGGTGCTGCAACTGACGGCGAAGTCGATTTTCCGGCAGGTCGATTTGACCGCGAAGATCATGCTATCGCAGTCGTCGGACACCCTCGAACATCTGAAGAGCGCGCGCATATTCTTCGAGCGAGGCATGGCCCGGGAGGCCGCACCGCGCGCAACGGAAAAAGATATTGCCGACCTCAGAGATATTATCGAACGCCAGCGAACTTCCTTAGGGCATGCCGAAGAATTCATTTCGGCCGACATGCAGTTTCATACCCGGATTGCCCAGATTTCCGGAAACCCGATCTTTGTCGCAGTCAGCGAGGCGATGCTGGCGTGGCTGAAGACCTACCACACGGACATGCTCATCTGGACCGGCAAGGAAAAGTTCACGCTGGTCGAGCATGAGGAGATATTGGAGCGGCTTTCCGACCACGATGCCGACGGTACGGAAGCTGCGGTCCTGAAGCATCTGGAGCGGTCGAGGGCCCTCTACACCAAATAGACGGCAATCGATTTTCCGTCCGAGCCGGTTGCTCGGCCCAATGCGTATGCCGAAGCCGCGAATAGCGTTGCATAACCAACGCAATATTTGTGGCTGGAATGAAGAGCGTCACCTCTGGAACACGCCCTCCCTAATGAAGTTAGGGATATCGTTTCACGGAGGAGCAAATGATGTCTCCACTTGATCACGATCAAAACATCGGCAATTTGCAATTTCGCGGCGAGACACCTTTCCGCGACCCTCTTATGGGCAGCATCAGCAACGAGCTTGCCGATAAAGGGTTTCTTGTCACAAGCACCGGATGAACTCATCACCTGGGCGCGAACGGGATCTCTGATGTGGATGACGTTCGGGCTCGCCTGTTGCGCAATCGAGATGATGCAGATGTCGATGCCGCGCTACGATGTCGAGCGCTTCGGCACTGCGCCACGCGGCAGTCCCAGACAATCGGATCTGATGATTGTGGCGGGGACCCTATGCAACAAGATGGCCCCGGCCCTTCGCAAGGTCTATGACCAGATGCCTGAACCCCGCTATGTGATCTCGATGGGTTCATGCGCCAATGGCGGCGGCTATTATCATTACTCCTATTCCGTTGTTCGCGGCTGCGACCGGGTCGTGCCGGTCGATATCTATGTACCCGGATGCCCTCCGACGGCAGAAGCGCTGCTCTATGGCATCCTGCTCCTGCAGCGCAAAATCCGCCGCACCGGCACGATCGAACGGTAGTCAACACCGGACGGGCTGGGGGATCGGCCCGGAAAGTCGCGTCGACCAGGCCCATCAACGGCTGGCCATCCAATCGCACAAGTCTATCAGGTTTTACGTTTTCGCCTGCCGAACAGCGCCTTGGCAATATGTTCGATCTCAGCGGCTTTTTCACACAGGATGAAGCCGGGAAATCCGGCGGGAACGAGAGGTGGTCCATCTCCCTTTGCGAATATGTAGGGAAGCTTCAACCTCTCAAGCGTTTCCGCCATCGAAAAAGCAAGTCGAGCGTTGAGACGAAGATCAAGGATCACCGCATCTACTTTCTTGCTTTTGATGAGTTCGAGAGCTTCTTCGGCCTTGCGAACCGGGCCGATCAGGATAGCGCCAAGTTCCCGCAATTTTTGGCTCGTCTTTTCAGAGAGGAAATATCCATCCTCGACGATCAAGAGCCGCTTGCCCGAAAACATCTGGCTATATGTCACCGTCGAGTCGCTCATTTTCGATCCAGAAACTGCCCCGCACACCCACGAACATTCAAAGGCAACGGTTGTTCCCGAGCCGGGAAGACGATCTCAACGGCGCTGCGGGACGTAGTGCCTCGGCTTGCGCGCCGCGGGGACACGCCAGCGCCGCGGATGCGATGTCGTATCCCTCAAATAGCGCTCCATCCTGCGGGAACAATCATCCCGAGGCACGGTTTGGTGGCCGATAGGCAGAGCAAACGATAGGCGGAGCAAAATGAACGAGATCATCGACGTCAAATTCAAAATGCTCTGGAATGCACCGGTTTGCGTGGCTGTAGGCGGTCGCTTCACCTCACTCGTGAACGGGCCGGAAGACGCGATCCATTTCCTATCCGTCAGATGGCCGTCCGAAAGAGGTTCATATTATGTGGAGGCCAAGGAAAAGTGCCTCGCAGCCGTTTCACACCGCGCCACCCTGGAGGCTGCGCGCGAAGCTTTTGTTATGGCCTGCCTCGAAGCGCGCCTGATACCGGATGATGGATACGTCTGGTGAGGACCGCCGATTGCGTCCGATCGACACGGAACAAAGAGAGCGGGGATCGGTTGACGAGGGTGTGACGTTCAAATTGCAGCGAGCCTCCCATGCTCGATAAACACTCTTCGCCCGATACCGGTCCTTCTCTTAAGCCCGATCACGCCGATGCGGCGACGCTTGGCGAACTCCGCCACCAGGCCGAATCCTGCACGCGCTGCGACCTCTATCGCAATGCGACGCATCTCGTCTTCGGTGAAGGCCCTGAAACCGCGGAGGTGGTACTGGTTGGCGAACAGCCCGGCGATAAAGAGGATCTGTCAGGCAGGCCGTTCGTCGGGCCGGCGGGCCGTCTGTTGGATGCATGTCTCAATGAGGCGGGTGTCGATCGCGACCGCTGTTACGTCACCAATGCGGTCAAGCATTTCAAATATCAGATGCGCGGTAAGAAGCGGCTGCATTCCAGGCCCAATGCCGGTGAGATACAACGCTGCGCCTGGTGGCTCGGCGCCGAACTTGAGCTATTGAAACCGAAACTCGTCGTAGCGCTCGGTGCGACGGCCGTATCCTCACTGCTCGGATCGAAGGTGCGGGTGATGCGCGACCGCGGCAGCATTCTTCATCCACTCGGCGAACTCGACATTCTCGTCACCATTCATCCGTCTGCGCTTCTGAGGATCAGGGAAGCGGACGAAAAGGAACGGAGCCGATTGGCCTTCATCCAGGATCTGAAAAAAATCCGGAATTTCCTGCGGCATTGACTCCGATTCCTTAGCCAACTTGGCGCTATTCGTCGCCCGGAATGTGCGCGTCGACGCCCGTCGTCCGAAGGTTATTTTGAACCTCCACAACTCCGGGGATGGACCGAACGATGGCTTCGAGATGACGAGCCAATGGGATCGTCTCGACGCTACCCTCCAACGTCACAACGCCATCATTGGCGCGCACGTCGATGCTGTCGATGTCGACTCCGCTCTGTTCAAGCCGCTCGGTTATGACTGCTTCCAGCTCGTCGCTGTCAATACGGTCGGTCGGAAGAGGTCCGGCCGTATGATCCTCGGCGCGCTCGAGGCCAGTCTGATCGGCTGTATCTATGATGAAATCGCCATTTGATTCCTCGTCGAAATTGGCGGCGGTATCGCCATATCCCCTGTTCTCGGGGCTCTGCGAGGCACTTCCACTTCCGTCCGAGTACGGCCAACCGTCACGAAGATTGCGATCCTCATAATCGCGATAGTCTTCTTCGCGCGATAGTGTTTTGGGCTTTCGAGGCTGCGTCATGTCGAGCTCCTTTCCTATCAAAGGTCAAACAAGACAAAGCCGATTTTGTTTCATCGATACTCCGGCTTAACCTCGAAGCAATTGCGACAAGAGGGGCGCTCAGGCCCTGCGGCGTTTGAGCATTCCCGGATGAATATATTTTTGATTGTTTCGCTCTGTCTGGAACCAAGGCGAAGAGTGTCCGTTTTCCGGGCGGAGGAAACAATTACATGTCCAAATATTTGTGGAATCGTTCGGTGACGGTCGTCACCGGAGAGAACAGCCACCACGTCACGATCAATAACACCGAACAGGCCTTGAAATTTCTTCTTCGCGAATGGCCAACAGGCAAAGCCGATCGTGTTCATGCCATGGCCAAAAAAACCTTAATCAGCACCTACCATAGTCAAGGGTCGGTAGACGAAGCGTGCGATGCTTTTTTGGCGGCCGCCGTTTCGGCCGGCATTGTGGTAAGGGATTGATACATCGTCAAAATACGCTCGTCGCGACCGGGCCGTCCCGGCAACTTTGCACCAAGGTCGCGCGCTGGATTTTTAGCCTACCTGGCAATCCATTCATGCCGTTCCACTTGAAATCGGAAGCGCTCGACCGCATCTAAGCGTCACTTCCCGTGTTGATGGTCTGCTGCTCGACGCCAGTCGCGGCGTTTCAGGCTGTCCGGGTTGGAAAGGGCGCTCCCCGAATGGGTTGAGCGCCCTTTCTCGTTTTATGCTTGGAATCGAGCCGAAGGCCGGCTTGCTCGCAACAACATTGCAGGCTTCTTATTCTCTCGCTCTAGATTGCTATCCGCGATGGTCCTCCGCCAAGCGTCGGGCAAGGCGATCCTTGAGGATCTCTGCCTCAGGGATTGCCAAGCCAACGCTCGACTGCCGGTGTCTTACCTTTGCGATGCAGCCAAGTTGGACACATCGCCAAGTCCGTCAGCCGGAGCCGGTATTGCCGAAGGTATAGTCTATATCGACAATGCCTTCCGCAAACGGGCAAACAGGCTCGGTGGCCGCCCGGCGACCAACGGACGGATGGAGCGTGCGACTACGGCAGAACTGACCGTCTCGCCGAAATGGCAGTAGCAGACAATTCCGTGCAGCTCATGGTCCGTGAGTTCAAAGAAGCGCTTGGCTTCTCCGTAGCTGTCGTTTTCCAAACCAGCGGCGCGAAGAACCGGATCTGCAAAGGCGACGGAGATTGGGGAGCTATCCGTCCGCATTGCCGCCCTGGTTTCGCTAGGCTGAAATTCGGTTTCGCGCAAAGTGGAAAGAAACTGTCGGGGACTCCGCTCGAGAAGATCTATCCAACGTTCGAGCCGTTGGCTTCGCGACATCTCTCGATTAAGGAAATCCTGATCGACTTTTGCAATTTTCTGCAAGTCATCGCGTGCATGCTGCTTCATCTCGGCCTCCTATTTGGCGATAGTTGGTCCCCTTCGATGTCACTTCAGCCCGCATCAATGGTGATCCCAAAGAGACGAGATGTCCAGTCATCTTGGGGTGCGAGACGATCTGTGGAACGAGAAAAATTATGTCCCGGGCTTCTTGTCCCTCTGTCGGCCGGACATAGACACCATGGAAAGTTTGCATTTCGGAGCCGATGCCTGTCTTTCGACGGAGGCATTCTGCCCTTTTGCAGGCGATCTTGTTCGATCGTTTAGCGGCGATCGCCTTATCCGAAATGATCGCGAAAGGCCTGCGGCGTGGTTCCGAATGCCCTGAGAAAACTCCGCCGCATGGTCTCTTCCGAACCGAAGCCGCAGCGCGTACGTGCCTGACGAACAGACAAGCCCTGCTCCAGGAGACGCCGCACGGCCTCGACACGGATATCCTCGACTGCCCGGGCCGGGGTGCGCCCCGTCGTCTGGTGATAATGCCGCGAAAAGCTGCGGGCACTCATGTTCGCCTGCTCGGCGAGCGCCGGCAGCGAAAGGTCGGCGCGCAAATTGTCGATGATCCATCCGTGCAGCCGGTCGAAACGATCGCCGCTCTCCCGCAGCGAGAGCATGGTGCTGAATTGCGCCTGACCGCCCGGCCGCTTCAGGAAAACGACGAGTTCGCGTGCAACGGCGAGCGTCAGTTTTCGGCCGAGATCCGCCTCCACCAGCGCGAGCGCAAGATCGATGCCGGCGGTAACGCCTGCCGACGTCCATGTGTTGCCGTCCTGGATAAAGATCGGATCGGGTTCCAGTCGGACCTTTGGGAAACGCTTGGAAAACTCCTTGCATCGGTGCCAATGCGTTACCGCCCGTCGGCCATCCAAAAGTCCGGCTTCGGCGAGAAGAAAGGCGCCGCTGCAAACCGAGGCGGTCCGTCGCGCCTTGGCTGAACGCCGGCGGATCCAGTCGACAAGGCTCCGATCCTCGCACGCTTTATTGACGCCGATGCCACCGGCGACAATCAACGTATCGATCGTCTCATCGTCACGAGACAGCAGTGCTGTCGCAAGCGTCAATCCCGAAGTTGTTGCCGTCTGCGTGCTTGTTGCAACAGCAATCGCGTCATAGGGCCTCGGCTGGCCGGCCGCGAGTGCCTCCTCGTTGGCGCTGGTGAATACCTGCAAGGGCCCGGTGATATCGAGCAGTTGGGCATCTTCGAAGGCAAGAATTTCAATGCGGCGCATAGATTGGCTCAAAATGAAGGGACTTTGGCAAATACGCCAGATAGTGATCGCGTAAGTTCGCCGGAGTCAACCAATGGAGAACGCATTATGACCATTCGCTTTGGATTGCTTGTCTTTCCTGGCATTCAACAGCTCGATCTGACGGCCCCCTATGAGATCTTTGCCTCGACGGAAGGTGCGGAGGTCCATCTGATCTGGAAAGACACCTCGCCGGTCATCTCGGCGACGAAATTGCCGCTTCAGCCGACGACCACGTTCGCTGAGTGCCCGCAGCTCGATGTTCTCTGCGTGCCCGGCGGTGGCGGCATCAATGCACTGCTCGAAGATGAGATCGTGCTGTCCTTTATTCGTGCGCGGGCAGAACAGGTGCGTTTCATCACCTCGGTCTGCACCGGTTCTCTTGCGCTCGGTGCCGCCGGTCTGCTCAAAGGCAGGAAGGCGACGACGCACTGGAATGCCCTGGATTTTCTTCCAAGCTTCGGCGCCGTCCCGACCGCCGGACGCATCGTCCGCGACGGTAATCTCATCACGGCGGGCGGAGTTACCGCCGGGATCGACTTCGGGCTGGCGGTCGTTGCGGCCCTTATCAGCCAGGAAGAAGCGGAGACGGTTCAGCTATCGCTGGAATACGCGCCCGCACCGCCATTCCATTCGGGCACCCCTGAGGAGGCGACAGCCGATGTGATCGCGAGGACGAAGTGGCGCCTTGCCGGCACACGGGCGGCGCGAGAGGCCATCATCGCCCGATGGACGGCGTCTCAGCGCGAACTGGCTTAGGCGGGCATCTGGGAACCTACCGAGAGCGATCTCGGCTGCTGCATCGCCGGCGGTTGCTTCCTCTCGATTGGAAGGTTCGCAACCGCTGGCGATGTCACTTCGGTGCAATCGATTGCAGATAATAACGGACTGGGTAGGCGATTCACCAAGGCATCTATCGAGGTTGCGATGAGTAATCGGGCAAATAGGATACTTCCCCACCATCGGTTTTCACATTCTCTCGGCGCGCCGCTGGCTCGGGTCCAGGGCACGATAGCACATGTATTCGAGGCTCCAGAGAACCACCACGGTGCAAACCACCAGCATTTCACGGTGAAGATCGAAATGGTTCTGAAGTTTGACGGCGGCGATGACGATATCACCGGCCAGATCGTCTTCGTTGCCGTGCGTTTCGGCGACAATGAAGGGCTCGACCACGAGATTCCCGATTTGAGGGCAGGGGAAGCAATCGAGCTGCAGGGCGAATATATTTCCATTGCGTCGGCCTACCCCACGGAAGATAACAGCAATCCAGTATTGCGGTTCTCCACTTTACGCACCACCCTGTCGGTTACGTGCTGTATGAAGGGGTGCACTATAGCTGAGTTTCGCGTTGCGTGATTCCACGGGCATTCTTAGGCCCGTACGCCTTGTCGGGATCGTGCAAGGAAGAGGCCATAGTTATTGCTGGTGGCCTGTTGGCCGGCTCTCTGACCGCGCCCGTCAGGCTTGACTCAGACATCAATTCTGCGACCGTGGGATCGTAATACTGCGCCGGGTCTTCATGGCAGAAAGGCTAATCGTATGAACGGATTTTGGTTTTTTCGCTTCATGCGCCTTTTTGTGGCTGTATTGATCGCCACCGTCGCGATGATCCTTTTACCGGTGCTGCCGACGTCAACGGCCTATGCGCTTGACGCCGCTTCACAGACGAAAGCGTCGAACAATCAGATCGACAAACTCACCGAGGCCTTGCGTCAAACCTATGCCGCTCAGGACCTTCGCCAAAGGCGTGCCGCCTTCGAAAGGCTTATGGCGTCCACGCCGGATCCGACGCGTGTGCAGATCCGCCATGTCGATGCTAACGGGGTCGACGCCGACCTAATATGGCCCGCACGGCTGCACCATCCGATTGGCCGGCGCGCTATCCTTTATCTCCATGGAGGAGGGTTCTACAGCGGCTCCCTAAGGACGCATCGGAATATAGCGGGTTCGCTTGCCAAGGCTGCGTCCGCCGATGTTCTCCTGGTCGGCTACCGTCTGTTGCCGGAGAATAGGTTCCCGGCCCAGGTCGATGACACGCTGGCCGCCTATCGTTGGCTTCTAGCCTCAGGATACAGGCCGGAAAATGTGGTGATTGCCGGAGAGTCCGTTGGCGGCACTTTGGCAATCGAGGCGACCCTTTACCAGCTTCGGATCAAGGCACCTTTGCCGGCGGCGGTGGTCGCCATGAGCCCCGTCACCGATTTCGCCGCAACCGGTGAATCCATGACCGCCAATGCCGAAAATGATCCGTTCATGGGCAAAGCCGAGCTGGAGATCATCCGCAACGCCTATATCGGCGACAAATCTCCGGTCGCTCCTGAGCGATCGCCGCTCTATGCCGATATGACTGGTTTTCCGCCCCTCCTCTTGCAGGTCGGCTCGCGTGAGACGTTGCTCGACGACACGCGCCGGCTGGAAGACAAGGCACGCAAGGCCGGCGTTGATGTTACCGCGGAGGTTTGGCCGGGCATGATCCATCAGTGGCAGATCTTCCCATTCTGGATAGAGGATGCGCGCAAATCGAACAGAAAAGTCGCCGAGTTTGCCGTCTCTCACTTTGCCGACGGGTCCGAAGAATAAGCATTTCTCCGCGGCAGGCCGGTGTGGTCTGCCGTGTCCATAAGAGCGATCAGAGGGGTGTCGTTTCAACCCGGCGGCTTGTGGTCGCTTCTTATCTTCTGCGCATCCAGATAGCCATGCTCATATGCCTTTGCGCGACTGCTTTCCTCTGGATAGGGATTTTTCTCGGTCTCCGCCTCTCTTCTGCCGGCCTCGGCTCCGCGCGCATACGCGGCTTCATCATCGTCGTCTGCGCCAGCATCATTTGCTGCAGTATCTATCTTAGGCGGCTCTACCGATTGGGGCTGGATAGGATTTGGGAGCCCCGCTTCCGGAGCTGGGCCCGGGGGTGACGTTGGATCATATTTTGCCATGGCGTTGTCCTCCTCTAAGAAAACGCCATCGCTCCGTTGCGGTTCCTTAAGAGACCCAAGAGCGACCATTCCGCTTCGTTGTACACGCCGCTTGTTCGCAGAGCCTCATGGGCCGCATCACCGATCCAACTTGAGAGAAAGCTGCAAGCCGCGTGGCAACGGTGGCAGCGGCCGGCTGATATCGACGCGGCGTTTCCAGGCGGCACGCCGTTCCTGCTCGCGTTCCCGCAGCGCTTTCGAGACGGCGACAAAGGTCATGGCGCGTTCTATGACTTGCTCAGTTTTCGTCATGGATACCTCCATTTGTTCACTATATGTTCTCACGATGCCCTGCGTTCGTCAAGACGGTTACGAAGTCTTGCGTAAATGGAGTCCCCGCTTGTTGATTGGACTCTACTGCCTTTGCCTCCAATCTTTTTGAAGGAAAGGGGCCGGTTAACAAAACTGGCTCTAGTGCCGGAACAAAGCCCGCAAGATATCGTTCAATTCCATTGGGTTCACCGGAGATTTGTCGGATGTCGCCGCGTGCGCAGTGGAAAGGTTATTTGCAATTCGGTCTGGTGACTTGTCCGGTGGCGCTTTATACTGCGGCGTCCACGTCCGAGCGCATCTCTTTTCACACCATCAATCGTGCGACGGGCAATCGTGTCCGGCGCGAATTCGTGGACAGCAGCAGCGGGAAACCCGTAGCGCGCGAGGATCAGGTCAAAGGCTACGAAGTCGGCAAGGACGATTATGTGATCTTGGAGCCCGATGAAATCGCCTCCGTTGTCCCCGGAAGCGACAAGACCCTTCATCTCCAGGCATTCGTCGCATGCTCCGATATTGACGACGTTTACTTCGACAAGCCCTATTACCTCGCGCCGAGCGATCGGGGCAGCGAAGAAGCCTTTGCGCTGATCCGTGACGGAATGCAGAAAAAGAAGGTTGCGGCCATCGCGCGAACGGTGCTTTTCCGGCGCCTGCGGACCTTGTTGATCCGTCCCTACGACAAGGGCCTGCTCGCGACCACGCTGAACTTCGACTACGAGGTCCGCTCCGCCAACAAGGCTTTCGACGATATACCAGACATCAAGATCAAGGGCGAAATGCTCGATCTGGCAAAGCATATCATCACCACGAAAAGCGGCAGGTTCGACGCTCAGACGTTTGATGATCGCTATGAGGCGGCACTCACCGATCTGATCAAGGCGAAGCTCGAAGGGCGCAAAATTACGGTACGCAAGGAGCGCAAGCCGGAAAAGGTGGTCGATCTCATGGAGGCGCTTCGCCAGAGCGCCGGCATGAAGGGAGAAAAGAAGCAGCCGCCGAAACGAGCCGCTTCCAACGCCTCCCGGCAGCGAAAGGCAGGTTGATCCATGGCGCTTGAGACCTATCGCGAAAAGCGGGATTTCTCGAAGACATCGGAACCGAGGGGACGCACGCGTAAGAGCGCCGGCCATAACAGCTTTGTCATCCAGAAACATGCAGCGCGCCGCCTGCACTATGATTTTCGCCTGGAGCTTGACGGCGTTTTGAAGAGCTGGGCGGTTGCAAAAGGTCCGAGCCTGGTTCCAAGCGACAAACGCCTGGCTGTTCAGGTGGAGGATCACCCGCTCGACTATGGTGATTTCGAAGGCACCATTCCCAAGGGCGAATATGGCGGCGGCTCGGTGATCGTCTGGGATCGCGGCACCTGGGAGCCGGACGGCGATCCGCACAAGGGCTTGACGAAGGGTCACATCGAACTCGAGCTGCATGGCGAAAAGCTCCACGGCCGCTGGCATCTGATCCGCATGGCAAGACGCGCTCGGGAAAAGAAGGACAATTGGCTGCTCATCAAAGGCGACGATGAGGCCGCCCGTCCCGAGGGCGCCGATGACATTCTCGAAGAGCGGCCGGAATCCGTGAAGACCGGCCGCTTGATCGAAGAGCTCGAAGGAGAAAAGCCCGGATGGTCTTCGAAGACGGGCAAGATCGAGCAGCCGACCGCCAAGCGCAAGCAAACCCAACGGCCGGCAATGAAAACTGCGGCTGATCCTTCGTCTGCGAAGAAGGCTAAAAAGATGGCTTTGCCCGATTTCGTGCCGCCGACATTGGCGACGCTGACGAAAAAGCCGCCAAGTGGGAAGCAATGGCTCCACGAGATCAAGTTTGATGGCTATCGTGTGCAAGCCCGCATCGAGGACGGTCGCGTCAAGTTGCTGACGCGCAGCGGTCTCGACTGGTCGGACAAGTTTGGGAAAACGCTTCTGACCGAGCTTGCCCATCTTCCGGTCAAAACAATGCTTGCCGATGGCGAATTGGTGGTCGAGACTGGTTCCGGTGCATCGGATTTCTCGGCCCTGCAGGCCGATCTGAGCGACGGCAGGAACGATCGTTTCGTCCTCTATGTCTTCGATCTCCTCTACCTCGACGGATATGATCTGCGCGACGCCCCGCTGGTAGAACGAAAGAAAATACTGGAGAAAATCATACCCTCGGGGAATGGCAAACTCCGCTTCAGCAGCGATTTCGATGCCGATGGCGACCTGATGTTGGAACATGCATGCCGTTTGAGCCTGGAAGGCATCGTGTCGAAACGCGCCGATGAACCCTATCGCTCCGGCCGTGGCAAAGGTTGGCTGAAATCGAAGTGTTCCTTCCGGCAGGAGTTCGTGATTGCGGGCTATGTGCCGTCATCGACGGCGCGCAAGGCGATCGGCTCGCTCGTGCTTGGCATTTACGACAAAGATAAGCTGCAGCATGTCGGTCGCGTCGGCACCGGGTTTACCAACAAGGTTGCCGAGGCTCTCTATTCTCAGCTCGAGGGCATGCGCGCTGACGAAAGCCCGTTCGATAAACGCCTCAACGCCGAGGAAGCGCGCGGCGTCCGTTTCGTTCGTCCGGAACTGGTTGCCGAAATCGAGTTCCGTACCTGGACCGGAGATGGCCTGCTCCGGCATGCGGCATTCCGAGGTTTGCGCGAAGACAAGCCGGCAACCGAAATTGTCCGGGAAACTTCTGCCAATACGGCCACCGAAGCTGAGCTGCCGAAGCGGACGGTTGTTCTCACCCATGCCGACCGCATCTACTGGCCGGACGAGGGCGTCACCAAGGAAGGTCTCGCCGATTATTACACCGATGTCTGGAAATACATGGCGCCCTTCGTCGTGCAGCGGCCATTGGCGCTGCTGCGTTGCCCCGATGGGGTCAACGGCCAAAGCTTTTTCCAGAAGCATGCGTGGAAAGGCCTGAACAAGAACATCGTTCTCATCCATGACCCGAAGGAAAAGGATGAGGGCCCGCTGGTTAGCATTGATGATCTCGATGGCCTGCTTGGTCTCGTGCAGGCGGGATCGCTGGAACTCCACCCATGGGGCATCACGATTGCCGATTGGGAACATCCCGATATGATCATCATGGATCTCGATCCCGGCCCCGGCGTGCCATGGGAGCGGGTGATCGAAGCGGCGGAGGAAACGCGCGATCGAATGAAAGAGGCTGGGCTCGCCGCCTTCATCAAGACATCGGGCGGCAAGGGTCTGCATGTCGTGTCGCCGTTGAAGCCAAAGGCCGACTGGCCGGCCGTCAAAGCCTTCACGAAATCCGTTGCCGATCAGATGGCAGCCGACAGCCCCGAACGCTACGTTTCCACCATCACCAAATCGAAGCGCCAGGGCAAAATCCTGGTTGATTATCTGCGCAATCAGCGTGGTTCGACGGCAGTGGCTCCCTATTCGACGCGAGCGCGGCCGGGCGCTGCGGTCTCGATGCCACTCGCTTGGGAGGAACTCAGTCCGGCGATCGGCCCGGCCTATTTCACCGTGAACAATACGCCCAACCGGCTCGCCGCACTTCGCTCTGACCCCTGGGAAGATTTTCGGGCAGCCGCGGCACCTTTGGAACAACTGAAATCTAAAAAAGGAAGAGTTCGCTAGCGTTTGGCTTTCGAGGCGGCCGCAACGCTCTTTTTCAATGCATCCAGGATGTTGATAACATTGCTCGGCGGTGCTTCGGCCTCAGGCTTAGATTTGGCCGGCCGTTTCCGACCCTTCTTTTTCGCGGCAATCAGATCGTGCAGCTTGTCCTGCACGGGATCGCTCGCCATCGAAGGCGTCCAAGGCTTCTTTTGCTCGTCGATTAATTGCAGGACGAGCGACATCAAAGACGGATCGGGCTTGTCCGCTTTGACTGTTTCGAAATAGGAGGCCGCATCGCGAACCTCGTCGCCGTAACGCAATGTCCACAAAACAATGCCTTTGTCGCGGGGCTCGAGCATGACTGCCCGCTCGCGGCGATACATCACCAGGCGGGAGATGCCGACCGTCGCGGTTGCTTCCATGGCGTCGCGGATGACGCAGAAAGCTTCCTCGCCGACGGGGTCGTCCGGGGTCAGATAATGCGGCTGGTCGAGCCAGATCCATTCGATGGAGTCGCGCGGCGCGAAGACATCGATATCGATCGTGCGGGTGCTTTCGAGCGCGACGGAGTCCAGCTCGTCGTCTTCGATCAGCACATAGTCACCCTCGCCACGCTCATAGCCTTTGACCTCGTCGTCCTCCTTCACAGCCTTGCCGGTGACGGAGTCGACATACTGGCTGACGACGCGGTTCCGGGTCTCGCGATTGAGGGTATGAAAGCGGATTTTCTCATTCTCGGACACGGCCGGGGTCATCGCAACCGGGCAGGTCACGAGCGAGAGTTTGAGATAACCTTTCCAGAAGGAACGCGGCGCCATGTATCGATCTCCCGGTTTTCAAAACGGGAGAATCGGCGCTTTGTTCCGTGCCGCGACCAGCCTTTGCGTCGGCTATTCCGCCGCCGTCGCAAGACAGCCATCGATGATCCCGCGGATTTCGGCGCGGCAGGAACCGCAATTGGTTCCTGCGTTCAGCGCTTTGCCGACAGCCTCGACGCTATGACAACCATTGCGAACCGCACCGACGATCTGGTTGACGCCGACGCCGAAACACGAGCAGACCGTTGCACCGGGATCTGGCGTATTGGCGCCCGGCCGTCCGGCGACGAGGGCAAAGCGTTTGCGCATATTGCCGTGCGATGCGGAGAGTTGCGCGATCGCCCAGTTGCGGGCGACGGCCACCGGCTGGCGCGCCAGAAATAGCGCCGCAATCAGCCGGTCTCCGTCGAAGAAGGCCAGACGCAGATCGCCGGAGGTCTGATCGGCATAGCCGAGCGGCTCGACATCTGGAGGAATGTCGAAAGTGGTGCGGCACCATTCCGCCCAATCTTCGACGGGATCGTCGAATGCCAGTTCCATCCGCCATCCACCATTGGCCTTGGCGAGTGCCCAATAGGCGGCTTCGAGGTGCTGCGGCTTTGCGGTGGAAACAGCAAAGCCATAATGCGATGCCTTGAAAGGGCGCGCGGCAACGGCAACATTTTTCGAAGCCGGCTGACCGGAAAAGGGATCCGTCACGGGCGCGACGACGGTATCGATGCGCGCCTTTGCGGCGAAGCTGTCATTCCAATGCATCGGCACGAACAGGCTGCCGCGCGCCTGCCGTTCCGTCACCAATGCCCGAACGATGACTTTGCCTTGCGGGCTTTCGATCTTGATCAGGCTGGCGTCGCTGACGCCGATTTCGATCGCATCGCGGGGATGGATTTCGGCAAAGGGCTCGGCGATATGGGATGACAGCCGAGCGCTTTTGCCGGTACGGGTCATCGTATGCCACTGGTCGCGGATGCGGCCAGTATTGAGCGTGAACGGGAATTCCGCACTCGTGCGGTCCGAAACGGGCATCTTGACGGCCACGAAACGGGCCTTGCCGTCGGCGTGAAAGAATCCGCCTTTGGCGAAGAAGCGCGTCGTCTGCGCCGCCGCGCCCGCAGCCTGCGGCCATTGGAACGGCGAAAGCGTTTCATAGTCTTCGGCCGCTATCTGCGCGCAGGCGCCGATATCGAAATCGCGGCTGCCGTTATTCTCAAAGCTGGAAAGAGCGGCATGTTCGGCAAAAATGCCAGCCGGCGAGCGGAAGGAGAAGGCCTCAGTGAAGCCCATCCGACGACCCACTTCGGCCATCTGCCACCAGTCCGGTTTTGCCTCGCCGGGCGAGGGGAGAAAGCTGCGCTGACGGGAAATCCGGCGTTCGGAATTGGTGACGGTGCCGTCCTTCTCGGCCCAGCCGATGGAGGGCAGCAACACGTCCGCATGTCGCGTCGTATCCGTCTGCCTCAGGACGTCGGAAACGACGACGAAGGGACAGGCCTTGATCGCCGCTTCGACGGTATCCGCATCCGGCATCGAAACCACAGGATTGGTCGCCATGATCCACAGGGCTTTGACGCGGCCATCGGCAACCGCGCGAAACATGTCGACGGCCTTCAGCCCCGGCCGCTCGGCGATGACGGGGGATTTCCAGAAACGCTGCACACGATCCCGATCGTCCGCATTCTCGATCGCCATGTGGGCGGCAAGCATGTTGGCGAGCCCCCCGACCTCGCGTCCACCCATGGCATTGGGTTGGCCAGTCAAGGAGAAAGGCCCCATGCCGGGGCGGCCGATGCGTCCCGTGGCGAGATGGCAATTGAGGATGGCGTTGACCTTGTCGGTGCCGGAGGATGATTGGTTGACGCCCTGGCTATAGCAGGTCACGACCTTTTCCGTTGTCTCGAACAGGCGGAAGAACTCGCGCAATTGCATCGCCGGCAGACCGGTCTTGTCGAGCAGGTCACTGAAGCTTAGCGCCGAGGCTTCGGCGAAAACGTCCGAGAAGCCCTCTGTATGGGTCGCAATGAAATTCTGGTCGATGGCGGAGCTCTGGGCCAGACGGGCAAGCAGGCCCGTGAATAGAGCGACATCCCCATCCGGACGGATTGCCAGATGCAGGTCGGCGATATCGGAGGTCACCGTCCGGCGCGGATCGATGACGACGACCTTCATTCCCGGGCGCTCCGCCTTGGCGGCGGCAAGACGCTGATAGAGGACGGGGTGGCACCAGGCGAGATTGGAGCCGGTCAGGATCACCAGATCGGCCAATTCGATGTCCTCGTAGGTGCCGGGCACCGTGTCCGAACCGAAGGCACGGCGATGACCCGCCACCGAGGACGACATGCAAAGGCGCGAATTGGTATCGATGTTGGCCGAGCCGATAAAGCCCTTCATCAGCTTGTTGGCGAGGTAATAATCTTCGGTCAGAAGCTGACCGGAAACGTAGAAGGCGACCGAATCCGGACCATGCGCGGCCACGGTTTCGGAAAAATGGTTCGCCACAAGATCGAGGGCATCGTCCCAGCTCGCACGTTCACCGCCGACTTCCGGATAGAGAAGCCGGCCGTCAAGATCGATCGTCTCCGCCAGCGCCGACCCTTTGGAACAGAGCCGCCCGTAATTGGAGGGATGATCGGGATCGCCTTTCACGGAAACCTTGCCGTGATCATCGATGCTGGCGATGACGCCGCAGCCAACGCCGCAATAGGGGCAGGTCGTTTTGGTCTCAGCGGACATCAAGGGGTCCTCCAAGAGCCGAAGACAGAGCCGGGTGCAAAACCATCTATTCCGCCGCCATCATGAGGCTATCGAGCCTGATCGACAGCACTCCGTCCTCATTGCGTACCGGGATGGTCCGAACCGAACCTTCATCCGCCCCAAGCGCCTTGCCGGTCTCGAGCGAGATGACCCAATTGTGCAGCGGGCAGGTGACGGCTGCGCCGTGCACGATCCCTTGCGAAAGCGGTCCGCCCTTGTGCGGGCAATGATCCTCGATGGCGAAGACCTCGTTTTCTGCGGTCCGGAAGACCGCGATCTTGCCCTGTGGGGTCTTAACGCAGCGCGCGCCGCGCATGGGGATGTCCGAGATGTCGCCGATTGGATGCCAGTTTTCATTGGGCCAGTTCATGTCCATCTCCTTACTCGGCGGCCTGCGGGTAACCGATCGTCGCCATCGGCTTGAACTCATGCTTGTCCTTGCCGGAGACGCGCTCCGACCAGGGGTCGACCTGGGCGAATTTCTGGCTGAAGACGAAGCGCTCGTAAAAAGCCTTGCGCTTTTCACCGTCTTCCATGATCTGGCGGCGGATTTCGTCGAGGCCGATGCGTTTGGCCCATTTGTAGATGCGCTCGAGATAACGGGCCTGCTCGCGGTACATCTGCGTCAGCGCCACGATATGCTCCAGCGCCTCGTCCTCGGTCTTGACGAGGCCGAGCACTTCCGTGCCCTTGATGTCGAGGCCGGCAGCACCGGCGAAATGGATTTCGAAGCCGCTGTCGACGCAGACGACGCCGATGTCCTTGCAGGTCGCCTCGGCGCAATTGCGCGGACAGCCGGAAACCGCCATCTTGAGCTTGGCCGGTGTCCACGAACCCCACATGAACTTCTCGATGCGGATGCCGAGGCCGGTGGAATCCTGCGTGCCGAAGCGGCACCAGTCGGAGCCGACGCAGGTCTTCACCGTGCGCAGGCCCTTGGCATAGGCCTGGCCGGAGATGAAACCCGCCTTGCCGAGATCGGCCCAGACGGCGGGCAGGTCTTCCTTCTGCACACCGAGAAGGTCGATGCGCTGGCCGCCGGTCACCTTGACCATCGGGATCTCGAATTTGTCGACGACATCGGCGATGGCGCGCAGCTCGTTCGAACTGGTGACGCCGCCCCACATGCGCGGCACGACCGAATAGGTGCCGTCCTTCTGAATATTGGCGTGAACGCGCTCGTTGATGAACCGCGACTGATAGTCGTCGGCATATTCATCCGGCCAGTCGCAGACGAGGTAGTAGTTCAATGCCGGCCGGCATTTCGCGCAGCCGCAGGAGGTCTTCCATTCCAGCTCCTGCATGACGGCGGGGATGGTCTTCAGCCCCTTGGCCTTGATCAGCCGGCGCACATCATCGTGGCCAAGCTCGGTGCAGGCGCACATCGGCTGGACGGCGGCCGGGTTATAGCTGTCGCCAAGGGTGATGGACATCAATTGTTCGACGAGCCCCGTACAGGAGCCGCACGAGGCGGATGCCTTGGTATGGGCACGCACCTCGTCGAGGGACGTCAGACCCTTTTCAGTAATTGTCGAGGTGATTTTGCCCTTGCAAACGCCGTTGCAGCCGCAGATTTCCGCATCATCCGGCAAGGCTGCAACGGCCGCCATAGGGTCCAGCGGGGACCCTCCCTGGTAGGCCTGGCCGAAGATGAGCGTCTCGCGCATCTCCGAAATATCGGTCGCCTTCTTCTTCAGGTCGTTGAACCATGCGCCGTCGGCCGTCTCACCATAAAGCACGGTGCCGATGATGCGATTGTCCTTGAGGATCACGCGCTTGTAGACGCCGGCTGCGGCGTCGCGCAGCACGATTTCCTCGCGATCGTCGCCATCCGCAAAGTCGCCGATCGAAAAGAGGTCGATGCCGGTGACCTTGAGCTTGGTCGGCGTATCGGAATGCACGAAGCCAGCAGAGGTGTCGCCGGCAAGCTGCGCGGCGGCAACACGCGCCATCTCATAGAGCGGTGCCACCAGGCCGTAGACCTGACCGCCCACTTCGGCGCATTCGCCGAGCGCATAGATATCACCGTCTGACGTGCCCATGCCAGCATCGACGACGATGCCCCTGTTGACGGCGAGGCCGGCGTCCTTCGCAAGGCCAGCGCTCGGGCGGATGCCGACTGCCATGACCACCAGCGTCGCCGGCACGATGGTGCCGTCGGCCAATTCAACACCTTCGACTTTGCCGTTGCCGACGATCGCCTTGGTGTTGGCCTTGGTGATCACCTTAATGCCGCGCTCCTCGACGGCTTTTTGCAGAAGGTAGCCTGCAGCAGGATCGAGCTGGCGCTCCATCAGCGTCGGCATGACGTGCAGCACGGTGACGTCCATGCCGCGCGAGCTGAGGCCCGCCGCGGCTTCGAGGCCGAGCAGGCCCCCGCCGATGACCACCGCTTTGGCGCGGGATTGTGCGGCCAGCAGCATAGCGTTGACGTCGTCCAGATCGCGATAGCTCAAGACACCAGGCAAATCGTTTCCTGGAACGGGAATAATGAAGGGCACGGAACCGGTGGCGATCACCAGCTTGTCGTAGCTCTCGGTGACGCCGTGATCCGACGTGACGGTTTTGGCGGCGCGATCGATCGCGACGATCTTGTGGCCCTTGTAGAGGGTGATGTTGTTTTTGATGTACCAGCCATCGCCGTGGATGATGATCTGCTCATAATCCTTTTCGCCCGAAAGAACCGGCGACAGCATGATGCGGTCGTAATTGACGCGCGGCTCGGCGTTGAAGATCGTTACTTCATAGCGGTCGGGCACCTTTTCGAGGAGATGTTCCAGCATGCGGCCGGGCGCCATGCCGTTACCGATGATGACAAGTTTCTGGGTCATGAGGGAATTCCGATCCGAATTACTGGGCAAAAACGCTAGCGTTTGCAGTCGATGCGCTGTTCCGCCGCAATTGGCGGATGGAGAGATGCATCCATAGCAGCGAGATGGCGACGATCGCGAAGAGCAGCATGAAGCAGCTCGACCATAGGCCGGTCATGTCCTTAAGCAGGCCGAAGGCGATCGGCAGGATGAAGCCGCCAAGGCCGCCCATCATGCCGACGATACCGCCGACAGCGCCGACAGCGCCGGGATAATAGGCGGGGATGTGTTTGTAGACGGCCGCCTTGCCGAGGCTCATGAAGAAGCCAAGGATGAAGATGACGACGATGAAGATGGCCGGCGTGATGCCGAAGGCCGGGCCGGCTGCCGTGGCGGCCGGCAACGAAAGGATCAAGGTGGTAACTGCCGACACCGCCAGCATCGTGTACATGACGCTGCGTGCGCCCTTCTTGTCGGAAAGCATGCCGCCGAAGGCGCGGAAGATGCTGCCGGGGATGGAATAGGCGGCAGCGACCATGCCGGCAGTTTCGAGGTTGAAGCCGTAAACGCCGACCAGGTAACGGGGCAGCCACAGCGACAAGGCGACGAAGCCGCCGAATGCGAAGAAGTAATAAAGCGAGAAGCGCCACACCTGCACGTTCTTCAACGGTGCGAATTCCTGCAGCAGGCTCTTGGACGTGCCGCCGCCGTTGCGACGGGCGCGGAAGGCCGGATCATCGGTCGTGGTGAACCAGAAGACGACGGCCATGACTGCAAGCACCAGCGCCCAGATTTCCGCAACAGCCTGCCAGCCCCAAGCGAGGAGGACGAAGGGGGCTGCGAACTTGGTCACCGCGGCACCGACGTTGCCGGCGCCGAAGATGCCAAGCGCCGTTCCCTGCTTTTCGGCTGGGAAGAAGGGCGAGATATAGGCGACGCCGACCGCGAAGGAGCCGCCGGCAAGGCCGACGCCGAGGCCTGCGATGAGCATCTGCGTATAAGTATGGGCATAAGAGAGCAGGAAGGTCGCCAATGCAGCGGCCAGCATGGTGAGCGTGTAGACAAGCCGGCCGCCATATCGGGTGGTCCAGATGCCGAGAACGATGCGGACGATCGAACCGGTCAGGACTGGCGTCCCGACCAGCAAACCGAACTCGGCCTCGTTCAGGCCGAGCTCCTGCTTGATGCGAATGCCGATGATCGCGAAGATCGTCCAGACCGCGAAACAGAGCGTGAATGCGAGTGTCGATATCCACAGCGCACGTTGAGGTGCGTCAGAGGACGATGTCGGCGTTTGGTCAAAAGCAGGCATAGCTTCTCCGTGCGCGACAACGTCGCGCCTGATTAGGTTCGAATTGAAACAAAAAAGCTGCTGGCCAGGGTTCGCGCACGCTGGGAGCGCGTTCGTCAATCCTGATCAGCAGCTTTGCCTGGGGCGCCCCTCGTTGGACGCCAATGGGTGAGCCTTATCGGCCTCAAAAATAAGGAAGCAAGCGGCGTGCCAAATTCATGACGCCCAAAAATCTAGCAATATCAATGGGGAAGAAGTTTGGGGGCTTGGTGACGGAATGGTCAAATTGTGGGCGGCCTTTGCTGCGGTGCACATTAATCGAGCAAGGCGCTTCGGCTGAAGCCAATAAAGCAATGCCGCCGGATGGCGGCATTTTGGGCGAATTGCATTGCGTTGCTCGGCCGCTCTGGGACGAATACGTTCGATCAGTCCCACATGCCTTTTGACGGCTCACGAGGCCTTGGCTTCGAAAGTGGGTGGAAAATCACCCAGCGACTTTGCCTTCAGGATCAGTCCCTCGATATCCTGCTCGACGATCGCTTCAAGGTCGGCGAAGCTGTCGATGACATAGTAGATCGGCTGGACGATATCGATCCGGTAAGGCGTCCTGAGGACGGTCAGCAGATCGAAGGGGCGAAATTCGCAGGCCTTGCCCTCCATTGCCGCCTTGGCTTCACTCGGCGATGAGACGATGCCGGCGCCGAAGCAGCGGCGGCCCTGTGGTGTATTGATCAGGCCGAATTCTACGGTGAACCAGAAGATGCGGAACAGATGCCAGGAATAGCCTTTGCCGAGGCGCACGGCGGTTTCGCCGAAATGCCGCACGAAATTGGCATAGCTCTGGTTGGTCAGCAGCGGGCAGTGGCCGAAAACCTCGTGGAACAGATCCGGCTCCTCGATATAGTCGATATGCTCGCGACGGCGCAGAAAGGTTGCGAGCGGGAATTTGCCTTGCGACAAAAGTTCGTAAAAGCGCGAGGGCGGAATGAGCGCGGGCACGCCTTCGACGCCGAAGCCGGTGGTCTCGTTCAAGCGACGATTGACATCGCGGAGCTGCGGTACCTTATCCGGCTTGAGCCCTAGCGTTTTGACGCCGTCCAAATATTCACGGCAAGCCATACCGGCCAGCAGCTTCATCTGACGCTCATAGAGTTCGCCCCAGATCGCATCTTCTTCGGCGGTATAATCGTATAAACCGTCCGGGCCGGGCAATTTGGCGGTGTAGCTGCTTTCCTTGGTCATATTCTATTCCTCCGAGGCGCTGCGGTATTGTTGCAATTATGCTCCGGCCTTTGAGGATTTTCTTTTCTTTTATGCTGGCTAGCACCATATTGGTGAGAAATACTCTCAAATATGGCCCTGAAAATGAAAGAAAATGGGAGTTTTCATCGCAAGCTTCTGCAGCTCATCCAGGCGGATGGCAGTCTTTCGCTGGCAGAGCTGGCCGAAAAGGCCGGCATGTCGCAAAGTTCGGCCTGGCGGAAGATTCAGGAATTGGAATCTGACGGTGTCATTCGCAAACGCGTGACACTGCTGGATCCGGGGAAACTCGATCTCAAACTCTGCGTGATTGCGCATGTGACGCTCGAGGATCACCACGAAGAGGCAGTAGCATCTTTCGCTTCGGTGGTACTGGAGCGGCCGGAAATCATGGAGTGCTACGCGTTATCAGGAGCCTTCGACTATATGCTGAAGATCCGGGCGAGGGATGTGGAAAGCTATGAGGCCTTCATGACCCGATATCTCATGCGCAACCCGCATGTGCGCACGGTCGTATCGAGCTTTGTGCTGCGCGAGCTGAAGTTCTCGACCGAGCTGCCGATCTAAGACTTTTCGAGTTGCGAAAATTTCAGCGCGCACTATCGCCATGCCAACTATGCGGCATGAGGACCGGAAATCCTTCGAATGTCTTCAGCGTGTCGAGGACAATCGACGTCTTTACATGCTGCACCGACTCGTGGGGCAACAGAACGTCGTTGACGAACCTTGAGAGGTCGTTGAGCCCGCGGGTCGCGACCTTCAGGTGATAGTCCATTTCGCCCGTCAGCGCATAGGCTTCGAGAACTTCCGGCAATCCATTGATCAGTTGCGAAAATCTGCGGGCATTATCTCGATTGTGGGTTGCCAGCGTTACGGAAATAACCACCAGCATATCCAAGCCCAGCTTCTGCCTGTCCAGGTTGGCCTGGTAGCTGCGAATATATCCTTCCGCCTCCAATCTCGTCCGTCGGCGCGAGCATTGCGAGGGTGAAAGCGCGATCCGCTCGCCCAATTCGTTGTTCGTCAGCCTGCCGTCCTTTTGAAGCTCCTGGAGCAGACGCAAATCCAATTTGTCGAGCTGTTCATCCATTGCGCAAAATCTCAAAAATCCTCACGATCCGTGCATAATATCTTCCGGAAGCATGAAGAATGCAAGAACTTTGCACGCGTTTTGGGCCACACTTTGCATATCAAATTCATCTTCTCTGGAGGAGAAAGAAAATGGGTCCTTTCCCGCACGATGCGCCGCCTTCGGAAATAACCGCCGACAATCCGGCCGGCACCGACGGCTTCGAATTCGTTGAATTCGCTCATCCCGAGCCCGAAAAGCTGCGCGAGCTCTTCACGCGCATGGGTTATGCTCCAGTCGCCAAGCACAGGACGAAAGACATCACCGTCTGGCGGCAGGGCGATATCAACTATATCCTGAACGCCGAACCCGGCAGCCATGCCGCTCGCTTCGTCGCAGAACATGGCCCCTGCGCCCCGTCCATGGCCTGGCGCGTCGTGGATGCCAGGCATGCGTTCGAACACGCGGTGTCAAAAGGCGCCGTTCCCTATGAAGGGGATGACAAGGCGCTCGATGTTCCGGCGATTGTCGGCATTGGCGGTTCGCTGCTTTATTTCATCGAGACGTACGGGGAGAAAGGATCGGCTTACGACGCCGAGTTCGATTGGTTTGGCCAGCGCGATCCGCGCCCCGAAGGGGTCGGTTTCTATTATCTCGACCATCTGACGCACAATGTCTTCCGCGGCAACATGGACAAGTGGTGGGATTTCTATCGCGAGCTGTTCAATTTCAAGCAGATCCACTTCTTCGATATTGATGGTCGCATCACCGGTCTGGTGAGCCGCGCTATCACGTCGCCCTGCGGCAAAATCCGCATTCCGCTGAATGAATCGAAGGACGATACGAGCCAGATCGAGGAGTTCTTGAACAAATATAAGGGCGAGGGCATCCAGCACATCGCCGTCGGAACGGAAGACATCTACGAGGGCACCGACAGGCTTGCCGCAAACGGCCTCCGCTTCATGCCCGGTCCTCCGGAGACCTATTACGACATGTCCCATGACCGCGTGAACGGCCATGACGAACCCATCGAACGGATGAAGAAACATGGTATCCTCATCGACGGCGAAGGTGTGGTGAATGGCGGCATGACGAAAATCCTGCTCCAGATATTCTCCAAAACCGTCATTGGTCCGATCTTCTTCGAGTTCATCCAGCGCAAGGGCGATGAAGGCTTCGGGGAGGGCAACTTCCGTGCTCTTTTCGAGTCGATTGAAGCGGATCAGATCAAGCGCGGCGTCATCGGCACCGCCGCAGAGTGATCTTCCGGCGACTCTGCTCATAGGTGGGGTCGCCCAGTTTTCGGGAGGAATTGAGCGATGGACCTGACGAGAACTCGGGGTTCCGACAGCCAGGCGACGGTGGCGGAGACGCCGCAATATATGCCCGGCTTCGGCAACGACTTCGAAAGCGAGTCGCTGCCGGGCGCCCTGCCGCAGGGTCAGAACAGCCCGCAGAAATGCAACTACGGTCTTTATGCCGAACAGCTTTCCGGCTCACCGTTCACAGCCCCCCGTGGAACGAATGAACGGTCCTGGCTCTATCGTATTCGCCCAAGCGTGCGGCACACCCGCCGCTTTTCGAATGCTTCCTATCCGCTCTGGAAATCCGCACCCTGCCTCGACGAACATTCGCTTCCACTCGGCCAGCTTCGTTGGGATCCGGTGCCGGCACCGACGGAGAGACTGACCTTCCTGGAAGGGATTCGCACGATCACGACTGCAGGTGATGTCATGACCCAGACGGGCATGGCGGCGCACGCCTATGTCTTTAACGAAGACATGGTGGATGATTATTTCTTCAATGCCGATGGCGAGTTGCTGATCGTGCCCCAGGTCGGTGCTCTCAGGGTGTTCACCGAAATGGGCATCATGGACATCGAGCCCCTGGAAATCTGCGTCCTCCCCCGCGGCATGATGGTCAAGGTGCAGCGCATTGGTGACGAAAAAATCTGGCGCGGATATATATGTGAGAACTACGGCGCGAAATTTACGCTGCCGGATCGCGGGCCTATCGGTGCGAACTGTCTGGCAAATCCGCGCGACTTCAAGACCCCCGTTGCCGCCTTCGAGGACAAGGAAACGCCCTGCCGCGTGCATGTGAAATGGTGCGGAAAGTTCTATGTCACGGAAATCGGCCACTCACCTCTCGATGTGGTCGCATGGCACGGCAACTATATCCCTTATAAATACGACCTGCGGACATTTGCCCCGGTCGGCGCCATCCTGTTCGACCACCCAGATCCGTCGATCTTCACCGTATTGACCGCTCCGACCGAAAGCGCCGGCACCGCGAATGTCGATTTCGTGATCTTTCCACCGCGCTGGCTGATTGCGGAACACACCTTCCGCCCGCCCTGGTATCATCGCAACATCATGAGCGAGTTCATGGGCCTGATCCATGGCCAATATGATGCAAAGGAGCAGGGTTTCGTTCCGGGCGGCATGAGCCTGCACAATATGATGCTGCCACATGGGCCGGATGCCTCAGGTTTCGAAAAGGCATCTGATTCCGAGCTCAAGCCCGTGAAGCTGGAACAGACCATGGCTTTCATGTTCGAGACGAGGTTTCCGCAGCAGGTGACGAAATACGCGGCCGAGCTTGAAACGCGGCAGGACAACTATCTGGAGTGCTGGGACGGCCTGGAACGACGGTTCGACGGGACGCCGGGCATCAAGTGACGTTCGGCCAAGCATCCTCCGACACTGGGATTGGGACATGAAGCTTGCGACACTGAAAGACTCCACAAGGGACGGCCGGCTCGTCGTCGTCTCGCGTGACCTTACCCGCTGCTCCGAGGTCGGTCATATTGCCCGCACGCTGCAGGCAGCCCTCGACGATTGGGAGCACGTGGCACGCAGGCTTGCCTTGATCGCGGAGGGTATCGAGACCGGAGCCCAGCCGACGATCCGGTTTCACGAACATGAAGCTTCCTCGCCTTTGCCGCGGGCCTATCAGTGGGCCGACGGCTCGGCCTATGTCAACCATGTCGAACTGGTACGCAAGGCGCGCAATGCTGAGATGCCGGCGAGCTTCTGGGTCGATCCGCTGATGTATCAAGGGGGATCGGACGGCTTCCTCGCGCCCCGTGATCCAATCGTGATGGCTGACGAGGGTTATGGGATCGACATGGAAGGAGAGGTCGCCGTCATTACCGGCGATGTGACCATGGGCTCGACTCCGGAGGCTGCCCGGAGCGCCATTCGTCTGGTGACGCTCGTCAACGACGTATCGCTGCGCGGCCTCATACCGGAAGAGCTGGCAAAGGGGTTCGGTTTCTTCCAGTCCAAGCCCGCATCGGCATTTTCGCCCGTTGCGGTGACGCCGGACGAACTTGGGGAAGCGTGGGATGGCGGCAAGGTGCATCTGCCGCTGCTCGTGACTTTGAATGGCAAGAAGTTCGGCAAGGCAAATGCGGGCATCGATATGACGTTTGATTTTGGGCAACTGATCGCCCACGCCGCCAAGACCCGCAATCTCGTGGCCGGGACGATCGTCGGCTCGGGAACGGTTTCCAACAAGCTGGACGGCGGGCCGGGCAAGCCGATCGAAAGCGGCGGAGACGGCTATTCCTGCATCGCCGAGATCCGCATGATCGAGACCATTGAGACCGGATCGCCGAAAACGCCATTCCTGCGGTTCGGAGACCAGGTCCGTATCGAGATGAAGGATCGGACCGGGCATTCAATCTTCGGAGCGATCGAACAGACAGTCGAGAAATATGAAGGGTCGAAGTCGCGATGAATGAAGTCGTCCTCTACGACTACTGGAGATCATCGGCGAGCTACCGTGTCCGTATCGCGCTCAATATGCTTGGGGTCAAGTATAAAACCGTATCGATCAACTTGCTGGAAGGCGAGCAGAGGAGCAGGGATTATCTGGTGCTCAACCCGCAGGGTTTGGTGCCGACGCTGGTGATCGATGGAAGGACGCTGACGCAGTCGCTGGCCATCATCGAATATCTGGCGGAGCTTCGGCCGGATTGCGGATTGATGCCGCCGGACATCGCGGACCGGCAAAGCGTGCGGGCACTTGCCTACGCGATCGCCATGGACATCCACCCCATATGCAACATGCATGTCGCGGCACATGTCACGACCATAACGGGTAAAGCTGACGCTCGCGAAGAATGGACGAAGCACTTCATCTCGGACGGACTCCGCAAAGTCGAAGCGATGCTGAGTGATTTCAATGGAGAATTCAGCTTTGGAGATAAGCCGACGATGGCGGATCTCTGTCTTGTTCCGCAGATCTATAACGCCCGTCGTTGGGGAGTGGACGTGAGCGATTTCAAGCGCATCGTCGATATCGACGGCAAATGCGCCAAATTGCCCGCCTTTCACGCCGCGCATCCCGACCGCGCGAAACCATAACGACAGATCTCAAAACGGAATCCGAAGAGCCACTGGGGACCCTCTTGCCCGCCCCAGCAGGCCTGGGCTAACCGGCGTCGGTGAATGCCTCGATCTACTTGGTTTTGCGATAGAAAATCGTTCGGAGAGCTCCTGAAAGGGAGTTCGGCGAAAGCTGATCAACTTCAGGTTCAGGCAAGCCCCTTTTCGTACTCAGCATTGACAGGATGGCAGACTCGCATGGCCGATGCTCGTTGAGAGCTTGGGCAGGCGGACCGCCTTTCGGTCGTTGAGACGGTGGACTTCACGTTTAGGATTTGCGGGTATGACTTCGATCAGTTCTTCCCTGAGTGTCAATCAGATCAGGCTTCTGTCGACCGCGACGGTCGCGGCTTGGTCCACCGACGATGTGGCGTCGCTTTCCACAGCCCAGATCGCAGCGCTCTCTTCGGCTCAGCTCGCAGCTCTGGATACGGAAGATGTCAAAGTCCTCGACACCGAACAGTTGGGCGCCATTTCGCAAGGCGCCATCATTGGTCTGACGCTGGATCAGTTGAGCATTCTCGACAAGCTTGCCATCGAGAGCCTGAGCTCGGGCCAGGTTTCCGCCTTCACCACGACACAGCTTCATGCTCTGACGACAGATCAGGCGGAGGCGCTGACCACGTCTCAGGTCGGCGCTCTCAAAGCGGCGCAACTCTCGGCCCTGAGTGCGGGTGATATAGCGACGTTCTCGACCGCCGATATCGCGTCGATTGCCAGCAAGGCGATGTCGGGCCTGAGCACGGATGCCGTCGCGGCGCTCTCCTCCGATCAGCTCGCCGCATTGACGACGGCCCAGATCAGCGCCCTCAAAACGACGCAGCTCCAAGCTTTGGACACCGAACAGTTAGAGACCCTGTCGACCGATCAGATTGCTGCCTTGAATACCAGCGCGATCGCAGGCTTGACGACCGATCAGATCGCCGTCTTCAGCACCGATCAGGTGGAGGCCTTGACGTCGGCGCAGGTGAAGTCGCTGAGCTCGGCACAACTCGCCGTCCTCGGCTCGGATGACATAGCGACGTTTTCGACCGCCGACATCGCGGCGATCACGAATAAGGGCATTGCAGGCCTGAGTACGAAGATTCTGGCAGGGCTTAGCACTGACCAGATCGCCGCTCTGGGTACCAGTGCGCTTGCCAGCCTGTCGACGGATCAGATCGAGGCTTTGAGTGCGGATCAGGTCGGAGCCCTGTCGCCGACGCAGGTCAAAGTGTTGAGTTCGACGCAGCTTGAGGCTCTTGGTACGGATGACATAGCGACATTCTCGACCGCCGATATCGCGGCGATCACGAACAGGGCCATTCATGGTCTGAACGAGGATATGATCGCTGCCCTCACCACAGATCAGATCGCTGCGCTCAGCACCAGCGCGATTGCAAGTCTGGCGACCAATCAGATTGCGGCTCTCAGTGCCGATCAGGTCGATGCCCTGTCGTCGACGCAGATCAAGGTGTTGAGTTCAACGCAGCTCTCGGCTCTGAGTTCGGAGGATATAGCGACCTTCTCCTCCGCCGATATTGCCGCGATCACGAATAAGGCCATCCCGGGCTTAGGTACGGACATCGTCGCGGGACTCTCCACCGATCAGATCGCCGCATTGACAACGGCCCAGATCGCCAGCCTCACGACGGCGCAAGTCGCGGCCCTGAACACGGAGCAGGTCGAAACCTTGTCGCCGGCACAAGTGACGGCGCTGACGTCGACGCAACTTGCTGTCTTGGGCACGGAGGACATAGCCGTGTTCTCAACCGCCGATATCGCGGCGATCGCGAGCAAGGCGGTGCCGGGCCTGGGCACGGACATTATCGCAGCGCTCTCCTCCGATCAGATTGCCGTATTGACGACAGCTCAGATCCACGCGCTAAAAACAACGCAGCTCCAGGCGTTGGACACCGATCAGTTCGATGGCCTGTCGACCGCTCAGATTGCTGCGCTGAGCACCGGTGCGATCGCAAGCCTGACCACCGATCAGATCGCGAGCATGAGCACCGATCAGGTCGAAGCGCTGACGACGGCGCAAGTCAAAGCCCTGTCCTCGGTTCAGTTTGGTGCGCTCAGCACGGATGACATAGCGACATTCTCGACCGCCGATATGGCGGCGATCACGAGTAAGGGCATCTCGGGCCTGGGTACGGGCATTATCGGAGCCCTCTCCACCCATCAGATCGCCGCTCTAAGCACTGTCGCAATCCTGGGCCTCACGACGGATCAGATCGCAGCTTTGAGCACCGATCAGGTCAAGGCCCTCTCCTCGGCACAGGTGAAGTCACTGAGTTCGGCGCAGCTTGAGGCGATGGGCACGGATGACATAGCGACGTTCTCGACCACGGACATAGCGGCAATCACGAGCAAAGCCATACCAGGCCTGAGCGCGGATGTTATCGCAGAACTCTCCACGAAACAGATCTCCGTTTTGTCGACGCTGCAGATCGCAGCTCTCAAAACGGCGCAACTCGCGGCCATGAGCACGAGCCAGGTCGAAGCGCTGTCGTCGACACAGGTAAAGGCTCTGAGTTCGACACAACTTGCTGCCCTAAGTCCGGAGGACATAGCGACGTTCTCGACCGCCGATATCACGGCGATCGCGGGCAAAGCCATGCCGGGCCTGAGCACGGAGATTGTTGCGGCGTTTACGACAGGTCAGATCGCCTCCTTGACGACGGCCCAGCTCAGTGCCCTCACATCAGTGCAGCTCCAGGCCTTGAGCACCGATCAGGTCGAAGCTTTGTCGCCGACGCAAGTCAAGTCGCTGAGTTCGACGCAACTTGCTGCCCTGAGCGCGGAGAATATCGCAACGTTCTCCACCGCCGATATCGCGGCGATCACCACCAAAGCCCTGCCGGGCATGAGCACAGATACTATTGCGGCGCTTAGCACCGATCAGATCGCTGCGTTGACGACCCTGCAGATCGCAGTCCTCAAAACCGCGCAACTCGCGGCGTTGAGCACCAGCCAGATCGAAGCCCTGTCGTCGGTACAGGTGAAATCACTGACTTCGACGCAGCTTGGAGCCCTGAGCGGGGAGGACATAGCGACCTTCTCCACCGCGGATATCGCGGCGATCACGAGCAAAGCCGTGGCAGGCTTGAGCACCGACACCGTTGCGGCGCTTTCCGACGATCAGATTGCCGTGTTGACCACACTCCAGATCAATGCCCTCAAGACGGTGCAGCTTCAGGCCTTGAGCGCCGATCAGATCGATGCCCTGTCGACCGCTCAGATTGCTGCGCTGAGCACCAGCGCGGTTGCAAGCCTGACGGCAGATCAGATCGACGCTTTGAGCACCGATCAAGTCGCCGCCCTGTCCACAACGCAGGTCAAAGCGTTGACTTCGGTGCAACTTTCGGCCCTGAGCGCCGATGACATAGCAGCGTTCTCGACCGCCGATATCGCAGTCATCACGAACAAGGCGATGCCGGGCCTGAGCGCTGACGTTATCGGAGCTCTCACCACCGCGCAGATCGCTGCGCTGAGCACCAGCGCGGTTGCAAGCCTGACGGCCGATCAGATCGAAGCTTTGACCACCGGTCAGGTCGAAGCCCTGTCCACGGCACAGGTGACGGCGCTGAGCTCAACGCAACTTGGGGCTCTGGGCACGGATGACATCGCGACCTTTTCGTCCGCCGATATCGCGGCGATCGCGAGCAAGGGAATGTCGGGCTTAAGCGCGGATGCCATCGCCGCTCTCACCACAGATCAGCTCGCTTCGCTGAGCACCAGCGCGATTGCCAGCCTGACGACCGATCAGGTCGATGCCCTGAGTACCGTTCAGGTCGGTCTCCTGTCCGCCGCGCAGGTCAAAGCGTTGAGTTTGGCGCAAGTCGCCGCCTTGGGCGATGATGTTGCAGTCTTGTCTACCGACAAAATTGCGGTGTTGAGTACATCGGGCGTTTCGGGCCTCACAGCCGATCAGATCGCTGCCCTCAGCTCCGGTCAAATCGACGCCTTGACCAGTACCCAGATCGGCGCACTCAGCTCGACGCAGGTCGCCGCACTGACCACGGGCGACATAGCATCGCTTTCATCGACCCAGATCGCAGCCCTGAGCACCGCCGGCGTCGCTGGATTTTCGACCAGCCAGATCGCTGCTCTCAGCACCAGCCAGATTTCGCTCCTGTCGACCAAGCAGATAGCAGCGCTGAGTTCGGCGCAAGTTGCTGCCTTGAGCACAAGCGATATAGAGGCTCTTTCAACGGCGCAGATTGCCTCCCTGAGCACGGGCGGCGTTGGAGGGTTGAGCTCCAAGCAGCTAGCGGCCCTCAGCACCAGTCAGGCGGAAGCCTTGACCAGCGCCCAGGTTGGCACTCTCAATTCATCGCAGATTACCGTGCTGAGTGCTGAGGACATAGCAACCTTCTCGACGAAGGACATTGCGACGATCAGTTCGAGTGCGATCCCGGGCTTGTCGACAGCAACGATAGCCTCCCTGACCACGGCCCAGATCGCGGCCCTGAGTACGCCAGGCATCAGTGCGCTGAGCACCGCGCAGATCGCAGCCTTGAGCACGGCTCAGGTGGAGGCGTTGACGAGTACCCAGGTCGGGGCGCTGAGCTCGAGACAGATTGCCATCCTCAGCGCGGACGACATAGCAACCTTCTCGACGAAGGACATTGCAGCGATCAGTTCGAATGCCATCGCCGGCTTGTCGACGGATACGATCGTCTCACTATCGACCGCCCAGGTCGCAGCGTTGAGTACCGCAGACATCAATACGCTGAGCACCAAACAGATCGCGGCCCTGAACACTGCTCAGATGGAAGCTTTGAGCAGCACGCAGATCGGCGCCCTCAGTTCCGCGCAGCTTACGGTGCTGGGGCCTGACGACATCGCAACGTTCTCGACCAAGGACATCGCCGCGATCGGTTCGATCGCCATCCCCGGCTTGTCGACCGATGTAATCGCCGCTTTGACGATGGCTCAGATCGCGGCCCTGAGTACGCAAGGCGTTAGCGGATTGAGCACCAAGCAGATCGCGGTGCTGAGCACCGACCAGGTAGACGCTTTGACCAATATCCAGGTCGGGGCGCTCGGTTCGAGACAGATTGCAGCCCTGAGCACCGGCGAGATCGCTTCGCTTTCGGCAGGCCAGATAGCCTCTTTGAGCACCGCAGGTATGGCGGGTCTGAGCACCGATCAAATCGCAGCGCTGAGCACCGATCAGGTCGAGGCGCTAACCAGTGTGCAGGTCGGCGCCCTCAGCTCGAAGCAGATTGCCGCCTTCAGCGCGGAGGATTTGGATACTTTCACCGCCGCGGAGATGGCCGCGATCGGTTCGGTTGCGGTCTCGGGTTTGTCGACGGCAACGATCGCCTCGCTGACCCCCACCCAAATCGCAGCCTTGGGCACGGCGGGCGTAGCGGGTCTGACGACCGATCAGATCGTCGTCCTCAGCACCGATCAGTTGGATGCCCTGACGACGGCGCAGGTCGGTGCTCTCACATCGAAACAGGTTGCGGCGATGAGCACCACCGACATCGCTTCGCTTTCCGTAGAGCAAGTCGCAGCACTTGGCACGGCAGGCATCGAGGGTCTGAGCACAGATCAGATCGCGGTGCTCAGCACCGATCAGGTCGAGGCCCTGACCACTACCCAGGTCGGAGTGTTCAGCTCGAAGCAGATTGCCGCCCTCAGCGCAGATGATCTGGATACCTTCACGACTGCGGAAATGGCAGCGATCGGTTCCAGCGCGGCTTCAGGCTTGTCGACGGCAACCATCGCCTCGCTGACGCCAAGCCAGGTCGCAGCGCTGGGTACGGCAGGGATATCGGGGCTGACCACCGACCAGATCGCCGTCCTCAGCACGGATCAGGTGGATGCCTTGACGACGGCCCAGGTCGGCGCTCTGACATCGAAACAGATTGCGGCCCTGAATACCGCCGACATCGCCTCGCTCTCGCTGGAGCAGGTCGCGGCACTTGGCACGGCGGGCATCGCGGGCCTGAGCACGGCTCAGATCGCGGCACTGAACACCTATCAGGTCGAGGCACTGAACAGTACGCAGATCGGTGCGCTGAGCTCGAAGCAGATTGCCGCCCTCAGCGCGGACGATCTGGATACATTTACCCATGCCGAAATGGCCGCGATCGGTTCCAGCGCGGCCTCGGGCTTGTCCACGGCGACGATCGCCTCGCTGACGCCCACCCAGATCGCAGCGCTGGGCACGGCAGCGATATCGGGTCTGACTACCGATCAGATCGCAGTTCTGAGCACTAGTCAGATAGATGCCCTGACGACGGCACAGGTCGGTGCTCTGACCTCGAAGCAGATTGCGGCGATGAGCACCACCGACATTGCCTCGCTTTCGGTCGAGCAGGTCGCTGCACTTGGCACGGCAGGTATCGCGGGTCTGAGCACCGATCAGATCGCGGTGCTCAGCACCGATCAGGTTGAGGCGCTGACCAGTGCACAGATCGGCGCGCTCAGCTCGAAACAGGTTACTGCTCTTAGTGCGGACGATCTGGATACGTTTACGACCGCCGAGATTGCCGCCATCGGTTCGAGTGCGATCTCGGGCTTGTCGACGGCAACGGTCGCCTCGCTGACGGCGGCCCAGGTTGCAGCTTTAGGCACAGCCGCCATATCGGGCCTCACCACCGGCCAGATCGCCGTCCTCAGCACGGATCAGTTGGACGCCCTGACAACGGCGCAGGTCGGCGCTCTCACCTCGAAACAGGTAGCGGCGATGAGTACGGTCGACATCGCCTCGCTTTCGGTGGAGCAGGTCGCGGCACTTGGCACCGCAGGCATTGCGGGCCTCGGCAGCGCCCAGGCCGGCGCCTTGACCATCGAACAGGTCGAAACATTCTCGACCAGTCAGATAGCTGCATTGAGTTCGGACGCCCTGAAGGGCCTGACCACGGATATGCTGGACACCTTCTCGCAGGAAGAACTCGCTGCAATTGGTTCAAGTTCGATAAAGGGGCTGTCCACGGACTTCATTGCGACGCTTTCCACCGATGAGATTGCCGCCTTGAGTACTGCAGGCGTCTCCGGATTGACGAGCGATCAGGTCAAAGTTCTGAGTGAGGAGCAGATCGAAGCACTGTCCACCAGCCAGATTGCCGCAATGAGCTCCGCCGGGCTTGCCGGTTTGACCACCGCGGATCTGGAAACGTTCTCGACCGACGAACTTTCGGCGATCAGCTCGACGGCCATCAGGGGATTGTCCACGACCGCTATCGCGTCGCTATCTTCCAACGAAATCGCAGGCTTGACGACAAGCCAGGTTGCTTCGCTGAGCTACGTCCAGGTGGCGGCGATGGGTACAGCGCAAATCGGAGCGCTGTCGGCATCGCAGGTCAGCTCCTTTAACGTGGTACAAGCCGCCGCACTAAACGGGGATGATCTATCAGCGTTTTCCGCCGAGCAGATTGTTTCGCTGACCACGAGTGCAATCTCGGGATTGAGCACCACTGCACTCGCCGCCATGACGACATCCCAGGCCGAGGCTTTTACTCCAGGTCAGATCGCCGCCATGACATCGGCGCAGGTTGACGCATTGGCGACGTCCGATGCTGCAGCAGACGCTTTGTCTTACCTGACGGTCTGACTTTGGGTTGTGAGATCGGCCGATGAGACTTGAGCCTGCCGAGGCAGGCTCAAGCGTGATGGAGTTCCGCTCCCTGGATAGCCGAAAGCTTCCAGTCGGAACCGGGCTGGCGCACGAAGGTCCAGACCTCGGTGGTCTCGGACGCGTTGCGATCGTCGCCGTCGACAAGTCTTCCCGTCGTGCGATCGAGCAGCGCGTCGACGCTCGAATAGCGCATCGCGAGAGTGGCATACTCGGCATTGCCCTCGCGCCAGGCTTCCGAGATATCGCCCTGCAGCAGACGAACATTGGTGACGCTGTTGCGGACGCCCTTGGTTGCGTTCTCTCCAAGCTCTTCGGCAAGATAGGACATTGCCTCCGGCGTGGTGAGACGGCGTAGCGTGTTGTAATCCTCCGCGCCATATGCCGACTGGACTTCCGTCAAAAGCTGCTCGAAACGGTCGAGATCGGCTTGCGATAGCCCAATCTCGTCATTGGCATGTCTCTGTGCCGGAGCTGCAGCGCCGCCGCCTATCGAGGGAATGGAAAAGGAAGAGGGCCGCGGCGCGCCCATATTGTAAGATGTGTTCGATCCCGATGCCGAATAAGAGGTTCGCTGCCGGTTTGCGAAGAAGCGCATGGCGAAGCTGATGGCCGCAACGATCAGGCCGATCTGCAGCAGCATGCCAAGGAAACCGAAACCGCCGCCGAAGCCATGTCCAAGCAGCATGCCGAGAAGACCGCCCGCGATCAATCCGCCGATCATCGACCGGCCGAAACCGTTGAAGAGGCCGGGACGCGGCTGCGTATTGACCGGCGGTTGCGATTGCGTTTGGGGCTGCGGCCGGGGTGTCATGGTCCGGTCGATGGGCGCGGCCTGGGTCGGAGCGGTGCGCGTTATCGCCGGAGAGTCAAAGGTTCTCGTGCCGCGGCTGCCAAATCCGCCGAAACTGCCGGCACGACGGGCATCAGCATCGTCGAAGCTCGCAAGGGACGTGACGACAGCCAGAGCGACGATAACGGCAAGCTTAGTAAAACGCGGAACTGCACGTAACATTGTTTCTCTTGTCCTTAGGCAGAAACACCATTTGTCCGTATATATAGGAACGCGCTTTGCGAATAAAAGTTGTCGGGAAACTCCTCCTGGAAGACGCAAAGCCGCCGGCTCATGATCGTCTTGCCATGATTGCTCTCCGTCAGCAGCGCTTCCAACGGGAAGAGGTCGCATGCAGTATCGAGGAGATCCGAGCCTTCTGGCGTAGATTGCCTGGGTATCCCTCAAATTTGCCGCTGGCCCAAGTCCGTATTCCTTTTGAGGAGCGATGCTGACGGGTGGAATTCCCCAAAGCCATTGAACCGCATGCGTGCAAAACAGAAGTTCGGCCGCGATGCGGAGGCGGCCTTTCCTGTCGTCGGCGGCCGGCAGCCAACCTGGAGAGAATGTGTTCGGATCATGATCTTCGAGATACATTTGCGCGGCCCCGAATTGGATGTTTTCTGTCGATCAAAAGACGAATGGACCTTGGGGTGTACTGTCAATGGAACGGTACAGTCGCTCCACAGCTACCGTCCCTAGTGATACCGATGCGCAAGCTCGACGTCGAAATGTGGGGGCGCATCGGAGGTGATCGGCACAAAACGGCCCTTCACCCGGAAGACCTTTTCGATCAGCCCGGTGTCGGCCAGCACCTTTGGGTCACCGTCAAAGACCAGATTACCTTTTTCGAGCAACGAAATCTGGTCACAGACGGACATTGCCTGGTTGAGATCGTGGATCGCCATGATGATGGTGACACCTTTTTCCCGGCTCAGCCGATAGACGAGATCAAGGACCTCCACCTGATAGCCGATGTCGAGGAACGACGTCGGTTCGTCGAGAAGCAGGATTCGTGCTTCTTGCGCAATCGCTGCCGAGATCCAGGCCCGCTGGCGCTCGCCGCCGGACAGTTCCCGAAGGCTCCTGTCGGCGAAGCTGTGAAGACCGGTGCTTTCCAATGCCCAGCGAATGGCGTCTTCGTCCTGCGGACCATAGTTCCGGAACAGACCGACATGCGCGAAACGACCTTGCCGCACCAGTTGCGCCACGGTCATCTCGTCAGGTGCGGTCGGTTGTTGCGGCAGAAATGCGAGATGCTTGGCCAATTGCCGCCGCGACATGGATGCGATCGGCCTGCCATCGATTTCCGTATTGCCTCCGGCCGGCTTGATCAGACCGGAGAGGGCCTGAAGGGTCGTGCTCTTTCCGGAGCCGTTGGGTCCGATCAGCGCGCGGATCTCGCCTGGCTTGAAGGAGAGATCGAGGGCATTCAGCGCTCTTCGAGCACCATAGGCGACGGATAGACGGGAGCAGGACAGCAGCATGGCATCCTCATGGGGTTTTGCGAAGAAGCGCGATAAGCACGGGAACGCCTGAGATCGCCGTGACAATGCCGATCGGGATTTCGTCGGCCTGCCCGATGAGCCGGCCGACAAGGTCTCCCAAGGTAACGGTTACAGCGCCGAGGGCGATCGTCAGCGGCAGCACGAGCGCGATACGCTTGCCGGCAAGAAAGCGGGCAAGGTGAGGGACGATGAGCCCGATGAAGACGATCGGGCCGACCGTGCCAACCGCGCTTGCCGCAAGTGCGCAGGACAGAAGCAGCGCAAGCGAGAACTGCCGCCGGTAGCAAAGCCCGAAGGATCGGGCAGTGGACGCATCGAAGCGCAGGAGCTCCAGCGGCCTTCGGATCATCGGCAAGACGGCGAGACCGGCAATCGTATATGGAAACAGGAAGGCGGCATGTTCCCAACTGCGTGCGTAGAGGCTGCCGGAAAGCCATTCCAACAGCACTTCCATCCGCGCAGAGCCCCAGCCCGCGATCAATCCGATGGCGAGGGCCTGAAGGACGGCTCCCACGGCAATGCCGCAAAGCGTGACGCGAAGCGGCCCGAGGTCGAGGCGAAAGGCCAGCATGTAGATAATGCCGCCTGCGAGAAGACCGCCCACCGTGCCGACGGCCGGCAGCCACTCAAGGGGAAGTTCGGCGACCGTCGTCGATCCGCTATAGTGAATATAGACCGTGAAGAGCAGGAAGATGGTGACCGCAAGCGTTGCCCCCTGAGAGACGCCCATGATCGATGGGTCGGCGAGGGGGTTGCGGGTAACGCTTTGAAGAATAAGGCCGGCCACAGCGAGATGAACGCCGGCCAATATTCCCGTCACGATGCGAGGGAGGCGGATATCCATGATGACCGATTGCGCCTGCTGCGAACCGTGTCCCGTGAACACAGCAATGACGTCCGATGGCGGAATATCGGCCACGCCCACGAACACCGCCAGCACCAGTGAGAGGAGTGCGATGATGACGAAGGCGAGCAGGAGCCCGGTGCTGCCGGTGTTTCGGAGTGACAAGGAGGTGGTCATGATCACGCTTCTCCCTTGAAGGAGAAGTTGCGGCTTTGGAGGAGATAGATGAACAACGGCCCTCCTATCAGCGCCGTGACGATGCCAACCGGAAGTTCCTGGGGAGCCGCAACGCTTCGCGCAATCACGTCGGCGGCAACCACCATCAGACCGCCGATGGCTGCGGTGAGCGCAATCGTCCATCCCGGGCTCTTCGGCCCCAAAAGCCGGGCGATATGCGGTGCTGCCAACCCGACAAACGCGACAGGACCCGCCACCGGCGTAACGCCCGCTACGGGCAAAACCGCGAGAAGAAGCAGCAATGGCTTCCAAAACGAGAGCTGCAACCCCATCCCGGCCGCCGCCTGTTCGCTAAGGGCGAGAAGCCCGATCACGCGCTGGCATGCCAATGCGCCGGCGGTGCCGAGAAAAACCCATGGGGCCATGTATGCGAGCTGCGTCCACGAACGTCCCTGAAAGCCGCCGGCCAGCCAGAAAAGCAATGACGGCACCTGTGGTCCGCTTAATAGGAGGATATAGGTCGTGACTGCACTGAGGAACAAAGAGATGCTGACGCCGCCAAGGGCGAGATGCAAGGGGCGTCCTCTGCCCCCGCGCGAGACCCAGAAGGTCAACAGCGCCGCCGCTAAACCGCCCGCCAACCGACCAACGGATAATATGCGGACGAAAGCCATGGCAGGAAAACGAAACAGAAAACGATTGGGGTCACCGCTCCGGATGTCACGCCGGTCAGACCCGGTCCGGCGAGCGGATTGCGGGTCAGTGTCTGCAACAGATAACCGGAGACGCCGAGACCGGCGCCTCCGATGAAAGCCGCGAGGCTGCGCGGCAGCCGCAATGTCCATACGACAATGGAATCGATCTTCCCGTCGGGCTCGAACAGGACCGTCCAAAGAGCACGCGGCTGAAGCGGCTTTGCGCCGACCAGAAGCCCGCCGACAATCACGGTCGCGGCAACGGCCACGATCGTGATTGTCATCACCAGCGATCGAAGGTCATTGCATGGCCGCGCGGCGGCCGCGCTCCTCATCAATTTTGCAGCTCGGTCGGGATCAGCTTGGCCGCCTCCGCCTTGACATCGACGGCGGGGAAGGTGTCGGGGTAGAGGTAGTGTGCGGCCTCGCGCAACACCAGCTCACGGCCGATCGGACCGTTGGTCTCCACCCACTCGTCGCCGACATAGTGCACGCGACCGTTCTTGACGGCCGTGAGTTGTTTCCAGATGGGATTGTTCTCATGCGGACGATCCGGGCCGCTGTCATAAACGAAGATCACTTCCGGATCTTTTTCCAGCATCGTTTCCAGGCTGAGCTGTTCGCCGAACCGGCCGTCCTTCGTCATCGGACCAACGATATTGTCGCCTCCGAGCGCCGCAACGATCGATGCTGCCGTGTTTTCGGTATGGAAGGAGAAGGGAGTATCGCCCGCCCACATGATCTGGAAACGCGGGTGCGTGTTCTTCGGCGCCTTTGCGGCGAAATCCTCGAGATCCTTCTTGAAGGCGGTGTTCAGTTCCTCGCCGCGCTGCGGATTTCCGAACAGCTTCGAAAGGTCGGCGACCTCCTGGTAGCTCTGGCTCAGAAGCTCCATATTGTAGGCGATATAGGGGGCAATCTTTTCGAACTGCGGGGCATTGCCGACGGTATAGCGTTTCATGGCAATGATAACGTCAGGCCGGACTTCCGACAGCAATTCGAGATTGGGCTTCGCCCGTTGTCCGATCTGCTTCATGTCCTTTGTCAGGCCAAGAAGGAAGTCCGGCTCGCGTCCGGCCGTCATATAGGTGGTTGCAACCGGCTTGATACCGAGGGCAAGCGCGACATCGACCGCAAGGTAGGAAACCGAGGCGATCCGCTTCGGGTTGACCGGGGCCTCCACGGTCACACCACGATCATCGACGATCGAAAGCGTCTGTTTTTCCTCGGCGAAAGCGCCGCCCGAGGTCAACATGACAATAATGCTTGCAATATTAAATACGTCCAACGCGCGCCGCCTCATGGCGATACCCTCCAGTTCAATATCTGTTACAACATAACGTTTCGTTGACAGGCGCCGCCTCCTCACCGCTTTTCCCATGCAAGAAGCAGCGTCTCGACGGTCTGGTCATAAAACCTGACTCTGGTAGTCTGCTTAGCGGCAAAACATGATGAATACAATCATCTTTTATCGCGGCATGCGGGAATATTGCCCGCGCCGGACACGCTAACTCGCGCCTTGATATTCAGGGTTTTGCAGCGTAGCCGACGCCATTCTGAGATCGGCAACGAAACGCCACCACAGCAAGAAGCTGGTGGCTCCAAACCCAAGGCACAGGCCGAACCAGACGCCGTAACTGCCCCAGCCGATCCCGTATCCGAAGACCGCCATGGCCGGGATGCCGATCAGCCAGTAGCCGATCAGCGTGTTTGTCAGCCCGGCCTTCGTGTTTCCGAGCCCGCGCAGCAGTCCAATGCAAATATTTTGCGAACCCTTGAAGAATTGATGCGCTATGGCGAACCAGAGAAGCGTGGTTGCCGCGGCGAGCACGGCCGGATCGGCCTCGTCACCCAGGAAGGGGCGCAGCACTGCTTGGGGAAGCAAGACGTAGAGAAGCCCGACAGCCGTCATGATGGAGAAGCTGATCGTGAAGGTGCGCCTCGCGATCGCACCGATTTCACCGGCCTCGCCCTTTCCGGCCGTGCGGCTCACCAATATCGAGGAGCCTTGCGACAATCCGATATTGGCCTGATAGACGATGTAGGCGAGTTGGTTGACGATGTTGGAAGCGGCGAGAGCGACCGGACCGAACGCACCCATGAAAACCGTCGCGATGGAGGTGATTGCCGCTTCGGAACCATAGGTCAACGCGATCGGCGTGCCCATTTTCGCGATTTTTCTGATGGTCGCGGGCTGAGCCCGCCATCCATCCAGCGCGAGGAGGGCGTTCAGTTTTTCATCTCGCTGGACTGTCCGCAGGTAAACGAAAAACGTCCATATCTGGACAAGCGTGGTTGCCAGACCAATGCCCGCGAGGTCGAGCTTCGGCAAGCCGAGCCATCCGTAGATAAAAGCGGCATCGAGCAGAGCGTTGACGGCGATCGAGATGATCGTAACCCGCAGGAGTGAGCCGGCGCGCCGCATTCCCACCGCAAACTGACGAAGGACATTGAGCCACAGCATGGGCAGCAGGCCCGGTGCGAGGGTGAGCATGATCGGCTTCGCAAGCTCGACGACCGCGCCGCTCTGCCCGAGAAAGACCAGGCAATAGCTGAGAGCCACAAGGATGATGCCCGCGGCAATCGCAACGATCGTTGCCAGCAGCATGGCGGCCCGGAGCAGATCGCGAACTTCGTCCTGCGTGGTGGCGTCGATGGATGCGGCGCCGGTTCTCTTTTCTCCGCGGCCAACCGAGGCGGCAATCATGTTGCCGACGCCCGTCACCATGCCGACGCACATCGTGCGCAGTTGGTTGTAAAGCAGGATAGCGAGGCCGCCGGCAGCAACGGCCTGAACGCTGATGAAGCCCATCATCAGGAGGTCGGTGCTGGTAAGCGCGACCTGGGCGAACTGAATGCCGGCAATGGGGGCGGCGAGCGTGATGATATCCCGATAGTTCCGAAATTGCATTGTGGCCACGTCGTTATGCTCCCACCCCAGCTAGGGTTCGAGAGGCGAGATATATCGATTCCCGATAGGCATCGAAGAGCCGATGCAGCCGCCGATGTGCGATCTCGTCGAGCAGGTGACGTTCCCGAAGCCAGTCGTCGTCGTAAATCGTGTCGAGATATTTCTCGCCTGCGTCACAGACCAGGACCACCATCGTGCTGTTCGGTTCCACGAGGGCCAGACGTTTGAGCGCCACATGGATTCCGGCACCCGCGGTCCCGCCGACAAGCATACCCGTTCGGCGCGCGACGACGCGGGCGGCAGTGAAGGCATCGATATCGTCGACCGTCAGGCCTTCGTCGATCAGAGAATGATCGACATTGGGGCCGACGGTAAATCCGCCGGGTGCGCCGGCGCCGCTCTGCCAATATTTGCCGGGCTTGCCTCCGAAGATGATCGATCCCGTCGGTTCGACGCCGATACTCGTGACTTGCGAGCCGAGGCGGCGCAGTTCCCTGACCGTTCCGCATAGGGTGCCGCCGGTGCCGACCGCGCCGACGAGATAGTCGACATCCGTACCGATGTCGCGGAGCAGTTCAGCTGCCAGGCCGACATAGCCATTGTTGTTGTTGGGGTTGTAGTGCTGATCCGGCCAGAATGCGCCGGTTTCGGCGGCGATTTCTCCCGCGATGCGCCGCCGCTCGACAGTGCTGGGGCTGTCCCCTTTGCTCTCGGCAAAAACAAGATCGACGCCCATGGCCTGCATCGCCCGAAGCTTGTCGCGCGATGCGTGGTTGTCGACGATGGCGGTAAATTTATAGCCCCGCTCGACTGCTGCAAGCGCCAGACCCGTTCCGGTATTGCCCGAGGTTGGCTCGACGATGCGGCCGCCCGGCTTCAGCTTTCCGTCCCGCTCAGCCGCCAGGATCATTTCCCGCGCCATCCGAACCTTGCAGGTTCCGGTGGGGTTGAACTGTTCCAGCTTCAGCAGCAATCGGCTGCCGGATCCGGTTCGTGCAAGTTCCAGCAGGGGCGTATCGCCGATCAGCTCGGAGCATGTCGTTACCACGCGTTCGGCAGGCCGGCTAATGTGTCTGGTCATTGATCCATCCTCCAGGTGAAACGCTCGCCCTGCCGGGTCACAATGATTTTCGGCGGCAAGGCGAGCTGGTGAAACTCACTCTCGTTCTTGTCCATCTGATAGCCGGCTGTGTTGGGATAAATGATCAGATCGCCATACCGAGGGGTCGCGGGAAACGCGATCTTGCGCCAGGTCAGAACGTCGTATTCCATGCAACTGGAGCCGCCGATCGCGGCGCGAATGGGCTCCTGGGGACGGGCCGCTCCTCTTTGCACCAGAATAGGGGTTGGCAGAAATTCGCTGTTTTTCCACTGTTCCGACAAGCTCATACTAAGGCCGGCTACGGTTACGATGCCGTGTTCCGCATTGCGCTTGAAACCCTGCACCGGAAAGGCCGTGATCCCTGCACCGTCGAGAAGCGCCCGTCCCGGCTCGAGATACAATTGCACCTCCGCAGTGATGAGCTTCGATGCAAGCGTCCCTTCAGCGTCCGGGCTTTGCAGGATCGCGTCGAGCATGGCGGCGCCGGGGGGAGCCTGGTAGTAGGGATAGAAGTGGTTGAAGCTCTTTCCGGCATGAAACTCGGCCGGATCGATCCGTTCCTTGAAAGCCTTCCACTCCTGCTCTTCGAGATAGGCGCAGGCAAAGCCTCCGCCGATGGAAATGGCGGTGGCCGGGAAACCTTGCCGGCGTGCTTCCAGGCATTGATCGATCAATGTGGACGCCAACGCGGCGCGCGGCTCTACCGCATAACCGTCGAGGTGGAAGGAAAAGCCATCCATGATCAGGTGGCGCCTGGCCTTGGCGCAGCGCTCAAGCGCGACGCGAAGGTCATTTGAGTTCAATCCGAAGCGGCTGTTCTGCCCGGTGGGCGGCAGCACACGCAGCAGGATGCGCAAGGGAGCGGTCTCCGCCGCGATGTCGATCGCCCGTTCCAGTTCATCCAGGGCGTCGATGGCAACGGTGGCGCCGTGGCGGCAAGCCAGCCAAAGGAGATCGTTACTTTTGGCAGCGCCCGTCACGCCAATATCCTCGCCGAGAATTCCATTGGAGAGTGCATGAACAAATTCGGGCAGGCTGGCGACATCGACCGATCCGCGCAATCTTGCGACTTCACGCAGCCATGCGCCCGCCTTGTTGGCTTTCTTGCCGAAATAAACGTGTCCCGTCACGCTTCTTTCCCGCAGAACGCGCTGGAAGGCCGCCAGATTGTCGGCAAAGCTCTCTGGATGGATGATATGAAACGGGCCATCCGTCGCGTGGTGAATCTGGCTCAGCAGTTCAATGTCTTGCCTGACGGCGATCGCCCAGGCCTGTTCCCGGGCGCGCATCGAATTGATCACTAGCTCCATAGTTCCACCCGCTTGCCGCGGCCGGCGGCAATCCCTCTGGTGGCGAGTGCGTGGGCGACGGGGATATCCGTGATGATCATGCCGCTGCTGAATGCGAACACCCGGTCTTCCTGGGTATTACGTCCGGGTTTGCGGCCAGCGACGATGTCAGGCAGTTCGGCATCGATCTTGGCGACGCCCTCCGGGCCGGCAAGCCGCTTTCCGGTGACGCCCAACTGACCCTCGTTCGTGGCGATCGCATAGTCGGCATCGTGTAGTGCGCCCGCCTCGACCCCTTTGCTGGCAACGGAGATCAACAGGCCGCCGGGCTTGAGCCACTTGGTGTGGATTTTGGGGTGGGCGGCGCGGCCGGAGGCGGCCATCACGATATCGGATGCGGCGACCGCCTCCGGGACATCTTTCACCAACTCGATCTCACGATCGGGAAAATACTTGGCAAATGTGGAAAGGCTCGCAGCAAGCCCGTCGGGATGCGTACCAAAGAGGCGCAGGGTTTGCAGGCGGGGCAGGGCAGTCAGAAGATAGGGCAGCGTATTGATGCCCTGCGCGCCCGTCCCGATCATCAGCGCCGATCGAGCGTTCTCCTTGGCGCAGTATTTGGCAATGATCGCGGTCGTGGCCGGTGTCCGCGAACCGCCGACGCGATGGCAATCCATGAACGCGAAGGGAAGCCCGGTCGTGTCGTCGTAGAGATCGTCGTGTAGTATTTTTCGGCGCTTTCGCTGCCTTGACGATAGGAGGTCTTGAACCCGACTTGTTCGAGCGCGCCGTCATATCCCAGCATCGAATAGGATACCGCGTCCCGCTGCTCATTCGGGAGCGGCATCATAAGCTTGGTCGGGCAACGCGACTGTCCATTGGCATAGCACAAATAGGCATCTTCGACGAGCCGAATGACCTCCGCTGGTGGCAATTCGATATCCGATAAATCGGAACGGGTGAGGATATAAATGGCAGGCGTGTGCATGAACGTCTTGGTCATCGTCGATGCCTTTCGATGTTGCCGATGTGATGTGAGGGGCAAAGAGGTGCCGTTGAGCGAGCGCGTCGATTTCGCTCGTCCATCATCGCGGCGGAAGGATCCGCGTTGGCTGTTTGGCGCTCTGGCCTTAAGAAGGAGCTGTTGAATGTTTGGCGCTTGGGGCAGGGTCGGGATGCCGAAGCTCTCCCAGAGGAATGTCACATGCCGGAGGCGGGCCGTCGAAAATGTGGCGCGTCGTCTTGCAGGGGAATTTTCGGCCGCTGCGCGCCATCTCAAAAATCATGTCGGGCGTGATTGTTTCACCTTGCCGCCATGCCTCCACCCGAACGGTGCCGTAGTCCAAAAGAACGACCGGGAGCACTTTGAAGTCAAGGCGTTGCGCAATGGTGAGCCTGTGGTGCCCGTCCATGACGAACCAATCGCCCCGATGGACGGTGATCGGTCGCGTCCACCGACCGGATTGCACGATCTCCTGTTCGAGCTCGACGACTCTATCGCTATCGATTTCTTCGGTTGGAATAAGCTTCCGGGGGTCGAGAAGCTGGTATTGAACAATGCTCGTCTTCATTCATGCCTCCCCGAATCACGACCCGCCAAAACACGGGCCAGATCGTCTACCAGCGAGAACTTACACCCTTTTAAGCTGCAGTCAACAAAAGATGATGAAAATAATCAAGATTCGAATGGAACTAAGAATTCCTCTAAAAACAGCGTGTTAGAGTCTGGATAACAAACTAATAACAACCATAAATAGTGTATGCGGTTGTACGAAAATGAGCCATGTCGTGGTTGGTCGCAGCATACATATTGCATGGAGAAGCGGCGCCGTCGATGATCTCGGGCACGCGCGCTCACCGTCTGGCGCTTCAATGCCGGCAAGCGCTGTCCCCAACCTGACGGGAAGGTGATTGTCTTTGCTGCAGCTATGGGCCTATGTTGCCGCGTCCTTTGTCCCTTAGGAATTGCGCCATGGAATATCGTCGTCTTGGAAAATCTGGCCTGCAGGTCAGCGAGTTCTCGTTCGGATCATGGGTTACGTTCGGCCGGCAGGTCGAAGGCAGCGATGCCGTCAGTCTGATGACGCGTGCCTATGACAGCGGCATCAATTTCTTTGACAATGCCGAGGGCTACGAGAGCGGGAAGTCCGAAGTCGTCATGGGCGAAGCCCTGAAAACCCTTGGCTGGAGCCGCGACAGCTTCATCGTTTCCAGCAAGGTGTTCTGGGGCGGTCAGAAGCCGACACAGAGGGGTCTGTCACGCAAGCATGTCACCGACGCGGCTCACGCTGCGCTGAAGCGCCTGCAGGTCGATTATCTCGATCTCTATTTTTGCCACCGGCCTGACATCGATACGCCGATCGAGGAAACCGTTCGTGCCATGCACGACCTCGTCGCCCAAGGCAAAATCCTCTACTGGGGCACGTCGGAATGGTCGGCGCAGCAGTTGACCGAAGCTTATGCGGTGGCCCGTGACCTGCGCATCACGCCTCCGACGATGGAACAGCCGCAATACAATATTTTCGAACGCCAGAAGGTCGAAGGCGACTACCTGCCGCTTTACGAGCTGATGGGTTTAGGCACGACGATCTGGTCGCCGCTGGCGTCCGGCGTTCTGACCGGCAAGTACAACAAGGGAGTGCCGAACGACAGCCGCATGAACCTGCCCGGTTATGAATGGCTGAAGGAAAGATGGGCGAGCGACACCGGTCGTGCTCGGCTTGCCCAGGTGGCGGAATTGGCTGATCTCGCGGACGAGATCGGCATTTCGATCACCCATCTTGCGCTGCTGTGGTGCCTTTCGAACCGCAATGTGTCGACGGTAATCCTTGGTGCATCGCGCATGAGCCAGTTAGAGGACAATCTGGCAGCGCTAGCACACAAAGACAAGCTGACGCCCGAGGTGTTGGCTCGTATCGACGCCATCGTCGGAAACAAGCCGGCTGGCCCGCAACGGTTCTAAGCTCCGCGGGCAACCGCGAAGTTTGCGATGCCGGGAACAACCGTCATGACTCCTTCAAGATTTCGGCTGAACGAAATCGAAACGACGCGTTCACGCCATATTCAGGCGAACATTATCATGTTTGAAAGCGTTCCTTAGCTGAGTCGAAGATTTGAATCGAATGGCGTAAGGCGTCGAAGGTGGTCATGATGAAAAAGACAGTTCTCTCAATTTTCCTTGCTGCTGCGTTTGCAAGCAGCGCATTGTTCTCTGGCGGCGTCGCTCAAGCGCAGCAATATGATTGGCGCGACAGGCCGCCCCCGGAGCGGTATCACCATCATCATCACCATGATGGCAATGTCATCGCTGGCGGCGTGGCTGCCGGGCTTATTGGCGGATTGATCGGCGGCGCCATCGCCAATGGCGGAGGGTACGAGCCTGCACCGCCGCCGCCGCGATGCTGGTATGAGAGCCGCCCGGTTCAAAACGAATATGACGACGGATATCATTACGAGCGCATGCGCGTCTGCAATTGACAGCCTGCTTCGCCGTAAGGGGATGAAGGCATAACAACGGGCCTCTCAGTTGCCGAGGCCTGTTGTTGCGGCCGGATGCCGGATATTTACAATGGATGTGTATCTCAAGATCACTCCGCTTTCCGTGGGTCTACCCGAAAGCGGAGTGTTCTTGTTTGAGAACAGTCGCCTTTGCGCGCGCTGGGCGCTTTAGGCTGGGCGAGAGGCATTGGCGACGATAACGGGGGTCAGCAGATCGCCCCAGTTGCCGTTGCCGCTGTGATGGCGCGCGGAGCGGACCAGTTCGACCGACACGCCTGCCTCGACCGCATCCATAACGATCTGATTGAGACGATGCAGCTCGTTGGCCAGCATGCGGATGACGGCCTGCTGGTCGGTATTCATCGTGGAAGACTGTTCTTCGGTCCTTTCGCTGATGCGTGCGATAGATGGCATTGTCGTTCTCCTCTGATTGGCGGTTATTATTCCGCAGCCGGCTTGAATTGTGCGTGCTCGGTCGATTCATGCATGGCGGTGGTCGAAGACTGGCCGCCGGTGATGGCCAGCGACACGGCGTCGAAATAGCCGGTGCCGACCTCTCGCTGGTGCTTAGTGGCGGTGTAGCCGTTGGCTTCCGCCGCGAACTCCGCCTGCTGCAGTTCCGAATAGGCCGCCATCTGGCGTGCCTTGTAGCCGCGGGCAAGCTCGAACATGCCGTAGTTCAGTTGATGGAAGCCTGCGAGCGTGATGAACTGGAACTTGTAGCCCATCGCTCCGAGTTCACGCTGGAACTTGGCGATCGTCGCATCGTCGAGGTTTTTCCTCCAATTGAAGGACGGCGAGCAATTATAGGCGAGCAGCTTGCCCGGATGGGCGCGGTGCACGCCTTCGGCGAATTTCCGGGCCTGCTCCAGATCCGGCTTCGATGTCTCGCACCAGATGAGGTCGCAATGCGGCGCATAGGCGATAGCCCGGGCGATGCAGGGCTCGATGCCATTCCTGACCTGATAGAAGCCCTCGACGGTGCGGCCGGCGTCGTAATCGACGAAGGGACGATCGCGCTCATCGATATCGGAGGTCAGAAGCTTGGCTGCCTCGGCATCCGTGCGGGCGATGACTAGGGTCGGCACACCCATGACGTCAGCCGCCAGACGAGCGGCATCGAGATTGCGGATATGAGCGGCAGTCGGGATCAGAACCTTGCCGCCGAGATGGCCGCACTTCTTTTCCGAGGCGAGCTGGTCTTCGAAATGGACGCCGGCGGCTCCCGCTTCGATATAGGCTTTCATGATTTCGAAGGCGTTGAGCGGCCCGCCGAAACCGGCTTCGGCATCGGCAACGATCGGCGCGAACCAGGTTTCGACCGACAAGCCCTTACCCTCGGCAATCTCGATCTGATCGGCGCGCTGCAGCGTGCGGTTGATCCGCTTTGCAAGCTCCGGCCCGGCATTGGCCGGATAAAGCGACTGGTCGGGATACATGGCGGAGGCCGTGTTGGCATCGGCAGCGACCTGCCAGCCGGAAAGATAGATCGCCTTCAGGCCGGCGCGAACCATCTGCATCGCCTGGTTCCCCGAGAGAGCGCCAAGCGCGTTGATGAAATCCTCTTCGTGGATGAGTTGCCAAAGACGGTTCGCTCCCATCTCGGCCAGGGTATGGCGAATGGAAATCGATCCGCGGAGGCGGCTGACATCTTCCGTCGTATAGGGCCGCTCCACGCCGTCGAAGCGGCCGGCAGGCGCCGATGAAACGAGTTTGTAAAAATCAGTCATAGAGATTTTCCTTCTCCCAAACGTTCGCGTCGCTGATGTGACTAAATTTACATTGCAGCGCGATGTGGAGCCAACGAAAACGGCGGATTGCCGCGCGGAAAAGGGTTAGGATGTCTTGTGCTTGACAAAACCATGCAGTAAATTTGTCAAATCTGTAAATTTTGCGGTTGAGGGATTTGTAAAAGGGATGACAGATGGCTGAGCGCAAGATCTTTGCCGGACCGCGTATGCGGCGCATCCGCAATGGCCTCGGTTTGACGCAGACGGCGATGGCGCAGGCGCTGGAGATTTCCCCTTCCTATCTCAATCTGATCGAGCGCAACCAGCGGCCGCTGACGGTACAGCTTCTTTTGAAGCTATCTTCGGTTTACCGGGTCGATCTCGACGAGCTTCAGGGCGAGGCCGGCGGCAGCGCCGGACAGTTGCGCGAAGTCTTTGCAGATCCGCTATTGTCAGGCGAGATCCCAGGAGAACAGGAGCTGATCGAGGTTGCCGAAGCGGCGCCGAACGCTGCGAACGGCATGATCAAGCTCTACCGCGCCTATCGTGAGCAGGCGGCGCGGCTGTCTGATCTGGCCGAGCTTCTCGCGCGGGAGGGCCGCATTCCCGCTTTGGCCAGTCCGCGCCTGCCGCTCGACGAAGTGCATGACAGGCTGGAGCATCGTTCGAATTTTTTCGCTGGCATCGAAGATGCGGCGGAGGCCTTTCATGCGAGACTGATGCAGGGAGACGACCTGGCGGCGTCGCTGAAGGCCTGGCTTCGCAGCGAGCACGGCATTGCTGTCCGTACGCTGCCGGTTCACGCGATGCCGAACCTGCGTCGGCGCTACGACCGCCACTCGATGCGGCTTTTTCTGTCAGAGCGGTTGTCACCTTTCGATCAACTGCAGGAGATTGCGACCGAAGTCTCGCTGCTGGCGCTGCGCCAGGAAATTCGCGCCGAACTCGAGCCGCTATCGCTATCGACGCCGGAAGCGAGCCGCATTGCCCGTTTCGAACTGGGGCGCTATGCCGCGCATGCGCTGATGATGCCCTACGGAGCCTTCCACAATGCAGCGCAGCGTTTGCATTACGACATCGACGGGCTGCGTGCCCGTTTCGGTGCGTCCTATGAGCAGGTCGCCAGCCGCCTGACGACCCTGCAGCGGCCGAGTGCGGCCGGCATTCCCTTCTTTCTGATGGAGATCGACGGGGCGGGGCACCGGCTGCGCAAGGTGGGAGCGCAAGGCTTTCCGCAGGCGCGCTTCGGCGGCGGCTGTCCCAAGCTCAATGTCCATGCAGCCTTTGGGCAGCCTGGACAAATCCTGGTCGAAGCGGTCGAAATGCCCGACGGCACCGGCTTTTTGACGGTCTCGCGCACCATCGAAGGTCCGCAGGCCAATTTCGGCGAAAGGGTCCGCCGCACTGCGCTGCTCCTCGGCTGCGATCTCGGATTTCGGGAGGAGATTGTCTACGGCAAGGCTCTCTCGGCCGCTCCGATCGCAATCGGGGCGGCCTGTCGTCTCTGCGAGCGGCAGGGTTGTCTTGCAAGGGCCGAGCCGCCGGTGACGCGACCTCTCGGGCTCGATGAGATGGCTGCCGGGCTCAGCGTCTTCGATTTCCAGTGATGCCGGCAATCTCCGGCGTGGCTGCCTATGCCCGATTTAACGGAAGAGGTCCGCTCATGATTTCGTGCTCGCGTCCTGGTTTCGGAACGCTGCCTCGCCAGCATCGGATACCTCGACCCATTTCTTGTCGGGAGCTGCGTCAGCAACGTAGCTGTCGTGCCAGTTCCACCACTTGTAGGTCGGCGTCTGAGGGTAGCCCTCGGGCGAATCCTCCCAGACCTCTTGCCGGCCGAGCGGCGTAATGTCGAGGTAGTTCCAGGTGCCTCCCATCTGTTCGTCGCCGCGGTTGTTGATGAAGTAGGTGCGGAACACGCGGTTGCCGTCACGGTAGAAAACGTTGGTGCCGTGCCACTCGCCGACGCCGAAGTCGGCGTCGAAGCTGTCGGCGACGGTAAACCACGGTATCTCCTCCCAACCCATCCGCGCCTTCAGCCGCGCGATGTCAGCCTGAGGCGCGCGCGAGACGAAGACGAGGGTGGTGTCGCGCGCATTCAAATGGGCAACGTGGGCGACCTGGTCCGCCACCATGGAACAGCCCCGGCACGCGTGGTCGGGCCAGCCGAATACTCCCGGCTCGAAAAAGGCGCGATAGACGATCAATTGACGCCGGCCTTCGAAGAGATCGAGCAGGCTTACCTTGCCCGCAGGTCCCTCGAACGCATAATCCGTCTTCACGGCCATCCAGGGCATCCGGCGGCGCTCGGCGGCGAGGGCGTCACGGGCGCGGGTCTGCTCCTTTTCCTTCAAGAGCAGTTGTTGGCGGGCCGCCTCCCACTCCTGCGACGACACGACCGGTGGCGTGTGCATCGCAGACCGTGCACCATTTTGTCCGTTCTCTGCTGATGTAGTCATGGCTTGAAATCTCCTGGGCTGGGCGAATTTACGCGCCCGAGGGGCCCGTTTTCATTCGCCGGTTAACGCTCGTTGCTCGTCGTGAGATAGTCTGGCACCGGAGATCGGACAGTGTGAGTAACAAGTGTGACGGTATTCCAATGGAGCCCGCCGATTGCAGTCCGATGTGCGAAGCTCATCAAGCTGTCCGGGATTTTCGCCCGTCAGAGGCGACGAGGCGGCGCAACATTCCAGCCGCTGTCGGCGGTCTTGACCAGGATCATGGTGGAGCGCCAAAATCGGATCAAATTCGCATCGATCGGACAATTCCAATACGAGGTGTGACTATGCGAGCCAAAACCGTCTTGAGCATCATAGGCGTCAATCAAAACGACGAGGATCTGCGCTCGGCGATCGAGCTCAGCCGCGCAGCCGGGGCATATCTTTCGGTGCTGGTGACGGCGCTTGCGATCGCCCCCGTCGGCGGATACGGCGAGGTCTCTTCGTCCGCATGGGCCGAAGAACGCGAGCGCGAGTTGAAGAAGCTCGGTGAGGAGGTCGCAGCCACGAAGGCTCTGCTGCAATCGAGCGATATTTCGTTTGATGTGGACCGCCTGTTCACGGAATATGGTTGGGTCGATAATGAAATTGGCGAGCGCGCCCGCTACGCCGACGTGACACTGGTCGGCGGCGGTCTCTTGGCCCAGAATGATATGCGCTGGCGTATATTGAATGGAGCACTGTTTCACTCGCCGGCACCGATTCTCATTGTGCCGAAAGGGCGAGTGGCCTCGCTTCAGCCGCGCCGGGTGCTCGTTGCCTGGGACTCCCGTAACGAGGCAAGTCATGCCGTCCGCGCTGCAATGGAGCAACTGACGGCGGCTGAAAACGTGCATGTCGTCATCGTTGATCCACGCGCATCGACCCGCGGCACTGGCGAGGAGCCGGGCGCGGAACTGGCGGCTTTCCTTAAACGACACGGCGTCGATGTCTCGGTGGATATTCTGGCAAGCGGTGGCAGGACCACCGCCGATACCCTGCGGCAACATGCCGTGGATATTGGGGCCGACATGATGGTCATGGGGGCTTATGGGCATTCGCGCATGCGGGAGCGGATTTTCGGCGGAACGACGCGCTCCATGCTTGAGGCTGCACCCGTTCCATTGATGATGACGCGATGACAGAATATCGGAGGCGCCATGTGCTTTCCGATATCATCCATCACGCGCCTGCGCATGGAGCTATGATGAATTGTGCACTCTTCTCGTCCAGCGCTTAAGCAACAGCTTCAAAATGGATATACTGAGCGTGGGACCAATTTCTGAAACAAGCACATGCTCTGGGATTTCGATCCGAATTTCTCGGCGGAAGCGGCAGAGATCTTTTGAGGTGAAAAATGTACAAGACGATCGTCTGCGCCATAGGCCTTGGATCACGGGAAAGAGCAGAGCATCTGGTGCGCACGGCTCAGGCGCTCCTCGCTGCCGATGGAACCTTGCATGTCGTTCACGTCGTCGAACGTTTTCCTTCCGTTGTTAATCAGGAACCGGATGGCTGGGCGGTCTCGGTGATCGACGAGGCTGAGAAAAAGCTGTCACAGCTCTGCAAGCAACTTTCGGTTCCCGCACTTATCCATGTTCGCCCGGGCCGTGCCGCAGATACGATCCTGGCAATAGCAACTGAAGTCCACGCCGATTTGATCATCGTTGCGGCGCACACGCGCGACGTCCTCGATCGCGTCTTCGGATCCACCGTCGACGACATCATGCACCATGCAAAATGCTGCGTGCACATCGACCGGCTTTCCGAAGCGAAACAATGAAAAATTGGAACGCTCCGAAGCGGAATCTTGGATCAGCTTAAAATCTGGTCTTGGAAAAGTTCGCCGTAAGGATCATAGTGCCGAGGCTGGATGATGGTTACGCCTGACAAGAGAGGCGGCGGCACCCGTTGCACGCTCCGCACCAGCGCCCGTCTCGCGCCACAAGATGTCGGGCATGCGGATTGGCACAGTGATTACCAGCCTATCGGTCTTAATCTAAGGAATGCTTACAAAAGACTGCCCATTAGAAGGCACGCTCCATCAGTTTATGCGGTAAATGAGCCTTCGATGAAGTGCCGGTTAAAACAAATCCACGGGAGGAAAAACGATGCTGACAACAGATCGCGAATGCCGAAGAGGTGGACAGCGATTTGCAATGCCGACGCTCGGTGAAATTGAGGGAAAACTCATCGTTTCGGAAGTCGTCGCGGCAAATTGCCTGCGTCAACTCCTAACCACGTCAGAGACCGAACCCTTGCCTTCGATAAAGCGGGGGATCAAACAAGCGCTTCAAAATCGATGCAAAGGAGCGGGGCTTTGCGGCGAAGACACCGACGCAGCGCTGGAATACGCTTTTCAGTTACTCGATGCGGCCGTGGAGTCTGTCGGCAACCAACCTAAACAGGATGCCAGTGGACGCGAGACCGTCCATCCAATGAGCCAAATGGCGGCGCCACCGCAATAGCCGACACGAAAGCAAGGTAAACGGCAATGCAAATCCCGCGGCTCAGGCACGCGGGCCTGAAAAACACATGTTCGCCGCAGCGTAAATACAGTCGTCAGAAGGATATCCAGCCCGCATAAGCTTTGTGCAGGCTTCTGTCAGTATGCTGTCGAAGTGCGACTCCTTCATGAGTTTTGAGCTTCATCGGGGATGCTCGTTAAGCGCCCTGAAATACATCTTGCCTTAAAACACTTCCAAACTACGGGGGATATTTTGGATGTTTTCTGACAGAATAATTGCAGTTTTCTTTTCATTTGAAGGACTTAAAAGACGAAAGCCTACAGTAATACGGTCCTCGACGTTCCGAGATATAGTGAAGCCCGCTTTGATCATCGCCGCTTGTGCAGCCATTCCAATGAATATTGCCGCCGCACAATCACTCTCGGGGGAGCGGGGATATCAAAACGTTACAAAACCATTCGACACAAAAAAGAAAATCATCAAGAGCAAAAGCGCTTCGGCAAAATTCGTGAGACCGATTTATCTCGGGGGCGCGCCGTATATTTGCACGCCAAGCGGATTCGGGCACACATCGAAATGCTTCCTGAGGTGAGCGGCTTCCCCGCCCATCTGAGCACTGAACAGACTTTGCGCGAAAGTCACAGAAGCCTTCCGTTCGGCTCCTGAGCGAGCACAAGTGCGGACGGCTCCGTCAAGCAGGTCTGATGCCAGATCTATTTGTTTTGCGACAATTTGATCTGCATGCGATTGTATCCCGCTGTTGTGTAATCTCCCGGCCGCACCTTGCCGTATTCATCGTCGGCCTTGGCCGGCATTGTCTTGAACGGATACCAATCTCCGTCCGGCTCGCGCTTCTGGAATACGATATTGCCTTTCTTTCGATGACTGAAACAGGTCACGGCCAAGGCGTGTCCGGTCTTTGCGTACCATGTGGCCCTGAAGCAGAGTTTGCCTTGGTCCGTGACAAACCAACGACCGGTCCCATACGACCCCGTTCCCTCGCCAGACCAGGCCTTGAATTCGCGCGCCTTGGCCGCAAAATAGCCGGCGCCGTCCTTCCAGATCCATGTGCGATTGTAATAAAGCTGAAACACCTCCTCAGCAGTCAACGGAACTGACATGGCTGGGGGTTTTGTCTTCATATTTTGCGCGGTGTTGGCGGCAAAGGCGTAGGTGCTCATCGCAGCAAAAACGCACAATAGGAACAGCGTTCGGAATACAGTCATTGGTTTCCTCCTGTCTGTCGGTTATCGGTCGGCGAATGAATTGCGACAGATCGGCCCCGCGGGAATTGGAATTCTGGCCGGCTGTTTGCCGATTTGAGCAGCTTGCGGTTGATCTTGCAAGCTGCCCGTTCTTTCACAGAGAGCGGTTGATGCTTTCCCGCGATAATAGGTGCGTGGGTAGGGAAGACCGCCACCCCATAGAGCTTCGGGATAGCCACCCAAGGCGGTAGCCGCGAACCGGCAAGCTGGCTATTGTGGTGCCGCTGATGATTCTGAGAAAGAGGTACTGCCTTTGACGCGAATTTCCTGGGCAGCAAACAGGTGTTGGAGTTTCCCCGTTAGATTGAATAATATATGCGTCATCCATCATTAACGATTTGGTTTTAAATCATTTGCTGATAAACACTTAGAGTGGTATAAATAGCCTCCCGAAAGTTGTGAGGAAATATTGCCTGACTCACCTCAGAAAGGGCATTCGCCGGTTCCCGTCGAAAATCAAAATGACGGGCAGGCGAGCACGCACCCCCCTTTGCAAGTCGAGCGCCGGCGTTGGCCTCGGACGTCGGATGCTATCCAAGAAGCAACTCCGCCTTTGCCGCCGGCCCTGGAGCCTCTGCGGTTTTCCACCCATGATTTGCCGCCGAGTGATCAATTCGCAGCCTGGCAGGCGTATCTCGCGCCACTGATAGATATCAGGTTGCCGGACGGCTTATCGGCGGAAGCTGGCTTTCCTGCCGATCACACCGCCTGGAATCTGGGTGGCATGCTTGTCGTTCAGCAATCGGTGCCCGCCCATTCTTATTCGCGTTTAGCGCCAAAGCTGCGGTCGAATTCAATCGACCACTGGCATATCGTGCTGTTGCGCGCGGGCCAGAGCTGGACGGAGGTGGACGGAAACGTATCAAAGGGTGAGCGAGGACGAGTAGAACTGAGGTCCTTGGGCCATCCGTTCAGAGGAAGGGCTACCGAAGCGCAAAGCCTCTCCGTCTATCTGCCGCGGGAACTGTTTTTGGATGTGCCCGCTTTCAACGAGATCAAAAGCAATACGACATTTTCCGACACCTACGCTAAGCTGTTGATCGATTATCTCGACAGTGTCGAGACGAAGTTAGCGAGCATGACTGCGGCAGATCTTCCCCGCGTCGTCCAAACGACCCATGATATGCTGGTGACATGTATTTCGTCGTCGGCTGAGCATTCCGGCCCTGAAAAACACCAGAGTAACTTAGCCCTGATGGAGCGCGTACGCCGCTTCGTTCAGCGCAATTTGAGTTCGCAAGATCTCACACCGGATGCATTGTGCCGCGAGCTTGGCATTTCGCGGACCCGACTCTACCAATTGTTCGAGTCGAGCGGTGGCGTTCTCCACTATATCCAAAAGCGTCGCCTTTTTTGGGCGCATGTTGCGCTCAGCAACACCGTCAATCGAAAGCAGATCGTGGAAATCGCCACCGAGGCCGGGTTTGCCTCTGCGGCTCACTTCAGCCGAGCGTTCAGCAAGGAATTCGGTTATACGCCCCGCGAGGCCCGAAATATTGCGGCTCCGACCTTCCTTGCTCGGTCAGCTTCCCCCATGGACCCGAAGGATGGTAGTGCAAATCCATTCGGCGATTGGCTGAATTCCCTCGGACATTAATAGAAGCGCAGCTTCGGTCGATATGAGGCTGGGAATTCGTTCCCGGTAGCGTCACAGCGACTGCGATCGCCGGGCGTATCAATCTCGATTTGACCAAATCTCTCCCCGGCAGGCCACCTTGATCCCGCGTCTGTCCCGAAAATCGCGACCGCTTGTATGAGCTGTTGCAAATATGGACGCTGCGGCAAATTTCAGGATGCGCAGCTAACGACAGTTCACGGCCTCACAAGTATAAAAAACAGCAATACCAACGCCGCCTTATAACGCTTTAGCTTGAAGCAAAAACATTAAAAATGTTTTTACGTCAGCAAAAGAATAGGTGGATTTCGAGGTCAGTCCGATGAAAGTAATGCGTCCAGTAAATGATCGTTCTGAATTTAATAAGCTTCTTGGAGACATTCGTGTTCTTCACTCCAAGCAGCAACCAAGGCACATTCTTGTAGCCGGTGGCGCAGGTTTTCTTGGGTCTCATCTTTGTGAGCGTCTTCTTAAATTGGGGCACAGCATCGTTTGCGTCGACAATTTCTCGACGGGACTTGAGCGCAATATCCACCATCTGCGCAGCTACAACCGCTTCAGCGTCATCAGGCACGACGTCGTCGATCCAATCGACATCGAAGTCGATGAAATCTACAACCTTGCTTGTCCAGCATCGCCTCCGCACTATCAGGCTGACCCGGTGCACACGATGAAGACATCCGTCTTCGGTGCGCTCAATCTGCTGGAATTGGCCGCCCGTACCGGCGCTCGCATTTTCCAGGCTTCCACCTCCGAAGTCTATGGCGACCCGTTGGTGCACCCGCAGGTCGAGAATTATTGGGGCAATGTGAACCCGTTTGGCCCCCGGTCCTGCTACGACGAGGGCAAGCGCAGCGCCGAAACGTTGTTCTATGATTTTCATCAGAGGTATGACGTAGAGATCAAGATTGCGCGCATCTTCAATACATACGGGCCCCACATGCGTCCCGACGATGGCCGTGTCGTATCGAACTTCATCGTGCAAGCGCTGAAGGGGCAGGACATAACCATCTATGGCGATGGCTCGCAGACGCGTTCGTTCTGCTTCGTCGATGATCTCATCGAGGGCTTTCAGCAGTTGATGGCGACCGACCCGTCCTTCATTGGGCCCGTCAACCTCGGCAATCCAGGTGAGTTCACGATTCTCGAGCTCGCCGAACAGGTGATCAAGCTGACCGGCTCCCGCTCGAAGACTATCTGCAAGCCGTTGCCGACAGACGATCCGCGCCAGCGCCGCCCCGATATCAGCCTCGCTCAGGAGAGACTGGGATGGCAGCCGCTGGTGCCGCTCTCGACCGGCCTGGAAAAGACGATCTGCTATTTCGACCGTCTTCTCACCGAAGAAGCACATGAATGGGTGGGGACCGCGTGATGTCGCAGAGAAAAGTTCTGGTAGCCGGTGGCGCCGGATATATCGGCAGCCACACGGCGAAGCTCCTCCGTTCCAAAAATATCGAGCCGATCGTCTTCGACAATCTGGTTACGGGGCATCGTTCTTCGGTGCGTTGGGGACCATTCGTGCACGGCGATATCCTCGATACCAGCACGCTGACGCGAGCCCTCCTGCAATATAAACCGGATGCGGTCGTGCATTTTGCTGCATCCGCCTACGTCGGAGAGTCCGTAGAGGACCCCGCCAAATATTATCGCAACAATGTCAGCGGTACGCTCGCCCTCCTGGATGCATGCCGTCACGCTGCAATCGACAAAATCATTTTTTCGTCAAGCTGCGCGACCTATGGCACCCCGGAGTCTCTCCCCATCACCGAGACGACGCCGCAGGCGCCGATCAATCCATACGGCAGGACGAAGCTCATCGTTGAGCAGATCCTGAAGGATTACGCGGCAGCTTATCAACTGAAATATGTCGCGCTGCGATACTTCAATGCCTGCGGCGCCGATCCGGATGGAGAGCTCGGCGAATGGCATGAGCCGGAGACGCATCTCATTCCGAGAGCACTGCTCGCCGCCAACGGGACAATTCCGCATCTTGCCATCTTTGGCGACGACTATGAGACGGAAGATGGCACCTGCGTGCGCGACTATATCCATGTGACGGATTTGGCCCGCGCCCATGTTCTGGCACTCGAACATCTCGTCAACGGCGGTGGCAATCTTTCGGTCAATCTCGGAACCGGCTGCGGCTCGTCGATCAACGAGATTGTCAGCGCCATCGGCCGTATCATCAAACGCGACGTGCCGGTCGAGATGCATCCAAGACGGGCCGGCGATCCGCCAGCTCTCTATACTGACCCGACCTTCGCTCGCGAGACGCTTGGCTTCTCGCCCGAATATTCCGACGTCGAAACTATCATCAAAACTGCGGCTCCCTTCTTTGGCTTGGAGTCGCGGACATGACAAACACGACCAACACGACGTCCAAGGAAACGACCGAACCGCGCCTGATCCCGGTTCTTCAAGGCCGCGATCGGCTGGAATATCTCGCCGGCGCTGCAATCTGGCTGGCGATGCTTGTCTATTTCTGGGCCTGGTGGCTGAAGCCGGCGCATTATATCGGCTTTTGGCGCTTCACTCTGGTGACGGCCATACTGGCTTGGGTCACCCTTCTGCCGGCCTATTTCATCGCGATATTCTATCGTGCGCAGAAACCCAACGGGCCGCTTCAACTGCCGGCAGGCAGCCGCGTCGCCATGGTCGTCACCAAAGCGCCGTCCGAGCCTTTCTCCGTCGTGGCGACGACCATGCAGGCGATGCTCGATCAAGCATTTCCGCACGACACGTGGCTCGCCGACGAGGATCCAACTCCCGAAACGTTGAACTGGTGCCGCCGGCATGGCGTCTTCGTCTCAACACGAAAGAACAGGCCGGATTATCATCGCACGACCTGGCCACGCCGTACGCGCTGCAAGGAGGGCAATCTCGCCTTCTTCTATGATCATTACGGCTATGAGCGCTATGATTTCGTTGTGCAGCTCGATGCCGATCATGTTCCGGAACCTGGTTATCTCGTCGAAATGCTGCGTCCGTTTGGCGATCCCAAGGTTGGTTACGTCTCAGCGCCGAGCATTTGCGATAGCAACGCCTCGGAAAGCTGGTCTGCACGCGGGCGGCTCTATGCCGAGGCGAGCATGCATGGCTCCCTCCAGGCCGGCTATAATGATGGGCTCGCCCCTCTTTGCATCGGATCGCACTATGCCGTGCGCACCGTCGCCCTCAAGGAAATTGGCGGGCTCGGACCGGAGCTTGCGGAAGATCATTCGACGACGTTGATGATGAACGCCTATGGCTGGCATGGCGTGCATGCGCTTGATGCCATCGCGCATGGCGACGGCCCGCGCACCTTCGCCGATCTCGTCACCCAGGAATTTCAGTGGTCACGCAGCCTTGTCATGCTGCTGCTGCGGTATTCGCCGATCTATGTTCCGCGCTTGCCGCTGAGATTGAAGTGCCAGTTCGTGTTTTCTCAGTTGTGGTATCCGCTCTTCGCGCTGTTCATGTGCCTGATGTTCGTGATGCCAATTCTGGCGCTCGCCTTCCATCAGAACTTCGTTGCAGTCACCTATCCCGAATTTTTCGCCCATTGCGCGCCGCTCTCCATCACGCTGATGCTGCTCGCCTACCGGTGGCGAGTCAGCGGCTCATTCCGGCCGTTCGATGCCAAGATATTGAGCTGGGAGGGAGTATTTTTCCTCTTCGCCCGCTGGCCCTGGGCAGTGGCCGGAACGGTCGCTGCCATCCGGGACTGGATGACCGACTCCTATGTCGACTTTCGAATTACGCCAAAAGGCGCATCGGAAGTGAATCCCCTGCCTTGGCGCGTTCTATTACCCTACGTTTTTCTGTCGATTGCTTCCGTTCTGCCGGTTCTATTTGTCGAAAGGGCTGGTGAAACACGAGGTTTCTACATCTTCGCGATCATCAACTCCGTGCTCTACACCCTTTTGCTGCTGGTCATCGTCACCCAGCACGCCCGGGAGAATGTCGTCAGAATTCGCGCAAGAATGTATCGGCCGGCAATGGCTGCGAGCCTTCTCTGCCTCATCGCTGCTCCTGGTTTTGCGACCATCGAACGCGGATCGGAAGGGCTGGCGTCCCTGACGTGGGGTACCGGACGCTTCCGGCTCTATGAAACGCGATATGCGGTGGCCGGTGCCGGCTTCGGACGGCAGGACCTTCAAAAGCTGACGTTCAAGCCGCACTCGTTGGCCGACACGTCGAAAATCGACCTATCGCAAGATGAAACATCAGATCCCAGCTAGTCGACCAGAAACGACTAGCGGACAGACGTTGCCGGTGTGTTGTTGACAGGAGGAAAAACCATGAGCAACAGGAAAACCAAAGCAGCAATGGTCGTCTTATGTGTGACCTTGGCGACGACGGGAACAATCTTGGCGGCAAGCATACCCCGCGGGATCCCGACCGGCGAAGCGGCTCGTACAGGGCGGATTGCCGACAAGCGGCCGAAAATCGGTCCTGACTCCGTCACCTTCGGCGCATATGACCCTCACGGCGATTTCAAGGATGACCCGAACTCCAAGATCGAACATATTTTCCTTCCTTGGGAAGATGTTGATCTGGGAACGCTTTCGCTTGCCGATGACTACGCGCAGAAACGCGGGCGGAAGCTTTTGATCACCGTGGAACCGTGGTCTTGGGCGGTTGATTGGCGATCGACATCCGAGGAGCTGCTGCAAGGCATTCTGGCCGGCCGATATGACAGCAACATGGCTGCTGTCTGTGAGACTGCAGCTACCCTGAAGAGCGATGTGACCATCCGCTGGGCGCAGGAGATGGACGAAACGGACAACCAGTTCATCTGGTCCCACTGGAAGCCCAGCAGTTACGTGGCGGCCTATCGCCGGATGGTGAATGTCTGCCGCGAGCATGACAAGTCGGCGAAATATATGTGGTCGCCCAAAGGCGAGCCCAGCCTTACCGCGTTCTATCCCGGCGACGATGTTGTCGACATCATCGGCCTTTCGGTGTTTGGCCTGCAACAGTTCGACAGGGATCATTTCGGCGCGGACCGGACCTTTGCGCAATTGCTCGCGCCCAAATACAGGCTTGTCCAAGCCTTCAACAAGCCCGTCGTCGTCGCCGAACTCGGCTATGAAGGCGATTCCACCTATGTCGCCAATTGGGCTGCAAACGCTGCCAAGCAATATCCGGAATTTCCGAAGCTAACGGCGGTTGTCTACTTCAATGACAAGGAACTCTATCCTTGGCCAAAACCCTATGGTCTTCCCAATTGGCGGGTCGTCAAAGAGGCGAGCTTCTGATCGTGACCTCTTTCGATCTAACCATGCAGGATGACCTTCTACCCCAGGCACCGACGCATCATGACCGACAGGCATCGGAGCCTCCACTTTTGGTTATCTTGGTTACCGGTCTAAAATTTCGTAGAAGGTGGGTCTGATCGTTTTAACGTCGGATTGCCTGCTCGCAGTAACGGAAACTGACCCAGATGAAAATCGAGCAACTGTCCAATCGCGACGACAATTCGATTATTATATCGGACCTCGTAATCGTAGGGGGCGGCCCCACCGGGCTCACAATCGCAGCCCAATGTGCGAAGGCGGGCAGAAAAGTGCTCGTCGTCGAAAGCGGGCTGGAGTTCGAAAATCCTGAGCATTCGGCGCTCAACGAAGTCGAGAGTGTCGACCAGCCGCAGTCGGAGGCGCAGTCCCGCAAGCGGGTCCAATTTCACAGCCCGCAAGCCAAGTTCTGGTCCGAGGAGATCCAGCCCTTCGGTGTTCGTTGCCGAGCGCTTGGCGGATCGACGCACGCATGGGCCGGAAAATCGGCACCTTTCGATGGTATCGATTTTAAGGTTCGCTCCTGGGTTCCAAATTCTGGTTGGCCTGTGGATCGCGAGCAAATCGATCCTTATATCCTGCGCGCATTGGAGGTGCTGAATCTCAGCCCCAAGGAACCGCCGGCCCGCTTCGACAATGAGGGACTTCATTCCTTCTACTGGCAGTTTGCCCGTTCGCGCGTAGATCGGCTCGACGTGATGCGCTTCGGAAACGAGTTCATGGCGCAACGGCCGGAGAACATTCATGTTCTTCTGAACGCGACCGTGACACGCGTCGGTCTGAGCTCAGACGGATCACGTTTCTCACATCTCGACGTCGAAAGCATCGACGGCAAGCGCGCACGTATCCAAGCGAGACAATGCGTGCTCGCCGCGAGCGGGATTGAGAATGCCAGGCTGATGCTGGCATCCAACGATGTACATTCCAATGGGATCGGCAATTACCATGATGTCGTCGGGCGGTATCTCATGGATCATCCCGCCGCTCGTGTCGGTGCCATCCCGACCGATCAAATGGCGGTGCTCACCAAGCTCTTCGGTTTTTTCGGTGTTCATCACAACGGCCGGGCGCATATGTTTATGCATGGCCTGGCGCTGACCCCGAAGATACAGGAGCGCGAGAAGCTGCTGAATGCCGCTATCTACTTCGCCACGGCGCGCGCGCCCGACGATCCATGGGATGCTTTGAAGCGGCTGGTGCGCCGAAACAGCACAAAAGTCGGACGCGATCTGCTTTCCGTTGCGGCAGGTTCCGGACTTATCGCCAAGGGGCTCGGAATGAAGGTCCTTTCCGACGGCCGGACGCCCAAAGCCCTCAAGGATATTGTGATAAACACCGCAATCAGGATGTCCCCGAACCTGGTCGCCAACGAATTCCAGGATCACGGCGTGCCTCATAAACTGGTGGGTTTGAGGATCGAGGCGATTTCCGAGCAAATTCCCAATCCCGACAGCAGGATCAGCCTCAGTTCGCGGAGGGACCGGTTTGGCGTGCCATTGGCCAAGGTCGCCTGGCGGATCAACGATGTCGAACGTCAAACTCTGCTTAGGATTGCCGAGCTTTCACGCACAGCGCTGGTGAGCGCCGGCCTGCCTGCCCCTATACTTGAAGATTGGGCACTTGAGCGGCGGCCACAGGACATCGTGATCATCGACATGGCACATACGCTCGGCACGACGCGAATGTCTGCTGACGCGAAGACGGGTGTCGTCGACCAGAATTGCAGGGTCCACGGCTTGCCTAATCTTTATGTTGCCGGCGGATCGGTGTTCCCAACCAGCGGCCACGCAAATCCCACATTGATGATCCTGGCTTTTGCCATAAGGCTGGCCGATCATCTGAATGCAAACTGGCAGGGGTTCGCGCCTTCCGCCTCGGATTACTACAGAACGCTGGAAACGCATTAATCAGCCGTCTTCGGCTGCCTCTGCGCTTCGATATAGGCGTCGATCTTGTCCGGATCGAACAAGCCGCCATCGAAGAAACCATCTGGGCCGAGCGTCAGGCTGGCGTCGGTAGAACCGACCGGCGTTTCCACGCGAAGAGCGCCTTCGACCTTGGCGCTGGCGCCGGGCAGGGGCACGCCAAGCGGCTGCAATGCCGATCGGTAGATATCCGGCCTATAGGTGTTCCGCGCGATGGTTTCGTTGTGTTTGTCGTGGCCGACCTGCCCCCAGCGCACCATTTGCGTATAGAACCACAGCGCATGGCTTTTCCACGGGAAGGTTGCCGCCTTGGCACGCGGTACGAAGAAATCCCTGACGCTCGTGACTTGGCCAGCCCCAACCTGCAGATGGCCGGAAAGGGCTGGCAACAGCCAGTCGATGGGGCGGCCGATATAGGCGGGCTTGGCGAGGACGGACGCCAGGTTTTCCCTGTTTTCCGGATCGGAGCACCAGACGGCCGAGCGGTACAAGGCCCTGAGAAGGGCGGCCATCGCGTCGGGATGCTCACCCGCCCAGCCGGCATTGGCGCCGAGCACCTTTTCCGGGCTGGACTTCCAGATGGCGGCCTTGACCGTTGCCATACGGCCTTTACCGCTTAGGACACCGGCTGTATTCCACGGTTCGCCGACGCAATAGCCGTCGATCTGCCCTGCGCCAAGCGCATCGGCCATCTCCGGCGGCGGCAGGATGATGATTTCGACGTCGCGGTCAGGATCTATGCCGCAAGCCGCGAGCCAATAGCGCAGCTCGTAATTGTGCCCGGAATGGGGATGAACGACGGCGAAACGCAGCGGACGTTCTTGGCGGGCGAGGACGACCTTATGCAGGGCTTTGCCGTTTCGGTCTGCATCGAGGTCATCCGTCGCGCCGGCGGCGACCATATGCTCCCAAAGCGCTGACGATACCGTCACCGCGTTGCCGCCGAGGCCGAGCGCCATCGGCACGATCATCTGCGGAGCCAAGGGTGTCAGTCCGAGATTGCAGGCAATCGGCATTGGGCCGAGCATATGCGCCACGTTGTAGCGGCTGACCGCGAGCCGGTCGCGAATATTGGCCCAGGAGACCTCCCGCACGAGCTGGAGGTCGATCGCCTCTGCTTCGGCGAAGCCTTTTTCCTTGGCAATGACGAGCAGGGCGCTGTCGAGAAGGGGCAGGAACCCGGCGATGATCTCCTGTTTCTGCGTCATGCATTTTCTCCTGGATCGAGCAGGCCGATCGCCGTTACCAGACTTTGCGCAATGTCGATGATCTTGCGGTTCTGGTTCATGGCCGTCCTGCGCATCAGCGCATAGGCCTCTTCTTCCGAAATGCCTCGCGATTTCATCAGCAGGCCTTTGGCGCGGTCGATCACCTTGCGGTTTTCCAGTTCGCTCCGGGTCTCTTCCAGTTCGCGGTTGAGGCGCGCAAACGCGTTGAAGCGACTGATGGCCATCTTCAGGATCGGCCGCACACGTTCCTGCTTCAACCCGTCGACGATATAGGCTGAAACGCCGGCATCGACGGCCGCTTCGATCGAGGCTTCGTCCGACCTGTCGACGAACATGGCGATCGGCCGCTTCACTGCGCGCGAGAGCTGGAACATGTTTTCGAGCATGTCTCGGTTGGGATTTTCCAGATCGATGACGATTACATCCGGATTGATCTCGCTGATCCTGCGGGCGATGCCATTGATGTCATGGACGACCGTGACGTTCTCATACCCGGCCTCGCGCAATCCGGCCTCGATAATCGACGCGCGAATGCGGTTCTCGTCTATGACCAAAACGGCAAGGGTAGGGGATTTCATCGTCGCATATCGCCTCCGGCCCAAACTCAGAGATTGATGGTCGTTCAACCGCCAGAGCCGCCGTGTGCTTCCTTACGATCGGTTCGCGGCAATCGCAATGGCAGACGGGGGCCTAAAGATCCATTGCCGGAATTTGTAGGTCTCAAATTCTTTATCGGCGAAGTTCTTCGGCAATACGTGCCAAATGGCAGAGGTCGTCGGGGGATCTGTGACACGCAAAGCGGAATTCAAGACGCGCAGGAATATTCCCTATCGAAAAACACCCCAATTTTGAGCCTTGGGACGACCGGACTTTGTCTCGTGTTCGTAATGGCTTGCCGATAGTTTTGCCGTAGCAACGTGAGTCTCACGCCTGCCGCTGACAAAACCGCATACAAACGACGCTGATAGGACCTATCCATGCAAAAAACGCTTTTCATTGCTGCGGCATTCGCAGCGGCTTTCCCGCTTCTTGCTCACGCCGAGACCCTGCAGTTCCCAAGCGAGGAACCGATCGCCGAGGTTTCGATTCCCCATAGCTGGGGGCCGAAGGAAACGGAAACCGGCGTCGACGCAACGTCTCCGGACTCTGCGATCTACTTCTCCATAGATATCGCCAGCGACAAGACGGCTGATAAGACCCTCGACGATGTTATTGATTTTCTGTCGAAAAACGGCGTCGACATCGATGCCAAGTCCAAGCATGAATTTCCGGATTCCGTGCTCAACGGCATGAAGATGGCGCATCTCGAATGGGATGGCAAAGACAAGGACGGCCCCGTCGATGTCGAGCTCGGCCTACTCCAGCCGTCCGAGCACAAGCTTCTGATCGTCACCTACTGGGGATCGAAGGAAACTCAGGACAAGCATGACGACGCCGTGCAGAACATCATGAATTCGCTGAAGCCGATCAACGATTGAGTCGTCAGCGGCAAGGAATAGCAAAGGCAACGGCTATGGCGCTGCCTTTGCTTTTTGCATTATCGGCCTGACGCGATGGAACGAATTTCAGCCCTTCAGACGTGACGATTGCGATGAGGCGGTCGAACCTTCAGTCCGTCGAGTTGACGCCGAGCGCTTCCAGGCTTTCCAGGAAGGGGAGCTGGCTGCTGAGGATCTTCCGGCGGGCATCGGAAAGAGTGAACCATTCGGCGCGATCAACCTCGGGAAACGACTGAAGGCGCCCGCTTCTAGGTGGCCATTCGATTTCGAACAGATTGCTGCGAAGGGTGGAAATGTCGAATTCGCCTTCGAGGGCAAAGGCTACCACGTGTTTCCCGCCTTTCTGACGCAGTTCGCCCAGCGGCTGCAACATGCCGTCGGGAATATGGCCCATTTCCTCGGCGAATTCGCGTCGGGCCGCGGTTTCGGCAGGTTCGTCCTCCGGATATTCGCCTTTTGGAATGGACCAGGCGCCTTCGTCACGCTTACGCCAGAAGGGGCCGCCGGGGTGAGCGAGCAGCACCAGGACATCGCTTTGCGTCCTTCTGTACATCAGGATGCCGGCGCTCTTCTTCATGATGATCGTTCCCGCAAAAATGGAGCCGTATCCATCCTCGTCAACGAGGGGCAAAGTCTCCATGCCCCTGAAGAAAGGTCTTATTTATTCAACTTTGCAAAAGCTTCATCGCCATGTTGGAGTAACAGTTTACCAGAGTTTTGTCCCGGCCCGTCGGCCCGGCAGCGTTTAAGGTCGCTGTCAGACGGCACCGATAGATTACCGCCCATAACCAGGTAGATCGATGAAAATGGCGCACCAGATCGTCGACAGCTACGAGATGAAGACGATTGTCGTTGGACCGGATATGCGGACCATCTTGGTGGTCAACGGCGCCTTGCCGGAAGAAAGCGCGGTATTCCCTCACTGGGTGAATGAGCGGGTTGTCATCGCGCAGGTGATGATAGCCTATGTCAAAGGAAAGGCGCATCGTCTCGATATGGTCCAGGGTTATTTCGAGGATCTGGACGAGACCGGCAAGCTGATAAACACGTCGCAATTGAATCTCTTCCATACGATCGCCAAACAGTTTTTCTCGATGGTTTCGGGACGACATCAGCGGTCGGCAGCGCTCGGCGACATGCTGGAACAAGCGATGTGGCACTGTAGCCCCAGGGAGAATGCAAGTATTTATGAGCGGCTGCGAGCCTATTTCATCGACGGCCGAAAAGATCCTTTTATCAAAGAGTTTCCCCTGGAAGAGCCTACACAGCCAACATTTCACTGATCCCGGAAAAAGAGCAGACGGCCGGCGGCCGTCCAAAACCGGCGATGTGCCTGCGGGGATGGCATGGAAACCACCGGCTCTTGAATCGCCATTTTTCATTTCCTAACTCACATATGCCGAGGCTCGAAAGAGATCAGCGTCCGGATGTAACGTGAGTATGAGTGACATTGAGATGGAAGGAAATCTGAAGAATATTCGCGATCTGAGCGTCAGCGAGCGTGAAGAAGTGCTGGCCAATATTGCCGATACGCTTGAAGGAAGCGCTCAAGAAGCCCTGATGGAAGGCAATGAGAGCTTTGCGACGACATCGCGTACGATGGCCTCTGCTATCAAGGAGAATGCCGACGAACTGGCGCGTGACAATCTCGATATCGCCGATCAGGTCGTTCAGCAGGCCTTGAACGTGATCGCACAGTTCCGGATGACGCATCCATATCGCGTGGTCAATACGACGTTACACTAGGGATGCCGCATTACCGGCACATTGACCTGCAAGCTTTTTCGCTGATCCTATTGGGCAGCAAGGTTGGTCACGGATTGGGAACGGAAGTGAACAGGATCGCGAAAGCGGTCCTTTTCTTGTGGCTCCAGCTTGAATTTTTGTTCCTCTTCCGCCACCTCTTCGGCGCGACTTTCAACATTCTCAGGAGACCAGACGCATATGACGACGACCACCGCAGAAAATCCCGCTGAGAGCCACGTCTTTGAGGCCGACGTCGCCCGCCTTCTGCACATGATGGTTCACTCGGTTTATTCGGATAAGGATGTTTTCTTACGAGAACTGATTTCGAATGCGGCCGATGCCTGCGAAAAACTGCGATATGAGGCAATCGCCACGCCGGCGTTGCTGGCGAACGATCCCGACAGCCGCATTGTGTTGACGCTGGATGAGGAGGGCGGCAGGCTTCTCGTCGAGGACAACGGCATCGGCATGAGCCGCGACGAGATGATCGAAGCGCTCGGAACGATCGCTCGCTCCGGAACGAGGGCGTTCATGGAGCGCGTCGAGGCAACCAAGCAAGGTGAGGGCGCACAGCTCATCGGACAGTTCGGCGTCGGCTTCTATTCCTGCTTCATGGTCGCCGAGCGCGTTGACGTCGTATCCCGCCGTGCGGGAGCGGACGATGCTTGGCTCTGGTCTTCGGACGGCAAGGGCGGCTACAGCGTCAGCCCGATCGATGTCAGCGAGGCGCCAGCGCGCGGCACGCGCATTACCCTGCATCTGATGGACGACGCCAAGAACTTCACGTCGCGCTGGACCATCGAGCGGATCATCAAAGAGCAGTCGGGCCATGTACCGGTGCCGATCAGGATCGCAGAGAAGCCCGGTGCTGAAGCAATGCAGCTAACCGACGGGACCGCGCTCTGGACCAAATCGAAGAATGACATTACCAGCGAGGAGTACACCGACTTCTATCGCGGAATTTCCGGCCAGTACGACGAACCGGCCCTGACGGTGCATTTTCGTGCCGAAGGCCGTCACGAATATTCCGCACTCGCCTTCGTGCCCGGCACCCAGCCCTTCGACCTCTTCGATCCCGATCGAAAGGGCCGCATGAAGCTTTACGTGAAGCGGGTCTTCATTACAGACGATGCGGAATTGCTGCCCCGTTATCTCCGCTTCGTGCGCGGCCTGGTCGACACTGCCGACCTGCCGCTCAATGTCTCGCGCGAAATGATCCAGGAAAGCGCCATTCTTGCATCAATCCGGAAGGGCGTCGTCAACAGGATCATAACTGCCATCGAGAAACTTGCCGAAAGCGATAACGACGCCTTCCTCAAGCTCTGGGAAACCTTCGGAAGCCTGATCAAGGAAGGCATCTACGAAGACTTCGAGCGGCGCAGCCAGCTGATGGCGCTGTCGCGTTTTCGCACGACCGCTTCCGGCGAGGGGTATCGCTCTCTTTCCGATTACATCAAAGACATCAAGGACGGCCAGCAGGCCATTTATTATCTGGTCGGCGACAGCTTGGAGCAACTGAAGGCATCGCCGCAGCTCGAGGGTTTCCGCGCACGCGGCATCGAGGTTCTGCTGCTGACGGATTCTGTCGACAGCTTCTGGGTCACCAATGCCCCGGAATGCGAGGGTAAGAGCTTCAAGTCGATCACACAGGGTTCCGCCGACCTGACGCAATTCAGCAAGGTCGAGCAGGGCACGTCGGCAAGTGAGACGGCACCTGCGGAGGTGCAGGCGTTCATCGACTTTGCGAGGGAGAAGCTCGCCGATCAAGTATCGGACGTGCGCGCGTCTGACCGTTTGATCGAAAGTGCGGTCTGCCTGGTGGCTCCCGAACAGGGCTACGATCGGCAGCTCGAAAAAATTCTGCAGGGCGCCGGCCGCCTGCAGGGCGGCGCGAAGCCGATCCTGGAGATCAATGGCGATCACCCGGTCGTAAAAGCCGTCGCCGCCAGAAGCGATCAGCCGTCCTTGCGTGACGATGCGGCATTCCTGCTGCTCGATCAGGCACGCGTTTTGGATGGCGACAAACCGGCCGATCCACGCGCATTCGCCGAGCGGTTGGTGCGCCTGATGGAAAAAGCGCTGCAATAAGCTTCCCGTTCGCCCTCTCCGCAGCCTGTTGGCCATCGGAGAGGGCGGGCGATCTCCGCTATCTCAGGGTGCCTTGACCGGCTAACTCGATTTCAGCCCGCCGAGAAGCGTCGGAATAAGTTCGGATACCGTGGGATGGATCGGCACGGCCCATTTCAGCACCGGATAGGGCGTGCGCGCATGCATGGCGTCGATGAACCCGTGGATCGCCTCGTCGCCTTCGACGCCCAGGATTGCGGCACCCAGGATCTGTCCGGTTTCGACATCGGCGACGACCTTCATCAGGCCTTGTGTTTCGCCCTTTTCGACGGCGCGGCCGACGCGGCTCATCGGCATGGTCGATGTAGAGACTGACCGTCCTTTTGCCCGCGCTTCTTTCTCAGTCATCCCGACGCGCCCGAGCGGCGGATCGATATAGAGCGCATAGGCGGGAATGCGCTCGCTCAGCTTCCGGTCTTCGCCGTCCAGGAGATTGGCCGCGACGATCTCGAAATCGTTATAGGAAGTATGCGTGAAGGCACCGTGGCCGTTGCAATCGCCGAGGGCCCATATGCCGTCGACATTGGTGGAGAGATGATCGTCGACGACGATATAGCCTTTGCCGTCCAGTGCGACACCAGCGTTTTCGAGGCCGAGATCGTCGGTGTTGGGCCGGCGTCCCGTGGCGATGAGGAGATGGCTTGCTTCGACCTCCGGGTTGCCGTTCGCAGTCGAGATGCGGATGTTCTCGCCACGCTTCGACAGTCTGATGTCCTGCGCATTCGTATGGATCGCTATGCCTTCGGCGCTAAGAACATCACCGATCGCCTGGCAGATATCATCGTCCTCTCGCGGGGCCAGGTGCGGGCCATGTTCGATGATGCTGACCTCGGTGCCGAAGCGCCGGTACATCTGCGCGAATTCGAGGCCGATATAGCCGCCGCCGATGATGGCGAGATGGCGCGGCAGGGCCGTCAGATGGATGATGGAGGTACTTGTCAGGTACTCGATGTCCGAAAGTCCGGGGAAAGCAGGTATCGCCGGCCTGGCGCCGACGTTGAGAAAGATACGCGGCGCGGTCAGCATCTCATCGCCGACGCGGATGGTCTTCTCGCTTTCGAAGCGGGCATGTCCCCTTATCAGGGAAATTCCGTCTGTGGAGGTGAGCCAGGTCGTAAGCGAATTCCTGGCGTTGTTGATGACGGTTGCAGCACGCTTTTCGACGGCCGCCATATCCGTCAATAAACCGCCATTCGTGTGGATGCCATAATCCGCGCCTCGTCGTATCACGTGGGCGGTCCGGGCGCTGGCAACGAGGGTTTTGGTCGGCATGCAGCCGGCATTGACGCAGGTCCCGCCGACGAATTTCCGCTCTATCAGAGCCACCGTCATTCCGGCGCCCGCAAAACGCCCGGCAAGGGACGGCCCCGCTTGCCCGGCACCGACGATAATCGCGTCGAAGGTCTTCATGCTTACCCCTCCCGCAGTTTGATGTCTGTTTTTCATGCCGGGTCGAACTGGAAGCCGACGCCTTTGTCACTTTAACAGACTTGAGCGGACCCAGCTCGAAAACCTGAAGGAGTGGCAGCAGTTAGTTGTCGTAGATGCTCCTGTCTGTAAGGAAAATGGCGCAATATCAACCTCATGATCTCCGCATTGGCGATGTGCAGACTTGACGAAGAGCATTGCTAGGCCATGTCTGATCCATACCTGCCGTAAGGGAACCACGTGCGGAAGGAGAGGATTATCGGGCAGGAAAATGGCCTAGACAAACTTCCTGGCATCTCTGCCGCGTGTGACGATAACGCAAGGATTGAAGCAACGTGCCAGCGGTCCCGAAAGAACCACCACAAAAATTCATCTTGCTGATGCTGTCGTCGCTTCGAAAGGCGTTCTTCAGCATCGCTATTGCGAGCGCTGCGATAAACATGTTGGCGCTCACCGGCTCCTTTTTCATGCTGCAGGTTTACGATCGTGTCATTCCGAGCCGCAGCCTTCCGACGCTGGCTGGCCTCGCGATCATCGCCGCGACCCTGTACATATTCCAGGGAGCTCTGGAATTGTTGCGCTCGATGCTGCTTGCACGCGTGGGCGTATCTCTCGATGAAAGAATGAACCGGAAGGTCTTCGGCTCGCTCATTCTTCTGCCGACAAAAATGCAAGCGCCCGACGACGGCTTGCAGTCCGTCCGTGATCTGGAACAAATCCGATCGTTCTTATCCGGTGCTGGGTCGACGGCGTTGTTCGATCTGCCCTGGATGCCTCTCTATCTCATCCTGTGTTTTCTGTTCCATTTCTGGATCGGCTTTACAGCCCTATGCGGCGCCATTCTGCTCATCGTCCTGACGGCGCTGGCAGAGGTGCTGTCGCACAAGCCGGCCCTAGAGGCCGCAAAGTCTTCCGCGGCTCGGCTCGGCTTTGCGCAAGCGGCGCGGCGAAACTGGGAGGCCGTGGTCGCCATGGGTTTCAGTGGCCGTCTGACCGAGAAATGGACGGCGATGAACGAGGCGTATCTGGGAAATCAGCTCTCCGCGGGTAATATCGTCGGCACGCTCACCACGATCGCGAAGATATTGCGGATGATGCTGCAGTCCGCTGTGTTGGCCGTCGGCGCGATCCTCGTCATCAAGCAGGAGGCGACGGGCGGCATCATCATCGCCAGTTCGATCATGGTCACCCGTGCGCTGGCTCCCGTGGAGCTTGCAATCGGGCAATGGAAGGGCTTTGTCGCCGCCCGCCAAAGCTGGTCGCGCCTCGCCAAGCTCTTGGATCTGATCCCTAGCGAACACCGGGCCGTGGCCCTGCCGGCGCCGCAAAAAGAGCTGAGCGTCGAAAACATAAGCCTCACATCTCCCGGCAGTCGCGACTTCATCCTGCGCAATATCGCATTCAAGATCTCGGCGGGCACGGTGCTTGGCGTGATCGGCCCCAGCGCTTCGGGAAAATCGTCGCTTGCGAGAGCGATTACCGGATTGTGGCCGGTAGTGATCGGCGCGATCAGGCTCGATCAGGCAGCTCTCTCGCAATGGGAGCAAAGCGATTTGGGACGTCATATCGGATATCTGCCCCAGGATGTCGGCTTGTTCGACGGCTCGATAGCCGAAAATATTTCCCGCTTCGCGAAGGACATGCAGTCCGGACCGATTATCGCGGCGGCAAAGGCGGCTGGTGTCTACGACATGATCGTCAAGCTGCCGGAGGGGTTCGATACGATCGTCGGCGAGGGCGGTTCGCGACTTTCCGCCGGTCAGAGGCAACGCATTGCCTTGGCTCGGGCCCTTTATGGCGAGCCCTTCCTGGTGGTTCTTGACGAGCCGAACTCCAATCTGGATGCCGAGGGCGAGGCATGCTTGACCCAAGCTTTGATGGGCATCCGGGCGCGCGGCGGCATCGCCATCGTCGTCGCACACAGGCCGAGCGCTCTCGCCGCCGCGGATAAAGTCGCGATCATTGCCAACGGCCAGTTACAGGCGTTCGGAGCCAAGGAGGAGATATTGGGCACATCCACGAGGCATTCTGCCGCTGTGCCGGTGCGTTTGATGATAGCCGGCGAGGATGTGAGCGGATGAAAACCACGGGCCTGTCTTCCACTGAGCGCGCGATTCGCCGCCTTTCCATTTTCATCGTGGCGACAATTCTTCTTCTTTTCGGCGTCCTCGGCGGTCTTGCGGCAGCAACGAAGATTTCGGGGGCGGTCATTGCTTCCGGCACTTTGGTCGTCGACAGCTATGTAAAGGCCGTTCAGCACCTCAAGGGTGGGATCGTTGGCGAAATCCGTGTGAAGAATGGCGACCATGTCGATACCGACCAGATATTGATCCGCCTGGACGATACGCAGACCAGAGCCAATCTCGGCATCATCAAAAAACGTTTGAACGAGCTTTCCGCCAGAACGGCGCGTCTGGTCGCCGAGCGTGACGACAAGACTGCAATCAGCTTTCCGGAAAATCTGCTGTCCAATGCCGACGACGATAGCGTTGCGAGCATACTTGCCGGCGAGCGACAACTGTTCAGCGACCGACTGGCATCGCGACAGGGCCAGAAGTCTCAGTTGCGCGAGAGAATCCAGCAGTTGAGACAGGAAGTGGACGGCCTTGTCGCGCAGGAGAAGGGGAAGCGGATCGAGATCGAGCTCGTCAACAAGGAGCTAAGCAGTCTTCAGCGACTGTTCGACCAAGGCATTGTTCCGGTGGCAAAGGTCTATTCGCTGCAAAGAGAGAGCGCCCGCCTGACCGGAGAGCTCGGCAACCTTGTTTCCTCGATCGCCCAGACAAACGGCAAAATTACTGAAACCGAGCTTCAGATCATTCAGATCGACGAGGACCACGGCTCCGAAGTCTCCGACCAATTGCGGCAGGCCGAAAGCGATACCGGCCAGTTTTCGGAACGGTTGATCGCCGCCGAGGATGATCTCAAACGAGTGGACATCAGGGCGCCGCAGGCAGGCATTGTCGATCAATTGAATGTCCATTCGGCCGGCGCCGTGATCGGGCCGAAGGAAACCATCATGCAGATCGTCCCCGACAAGGATGCATTGGTCGCCGAACTGAAGCTTGCGCCGCAGGATATCGACCAGATCGCCGTCGGACAGGTGGTCGCATTGCGATTTTCCGCCTTCAACCAGCGCATCACGCCAGAACTGAACGGGCGCGTCGAAACCGTTTCGGCGGATCTGACGACCGACCAGCATTCGGGGCTCAGCTATTACATCGTTCGCGCCAAAGTGCCGAAGGAAGAATGGGATCGATTGGGAAAGCTGACGCCTCTTCCCGGCATGCCGGTGGAAGCCTTCATGCAGACCGGTCGAAGAAGCGTCCTTGCCTATCTGACCAAACCAATGACGGATCAGATAAAGCGTGCCTTCAGAGAGGATTAGGGCGTTTCTCGCTGAAACGCCCTATCGCTCTATCAGATATGCCAGTCCGGAGAGTGGGTAGACAGGGCGGCGGCCGTCTGGGTGGTGTGGTCGTCCAGTGAATAGGCCTTGATGTAGTCGATTTTCATCTCTGACCCGTTTTTCAAACCGTCCGCTGGAGTGCCCGCGATGCCGCCGACGGCGAGATCCACCACCATGTACATTGGGCTGTGCATATCGGCTGGCGTATCGGCGTGCGCGACAGCCACGTCGTCGAAATACCAGACGATTTGATCCTGATCCCACAGCACACCGTAGTTGTGAAAGCCATCGGTGCTGGGAACTTGCACGGGAATGGATTGCATCGTGTGCTGACCCGTCGCATTCGAATGAACAGTGACGTTGACCGTGCTCGGCTCCTGTCCGCGCATTTCCACCACATCGAGCTCAGGCGGCCAGGAACCGTCTTCCGGCAGAAGCCAGAAAGCCGGCCAGGTCCCTTGATCATGCGGCATCTCCGCCCGCATCTCGAAATAGCCGTAGGTCTGGGAGAACGTAGAATGGGTATTCAGAAGGCCCGACGTATAGTCATGGTTATCCACCAGCGACTTCAATGCATCGGGCGTCGGTTTGGCGGAAATCGTCAACACGCCATTCGAAACGGAGAAGGGATTGGCCGATGCGGTCGGGGCATAGGACGGGTTGACATACCACTGCAACTCGCCGGTCATGCTGCTGCCCTTGTCCGGCGCCCACCAGTATTTTGCATCCCACGTGCCTTGCGTTCCCTGATGCAGAGAAAGCGTATTGAAATCGTCGGAAAAGGTTTGCGTAAGATCGGAACGGTCGAGCCCAAGCTGGAATTGATCCGAATGCAGGTCGGCAGCCGTTTTGTTGGCAAAAACCAGGCTCTCCCCGCCGCCGAGATCGAGCCGCAGATTGGCGCCTTCCTGAGTCAAATGACTGACGACCTGGTCGAAGGACGTCAGCCCGTATTGGTTCAGGCGCACCTTGTCATCGCTGCCGAAGTCGGTGATCAGGTCGCTGCCATTACCCTTGGTGAAGATGAAGGTGTCGGCGCCGCCTCCGCCGATCAGGACGTCATTGCCCGCCCCGCCGTCGATGGTCTGGCTGCCCGTGCCGCCGGTGATGATGTTGTCGGCGCTGTTGCCGAAGGCATGGCGGCCATCGCCCGTCACCGTGAGATTCTCGAAATTGGCGGGCAGGGTGTAGTCCATCCACGTATTGATGGTATCTACGCCCGCACCCGGCGCCTCGGATGCGTGATTGATGCTCGAATAGAGATAATAGATATCGTCTCCGGTGCCCCCGACCATCGTCACGTTGACGGAGCCGTCACCCCATATGGAATCATTTCCAGCCGTGCCGTAAAGCGTCGGACCGGAGCCCGTGGCAGAAAACCAGCTTGTCGAAGTTCCGCTGTAGTAGAGCGTTTGGCCAAGTGCATTGACAACCGTATTGGGCATCGGAAACCTCTTCCGTTGTGCTTTGCTGTCCCCTCCACAGAGCCAACATTCCTCCGTCCTTACGTTAGAAGAATAACATTTTCCGCGCCGCAGCATAGCCCCTGGCGATGTAAATTTCAGCTTTGTGTAATGTTTTGCCGACTAATTATCTTCGAGCTCAATCTCAAGCTGTCGTGCCATGCGCGTGATTTGAAGAAAAATGGCGGCATCGCCAGGAAGGGTAGAAGCGGGATCCCGCGACTTCTTTCGGAACCTGAAACGGGCACAGAGGTTTGGACGACAGGAGGATTGATTCATGAGCGACTTCGATCATCAACCGACACCGACCGGTCCACAGCCGGAAACCCCGCCGAACTGGCGTTCACGCATGACTGGCTTGGCGATTGTCGCGGCGATCGTAATTCTCGTCGTCATCGCGGCTGTCTCGTCGAGCTACTGGCGGGGCAACCCGGCGACCACCGATCCGCAAACGACCTCGTCGACCACGCTCCCGGGTTCAGGACCGGGTGCAGGCACGGTTAACAACACTCAGCCGAACGAACAGATGCAGCCGGCCCCCGCAGATCGCAGCGAAAATAATCAGCGGGGCATTACCAGCACCCCTTCGCAGCCCAGCAGAGATGGGGTCCAACGGTAATGGTAATCCACTGCGGCTACGCGGTTTTCCCACCGGCATTGCCGGAAACTGCGACGGCAAACATTAAGGTTTTTTAATGAATGCCTTAAGAAACAGATAACGAACATGCGGCCAGACTGCCGAAGCCAAGGAGTTGCACACTCTCTTGGCTTCGGCATGTCATATGAAGAGGCAGGAAATCATGTTCGCTAGAAGACTCCCCACCGCGTTCGCGCTCGTATTGTTCGGTTTTTCCACGGCATATGCTGAGCCGCCCGCCCGCATCGGGCAATTTGACGCCTGGGGCGCCTATTCCTACCGATCCGGCGGAGAGGTGAGCTGCTACGTCCTATCGACACCCACCAGCCAGGCACCCTCGGCGGTTGACCACGGCAACAACTACTTCATCGTCGCGCGAGGTCCCGACGGTAAGGCATATATGCCTGAAGCCGCCATGGGGTACGACCTGAAGCAGGGAGCGCCGATGCAAGCCACGATCGGTGACGCCACTTTTACCATGTTTACGAAGGACAGGCATGGCTGGGTCGAAGATCAATCAAAGGAGCCCACCATGGTGGATGCCATGAAGTCGGGCAGCGAGCTTAGCTTGCAGGCCACATCGCAGCGTGGGACAGCGACGAGTTATTCCTATTCGCTCTCGGGCATCACGGCAGCCCTGAAGCGAATAAAGGTTTGCGAATGATATGGCGGGCTGTCGTTAAGTTCGGCGGCTTGCGTAAGAGCGGGCGGACATAACCAAAAGCCCGCCGCAGACCGGGAGTCGATAGTCGCGGCGGGCTCACGCTCCAGTGGCCGGCGTGGTGCACCGTGAGCTGCGGACGAAACGTCCGCTGGCATGAAACTAAGTAGAAGCGTCTAGGTTCCGTGACTTGTCCCCTCTTGCGACAAATTTGAGCAACCGGACCGATCGCCGCGCGATGCCGCAGAGCGGCGGCCTGGGAATATGCCAGGGCGGTGATCGAGCGGCAGCGCTCTCTGCAAGATGGGGAGCGGCTTACGATATCACTGCAGCAGAGATACTCCGGCTTCTTCCGCCGCCTTGATGAATGCTTCTCGCGCGGCTTCTGCACCGACAACGCCCATCATCGCATCGAGGCATATTCGTACCGCGGTCACATATTCTTCGCCGTCTGCAATCGGCCAATGTTCCAGCAGCGTCTCAGCCGCATCCTGTACCGAATTGACCCGCCGATATCCCTCCGTGCCTTCCATCACAAGTGTCACGGCGGAGAAGGGCCGCAAAGTGTTTCGTTTCAAAACGCATTACCTCCGAAACATAAAGACTTTGGTAACCTTGCAAAAAACATTCCGCAGAAAGCGGCGTGGTTAGTTGACCTTCGGACAACGGCTGAAATTGCCAAGCATGGTGCTAGGAATCGAACAGGCCCACGCCGGGTGAGGGCGGCTGCGACAGCGGCTGTCGCGGCCCAATGCCGCCGAAGCTCGCGCTATGAGGGAGAAATGTAGATGAAGCTCGAAACAGCTTGCCGTGCTCCGCGTCGTTGGCGGCGCGAGAGCGATCGGCAAATAACCTCAGCGGCGCGCCAGAAGCGCCTCGAGGGAAGCCATTTCAAAGGCATCACGCGCTTCACTCGCGGTACATTCGTGCTCGAGCGCGGCGCTGCAGACCTTCTTTGCTTCCCTCAGAAAAACGCCATCGGCGATCGGCCATTCCCTTTCCAGGCACCCGACGGCTTCGGCCGGTCCCTTGACGGCCTTTTGTTTCCCACTGCTGACAATGACGGAGACGGGTGCCTCCCATGCGAGAGCGCTCATTCTGATCCTCCTTTGTCTTTCAGGTGAAGTTAGGCAAACGATGGTTTTGCCGCTCGGTTCCAAGAGTGAGATCAAAAAGTTCCATCTCCGCACGAAAAGAAGCGCAAGTCAGCGGGGTTGTTCCCAACGATGCCATGTCAAAGAGCATGCATCATCAGACGGCGGACTTATGGCTGCTAACGTTCACATTTTCTGCGATGATACTTGCGAGCACAATTTCGGTGCTGGCGGCTGGGCTATATTACGCGCCCTCGGCCCACCTGTGAAGCTGTCAAAACTCCGCGACCTCGCCCCAGGCGGAGCCATTCAGCCGATGCGGATGATAAGGCTTCGGATCGACGATCGGTTTTGCGCCGGTGACGAGGTCGGCAACGAGATGACCGGCGCCCGGGCCGATCCCGAAGCCATGGCCGCTGAAGCCTGCCGCCAAGATCAGTCCCGGGAGAGCAGAAAATTCGCCGATCGCCGGCACGCCGTCGGGTGTGCTGTCGATATAACCGGCCCATGCGGCGGAGACGGGCGTTTGCGCGAGCGCTGGAAGCAATGCCCGCGCCCGCTCGAGGGTCAACTCAATCTGCTTGCGATCCGGACGAGGATCGAGAATGCGATTGTGCTCCATCGGCGTCGGCCGGTCGAGCCGCCAGCGCGATAGAGTTTCATGCCCGCTCTTCATACCCTCGAGACCGCCGGGAGCGAGGCTGCGCCAGCGCTTGGCGAACATCGGCACAAAATGGCGGGCGAACCGAAACTGTTGCAATGTCGGATCGATGCGGGCGCGGCCGCTGATCGCAAGCGTATAGCCGCCGTCGCCTCTCCGTGTGGCAGAGACTGCCGCAGTATGCAGCGCCGCCGGCAGACCTTTGGCGCCGGGCGCGACCGAGAGGATCGAAGCGCGGATCGACGCCTGCGGAAAACGAATGCCGAACTGCCGGCAAAAGGACGATGCCCAGGCGCCGCCCGCCATCACCACCGTGCGGGTGCGGATCGTGCCGGCCTCGGTCACGACGGCGCTGACACGACCACCTTTGGTCTCGAGGCCGCGTGCGGCGCACATCTGATGAACGCTGCCGCCGAGCGCCATGACGGCCCGGGCGACTGCAGGCGCAGCGCGAGAGGGATCGGCGGTGCCGTCGGTCGGCGAAAAGACGCCGCCCTTCCAGGACCGACCGGACGCCGATCCGAATTCGCTTGCCTGCTTCTGGTCAAGCATATGGGTGGTGACGCCGACGCCGCGGGCAAACTCACCCCAACGTGCCCAGCCGGCAAGTTCCATGTCGTCATTGCTGAGATAAAGCAGGCCGCAGCGGCTGAAGCCCGTATCCTCGCCGCTGTCCCTGCCGAAATCCTCCCATAAAGCCAGGCTCTTGGTCGCCATCGGCAGTTCGCGGGCATCCCGGTTCTGCTGCCGGCACCAGCCCCAGTTTCGGCTGGATTGCTCGGCGCCGATCCGCCCCTTTTCGAGGAGCGCGACCTTCAAGCCGCGCCGTGCGAGATAGTAGGCGGCGAAGGTCCCGACGATGCCGCCGCCGATCACCACGACATCAGCCTCTTTGGGCAGCGCGGGGGTGGTTTCAATGTGAAGAAGCGGGGCAGGCATGGCACTCTCCGGTTTACAGACGAGTATTTTAGTCGAGGTTTCCCGGCGCAAATGCTGCAGATCGCTGTCAGACAGCATTTCCTTCGGTCACGTGTGGCTATGGCGAATACTTGTGCTAAGGCGCGGATTTTACGAGATTATATTGATGCCGTTGAGCTCAATTCCTCTTGCTAAGCAAGGCTTTCCGCATAAAATGGCAAAAGATTATTCCGCCGGACGGCGCCCTGCCGCCCCGAGAATTGGAGCGCGCCGATGAAACTCGACCGGATCGACATCAAGATCCTCTACGAATTGCAGAAAAACGGCCGCATCACCAATGTGGAGCTCGCCGAACTCGTCAATCTCTCGCCCAGTCCTTGCCTGATGCGGGTCAAGAAATTGCAGGCGGAAGGATACATCGTCGGCTATTCGGCGCAGATCAACATTGCCAAGCTCGGGCAGACGCTCACGGTGTTCACCGAGGTCACGCTCAAGAACCACCGCCAGATCGATTTCGCCCGGTTCCTGGCGGCGGTCGAGAAGGTGGACTCGGTGGTGGAGTGCCATCTCGTTTCCGGCGGCTATGACTATCTGGTGAAGTTCGTGACGGCCGGGATTGCCGAATACCAGACGACCATGGAACGGCTGATCGACATGGAAATCGGCATCGACAAATATTTTAGCTTCGTCGTGCTGAAATCGCCGATCGTCAAAGCCCATATGCCGCTGACGAGCCTGTTTCCGGTCTGAGCCACCTTCGCTGTTGTCTATTCGCCATGCGGCGCCTCAGCGTTTCGCAAAGGCGCCCACCAGCTCGGCATTTTGTTCCAGGCTATCCAGCCAGCCGGTACTAAGCTTCGGCACGGAAGAGAAGAGCAGTTTGGAATAGGGGTGCTTGGCGCCGCGCGCGAGGTCGGCGGATGCGAGTTGCTCGATCTTCTCGCCGGCATACATCACCGCAATTTCGTCGCAGATCGCCTGCACGGTCGACAAATCGTGACTGATGAAGACGTAGGAAAGACCGAGTTCGCGTTGCAGTTCCTTGAGGAGGTCGAGGATGGCGGCGGCTACGACCGTGTCGAGGGCCGATGTGATTTCGTCGCAGAGGATGAGCTTCGGTTCGGCCGCAAGTGCCCGCGCAAGATTGATGCGCTGCTTTTGGCCCCCTGACAGTTCCGGCGGGCGGCGATGCTTGAGGGCTTTGGGCAGGTGGACCATGTCGAGGAGCTGTTCGATGCGCGCCTCGCGCTCCCTGCGGCCGAGATTGTGATAGAAGGCAAGCGGGCGCCCAAGTATTTCGCCGATCGACTTGGCGGGGTTGAGCGCCGTATCGGCAAATTGAAAGACGATCTGCAGCTTTTGCAGCTCTTCGCGCTGGCGATTGCGGGCGTCGGCGGCAAGCTGTTTTCCACTAAAGACAATGTTTCCGGAAACCGGCGGCAGGATGCCGGCTATGACGCGGGCGAGCGTCGATTTTCCGCAGCCGGATTCGCCGATGACGCCGAGATTGCGGCCGGCTTCGAGCCGGAGGCTCACGGATTTGAGTGCGGTCGCTGCCGGCAGACCGTCCGGCTGGATAGGGCCATAGCCCGCCACCACGTTGGTAACCTCCAGCAGAGCCGGTATCTTTTCCGGCTCTGTCGACGCCGGAGAGGCATAGAGCTTGGGTTCGAAAGCACCCAGCAACTGGCGTGTATAGGGATGCGAGGGCGCAGAGAGGATCTGTTCCGTCTTGCCGATTTCCTGAATTTCCCCGCCCTTCAGAACAACGATGCGGTCGGCGACCTGCGCCACGACGGCGAGGTCGTGAGACACGTAGACGCCAGCAATGCCGCCCTTTTTCATCACCGATTTGAAAGCTCGGAGAACCTCAATCTGCGTGGTGACGTCGAGCGCCGTCGTCGGCTCGTCGAAAATCATGAGTTTCGGATTGCCGATCAGTGCCATCGCGGCTGAAAGCCGCTGCAACTGGCCTCCGGACACCTGATGCGGATAACGCGAACCGATCGTATCCGGGTTCGGCAGGCTCAGCGCCTTGAAGAGCTCGACGGCGCGGGTCTTTGCCTCCTCGGCCGGCATCAGGCCGTGGATGCGGGTGATCTCGATCACCTGCTCCATGATCGTCTGCGCGGGATTGAAAGCTGCCGCAGCACTTTGCGGGACATAGGCGACCTCGGTTCCGCGAATGCGCGCTCGGGCCTTTTCGGGCAGGCTTGCCATATCCTTGCCGGCGAGCAGGACCTGGCCCCCGCTGATCCGACAGCCTTGCCGGGTGTAGCCCATCAGGGTCAGGGCAATCGTCGTCTTGCCTGAGCCGCTTTCGCCGATCAGAGCGACGATTTCGCCTTCCTGTATGTCGAAGCTAACGCCGCGGATGATGTCGACCTGGCGGCCCGCATCCGTCTTAGCCTCGACCTTCAGGTCGCGAATGTCGACGAGTTTGGCCATCAATTGCTCCGGTCTCGAATCTTCTGGGGGAGGTTGTCGATCAGCAGGTTGACGCTGATCGTCAGGCTGGCGATCGCGATGCTCGGGAACATCACCGCCGGCGCGCCGAAGGGCAAGCCGCCGATGTTTTCGCGCACCAGCGCACCCCAGTCCGCATTCGGCGGCTGCACGCCGAGGCCGAGGAAAGAGAGCCCCGACAGAAGCAGCACGATGAAGACGAAGCGCAGGCCGAGATCGGCCATGACGGGCCCAAGAATATTGGGCAGGATTTCCGAGCGGATGAGATAGAGCGCCCCTTCACCGCGGGCGCGGGCAACCGTGATGAAATCCATGGTGTTGATGTTGACCGAGAGCGCCCGCGAGAAGCGATAGGCGCCCGGCGTATAGATGACGGCGAGCGTCATGATCAGCACCGGGATCGACGAGCCGACGCCGGCAACGACAACAAGGCCGAACAGCTTGCTCGGGATGGAGTTCAGCGCATCGAGAAAGCGGCTGAGCACACTGTCGAACCAGCCGCCGATCACCGCTGCGATCATGCCGAGTGCGACGCCGACGAAACAGGCAATGCAGACGGCGGCAAGCGAGATGCCGACAGTGTAGCGCGCGCCCATGAGAATGCGTGAGAAGATATCCCGGCCGAGATAATCGGTGCCGAGCCAGAACTTGGCCGACATCGGACCGAAATAATCGAAATCCACGATATCGCCGATCGGATAGGGGGTCAGCAGCGGCGCGAAGATGGCGACCAATGCCCAGATGAGGATGACGGCAAGACCGAGCATGCCGACGACATTGAATCGGAAGCCGAACCGGCGAGGGGTGAGTGCGGTAAGAGCCATGGTCAGCGCAGCCTCGGATTGGACATGATGGCGATGATGTCGGCAATGGTGATCAGCAGCAGATAGACGAGGCAGAAAATCATGGCGCAGGTCTGGATCAGCGGCAGATCGCGCGTTGCGACGGCGTCCACCATCAGCTTGGCGATGCCGGGATAGTTGAAAATGGTTTCGACGATGATGACGCCGCCGAGCAGGTAGGACAGCGAAAGCGCAACGGCATTGACGATCGGGCCGAGTGCGTTCGGCAATGCGTGCTTCAGGACCATGCGCGGGCGCGAGGCGCCTTTCAGGAGCGCCATTTCCACATAGGGCGTGTTCAGCGTCTCGATGACGGCTGCGCGGGTCATGCGGATCATCTGCGCTGATATCACGAAGCTCAGCGTGATGACCGGCATCGCGAAGACACGCAGCATTTGCGAAAAGGAGTGGATCTCATTGGCGAAGGCGAGCGCGGGCAGCCATTTGAGATAGACGGCAAAGATCAGCACTGCAGATGTTGCGACCATGAATTCGGGCACTGAAATCACGCCAATAGAGATCACCGTGACAATGCGGTCGTAGAGGGAGCCGCGCAGCATGGCTGCGGTAATGCCGAGCGTCAGAGCGATCGGCACGGAAAACAGGGTCGTGGCCGCCGCAAGCTTCAGCGAGTTTCCGAGTCGGGCGCCGATCAGCTCGGCAATCGGCATGTTGTTGGCGTAGGAAATGCCGAGATTACCGGTTGCAAGGCCGGCAAGCCAGCGAACGAAACGCAGGATCGCCGGGTCGTTGAGATGCATGGCTGCGCGAAGGCCTGCGACCGCCTCGGGCGTCGCGGCTTGACCAAGAAGGATCTGGGCCACGTCGCCGGGCAGCATTTCGGTTGCTGCGAACACCGTGAACGACACGATGAGCAGCGTGATCAAGGCTATGATCACACGGCCGAGCACGAGAGAAAGAACGTGGCGGTTCATGACAGATCCCCATCGCGAGAACGGATGCGCCGACTATGCGGCACTGTACCCGACAAGTGATGCCGAGGCACCACTTGTCGGGCACGAAGGTGGGATCAGGCGTCGAGCCAGACATATTCCGCGAAGGCATAACCCATCATGCCGCCGAGCGGATTGGCCTCCAAGCCATGCAGTTTCGAAGAAATCGCGTCGACATTGGAGATATAGGCCGGAATGGCGGTGCCGGCCTCTTCCGCGATCATTGCCTGCATGTCGCCGTAGATCGCCTTGCGCTTGGCCTGGTCGAGCAAACCACGCGCCTCGATCAGCATGCTGTCGAACTTCTCCGACTTGTACTGGCTTTCGTTCCAGGGAGCCTGGGAGGCATATAGCAGCGAGAAGAGGATATCCGGCGTCGGCCGCGGATTGATATTGCCGAAATGCATCGGCGCCTTCAGCCAGTAATTCGACCAGTAGCCGTCCGAAGGCACGCGCTGGACGTCGAACTTCATGCCGATCTCGGCACCCGCCTGCTGCAGCACCATCGCCATGTCGACGGACGATGTCGCCGCGTCGGAAGCGACGACGGGAATGGACTGGCCGAGCAGACCCGACTTCTGGAAGTGGAACTTGGCCTTTTCCGGATCGAAGGCTTTCGGCTTCAGATCGGCATTGTGATAGATGTTGGAAGGCGGCACCGGCTGGTCGTTGCCGATCTCGGCAAGTCCGCGCAACGCCGACTTCTGGATGACTTCCCGGTTCAGGAGATATTTGACGCCCGTCACGAAGTCCTTGCTGCTGCCCGGGCTCATATCCAGACGCATGTTGAGGTCGGTATAGTTGCCGGAGGTGGTCTTCGACAGCGTCACGCCCTTCTGGCTGTCCAGGAGCCGCATGGAGCGCGGGTTGATGGATGCAGCGAGCTGGATATCGCCCGAAAGCAGCGCATTGACGCGTGCGGAGTCGTCCTCGATGGCGAAGAACTCGAAGGAGTCGAGGTGTGCACCGCCTGGCTTCCAATAGTTCTTGTTCTTGACGGCGACGGACCGGACGCCGGGTTCAAAGCTTTCGCAGACGAATGCGCCGGTGCCGTTGGCCTTGCTGAAATCCGTCGTGCCATCGGCGATGATCATGAAATGGTGGATGGCAAGGATGGTCGGAAGATCGGCGTTCGGGTTGGCAAGGGTGATTTCGACGGTCTGCGGATCGACAGCCTTGATGCCGGTCATCTGCTTGGCGATCGCATTGACTTTCGAGCCGACAGCCGGATCCAGATGGCGGTTCAGCGAATAGACGACGTCGGCAGAAGAAAGCGTCTTGCCGTTGTGGAATGTCACGCCCTTGCGAAGTTTGACGGTCCACACTTTGGCGTCGGAGCTTTCGATGCTTTCGGCGAGTTCCATCTGCGTGACGCCGTCCTTGTCGAGGAAGGAAAGGCGGTTGTAGAAGGCGCAGCAGCGGACATAGTCCGTCGAAAGCGATGCCTTGGCCGGATCAAGCGTGTCGGCCGTCGACGACGACCAACCGGCCGCCTTGAGCGAGCCGCCGGAGACCGGGGTTGCGGCGAAGGCGGCCGAAGCACGGCCGAAGATCGCGCCGCCGGCTGCGGCAGCGATGCCGCCGGCAAGCAGCATCTGCAGGAGATCGCGGCGGGTGGCGCCGCGGCGAATGGCATTTTCGACCATGGCATCGTCTGCGCTGGTCCAGTTCGTGATCTTGTCGTTCATTTGCGTTCCCCTTGTTAAGGTTTAATTGGCGCGCCTCGTCTTTTCACGCGAGGTCGGTACCGGATAGTCGTCGCTCAGGCGGCCCTGACTGCCTCCACCGCATCGGCAAGTCCTGCCATGGAGGTGAAATGGAAATCGGGCCTGGTGAACTCCTTGGGCTCGATCGTGCCGCCATAGCCCTTCTGGGCATGGCGTCGCTCGATCCAGCAATTGGTCATGCCGAGCCGCCGCGAAATGCCGATGTCGTGATACTGGCTCTGCGCGACATGCAGAATATCGTCCTTCGAACCGCCTTCGTTCGCGACAAAGGCGAAGACATGTTCGAAGAAAGCTGGATCGGGCTTTTCCGTGCCGGTATCGTCGGCGGTAAATGCGGCATAAAACGGATTGCCGAGCTCCCGAGAAAAGTGCTCGAACGCCCAGCGGCGTGCATTCGTCATGGCGATAAGCTTGTAACGCTGCGAAAGGCGCTGGAGAGCTGCGGCGCTGTCGGGAAAGCCTTTCCAGCCCTTGCAGGAATCACGCAGGCGCTCGCCATATGCCTGTTCAGCAGGTAGCCCCAGCTTCGGCGCGATGGCCAGATAGACACGGACCAGATCGTCGGGAAACAGATCGGCATCGTCGGAATAGCGTTCAGCGCGATAGAGGGCGAGCGCTTCCTCGCCATCGACGGAAACACGTGCTTGATCGGCGATTGCCGCCAGGCAATCCTTGATGCCGCCTTCGAAGTCGATCAGGGTTCCGACGACATCAAAGGTGAAATATTTGAAATCCGCTAGGCTCTTTGCCAAGTGTCTGCCCTCGCCAAATGTCTGTTCTTGATCGAGTGCACTCAGTTCCGATCGCGGGCTGAATGCAGAAGAAAATGCTGTCTTCATTCTAGTAGGGATTTTCTCATATCTCCCGAAAATCCCGGCTTTTCGGCCTTGGAGCACCTGCAGTCAGTTCAGTTTCGCAGTAAAGGCTCGCCGGATTCTCTGAATGGCAGAGCTGCGGCGGCACAAAATTGCGAATATGAGCGCAAAGCGGTATTTCGCCGCTCCCTGCCAAGGCCCGATTTCGCACTCAGGCGAGCACCGTGCGGACATCAGGGTCTTCCAGGGTCTGGTCCAGCGTCCTGCGCGTGCGTTCGATGATCGCATCGATTTCGCCATCGGTGCAGCAGAGCGGCGGCGCATAGCCGAGAACACCGTTGCCGAAGGCGCGAATGACGAGACCGTTGTTCCAGGCGCGATCGAAGATCCGCCGCGCCGGCTCGGCAGCAGGGGGCAGGGGCGTCTTGCGCGCCTTATCGACCACCAGCTCGACGGCAGCGAGCATGCCGCGCCCGCGCACGTCGCCGACTAGGGGATGCGAGGAGAGATCGCGAAGGCCGGCCATCAGCCGCGCTCCGGCTTTGACGCCATTCTCCAACAGCCCGCTCTCATAGAGGCGCAGCACTTCGAGACCAACCGCGGCGCTGACGGGATGCGCGGAATAGGTATAGCCGTGGCCAACCGCGGAAGCGCCGGCGCCGTCGGCAATGGTGCCATAGACCCGCTCCGACAGGAAGACGGCCCCCATCGGCACGTAGCCCGAGGTGAGCCCCTTTGCGGTGGTCATCAGGTCGGGCACGATGCCGTCATCCGAACAGGCAAACAGCGGGCCGGTGCGCCCGAAACCGGTGATCACCTCGTCGGCAACGAACAGAATGTCGAGTTCGCTGCAAAGGTCGCGCATTGCCTTCATCCAGCCGGCCGGCGGCACCAGCACGCCGCCCGAACCCTGGATCGGCTCGGCGTAGAAGGCAGCCACGCGCTCGGCGCCGAGCTCCTCGACCTTGGCGCGCAGTGCGGCAACCGAGGCGGCGATGATCGCTTGCGGATCGGTGCCTACGGGGTTGCGATAGGCATAATGCGAGGGAATCTTGTGCTGCCAGTCGAGCGGCATGCCGAAGCCGGCATGAAAAACCGGAAGCGCCGTCAGGCCGGCACCGACGGTAGAGGAACCGTGATAGCCCTGTTCGAGGGAGATGAACTGATCCTTCGTGGGCTTGCCAAGCGCGTGATAGTAATAGCGGATGAAGCGAACCGTGCTGTCGACGGCATCGGAGCCGCCGAGCGTGAAATAGACATGGTTGAGGTCGCCGGGCGCGCGATCGGCCAATTCGGCCGCAAGCCGGATGGCCGGCTCGGAGCCGAGGCTGAAATAGCCGGTGGCATAGGGCAGCTCGCGCATCTGGCGGGCGGCCGCCTCGACAATGCTGTCATGGCCATAGCCGGCATTGACGCACCAAAGACCGGCAAAGCCGTCGATCATCTGATGACCCGATGCATCGGTAACAGTCGCGCCCTTGGCGGATTTCAACACGCGGACTCCGGCCTGCTCGTGACCGCGATAAGAGGCGACGGGGTGAACCAGGTGGGCGCGATCGAGTTCGATAAGGGAATTGCTGAGCATGATGTCTCTCTTCAGCCCAGAGCCTGACTGGCCAGGGCAAATGTGTGAACGCTGGGAATGGATGAAAGGGCAGATGAAGCTGCGCGGCGCATGGTGATGCCGCCGCCGACATGGGCAAGGCCGTGTTCGAGAAGGAAGGAGGCAAGGCCGGTCTCGCTACCGGTATCGACGCGCATGAATGCGCCTGACCGAGTTGCGAACAGAAAGCTCAGAAGGTCTTCGGCATCGCCGGCGTTTTCTGCAACGACCGGCCCGCAGAGTTCACCACGGCCGAAGGACCGCAAGGCCGCGTAACCGCGGAGCGTGTCGGCTTCGCGGACAACCGCAAGCGGGCCTGCCTGAGATAAGGCTTGAACGAGTGCCGTGCGATCCGCGCCGAACGCAACGCGATCGAGGGCGACGATCTGTTCGAGATCGGCAGCCGTTGCCCAATCCACCGTCGGCGGTGCAATGCATGCTCGCAGCGGGCCTTGGTGTTGAACGATCGTGCCGGTCTTTTCGAAGCCGAGACTTTCATAAAGAGGCAGACCATCGGCGGTCGCAATGAGCCGGCACTCACGGTCACCGACGATCTCCAGAGCCGCCTGCATGATCTGGCGGCCTATGCCGCGCCCACGCATCGATTCGTCGACGATCACCATGTTGATCGTTGCGACGTCATCGCCATAGGGAGTGACGAAGATTGTCGCGACGACCTTCTCGCTCTCGACAACCACAAGGCCGCGGCTGAGCTCCAGCAGCATCTGCCACTCTTCCAGCCGGTGCGGCCAGCCGGCCTGACGCGACAGGGCCAGGGCGGATTGAAGGTGAGACTGGTCGAAGGGGCGAAGGTCGATCCCGGTTGCCTGCACAGGCTTTTTCTCCCGTCCGTTGCTTTTCTTTTTGATAGACCCGCAGCGGAAGAAGATCGTCCCGACGAAAGGGCAGCAGCGGTATCTTCCACCGTCCGTCGGCACGCACGCCGCATCTTATGCCGGGCCACTGGCGTCACAGGCTGCAATTTCGATTTTTCGACGACAACATGTTCGTGGCGACGCGCAACTCTCTGCCAAAGCGGAGCAGCGATACAAAACTTTCTGCTTCGTGACGGCTTAAATGCGGTGAACCGATGGAAGAAGGCTGCCTATGATGTTCTCATTCATCAGCGCCTGCGCGGCATTCTGCAAGGATCTAGAGACATGACGAAGTTCCGGCCGAAATACATCACCTTTGACTGCTACGGCACTCTGACGAATTTCCAGATGGCCGAGGCTGCCCAGAAGATCTATGGCGGCCAGCTCGACCCCGCGCGTATGGCGCAGTTCGTCAAGAATTTCGCCGCCTACCGGCTGGACGAGATTCTGGGAGACTGGAAACCCTATAATGAAGTGCTTCACAATGCCGTCGAGAGGACCTGCCGTAGGAATGGCGTTGCCTTTCGCGCCGAGGATGCCCGTTCGATCTACGAGACCGTGCCGAGCTGGGGTCCGCACCGGGACGTGCCGGCGGGACTTGCCAAGGTCGCCAAGGAAATCCCCCTGGTCATTCTGTCGAACGCGATGAACGAGCAGATCATGCACAATGTCGAAAAGCTCGGTGCGCCCTTCCATGCTGTCTTCACGGCGCAGCAGGCCAATGCCTATAAGCCGCGCTTCAAGGCATTCGAATATATGTTCGACATGCTCGGCTGCAATCCGGAAGACGTGCTGCACTGCTCCTCGTCCTTCCGCTATGATCTCATGTCGGCCTATGATCTCGGCATCAAGCACAAGGTCTGGGTCAACCGGGGTCATGAGCCTGCCAATCCTTATTATGAATATACCGAGATCAAGGATATTTCCGGTCTGCCCGGCGTCGTCGGGCTCTGACGGGGAGGCCGCCATGCAGTTCAAATCCTACTGGCACGACACAGCCCCGCGCTTCGCAAAGCAGAGCACCGCGCCGCTCGAAGGTCACTATGATGTCGCAGTGATCGGCGGCGGCTTTACCGGATTGGGGGCGGCGCGCCAGCTCGCCAAGGCCGGCGCCAAGGTGGTCGTGTTGGAGGCGGGCACGGTTGGCTCCGGTGCGTCCGGCCGAAATGGCGGTCATCTCAACAACGGCATCGCCCATAGTTTCATCTCGGCGAAGGAAGAACTTGGTGTCGAGCGGGCGAAGGCACTCTATCGCGCCTTCGACGATGCCGTGGACACTGTCGAGCAGATCGTTGCCGACGAGGGCATAGACTGCAATTTCCGCCGTGCGGGCAAGCTGAAGCTTGCCTCCAAACCAGCGCATTTCGACAGCATTGCCCGGAATTTCGAGGCGGTCCATCGCGAGATCGATCCGGATACGACACTGTTGACTGCTGACGATCTCAAGTCGGAAATCGGATCAGCGTCCTTTCATGGCGCCATGCTCTCCAAGAAAAGCGCCATGATGCATATGGGGCGTTATGCGGTCGGTCTTGCAGAAGCCGCCGCGCGCAGTGGCGCGGTAATCTTTGAGAATGCCGCCGTGACCGACAGGAAGGTCAATGGCGGCCGGCATGAATTGACGACTGCCCGCGGCAAGCTTTCCGCAGACAATGTCTTTGTGGCAACCGGCGCCTATACTCCCGGCATCTTCAGCTATTTCCGCCGTCGCATTGTTGCTGTCGGCAGCTTCATCATCGCGACGCGTCCGCTGACCAAGGCGGAGATCGCCGCGACCATGCCCGGCAACCGCACCTGCGTCACTTCGCTTAATATCGGCAATTATTTCCGGCTCTCACCGGACAACCGCCTGATCTTCGGCGGCCGGGCCCGGTTTTCGGCGACGTCGGATCAGCAATCCGACGCCAAGAGCGGCGAGATCCTGCGGTCCAGCCTAGCGGAAATCTTCCCGCATCTCGCCAAGATCGAAATCGACTATTGCTGGGGCGGCCTGGTCGACATGACGAAGGATCGCTTTCCGCGGGCCGGCTATGTCGATGGCCTCTGGTATGCGATGGGCTATTCCGGCCATGGCGCGCAAATGGCGACGCATATGGGCATGATGATTGCCGATGCCATCTTGGGAAAGGCCGATCGCAATCCGGTCAAAGGCCTCGAGTGGCCGGCTGTGCCGGGGCATTTCGGCAAGCCCTGGTTCCTGCCGCTGGTCGGCATCTATTACAAGACACTCGACCGGTTCCAATAGCCAAGCTTTCGAGGATCATGCCTTCGAAGGGATGCGGGCGATGACCTTGATCTCGAAGTCGAAGCCGGCGAGCCAATTCACGCCGACGGCCGTCCAGTTCGGATAAGGCGGACTGCTGAAAATCTCCTGCTTGACGGCCATGATTGTTGCGAACTGGTTTTCCGGGTCTGTGTGGAACGTCGTTATGTCCACGATATCATCGAACGTGCACCCCGCCGCGTCCAGCGTCGCCTTGAGGTTTTCGAAAGCCAAACGGACCTGATGCCCGAAATCAGGTTCCGGTGTTCCGTCGGGGCGGCTGCCGACTTGCCCTGACACGAACAGGAGGTCGCCGGAGCGAATGGCGGCCGAATAGCCGTGTTCCTCGTATAGCGCATGCCTGCCGGCGGGAAAAATTGCTTCGCGTTTGGTCATTCTCCATCCTTTTGTCATTGTCGTGGCGACAGCGAATGAGCGCAATGTAATCCGCTTCACACGCTTCCGTGTCTGATATACGGTGCGTATGTGAAATAGCCGACATACGCACCGTATGTCAAGTCTACATACGCGATGTATATGAAATTGAGGGCAGAATGGCGAAACGACGTATCGATACGATGGAGGAGAACCGTGCCAAACTGATCGCGGCGGCGCGAAAGGCCTTTGCTGAAAAAGGGTATTCGGCTGCTTCGATGGACGAGCTGACAGCCGAAGTCGGCCTGACGCGTGGGGCGCTCTATCACAATTTCGGCGACAAGCGTGGACTTCTCGCGGCAGTTGTCGATCAGATCGACTCGGAAATGGCATCGCAGGCCCAAGAGATCGGCGCACGGGAGGGTGACGATTGGAAGGGTCTGCTTGCCGAAGGCGCCGCCTATATCGAGATGGCGCTGGTTCCGGAAGTTCAACGCATCGTTCTGCTCGACGGACCGGCCGTGCTGGGCGATCCATCAAGATGGCCCAGCCAGAGCAGTTGCTTTCTGGAAACCAAGCGGACGGTAGAGCGTCTTATCGCCAAAGAGGTTTTCAAGCCTCTCGACGCGGAGGCGGCCGCTCGGCTTCTTAGCGGCGCTGCGCTCAATGCCGCTCTTTGGGTCGCAGCCAGTGACGATCCGAAGCATGTGCTGCCAAAGGCTATCGAGACCTTCCATGCCTTGGCTGCGGGTCTTCTCATGAAGCCCGCGTGAATCCCGTTCGGGCAGGAAAGCCGTCACGATGTCCGCGCTGCATGTCGGTAGGGCGCCCCTTTCGGCACGCCCTTTTTTGGCAGGCTCAGGCGAGCCCGCCGATGTGGAAGGTCTTCAGTTCGAGATATTCCTCGATGCCATGTTGGGACCCTTCACGGCCGAGCCCGGATTGCTTGACGCCGCCGAAGGGAGCAACTTCGGTCGAGATCGCGCCGGTGTTCAGCCCCACCATGCCGAATTCCAAGGCTTCGCCGACGGCCCAGGAGCGCTTGAGGCTTCCGGTATAGAAATAAGCTGCTAGCCCGAAGGGTGTGCCGTTGGCGATGGCGATCGCTTCCTCGTCGGTCTTGAAGCGGAAGAGCGGTGCGACAGGCCCGAAGGTCTCTTCGCTCGCAAGAAGCATGTCGGTGGTTGCGCCCGAGAGGACGATGGGAGCGGCATATTGCCGGCCTTCAGGGAGGTTCGAAGCTTTCGCAACGATCGTCGCGCCCTTTTCGACGGCGTCAGTGACATGGCGCTCGATCTTTTCGATGGCGGCGGCATTGATCATCGGGCCGATATCGACGCCAGCCTCTGTGCCGGGCCCGACCTTCATGGCGGAAACGCGGGCAGCGAGTTTTGCGGCAAAGGCATCGTGGACCTTATCCTGCACCAGGATGCGGTTGGAGCAGACGCAGGTCTGACCGCCATTGCGGAATTTGGAGGCGATGGCGCCTTCGACGGCGAGATCGAGATCAGCATCATCAAAGACAATGAAAGGCGCGTTGCCGCCGAGTTCGAGGCTGAGCCGCTTGATGCTATCAGCCGCGCCGCGCATCAGGAGCGCGCCGACCCGGGTCGAGCCGGTGAACGAGATCTTGCGGACCGTTTCGTTTCGCAGCAGCTCGTTGCCGATCTCGGTCGGCAGGCCGGTCACGATGTTGATGACGCCCGCGGGAATGCCAGCCCGTTCAGCAAGAACGCCAAGCGCCAGCGCCGAATAGGGGGTAAAGTCGGATGGCTTGATGACGACCGTGCAGCCGGCTGCGAGCGCCGGCGCCACCTTGCGGGTGATCATCGCGTTGGGGAAGTTCCAGGGTGTGATGATGCCGCAGACGCCGACCGGTTCCTTGAGCACAACGATGCGTCGGTCGCGGGTGGGCGAGGGGATCGTCGTGCCGCCGATGCGGCGCGCCTCTTCGGCAAACCATTTGACGAAGGAGGCGCCGTAGCGGATTTCTCCCCGCGCCTCGGCCAGCGGCTTTCCCTGCTCAGTGGTCAGGATCAGGGCGAGATCATCGCAATGTTCGGTCATCAGATCATGCCAGGCTTCCAGCAGTTGCGCCCGCTCGGCATGGGTCTTCGCCCGCCAGGCCGGGAAAGCGGCGCTGGCGGCTTCGATCGCGGCGCGGGTCTCCGTCCCGTCCATGTCGGGAACCGTGCCCATCACCGCCTGCGTCGCCGGATCGATGACGTCGACGGTCTTGCCGGAGGCGGCAGTGCGCCAGAGTCCATCGATCAAGCCCTGCTGGCGAAATAGGCTCTGGTCCTTGAGGTCGATCATTGTTGTCATTTCCTTGTCGTTCAGGCGAGTGCGTTCAGCACGGCATTGGTGATGGTGTCGGTCTTATCTTTGCCGGGAACCGTGCCGATACCGGTCTCGGTTGCCGCGGCGATGGCGTGCATGATCGCATCAGCAGCGGTCTTTTCGCCGAGATGCTCCAGCATCATGGCGGCTGACCAGATTGCCGCGATCGGATTGGCGATGCCGAGGTGGGCAATATCGGGCGCGGAGCCGTGCACCGGTTCGAACATCGACGGCGCGGTGCGGTTCGGGTTGAGATTGGCGGAGGCGGCAAAGCCGAGTCCGCCCTGGATGGCGGCTCCGAGATCAGTCAGGATATCGCCGAAGAGGTTGGAGGCGACGATGACGTCAAGGCTTTCCGGCGCCATGACCATGCGTGCCGCCATCGCGTCGATATGATAGCTCGTGACGGTGACGTCGGGATAATCGGCCGCGAGGCGCGCGGTGATCTCATCCCAGAATACCATCGAATATTTCTGCGCGTTCGACTTGGTGACGGAGGCAAGCTTCCCGCGGCGCGCCCGGGCCTGTTCGAAGCCGAAGCGCAGGATGCGTTCCACACCTGCTCTTGTGAAGATCGAGGTCTCGACCGCGACCTCGTTTGCCGTGCCCTGATGCACGCGTCCGCCTGCGCCGGAATATTCGCCCTCGGTATTCTCGCGAATGCAGAGAATATCAAATTCTTGCGCCTTCAACGGCCCTTCGACGCCCGGCAGCAGCCGGTGCGGGCGGATATTGGCATACTGCTCGAAGGCCTTGCGGATCGGCAGAAGCAGGCCGTGGAGCGAAACGGAATCGGGCACTTCGGCCGGCCAGCCGACGGCGCCAAGGAGGATGGCGTCGAAGCCGCGCAGGGTCGCAATGCCGTCGGCCGGCATCATTGCGCCCGTTTCCTTGAAATAGGCACAGGACCAGGGAAAGCTGGTCGGCTCCAACTTGAAGCCCGTCTTTCCCGCCACTTTTTCCAATACCTGCCACGCAGCGGCAGTGACGTCCTTGCCGATGCCGTCGCCGGGTATGAGAGCAATCCTATAGGTCTTCATGTCGGCTCCTCAGATGTTGATCAGCACGGATTTGCTGCGGCGATTGGCGAGATAGGCGTCCCGACCGAGATCCTTGCCGATGCCGGAACTTTTATAGCCGCCGGTCGGCAGAATATGGTCGCGGGAACGGCCATAACGGTTGACCCAGACGGTCCCGGCCTGGAGACGGCGAGTCATGCGAACGGCTCGGGAAAGATCGCGCGTGAAGAGCCCTGCCGCAAGTCCATAGGTTGGATGATCGGCAAGCTGGAGCGCTTCTTCCTCTGTCTCGAAGGTTTGCAGCGTCAACACCGGCCCGAAAATCTCTTCGGTGACCGCCGGCGAGGTCTGATCGACCCCGGCAAGAAGCGTCGGGGCATAGAAATAGCCGGACCGCTCAAGCCTTGAGCCACCCGTCATGCATTCCGCGCCGGCGTCGATCGCCGCTTGAACGATGCTGCCGATCCGCCCGATCTGGCGCTCCGAGATGATAGGCGAATATTGGCTGGTCTCATCCCAGGTGGGACCCGGTTTGATCTGATGCATATGCCTGAGGATCGCCTCGCTGAGAGCTTCGGCAATCGAGCGCTCGGCAATTAGCCGCGAACCAGCGACACAGGCCTGGCCGGCATTGGCAAGCACGTTGCGGGCAATCGCTTCGCCGGCGAGATCGAGATCTGCGTCGGCAAAGACAACTTGCGGGCTCTTGCCGCCGAGTTCCAGGGTCATCGGTTTGACGCCGGTGCGGGCGATATTCTCCATGATCGCGGAACCGGCCGATGTCGAACCGGTGAAGCTGATCTTGCCGATACCGGGATGGCCGGTGATCGCCGCGCCGGTGGTTGGGCCGTCGCCAAGAACGATGTTGATCAGGCCGGCCGGAATGCCGGCGCGCACCGACAACTCCGCCATGTAGAGCGTCGAAAACGGCGTCATCTCGGAGGGCTTCAGCACCACGGCGTTACCCGCCGCCAATGCTGGGCCTAGCTTCCAGCCGGCCATGGAGATCGGGAAGTTCCAGGGGGTGATCGCGCCGACGACACCATAGGGTTCGCTCATGATCATGCCGAGGCTATGGTCATCGGTCGGCACCAGATCGCTGCCTTCCTTGTCGGCGAATTCGGCGAAGAAGCGGATCTGTTCGGCGGTGATGGCGATGTCGCCAGCGATGAGTTGCCCGATCGGGCGGGTCGAGGACACGGCTTCCAGACGCGCGAGCGTCACGGCCTCTTCTTCCATGAGATCGGCCCAGCGAACCAGCGCCTTCGTTCGCTCGCGCGGCCGGAGCGAAGACCAGCCGCTCGTTTTCAGGGCCCGGTTCGCGGCCTCGACGGCCCGGTCGACCATATCCTTTCCGGCAACCGGACATTCCGCGAAAGCAACGCCGTCAGACGGACGATGCACGGTCATGCCGCCGCTGGCGGCGACATAATGGCCATCGATGAAATGTCCGTCTGGGAGATCGAGCGAATCTGGGTCGAAACTAAGGGTCATGGTTGCTCCTTACCGCCGGGTAAGGCAAGTCTATCGGCTGCACCCTGGCAGTTTCGATTGAGTGCTTTCGCTATCGCGACGGAATATCCCGTTTGCGCTCGGTGTTTCAGCGCAAGATTCGGCGGTTCAGAGAACATCACGCAGCGTGGCGAGGAAGGGTCGCACAAATCGCGAGGCGGGCCGGGCGTCATTGGTCGCCGCCACCATTTGCATGGCGATTTGCGGTTCGAAGGGGCGGGCAACTAGACCCTCGAAGCCATGCCACGCAACGAGTCCGTCTACCAGGGCGATGCCGAGACCTTCCCGCACCAACGGCACCGCGCCCACCGAGGAGGCAATCTGAATGGCAACCTCGCGCTGCCGACCGCAGCTTGCGAAGGCCGCATCCATCGCTGCGCCGATTTCCGCATGGGCGCCGTAGGAGATCAGCGGCAAACCATCGAGATCGGAAGGGCCAATCGTTTCCTTTGACGCCAAGGGATCATCGGCCCGCATCACCGCGACGATCGGGACATCGCTGAGGATTTCGCTGCGAACGGTCGGGGCTTCGATCACGGACAATGTGACGGCGAGGTCGATGTCGCCGAGAAGCAGAGCCTCAGCGATCTCGCGCTTCGGCAGGGCATGGAGGTGAACCTTCACTTCCGGATGCTTCGTACGAAAACGCAGGAGCGCCTTGGGAAGCACTGAATAGGTGACTGCCAGGCTGATACCGAGCCGCAACAGGCCGATCTTCTGCGCGCCGATGTCCCGCGCCAATGACTTCAGTGCCTCGATTTCGCGAAAGACCCGGTCGGCATCCGCAAACAGCAGGTTGGCCTCCATGGTCGGCACGAGACGCCCGCCGATGCGATCGAATAGCTGATAGCCGAGCTGACTTTCCAGATGATGGAGAAACTTGCTGGCTGCCGGCTGTGAAATCCCGAGCGAATTCGCAGCCGCGGTCAGCGTACCGTCGCGCATGATCGCGCGGAAGATTTCTAGCTGGCGTGCATTCATAAGGTCCGCCGTTGGGTTATGGAAGTCATAACCAATCGCCGCAGTCTGTCAAACGCCGTAGCGTTCGCGCATGTCGGCGAAGATGGCGCGCATCTGTTCGGCCATGCCACTGCCCGCCCTGTTTGATTGCGATGCGACCGCATCGAAGATCCTGTGCTTCAAAAAGAAGCGCCAACCGACCGGGACGCCCGCAAGGAAGGTCGTCAGCAGATCGTAGCGTTCCTCCGTCCACACCGCTTCAAAGGCGATTCGCTCGACGGCATAGGTGATAGGACCGATCTTTGCTGATCGCCCAGCCCGCAAGGCGGCCGTCGCCTCGCCGTCGACCACGCCATCCGATATCGCCACGCCGTAGTCGCGTCGCGCACTTTCCGTCGAGAGGGCGCCGCACTGTACATCTCGGATGACGGTTTCAACGGGCCGCTCAAACGGATTACCGTAGCCGCCGGCGCCAGGACCAATAACACGGATCACATCGCCGGGATTGCAATGCACGATGTCTGTATTCCCAAGCGAAATTTCGTCCTCTCTACCGGGATTGCGGATGAAGCGCGAAATCGTGCCGGCATGGCCGCCGGCGAGCCCCCAGGAGGGCATGACCGAGCGATTGCGGTTGCGGGCCGTCACCACGGTCTCCGGCGCCGAGACCTGGAACTCCATCACCGCCGACAGGCCGCCGCGATAGCGACCCGGAGCGCCCGTATCGGCTTCCAGTCCGTAGCGGAGAAAGCGGATCGGCACTTCCGCCTCGCTGATCTCGATGGGTGTGTTGCGCAGGAAACCTGTGGCGCCGCCGGCACCGTCGCTTCCGTCGCCGACCGGTGTCCCGCCGCCACCGCCGCCGACAGGGCCGATCGAGGCCATGACCGGCCGGCCGTTTCTGTCGCTGGTCTTGATGTTCATGATCGCGTTGCCGCCGGGAGACGCAGCCGGCATCAACTCCGGAAGCGCCTTTGCAAAGGCGCCGACCGTTACGATCTGGGTCGTGGCGCAGGTCAGCGAGCGCATGCCGACAGCGGCGGGACGCTGACAATTGACGATGCTGCCTTCGGGGAGCACCGCTCGCGCCGGCCGGAGCGTTCCGGCATTCAGCAGCAGGGAATTGTCGAGCGTGTAAAGGACATAGGTGAGACCCACCATCACCAGCGGATGGCGCTCGCGTCCGCCGGTCGGCATGTTGAGCGACGACCCCAATTGCGGATCGCTGCCGGTATAATCAAGCTCGATCTCATCGCCGCGGATGCGCAGCGTCAGCGCCACGCGGCAAGGCTTGCCGCCGACGGAATCCTCATCGGCGTAGTCCGCGAAGAAATAGTCGCCGTCCGGTATGCGCTTGAGAATGGCGCGCGTCTGTTCCTCGGCATAGTCGAGGATCTGGCCGACACCATTGATGAAATCCTCGAAGCCGAAGCGCGCAATGATCTCCTTCAGCTTGCGCTCGCCGATATTGACCGAGGCGATCTGGGCGTTGAGATCGCCGATGTTCTGGTCCGGCAGGCGTACATTGGCGCGGATCGTGCGCAGCACGAAATCGTTCAGCACGCCGTTCTCGACGAGCTTGACCGGCGGAATACGCAGACCCTCCTGCTCGATTTCGGTGAGCGATCGCGACAGGGAAGCAGGCACGGCGCCCCCGACATCGGTGTTGTGGATGTGACCGACGACGAAGCAGGCGATCTCGCCGCCGTGAAATACCGGCTTCCAAATGTGAATATCCGGGGAATGGGTCGCGACGAAGCCGCTATAGGGATCATTGGTGATGCAGATGTCGCCTTCGGCATAGTCGTCGAACATGTCGAGGATGGGGCGGTAATCGATGCCGCTGTACCAGGGGGCTCCGAATTGTCGCGGGCTTGCGAAGGCGAGCCCTTCGCGCGTCACCACTTGGCAGGAGAAGTCCTCCGTTTCCTTGACGAAGGCGGAGTGCGCAGTGCGCATCAGCGTGAAGGCCATGGCATCGGCCGCCGCAGCGCAAAAATTGGCGAGCACCTTCAGATTTCTGCGATCGATCGCCATGTCAGGCCTCCATGCGGGTGATGACGAGATTGCCGAACCTGTCGACGTCGACGGCGAAATCCGGGGGCACCACTGTGGTCGTATCGTCCTGGGCGATGATTGCCGGGCCGGCCAGGCGATGTCCCGCCCGTAAATCGCTGCGATGATACATTGCCGTCGCTGCCAGGCGGCCGTCGAACAAGGCCTCGACCGAAAAGCGCGGCTGGGCGGGTTCAGATGCAGAGCCGAGTTCGGCGAGATACGGTTTCGGCGTCGCGCCCGATATGGTCAGGCGGAGATTGATCATCTGTACAGGCGAAGCCGATGCGGCATGGCCGAAAAGCCGCTCATGTTCGGTATAGAAGGCAGTGACAATAGCATCGGCATCTATCTCTTCGAGCCAATCGCCCTGTAGCGTGACTTCGATCTCGTAGGATTGGCCGAGATAGCGCATGTCGGCAAAGGCCTGGACGACGGCGGGCCCGGCGAAGCCCTGCTTCTGCCGTAGCCAGTGTTCGGCTTCAGCCTTCAGTTCCCGGTACGGCGCGGCAACATTTGCCATGGCCTCCGGCGTAACATCGCAATAGACGGTGCGGATGAAATCGTTTTTCAGGTCGGCGATCAGACCGCCGAGCGCCGAGACGACGCCGGGAGTGGGTGGCACCACGACACCCTTCATGTCCAGTTCGCGGGCCAGGAAGCAGGCCAGCATGGCTCCGGCGCCGCCGAAAGCGAAGAGATGGAACTCCCGCGGGTCTATCCCGAAACGGGAGATCAGGCCGCTGACCTCGGCATACATGCCCGAGACCGAGATGTTGAGGATGTCGTTTGCCGTCGCTTCGATCGTGCTGCCGAGCGCAGATGCAAGCGGAGCAATCGCGGCACGCGCGGCGGCGCGATCGACGTCGACCGCACCATAGCCGAGCGGCATGTGGCCGATGAGGTTACAGGCTGCGACGGCATCGGTGACCGTCGGCCTCGTGCCGCCGCGTCCATAGCAGGCAGGACCCGGCGTCGAACCGGCGCTGTCCGGTCCGACCTGCAGCATGCCGAAGGCATCCACCCAGGCAACGGAGCCGCCGCCCTGTCCGACCGAGCTCACCGATACCGAGGGGATGTGAATCTGGGAATCCCCGATCAGCTCGCCGACACCATATTGCGGCAGACCGTCGACGATGACGGCGACATCGGCGCTGGTGCCGCCGATATCGAGGCTCAAAATGCGGTTGAAGCCGCTGGCCTTGGCGAGATAGCCCGCCCCGATCACCCCAGAGGCGGTCCCGGAAAGGATCATCTGCACGCAATCGTTTCGCGCCTGGTCGATGCCCATGACGCCGCCATTGCTCTTGGTGATCAGCAGAGGGCAGGCGAGGCCCTCCTGTCTCAGAACCCTTTCGAAACGGTCGAGATAGCGGGAGACGCGCGGCTGCACATAGCCGCTGATGACGGCCGTGATGGTGCGCTCATATTCGCGGATGATCGGCCAGGTCTGTGCCGAGGAGAAGACCGGCAGGCCGGGAGCAAATCTTTCGATCATCGTCTTGACGGCAAGTTCGTTGGCCGGATTGCGATAGGCGTTGAGAAAGGCGATGACGATACCCTTGCAGCCGGCCCGTTCGGCGGCACGCACCGCTCCCTCCACGTCGTCCTCACGCGGAGCGTCGAGTATATCGCCCGTTGCGGCGGTTCGCTCGTCGATGCCGAACACGCGGTCGCGCCCAATCAGCGGCTCCGGGCGCACCGAATAGAGATTGTGGATCTGCGGGATCTTCAGGCGCGCGATCTGCAGCACGTCCTCGAAATTCCGCGTGGTGAACAGCGCGAGGTAATGGCCGTTGCGCTGAATAACGGTGTTGACGCCGACAGTCGTGCCATGGGTGAAATAATCGACCTCGGCAGGATCGAGTCCGTCGCGGGCTTTGAGCGTCGAAAGACCTGCCGTGATTTCCGCTCCCGGCTCATCGGGCCGGGAGAAGACTTTGAGGGTGGAGATGCGCCCGTTGGCCTCATCAAACACCGCAAAATCGGTGAAGGATCCCCCGACGTCGACCCCGATACGATAGCCCATGTGCTGTTTCCTCGTGCTGGCCGGTGCAGAATGGCGGGTGAGCCTCACGGTCGCCAGTAACAAGAGCAGCGCAATCCATAACCCTTGGTTATGGGCTTTCAGTGGGTTTTCGGATACTCATGTAATATTCCGGGTGTGGGACTGGCGCGAAGCCAGCCTTTGTGTAGACCGCATGCGCATCACGCGTCGCCAGCATCCAGTTGCTCACCGTTTTCAGCTCGGGATGGGTCTGGATCACCGTGGCAAGAAATGTCGCCAAGCCCCGGCCGCGATGGTCGGGCAGAGTGAAGACGTCGCGCAGATAGGCAAAGACAGCGAGATCCGTGACGACGCGTGCAAAGGCGGCAAAATCGCCGTTCGGCGCATAGATCGCGACTGGCAGTGAACCGGCAAGCGCCCGTTCGAGCAGAGCGCGGTCGAGGCCGCGCGCCCAGTAGGATTCTTCCGAGAGATAGCGATGGATCTGATCGACATCGAGGCGAGCGCGATCTGTGCTCAGCATATAGCCGTCATGAACGGCCTCAAAGACCGGCAAGTCCGCAAGGCTTGTCATCAGCTAACCGTCACATAGATCTTGCGGACCGTCTCTATCGTCCGCCATACGCCCTTGAAGCCAGGCTTCATGACGAAGCTGTCGCCGGCGCGATAGGTTACGGATGTCCCGCCCTCATCGGTCAATTCGATGACGCCTTGAAGGATGTGGCAGAATTCGAAAGTTTCGCCCTTGATCGAACGCGTTTCGCCCGGGGTCGCTTCCCATACGCCGGTGTTGATCATTCCGTCGCGTGCGCTGTCCTGGGCCCAGGTCTTGAAGGACGGATCTCCGGAGATCAGACGGTCCGGCATGGCTTTGGAGTGTTTCGGGTCGAATGCCGGCTGCGGGTCGATGGTTTTCAAGAGAGACATGGGGTTCCTTTCCTGGTGATGATCAATAGCCGCGGCTGCGATCGACAAGACCGATCGGGTCGAGCCCGGCCTCATGGCGGCGAATATTGGCGATGACGGTGTTTGCGGCCGTCTCCGGCTGCGTGATGCTGGCAATGTGCGGCGTCAGAACGATCTTGGGGTGGCTCCAGAGCGCGTGGTCAGTCGGCAGTGGCTCGGGCTCGGTGACATCGAGGACAGCGCCGCCGATATGGCCGCTGTCGAGCGCTTCGATAAGAGCCTCCGCATCGAGCTGCTGACCGCGGCCGGCATGGACGAGGCAGGCTCCTTGCGGCAGAGCCTTGAAAAGATCGGCATTCAGGATACCGCGCGTCTCGGGCGTTAGCGGCAAAAGGCAGACGAGGATATCGACATCAGCCAAAAACTCCGGCAACTGATCCGTTCCGCCATAGCAAGCGACGCCCTCGATGCTGCGCGGCGAGCGACTCCACCCGCGAAGCGGAAAACCGAAGGGGCGCAGCCGCTCGATGACCGCAAGGCCGAGATTGCCGAGGCCGAGTATGCCGATACGCCGATCGGCGGCCTGCCGAACCGGACGGGAGGCCCATTTGCCTGCGTTCTGCTGCTCGATATAGCCGGGCAGATCACGATGCAACGCCAAGACGCCGAGCGTCACATATTCCTGCATCATCCTGATAATGCCGTCCTCGACCATGCGGACCAGTTTGACCTTGTCCGGTAGCGCGGCCAGCGAGAACTGATCGACGCCTGCGCCGATCGAAAACAGGATTTCGAGATTGCTATAGCGGTCGAGATCGTCAGGCGCTGTCCAGGTCAGCAGATATTTGACTGTCGCTGGATCGACGCTTGCCGGATCTGTGATGAACGGAAGAGCCGGCAATTCGCGCGCGAAAGCCGCCGCGAAGATTCTCGCCCGTTCGGCATCGGAGTTGAATAGAAAAGCCATGGGCCTCCTCGCGCTTACGTCACATCATCCTGCTGAGATTTCCACGGCAGGATGGATCGAAGTGAGACCTGTCGACCGCATATCGATCCGATTTTTGCGTTTGGACATGCTTGTCGTCGCCGTCGATTATCGGGCAAGACGTTCCCCCAGCGCTTCGATCATCCTGACACAGGCGCACAATTCATCATCCTCGATGAATTCATTGGCTTTGTGAGCCCGCCCGATATCGCCCGGACCGCAGATGATCGCCTCCGTTCCGGCCGCCTGGTAAAGGCCAGCCTCCGTGCCGTAGCTGACGGCAGCGAGCGGTGTTTGCCCCGTCACTTCTTCCAGCAGTAGGGCAAGCGGCGCATCGGCGGCAAGGGAAAGGGCGGGATAGCTACTCATGATCTCCCAACGCGCCGCAAAGCCCCGCTCTTTCAAGGCATCCAGCCGTCCCTCTATCCCCGCGAGCAACTCCGTTGGATCGACGCCGGCGATCGCCCGCGCCTCCAGCTCGACCGTGCATTCTTCGGGAATGACATTGACGGCCTGCCCGCCATGAATGGTGCCGATCTGCAGCGAGGAATAGGGCGGCTCGAAGTTGTTGTCGAACGGCCCTCCGGTGAGACGCTTGGCGGTCATAACTGCTTCATTAAGAATGTCCGCCATCGCATGGATGGCGTTCAGCCCGAGGTCCGGCCGCGACGAATGGCCGGCTCGGCCGCCGAGCACGACCCTTGCGGCCGCTTTCCCCTTGTGGGCGCGGATGGCGCGCATGCCGCTCGGCTCGCCGATGATGCATCCCTCCGGCTTCGCGCAGAGATCGGGAAGCCGCGCGATCAGATGCGGAGCGCCGCGGCAGCCGGCTTCCTCGTCATAGGAAAAAGCAAGATGCAATGGCCGTGCGAGCGGGCGTGCGGCAATGGCCGGCAGCGTAGCAAGTACACAGGCGAGAAAGCCTTTCATGTCGCTCGTGCCGCGACCTGTGAGTCGCCCGCCGTTTCGCTGCAGGCGAAAAGGGTCGCTGGCCCATCCGGGTTCGGTCGCCGCGACGACATCCATGTGACCCGAAAGCAGGTATCCCGGCCGGTCGGCGGGGCCGATGGTCGCAAACAGGTTGGATCGATCGCCTTCGGGTCCGGTAAGGACGACGACCTTTGCGCCGGCCCCCTCCAGATAATCGGCGATCCAGCCGACGATCTCATGGTTTGGCGTACCGACCACAGAGGGAAAGCCGACCAGCTTTTCGAGGATCTGTTCCGCTGTCATCGCGATCATCACAGCATCCCCGGCTTTCCAAGATCGGTGCCGTCGATCATGCGCTCATATCGATAGGGGGCGGGATCGACGCAGGGCTTTTCACCGCGAATGAGATCGGCGGCCAGCATGCCCGCGGCGGGTCCGATCCCAAAGCCGTGACCGCTGAAGCCCGACGAAACGAACAGGCCGGGCCGCGAAGGGATCGAGGAGATGACGGGTATGGCATCCGGAGTGGAATCCACCATGCCGCCCCAGGACTCGGCGGGACGGATGCCGGCAAGCTCGGGGTAGGTCGCCACGAGCCGGGAAATGCCGCGCTTGACAAGATGGATGTCCGGCTGCGGATCGAGCGTGCGGATGCGCTCGAACGGAGAAATGCCGTCTGCCTTCCAACGAGCGATTGCTTCCGGTCCTTCGACAAACTGGCGGCTGAGGGCAAAGGTCAGGCCCTTCCGTCTTGTCTGAAACGTGCGCCAGAAATCGCGCGCTTGCAGCAGGCCGTAGGGCGTGATCTGCAACTGACCGAGACCGCTCAAGCCAACGGTATAGCCGCCATCCAGCCGTCTGCGGATCGTCACGTCCTCCATCGCGATCCCGCCGTCGGTTACGGCCGGCGCAGCGACGGTATAGAAGGATGTGGATTTGACGCATGCCTGCAGGAAGCGAATTCCGTGATGCCGGAGGAACATACCGCTCCAGGCGCCGCCGGCAACCAGAACGGCCGAGGCGCGGATTGCGCCCTTCTCCGTGACGACGCCGCTGATGCGCCCCGCTTCGGTTTCAAGCTCACGGGCGGCACAGTTCTGGACCATGACCGCGCCAAGCCGTTGGGCGCCGCGCGCCAATGCCGGCACGGCAAGCTCCGGTTCCGCGCGTCCGTCGCTCGGCGAGTAGACGCCGCCGTCCCAGTGACGACTATTACCGGGAAGCATCGTGGCACATTCGGCTCCCGTCAGCATTCGGGTGTCGACGCCGAACTGCTTGCCGACGTGGCTCCAGCGCTCCCAGGCGGTCAGGTCTGGTTTACGTGTCGTGGCATAGACGAGGCCGGTGCGGCGAAAGCCGGTTTCTTCGCCGAGCTCCGCATTGAGATTGTCCCATCTATGTAGCGCAAGCCGTGCGAGCGGCAGTTCTCTCGGATCGCGATTCTGCTGGCGACACCAACCCCAATTGCGGCTCGATTGTTCCCCGGCGATCACGCCTTTCTCGATGAGGACGACGGAGGTTCCGCGACGGGCGAGTTCGTAAGCAGTCGCAACGCCGGCCATGCCGCCGCCGAGGATAACGACATCGGCGGATTTCGGAACATCCTGGTTGCTGGCGACGCGACCGACGGGAGGGGACATCGATGGACCTCTTGAGTGTGTGGAAGGAGGTATCCGGAAGCGGAAGGTTTCATTCAGAATAAGCCGCGGCCTGTCCCCTGCCTGCCGAAAGCCCCGCGGCTTTGGTGGAATCTTTCGAATTCGCGGGGATCTCAAGCGTATTCTGTTGCGTGATCACCGCTACAACCGAAGCGGGGTGGTCGGCTGCCGGAAACGTGAGAGTCCATCCTGCACGGTAGGCCAAGCGTTCCCGCCGGTCCGGGAACGCGCATGTTGGGAGGGGAGATAGTCATGGCAAGATCCAGTTCGATCCAACTGGATTCCTTCGAACTGACCCTCAGCGAGATGGAGAATGCCGATCTCGATGCCCTGCATGCGCTTTCGCTGGCGGTCGGCTGGCCGCATCGCGCCGAGGACTGGCAGATCGTTCGTGAGATGGGTCGCGGCGTCGTGGCGCGCGATGCCATAGGCCGCGTGCTCGGCTCCGCCATGTGGTTCGATTTTGCTCCCGACTTCACCACCATCGGCATGGTCATCACCTCTCCAAGATTGCAGATGCTGGGCACCGGCCGCTGGATGATGGAGCATGTCCTTGCTCAGACCGGTTCCCGCGCTCTCGGCCTCAATTCCACGCGCGCGGCCAAGCGGCTTTATCAGTCACTCGGCTTCCGCGCGGAAAAGCTCGACTATCAGTGCAATGGCGAAGCGATTTCTCCACCCGTCGTACCGCTGCCGCCACGCACCCGCCTGCGAGCGCTTGATCAGGCCGATCTTGCGGAAATTGCCGCGCTGGATTTGGCGGCCTATGGTGCGGGTCGAATGCCAGTGCTTGCGCGCCTGTTGAACGTCTCGAAAGGTATGGCGCTTATACGCGACGGGCGCATCGTCGCCTATTCGCTTTGCCGCCGCTTCGGGCGTGGCCACGTGATTGGCCCGGTCGCCGCAACCAGTGACGAAGAGGCAATCGCCGTCATCCGGCCGCATGTCGCCGACCATGCCGGCAGCTTCCTGCGGATCGACACCCGCCAGCAGACCGGCGCCTTTCCGCAATTCCTCGCGCAATCGGGCCTGTCCGTCTACGATACGGTAACGAGCATGTCGATGAGACGCGCATGGCTGCAGGGAGACGGCGCTCAGCCGAGCGGCGGAGGGCCGCTCATCTATGGTTTGGCGAGTCAGGCCTTGGGGTAGCTAAGTTCCAAAGGAACAGTATTCGGCCGTCTTTGCATGGGATGGTGCGGGCCTTGATTCGACCATCAAGCTTCCGAGTTGAGCGACGTGGAAAATACTGCCAAGCAGATCCCAAGCAGTTTCCTATCGGAGGCCGACGCCCTTGACTATTTCGACAGCCTAAGCGTCGCGCCGGTCGCCGAACTTGCCGGACTTTGGCAAGGTCATGGCGTGGCATCCGAACACCCGCTGGATGGTGTCTTGGAAAATCTCGGATGGTACGGCAAGCGCTTCGCCGCTGATCTGAGAGCCGATGCTCTGCTGTTTGCCGTAGGGCCTCATCGGCTGGTGGCCATCGACCCTGCATTGATCCCTCTGAGGCTCGCTTTCCGCTTTCATCGTTTCGGACGAACCCAGGTGGCGCGCAACTTGTTTTTGTATCTGCAGAAAATCTGGCGAGCAAAAGGGCCGGTCGCCTCACTCAGACCGATGTCCTTCAGGGGCAAGACAAGTGCCGCAATGGTATATGACAGCCAGCCGATTACCGACCATTTCCGCAGAATTGACGAGGACCGGCTCCTCGGCGTCATGGCTGTAGAGGGAGATAGCCGGTATTATTTTTTTGTCCTCACGCGTGTGGGGACGGAGCCTTAGGGCGCACGGGGGACCACAATCGGCAAATGGTCGATATCATCGTGTCCCCGGTTTTGCCATGATCCCTATCCACTGGTGCGCTGCACCACTTACCGCCACATATGACTGTTCTCCGCAAATGCCTGCGCTATCTAGTTTATTAACGGGCATTGAGTACGTCACTTCCACGGTTCCAGCTTGGCACCGGATGAAAGGGCTAAAGTGCCCCGCGAATCAAAGTGGCTACATGAATAGCTCGTTCGGGTAGCATTCAGGTAGGTACTGTATGATCCCGCCCATATCGCCGACATAGGAGGAAGCGAAAGATGTTTGGACGTTTCACAGGAATTTCTTGCATTGCGTTGGTCGCAATGGCCGCGGTGCAATTGCTACCTTCGGCCGCGATGGCGCAATATTACGACGATGACAATGGCCCGCCGCCGCGGTGGGACCGCCAAGATCCGGACTGGGGTCGCTCGCGAGGGGATTGGGATCGTGGTGGCGGCTGCGACCGGCGCGAACTCATGCGAGCCGCCCGCGAAGAGGGTTTCCGCCGCATCGATTCCATCCAAATGAACGGACGGCGCATTATCGTGCGTGGTTGGAATGACGGTGGTCCCGACCGTATGGCCTTTGCCAACCGGCGTGGTTGCCCGGCTCTTAACTAATCGGCGATGACTCATTGCGCGCCGATAACGAGGCCCGGCATGGAATGCCGGGCCTTATTCATGAGTTAGTCGCAACGGCGGATCGTTCTTGTGATTCGATCGCCGTCTTCGTTCATGCGCGTAATCGTCTTGGTGTAGCACCGATCGCGGTCATAATAGCGATCACGATGAACCCTGCCGACCGAAATGCCGCGATCGCTAATGATCACGCCGGCGCGGTCGCGATGATGCCCTTGATAGTAGCCGTCATCATATGAGGGGCCGCCGATTACGAGGTCGTCTGCGAATGCCGGCACAGCAGCGGATCCCATGACGAGAGCGGCGACTGCGCATCCGATGATTGTATTTCGCATGTGTTTATCCTCCTTAATTGCATATTTAAGCAACGATTGAGGAGGGACATGGTTCCCACATAGGACTTCAGTCCAATGGCGCGGTGGAAACGCCAGCAAGCCGCTCAAGGATCAATTGCCGATATTTGATGCCTTCCCGAGCGGCGTCAGCGCCAGCCAAGTGCCGGCGCGACGTGAGTCAGAATCGCTTCGATGACATGCGCGTTATAGTCGACGCCGAGCTGGTTGGGGACGGTCAGAAGCAGTGTGTCGGCCTCGGCAATAGCCTCATCCTTTGCCAGTTGCTCGATGAGTCTATCCGGCTCTGCGGCGTAGCTGCGACCGAAGATTGCTCGGGTTTTCTCGTCGATGAAGCCGATCTTGTCGTCATCCTGGTTGCCATATCCGAAGTAGGCGCGGTCGCGGTCGTCTACCAGCGCAAAGATGCTGCGGCTGACTGACACCCGCGGCTCGCGCTTATGGCCGGCCGCCTTCCATGCCTCGCGAAACACTCTGATCTGGTCGGCCTGTTGGACATGGAACGGAAGCCCGGTTTCGTCATCCTTCAGCGTCGAGCTCTGCAGGTTCATCCCCAGTTTTGCCGCCCAGGTTGCGGTGGCATTCGAGCTGGCGCCCCACCAGATCCGGTCGCGCAGACCTTCCGAATGCGGCTCGAGGCGCAGGAGGCCAGGCGGATTTGGGAACATCGGCCGCGGATTGGGCTGGGCAAAGCCCTCGCCGCGCAATACGTCGAGCAGGACCTCGGCATGGCGCCGGGCCATCTGAGACTCGGTCTCGCCTTCGCCCGGCACGTAGCCAAAATGACGCCATCCGTCGATGACCTGCTCGGGGGAACCGCGGCTGATGCCGAGCTGCAGGCGCCCGCCTGCGATGATGTCGGCAGCACCGGCATCCTCGGCCATATAGAGCGGATTTTCGTAACGCATGTCGATGACCGCCGTGCCGATCTCGATGCGGCTGGTCTTCGCGCCGACGGCTGCCAGCAGCGGGAACGGCGAGCCAAGCTGGCGGGCGAAATGATGTACGCGGAAATAAGCCCCGTCGGCGCCCAGTTCCTCGGCCGCGACGGCGAGGTCGATAGACTGCAGAAGCGCGTCGGATGCCGATCGCGTCAGCGATTGGGGTGAGGGTGTCCAGTGCCCGAACGATAGGAAGCCGATTTTCTTCATCGTCGTGTAGCCTCAAAACTGTGATATGCGCAGCTTACCTCTTGGCACAATTCCGGCTGGACATACAGCCTCGGTTCTCATGCGGCGAAAACTGGCTGCGGTGAGGTCAAATACGTATAGGCCGGCGCGGTGAGCGGCAAAGAAGCTGCAGGGAACAATCGCATTCGATCGTCTGTTCTGCGATCGCCTGCAGCAACGGTTTGAACACGGGAGTCAGTTATGCGGCGTATCATCCTTCTCGCGGCCATTGGCCTGATTATCTGTTCCTGCGATCAGACGAGCACCCATACAGGTAGCTTTTCGTTGCAGCCAATCCCGGGAAGCATCACCTATACCGGTCAGCCGACGATGAAGCTCACGAAATCTCCCATCGGAAGCCAGGTTCCGCACCATTTCACCGACCAGTGGGGAAATGACGTCTTCGAAACCTACATCATCGAGCCGGATCGCAGCTTGAGATTGGTCGATCGGAGAATCATCGAGCAGCCGTTTTAGGATCGTATGCTCTGCGAGTTTCTTGCTCGTTACGCGTACTCTCGAATGCTTTATACTTGAGACTACGCTAATATTTTAGATAGTTTAGCGATAATAACAGTATTTGTTTTTCTACCGTAAGTCGAATACAGAACAAAATCGGGGAATGAGAAATAATTAAGCATGTTTGTATATCCTCGCATTTGATCTTTAGCCGCGAGGGGCATTCATGGCGTCAATTCAGCACAAAACCATCATAGCCAGCGTCGCAATTTTCGCGTTGGCGGGCGGCGCGACGGGCGTTGGCATATGGTCGACATCCACCCTGTCCGGAAACAATGCGGAAGTTGCCCGTTCGGCACAAGTGCTTCGCAACCACATGCAGGCCGATATGATGCACGACGCTCTTCGCGCGGACGTGCTTGCTTCCCTGCTGGCCGCGAACCCGGCTGCGGGCATGGCCGCTGACGCCGTGAAAGCGGATTTGGCGGAACATGAAGCGTCGTTCCGGGAGATGATCACCGCCAACAAAGCGCTCGCAACCGACGCCGCCACACAGCGCGTTCTTGCCGGTGTCGAACCGCCCCTTCTTGCCTATATCGACAGCGCCACGAAGATGGTCGAGCTTGCCGGCAAGGACCCGTCGGCGGCCATGAAGTCGCTGCCCGAATTCATGAAGCAGTTTTCCGCATTGGAAACTGCGATGGAACAGGCCGGGGATCAGATCAACGCGGTCTCGGAAGACATCGCAAAACGCAGCGCCGCTACCCAGGCCCTTGTCGATACGCTCTTGAAGGTGCTCCTCGGACTGACCGCGCTATTCTCCGGCGGCCTTTACCTGCTGACCCGAAAGACGGTTACCAAGCCGATGCTTGCACTCTCCAGTGATATGGCGAAACTTGCCGGCGGCGACACCAACATTACGTCTGGAGGCGCCGGTCGTTCGGATGAAATCGGAACCATGGCGTCGGCGGTCGAAGTCTTCCGCCAGGCCGCGATTGCCAACAAACAGCTCGAGCAGCAGGCCGAGGCAGCTCGCGCGGAAGCGGAAGCCGACCGGATCGCGGCGCGAAAGCAGGCCGATGAAGATGCTGGTGCGCGCCTGCTGGCCGTGACGTCGGACCTTGGCGCCGGGTTAAAAAGACTCGCCGCTGGCGACCTTGCCTTTCAGATTGATGTCCCCTTCTCGCCCGAATTCGAGAGTCTTCGACACGATTTCAACAGCTCGGTGAAGCAGCTCGGGGATACGCTGAGCGCCATCTCGATGGCTATCACAGCGATCGATGACGGCACCCGGGAAATCGCATCGGGCGCCAACGATCTTTCAAGACGAACCGAGCAACAGGCGGCGTCGCTTGAAGAGACGGCGGCGGCGCTCGATCAAATTACCGTCAACGTGTCGAATTCGAACAAGCGCACCGACGAAGCTCGTGCGGAGGCGATAAAAGCAAACGATAGCGCCGCAAAGTCCGCGGAGGTCGTGTCGCATGCGGAAGAAGCGATGCGCCGTATCGAAGCCTCAGCGGAACAGATTTCCAGCATTATCGGTGTTATCGACGAAATCGCCTTCCAGACCAACCTTCTGGCGCTGAACGCGGGCGTCGAAGCCGCTCGTGCCGGTGAAGCCGGCAAGGGTTTTGCCGTCGTCGCCCAGGAAGTGCGTGAGCTTGCACAGAGATCGGCCCAAGCCGCGAAGGAAATCAAGGGACATATTCAGAAGTCCTCGGCCGAGGTCGAAAGCGGCGTGAAACTGGTGCTCGATACTGGCCAGGCCCTGAAGACCATCAGCGGACAAATTGCCGGCATCAGCCAACATATGAACGCCATCGCGACCTCCGCCAAGGAGCAGTCGACGGGGCTTGCCGAAGTGAACGTCGCCGTCAATTCCATGGATCAGACAACACAGCAAAACGCGGCAATGGTAGAACAATCCACCGCAGCGTCGGCCAGCCTTGCTCAGGAAGCGGCCAAGCTTCGCGATCTCGTTGCCCAGTTCAGGCTGCAAGCGGCTTCGATGCAGCCCGCTGCTGCGCGTCGCACAAGGGGACAGATGGCGGCGTAACCGTGTCCTTCACACGGCGCCCTCCGAGACGCGGCCGGCTGTAAAGCCGCAAAGGCTCAGCTGGCCGCTCTTCGATCTCCAAGACGGTCGCTCCATGCTCGCACCGTCTCGGCCACCGTTCTCAGGTGCTCGGCGGCCGTGAAACCGGAAACTGCCTTGCGCGGTTTCAGGTCGTGATCGCCGTCTTCGAGCCAGACCATTTCAATGGCGTCCGACAGCACGTAATGGGTCACCTCCTCACGGGTGCCGAATTGATCTCGCGTGCCCTGGCAGATTAACGTCGGGGTCTTCAACTCGGCGAGGTGGGCTGTGCGCAGATTTTCAGGTTTTTCCGGCGGATGAAAAGGGTAGCCGAGGCAGAGCAATCCGACGATCTTGCCGGCTGCGTAGAGGTCATCGGCAATCATGCTTGCCACGCGGCCACCCATTGATTTGCCACCGATAACAAGCGAGCCGTTGGCCCCGAGCTCGGCAACCGCGCTCAGATATTCGCCCTTCAGCGTTTCCGCCTTCGGCGGCGGTTTTCGCACGCCGGAATTGCGCCGGCTGGCCATGTAGGCAAATTCAAAACGAGCAACGCGAAAATTATGCTCGGCGAGGGCGCGAGCAGCGGCGCTCATCGAAGCAGAATCCATCGGCGCACCCGCGCCATGCGCAAGGAGAATGGTGATCTCCGCGTCTTCCGGACCTTGAAGAAGGAACTTGCCGTTTGTGATCGTCATGGGGCTAGTTTTCGCCCACGGTTTCGAGTTTGACAATCGTGGGCGTAGCAAAATCTGATCCAATTGTTGTCAAATGGATCTGCTCGCTTTGCATGTCATTGAGTAAGCGAACCCGATGCTTTTAAAGACGCTGCTTTGCTCCGGCACTTTTGCCGTCGGAGCTTTTCGAACGTTCTTCAAACCGCTCGGAACCTTTCGCAAGGTCTGAACCCTTTTGAGCTTCTACCTTCTTTTCCTCTTTCGCAGCGCTTTTTCTCAATCCGCGCGCAGCTTGCTTACCCTTTTCGGTTGGAGCTTGCTCGATGCCCATAGTCTTTCCTCCGAGACTTGCTGATCAAATCTCAACGGCCAAGCTTTAAGTTCGTTCCGGCTTTGTGGATGGGACTCTAGGCATAAAGCGCTTCCGTCGACGCTTGCCTCCTAAACAATGTCCTTGAGCCCATCCAATGGACCAGTCAGGGCTGTGCGTGGCGGCACGAGGTCCGGGCGAATAAGATGGATTTTCGGCGGCGTCCGCGTTTCCTCGATCAGCTCGAATGCCTTGGTGATCATGCCTTCCACGTCCTGGCGCATCATGATCACGGGAAAGGGGAGGAAGGATCCGAACGGATCGTAGTCGTAGCAGCCGACGACCAGATCCGCGAAGGTTTCGTGCGGATGGGCCGACATGAAACGCAGCAGCCCTTCGAAATTGATCGACGAGTTGATGAAGAGCGCACGGGGCAGGCGGCCTGCCTTCTCGAAAAACGCCTCGAAAGCAATTCGGGCCGTGTTGGGCGAATAGCCGGTCGGCTGGATCGACGCCTCCGGATCGGCGCCAAGCAGTGCGCGTTTGACGTCCCGGAAACCGCGGATACGTTCACGGCTGGCATGGTCGTTTCGCCCGCCGAACAGGGAGAGTTCGTCGGGGCTTAAGGGATCGTCGGATGCAAAGCGGCCGATGATCGCTTCCGTCAGCATGCGCCCGCCTTCGTAATTGTCGCTGATGACCGAATGGGTCTTCGTGCCCGGAAGGTCGATATTGATGTGTTTCAGGCCCGCCGCTTCGCAGACTTCGTGCACGCCGTCGGGATCCGTCGCGCCGCATATGAACAATTCGTCAATGGAGTAGGAGATCAGATTCTCGGCGGTCTCGCGTTCTTCCTGGGGGTCGCGGCTGGAACTGACCACAATCGGACATTGCCCCCGTTGGCGCACATGGGCTTCGAACGTCTGAGCCATGGAGGAGAAGTAGCGATTGTCGTAAACGGGGAGCATCAGCCCCACCAATCCCGAGCGAGATCTGCGCAGCCCCTGCGCCTGCCGGTTCGTGGTATATTGATGCTTTTCGGCGAGATCGCGAATGAGTTCGGCCGTACTTTCCTTGATGCGGCGCTTGCGCCAGGTGCCGTTCAGGACCGCGCTGACGGTCGAGGGGGAAATTCCGGAGAGCATGGATAGGTCATAGATCGTGGCCTTCTTCCGACTGTCTTTTTTCATGAATGTCTCCTCGGTTTGTCTTAGCCCCCGAGTCCTCTTGACGAAAGGATAGATCTCATCGATATTGATTGCACCATCGATTGTGCAAAAAAGAAAGATCGATTGTGCACAATAATGGTGCCGTTTGAGGAAGCGGCTGCCAAAGGGAGGCGGGGCATTGATTCGCCACCCAAGCCGGGAGGAAGGCCGCCTGTTGCGGAGCGCCTGTTTGTTCCCCGAGGGGAACTGTGGAGGAGAAGATCATGAAGAGATTTATCGTGGCTGCGCTAGCAGCTTCGCTGTCGCTTGCGACCGCCACAATGGCCTTTGCACAGGACACCGGTAAGGTCGGCATCGTCGTGAAGATCGGCGGTATCCCGTGGTTCAACGCCATGGAAGCCGGCATCAAGGAGCAGGGAAAGAAACTTGACGTCGATGCCTTTATGATCGGTCCGACAAGCGCCGATCCGGCGCTTCAAGTGCGTGCCATCGAGGATCTGATCGCCCAGGGCGTCAAGGTCATCGGTGTCGTTCCCAATGATGCCAAGGTGCTCGAGCCGGTTCTCAGCAAGGCGAAGGAAAAGGGTATCATCGTCATCACGCATGAATCGCCGGGTCAGAAGGGTGCCGATTGGGACTTCGAGCTTGCCTCCTCGGTTGGCTTCGGTGAAGCGCATGCCAAGCTGCTCGCCGAGAAAATGAGTGGCAAGGGCGAATATGCAGTCTTCGTCGGTTCGCTGACGGTACCGTTGCACAATGCCTGGGCCGATGCGGCGATTGCCTATCTCAAGAAGAATTATCCCGACATGAAGCTCGTGGGCGATCGTTACGGCGTGGCGGAAGACGTCGACAAGAGCCGCAGCACGGCGCTCGATCTCATTTCCGCGCATCCGGATCTGAAGGGCTTCCTTGCCTTCGGCAGTCAAGGTCCGATCGGCGCAGGCCGCGCGATCGAAGAGCGTCGCAAGGTCGGCAAGATCTTCGTGCTTGGCCCCTTCTCGCCCGGACAGGGACAGAAGCTTCTGAATTCGGACGCGATTTCCGGCGGCTTCATGTGGAATCCGAAACAGGCTGGCGAGGTCTTCGTGACGCTTTCGCAAAAGCTGATGAAGGGTGAGCAAATCAAGGACGGCGAGCAGATCGAAGGCTTGGGCACCATCCATCCCGATTTCGAGAAGCACAACATCATCGTCGATCAGCTCGTTCCGATCAACAAGAAGACGGTTGCCGATCTCGCGGCGATGGGGCTCTGAAACAAGTCCGGTTCTCCCGGCAGGCTGGGCCGGCTTCGGCTGGCCCGGCATGTCCTCACCCATCCACGGTATGACGGGCGGATCCATGTCTGAGATCGAAAGCGCGGATGCGAGCGGCGGAGCGCTGCTATCTCTTCGCGACATCAACATAACGTTCGGCGGGGTCAAAGCCTTGAAGAACGTGGCCTTTGAAGTCCATCCGGGCGAGGTCCACTGCCTTGCCGGCGAAAACGGCTCGGGCAAGAGCACGTTGATCAAGATCATCACCGGCGTCTATCGTCCGGCACCCGGCGCCGTCATCGAATATGACGGCCAGACCTATTCGCATATGTCGCCGGTGACCGCGCAGGCGAAGGGAATCCAGGTCATCTGGCAGGACCTCGCGCTGTTTCCCGAGATGAGCGTCGCGGAAAATATCGCGTTCCAGACCGTGCTCGGCCGCTGGCCGCGCCTGGTCGATTACGCGCGGATGCGACAGCTTGCCATGAACGCGCTGAAACGGCTCGGCGTTGCGCTCGATGTCGATCTGCCTCTCAAAGAATTTGCAATCGCTCAACGGCAGATCGTGGCGATTGCCCGCGCCTTGGTCGGTGAAGCCAAGATCGTCTTCATGGACGAGCCGACCGCTTCGCTTACGCAATCCGAAACCAACCATCTTCTCGAGATCGTCCGCAATCTCTCCGCCTCCGGCGTCGCCGTCGTCTTCGTCAGCCATCGGCTTGCAGAAGTGCTCGACATATCGAGCAGGCTGACGGTGCTTCGGGATGGTGCGCTTGTCGGCGTCTATCCGGCGGAAGGCATGACGCAGTCCCGTATCACCGAGCTGATGACGGGAAAGACCTTCGACAATCAGGTTCGGGCGAGGCCAAAGGATCAGCAGGCCGTTGTCCTCGATGTCAATTCGCTCAGCCGGCGTGGTCAGTTCGAGGATATTACGCTGACGGTGCGGCGCGGTGAAACGCTTGGCATTACCGGGCTGCTCGGGGCCGGACGTACCGAGCTTGCCCTTGCTCTCTTCGGCATGACGCGACCGGATTCCGGAACGATTATGCTAGATGGCAAGCCTGTACGCTTCTCGTCCAATCGCGATGCCGTCCAGGCCGGCGTCGCCTATCTTTCCGAGGACCGGCTGTCGCTCGGGCTCATCCAGCCGCAATCGATCGCCGACAATCTCGTGATTTCGTCGTTGCGCAAGATCCTGTCCGGCGGCTTGCTCTCCGACGAAAGGAAGGAAAGCCTTGTTTCGCGCTGGATTCGCGAGCTCGGTATCAGAATCGGGCGGCAGGAGGATGCGATTTCGACATTGTCGGGCGGCAATCAGCAGCGCGTCGCCATCGCCAAATGGCTGGCGACCGATCCGAAGCTGCTGATCCTCGATGCCCCGACGGTCGGCGTCGATGTCGGTGCGCGGGCCGGCATCTTCGACATCGTCGCCAAGCTGGCCGAAAGCGGCCTGGCGATCATCCTGATCTCCGACGAGGTGCCCGAGGTCTATTTCAATGCGGACCGCGTGCTGCACATGGCGCAGGGCAGGATCGTCGGCTCGTTCGATCCGCGGCAATGCTCCCTTCACGATATCGAGGCTGCCGTCTATGCGTAAATTCATCGGCACCCATGCGACGGAAAGCTCCCTGCTGGCGGTGATGATCGTCATCTGCGCCTTCCTGTCTTTCGCCACGGATAATTTCTTTTCCCTCGGCAATAGCTTCGATCTCCTGAACACCAGCGCCGTCAACATCATCTTCGCGGTTGGCCTGCTGGTGGTTCTGATCGCCGGCGGGATCGATATCTCCTTCGCCGTTGGCGCCTCCGTCGTGCAATATGTGACGGCGATCGCGCTCGGCTGGATTGGCGGGGGAAGCTGGTTTTCGGGCCTTCTCATCGCGGGATCGATCGGCATCCTGCTCGGCGCAATCAACGCCTTCCTTATCCATCGCTTCCGCATCATCTCGATCGTCGCGACCATCTCCACCTTCAACATCTATTTCGGGCTTCTGATGTTCTTCACCAAGGGCGTCTCGATCTACGACCTGCCGGACTGGCTGACGGACAAGGTGGTGCTGTTCGAGCATGAGATGCCGGACGGCACATGGATCGAGATCACCCTTCCGGTCCTGGTCATGGCAATCTGCGTCGTCGCCACCTGGGTACTCATCACTCGCACCACCATCGGGCGGCAGCTCTATGCCTTTGGCGACAATCCAGAAGGTGCACGCCGTTTCGGCATCAATATCGGCGCCATGCAGTTCATCGCATTCGGCTGGCTGGGGCTGATGGCCGGCATCGGCGGGCTGGTGCAGGCGCATTATGCGCAGGAGGTGGTCCCGAATGCGCTTTACGGTCGTGAACTCGACGTACTCGCCGCGGTGGTTCTCGGCGGCGCGCGTCTCGGCGGCGGCAAGGGATCGGTGCTCGGCTGTGTTCTCGGCGTGCTGCTGATCTCCATTACGCAAAACGGGCTCAATCTGATGGGCGTCTCGCCTTTCGCGTTCAAGATGATCATCGGTGCCATCATTCTGGTCGCCATCACTTTATCGAATACGCGGATCGACAAGCTTTTGCCTGTCCTGCGCAGGGAAGGGCCGGCACGATGACCGTTCTCGTCGAAAGTTTCCAAAAGCGTTTCGGTTCGGAAATGGCAGGCCCATTCTTCGCCTTCCTTGCCGTGATGATCTTCTTCGGGCTTGCCTCGCCGCAATTTCTGAGCCAGGCGACCTTCGGTTCGGTCGCCTTTCAACTTCCCGAGCTTGGCCTTCTGACACTGGCGATGCTGCTGCCCATTCTGACGGGCGGGCTCAACCTGGCCATAACATTCACGGCCAATATCGCCGGATTGACGGTTGCCTGGGTGCTGCAGGCAAATGGAGGCGTGGATGCCGGACCTTTGGCGTTTGGCCTCGGATGTGCGCTGGCACTGGCGGCAGGGGCGGCGAGCGGCGTGATCATGGGTTTCGTCATCGCCTATACGCGCGCTCATCCCATCCTCGTCTCGCTGTCTATGATGATCTTCCTGCGCGGCCTGGGTGAATTTCTCACACGGGGCGGTGACGTGTCCGGCTTTCCGGATTTCCTCCGGCCGCTGGGGCACGGATCAGTGCTCGGCATTCCCGTTCCTTTGATCATCTTCATTATCTGCGTTCTCGTCTGGCATCTGCTGCTGACGCGCATGAAGCTGGGCTTCAATACCTACATGATCGGCTCCAATATCGAAGCCGCGCGTTATTCCGGCGTCAATACGCGCAAGGTTGTCGTTCTCGTCTATACGCTCTCCGGCGCCATGTGTGCGGTGGCCGGCATCATCATGCTGGCGCGGTTCAATTCCGTCCGCGTCGGCCACGGCGAATCCTATCTGCTGATCACGGTGCTTGCCTGCTTCCTGGGCGGCGTCAATCCGTTCGGCGGCTTCGGCCGCGTGATCCCCGTCTTCGTGGCGCTCGTCGTTCTGCAGCTCCTGTCTTCGGGGCTGAACCTGATGGGAGCCAATCAGCATCTGGCGACCGCGGTCTGGGGCCTGCTCCTGGTCGGGGTGATGTTCCTGCGCTGGGTCGCCTCGCACTACAAGTTCCTCAACAAGAGAAAAGGATAAAAGCTATGGAAGGCTTCGGTGTTCATACCAGCATGTGGACGATGAACTGGGACCGGGCAGGGGCCGAGCGGGCCGTCGCCGCCGCCGTGAAATACAAGGTGGATTTCATCGAAATCCCGATGCTCAATCCGCCCGCAGTCGATACGGCCCATACCAAGGCGTTGCTGGAAAAACATAGGCTTCGGGCGGTGTGCTCGCTCGGCCTTCCCGAACACGCCTGGGCGTCCGTCCGCCCGGATGCTGCGATCGAACATCTCGCCATCGCGATCGACAAGACCGCCGATCTTGGCGGCGAGGCCCTTTCCGGCGTGATCTATGGCGGCATCGGCGAGCGTACCGGCGTGCCCCCGACGCAGAAGGAGTATGACAATGTCGCCCGGGTTTTGACGGCCGCAGCCAAGCACGCCAAGGGCCGGGGCATTGAACTCGGCGTCGAGGCCGTCAACCGCTACGAGAACCATCTGATCAACACAGGCTGGCAGGCGGTGGAGATGATCGAGCGCGTCGGTGCCGACAACGTCTTCGTCCATCTCGATACCTATCACATGAACATCGAGGAAAAGGGCGTCGGCAACGGCATTCTGGCTGCGCGCGATCACCTGAAATACATCCATCTGTCGGAAAGCGACAGGGGTACGCCCGGCTATGGCACCTGCGATTGGGACGAGATCTACGCGACGCTTGCCGCCATCGGCTTCAAGGGCGGGCTTGCGATGGAGAGCTTTATCAACATGCCGCCGGAGCTCGCCTACGGACTGTCGGTCTGGCGGCCCGTCGCCAAGGATGAGGAGGAGGTCATGGGCAACGGCCTGCCGTTCCTGCGTAACAAGGCGAAGCAGTATGGTTTGATCTAAGGAATCCTCCTTCGGCTCGAACGAACTCCTGTCCGGCGCGTTGAGGAAAGTGCGAATGGTCAAGGAGAAATCTTATGAAAAAGTTTGCTCTTGTTGTCACCGCAGCCTCGCTCGCGATCGCCGTTCCTGCCGCCGATGCAGCCACCACGGTGCATCGATCACAAAGACACACCCACAAGGAGGAGGTTACGACCGGGCCTAAGGAGCGTCTTGGCACCCTGTCCTGCCAGGTCGCGGGCGGCGTCGGTATGATTATCGGCTCCAATAAGGCCGTCGATTGCAGGTTCAAGCGAAGCTCAGGTCCGTCGGAGCGCTATATTGGCTCCATCGGCAAGCTCGGTGTCGACATCGGCGTGACAGGCAAGTCCTATCTGAGCTGGGTCGTTTACAGTATCCATCCGACCCGCGCCGGGGAAGGCGCTTTGGCCGGCGATTATGTCGGCGCGTCCGCCGGTGCCGCGGTGGGCGTGGGCCTCGGTGCAAATGCGCTGATCGGGGGCAATTCGAGAAATTTCGGTTTGCAGCCATTGAGCGGCGAAGCGGGAACGGGACTTAATGTTGCTGCCGGTGTTTCGAGGCTGCAATTGCGCCCGGCTAGATAAAAGCTCTCACAGGCAGGATGTGGACCTGTGAGGGAAGCGGTAAATTCTTGATGGTTCGACATGAAAAAAACCGCCGGGTTTGCGCCCGGCGGTTCGTTGTGTTCGCGCTTAAGCGGCGCGGCAGTTCTGGGTGAACGGTCGCCACCGCGCGCCCGATATGACTTAGAAATCTTCCCGAATGGCGGTCTCTCGATTGCGTGTCATACACGCTTGGCCCCGGCGCGCCGGCAATCACGCGTTCGTGACAATCTCGGCTGTAACGAATCTCCTTTCGCAAACGAGTACCTGACGTGCCCCGAAGACAGGGGCGTCACGAACCCAAATGGAGATAGTTCATGTTGAAAGCTACTGTGAGTTCTGTCCTGCTCGCCGGTGCGGTTACCACGGCGCTTGCGTCGATGGCCGCTGCCGCACCGCTGACGAAGGCTGAAGCCAGTGCTGCCGTCGCCGCTCACAAGGAGAAATGCTACGGTGTTGCTCTGAAGGGCCAAAACGATTGCGCAGCCGGTCCAGGAACCACCTGCCAGGGAACGTCGACCGTGGATTTCCAGGGCAATTCCTGGAAGTTCGTTCAAGGTGGCACTTGCGCCTCGCTTGATATTCCCGGCGGCCGCCATGGCTCGCTGATGCCGCTCAAGCGCGATCTCTAATCGAAATAGTGATTGGAAAGCGGAGAAGACACGATGAACGCCCACAATCGAACCGTCGCTCCTGTCGTCGAAGCGGGTGCCGCGCTCCGCTTTCCCTCCTATCCCGTTCACGGTTTGGCTGGGACGAGCTTCAAGCCGGAACATCTGCCTGCCATTCTTGCAGAAAAAGGCCCGCAAGGGTTTTTCGAAATTCACGCCGAGAACTACATGGGCGCCGGTGGTCCTCCCCATCACGCGCTCGAACTCGTGCGACGGGATTACCCAATCTCGCTGCATGGCGTCTGCATGTCGCTCGGTGGGCCGCAGCCGCTGAACAGGGGTCACCTCCGGCGCTTTCGCGAGCTGGTGATCAGATATGAGCCCGCACTCGTGTCCGAGCACCTGGCGTGGTCGACCCACGAGAATACCTATCTGAATGACCTGCTGCCGCTGCCCTATACCAGCACCACGCTCGCGCATGTCTGCAATCACATCGACGAGATGCAGACGGCGATCGGACGTCCCATCCTGCTCGAAAATCCCTCGACCTACGTGCTTTTCGCTGAATCTTCCATGAGCGAAACGGATTTTATTGGCGAGATTGCGAAGCGGACCGGTTGTGGGCTTTTGCTCGACGTCAACAACGTCTTTGTTTCGGCCACCAACCACGGCTATTCGGCGCTGGATTATCTTGGCGATTTTCCCCTGTCGAAAGTTGGTGAAATTCATCTCGCAGGCCATGCCGAGCAGGCCGATGACGAAGGCGAGCTGCTGCTGATCGACAGTCATGATGGACCTGTCGCGGACGCGGTCTGGCGGCTCTATGAGATCGTCATCGACCGATGCGGGCCAATTCCCTCGCTCGTCGAGTGGGACAGTAAAATCCCCGATTGGCCGGTCTTGCGCGCCGAGGCGGTTGCAGCGCAAGCGATTCTCGATCCGCAATCCCGGACCTCAGGAAAATCCCATGCGGTCCGCTGAGATCCTCTCGATCGGGCGCGGCGATCCGTCATTCGCTTCGACCTTCTCCACGTCGCTGCTCGATCCCGAACAGCGAACGCCGGCTTCGCTGGTCGGCCCGCATGGGAAAGGCGCCGACAAACGCTATAATGTCTATCGCAACAACGTTACGGTGAGCCTGATCGAGGCGCTGGCCGCGATTTTTCCTGCGACCCAGCGCATAACGGGGCCGGATTTCTTTCGTGCGATGGCGCGCTTCCACATTCGCGAAACGCCGCCGACCTCACCGCTTTTGTTTGAATATGGTCATGACTTTCCGGCGTTCATCGATGCCTATGAATACGCGCAGTCGATGCCTTGGTTGGGCGATGTCGCGCGACTGGAGCGGGCCTGGCTGGATGCCTATCATGCTGCCGATTGCCCGGTCATCTCAGCGGATGATCTCGCGCGCGTCGCACCGGACGAGCTGCCCGACCTGCGATTTCACGTCCATCCCGCGACGAGAATTCTGTCCTCCGGATTTCCGGCCGTGACGATCTTCGCCGCCAATCGGGGCTCCGAACCGGTGGGGCGCATCGAGCGTATCGCTCCAGAGGATGCATTGATCACGCGGCCAGACCTCGAGGTCGTGGTCCGGTTGCTGCAGCCCGGCGGGGCCGCATTCCTCATCTGCCTTGCCGATGGAGGTACTTTCGCGGCGGCGGCGGCCGCAGCGCTGACTGTCAACCCTGCTTTCGATCTTGCGGGGATGGTTGCCGAGATGATCGAAGCCGGCGTTTTTACTGAGATTTACCTGGGGAATTCCAATGACGAAAACGCTTGAAACTTCGGTAGTGGGCAGGCCGTTCGCACCTGTCATTGCATTTCTTGAAAAGGCAAGCTGGCTGGTACAGATGATCGCTCAGCCATCCCTGGTGCAACTCATTCTGCGTATCGGGCTTGCCGTGCCGTTTTGGCGTTCCGGCATCCTCAAATGGGATGGGTTCCTGCAGTTGAGCGATACGGCCGTCGAGCTCTTCACGGACGAGTTCATGCTGCATCTGCCGGGCGGCCCATATCCCTATCCTGCTCCGGCGGTGATGGCATTTCTGTCGGGTTCCGGCGAGGTCGTATTTTCGACCCTTCTGGTGCTTGGCCTTGCTACGCGTTTTGCCGCGACCGGTCTTCTTGTCATGACCGCTATCGTGGAATTGACCGTTCCAGATGGATGGCCTGTTCATATTACCTGGGCGGCGATGGCGCTGGGCATTATGGCCTGGGGGCCGGGACGTCTGTCCCTGGACTATCTCATCCGACGGGTTTTCGGGCTGGAGGCGCCGTTCCGGACGACCTCGTCCGCAGAAAGTGATCACAGCGCTTGAGTTGCTGGCTCTTGCCGAAATGACGTGTGCCTGACGGTTACGACAGCTTTCGCTTGACGCAAAACATATTGCGACGTTCATTGCGCTTCGGAGATGCGCTGCCGATGACCGAACTTGCTTCATACAGTTTCAGAAATGACCCGAACGTGCCGCCTCATGATCATGACAAGGGTCTTATCGTTTTCGACAACGAGTGCATTTTCTGCTCCTCGTTCATCCGTTTTGTCTTCGCCCACGACCCTTCCGGCCGTTTCCTGTTCACGGCCGCGCAGTCTCCGCTTGGACAGGCGCTTTATCGGCACTACGGCCTCGATACGACGGACTTTTCGACCAATCTAGTGATCGTGGACGGCATCCTGCACACGAAAATGGATGCGTTTGCCACCGCCGTGCGGTGTCTCGGCTTTCCGTGGAGCTTGCTTGCGGTGGTGAACTTGATGCCGCGGCGGCTTGTCAATGCAGCATATGATCTGATCGCCAAAAACAGATACCGCATTTTCGGCAGATACGAGACCTGTCTTGTGCCATCCAAGGAATTGCGGGCGCGTGTCATCGAGTAGCCTTGCCGGAGCGACGAGCCTTGCCGATATGGTAAAGCGGGAAGAGACATTCCCGGCGCACTCGGTTCCTATACCACCCAGTTCGTGATCCAGTAGACCAGCGCCGAGATGAGGGCTGCGGCGGGCAAGGTTATCACCCATGCGACGACGATATTGCCTGCTAATCCCCATCGCACGGCCGAGACGCGTCGAGCGGCGCCGACGCCGATGATTGCACCGGTAATCGTATGCGTCGTCGAGACCGGGATGCCGAGCCATGTCGCGGCAAATAAGGTCAGCGCGCCGCCTGTCTCGGCGCAGAAGCCCTGCATCGGATTGAGCCTGGTGATCTTCGAACCCATCGTGTGCACGATCCGCCAGCCGCCGAACAGCGTGCCAAGGGCCATCGCGGATTGGCAGGCCAAGACGACCCAGAGAGGCACATGGAATTGCGCTCCGGAATGTCCCTGGGAATAAAGCAGAACGGCGATAATCCCCATGGTCTTTTGGGCATCATTTCCGCCATGCCCGAGGGAGTAGAGAGAGGCGGAGACGAATTGCAGCACGCGGAAGACGCTGTCGACAGCAAAGGGCGTCTGGCGAACGAATATCCATGTCACGCAGAGGACAAGGAAAAGTGCGAGCAAGAAGCCCAACAACGGCGACATGACGATAGCGCCGGCCGTCTTCAGGAGGCCCGACCAGACGATGGCGCTCATGCCCGTCTTGGCCAAGCCGGCGCCGACGAGACCGCCGACCAACGCATGCGAGGAGCTTGACGGAATGCCGAATATCCACGTCACGATATTCCAAACGATCGCGCCCATCAGGGCAGCAAAAATGACCTGAGGCGTAACGATACCGGGGTCGATAATACCGGTACCGAGCGTTTCGGCGACATGCAGCCCGAAGAACAGAAAGGCGATGAAATTAAAAAATGCGGCCCATATCACGGCATATTGCGGCCGCAAGACCCGGGTCGAGACGATGGTCGCGATCGAATTGGCGGCGTCGTGCAATCCATTCAGAAAGTCGAAGAACAGTGCCACGGCAATGAGACCTGCCAGCAACGGAAGCGCGAGGGTGGCCTCCATTAGACGTTCTCGATCACGATGCCGCTGATTTCGTTAGCGACGTCTTCGAAGCGGTCGACGACCTTCTCCAATTCGCCATAAATCTCACTGCCGATGATGTAAGCCATCGGATTCGTCCCGCCATGTCGGCGAAAGAGATCCTTCAATCCCCGTTCGTGCAATTCGTCGGAACGACCCTCGACCTTGACGACCTCTTCCGTGAGCGCACTCAGACGGGAAGAGTTGGCGCCCATCCGATCAAGGAGCGGGACTGCCTCGGCCACCAACTTGGCGGCCTGAACGATCACACCGCCCATCTCCTGCATGCCGGGATCAAATTTGGTTTGCTCGAATAGCCGAATTGTCTTGACCGTCTTATGCATCATGTCGATTGCGTCATCCATCGACATGATCAGATCCTTGATGTCGCCACGATCGAAAGGCGTGATAAAACTGCGTCGGATCGCAAGCAAAACTTCGCGGGTAATGGCATCCGCCTCGTTTTCGAGCTCAACGATACGCTGACAATGCCGCTCGGTATCTTTGCCCGAAAGCAATTCGTTCAGAGCTTCTGCTGCGCCGACGATGGTGCGGGAATGCCGGGCGAAAAGATCAAAAAAGCGATCTTCTCGCGGCATCAATCTACGAAACCAATTCAATAGCGGCGCTCCAAAACACTTAATGTCGTAAATCTGTCATAAATGACGGAGCAGTAGATGAAAAGACGATGGGTCTTGCAAAACTTATTCGCGCACCAATAAAGATTTGGATTATCTGGCCGATCCGCGGAGGTAACCGGGAGAATGCCTACAAGGATGCGTGTCCGACAGGGTTATTTTCGATCCTCGTCGACCGGGATGCTGCGATCGAATGCCGTGAGGTCAAGGATGCGTCGACGACGCCGGATGGCGAGGAGCATTGTTGCAACTCGATGGCGAGAAGCGTTACGGCTTCCGCCAATGCCTTCTCCGCATCGGTAAATGCAAGCGCCGAACCCGCCTCCCTCGCTTCGCCATATATGTCGGCGGATGCCATGACACGCTCGGCGAGATAATGACATTCAGGGGTCGCTTCGACAATTTTCAGAGAAAGCCGGAGATTGATGGCCACTTGAAGCAGAAAAGCTGCGGCTGAGAAATCGACAATGGCGCCGGGCGGTGTCGTGTGATCCAGGTACATCTTCCATTGTGTTTTCATTTTTATGCCTTTCGCGCCGGGCCAGCTCGAAATGAACCGCAAGAGCTGGCGGGATTTCTGTGCCGGCGCCAATCGGGCATATTGTTGGCGCCACGCGTACTCGGCGTCGCTTTAGCGACTGCGATCAAACAAGTGAGTTGTAGAGCGTGTCTACGAGAGATTCCCCATTTCCTATTGCAGCCGGCCGTGACAAAAGGCATTCATCTCTACGTCTTCGTCTGGTGTGCCGACTATCTGCCAGCTAGTAGTAAGCGCAGGGCAGGCGCTCTTTCAATCGCGCTGTTTGCTATTGAGGCTTCAGTCCAGCCGCCCTTTGGACCTTTGTCCAAGGAAGAGCCGGACCAAGGTCTTAGCCGAGATTGCAAAAGTCCAAGATGGGCATTTTTGTCTGGACAAAGGTTGACGGCCGCGCCTCAGAAACGATCTGATGTCGTTGCGGAGAGGTTGTTTTGAATACGTGATCGGACTGTTTCGCGTACGGCGCCTGAACAGTCTTTCCGCACAATGACTATTTATGAGCGTGCAGGAGGCCAGCCATGTCTTTACGCGGAAAGTCGATCACCGCTCTTCTCGGTGTTTCGTTTACGCTGGCGCTCGTCGCAACGCCTTATACCGTCGAGATTCATGGATCTTCTATCAGCCTAGTCGCCCAAAAAGCTGCCGCAAAGAGCGGAGGCAATGGAAACGGGGGCGGCAACGGTAACGGCGGCGGCAACGGTAACGGCGGCGGCAACGGTAACGGCGGGGGAAATGGCAATGGTGGAGGTAATGGCAACGGTGGGGGTAATGGCAACGGCAATGGCGGAGGCAACGGCAACGCCGGCGGCAATAGCGGCGGCAATGGCAACGCCGGTGGAAACAGCAGTGGCAAAGCGGCCAGCGGAAAAAGCGCTACGCAAAGTGATTCGGATGACTCAGCCGAGGCAAATGATGCGTCGATGGCAGTGCACCACGATGATGGCATGAGCGAAGAAATACAGAACGGACGTTATGTCATGAAGGATTCGAAGGGTCGCACCATCATCAATCGCAGTGCGACGGTGGCCGATCAGCAGAGGCTGCGGTCTTTCCTTCATTAATAAAAGCACAATGCTCTAAACACGCTTTTCAAGCGCATCGCGAAAAGCCATCGCTGCCTCGGTTCGGTTCGCAACGCCCAATTTCGTGAAAATCTGGGTCATATGGTGTTTGACGGTCTTTTCGTGGAGATCAAGCTTCAGCCCGATGTGCTTGTTGCTTAATCCGGCTGCAACGAGCTGAAGTACCTCGCTTTCCCGGCCTGTCAGGTCACGAAGAAGATCCGCTTTTCGCAACGAGGCGCTGCCGTCGCCCGAGATCAGGCGAGCGGAGAGCGTGGGGGCGACATAGCTTTCTCCGGAGGCCACCGTGCGGAGGATGTCTGCCAGCGCTCTCGATCCAACGCCTTTCAGCACATATCCCTTCGCTCCGTTTTTGAGAGCCGCGGTCACATCGTCGCTGGCTTCGGAGACCGTCAGCATCACGATCTTCTGATCGGGCACCCGCTCCACGATCAGCGAAAGCGCCTCCAGGCCTCCGCCCGGCATGGAGATATCCAGCAATAAGACGTCTGGATGCTTATCCTCCGCTATTCGGACCGCATCCTCCCTCGTACTGCCTTCGCCCACGATCGTAAAACCTTCGATCTCGGCAAGGCTGCGAATGACCCCTTCCCGGAACAGTGGATGATCATCGACCACCGCCAGACTGATTGCCGTCGTCATATCTGCTCCATCTCCATTGCGTTCAGCGACATTTGAACCACGGTGCCGCTTTCGGAAGACTTTAATTCGAAAATGCCGCCGAGACTTTCCACCCGCTCTCGTAGGCCAGCCAAACCGATGCTGCTTGGCGGTATATAGGCCGGATCAAAGCCGGGTCCCTCGTCCGATACCGCGATTGTAATCTGTCCGCCGTCGATGGCTTGTCTCACTTGCTGTGCTGCACCTTCACCGTGACGATAGCCGTTGTTCAGTGCTTCTTGAACGAAGCGATATATGCATATCTTCGCGGAAGTCGAAAGTTCTGGCGCCGTATCGGAAAGCGACAAGCCGACCGTGACGCCGGTCCGTTGCTCATGGGCACGGACGGCGCGCTGCAATAGTTCGGTCAGGTTTGCCGACTCGATATGCGGCAACACCAGCCCGCTGCAGATGCTCCTGATGTCTGCCATCGCATCATCCAAGCTTGACTTGATTGCCGCAAGCGACTGCTCTCGGTTCTGCGCCGGCGCGGCCGGATTGACCAGCGCCTCGCTATCCAGTCTGAGGGAGGCATAGGCAACGAGCTGGGCGGGGCCGTCGTGTAAATCGGCGCCAATGCGTCTAAGATAGCTTTCATTGAGAGCGGCGGCACGTTGTGAAGCTCTTTGCACGCGGGCATGCAAAATCTCGTTCTGTTGCAGAAGCGACGATAGCTCGCCGATACGCGCTTTCAATGCGCTACGCTGGCTCTCGATCGTTCGGCTTCCGCGTAGAACGATAATGGATAGGACGAGAAAGAACGTCAGGGTGAACAGGGCGACGGCTAGCCAGCTTCTCATACGCGCCTGGTTCAGGCTGCGCTCGAAGTCGTATGCCACCTCATAAAATTCGGAAACGGCCACAACCTTGCCCGACCAGGGCTGGAGGACCGGATTGTAGATCTCCAGCAGCGGCTTGCCGCTGTTGCGCTCTGCGACGCTTTCGACGTCGTCGTCGAGCTGGTTGAACTGCGCCACCATCGTGCCGGCAAACGCCGTCTTCAGATCATGGCTAAGCGGGAACTGTTTGCCCATAAGGTTTTTGTCGTTGGAATAAAGAATGGTGCCATCGCTACGCCATAGGCGGAAGGACATAAGGCGGCTGCCAAGCGCGCCCTCACCGAGCGTTTCGTCGAGCGCGTGCGTCACCGTATCGTCCAGAAGCTCCGTCGTCTGCATATCCGGAAGCAGCGGGGCGATGACGCTGTCGACATAAAGAGCGGTGCTGGCGGCAGAGTTGCGCGTAACGGCATCCTCGATGAGACTGGTGACGAAGGCGCCCACGAGAAGCATTGCGCAGGCGGAAACAAAACCACCGATCAGCAGAAATTGTTTCGCGAGCGATTGAGAATTCCAACCGGCGAGTAAACGAACCGGCGACAGCATTGATTTGAGCTTCGTCAGCATGTCTGGCTACTTTCACCGATGACCACCCAATACAGCATACCTATCGTAGCCGAACAGCGCGTCAAATGGCGACTGGTTCACCTCCCCTGGCAAGTCTTTTGCTTTCTGCAAACCAAGCTTCTTTCGACATCAATGAGACTTTCGGCTATCCGCCGTCGGGCTAAGGTCCGATCGCCGGAGGCATTGGTCTGACCCCGGTAGAAACTTTCTTTTCGAGCAATATTGTGGCGAGCAGCAACATTGCTCGTCCCCGCCGCGGTCGCATGGCATCGGAAGGGCGCACGTCTGAAATGAAAGGAAAAGTACATGAAACTCCGATCAGTTTTCGGAACGACCATGGTCGCTCTGGTACTAGCCGTCGCTCCGGCCGGCGGCGCCGCTGTGGGTCTGACGGGTCTTGCCTATGCCAAGGGCGGTAATGGAAACGGCAATGGTGGTGCCGGCGGCGGCAATGGCGGCGGTAACGGCAACAGCAACGGTAATGGCAATGGCAATAGCGCGAGCCACGGCAGCGCCAATTCGAGCCACGCCAAGTCCGATGACGCAGATTCGAGCGACGCGGATGTGGATGCTGATACGGATGCAGATGTGGGCCATGGCAAGCAGGCGACTCACGTCTCGAAGTCTGCGGCTGCTGATGAGAAGCTTGAGAAGCACGGCGTCACCAAGACCAAAACGCAGGCAGCGGCGCTTGGCAGCCTCAATTCCCTCAAGAGGAACTATCATGCCTATATGAATTCCAAGGATCCCAAGATGGCGGCGATCAGAGCCTATGTCATGGATTATGCTGAATTCGAACTCAAGAATGGAACCAATGCTGTTCCGACGGATCCTGCCCTGAGCGACGAAGCACTGCGCTCGGCTTTGGCCCAGGAATCGAAGACCGGCGTCGTGACCGACAAAACGCTGGCCGAGGCTAAGGATATCCTGGGCGTCGGCCCTGCGGTCGGGAAAATAGATCAGGTTCGTGATGCGCTGGAAAGATCGACTGTGGCGCCAACGGACGATACGACAGACACCGCTGATTGATTGAGCGCTGCGGCGGGTGTGAAAGGCCCCCCAACCGGATTCATCCGCCGTTTCGCTGAGCGACCAACATGCTCAATCGTGTTGGTCGCTCTTTTTCATCCGCCTTCCTGATACGGCGTTTCGTTGCCCGACGCAGCCGATATTGCCAGAGCTTGGCGGCGCGTCACTTGCCTGTCATTTTTTTAAGAGACATCTTGTTCGGCATGCTTCTATGCTGCTTCGCGATTGGTCGGTTTTAGCGGCCATTTCGCGGGTGGATAGAGTGGCCCGCGGTTTAGCGATGAGGGAAGCCGTTCTGTTTTGGCGCTGTGTCGCCGAACATGACGGGCAAATCTTGGTCGATTTACCGTCGTGTGCAAATATTGGAGTGCTTTCGCTTCTTTTGCGTGTCCTCGGACAAACGGCGATAGAGGCATATCAATCGTTTCTGCCTGTAAAGAATGAAGAAGAATCTTATGACGAATCTTCACAGTCAATGCAGCGAGCAAGCCCCATGAGGCGCTCACTTTCGCGAAAACCAAATGCGATCGCTTACTATACCGATTTCGTCGTCTACCCGATCATCACGGTCGGACTGATCGCTGCCTATTTTGTTTGGGGCTATGATGGCCGGCCTTTGATCTGGCTCGCTGCCATCGTGATCGGCGCAGCAGCATGGACGCTTGTGGAATATCTCATCCATCGCTTCGTGCTGCATCATGTCGTCTATATACGCGACATGCACGTTCAACATCATCACGCGCCGACCGAACTGATCGATACGCCGATTTGGCTCAGCCTGTTCTTTATGGTCGCGTGCGTATTGCTGCCCTCGTGGTGGGTCTTCGGTTTTGGCGCGGCGTCCGGCTTTACCATCGGCATGGCGCTTGGCTATCTCACTTACGGAACGATGCACCACGCCATGCATCACTGGCGCATTCCGCATGGCACCTATCTCTATCGCGCCAAGCGCTGGCACGCGCAGCATCATGCTTCCACGGACGAAGGGAATTATGGTGTTTCCTCGCTTTTCTGGGACCATCTGTTTGGCACGGTGCTGCCCGACCCGGCGATGAAGAGCAGGAAAAGGCGAGAGGGCGGCTAGTGCTGTCGCTTCAAGGCGCCCATCGATTAAGCGCATGATCTTCCATATACAAGTTGATCGCTGTTTTATTCCTCGAACATCTTGCCGCTGCGCGCTTCAAGCCGATAGCGGTGTCCGGGATAGACGAGACGGGCGATGGAGACGACCTGTCGCGCCGACCATGTACGCCGGCGGATCGCCAGGCACGGTTCGGTTTTCAGGACGGTGAGGAGCTTGCATTCCCAGGATTGCGGCATCGCCGCCTCGACGATGTGTTCCGAACCGCTGAGCGGGGCTGCAGCCGTCAGATAGGCGTTCGGCGTCAGCGTCGTGAAATCCTGCTCAAGGTATTCGGGCGCTGCTTCCGGGTGAACGAAACGGTCCTCGATCTGCACCGGGACGCCATTTTCGCTGTGGACGATCAGCGAGTGGAAAACCGCCGCCCCGATTTCCAGTTCCAGCGCGTCGGCAACCTCGGGAGAGGCGGTTTCGCAGGCCAAAACGACGACGGAAGCCTCATGAACATGGCCGCGCTCGGCGATCTCGTCGGCGATGTTGCGCACCTCGAAAAGTGCGGAATAGCCTTTGCGCTCGGCAACGAAGGAGCCCACCCCCTGAATGCGAACGAGTTCACCTTCATTGGCCAGTTCTCGCAGCGCCCGGTTGGCGGTCATCTTGCTGACGCCAAGCTCCACAACCAGTTCGTTTTCAGAGGGAACGCGATGCTTCGGCGGCCATTCGCCGCTGTGAATGCGATCAAGGATCATCTGCTTGACGCCGGCGTAAAGTGGGCCAGAGTCATTTTCGGCGAGCTCACGTCTCCGGTCGATAGCGCGTTTCATTGCCTAATCCTTGTGCAGTCGCGAATTTCGCATGTAAATCGACTTGGCACTTGCATAACACAAAATATCACATATGGTACCCTATACAACTATCCGATCGATGTGACCAGCGAATGCAGGTGGGGATCGGCAAGCCGGCGAAGACTGGCGTGAACAGAAATTGGCTATTTCGATCTCAAGAGGAGAACATCGATGAAGATTAGACATGCCCTTCTTTCCAGCGCCCTGGCGCTCGCTGTTCTCGCCGGCCCTGCGGCCCAGGCGAAGGACTGGAAAACCGTTACCATCACACTTGAAGGCGCCTATGCGCCATGGAACCTGACCAACTCCGACGGTACGCTCGGCGGTTTCGAACCGGAACTGGCCAAGGTGTTGTGCGAGCGGGCCAAGGTCGACTGCAAGCTCGTGGCATCCGATTGGGACGGCATGATTCCGGCTCTGAACGCAGGCAAGTTCGACGTGATCATGGATGCGCTGTCGATTACCGACGAGCGCAAGCAGGTCATCGACTTCACCGTTCCCTACGCCGCGACGCCGGCCGCCTTCGCGACCGCTAAGGACAGCCCGCTGGCCAATGCTGCCGGCACCGGCGCAACCGTGAAGATGACGCCCGGCCAGACCGGCGTTAAGGAGATCGACGCTCTGAAGGCAGCCTTCAAGGGCAAGACCATCGGCATCCAGGCCGCTACCGTCTACGCGAAGTTCATCTACGACAACTTCGGCGACGTCGCGACGATCCGCGAGTACAAGACCGGCGCCGACCGTGACCTCGATCTGCAGAACGGCCGTATCGATCTCGGCTTCGACGACGCCGTCTATTTCCAGACAGCTTTCGATGCCGCCAACGGCGCGCTCGCCTTCACCGGCCCGCAAGTCGCCGGCCCGATCTGGGGCGTCGGCGAAGGCCTCGGCGTCCGCAAGTCGGACACGGACCTGCGCGACATGTTCAGCGCGGCAATCAAGTCGGCGCTGGCCGACGGCACTGTGAAGAACCTCTCGATGAAGTGGTTCAAGACGGACGTCTCGCCGCAGGAATGATCGTTTGCCGGCGCTTCCATCGGAGGCGCCGGCCTTCGGCTCAATGCCGATTCCCGCATGTTATGATTGACTAATCAAGAAAACAGACCGCTCGGTACGGGGAACGAACGAGATGGCGATATTGCAATTGATCGGTTTCGGCTCGACCGGCTGGGGCGCTCTGCTTCTGCTCGGAGCGCTGATGACGCTGTGCGTCACCGCGGTCGCACTGGCGATCGGCGCCGTCTTCGGGGCCATCATCGCGGGGGCGAAGCTTTCCGGCAATCTCATCCTGAAGACGCTTGGAAACGTCTATACGACCGTTTTCCGTGGCGTACCGGAACTGCTCATCATCTATCTGATCTATTTCGGCGGATCGAGCGCGATCACCAGCATTGGCAAATCCCTCGGATATGAAGGGTTTCTCGGCATGCCGTCCTTTGCGGCCGGTGCGCTTGCTGTCGGCATTATCTCCGGCGCTTATCAGGCGGAAGTGTTCCGCGGCGCCTATCTCGCTATTTCCAAGGGCGAGCTTGAAGCAGCCTCGGCGATAGGAATGCATGGTGGCTTGAGATTTCGCCGCATCATCATGCCGCAGGTGCTGCGGTATGCCATTCCCGGCATGGGCAATGTCTGGCAGTTGAGCCTCAAGGATAGCGCGCTGATCTCAGTCACCGGTCTTGCCGAGCTGATGCGGACCAGCCAGGTCGCTGCCGGTTCGACGCGGCAATATTTCCTGTTCTTCATCGTGGGCGGCGCGCTCTATCTCATCCTGACGAGCCTGTCGGATCGCGTCTTCAACGGCGCCGAACGGCGCGCCAACCGCAGCATGCCCTCCGCAATGGGCCAGGCCTGAGGACCGATCATGGATTTCGCTTTTCTCGGACAGACCATGCTCACGCTGCTCGAAGCTCTGCCGACGACGCTGGCGTTGTTTTTTCTGTCGATCGCCATCGGCGGCGTTCTTGCGATCCTGATCGTCTGGATGCGGGTCGGCGGCAATCCGGTCTTCACCGCCATCGCCAAAGGCTACATCTTCATCTTTCGCGGTTCGCCGCTGCTCATCCAGATGTTCCTCATCTTTTACGGGCTCGCCCAGTTCGGTTTCATCCGCTATGGGCCTCTGTGGCCGCTGCTGCGCGAGCCTTTCGTCTGCGCCGTCCTGTCGCTGGCGCTGTGCACCGGCGGTTATACGGCGGAGATCTTCCGTGGCGGCATTCGCGCTGTCTCTCCGCGTGAAATCGAGGCGGCACGTTCGATCGGCATGTCCGGTTTCCTGCTGGTGCGGCGCGTTCTGGCGCCGATCGCCTTCCGCCACGCTTTGCCTGCCTATTCGACCGAAATCGTACTGATGATGAAGTCGACAGCGCTCGCAAGTCTCGTCACCGTCTGGGAAGTGACCGGCGTCGCCCAGCGGCTGATCTCGCATACCTACCGCACGATGGAGGTCTTCCTCTGCGCGGCCGCCATCTATCTCATCTTGAATTTCATCATTCTGCAGGCGCTCGGCCTGCTGGAATATCGTCTGTCCCGCCATCGTCGTGCCGTCCCGGCGGCGCTGAAGGCGTGAGGCAACTGGCCTAGATCTGGATTGGAGCGATCATGCCCGGCGTCGTCAGACTTTCGGTCCGCAATATTCGCAAGAGCTTCGGCACACACGAGGTTTTGCGCGGGATTTCCCTAGATGCACAGGATGGCGACGTCATCTCGCTGCTTGGCGCCTCCGGCTCGGGCAAATCCACCTTTCTGCGCTGCATCAACCTCTTGGAAACCGCCACGGACGGCGAGATCTGGGTCGATGGCGAGCAGATCCGCATGGTGCACAAGGCCGGCAAAACCAAGCCCGCGAGCCAGAAGCAGGTGGATCATATCCGCTCCGAGCTCGGCATGGTGTTCCAGTCCTTCAATCTTTGGTCCCACATGACAATCCTGCAGAATGTCATCGAGGGGCCGGTGCATGTGCTGAAGCGGCCGCGGGCCGAGTGCATCGCCGAAGCCGAGGTGCTGCTTGAAAAGGTCGGCATTGCCGATAAGCGCCATGCCTATCCGGCGCTCCTGTCCGGCGGCCAGCAGCAGCGCGCGGCGATTGCCCGTTCGCTCGCCATGAAACCGAAGGTCATGCTCTTTGACGAGCCGACCTCGGCGCTCGATCCCGAGCTTGTCGGCGAAGTGCTGCGCGTCATGCGTTCGCTGGCGGAAGAGGGCATGACCATGCTCGTCGTCACGCACGAGATGAGCTTTGCCCGCAACGTCTCCAACCGTGTCGTCTTCATGCGCGAGGGCCTGATCGAAAGCAGCGGGCCGCCGCAGGAGATGTTCGGCAGCGGCGCCTCGCCGGCCTTCCGCCAGTTCATCGGACACTTTGGAGCGCCGGCATGACTGTCACGCTTCGCACGGTGCTGAGCTGGCGGGATGTCGCCAGCGTGGCGACCGGTGCGCCTTTATTGCTCGCACCGGCCGTCCGGGAACGCATCGCCTATGCGAGCCGGATCGTCGAACGCATCGTCGAGACCGGCGTACGGGCCTACGGCGTCAACACCGGCGTCGGTGCGCTGTCGGATACGGTGGTCGACCGTCAATCCCAGAGCCGCTTGTCGCGCAATATCATACTCAGCCACGCCTGCGGTGTCGGGGAGCTGCTGGCGCCGCGTGAGGTCCGTGCCATCATCGCTGCTCAGATCGCCAATTTCGCCCATGGCCATTCCGGCGTGAGGCCGGACATCGTCAATTATCTTGCAGCCTTTCTCGAAAAGGACTGCATCCCCCACGTGCCCTCGAATGGTTCGGCCGGCTATCTGACGCACAATGCCCATATCGCGCTGATGCTGATCGGTGAGGGCAGTGCCAGGGTCGCTGGTAAGGCGATGTCCGGACGTGAAGCCTTGGCCGCGATCGGTCTTGAACCGCTGGTACTCGGCGCCAAGGAAGGGCTGAGCCTCGTCAACGGCACGGCCTGCGCGACCGGTCTTTCCAGCGTGGCGCTCGCTCGTGCCGAACGCCTGCTTGCCTGGGCCGATGCTGTCGCGGCATTGACGCTGGAGGCGGCGGGTTGCCAGATGGCGGCATTCGACGAAGCGGTGCTGGCGCTGCGTCCCTCCAAGGGAATTGCCGCAGTCGGTGCTTCGTTGCGCGCCCGGCTGCAGGGCAGCGGCCTGATCTCCGCGGCGTTGGGCCGGCGCACGCAGGATGCGCTCAGCTTGCGCGCCATTCCGCATGCTCACGGCGCGGCGCGCGATGTCTTCGATAATTCCGCGCGTATTGTCGATCAGGAGCTTGCTTCCGTCACCGACAATCCGGCGGTTTCCGGTACGCCGGAGAATCCCGTAGTCTCCTCGGAGGCGCATGCGGTTGCTCCGGCACTCGGACAAGCCGCCGACAGTCTTGCGATTGCGCTTGCCCAGGTCGCGGCGATGAGCGAGCGGCGCGTGGACCGGCTGGTCAATCCGCTTGTCAGCGGTCTGCCGCCCTTCCTCGCGAGCGATGCCGGCAGCAATTCCGGCTTCATGATCGCGCAATATACGGCCGCAGCTCTTGCCAACGAGAACCGCCGATTGGCAGCACCCGCCAGCACCGACGGCGGACTGACCTCTGGCCTGCAGGAGGATTTCCTCGCGCATCCGACAGCCGCCGCAAACAAGCTGCTCGCGGTGATCGACAATGCCGAATATATCCTGGCGATCGAACTGATGGCGGCGGCGCAGGCGCATGATTTCCTGAGTGGCGCCGGAACACGCGCCGAGGGCACCGAGGCGATCTACAATATGGTGCGCGACCGCCTTCCGCACTATGGCGACGACCGGCCCTTGAGCGGCGATATGGAAGCCTTGCGAAATCTCATTCGCGAGACGCTGCCGCCAGATTTCACCGAATAGGATAGTTTATGACTGCTGAGTTCGACGTTGCCGTCATCGGCCTCGGTGCTATGGGGAGTGCGGCAGTTTCCTTTCTCTCGGCGCGCGGCGTCAAGACGATCGGCATCGACGCCCACTTTCCCGCCCATGCCTCGAGTTCATCGCACGGTGACAGCCGGCTGATCCGCCTCGGCTATTTCGAAGACCCATCCTATGTGCCGCTGCTACAGCGGGCCTATGAAAACTGGCGAGCGCTGGAAGCGCGGCTGCGCGCCGACGTCCTTACGATCACCGGCGTCCTGCAGATCGGCAAGCCGGACAGCAAGATCGTCAGCGGCACACGGGCGTCCTGCAAACTGCACCATTTGCCCTATGAGGAGCTGGATCAGAAAGCGATGGCGACGCGTTTTCCGGCTTTTGCCCTCGACGAAGGCGAGATGGCGGTGCTCGATCCGCAAGGTGGTTATCTCCGTCCGGAAACGGCCGTCATGGGCTATCTGAATCTCGCGGCGGCGGATGGGGCGGTCCTGCATTTCGGCGAGAGAGTGACGGCAATCGAGCCCGATGATGCCGGCGTGACGATTTCGTCCGCTGTCGGCAGCTATCGTGCCAGGAAGGTGATCGTTTCGACCGGCTCGTGGATCGCCGAACTGGTGCCGCAATTGCGGGAGCATGCCAATCCGATCCGCCAGGTCGTCGCCTGGTATCAGCCGCGCGATGGCTTCGTGACGCAGCCGCACCGCATGCCCGCTTTCCTGCGTGACGAGGGCGAGGAGGGCTCCTATTTCGGCTTCCCGGCCATCGGTGTCGATGGCATCAAGGTCGGCCGCCACGCGCATTTCATGGAACCGATCGATCCGAACCAGGCAAATCCGCCCGTCAATGACAGGGATAACGCATTGCTTGACGGCTTCATCGCCAAGCGCCTACCAGCCGCAGCAGGCGTTCGTGTCAATGCCGTCACCTGCCGCTACACGATGTTGCCGAGCGAGGATTTCCTGATCGATCACATGCCGGGCGAGCCACGTGTCGTCGTCGCCTCACCCTGTTCCGGCCATGGATTCAAATTCACCAGCGTCGTCGGAGAAATCCTTGCGGATCTCGCGATGGAGGGCGGCACAGGCTTGCCGATCTCGGCCTTCTCCTTCGAGGCGATGGAAAGTTTCCTGGCGCAGCGAAAGATGCGGGCTCGCAGCTAGCGACTGCGGCGCGGCTATTGCGGCGGCTTGTCCGTCTTGGGCGGGAGCAGACTGGCGAATTCCATCGGGAAGGGAAAGAGGATCGTCGAGGTCTTTTCGCCGGCAATGACATTCAGCGTGCTCAGGTAGCGAAGCTGCATGGCTTCCGGCTGTCGGGCCAGGATCTCCGCTGCCTCGAGCAGCTTTGCCGCCGCCTGCTGCTCGCCTTCGGCGTTGATAATCTTGGCGCGCCGTTCGCGTTCCGCCTCCGCCTGGCGGGCAATCGCGCGGATCATGGACTCGTTGATATCAACATGTTTGATCTCGACATTGGCCACCTTGATGCCCCAGGCATCCGTCTGCGCATCGAGAATTTCCTGAATGTCGTTGTTGAGCTTGTCGCGCTCCGACAGCATCTCGTCGAGGTCGTGCTTGCCGAGCACCGAGCGCAACGTGGTCTGTGCAAGTTGGCTCGTCGCCATCATGAAGTCCTCGACCTGGATCGTCGATCTTTCGGGATCGATGACCCTGAAATAGATTACGGCGCTGACCCGGACCGAGACGTTGTCATGCGAAATGACATCCTGACCGGGGACGTCGAGCACCCTTGTGCGCAGATCGACCCGCATCATCTGCTGGACGTAGGGGATGAGCAGAAACAGGCCGGGTCCCTTGACGCCGGTGAAGCGGCCGAGCGTGAAAACCACCCCGCGCTCATATTCCCGCAGAATCTTGATCGCAGACGCGAGGACGAGCAGCAGGATAAGGATAACCACAAGATAGAAGGCGAAATCTGCAAACATGCCCATAACTTTTCTCCTGCTCCGCCAGTCTCTTAAGTGCTGCGGGTCACCTCAAGCGTCAGACCATTGCGGCCGGTCACTCTGACGGCATCTCCTGCGGCAAGCGGCTCCGGGGAAATTGCCTTCCAGCGCTCGCCGCGCGCGATGACGTAGCCTGCGGCACCTGTCCAACTATCGACCTTGCCGGACATGCCGATCATCTGTTCTGTGCCGGTTGTAACTTTGCGCCGGCGCGAGAGGATCGCCACCCGGGCGACGATGAGGCTGAACGCAAGGGCCGCTATGGCGATAGCACCCAGCACGGACCAGGATACTTCAAAGCCCGGGACATCCGTCTCGAACAAGATGGCCGCGCCGAGCACGAGCGCAATCCCACCGCTCATGCCAAGGGCGCCAAAGGAGGGCGAATGCGCTTCGGCGACGGTCAGTCCGACGCCGAGGACGATCAATCCGAAGCCGGCATAATTCACCGGCAGCAATGCCAGAGCGTAGAGACCGAGCAGCAGGCATATTGCGCCGATTGTGCCGGGGACAAATGTTCCCGGGGTGAGAAATTCGAAGATGATGCCGTAGATCCCGACCATCATCAGGATCAGCGCTATGTTCGGATCGGTAATCACGGAAAGCACACGCGTCCGCCAATCCGGCTCGAATTCGCGAACGCCAAGGCCGGCGGTATCGAGGCGGACATCCGTCTGGCCGACCCGAACCGTGCGTCCCTGCGCCTGGGTCAGGAGATCTTGGATGGTGTTTGCCGTGAAATCGACGACGTGCTCGTGCACGGCTGCGGTTGCAGAAAGGCTCGCAGCTTCCCGGACGGCCCTTTCCGCCCAATCGGCGTTGCGATTGCGCAGTTCGGCCAGCCCCCGAATATAGGCGACGGCATCGTTGACCGCTTTGGCCTCGCTGGCGTCACGGGAAGGCTGTCCTTGGGTATTGCCTGGCCCTCCTGAATTCCCCTTGTCCGGTTCCGAACCGCCCCCAAACGGATTGCCGCCGATAGCAATCGGAGTGGCCGCGCCGATATTGGTACCCGGCGCCATCGCCGAGATGTGGCTTGCATAGAGAATATAGGTGCCGGCGCTGGCGGCGCGGGCGCCGCTTGGCGCCACAAACCCCGCCACAGGCACAGGCGAGGCGAGGATTGCACGAATGATCTCTCGCATCGATGTGTCGAGCCCGCCGGGCGTATCGATCTGCAGGACGACCAGGGTTGCGCCATCTTCGCTGGCGCGTTGAAGACCGCGCCGTATATAGTCCGATGTTGCCGGGCCGATCGCGCCGTTCACCTTCAGGACCATCGCCACGCGCCCCGCACCAACTGTCGGCGAGAGGGTCAGGCAAAATGCCGATGCCAGAGCCAGCATCAAGGCGAGGATTGGCGGCATTCGTCGCCAAAGCTTCAAACACTGCGCCATCGTTCGCCAAGCATTCATGTACATAAATATATGGCGCGCGCCGTCAAAGGGTAAGATGCAAACCATTCGGTCTGCTCAGCCACCCGATACAAGCGTCGATGCGCTTCGATATGGCGAGTGCGCGTTACGGCTGTGGGATATTGACAAGTGAGGATTGTGGACATGGAAGCGCACGAAAAAGGCTTCTTCACCGAGGAGAATTCCGTCGAAGTGGTCACTGGCCGCAACCGCAATGCCAAGAACGAACGGCTGAAACAGGTGATGGAAGTCATCACCCGCAAAATGCACGAGGCGGTAAAGGAGATCGAACCGACGCAGGACGAATGGTTACAGGCCATCCTGTTTCTCACCCGCACCGGACAGATCTGCAATGAGTGGCGGCAGGAGTTCATCCTGCTTTCCGACGTGCTGGGCGTATCGATGCTGGTCGACGCGATCAACAACCGCAAGCCGTCGGGCGCTTCGCAAAGCACGGTGTTAGGGCCATTCCATGTGGACGGTGCACCGGAGCTGGAGATGGGCGCCAACATCTGCCTCGACCAGAAGGGCGAGGACATGTTCATCTCCGGCCGTATCCTGGACACCGAGGGACAGCCGATCGAAAACGCCGTCATCGACGTCTGGCAGGCCAATGACGAAGGTTTCTACGATGTCCAGCAGCAGGGCGTGCAACCGGAGTTCAATCTGCGCGGCGTTTTTCGCACCGGCGCAGACGGCCGTTACTGGTTCCGGGCGGTGAAGCCGAAATATTATCCGATCCCCGACGACGGTCCGGTCGGTCAGCTCCTCGGCCAGCTCGGCCGCCATCCATATCGCCCAGCGCATCTGCACTACATCATCAAGGCAAAGGGCTTCGAACCCCTGGTAACCCACATTTTCGATCCGGACGATCCCTATATCAGTTCCGATGCGGTCTTCGGTGTGAAGGAGAGCCTGCTTGCCAAGTTCAAGCGGACAAATGATCCTTCACGCGCGAAAGAATATGGTTTCCAAGGCGCTTTCTGGGACATCGAGCACGATTTCGTGCTGGCGGCCAAATAGCGGATGCCGGCTGATCAGATTTTCGGGGATACTGCTACCCCGATCTCTCTTTCTCTGGCGATCCGCTCCCGGCGCGATATCTGCTGCTCCACGACGAATACGAGCAGGCCTCCGACAGCCAGGCATCCGGCCAGGAAGAACATCGGGGCAATCGTGCTTCCCGTGGCGTCCTTGATCCACGGTACGACGTTCTGGGCAATGAAGCCGCCGAGATTGCCGACGGAGTTGATGGCTGCAAGGCCTGCGGCGGCGCCTGCGCCCCTCAGGAATCGCGACGGCAGGCTCCAGAAGACCGGCTGGCCGGAAAAGATGCCCGCGGCTGCGATGGAGAGAAACGCGAACTGCAGCGTGTGATCCGGAATCAGCGCGGAAAGCAGCAGTGACACCGCTCCGACAAAGGCTGGGATGACGATATAAGGCGTCTTCGATTTCGCCTTGGCCGCCATGGCGGGAACGACATAAAGGCTGATCGCGACCAGAACCCAGGGAATGATGTTCAGGAAACCGTTCTCGGTATTGCCGACGCCGAAGCTTTTCACGATTGTCGGTAGCCAATAGCTCAGGCCATAGGCCGCGAGCGGAAAGGCGATGTAGCAGAGCGCCATCAGCAGCACGCGGGGGTCGACGAGAGCTTTGAAACCACTATCGGCGTTCTTGTCCATACCGGCATTTTCGGTGGCGAGCCTGTCCTGCAGCCAACGCTTCTCCTCATCCGTCAGAAAATGCGCCTGCGATGGGCGGTCCGACAGATAGAATATCGTCACCACGCCCAATATGATGGCCGGCACGCCCGTTGCGATGAAGACCCATTGCCAGCCGGCGAGATTGTACAGCCCGTTGAGATCTAGCAGCGTACCGCCGAGCGGCGCACCAACGGCATTGGCGAATGCGCTGAAGATCATGAACAGCCCGACCATCGCCCCGCGATAAACGGACGGGAACCAGAGCGTGAGTAGATAGAGAACGCCGGGGAAGAAGCCTGCCTCGCATGCGCCGAGAAGGAAGCGCAGGATATAGAACATCGTCGCATTCTGCGTGTAAGCGAGGAGCGTCGTCACGATCCCCCAGGATACCAGAATTCTGGCGAACCATTTGCTGGCGCCAAATCTATCCAGCATCAGATTGCTCGGCACTTCGAAGATGAAATAACCGATGAAAAAGAGCGATGCGCCAAGGCCATAGGCATATTCGCTCATCCCGAGCGCATCGACCATCTGCAGCTTGGCGAAGCTGACATTCTGACGGTCGATATAGGCGACCAGGTACAGGAGCCCCAGAAAGGGCATCAGGCGCCAGGTGATTTTCGAGATGAGCTGCTTTTCGTCGACCATGGCCGTGTCTCCTTCATTGCATTTCCTGAGCACCCGAGGATGAGCAAGCTGATTATTTCGCTTTCTAGATGTAGCGGCGGGAGAGTGTGGCAATATGTGTTCGGCAAGTTCCTTGTGGACGAACCTGGTTAAGCGTGGATGACACTGGTTAAGCCGCGCCTGCGCTGCAGATTTTCAAAAAATCTTCCAGGTCGCGATCCGTTTCCACTCTGCCGATCGTCTTTGGTGTGTTCGAAGCACAAGGAGATATGGCATGTTCAACGAGTCCGCTATTTTGATCAATCTGCTGAAGGTCAAACCTGAAGAGCAGGATGCGCTGATTGCGCTCTTGAAGCAGACCACCGACACAGTGATCCGCACACTCAACGGCTGGAAAACGACCCGGCTGATTGCGGCAGAGGACGGCGCCAGCGTCGTCATCTACTCCGAATGGGAGACCCCCGAAGCCGTCGAGGCGATGCGTAGGGATCCACGGATGCAAGCCTATTTCCCGAAGGTCCTCGATCTGGCGAGCTTGGATTCGACGGTGGACTCGGCGGTGTTCAGCGAAACCCGGTGAGTGAAAACACGTCAGTTTGCGTCACATACAGAACATCTCATACAGAACAAAGGAGAACTGCAATGGCTCCGATGGTCGTGATTTATCCGACACCGAAAAATGTCGAGGAATTTGACCGACATTACTTCGAAATCCACGTGCCTCTCGCCAAGAAGATTCCGGGTCTCAGAAAATACGAGGTCAACAACGGACCCATTGCGATGCCCCTTGGAATCTCACCTGTTCATCGGATCGGAACCTTGTATTTCGACGATCTCGCGGCGATCGAAAGGGCGTTTGCAAGCCCAGAGGGACAAGTGGCTGGCGCAGATCGCCGGCTTTTTGCGCCCGATGACTCGGGCGTTCAGATGTTCCTTTTCGACATTAGGGAAGTTTGAAACATTCCCGTTGTCGTCTCGGCGGGTGAGGGAGGAATGGCGGGTGGCGGTGACTATCCAAAGTTTGGAAAGCCACCACTCCGCCACCTTGCCGACGAGTCTCATCGATATTTATGATCAATGCCTAGCGAAACAGAACGCTGAAGCACAGTAGGTCTCGATACATGAACACCGACGAATTCGAAGATCGGATAAAAATGCTGCGGCCACGCCTGCACCGCTACTGCGCGCGCATGACCGGATCGGCCGTCCATGGCGAGGACGTAGTGCAAGATACCCTCGTCAAAGCTCTTCACGCGCGAGCCGAGGGCACCGCGGTGGATAATGTCGATGCCTGGCTGTTTCGCATCGCCCATAATGCGAGTCTCGATTTCCTGCGTGGTGGGTCCCGGCAGACTGTCGTTCCGCTCACCGAGGACATCGAGGCGGCACCGATGCCTCAGGCTGATATCGTCGCGATCAGCTTTCAGATGTTTCTGCGACTGCCTGAATTTCAGCGCTGCGCGGTAATCCTCAAGGATGTTCTCGGTCATTCGGTCGACGAGATCGCAGATATCGCAGAGTGCTCTCCTGCGGCGGCCAAGTCGGCGCTTCAGCGCGGGCGAACTGCGCTACGGCAACTCGCGCAAGCGCCCGAAGACACCCGGCTGCCGCTGATGTCAGACGCGGACCGGCGGAAGATCACCGCCTATGTCGATCTGTTTCGCAGCGGCGAATTCGACACAATCCGCGCCATGCTTGCCGATGACGTGAAGCTCGAACTGGTGAACCGGCTCCGACTGGAAGGGCGCGACAAGATTGGTGTCTATTTCACGCGCTATGCGGAGGAAACGAGATGGCGGTTTGCCCTTGGTGCGATTGAAGGACAGCCTGCTATGCTGGTCTTCGACAGTACCGGTTCGATGGAAAGACCTGCGCATTTTGTGCTGATCGGCTGGTCGGAAAATCGGATCGTCGATATCCGAGATTTCTTGTTCGCTCCCTATGTTCTCGACGCCATAGATTGGGTGCGGCTAGGCTAAGACCGACAGCCTTCGTTCTCCATGTTCATTTGACAGGAAACGAAAGTCAGGTTCGGTCCCCCCTCGGCTCAATTCGAACGCGCCGCCACCCAATTGTGCCATTCTTCCTCGCTGCCGTGGAAAGCATTGAGGTCGATCCGACCCTCGACGCCATGGGTGAGTCCGGAACCGGAATATTGCCAGAAGAGCCATTTGCGTCCCGGATAGACCTGGGAGGGATGCGCGGCCACCGAGCGCAGCCAGAAGGGGTAGTCGGTGAATTCACCCCTTAAATTGTCGCGGTAGAAATCCGGGGCGGTATAGATGATCGGACGTTGGCCGTAGTATCTCTCCAGCCTGTCCATGAAGACCTGCATTTTTTCGAGGACGTGCTCGCGTGATGGCCGTCTCTTGCAGCTCGATTCGCCATTCCATTCGACGTCTATGACCGGCGGAAGGGCGCCCGCCTCCCTCGGAACGTTGCGGATGAACCAATCGGCCTGTTCGCCTGCCGTCCGGCACCAGTAGAAGAAGTGATAGGCACCCCGTTTCAGTCCTGCCTCCTTGGCTCTGCGCCAATTCTTCTTGAACATGGGGTCAAGGTGATCGCCGCCGTCAGTCGCTTTCAAATAGACGAAATTGGCGCCCTGCGCCTGCAACTTCTCCCAATCGATTTCGCCTTGCCAGCGGGAAACGTCGACGCCATGCACGGCGAGTTTTCTTGGCGAGGAACTGCCGAAATTGATGGGTTTGGCGTCGCGGAAGCGCCGGCTATAGATTTGCATCCGCGTGTGCGGCGCTGCGCTGATCGCGGGGTTGGTCGGCATGAGCAGAGCGACCGGCTTTTCCGCGGGAATTGGGACGCTGTCGGTCTTGGCTGTGGGCAAGAACGCTTGCGGCTGCGGGTCCGGCTCGGTCCATGTCAACGCTTGCTGCTGCTGGACTATCTGCTGGGTGGCGCTGCCGACCTCGGCGGATGGCACAGGCCCGTTCGATCGGGTGATGGAATTGGTCGTTTCCTGCGACGGCGGCGCGACGGCCATGAGGTCTTCCGGACCGGAACTGGCGGCGCATGCCGACAAGATCAAAGAGGTGAGAAAGATTGCTGAGACAGCCGTTAGACGCATATGAACCCGCACGCAAAACCACAGTCGACCGCAGAATCCATGCAGTCGGACACCCGCCGACATGAATTGCTAATGGAGAATTACCAAAAAAGATTGAATCCAATCTTTACGAGTCGGTAATCGCGCATCGCAGGTTTGGAATTGTCGGGGGAGGAACCGAAAGGCTCCCATGGTGGTGATCAGCATGGCGAACGCCGGCTTAGGCCCGGCGCGCAGCGTTTCGTTGGCGGGACAGAAGTTTCAGCCAGGGCGCGACATGAAAGACGCTCATGAGCAGGTACATCGGGACCATTCCGCTGAGGGGTGAAGCCCCTTGCATGGCGGAGCAGATCATATCGGCATCGCCGATTGTGGCCGTCAGCAGCGCCATGATCGCGAATGTCGGCGCTGCGGCGAGGGACAGCCAGTGAGAGAGGCCGATGGCCGCAGGCTCGCCGGCAGATCCGCTGCCGGCGGAAAGAGGGTTGCGTTGAGTAGACATCGAAACCTCAGCTCCGGCCGTACCGGTCATGATGGCGCCACCAGATCCCATTCTCGTTGCGTCCCTTGGGGGCACGGTCGAGCCATTGGTACATGCCCCAGAGGCCGTCGAGCCCGCGCGCATAGCTGGAATAGGTGTGATAGACGACGCCGTCATCGAGCACGAAGGCGCTGACGCCCGGCCTTTCGCGCGTAAATGTGGCGGCGTCGGTCCCGGTCATAGCTGCTATCTGCGTCACTGGTTCCTCGCTGCCGCACGCTTCGCATCCCTGAACGGTCTTGCTTGTGAGAGGCTGAGGTAGAGGCGCCTCGCGGCGGAAATTATATTCAATGCCGCCCTCGCGCTGCTGTTCTTCGCTGAAGCAGACGCTGAAGTCGCTATTGAAATCGCCGCCGAATGAGGACGCCCAGGGGAAGGTCCAGCCCATTCGCTGCTTGAACGCCTGCAGCTTTGCCAGCGGTGCGCGCGATATCGCCGAGAAGGCAACATCGTGGTTTTCGAGATGAACGAAGAAGCCGTTGAACCCATCCGCGATCGAAGAGCAAGACGGGCAGCCGGCCGTATAGTCGGGGCCGAACATGAAGTGGTAGACGAGAAGCTGCGAGCGCCCCTTGAAGAGATCGACAAGCGAGGCGCTGCCATTCTCCGTCTCGAAACGATAGTCCTTGTCGATCCGCACCCAGGGGAGGGCTTGCCGGCGCAGCGCCAATTCGTCGCTCTGCCGCGTCAGTGCCTTCTCATCTGCGAGTAGGTCCAGCCTTGCGGCCAACCATTCCTGACGTGTTGCGATCACATGTGCGGTCATGATTTTTCTCCCTTGGCTATCTGCCGTCGTATCATTCAAGATGCGGCGTGCTGGTTGGTGGTCGCGAGTAAGCTACGCCCGGCTATCGAAATGATGGGAGTTACAAGTTTGACGGGATTTCGATGGACTCGATGATCACCGCTGCGGCGCATGCGCTGGCGGGTGGCGACCCTCTCGGCGCGTTGAAGCGGGTAGCCCTGCGCGATGATGCGCCCGCTCTCGCGCTCAGGGGCATCGCGATGGCGCAACTCGGCGATCTCAGCCGTGCAAAGACGCTCCTCAAGAGTGCTGCACGCGCTTTCGGGCCGAGGGAGGCCATGGCCCGCGCCCGATGTGTCGTCGCCGAAGCGGAGATTGCACTCGTCTCGCGTGACCTCACCTGGCCTTCCAAGGCTCTTGCTGCCGCACGGGTAACGCTGGAGGCGCATGGCGATCGCGTGAATGCCGCGCATGCCCGCAATCTCGAAGTCCGGCGCCTGCTGCTGATCGGCCATCTCGACGAAGCCGAGCGTGTGCTCGCCGAGCTCGACCCGGCACCGCTCCCTTCCGCATCGAGGGCCGCTCACGAGCTGGTGGTTGCCGGAATAGCTATTCGCCGCCTGCAGACGAAGGCAGCGCGTGCGGCGCTCACGCGGGCAGCGCATGCCGCGCGGGCAGCGAATATTCCCGCGCTGACGGCAGAGGTCGAAAGCGCTTCACTCGTTCTGCACACAGCAGCGGCACGCGTGATCCTGCATGGCGAGGAGCGCCCGCTCCTGCTCGAAGAGGTGGAAACGCTGCTGGAGTCGGGGACGCTCGTGGTGGACGCGTGCCGGAATGTCGTTCGGAACGCGGGAACAATCGTTTCGCTCGCGACGCGCCCGGTCTTGTTTACGCTTGCCCGCGTGCTGGGTGAAGCCTGGCCCGGTGACGTGCCGAGGAGTACCCTCCTCGCGCGTGCTTTCCGGGCGAAACATGCCGATGAATCGCATCGCGCGCGGCTGCGTGTCGAAATGGGCCGACTTCGCGCGGAACTGCGGACGCTGGCGGATGTCAAGGCGACGAAGCGAGGCTTCACGCTGGTGCCGCGGCGCTCACGCGAGGTCGCAGTCTTGGCGCCGCCCGTCGAAGAGCAGCATGCGGCGCTGCTCGCCTTTCTTGCCGACGGCGAGTCCTGGTCGAGTTCGGCGCTGGCGATTGCGCTGGGTGCCAGCCCGCGCACCGTACAACGGGCGCTCGAACAGCTTGCGGAAGCTGGTAAGGTGCAGTCGTTAGGCCTTGGGAGGGCACGCCGCTGGATGACCCCGCCGGTGCTCGGTTTCCCGACAATCTTGTTACTCCCGGGGCCCCTGCCGAACGAATAGGATGACAGCATGAAACGATCTCAAGCCGAAATTCTTCGTGAATATGGACCCTTTCCGGGCGCCGACCGCGTGAATGGCGTCACCTTCGACGGCCAGAGCGTCTGGTTTGCCTCCGGAGACAGGCTGAACTCCTTCGATCCCACAAAGGGAGAGCAGGTGTTGCGCTCGATCGAGGTCGCCTCGCATGCAGGGACAGCCTTCGACGGTCAGCATCTCTTTCAGATCGCCGAGGATCGCATCCACAAAATCGATCCGAAAACCGGCAGCGTGCTCGCGACGATCCCGGCGCCCGGCAATGGCGGGGATTCGGGGCTCGCATGGGCCGAAGGCACTCTCTGGGTGGGTCAGCACCGGGGCCGGAAGATCCATCAGATCGATCCGCAAACAGGGGCTATTCTCCGCACGATCGAGTCCAATCGCGTTGTTACGGGAGTCACCTGGGTCGACGGCGAACTCTGGCACGGCACCTGGGAAGGTGACGAGAGCGATGTGAGACGGATCGATCCTGAAACGGGAAAGGTGCTGGAGCGGCTCGACATGCCGCCTGGAGTGGGGGTGTCGGGCTTGGAGTCCGATGGCGGCGATCAGTTCTTTTGCGGCGGTGGAGGCAGCGGCAAGGTAAGAGCCGTCCGCCGGCCAAGTCGCGCCTCGAAGTCCAAAGGCTAGACCTTCAATCGCTCTTGCGCCTCATGTTTGGCGATGCGGAGCAAATCTCTCGGTCAAGCGAATCGACGATGGATTTTGTTTGAAAAGGCAAGCCGTCCTGACATCTCATCGTCTCAATTTATCTTCGCATCCCGCCATATTCACAGATATTTCATGAAGAGGCAGGCCGAGCGCCGGCCTCTTCGTTGCCGTGACCGCCCGCTCCATGATTGGGTAAAAATCCGTTCACTATCCGTTGTTTGATCATTCTTCGTAAGGTGCCAGCCATGGCATCCATGAATAGCATCCCCGCGCCGCGATCAGCGCGCCCGGGCCGACTGCGACGATTTGCGCTTGTTCATATTACAATGCTGAAATAAAAGGTTATCGGCACCTTAACGGGCGCCTGTCCCGAAACTCACAAAAGACTTCGTAAGAATCTATATAGAGAAGGAGACGATATGTCCATTTCACTCAACAATTTCAACCAGGTTCAAACGGAACCCGTACAGGCGGACGATGTGGCGGCGCGTGTAAAGGCAGCGCGTGAAACCGTGGGCTACAGTATCGAGGATCTGGCGGTGACGTGCGGTCTCGCCAATGAAGAGCTCATCGATATCGAAAGCGGCGCTGATATTGATCCAGCAAAGTTGAGACGGATCGCTGCTGCTCTTCAGCTCCCGCCGTCAGCATTCCTGACGCTTTAGTCCGACAAGAAAGTCTGGTCGGCCTTGTTTTCAGCAAGAGCCGACCAGCGGATATTTGTTCGTCTATGATTGGCGAGCACTTTGGCGCTATGCATTCCGATGATTTGCGAATCCGTGATTGCGACTGACAGCTGATATTTGCCGAACGTCGATATTTTTGTCTCAACGCAGCGCGTAGGCTTTTACAAACAGATGATCCTTCCGAGACGCCGCGGATGATGTCCCAGGGAGTGGTGTAGCTCGGTCGATCGTCGAGCTTTCCGGACAGGGCCGGGAACGGGTCAGCTTGCCGCAGCAGGCAAGTTGATGAGCGGATCATCGCTCATTGTCGCGATGGTTTCCAGTGTCATGTACCGCGAGCGCTGAACAGCCCACTCATCATTTTGCTCCAGAAGCAAAGCGCCGACGAGCCTGACGATGGCATCGTCGTTTGGAAAGATGCCGACGACCTCGGTCCTTCGCTTGATTTCTCCATTCAATCGCTCAATCGGGTTCGTGCTGTGAAGCTTGGTCCAGTGCTGCTTGGGAAAGGTCATGTAGGC